>NZ_LN831786.1:6816-1206816 GCF_001375675.1 Massilibacterium senegalense | reverse complement strand
TTTTGTTTAGATATTGTCATTGGTTCTGGTGAGCAAGCGCGCTCGCTTCGACTAGATTTACCACCATTTACGTTAGTAGGAGCAACGACACGTGTTGGGCTTCTTACCGCGCCACTTCGGGACCGATTTGGTGTCATTTTACATTTGGAATATTATACACCGGAAGAATTAGCACAAATCGTAGAACGAACTGCTCATATTTTTGAAGTGGAAATAGAAAAAGAAGCAGCATATGAAATTGCCCGCCGTTCTAGAGGCACACCGCGAATTGCAAACCGTCTACTACGACGGGTACGAGATTTTGCACAAGTGCGTTTTGATGGAAATATTACGAAAGAAGTGGCAGACTATTCATTGGAACTTTTGCAAGTAGACCGTTTAGGACTAGATTATATTGACCATAAATTATTAAAGAGTTTACTTGAAAAATTTCACGGTGGGCCAGTGGGACTTGATACAATTGCTGCAACAATTGGCGAAGAATCTCATACAATTGAAGATGTATATGAGCCATATTTATTACAGATTGGGTTTATTAAACGTACGCCACGTGGAAGAATTGCTACGAAATTAGCGTATGACCATTTTCAAATGGAGGAACCAAAAAATGGGTGAATTCGGAAAGCTTTTTATAACCATTGGAATTATTATGATTGTCGTCGGAATATTTATTCAGTTTATCGGGAAACTTCCGGGAGATATTTTAATTAAAAAAGGAAATACGACCTTTTATTTTCCGATTGTAACGAGTATTATCATTAGTATCGTTTTATCGTTAATTTTTATGATTTTAGGACGATTTCGTTAATTTTTTGCAAGAAGGTGACTTTTTTGGATATCGAGTTATTTGATTATGATTTACCAGAAGAATTAATTGCACAAACACCGCTACAAGATCGGACTGCTTCTCGTTTATTAGTATTAGACAAAAAAACAGGAAAGCTCACACATGATACGTTTAAACATATTTTATCGTACTTAAAAAAAGGGGATTGCCTTGTTTTCAACGATACACGTGTCATTCCAGCCCGGTTATTTGGGGTAAAAAAGGAAACGGGTGCAAAAGTAGAAGTATTGTTATTAAAAGAACAAGGAAATGATCGATGGGAAACATTATGTAAGCCTGCCAAACGAGTGAAAGAAGGAACCGTGCTTACATTTGGAGATGGCTTGTTAGAAGCGACTTGCACGTATGTTGGGGAAGATGGAAGAAGAGACTTTATGTTTGCTTATGATGGTATTTTTTACGAACTACTCGACCGATTAGGAGAAATGCCCCTTCCGCCCTACATTAAAGAACAATTAGATGATAAAGACCGTTATCAAACGGTATATGCGAAAGAAAAAGGGTCTGCAGCTGCTCCAACTGCTGGTCTTCATTTTACCGAAGAATTGTTAAAAGAAGCAAAAGAACGAGGCATTGAAGAAGTATTTATTACGCTTCACGTTGGATTAGGTACGTTTCGACCTGTAAGTGCAGAAAAGATTGAAGACCATGCGATGCATAGTGAATATTATCAAATGTCTAAAGAAGCAGCGGATAAGCTAAATGAAGTAAAAAAACGTGGTGGACGAATTATTGCAGTAGGTACTACGTCTACGCGGACATTAGAAACGATTGCGTCCAAACATAACGGAACTTTTATGGAAGAAAGCGGTTGGACAACTATTTTTATTTATCCAGGATATTCGTTTCAAGCAATTGATGGAATGATTACGAATTTCCACTTACCAAAATCAACGCTTATTATGTTAATTAGTGCGTTAGCAGGAAGAGAAAACGTCTTGCATGCGTATGAAGAAGCAGTCAAAGAACGTTATCGTTTCTTTAGTTTTGGAGATGCGATGTTAATTTTAGAAGGTGAGGAATAATATGTCAGCCATTACATATGAATTAATCAAAACAGAAAAACATACCGGAGCAAGGCTTGGTCGTATTCATACGCCACATGGTACGTTTGACACACCGATGTTTATGCCAGTCGGTACACTTGCAACCGTAAAGACGTTAAGCCCAGAAGAATTAAAAGAAATGGGTGCTGGTATTATTTTAAGTAATACGTATCATTTATGGCTGCGTCCTGGAGAGGATATTGTAGAAGAAGCTGGTGGTCTTCATTCCTTTATGAATTGGGACCAAGGAATTTTAACGGATTCTGGAGGTTTCCAAGTTTTTAGTTTAAGTGATTTACGAAATATTACCGAAGAAGGGGTTCATTTTCGTAATCATTTAAACGGGGAAAAATTATTTTTATCACCCGAAAAATCAATGCAAATTCAACACGCATTAGGTTCTGATATTATGATGGCATTCGACGAATGTCCACCATATCCCGCTACACACGAGTATATGAAACAATCAGTGGAGCGGACGAGCCGTTGGGCCGAACGATGTTTAGCTGCACATGACCGCACGGATAAACAAGGGTTGTTTGGTATTGTGCAAGGAGGAGAATTTGAAGATTTACGAAAACAAAGTGCAAAAGATTTAGTAAGTCTTGATTTTCCTGGGTACGCGATTGGGGGACTATCGGTCGGGGAACCAAAAGATGTGATGAACCAAGTACTTTCTTTTACGACACCACTTCTCCCAACGAATAAACCACGTTACTTAATGGGCGTTGGGTCTCCGGATTCACTCATTGATGGCGTGATGAATGGGGTAGACATGTTTGACTGTGTCTTGCCAACACGAATTGGGCGAAACGGAACATGTATGACTTCGACAGGACGTCTCGTCGTTCGAAATGCGAAATACGCCCGTGATTTTCGTCCAATTGATGAAAACTGTGATTGCCACGTATGTAAAACATATTCTCGTGCTTACATTCGCCATTTAGTGAAATGTAATGAAACATTTGGATTTCGTTTAACATCTTACCATAATGTTTATTTTTTGATAAACTTAATGAAGCAAGTCCGAGAAGCGATTAAAGAAGATCGTCTTCTAGACTTTAAAGCAGAGTTTTTTGAACGTTATGGGTTCAATAAAGAAAATGCAAAAAACTTTTAAGTGTGAAGGAGGAAACAAAATGGAAAGTATTTTAGCGACATTTGGTCCGCTTTTAGTGTTTGTTGTCTTGTTTTACTTTTTACTTATTCGTCCACAACAAAAAAGACAAAAACAAGTGCAACAAATGCAAAGTGACTTAAACAGAGGTGACAAAATTATTACAATCGGTGGTTGTCATGGAATCATTGATGCGATCGATGACAAAACGATTGTGATTAAAACAACAGACGGTTCAAAAATCACTTTTGACCGTAGTTCGGTTCGTGAAGTAGTAAGTGAATAAAAAAATGCCGTATCCAACAATGATAGTGGATGCGGCTTTATTTTACTCTCTTTTCATATTTACCCCTAATACACCACCAGCAGTGGAGGAAATAACCAAAAACAAAAATGCTAACAATTGATTTCCTTCCAATCGATAATCAAATCCTAAAAATTGAACGATGGATACGAGAAAAACATACAAAAACCCAGTTAAAAATCCAAAAAGGAACCCTTTTTCCCCCGCTTTTCTTCCGCTAATCCAGCCACCAATGAATAACACGAGATACGGCAATATCATGTAATATAATTGCAATTTCTTTTCTGTTAAAGGTGTCCATTTTAATAATAAAGTAGCTACGATTGCGAAAAAAATAATACCGATTACACTCCAAAGTAACCCAGTTAAAACTGCTTTCGTATAACGATGTGTCATCGATATTCCCCCCTAAAAATTACTTTTCGTAAAACAATTAATATATGTATATGTCGTTAATGTTGGAATAGAAGTTATGACTTTTTACTTTTTGTGCACACTAAACAAAAAGGGAGGGGAAACGATGAGTGTGATGTTACTTCGAACTATTTTTATGTATTTTTTTATTTTATTTGTGTTTCGTTTAATGGGAAAACGAGAAATAGGACAACTAAGTGTTTTTGATGTCGTCATTACAATGATGATTGCGGAACTAGCTGCTATTTCTATTGAAAATCCGAAGTCTCCGCTCATCCAGACGGTAGCAGTGATTGGATTACTTGCTTTAGTTCAAATCATTCTCTCTTACCTTTCTCTTAAAAGCGAACGGGCGAGAAAATTATTAGATGGGAAGCCGTCCGTTATTATTCATAAAGGGGAAATTGATGAAGTAGTGATGCGAAAGCAGCGGTATAATTTTGATGATTTATTAATGCAACTTAGGGAAAAAGATATCTATAACGTGAAAGATGTAGAGTTTGCTATTTTGGAGTCAAGCGGGAAGCTGTCTGTGTTTAAAAAGAAACCAAATACAGAAAAACGGGCGCCAGAAAAGCGAAATGCCCAACTCGCACTACCGATTATTTTAGATGGAGAAATTCAACATGATCATTTAAAATTAATTCAAAAAACCCCATTTTGGTTATATCAACAATTACGTAAAATGGGGTATCGAAAAATAAAAGATATTTCGTATTGTAGCGTGGACGATAAAAATCGTTTTTTTATTGATACGTACGATTCTTAACTATCGAAACAATCCGAATAAGCGGATGAATTTTTTCAATTGTTTCCAATCAATGAGCCGAAAGATAATAGCTAAACAAAAATAAATACCGATGGAGATGAGAATGGCGAACATGGTTTTAAAAAAAAGGGTATAAGAATGTAGAAAGTGTGTATATACGTATTTACTTAAAAAATGTGTAACTACAATCAAAACGGTCATGACAATATACTCTTTTGCTGGTACGACATAGCCGATTAATTTTGTAATCGAAATAAAATGAAAAATAGTAACAATGGTCATCCCAACCGCTATTGCAAACGCAACACCTAAAATACCTAAGGAAGGTGTTGACGCTAATAAAAATAGAAGGATTGTTTTAATGAGTGCACCAAAAAAACTGTTAAACATTGCTAATTTAGCTGCATTCATTGCTTGCAAAACGGCTTGTAATGGTCCTTGAATGTACAAAAATAGGCAAAAAGGTGCCATCAATTGGACGTATTTTGCGACTTGTGGTGCATCGTACATTAATCGTGTCATTGGTTCACTAAACGTGTATAAAATAACAACTGCTAACCCGCCTGTTAAAAAAGATAATCGCAATGTTTGATGTAACCTGCGAATAATCATTTGATGATTGTTTAGAATATATGCTTCACTAATAGCTGGAACTAATGCCACGGATAATGCATACGAAATAAAGGTAGGTAAAGAGACTAATGGTAGGGCATATCCTGTTAATTCCCCGTATTGCCTTGTTGCTACGGCCGTAGCAACACCAGCGATTGCTAAACTTTGCGCGACGACAATTGGTTCTAAAAAATACGAAATCGATCCAATAAAACGGCTTCCTGTTGTAGGTAGTGCAACGGCTAATAACGATTTTGTTACTTTTTTATGGTAACTAAATCTTTTTTTTGTGTAAGGAGCCATTGAAAAGGAAACTTTTTTACGAAATAATAAAAGAATGTAAATAAAAGAAGCAAACTCTCCAACAAATAATGCAATGACAGCACCGAGTGCAGCAAATTCAATGCCATATTGTAAGAAAAAAGGTGTGAAGATTATGATGGACGCAATACGGAAAACTTGTTCAATCACTTGCGAAAAAGCAGAAGGTTTCATTTGTTGAAGTCCTTGGAAGTAAGCGCGTAAAATAGAAGAGGCAGCGATAACTGGTAAAATAGGGCCAATTGCTAGTAGTGGATAGAAAGTTCGTGGGTCAGTTAATAAATTTTTTGATAAAATAGGGGAGAGTAACACAAGCGCGCCCCAAAGTGTTAGACTAATCAATAACGAAATACATAACGAAACGAGCAAAATGCGTTTCATTGCTTGACGGTTGCCCGCTGCTTTTTGTTCCGCAATGAGTTTACTAACAGCAACCGGAAGGCCAAGCTGTGTAATGGTAACAGCTAAAATAAAGGTGGGGACTGCCATCATATAAAGCCCAACACCTTCTTCGCCAATTGTTCTAGCGAGAATAATTCGATTAAAAAAACCGAGAATTCTTGTTAATAAACCAGCAATGATTAAAATGAGCGTACCTTTTATAAAAGATTCTTTCGTCATTGTTCATTCCTGCCTTTATTCTAGATTAACGGTATCCCTCAGTAGCGGGAGCGTAAAGAATGCATGTTGGTGGTCGTTGGTGGTTGATTATCTGTGACCGAAAAAAAGGTGCGGATTTTAAAAAAGTTTGTGTTGTTTTCTTGATGAAGGGGTTCATAAGAAAGAAAACGTATAGTTCACTATATGCACATCGTTTGGACAAACATGACAACCAAAAAAGAAAGGAGTATGCTTTATGGAAGAAAAAGAGTTAGAATACTATCGTTCGCAAATTGATGTTGTATTACAAAGCAAGTGCAAAGAGTTTCATATTCTTGGATATGAAAAAGCAACCGTAGAAGATATATGGGCTTGCTTGCTTCACAAAGGACGCGATAAAAAGCTTTGGAGAATGTATGAAGCGGTTAGTATGGCAATGGGATTAAAAATAACTGATTACATGAATTATTTAACAATCCAAGCATATCAAAATCCACATTGGATTTTTGATGAAGGAGAAGTGCCAGAAGCTACGTTATCGATGAATGTAGAAGAACTTAAGTAAAGAATAGTGCATAGGAACAATTTCATTCAAGGAGGACTATAAAGCATATGGTCAAAAAAGGAAAAATCGTTGCTTTTTTTCTATTTGTTATTTTATTAGTAGCAACGGTTAGTTTAACAATTCGTGATATTACAAAAGATATCAAATTAGGGTTAGATCTCCAAGGTGGGTTTGAAGTGCTTTATGAAGTAAAACCACAAGAACCCGGGCAAAAAATAACGAAAGAAGTATTAAATGATACTGTTAGTGCGTTATATAAACGGATTGACGTATTAGGTGTATCTGAACCAAATATTCAAATTGAAGGGGAAAATCGCATTCGGGTGCAACTTGCTGGTGTAACAGATCAGAACCAAGCACGTAAAATTTTATCTACACAGGCAAATCTTACATTCCGTGATATAGAAGATAAAGTGTTGCTTCGTGGAAGTGATTTAAAAGAAGGTGGCGCTAGTTTAACGTTTGACCAATTAGGAAAACCAGCAGTAGCGTTAACATTAAAAGATGGAGATAAGTTCGGAAAAGTAACCAAAGGAGTGCTTGATAGAGGACCAGGACAAAATTTATTAGTGATTTGGCTAGACTTTGAAGAAGGTAAAGATACCTTCTTGGCAGAGGTTACAAAAGAAAATCCAAAATATTTATCATCTCCTCAAGTAAATAAAGTATTAAATACGACAGATGTGTTAATTGAAGGGGACTTCAAAAAACAAGAAGCGCAAGAATTAGCTGATTTATTAAATGCAGGTGCTCTTCCTGTTCAATTAAAGGAAATTTATTCAACTTCTGTTGGGGCACAATTTGGTGAAAATGCCTTACAATCTACTGTATATGCAGGGATTATTGGGATTACCATTATCTTTTTATTTATGTTAGTTTTCTATCGATTACCAGGATTTATTTCGGTTGTTTCACTCGTTACATATATTTACTTAATCATTCTTGTGTTTGATTTAATGGGCGCGGTGCTAACGTTACCAGGAATTGCAGCTTTAGTTCTTGGGGTTGGGATGGCTGTTGATGCAAATATCATTACCGCAGAACGAATTAAAGAAGAATTACGTCTTGGTAAGTCGATTCGTAGCAGCTTCCGTGATGGAAACAAGCATTCTTTTTCGGCTATTTTTGATGCAAACATTACAACGATTATCGCAGCTGGTGTTCTTTTTGCTTATGGAAATAGCTCGGTTAAAGGGTTTGCGACCATGTTACTTATTAGCGTTGTGCTTAGCTTCTTTACCGCTGTTTTCCTGTCAAGATGGTTGTTAGGACTTTGGGTAAACAGTGGTATGTTGAAAAAGAAAATCGGCTTGTTTGGTGTGAAGGAGAGTGAAATCGACCGATGAGATATACTTTTTTAACGAAAGATTTAGATTTTGTCAAACATCGTAATAAATTTTTTCTTTTTTCTCTTTTTCTTTTAATTGCGGGAACCATTGTATTGGTTACAATGGGGTTAAATAAAAGCATTGACTTTGTTAGTGGTACGCGCGTAGACATTTCGTCGAACGAAACGTTAGAGATAAAAGAAGTAGAAAAAGAAATAAAAGCCATTGGGTTTGGAGATTATGATCGCATCACTGTTTCAGGAAATAAGAATGAAATCGTGACGGTACAATATGTTGGTACGTTGTCAAAAGAAGACGTAGCAAAAATTAAAACACATTTTAATGACCTTTATAAACATGAACCGAATGTAAGTATTGTTAGCCCACAAGTGGGGAAAGAATTAGTACGAAATGCGATGATTGCCATCGCCTTAGCTTCTATCGGAATTGTCATTTATGTAGCGATTCGCTTTGAATTTTATTTTGCGATTTCAGCGATTATTTCGTTATTACATGATGCCTTTTTAATTGTTGCCGTGTTTAGTATTTTACGATTAGAAGTAGACGTTACGTTTATTGCGGCTGTCCTAACGATTATTGGGTACTCGATTAATGATACGATTGTAACGTTTGACCGGATTCGTGAAAATGTCCGCAAAGAAAAACGTGTGAAATCGTTTGAAGACTTAGCGCACATTGTGAACATGAGTATTATTCAAACGTTATCCCGTTCGATTAATACGGTCTTAACGGTAGTGATTGCAGCAGCTGCACTTTATTTCATCGGTGCACCTGCCATTCAAAACTTCTCATTCGCATTATTAGTAGGATTAATTGCCGGAACGTATTCGTCTTTATTCATCGCAGCACAATTATGGCTCGTCTTAAAAAACAAACAATTAAAGAAAATAGGCTATAAACAATTAAAAATTTAAGGGAAAAATACCGACAGTTGTCGGTATTTTTTATTTTGAGTAATACATAGGCGAAAGAATGATTTATCTTGTATAATGAATGGGTTAAGAGGTGAACCATAGATGCTACATGCAAAGAAAAAATGGAAACTGAGTAAGCCACCGGAAGATAAAGTGAAAATGTTAGCATCCGCTGTCAACATTTCACCATTTTTAGCCCATTTGTTAATAAACCGAGGTATTACGACACCAACAGAAGCGGAATCCTTTTTACACATTCGCGAATCAGATTTGTTCGATCCATTTTTATTGAATCAAATGGACCTTGCCGTAGAACGAATTGAACGTGCGATAGATGAAGGAGAACCAATTTTAATATATGGCGATTACGATGCCGATGGTGTAAACTCAACCGTTATTTTAGTTGAAACATTAAAAGAATTAGGCGCATTAGTTGATTACTATATTCCAGATCGTTTTAAAGAAGGATACGGTCCGAATAAACAAGCATTTCAACGGGCGAAAGAGGAAGATTTTCACGTTATTATTACCGTTGATAATGGAATTGCAGCAGTGGATGTTGCTGCATTTGCAAAAGAAATTGGCCTTGATTTAATTATTACGGATCACCATCAAATGGGCGATCAATTGCCCGATGCTTATGCCATTATTCATCCACAATGTTCCCCGAATTACCCGTTTTCTGATTTATGCGGAGCGGGTGTTGCATTTAAATTAGCGCATGCTTTATATAAAAAAATACCAACTCATTTGTTAGAGTATGCAGCTATTGGAACGGTTTGTGATTTGGTTCCGTTACAAGGAGAAAACCGGGCGATTGTAAAGCTAGGATTAAAACGGTTACAACAAACGAAAAAAATAGGATTAAAAGCGTTAATGGACGTTGCACAAGTAGACGTTCCAAACTGTAATGAATATGATATAGGCTTTGGCATTGGACCGAGAATTAATGCTGTCGGTCGGTTGCAATCCGCGATGCTAGCAGTAGAATTGCTAACGAGCGAAAACGTGGAAGAAGCAAAGCAAATGGCGACTCAAATTGATGAATTAAACCAAGAACGACAAGAGTTAGTAAAGCAAATTACAGAAGAAGCAATGGAAATGGTTAAAAACGAATCAGACGAGGAAGATGACATTCTTATTTTAGCGAAAGAAGGATGGAATGTTGGCGTCATCGGAATTGTCGCATCCCGCTTAGTGGAAATGTTTTATAAACCAGTCATTATGTTAACGATTGACCGCGAAAAAAATATCGCAAAAGGTTCTGCTCGGAGTATTGAAGGATTTCACTTATTTCAAGAACTGTCGAAATGTAAAGATTTACTTCCTCATTTTGGAGGACATGCCCAAGCAGCGGGTATGACATTATCATTAGAGAACCTAGAAGAGCTTCGGATTCGTTTAAAACAATATGCGAAAATTTGTTTTACAGAGCATGAAAGAATTCCGATTATCCAAATAGATGCAACCGTGTCTGTGTCAGAAGTAGACCTTTCTCTTATTCAAGATGTGCAAAAATTAGCGCCATTTGGAATGAACAATGCGTTTCCCACCGTATTAATTGAAAACGCAAGCATTGCGGAAAAGCGCCAAATGGGAGCACAAAAAAATCATTTGAAATTGCTATTACAAGAAGAAAATACAAAATTAGATGCAGTAGGCTTTCAATTTGGTGATCAATGGCATGACCTTTCGGAACAAAGTCCTGTTTCATTAGTGGGAGAGTTATCGATTAATGAATGGAATGGTCATCGAAAGCCACAAATGATTATTCAAGATTTGGCAGTAAAAGAATGGCAACTGTTTGATATTCGTAATCAAAAAAATGTAGCAGAAGTGATTCAACGTTTACCGAAACAAACGACGGCTTGTATTGCCTTTCAAGAAGAAACGGTTACGTTGTTTCAAGCTACAAATGATGCAACGTTGTTATTTTATCCAACTATCGAAGAAGAGATGATAACCTATTCACACGTTATATTTTTAGATTTACCGTCATCGTTACACGAATTACAACATGTTTTGCAAAAAATAGAACGACCAGAGCGGATTTATACTGTTTTTTATCACCGTGAATCGTATCTGTTTACTCCGTTACCGACGAGAGAAGAATTTTCCGCCTATTATAAATGGTTACGAATGCAAAAACAAGTCCCGTTTGCGGTAGTAGTGAAACAAGTCGAGCGTTATAAAAATTGGACAAAAGAAAAATTAACCTTTATGACAAAAGTGTTTTTTGAATTAGGATTTGTTAAAATAGAAAGCGGAATTATTTTTATTCATCCGTCACCTAAAAAGAAACAGATTGAATCTGCACCAATCTATCAAAAACGATTAAATCAAATGAAAGTAGAACAACAACTGGCATATGCCACGTATCAACAACTAAAAGAATGGTTTGAAAAAAATATACGGAACGAGTAATGTAGGAGGATTATACAATGGATTTAAAAGAATATATTACAATTGTGCCTGATTTTCCAGTAGAAGGAATCAGTTTTAAAGATATTACGACGTTAATGCAAAATAAAGATGCCTATCAATATGCCATCAATCAAATTTGCCAGTTTGCAGAAGATAAACAAGTAGATGTTGTAGTTGGTCCAGAAGCCCGTGGATTTGTTGTTGGCTGCCCTGTGGCGTATTCTTTAGGGAAAGGGTTTGTTCCTGTGCGTAAGGAAGGAAAGCTTCCACGTGAAGTCGTAAAGGTTGATTACGGACTGGAATATGGGGTAGATGCACTTGCTTTACATAAAGATAGTATTCAAAAAGGCCAACGCGTGTTAATTACGGATGATTTATTAGCAACGGGTGGAACGATTGAAGCAACCATTCAATTAGTGGAAAAAATAGGTGGGGTAGTAGTAGGAATTGCTTTCCTCATTGAATTAACAGATTTAAAAGGGCGACAAAAAATTGGGGATGGATACGACGTATTATCGTTAATGAAATATCCATCTTAAGGAAAAATATAGAGGGCTGTCTTGTGGCAGTCCTTGTTTTTGTGATTAAATGGACAAAAAGAATTGTTTTTTCGACATTTTTTTGTCTTTGTCTTTACAAGTTTTCAAAATTTAAAGATAATAAAAGCAATATATTTTAAAGCAAAGGTGATCGAATGGCGAAAGAAGAAGTGTTAACCATTGATGATGTGCTAGAAATGGCGCGTCTATATTTGTCAGAAGAAGATATACAGTTTATTGAACGAGCTTATATATACTCGCGAGATGCGCATGTAGGTCAATACCGGAAGTCTGGTGAGCCATATATTTTACATCCCATCCAAGTCGCTGGTATATTAGTTGGATTAAAAATGGATCCGATGACTGTTTCAGCAGGTTTATTGCACGATGTGGTGGAAGATACGTCGATTACATTAGAAGATTTAGAACAAGAATTTAACCATGAAGTGGCGATGCTTGTGGATGGCGTGACGAAGCTTGGAAAAATCAAGTATAAGTCAAAAGAAGAACAACAAGCAGAAAATCATCGAAAAATGTTTGTAGCAATGGCACAAGACATTCGAGTCATCTTAATTAAACTCGCCGATCGCCTTCATAATATGAGAACATTGCAACATCTGCCACCAGAAAAGCAACGAAGAATTTCTAACGAAACGCTTGAAATTTTTGCTCCGTTGGCACATCGTTTAGGTATTTCAACAATAAAATGGGAACTAGAAGATACGGCACTTCGTTATTTGAATCCACAGCAATATTATCGAATCGTTAATTTAATGAAACGAAAACGAGCGGAACGTGAACAATATATTCAAGAAGTCATTGATGAAATTAAACTGCGCTTAGATGAACTGTCTATTGATGCCGATATTTACGGACGACCGAAACATATTTATAGTATTTATCGAAAAATGGTGTTACAAAATAAACAGTTTAACGAAATTTATGATTTGTTAGCTGTTCGGGTAATTGTAAAAAGCATTAAAGATTGTTATGCCGTTTTAGGAATTATTCATACATGTTGGAAACCGATGCCTGGTCGCTTTAAAGATTATATTGCGATGCCGAAAGCAAATATGTATCAATCGCTTCATACAACGGTTATCGGTCCAAAAGGGGAACCATTAGAAGTTCAAATTCGAACAAAAGAAATGCATTCGATTGCAGAATACGGAATTGCTGCGCATTGGGCGTATAAAGAAGGAAAAACAAACAATCAATCGTTTCAAAAGAAAATTGCTTGGTTTAAAGAAATTTTAGAATGGCAAAACGATTCAATGGATGCGGAAGAATTTATGGAATCGTTGAAAATTGACTTGTTTTCCGATATGGTATTTGTATTTACGCCAAAAGGAGATGTCGTAGAATTACCAAAAGGCTCTGTACCAATTGACTTTGCTTATCGAATCCATTCGGAAATCGGAAACAAGTGTATTGGTGCAAAAGTAAACGGTCGAATTGTACCGCTTGATTATCAATTAAAAACCGGAGAAATTGTAGAAGTATTAACATCGAAACATTCTTACGGTCCAAGTCAAGACTGGTTAAAATTAGCACAAAGTTCCCAAGCAAAAAATAAAATCCGTCAATTTTTTAAACGACAACGTCGCGATGAAAATATTGCAAAAGGTCGCGAACTCATCGAAAAAGAGTTGAAAGCACAAAACTTTGATGCGAAAGAATTAATGACAGATGAAAAACTTGCGGATGTGGCGAAAAAATTCAACTTCACGAATGTAGAAGATATGTTAGTGGCAGTTGGGTTTAATGGATTGACGTCGAAGCAAGTAGTTACCCGTTTAACAGAAAAAATTCGTCAAAAAAATACGGAAACGAAAGAGTTATTAGAACAAGTTACCCAGGATTCCAGTAAACAAGAACATCGTCATAAAAAAGCAACGCTTGGCGTCCGAGTAAAAGGCATTGACAATTTACTTATTCGAATGGCTCGATGCTGCAATCCGGTGCCAGGGGATGATATTATCGGATTTATTACGAAAGGACGCGGCGTTTCCATCCATCGTACCGATTGTCCGAACATTCAAGATGGATTGGCGAAGGAACGATTATTAGAAGTAGAATGGGAAAACAATGAAAATAGTAATAAAGTGTACGATGTAGACATTGAAATTATGGGATATGATCGTAGAGGTTTACTAAATGAAGTATTACAAGTTGTGTATGATACGAAAACAAGTCTATCCTCTGTTTCTGGCAAATCTGATCGCAATAAGGTGGTCCAAATTCATATGACGATTGCGATTCAAAATATTAGTCATCTGCATAAAATCGTCGCTCGAATTAAACAAATTCCAGACGTTTATTCTGTGAGAAGAATTGTGCAGTAATTAAAGGAGTTTCAAAGTGAAAATTGTTATTCAACGCGCAAAATATGCAAAAGTGACAGTAGACAATGAAATAGTTGGTCAAATCGAAAAAGGATTAATGATTTTAGTTGGTGTGACGCATGAAGATACGATAGAAGATGCTAAATACGTAGCAGAAAAAGCGGTCCACCTTCGCATTTTTGAAGATGAATCTGAAAAAATGAACTTATCTGTAAAAGATATCGGTGGTCAAATTTTAAGTGTCTCTCAATTTACGTTATACGGGGATTGTAGAAAAGGGCGCCGTCCAAACTTTATGGCGGCAGCAAAACCAGAAGTAGCAGAAAAGTTGTACGAAGCATTTAATGAAGCTATTCGCGCACACGGGGTTCCGGTTGAAACAGGTCGTTTCGGTGCGATGATGGACATTACGTTTACTAATGATGGCCCTGTTACGTTAATCGTAGAAAGTAAATAGAGAATGAATCAAACTCCTTCATTTTTCAAACGGAAAATGAAGGAGTTTTTTAGGATAGGGGAGATACGGCATGTTAAAACAAGGCATCATCCTTGCTGGCATTGTTTCGATTTTATTAGCGGGGTTTACGATATATCTTTCATGGAAAGAACAACCAGAACAAGATACCCCAACTTCGACTACAAAAGAAAAGCCATTGTATACGGATGTTTCCACACAAGACCCAGACTATCCAATGATTGTTTGGGCAACTGAAAAAGGAATCGTGCAATCAGATGAATCTGGTCATCTAAATCGAGAAGAAAAAGTATCGGAAGCAACTTTTTTAAAAAGTATAGCTATTTATTATGGATTACTAAAAAAAGAGCAATCGGTAGGAGAGGAAGCAGTATATGAAACATTAGCTCCTTATCACTTACCATTAGTCGAAGGAAAAACGAAAGGAACGGAGCCTGTCACAAACGGGAAAGCTGCAACTCTTTTTTTATATTTAAATGGTGAATTATATACAAAAGAAGAAGCAGCAGTGAAGAAATTAATAGATACGCAAATTTTTGCACAAGATACAAAATCAATGGACCTGTTAACGAAAGAAACATTGATTCGTTCGTTATATACGTGGAATAAACAAGGAAAACGAAAAATAAATGAGATAGTAACAGAGAAGGCGATGGAAAGTACAGAGAAAAAACAAAAGGAACCACCTACTCCAACAGAAGAAAAAGTAGATGAAGTATTGCCAACAGAAAAGCAAGACAATGTACCACCAAAAGTACCGACACCACCGACAGAACCAACAAAACCTACGACAATTGAAGAACAAAAATGGGATTCGTCTTTTATAAAAGAGCCTAACAGCCCACAATCTCCATCACAAACGGAAAAAGAATAATGCCGCTTATCTTGACAAAATAGTCAACTATTCGTAAGATAAAAAACGATACATATTCGTACCGTTAAAGGAGAGAAGTAGGTAAGACCCGCTTGGTTAGAGAGGAAATGTCATGGCTGAAAACATTTCTCCAATGCGACTTATTGAAAAACACTCCATAGGTTTAATTCTGAATAAAGTAGGAATTAACGTATTCAGGCGTTAACTGAAAGTGGAAGCAAAGATGCTTCAATTAGGGTGGTACCACGGGAAATAAACTCTCGTCCCTTCATCGGGGATGAGAGTTTTTTATATTTGTAAAAAAAAGCAAGGAGGATGAAACGTGTCCATTCAAATCCCACGCGGAACACAAGATATTTTACCAGAACAATCGAAACAGTGGCAATATATTGAACAATTTTCCAGAAATATGTGTGGAGCTTATCAATATCATGAAATTCGGACGCCAATTTTTGAACATACCGAGCTTTTTAGCCGAGGTGTGGGAGATACAACAGACATCGTACAAAAAGAAATGTACACTTTTGAAGACCGCGGTGGTAGAAGTTTAACCCTTCGTCCGGAAGGAACAGCTGCGGTTGTGCGAGCGTTTGTAGAGAAAAAATTATATGGCTTACCGGACCAACCAACAAAATTATATTATACAGGTCCAATGTTTCGGTATGAGCGTCAACAAAAAGGCCGCTATCGTCAATTTGTTCAGTTTGGCGTAGAAGCGCTTGGAAGTCAAGATCCGGCAATTGATGCAGAAGTAATTAGCCTGGCAATGAATACGTTTAAAGGGCTTGGTTTACAAGAGCTTGTCCTAAAAATTAATTCACTAGGTGATACAGAAAGTCGCCTTGCTCATAGACAAGCATTAATCAATCATTTTCAACCACATATTCACGAGTTTTGTGAAGATTGTAAAGGACGTTTGGAAAAAAATCCATTACGTATTTTAGATTGTAAAGTTGATCATAAACATCCATTAATGCAAACAGCACCATCGATTTTAGATTATTTGAATGAAGAATCGAAACGATATTTTGAAAAGGTGCTTGGTTACTTAGATGTATTAGGGATTGAATATGAAGTAGATTCAACGCTTGTACGTGGTTTAGATTACTACAATCACACAGCGTTTGAAATTATGAGTAAAGCACGAGGATTCGGTTCTATTACGACTCTTTGTGGCGGTGGTCGTTACAATGGATTAGTAGAAGATTTAGGGGGACCAGAAACGCCTGGAATTGGGTATGCTTTTAGTATTGAACGTATTTTATTAGCGTTAGAAGCAGAAAAACAAACGTTACCAGTCATGCAAAAAATGGATGCTTACATTATCGCATTAGGGGAAGAAGCAACAGAAAAAGCAGTGAAAATTCTTCAAACAATGCGACTTGCAGGTATTTCTTGTGATAAAGATTACCAGCAGAAAAAAATGAAAGCACAATTTAAACAAGCAGATCGGTTACAAGCAACGTTTGTGATTGTTATTGGAGAAGAAGAATTACAAAAAGAAAAAGCAGTCGTGAAAAAACTAGCAACTGGTGAACAAACAGAAGTGGCATTTGCCGATTTACTTTCTTATATGAAACAAGCTAAGGAGGAAAAAGAATGATTGGTCGTACACATCGTTGTGGAGAGCTTCGTGAAGCTCATGTAGGAGAAGAAGTACAATTAAAAGGTTGGGTGCAAAAGCGTCGTGATTTAGGGAGCGTAATTTTCATCGATTTACGTGACCGCATGGGGGTCGTACAAATCGTATGTAACCCAGAAATTTCAGCAAAAGCACATGAAGTAGCAGAAAAGGTTCGTAATGAATATGTACTAGATATTAAAGGAACAGTGGTAAAACGTGACCCAAGTACAGTAAACGAAAACATTGCAACAGGTGCTATCGAAGTACATGTTCAAGATGTAGAAATTTTAAATGAAGCAAAAACACCACCGTTCCCAATTGAAAATAACATTGAAGTATCAGAAGATGTTCGGTTAAAATACCGTTATTTAGACTTACGTCGTCCGGAAATGTTAGAAACATTTAAATTACGTCATCGTATTACAAAAATGATGCGTGACTTTTTAGATGAACAAGAATTTTTTGAAGTGGAAACACCAATTTTAACAAAAAGTACGCCAGAAGGAGCACGTGATTATTTAGTTCCATCTCGTGTCCATCCAGGAGAATTTTATGCCTTACCACAATCTCCACAATTATTTAAACAATTGTTAATGGTTTCTGGTTTTGAACGTTATTATCAAGTAGCTCGTTGTTTCCGTGATGAAGATTTACGTGCAGATCGTCAACCAGAATTTACACAATTAGATATTGAAGCATCTTTTCTAGATAAAGAAGATTTACTTCCAATGATGGAAGAAATGATGAAAAAAATCATGAAAGAAGTAAAAGGGATGGATATTGAAACACCATTCCCACGCTTAAAATATGTAGATGCAATGAACCGTTTTGGTAGTGATAAACCAGATACACGTTTTGGTATGGAGCTTGTCGATGTAACAGAAATTGTGCAAGACTCTGACTTTAAAGTGTTTGCCTCTGTAGCTAAATCAGGAAATCCGGTAAAAGGGATTTGCGTCAAAGGTGGAAATGAAAAATTCACACGTAGTGAAATTGACGGCTTCTTAGATTATGTGAAAATTTACGGAGCAAAAGGGTTAGCATGGATTAAAGTAGAAGAAGACGGCTTAAAAGGTCCAATTGCAAAATTCTTTAACGATGAAGAAAAACAAGCGTTACTAGAAGCATTCGGTGCAGAAGCAGGTGATTTATTATTATTCGTTGCTGATAAAGCAAAAGTAGTATATGATTCCCTCGGTAACTTACGTTTAAAATTAGGAAAACAATTAGGATTAATCGATGAGTCGAAATTTAATTTCTTATGGGTAACAGAATTCCCACTTGTTTCTTACGACGAAGAAGCAAAACGGTACGTAGCAGAACATCATCCGTTTACACGTCCAATGGATGAAGACCTAGAATATTTAGAAACAGATCCTTCAAAAGTTCGTGCACAAGCGTATGACCTTGTGTTAAACGGATACGAACTTGGCGGTGGTTCACAACGGATTTACAACCGAGATGTACAAATGAAAATGTTTGCTGCGTTAGGATTTACAGAAGAACGTGCACGGGAACAATTTGGCTTCTTATTAGATGCATTTGAATATGGTACTCCACCACATGGCGGTATTGCTCTTGGATTAGACCGATTAATTATGATTTTAACTGGTCGTGCTAACTTGCGTGATACAATCGCATTTCCGAAAACAGCAAGCGCTAGTTGCTTAATGACAAGCGCACCTGATGAAGTAAGTACGGAACAATTGGTAGAATTAAACCTTCGTCCAATCGTACAACAAGATAAATAAAAGTAAAAAAGTGCTTGAAAATAGCGCTAGCCTTTCTTTGATTTTTCGAGGAAGGGCTAGTGGCTTCTTTGTTTTTTATTTGTGGATGAAAAAAGGGAAAGCACTTTCGATTTGGAAAACATAACATATTGCATTCTAAAAATTCATATGCTATGATAACTACAGAAACAAAAAGTGAATAAAAGAGTCCTGAAGTGTACGATTGATTCTTTATGTTTTGAGCCAACACCAATTAATCGGGAGTCTGCGTCTTTGTTCGGAATACATGCCCCAACATCGGGGACGTAGGAACAATAAAGTAGGACACCCACCTGCGAGGGCAGGTTCAAAACGTAAGAAGCACCGGCACCATTGGGACTCTTTTTCTTTACGTTTAAATCAGATTAAATAGATATGATTTTAATATATTTAAAATAAATCATCTAATAGCAGTATGTTTGATGATACACATAGGATAGTGCAATAGGTGATTGGAACATAAATGGAGTGGTGAATGTGTTACATCAATTTTCAAGAAACGAACTTGTATTCGGAAAAGAAGGACTAGAAACATTGGCAAACAGTACGGTGTGTGTGCTTGGTGTTGGTGGAGTTGGTTCATTTGCTGCAGAAGCACTTGCACGAAGCGGGATTGGTCGAATTATTTTAATCGATAAGGATGATATTGATATTACAAATGTAAATCGTCAAATTCATGCGTTGTTGTCTACCGTTGGACGTCCGAAAGTAGAAGTGATGAAAGAAAGAATCACAGATATTAATCCAGCTTGTGAAGTGATTGCATTACAAATGTTTTATACAGAGGAAACGTATGAGCAGCTGTTTGCGTACCCACTTGATTTTGTTATTGATGCATCTGACACGATTACATATAAAATTCACTTAATGAAAGAATGTTTAAAACGAAACATTCCGATTATTTCAAGCATGGGTGCAGCGAATAAAATGGATCCTACTCGTTTTCAAATAGCCGATATTTCCAAAACAAGTTACGACCCAATTGCAAAAGTAATCCGAACAAAATTACGCAAAGAAGGAATCATAAAAGGAGTTCCGGTCGTATTTTCTGATGAACCACCGATCAAACAACGAAAAGATGTATTAAAAGAAGTGGGCAATCAAGATGCTACGATAAGAAAAGCAAAACTTCCACCAGCTTCCAATGCATTCGTTCCTTCCGTAGCTGGATTAATAGCAGCTAGTTACGTTGTAAGAGAATTGTTGAAACAAGTATAAGAATAGAAAAGCGCAAAGAAAGAGGACAAAAATAACTTGTTCTCTTTCTTTTTTTGACATGATAGATAATCTGAACATTTAAATGATTGTATAGATAAATAAAAAAGTACACCACTTTGAAAAAAGTGATGTACCACTCCATTTATTTTGCTAATTTTTCTAAATTCCCATTTTTCTCCATTCGGAATGTTGTTTTTGGTTCTTCTTCCGTAAACAAGACCATTTTACGAGCGCGTTCCATAATTTCCATAAACGATTGGTAATCTTCTTGAATGGTTTGATAGTCATGTTCTAGTTTTTCTTTTTCTTGCTCTAATAAAGAAATACGTTCTTGCATCATCCGATTGTTCATCATGAGTTGATCATTTTCTACTTTTAATGTTGTCGTATGTGTGGAATCATAGTCTAACTGTTGTAAAAATTGAATAATATCGTGTAACGTCATGGTAGATGATGGTTGTTCAGTCGCAACAGGAATGGTCGGTGCCATCACCGGATAAGAACTAGCTACTTCTTGTTGTTGTTTTAATTTTCTTTTTCGTTCTTTTCGTTGTTTTTTTGCTAGTTCAATTGCTTCTGTATAATCATTACGCACCACTGCATTCCAACGAAATCCACATGCAGCACTCGTCCTATTTAATACATCTCCTACTTCTTCAAATGCATTTAATTGGGTGCTTCCTTCCCGAATATGACGGAGGACAGTTTCTGCTAATAATAAATCATTTTCTTCCGTCCAAGCATCTTGTCTTACTTTCAACATATTCATCTCCTTTAAAACAAGTATTTATCTATCATCTTGTCCTAAATTTGAAGATTTATACAAACATATAAGATTCATATTTCTTTCTTTTTTTGTTGCTTTATTCGTTCCATAAAAAAATCCAGTCTTTTTTGAATGTTTCGTTCTAAGCCGCGTCCTGATGGCTGGTACAATTTTAAGCCACGCACATCTTCTGGTAAATAATCTTGCGGAACGAAGCCATCTGAGAAATCATGTGGATATAAGTAACCGATACCATACCCTAGTTCTTTTGCACCTTTATAATGGGCATCTCGTAAATGATAGGGAACACTAGCATTTGTCGTTTGTTTCATTACTGACAGGGCTTTATCAATTCCTTTAATCATCGCATTACTTTTCGGTGCTGTTGCGATATAAACAGCGGCTTCTGCTAATACTAAACGGGCTTCAGGCATGCCGATATATTCCGTTGCATAACATGCTGCATGGGCAATTAATAAGGCATTTGGGTCTGCAAGGCCAACATCTTCCGCTGCATGGATGAAAATACGTCTTGCAATAAAAGATGGATCTTCACCGGCATAAATCATTTTTGCTAACCAATAGAGCGTTGCATCAGGGTCGCTTCCTCTCATACTTTTAATAAAGGCAGAAACCGTATCATAATGTTCATTTCCTTGTTTATCATATCCAAGGACTCGCTGCTGAATGGACTCTTCTGCTATTCCTTTTGTAATATGAATCGTACCATCTTTTGTTCGATCCGTCGTTAAAACGGCTAATTCTAGCGCATTTAAGGCGTTTCTAGCATCCCCACCCGCAACACGAGCAATATGTAGGAGTGCTTCTTCTTCGTATGTAATGGAATCATTTCCAAACCCTCGTTCTTTATCTGTTAGAGTATCTTTTAAAAGTTTGATAATATCTTCTTCTGTTAACGATTGAAAGCGGAATAAGCGAGAGCGAGATAACAAAGCGTGATTAATTTCAAACATGGGACTTTCTGTCGTTGCCCCGATTAAAATAATCGTTCCATCTTCTACATATGGTAATAATGCATCTTGCTGGGATTTATTGAAACGATGAATTTCATCAATAAATAATACCGTTTTTTGTTGATCGTATTTTAAGCGTTCTTGTGCCTCTTTCACTACTATTCGAATATCGTTAATGCCACTTGTGACCGCGTTTAATTGAGAAAAATGGGCTTTTGTCGATTGGGCAATAATTTTTGCTAACGTCGTTTTTCCTGTTCCCGGAGGACCAAAAAAAATCATTGGTGTTAATCGGTCCGCTTTAATTGCCCGGTAAAGCAGTTTGTCCTTTCCAACAATATGTTGTTGTCCGACAAATTGTTCTAACGTTTGGGGACGCATGCGAAAAGCAAGCGGACGATTGTCTTGTTTTTCGGTTTCATTTGTAAAGTCAAATAAATCCATCGCGTTTCACCTCTCTATTCTTCAATCAAAGCATACATAAGACCATTCTTCAATGCAAGAAGTTGCCTTTTCATGCTATAATGCTAAAAGATATACTGATAACCATATCAATTTGATATGC
The DNA here is from genome assembly GCF_001375675.1 of Massilibacterium senegalense. Classification (NCBI taxonomy): domain Bacteria; kingdom Bacillati; phylum Bacillota; class Bacilli; order Caryophanales; family Bacillaceae; genus Massilibacterium; species Massilibacterium senegalense. The sequence goes on along the minus strand of NZ_LN831786.1, from coordinate 1,184,385 downwards.
TTTAAATGGAAAACAATGATGATTAGTTAGGAGTGTATGAATGTATGAAGATTTCGACGAAAGGTCGTTACGGATTAACCATTATGATTTCTTTAGCAAAAAATGTTGGCGGTGGCCCAACGAGTTTGAAATCTATTGCGCAAGCACATGATTTATCTGAACATTATCTAGAACAATTAATCGCTCCACTTCGCAATGCAGGGTTAGTAAAAAGTATTCGCGGGGCGTATGGTGGGTATATTTTAGCAAAGGATGCAAAAAACATTACAGCAGGCGATATTATCCGTGTGTTAGAAGGGCCGATTAGCCCAGTTGAAGTGTTAGAAGACGAAGAACCAGCGAAACGAGATTTATGGATTAAAATTCGCGATGCGGTGAAAGAAGTATTAGATAACACAACATTAGAAGATTTAGCAAATTATGAAGATGATACGGAACAACAAGCGTATATGTTTTATATTTAATGGTAGTACGAAAGAAAGGAAGTTACAAAAATGATTTATGTGGACCACGCTGCAACGTCACCGACACACCCAAAAGTGGTAGAAACGATGTTGCCTTTTTTTACAGAAACATTCGGCAACCCATCGAGTATTCATCAAGTTGGTCGTAAAACAAGAGGAGCCATAGACCGTGCTCGAAATGAAATTAGTCAAGCAATTGGTGCAAATGAAAAAGAAATTGTCTTCACTAGTGGTGGAACAGAAGCGGACAATACGGCATTAATTGGAGTGATGCTTGCCAATCAAAACAAAGGAAAGCATTTGATTACGACGGAAATTGAACATCATGCTATTCTTCATACGTGTAAATTTCTTGAAAAAGAAGGATTTCACGTTACGTATTTACCAGTGGATGAAAACGGACAAGTGTCTGTAGAAGATGTAAAAAAAGCGGTGACGGATGAGACGGTACTTGTGTCGATTATGTATGGGAATAACGAGGTCGGGACATTACAACCGATTCGAGAAATTGGTCAATTTCTAAAAGAAAACTCGATTTACTTTCATTCCGATGCCGTCCAAGCGTTCGGAACGATGCCTATCGATGTTGATGATCTGTATGTAGATTTAATGTCTGTTTCTGCGCATAAGTTTAATGGTCCTAAAGGAGTTGGCTTTTTATATGTACGAAAAGGGATAATATGGTCCCCTTTTCTCCATGGCGGCGATCAAGAAAGAAAACGTCGTGCAGGTACAGAAAATGTTCCTGGCATTATAGGAATGGCAAAAGCCGTCCAATTAGCGAGTGAGCAAGCTGCTTCTAAACGAGCGTTATTTGAATCGTTTCGTCAAGTGCTCCAGCAAACGTTTCAAGAAAGTGGCATTCGTTACGTTCAGAATGGACATGACGAACAATATTTACCACATGTGTTCAACGTTAGTTTTCTAGGTGTAAAAGCAGAAGTGATGCTTGTTAATTTAGATTTGGCTGGGATTGCAGCGTCGAGTGGGTCTGCATGTACAGCAGGTGCAGTCGATCCTTCACATGTGTTAGTAAGTATGTTTAAAGGAGAACAAGAGCGAATAAATTCTGCCATTCGTTTTAGTTTTGGTTACGGAAATACAATAGAAGAAATCCGTTCCGTTGCACAAAAAACGGTAGAAATCGTAAAAAGACTGCAAAAGTAAAAGAAGGTGAAAGTATGATAAAAAAACCGGAAGAAACACGTGTTGTAATCGGGATGAGCGGTGGAGTAGATTCGTCAGTTGCTGCGTTGTTATTAAAACAACAAGGATATGATGTAATAGGTATTTTTATGAAAAACTGGGATGACACAGATGAATCAGGCATTTGTACGGCAACAGAAGATTATGAAGATGTGATTCGTGTTTGTAATCAAATTGGCATCCCTTATTATGCCGTTAATTTTGAAAAAGAATATTGGGACAAAGTGTTTACGTATTTTCTTGAGGAATATAAAGCTGGACGAACACCTAATCCGGATGTCATGTGTAATAAAGAAATTAAATTTAAAGCCTTTTTAGACCATGCCTTAGCACTCGGAGCAGATTTTGTTGCGACAGGGCATTATGCTCGTGTAGAGTTTCAAGATGGAGAGTATAAAATGCTCCGTGGACGAGATGAAAATAAAGACCAAACGTATTTTTTAAATCAATTAAATCAACAACAATTATCCAAAACGATGTTTCCAATTGGTCATCTCGAAAAAAAACAAGTGCGGGAAATTGCATTGCAATATGATTTAGCGACAGCAAAGAAAAAAGATAGTACAGGTATTTGTTTTATCGGCGAGCGAAACTTCAAACAATTTTTAAGTGAATACTTACCAGCGAAAAAAGGGAACATGCAAACGTTACAAGGTGAAATAAAAGGGGAACATGACGGTCTTATGTATTATACTATTGGGCAGCGTCACGGATTAGGTATTGGCGGGGATGGTGACCCTTGGTTTGTTGTTGGGAAAAATGTAAAAGAAAATATTTTATATATCGAACAAGGATTCCATCATGAAGCGTTGTACTCGGAATCATTACGAGCAAATAAAGTTAGTTTTACGAGCGAAAAGCTAAAACCGACAACGTTTACATGTACAGCAAAATTCCGCTATCGACAACCAGATCGTGAAGTTACGGTACATCTCGAAAAAAACGATACTGTATGGGTGGAATTTAAAGAGCCACAGCGGGCCATTACGAAAGGACAATCCGTTGTCTTTTATGATGGAGATGAATGTCTTGGTGGTGGGACAATTGATGAAGTATATAAAGATGAAAAGCCACTTTGGTATATGTAAAGAAATGTTCCTCAATGCGAATGTATTGAGGAATTTCGTGTTTTTTTCTAAAAAGAAGAAAGGTGATGAGAAATGGACGCATTACAACAAGGTATTGAAAGTATGAAAAAAGGGAAGTTAGAAGAAGCAGCAAAATTTTTTAATGAAGCAATTGAAAAAGAGCCGAATAATCCGACTGGGTGGATTAATTTTGGAAACTTACTGTTAGCTGGAGAGGATATGGAACGTGCGATTGTTTTTTTTGAAAAGGCGTTAGAAATCGATCCGCTTGCAGCAGCAGCTAACTATGGGTTAGGAAATGCCTATTATCAAATGGGGCGTTATTCAGACGCCGAACGATTTTTTCAACAAGCAATTAGTCAAGGATTAAAAGAAGCAGATACGTATTTTATGTTAGGTATGTCTTTATATCAACAAGAAAAAGGATTAATTGCATTAGCACATTTTCAACGGGCTGTGGAATTAAACGACGCGGATATGGATGCTCGTTTTCAATATGGATTATGTTTAGCACAAACAGGGCAAATCGATAACGCTATTCAAGAATTGATGGTAGTCATTAAGCAACACCCAGATCACGCCGATGCGTATTATAATTTAGGTGTGGCCTATATGCATAAAGAAGAAGCGGAACAAGCAAAAAGTATGTTTGAACAAGCGTTACACGTTCAACCTGATCATTTATTAGCGGGGCACGGCAAAAAACAAATCGAGCAATTTTTACAAATGAAAAACAAGTAAACGAATGGAGGAATTTGCATGACAGGAGAAGAACTCACTATTGTTGGTACTGTACAGCACGTTGTGTTCTTTAATGAAGAGAATTATTATTCTGTCATTCAGGTTCGTTTAAAAGAAGCGATAGACGGAGAAAAGAAAATGACAGTAGTCGGGACATTGCCGAAAGTACTCGACGGGGAAACGTATCATTTTTCAGGTTCTTTTCGTGTGCATCCAAGGTATGGAAAACAATTTCTCGTTACACGTTTTGAAAAAGAAAAGCCGAAAACGAAAGATCGAATCGTGCAATATTTATCAAGCGATTTATTTAAAGGGATTGGGAAAAAAACAGCAGAACGAATTGTAGAAGTATTAGGGGAAAATGCTATCTCAAAAATCATCCAAAATAAACAAACGTTAGATGCAATTCCTTCTTTAAAAGGCGAGCAAAAAGAGAACATTTACATGACACTAATAGAATATGAAGGTCTAGAACAAACAGTACAAGCATTAGGGGAATACGGGTTTGGCTTGCAATTATCGATGAATATTTTTAATGTGTATAAGCAAGACTCTTTACGTATCATCAAAGAAAATCCATATCGCCTTATTCAAGAAGTAGAAGGCATCGGTTTTAAACGAGCAGATGAATTAGGAAAAGCATTTGGAATTACCGAAAAAGATCCCGAGCGAATTAAAGCTGGATGTTTGTATCTTTTGGAAGAACGTTGTTTAAACGAAGGACATACATTTCTACCATACGAAGAATGGCTCGAGGCCGTTACCGACTTATTATCCGTCAACGAACCAATAACTCGTTCTGAAATTGATGAAGTAAAACTGATGCTTGAGGAAGAAGAACGATTAATTGTGAATGATGACCGGATTTATCTGCCTACGTTATATTATGCAGAAGTTGGTACATTAAATCATTTGTTTCGATTAATGAATCAACCAAAAGAAGAAGAAATTGTCCAAGCAGATTTTTTAAAAGCACTAGGTGAATTAGAAGAAGAACTAAACATAGAATATGCACCGATGCAACGGGAAGCAGTATTCAAAGGATTAACATCGCCGGTGATGATTTTAACCGGTGGACCAGGTACAGGAAAAACGACCGTTATTAAAGGAATTGTAGAATTATATGGTCGATTGAATGAAAAATCGTTACAAGTAAGCGATTATAAAAAAGAAGAAGATTTTCCTGTTGTGTTAGTCGCACCGACTGGACGAGCGGCGAAGCGAATGAGTGAGTCCACAGGGTTAAAAGCATCGACGATTCACCGCTTATTGGGCTGGAACGGCACCGAGTTTGAATACAATGCAGAGAAAAAAATGAACGGAGAGTTATTAATTGTCGATGAGTTTTCCATGGTGGATATTTGGTTAGCCAATCAATTGTTGCAATCGATTCCAAGTGGGATGACGGTCATTTTTGTAGGAGATGAAGATCAACTTCCTTCGGTTGGACCCGGTCAAGTGTTACGCGATTTGCTAGCATCGCAAGTGATTGAAACGATTGCATTAACCGAGATTTATCGCCAAGCAGAAGGTTCTTCTATTGTGGTGTTAGCCCACCATATCAAAAAGGGTCAGATTCCTGAAGATTTACTCGCTAAAAAAACGGATCGACGCTTTTTCCCTTGCGCCAAACAGCATACTTTATCCGCCATTGAACAAGTTTGTCAAGGGGCGATAAATAGGGGATTTAGTGCAAAAGATATTCAAGTGCTTGCTCCGATGTACAAAGGGCCAGTTGGAATTCATCAATTAAATACATCGTTACAACAGTTATTTAATCCAAAACAAGCGAGGACACGAGAATTAGTATTTGGGGATATTTCGTATCGCAAAGGGGACAAAGTGCTTCAGTTAGTGAACAATCCTGAAGAACAAGTATTTAATGGGGATATTGGAGAGATTGTGGCATTATTTTATGCGAAAGAAACAGAAGAAAAGTTGGACCAATTAGTCGTTTCGTTCGATGGAAAAGAAGTGACCTATCGTCGTAGTGATTTTTCTCAGTTAACACATGCCTATTGTACCTCGATTCATAAATCACAAGGCAGCGAATTTCCGATTGTCGTGTTACCGATTGTACGCGATTATTATCGTATGTTAAAACGCAATTTAATTTATACTGCGATTACTCGCGCAAAAGATTATTTAATCATATGTGGCGAAGTGGAAGCATTTCGGTTAGCGGTGTCGAATCATCAAGAAGAAAAAAGGTATTCCATGTTAGCAGAAAAATTAACACATGCTTTTACGAATAAAATTGAAGAATTTCCTTACACTAAAGAATGATCCTAACGATCATTCTTTTTTGGTATAATTGATTCTTCTTTTGACGACAATGGACAAAAGAACATTTTTTGGAGGAATGGAGATGCAATGTCCAAATTGTCAAAGTAAAAATTTAGGAAGAATTGGACCAGGGCAATATTATTGTTGGGATTGTTTTATTGAATTAACCGTGGAAGGCGAAGTGCTTCAATTACATCAAGTAGAAGAAGATGGGACGTTAAGTTCACTCGATGATTTATTTACAGAATCGGAAAGAAAGCTTCTTTAAAGGCGGTGAGAACATGAATAATAACCGTACGATGATGATGTCGCTTATGACACTAGGTGTTGGAGCAGTAGCTTGGCGAATGATGCGGAATCGCCGACAAAATGTTATTACCCGATTGTTTGCATAACAGAAAGGGCTAGCAGTTGCTAGCCTTTTTACATACAGGTGAGGAATATGTATAAAGCCATTTCTATTTTAATTTTAATGTTATTGACGATTTTAACATTGTGGATTTTTGCAAAAATATCGTACATTTACATCCCCATTTTACAAGTGATGGGGAAAGTGTTGTTTCCTTTTTTACTTAGTTTTTTAATTGCATATTTGCTTTATCCGCTTCTTCAATTTTTGATTAAACGAAACATTCAACGTATTTGGGCGATTTGTATTCTTTATGTCGTCTTTACTTGTCTAGCAGCTGTATTTTTTATTCAAACGATTCCCAATATGACAAAACAGATGAGTGAATTAGTCGATGTGTTGCCAAAATTAACGAATATTTATCGAGAGTATGTAAATGTGCTATTTGAACGGACGAATCGTCTTCCGGCTTTTGTTCATGAACAAATAAACGAAGGGCTAACGAAGATGGAAAAAGAAATACGAACTATTGCTGAAAAATCGTTGGAACATGTCTTTACTTCGTTTAATCAATTGTTTGTTGTTTTCATTATTCCGGTTATTGTGTTTTATGTGTTGAATGATTATCCAATGATGAAAAAATGGGGAAAACGAATCATCCCATTTACCTATCACGGATTTTGTCGGCGATTAATAAAAGACTTAGACATCTCCCTTGGAAAATATATACGGGGAATGATTTTCGTTTGTCTTGCCATAGGGGTATTAGCGACGATTGCCTTTATGATGATTGGCTTACCTTATTCTATTTTACTTGGTTCCATTATTGGTTTAACGAACGTTATCCCTTATTTTGGCCCTATTTTAGGTGCGATTCCCGCTGTTTTTATTGCCTTTACCATTTCTGTTCAAAAAGTGTTTTTTGTTCTAGGAATCGTGTTTGTTTTGCAATTTGTAGAAGGAAATATTTTGTCTCCTATCGTGGTCGGGAAAAGTTTGCAAATTCATCCATTATTCATTATTTTTTTATTGTTTTTAGGTGGAGAAATATGGGGGATTATCGGGATGATTATCATCGTTCCAATGTATGCGATTTTAAAAATTGTTTTATTGCATAGTTTGCGATTGCAGAACAAAGATTGACAACCATTTTACCTATTTTCTATAATATATACACATATATTTTCGTTTAATGATAGAAACAAGTACGTTAAAGCCCATCAAAAGAGAAGAGTCTCCCTGGCTGAAAGAGATTCTAGGTGAAGAGTGACGGAAGCTATTCTTGAAAACGCAAGACAACTTGCCGGTAGACGCCGTTATCGTCATGCGAGGTGATGGGCGAAGATTCGTTCATAATCAGGGTGGTAACGCGTGAGATAGCTCTCGTCCCTGTTTGGGGTGAGGGCTTTTTATGTGCTTAAAAATAAGAGGAGGAAATGTAGATGAAAAAATTATCATCGAGTGATGTTCGCCAAATGTTTCTCGATTTCTTTAAAGAAAAAGGACATGCAGTAGAGCCGAGTGCTTCTCTCGTTCCGGTAAATGATCCGTCTTTATTATGGATTAATAGTGGGGTTGCGACGTTAAAAAAATATTTTGATGGTTCGGTTATCCCGGAAAATCCGAGAATTTGTAATGCGCAAAAGTCGATTCGAACAAATGATATTGAAAATGTCGGAAAAACAGCACGTCATCATACGTTTTTTGAAATGTTGGGAAACTTTTCAATCGGTGACTATTTTAAAGAAGAAGCGGTAGAATGGGCTTGGGAATTTTTAACGAGCGATAAATGGATGGGATTCGAAAAAGAAAAATTATCCGTCACTATCCATCCAGAAGATACAGAAGCATATGTGTTATGGCGTGATAAAATTGGAATTCCTGAAGAACGCATCATTCGATTGGAAGGGAATTTCTGGGATATTGGAGAGGGGCCAAGTGGACCAAATACAGAGATTTTTTATGATCGCGGCGAAGCGTATGGAAATGACCCGAATGATCCAGAATTATATCCTGGTGGCGAAAATGATCGTTATTTAGAAATTTGGAACTTAGTATTCTCGCAATTTAATCACAATCCAGATGGTACATATACACCGCTACCGAAAAAGAATATCGATACAGGAATGGGATTAGAGCGGATGGTTTCGGTCGTTCAAGATGTACCAACTAACTTTGACACAGACCTTTTTATGCCGATTATTCATCAAACAGAAACATATACATCTGAAAAATACGGAACAGACAAAGAAAAAGATGTAGCGTTTAAAGTAATTGCGGACCACATTCGTACAGTAACGTTTGCGATTGGGGACGGAGCACTTCCGTCGAATGAAGGACGTGGATATGTGTTACGTCGATTATTACGTCGGGCTGTTCGTTATGCAAAACAATTACAAATTGAAAAACCATTTATGTATCAGTTAGTGCCAATAGTAGGCGAAATTATGCAATCATTCTACCCAGAAGTGAGCGAAAAACAAGCATTTATTCAAAAAGTAATTCGGACAGAAGAAGAACGATTCCATGAAACGTTACATGACGGATTAGCGATTTTGAATGACATTTTAGAAAAACAACAAGAAAAAGTTGTTTCTGGTGAAGATGCTTTCCGTTTATATGATACATACGGATTCCCATTCGAATTAACAGAAGAATATGCCGAAGAAAAAGGATTTACGGTCGATGTAGAAGGTTTTGAGCAAGAGATGGAAAAACAACGGACACGCGCTCGTCTTGCTCGTGCAGATGTTGATTCCATGCACGTTCAAGGTGGTGTTTTAGGGGATATCCATGAGGCAAGTTCATTTGTTGGTTATGATCAATTCCAAACAGAAAGTGAAGTAACGGTGATAGTGTCAGACGATGAGTTTGTTTCAGAAGTTTCTGTAGGAACAGAAATTAAATTTGTACTAGATCAAACGCCTTTTTATGCAGAAAGCGGTGGACAAATTGCCGATAAAGGAACGCTAAAAGGAAAAAATGTATTAGTTGAAGTAAAGGATGTTCAAAAAGCACCAAATGGTCAAAACCTTCATACCGGAGTCGTGAAAGAAGGAACGTTACGTCTTCAGACGAAGGTCATTGCAACCGTAAATCGTGCAAGTAGAATGGATATCGTGAAAAATCATACAGCTACACACTTACTGCATCAAGCATTAAAAGATGTACTAGGAACACATGTGAATCAAGCAGGTTCTCTAGTTGCACCAGAACGTTTACGTTTTGACTTTTCTCATTTCGGACAAGTAACAAAAGAGGAATTAGAAAAAATTGAACAGGTTGTAAACGAAAAGATTTGGCTACAATTACAAGTAACAACACAATTAAAACCAATCGATGAAGCAAAAGCAATGGGAGCGATGGCTTTATTCGGCGAAAAATACGGAGATATCGTTCGTGTCGTGCAAGTAGGAGAGTATAGCTTAGAGCTTTGTGGTGGGTGCCATGTACAAAATACAGCGGAAATTGGCATGTTGAAAATTGTCCAAGAAACAGGAATTGGTGCTGGTACACGTCGAATTGAAGCGGTAACAGGAAAAGAAGCATACAAATTTATGAATGAACAGATGAATATTTTAATGGATAGTGCGCAAAAATTAAAAACGAACACAAAAGACATTCCAAAGCGTATCGATACCCTATTAGATCAAATGAGACAGTTACAACGTGAAAATGAATCATTAGCGCAAAAATTATCCAATGTAGAAGCAAAACAATTAACAGACCAAGTAAAAGAAATCGGCGGTGTTCCTATATTAGCAGCTCAAGTAAACAATGTAGATATGAATGGTCTTCGTGGAATGGTCGATGATTTAAAAGTTACATTACAATCAGCTGTCATTGTCATTGCAAGTGTACAAGGCGAAAAGGTGAACATTTCTTGTGGTGTAACGAAAGATTTAATTGAAAAAGGCTTCCATGCTGGTAAATTAGTAAAAGAAGTAGCAACACGTTGTGGTGGCGGCGGCGGTGGTCGTCCTGATATGGCACAAGCAGGGGGAAAAGATCCATCTAAAGTTAAAGAAGCATTAGAATTTGTTTACGAATGGGTGAAAACCATTTCGTAATTGGCAACAAGTATTGTACAATATAGGTAGTCGTTCAGATTCTGTTGAATCTGAAAAGAGAGGTGATAAGCATGGATTCAATCGATAATACGATGAAATTCAATTTTGATGAAGAACCTGAAAAAGAAAATATTAGAGAAGTTTTGTTTACCGTCTATGGTGCTCTTCAAGAAAAAGGATATAATCCGATTAACCAAATCGTTGGATATCTACTTTCAGGGGACCCAGCTTATATTCCGCGACATAAAGACGCTCGTAAAATGATTCGAAAAGTGGAGCGAGATGAACTAATCGAAGAATTAGTCAAAGTTTATTTAGAACAGAAAAAAGAGGATGAATAATCATGCGGATTTTAGGGTTAGACGTTGGAACAAAAACAATCGGGGTTGCAGTAAGTGATGAACTAGGATGGACGGCACAAGGTATAGAAACAATCCCTCGCGACGAAGAAAAAGATTTTTTAAGTGGGCTTACACGAATTGAAGAATTGGTTGACATGTATTCGGTTGAAAAAATTGTCATCGGACTACCTAAGAATATGAATGGTACAATTGGACCAAGGGCAGAGGCAAGTAAAGATTTTGCAGAAAAAGTGGAAGACAAGACGGGCATTCCTGTTGTCTTATGGGATGAACGTTTAACAACGATGGCAGCAGAACGAGTCCTACTCGAAGCTGATGTTAGTCGTAAAAAGCGTCGCAAAGTCATTGATAAAATGGCGGCTGTCATGATTTTACAAGGGTATCTTGATAGCAAAATATAAACCGAGGTGAATAAAATGGCTTTAGAAATTGGCGATCAAATTATTATTCCTTTTGAAGAGGAAGAGCATTTATTCGAAGTATATTACATGTTTAAACCAGACAATTACGACCATTCGTATATTTTAGTCTTCCCAGCTGGCGAAAATATGGAAGAAGAAGTGGAAGTATTTGCTTTCCGTTATTATGAAGAAGACGATACAGATGATGCAAAAGATTTACCAATTGCACCACTTGAAACAGATGAAGAGTGGGATATGGTAGAAGAAGTATTAGAAACGTTAGAAACATTAGATGAAGAATAAACAAAAAAACCTCTAAACGATGTTTAGAGGTTTTTTGCTTTCCGCTTTCCTTCTATCTCGTTTATTACACATGAATCGATAGGAAAAAATGACGTTTTTTCATGCTTTTCCGTCTTTCATAGTGAAATCTATCGAAAATTAGGTGAACTATAGTATAATATTAAAATGAGTAAAAAGAAGATTGGATGGAGAGACGGAAAGGAAGGTTTTATGTCATCATTACATGTACATCCAGAACAGACGAATAAACGAAAGAAAAAAGTGCTTTTCTTTTTATCCTTGTTTATTGTTCTTGTTTTGATATTTGTCGTTGCCGGCGTGTTTACGTTTCAGTCATATAATACAAAGGCTTTACAACCTGTAGATCCAAAAAGTAAGCAACAGGAATTAATTGAAATTAAACAAGGTGCTTCGGCAGCTGATATAGCGAAAATATTGGATGAAAAAGGTCTTATTCAAGATGAAAAGGCATTTCGTTATTATGTAAAAAAAGAAGATATTCATTCCTTACAAGCAGGAACGTATCAATTTTCAAAAAGTATGAGTGTGCAAGAAATAGTCGATAAATTATCGAAAGGCGAGATTTTTCAAACGAATGTGAAAGTAGTGATTCCAGAAGGAAAACGTTTAGTGGAAATAGCGGATATTTTAGCGGAAAAGACAGCTATTCCAAAAGAAAAATGGATTCAAATAATGGATGATCCGACTTTTATTCAAGCGTTAATGAAAAAATATCCGAATATTTTAACAGAAGAAATTTTACAAAAAGAGATTAAACATCCATTAGAAGGATACTTATTCCCAGCTACTTATGAGTGGGACTTAACGAAAATGAACGAAAAAGATATGGTAGAAGAGTTAGTTAGAACGACAAGTTTATATATGAAAAGGTATGAAGCACAATTCGAACAATCATCACTTAGTCGGCATCAAATTTTTACGTTAGCTTCTATTATTGAGAGAGAATCTAAAACAACAGCGGATCGTTTTAAAGTATCTGGGGTTTTTTATAATCGAATCGCTCAAAATATGCCAATTCAATCGGATGTCACGGTTTTATATGCATTAGATGACCACCGGGTTCAAGTGACGTACGAAGATTTAAAAACAAAATCACCATATAACACATATACAAACCCAGGATTACCGATTGGACCAATTGATAGCCCGGGAGAAGAATCGATTAAAGCGGCATTATTACCGGAAAAAAGTGAGTATTTATTCTTTTACGCAAGACCAAACGGAGAAGTACTTTATACGAAAACATATGAAGAACATGATGCCGTTTATAAACAATATAAATCTGAATGGGCAGAATTAAAGTAAGAATTGATGGAAGAGGAGAAATGGAACTTGCATTCTCCCTCTTTTTTATGCAGAATAGAAAGAATGAAATGGTTTTAAAGGAGTATTTTCATGATCCCAAATGAATTGATAACCTATCTTGAATCCCTTATTCCAACAAGGAATGAACAGTTACTAGAAATGGAAGAATATGCACGTGTTCATCATGTGCCGATTATGGAATTAGTAGGAGTGGAAACGTTACTACAAATTCTTCGTATTCATCAACCAAAAAAAATTTTGGAAATTGGTACAGCAATCGGTTATTCTGCCATTCGGATGGTGCAAACGTTAGAAGAAACGACGATTTATACGATTGAACGTGATGAAAAAAGATATGAAGAAGCAATAGCAAATATTCAAAAAGCGAATTTATCCGACCGTATTATCGTCATAAAAGGAGATGCGCTTGACGTATTTGAGCAAATTCAATCATACGGTCCGTTCGATTTTCTATTTATTGATGCTGCAAAAGGCCAATATCAAAAGTTTTTTGAACTGTATGGTACACTCGTAACAGAAAAAGGGATTATTTTATCTGATAATGTCTTGTTTCGTGGGTTAGTGGCAAAAGAAGCAGATGATATTGAAAGTAAACGCCTTCGAACGTTAGCAAAAAAGATTAAAAAATATAATGAATGGTTAATGAAACACCCACTATATCGTACGACTATTTTGCCAGTTGGGGATGGTATTGCAATTAGTATAAAAAAGGGGGAGAAGTAATGACAAAAATAAAAGAATTACTTGTTACACCAATTGACGTTGATCATATTAAAGATTTACATGAAGCGGGAGCAAATGCCATTGTAATCGGAGAAGAACAATTTGGTCTTCGTTTAGCAGGAGAGTTCAACAGAGAAGATGTAAAAAAGGCGACAGCACTCGCTCATTCCTTAAACATGAACGTGTACGTTGCGGTAAACGGTATTTTTCATAATGATAAAGTAGACGGATTATATGATTATATTGCATTTTTGCGTGATGTAGAGGTGGATGCAATTATCTTTGGAGATCCTGCTGTTTTAATGATTCGAAATGAAATAGCACCTAATATGCCGTTACATTGGAGCACTGAAACGACAGGTACAAATTATTTTCAAGCTAATTATTGGGGAGAACGCGGTGCGAAACGGGCGGTAATGGCAAAAGAAATTAATATGGAAGAAATAGTGGAAACGAAAGAACATGCTAACGTGGAAATTGAAGTACAAGTACACGGGATGCTCTGCATGTTCCAATCAAAACGCCATTTATTAGGAAATTATTTTGAATACCAAGGGAAAAATTTAAAAGTAGAAAAAAGTGATGCTAGCCGTCATCTGATGTTATACGATCCAGAGCGGAAAGTACATTATCCTATTTTTGAAGATGCGAGCGGTACACACATTATGTCACTACATGATGTAACGATTATTGATGATTTAACAGACATGTTAGATGCAGGGATTGATAGTTTTAAAATCGATGGTGTGCTACAGGAAAAAGACTATATTACTGCAGTAACACGGACGTATCGAAAAGCGTTTGATTTATACGAACAAAATCCAGAAAAGTATGAGGACCAAGCGGATGAATTATTACAAGAAGTAGAAGAACTTCAACCGACGACACGTCCGTTAGGAACAGGCTTTTTCTATAAAGAAACGATTTATTAAGGAAAAGGAGGAAAAAAACGTGGCTACGGAAATTTCAACAGTAACAAGCGAAGGAAAACGTATCATCATCAAAAAACCAGAATTGTTAATGCCAGCTGGAAATTTAGAGAAATTAAAAACTGCTGTTCGTTTTGGTGCAGATGCTGTATATATTGGAGGACGCGAATTTGGTTTGCGTTCAAATGCCGATAACTTTTCTATTGAAGAAATGGAAGAAGGCGTTGCTTTTGCGAAAGAGTACGGTGCAAAAGTATATGTAACAACAAACATTTACGCGCATAATGAAAATATGCAAGGATTAGAGGAATACTTAAAAGATCTAGAACGTGTTGGGATTGCTGCTGTCATTGCAGCAGACCCATACATCATTGAAACAGCACGAAAAGTAGCCCCAAAATTAGAAGTTCATTTAAGTACCCAACAATCACTTGCAAATTATAAAGCAGTGGAGTATTGGAAACAACAAGGATTAGAACGTGTCGTATTAGCACGGGAAGTTAGTTATGAAGAATTACTAGAAATTAAACGAAAAGTGGATATTGAAATCGAAACGTTTGTACACGGTGCAATGTGTATTTCGTACTCTGGTCGTTGTACATTAAGTAATCATATGACGGCTCGTGATTCAAACCGCGGTGGATGCTGTCAAAGTTGTCGCTGGGACTATGAGTTATATGAGTACGATGAAAAACATAAAAAAGCGTTATTTGAAGAAGAAGATGCACCATTTGCTATGAGTCCGAAAGATTTAAATTTAATTCAATTTATTCCGCAATTAGTCGAAGCTGGTGTGGACAGTTTAAAAGTAGAAGGAAGAATGAAATCGATTCACTACGTTGCAACGGTAGCAAGTGTGTATCGAAAAGTCATTGATGCTTACTGTCAAGATCCAAATCATTTTTCGATTAAAAAAGAATGGATAGAAGAATTAAATAAATGTGCAAATCGTGATACGGCACCTGCATTTTTCCTTAATGAACCAGGTTATCAAGAACAAATGTATCGGGAACATTCACAACGTACGACGCATGATTTTGCTGGAATTGTGTTAGATTATAATCTAGATACACAAATGGTGACGTTGCAACAACGAAATTATTTTAAACCTGGAGATGAAATTGAATTTTTCGGTCCAAATATCGACAATTTCACGCAAACAGTAGGTACTATTTGGGATGAAGACGATAACAAAATAGATGCAGCACGTCACCCATTACAAATTGTAAAATTGAAAGTAGAACAACCAGTAGAAGCTCATGATATTATGCGTAAACGAATGATGTAAGTAATACATGTCATGATTTGTGAGGGAATGGAATATATATGAAAATATTGTGATGCATAACAAAGATAGGAATCATCCACAATACGATTATGTCCAGATGATTTTTACATAAAAATTATCTCTATTCTTGAACAAGTGAATGATTTGTAATAGCATAAGAAGGTAATCATTGATAAAATAGCTCGTACAGTAAGGAAAGTTGTATTGAAGGAGTGAAGAATTATGGCGGAAGAAAAAGAGTTTTACATGACACTTGAGGGGAAAGAAAAGTTAGAAAACGAATTAGAATATTTAAAAACGGAAAAACGAAAAGAAGTAGTAGAACGAATTAAAATAGCTCGTGACTTTGGTGATTTATCGGAGAACTCCGAGTATGATGCAGCAAAAGATGAACAAGCATTCGTGGAATCACGTATTCAACAATTAGAAAACATGATTCGCAATGCGGTTATTATCGAAGAAAACGTTACAGATTCTAGTGTTATTTCTATTGGAAAACAAGTGACATTTATCGAACTTCCAGACGGAGAGGAAGAAACATATACGATTGTCGGAAGTGCAGAAAGCAATCCGTTTGAAGGGAAAATTTCAAATGAATCTCCAATGGCAAAGAGTTTAATGGGCCATGGTGTTGGTGAGGAAGTAAAAGTAAAAACACCAGGTGGAGAAATGAAAGTGAAAATTATTTCCATTCAATAAGAAAATCAAGCGATACAAAGAAAGGTTGTATCGCTTGATTTTTTTCTTCTTATCAAGAGGAAAATCAATAAAAAGGAGCACTTATTTTCAAAGGCATTCGAATGGTATAATATAAAAGACAAAGTCACTTCATCTCTCATTTAATGTTACAATAAGAATAGTGAAGGATAAGGAGGTTTATTCGATGGATGAAAAGGAAAAACAGACAAAGAGCCGTTTGCAACGTCAAGTGAATACAAAGAAGAAAAAGTATAACCAATATTTAAATTTATCAATTGTACTCGTCTTTATGCTCATTTTAATTATCGGGATTCAAATCGTTTTGCAAAAAGATACGGCTTCTAATAAGACAAACGAAACGAAAGTAGAGACAAATACAACAAAAGAGGAAAAACAAGAACCTTCTTCTAAACAAACAATAGAAAAAGATAAAAAAGAACAAGCAGATAAAAAACAAGAGGAAGAAGAAAAGAAAGAAACGGAAGAAGAGGCAGAAGAACCAGGAGAATTTCAACCAATTGGGACAAGCCAAAGTGAACCACATGTGACACAGTTTGATAAAAACAGTGTGGACTGGAGCGAAATGGAGAAAGCAATGAGTTACGCAACAGAAATTCCCGGAGATCAAATGGTTACTTGGTGGGTAAAAAATGGTGGTGCACCAGATCGTGTGATTGGTTATGTAAGTACGAGAGAAACGCAAAATACACCGTATGAAGTGTCATTAGTGTGGGTACCAGAAAAAGGATGGAAACCAGAAAGTGTACAATTATTAGAATCAAATCCATTTACGAAATAATAAAAATCGGGGAGATATTTCCCGATTTTTATTATGTACAAGCATCGTTTTGTTAATAGTTAGCTTTAAAGTGAACGCATGCGGAATAATGTACCTTTCCTGTCTCTAGATGCATGGCTGTTTGATAGGAGACAGAATGGACGGATAAAAGCAATGCTTGGTTAGCATCGATTTTTTCTTGAATCTTTTTTTCTAAACTAACTAAATCGCTCGCTTCAAAAAGTTCTATTTTATCTTTTATTTGTTCTAATGTAATCAAAACGTACCTCTCCTTTTTTCAATTGCTTCCGTATTAAGAATAATCATTCTTTTTTATCCTTGCAAGGGGATCGCTTATAATTGTTAGAATGCAATCTAAGGATTGTTAAATAATAAAGAAGTAAGGTATGATAGATGTAAAGAAACATCTATTTTAATGTAAAAAATGGAGTAGGGCAATTTGAAATTTCTTTTTGTTCATAAAAGTTTGACCACATACATAATGGAAGAGGGAAGAAGATGAGAATTGGAATTATTGGTGCAATGGAAGAAGAAGTAGATATTTTACGCCTTCAATTAAACGGGATGGAAACAAAAGCAATTGCTGGTTGTGAATTTTATCACGGGACTCTTCACGACGTAGATGTGGTGTTAGTAAAGTCGGGAATTGGTAAAGTGAATGCAGCAATTGCAACGACGTTATTAAATGAATTATACACACCTACATACGTTATTAATACTGGTTCAGCTGGAGGATTTCATCAGGAGTTAGCAGTTGGTGATATTGTTGTTTCATCAGAAGTTCGTTACCATGATGTAGATGCTACTGTTTTCGGATATGAGTATGGACAAGTGCCGCAAATGCCTGCAAACTATGTACCAAATGAAAAATTAGTAGATGTAGCAATTAAAAGTGCTGAAAAAATTGACGATATTCATGTTACAAAAGGTTTAATTACAACTAGTGATTCTTTTATGGATAGTGCCGATCGTGTACAATTTGTAAAAGAAAAATTTCCATCTATTTATGCTGCAGAAATGGAAGCAGGTGCCATTGCGCAAACTTGTTACCGTTTTAACATTCCGTTTGTAGTCATTCGTGCACTTTCGGATATTGCAGGAAAAAATGATGATACGCATCAAACATATGAACAATTTTTGGAAAAAGCAGGTCGTCACTCAGCGACGTTAGTAATTAATATGATTGAGGAGTTGAAACAACGTGGAAAATAAAAAAATGAATGTAGAAAGTTTTAATTTAGATCATACAAAGGTGAAAGCACCATATGTTCGTCTCGTTGGCGTAACAACTGGTAAAAATGGCGATCAAATTCATAAATATGATTTTCGTGTTTGCCAACCAAATCAATCTCATATGGAAATGCCAGCGCTTCATTCTTTAGAACATTTAATGGCCGAACTTATCCGTAATCATTTAGATTGTGTCATTGATATTGGTCCAATGGGATGCCAAACTGGTTTTTATTTATCGGTTATTAATCATGATGATTACGAGGAGATTTTAACCGTATTAGAAAAAACGTTACAAGATGTGTTAGAAGCAACAGAAGTACCAGCGTGCAACGAAGTGCAATGTGGATTTGCTGCAAGCCATAGCTTAGAAGGTGCAAAAAAAATCGCCACATATCTTTTAGAAAAGCGCGCAGAGTGGACGGAAGTATTTGCATAAACAAGCAGCGGGAGCGAAATAAAAGCTCTCGTTTTTTTATTCAGTTAGTGAACGAGCCTTCCTACGCTTTTTGTGTAAACATAGGATAAGTACATCTAACTATCCCTGTGGGAAGTGCGAAAACTCCCACTGATGGAAGATTTCTTTATTGACAAAAAGAAAAGAGCTTCTTTATAATCATAGTAATCATATTGGAATTTTTAAGAAGGAGGACCTAGATGAAAATTATCGATTTATCCCAAACGTTTGAGAAAAATATGACGCAATTTCCAGGCACGCCTTCCCTTCAACTACGTGAACTTACTTCGATTGAGGAAAGCGGGTTTCAAGTAACAGATTTACATGCTGTTGTACATGTGGGGACACACTGTGATGCACCAAAACATTTTATTTCAAGTGGAAAAACAATTGATAACCTACCACTAAAGAAATTTGTAGGTGAAGCAGTCATAGTGGATGCGACAAATGTACTAGGATCTGCGCTTCCACTGTCCATTTTAGAAAATGTATCGATTCAAAAAGGGGATATTGTGTTACTTCGTACGAACGCTTCTCAATTATGGAATACGGAGAAGTATGTAGAACAGTCTTTTTATTTGTCCCAAGCATTAGCTGACCGATTAGTAGAACTAGAAATCAATGCACTTGGAATTGATTTTTTGTCTCCTGACGAAGTGACGAGTGAAACATCTCCAATCCATCACACATTGTTAAAAAATGAAATTATCCTAATAGAAAACTTAAAAAATTTGGATCAAATACAGAAAGAACGTTTTTTCTTTTCAGCGGCTCCATTAAAGATAAAAAATAGTGACGGTGCTTTTACAAGAGCATACGCAATTGTCTAAAGAAAAATGAATAAGTCCCCCAATTTCCCTGCATATTAAAAAGGAAAGGGGGAGTGAAAATGGCAAAAGATGTTCTTTGTGAAGTAAATAACTGTTCTTATTGGGAAAATGGAAACAAGTGTGGAGCAGAACAAATTTATGTTGTTAGTCAAAATGGAAATCATGCAAAACATCAAAAAGAAACCGATTGTAAAACGTTTGAAGCAACTACGATATAAGGAAAAAAGAACCTAAATTAATATTTTTAGGTTCTTTTTTTATAAAATAATAGGAATTTTAATATAAGTATGACATAATAAAAATAATTATGACATACTATTTGCTAAACGGTTTATATTCCTTTGTAACTCTATTTCTTCTGCTTTAGCTTGAAAAGTGTGGATGATTGTTTCAGTTTTTTGGGGAAAGGGGAAGAAACGTAAATGAAACAGAGGGGACTGCAAAAAACAAAAATCAAAAAGTTACTAGTGGCAAATCGAGGAGAAATTGCAATCCGAATTTTTCGAGCTTGCGCTGAGTTATCGATTCGTACTGTGGCCATTTATTCCAAAGAAGATAGCAACTCGTATCATCGATTCAAAGCTGATGAAGCGTACGCCGTTGGAGAAGGAAAGCAACCAATTGAAGCATATTTAGATATTGAAGGGATGATTGAAATTGCAAAACGAACAGATGTAGATGCAATTCACCCTGGATATGGTTTTTTATCCGAAAATGCGACGTTTGCAAAGCGCTGTGAAGAAGAGGGAATTATTTTTGTTGGTCCAGCGATTCGTCACTTAGAAATGTTTGGAGATAAAGTAGCGGCCCGAGCGACAGCAATTGATGCTAACCTTCCAGTCATTCCGGGAAGCGATGGTCCGATTTTAAGTTTACAAGAAGCAGAAAGGTTCGGTGATGTCCACGGTTTTCCATTCATTATTAAAGCGTCTCTTGGTGGTGGTGGTCGCGGAATGAGAATTGTTCGTTCTAAAAAGGAAGTAAAAGAAGCATACGAACGTGCAAAATCAGAAGCAAAAAAGGCATTTGGTCAAGATGAAATATATGTTGAAAAATTTGTAGAAACCCCTAAACATATTGAGGTACAAATTTTAGGGGATAACGATGGGAACATTATTCATTTGTACGAACGAGATTGTTCCGTTCAACGAAGATACCAAAAGGTAGTCGAGGTTGCACCATCTGTTTCTTTATCGAATGAATTACGAATGGAAATTTGTCAAGCAGCTGTTCGTTTAATGAAGCATGTTCATTATAAAAATGCCGGTACAGTAGAGTTTTTAGTGACACCAAATGGGGATTTTTATTTTATTGAAGTGAATCCAAGAATTCAAGTCGAACATACAATTACAGAGATGGTGACGGGCATTGATATTGTCCAAACTCAAATTCATTTAGCTGAAGGTTTGTCGCTACATAGCGAAGAACTAGCAATACCGAAACAAGAGGAAATTATTTGTCGCGGATATGCTATTCAGGCCCGGATTACAACAGAAGATCCAGCAAATAATTTCATGCCAGATACTGGGAAAATTACCGTTTATCGTTCTAGTGGGGGATTTGGTGTTCGGTTAGATACAGGAAATAGTTTTCAAGGTGCAGTGATTACTCCTTATTATGATTCGCTATTAGTGAAGTTATCAACGTGGGGGTTATCTTTTGCGCAAGCATCACAAAAAATGTTACGTAACTTACGGGAATTCCGTATTCGTGGTATTAAAACGAATATTCCATTTTTAATAAATGTAATGCAGCATGAAAAATTTAAGACAAGTCAATATGATACGTCTTTTATTGACACGACACCAGAATTGTTTCAATTTACAAAGCTGAAAGACCGCGGGACAAAAATGTTAACGTATATTGCAAAAACAACGGTAAATGGCTATCCAGGGCTAGAAAAACAAAAGAAACCAACATTTGATGAGCCAATGATTCCAAAAATTCCGGTAGATGTTTCTATTGAAAATGGAACGAAACAAATTCTAGAATTACATGGAGCAAAAGGGCTTGTAGAGTGGATTAAAAACCAACGAGAAGTACTCATCACAGATACAACATTTCGTGATGCACATCAATCCTTGTTAGCTACTCGAGTACGAACAAAAGATTTAAACCAAATTGCAAAGCCAGAAGCGTATTTATTACCACATTTATTTTCAATGGAAATGTGGGGAGGGGCAACGTTTGATGTTTCGATGCGCTTTTTATTTGAAGACCCATGGGAGCGATTAAAAACAATACGACAAGAAGTTCCCAATGTGTTGTTACAAATGTTATTGCGCGGTGCAAACGCAGTTGGGTACACTAATTATCCGGACAATGTCATTCAATCTTTCGTGCAACGAGCTGCGAAAAATGGCATGGATGTGTTCCGAATTTTTGATAGCTTAAACTGGGTAAAAGGGATGGAAATAGCGATTGCTTCTGTTATTGATTCAGGAAAAGTGGCAGAAGCAACGATGTGTTACACAGGTGATATTTTAGATGTTGGAAGAAAAAAATATGACATTTCCTATTATAAACAGTTAGCAAAAGAGCTAGAACAAACAGGAGCGCACATTTTAGGTATTAAAGATATGGCAGGTTTATTAAAACCAGAAGCTGCCTATCAACTTATTACAACGTTAAAAGAAACAGTAGATCTCCCCATTCATTTGCATACGCATGATACGAGCGGAAATGGAATTTTTATGTATGCAAAAGCAATTGAAGCGGGAGTTGATATTGTCGATGCTGCAATGGGGTCAATGGCAGGATTAACATCACAGCCGAGTATGAACACATTATATTATGCATTGGAGCATAGTTCTAGACGCCCGAAAATGAATATACAGCATGTCGAAAAAATCAGTCGATATTGGGAAGAAACACGAAAATATTATCATGGTTTTGAAAGCGGCTTGTTAGCACCACATACAGAGGTATATCAACATGAAATGCCAGGCGGACAATATAGTAACTTACAACAACAAGCAAAAGCGGTTGGATTAAAAAATCGCTTTGATGAAGTAAAAGATATGTATCGACGGGTAAATCTATTATTTGGAGATATCGTAAAAGTGACGCCGTCTTCTAAAGTAGTCGGTGATATGGCGTTATTTATGGTACAAAATCATTTATCGGCAGAAACTATTTTCGAACGAGGGAAAACATTAGACTTTCCAGATTCTGTTGTTCAATTTTTCCAAGGGTACTTAGGTCAACCTAGTGGAGGATTTCCACAACCACTACAAAACATTATATTAAATGGAAAGAAACCGTTAGACGATCGTCCGGGAAAAACATTACCAGAGGTAGATTTTAAGGCGATGAAAGAGTTATTAAGCGATACATTACATCATATAGCAACAGCTGAAGAAGTACTTAGCTATGCATTGTATCCGAAAGTCTTTTTAGACTTTGCAAAAGTAACAGATGAATTTGGGGACCTATCCGTGCTAGATACACCAACATTTTTTTACGGTATGCGTTTAGGAGAAGAAATTCACGTCAAAATTGAACAGGGAAAAACGTTAATCGTGAAACTCGTTGCGATTAGTCAACCACAATCCGATGGTACCAGAATTATCTATTTTGAAATGAATGGGCAACCGCGTGAAGTAACAATAAAAGATCAAAGCATTAAATCAACCATGATAGAAAAAAGGAAAACAGATAAAACAAATCCGTCTCATATCGGTGCAACGATGCCAGGTACTGTGCTGAAAGTGTTAGTTACAAAAGGAGAAGAAGTAAAAAGCGGTGAGCATTTACTGATTACAGAAGCGATGAAAATGGAAACAACCATACAAGCACCGGTTGCTGGAATAGTAAAAGATATTCATGTTCAAGAAGGGGAATCTATTTTAACAGGAGATTTATTACTAGAAATAGATCCGGCATAACAATAACACTAAGAAAAATCCTTTTATCTCTATATCACGAAAGGATTTTTCCTTATTTTTTCATATAAATAGTAAAATTACAGTATAATGAATAATAAAACATATGTCGTGAAAGGTTTTATATCATGATAGTATAGGTGAGAAAGTACAATAATATTTTTTTACATTAGCATAGATTATTATTTGAAAAATGAGAAGGATATTTTCCTAACATATTACTTTTTAGCTATTTGTTTTCGTGAGGTGGAAAAAATGAAAGTTTTTGTTGCACGCCAACCGATTTTTAATCAAAATGAGTCTGTCTGTGCGTATGAGTTGTTATATAGAAGCAATGAAGAACAAAATGTTTTTGAAAATAACAATCCAGATGAGGCGACGATTGAAGTATTAATTAATAGCCTGATTAATATCGGCATTAATCAAATTTCAGACAATCATTTAAGTTTTATTAATTTTACAGAAAATTTACTCTTACAACGGTTACCATTGTTGTTACCCGCAAAACAAATTGTTGTAGAAATACTAGAAGATGTTCGTCCGACACCTGCCGTTATAGAAGCATGTCGAGAGTTAAAAAGAAAAGGGTACATTTTAGCATTAGATGACTTTGTTTTAAAAGATCAAAGTGAATCTTTGTTACATTTCGCTGATATTGTGAAAATTGATTTTTTACTAACGACACCAGAAGAAAGAAAAGAACTTGTTCAGACATTATCTAAGCATCGGATTCAATTATTAGCAGAAAAAGTAGAAACGAGAGAACAGTTTGAAGAAGCAAAATCGCTTGGGTACACGTATTTTCAAGGATACTTTTTTAGTAAACCAGTGATTATGAAAGGACAAGTCGTTCCAAAAGGGGGATTACTTTCTTACAACGATTTGTATATGGAACTAAATCAAGAAGAACCAAATGTAAAAAAGATTGCACAATTAATTGAACAAGATGTATCCTTCTCCTATAAAATATTAAAGTTAGTAAATTCACCATCTTATTTTACACGGCATAAAGTGGGATCCATTGAGAAGGCGGTTGTCATTTTAGGGATAGATGAAATCAAAAAAATGGTATATTTGCTTTCTTTACAAGCCGATCAATCAGATAGTAATCATGAAATTTTTCAATTTAGTTTAATGCGTGGGAAATTATGTGAACGTTTAGCTCAATTAAATAGAAATTTTTTTGAACCATCGGAATGTTTTTTAATTGGGTTATTTTCCTATATTGATGTTATTTTAGGTGTTTCTTTAGAAGAAGCACTAGACGAATTAGCTTTAAAAGATTCCATAAAAGATACATTGTTGCAAAAAAATAATCAGCAAGAACAATATCTCTTACAAATGGCTAAGCACTTAGAAAGAGGAGAATGGGAAATGGTAGAGCAACACCTTTCATTCCTAAACGTAACAAAAGATGATGTATATCAATTATATTTAGAAACGATCGAATGGGTAAATGAGATTAATAGTTTTTTAACGTAGTGTCTATCTATCATGGTAAAAAGCAAAAGGCAGAGAAATTTTCTTTGCTTTTTGCTTTTTTATGAACGAACAGTAATTCACAATTTAGTATGGAAATAAGAAGAAAAAACGAACCGTGATGAATGATTCTTTATTGAAAGTAATTATCAAATAGGTTATTATAATGATATACATGAGTATATGTTCATATAATGATGACATAGGGGTGAGGATGATGATAGAAGAAAATGAAATGGAACATCTATTAGATGAGGAAACATTATTTTTAGTTTCTCAAACATTTAAAGCTCTTTCCGATCCAACGCGGATTCGAATTTTATTTTTATTATCCAAAAAAGAATGTTCTGTTTCTGAAATCGTAGAAATTCTTAATTTATCTCAATCCAACGTTTCTCATCAACTACGTTTTTTAAAAAATTTACGATTAGTCAAGTTTAGACGAGAAAAAACGTCGATTTATTATTCGATTGACGATGAACACGTCATTCGGTTTTTACATGAAGCAATCGATCATGCCAAGCATGATTAATGGAGGGAGAAGGCATGAAAGAGTATCGATTAGAAGGATTAAGTTGTGCAAACTGTGCAGCTTCATTAGAATCGGAAATAAAAAAACTAGAACACGGTGAGAAAGCAAAAGTACAATTTAATTCCAGTAAATTAGTTGTTTCGGAACAAGTGGATATGAAACAAGTCGAGAAAATATTAGCTTCAGATGGAGCAAGCATTGTTCCTGAAGCAAAAACTATCGAATATAAGCTAGAGGGATTAAGTTGTGCCAATTGTGCAGCCACGCTAGAAAAAGAAATTCAAAAGCTTGATTTTGGGCAAGATGCAAAAGTGCACTTTGCTTCTAATAAATTAGTTGTACATGAACAAGCGGATTTAGACGCCATTAAAAAAATACTCGCTTCAGACGGAGCTGCAATTATGGAAGCGCAAAAAGAAACACATCATGATCAAGGACATCATCGAATGGATAAAATGAAACGACAGTTAATCGGTTCTGTTTTGTTGTTTATTGGCGCATTAATAGTTGGAAAGTTTGATTCAACGTATGCCGTTCCAATATATATATTGGCCATTGGTTTGAGTGGATATTCTACTTTTTTAAAAGGATTAAAAAACCTTGCGAAATTTACATTTAACATGGATTCGTTAATGACCATTGCCTTAACAGGAGCCGTCTTAATAGGAGAATGGAAAGAAGCAACTGTTGTCGCTATTTTATTCGGATTAAACGAAATGCTTGAAAGTTACGGAATGCAAAAAGCAAGAAAATCAATGGAGTCGCTTTTGAATATAGCACCGAAAGAAGCAACGCTATTAGGAAACGGAGAAGAAAAACGGATACCAATTGAACATTTGAAAGTCCATGATGTAGTGATTGTAAAAGCAGGAGAAAAAATTCCTTCCGATGGAATTGTTGTACAGGGAATGAGTTCGGTAAATGAAGCTGCTATTACAGGGGAATCGTTACCGATTGATAAACAAAATGGGGATTTTGTTTTTGGTGGAAGTATTAATAACGAAGGCGTTTTGTATGTTCAAATGGAGAAAGAATATGAAGATTCTTCTTTGGCGAAAATTTTACACTTAGTGGAAGAAGCGCAAGAAGCGAAAACACCAACAGAATTATTTGTGAATGAATTTGCTAAATATTACACACCAGCTATTATTATCATTGCAATGTTAGTAATGTTTGTTCCGCCGTTATTATTAGGTGCAGAATGGATGCCGTGGATTTACCAAGGATTAGCGGTTTTAATCGTTGGATGTCCGTGTGCATTAATTTTATCTTTCCCGATTGCAATTGTATCAGGTTTAACCGTGAATGCAAGAAACGGTATTTTAGTGAAAGGCGGTGTTGTCCTTGAACAGTTAGGACAATTGAAACAAATTGCCTTTGATAAAACAGGTACCTTAACGAAAGGCAAGCCACATGTTGCGCACGAAAAAATGTATGATCAAGAAACATGTTATCTCGTGAGTGCAGCTATTGAGCAAAAGTCTTCTCATCCTTTAGCACAAGCTGTTTTTGCTCATGTGGTTGCTTCTATTAAACAAATTCCAACAGTAGAAGATATTCAAACACTCCCTGGTCTTGGTGTGACAGCTGTACTTCATCAGCAAACATACCGAATTGGAAACGAAAAAATAATCCGAGATTTTTCGCTATCTGATGCGGTAAAACAAGATATCAAGCAAATGAAAGCACAAGGATTAACGTTAGTAGTAGTATCGGATGAAAAACAAGTACTAGGAATATTTGGATTAGAAGATGAGATTCGCCCTGAATCCAAAAAAATAATCGCTGATTTACACGAAGTAGGGATTCAAAAAGCCATTATGGTAACAGGCGATCATATGCAAACGGCTGAAAAAGTAGCGCAACAAATTGGATTAGATGAATATTACGGGAACTTGTTACCTGAACAAAAAGTAGCAAAAATAAAAGAATTAACACAAGTAAACAAAACAGCAATGGTTGGAGATGGAATTAACGATGCACCAGCATTAGCAACAGCCAATGTTGGAATTGCGATGGGGAAAGGAACAGATAGTGCGATTGAAGTAGCGGATGTTGTGTTAATGCAAGATCATTTAGGTAAATTACCACAAGCTATCTCTATTTCTAAAAAAGTAAATCGGATTATAAAAGTCAATTTACTCATTGCATTAAGTTTGAAATTAATTGCTTTATTGTTAACTATTCCAGGTATGTTAACGTTATGGATTGCTATTTTATCAGATATGGGTGCAACGATTATTGTTACGCTCACAAGTTTAACGATATTATTACAAAAAACAAGTCGATGATAGTAATCGGCTTGTTTTTTTAATATTCATAAATTGTTCAAATATTTTCTTTTTTCATACTTGATTAAATGTGGAAACATTTGTAGAATAAAAATTGTTAGAGTTAGTTATAAAAAAACAAACTATAACACAATAGAAATCATTTTTAATGTTTTTAAAGTAATAACATGAAATGGAAGGAGGGCATGGTACTAAAATAGTCCTAAAAATAGTAAGTATTGTATGAAAAAAGTTAGTAGCTTTATGGAATGAAGAAATAAGTTCATGCAGTAGAACAAAGTCGCAACATCATACTATGAAGTAGACAATAGGGGAAAAAGAAAGACATTTTTTTGTAAAACAAGAATCAATCATGCTGTTTTGTTAATTAAAAGGTGTTTAAGGATTAGTCCAGTACACAATAAATAGAATAAAAACTTTTTGTACATAGATGAAAACGTACATGTGTAAAAAGGATTGCTGAATGTATTCTATTTAAAAAATTTTATGTAAAAAGAAAACGCTTTCTCTATCTCATATATTATACAGGTAATGGAATTAAAATTCAGTTCGACAACATTTTTTAAGGATTTTTATCGTTCCCTCTTTTTTAATAATAAAAAATATCACATAGCTTTCAGTATAAAAACTCATTCGCCACAAATGAGTGATAAGATAAGTAATCGTTTATTGATAAAATGCCATCTCTTCGTTTATATAAAAAGGATAAATAATCGAAATATATATAAACATCACACATATGAACATTTGAACGAAATATAAAAAGACTCTGTCGTATAAGAAAAACTAACTCCCTCGGTTTTTCTTTGATACAAAGAGTCCATTCAATCTCATAGAAGAAATGAATAAAAAAATAGAACGGAACTTGGTCACTTTCTCTCAGACGCTTGGAGAGAAGGTGATTTTTTATTTTTTTAAAAAAGAATGATGCTGACAGGCACAGTTTTACCCAAATTCACATAAGGTGTAGTAAAGAGCCTAAAGGGGTGAGCATCGTGTCTGGAATTGTGGCGTTTATGACGTACATCTTAAAAGAAGTAATGGTGTTTGTTTCATATGTAAAACATAATGCTTTTCCTCAGCCATTACCTAGTCATGAAGAAAAAAAATACATTGATGAAATGTTAAAAGGAAATGTAGCTGCCCGTAATAAGTTGATTGAACATAATTTACGATTAGTTGCTCATATTGTAAAAAAATTTGATAATACAAAAGAAGATAAAGAAGATTTAATTTCTATTGGGACGATTGGTTTAATAAAAGCAATTGAAAGCTATACACCAGGAAAAGGAACCAAATTAGCGACATATGCTTCCCGTTGTATTGAAAATGAGATATTAATGTGTTTACGTGCAACGAAAAAAACGAAAAAAGATATTTCTATTCATGACCGGATTGGTCAAGATAAAGAAGGAAATGAAATTACATTAATGGAAGTGTTAAAAAATGATGAAGTGGATATTGTAGAAAAACTGCAACAACATTTTGATCAAGAGAAGGTATATCGGTTTTTAAACATTTTAGATAAACGAGAGCAGTTAGTTATTATCGAAAGATTTGGGTTACACGATAAAAAAGAAAAAACACAACGTGAAATTGCGAAACAGTTAGGTATTTCTAGGAGTTATGTCTCTCGAATTGAAAAACGGGCGTTAACGAAATTATTTCATGCGTTTTATAAAGAAAAACAACAATCGAAATAAGAAAAATAAAGGAGTTGTAAAAATGGAAAGTGATCGTTCCTATTTCTTTGATCCTTTTTATAACTATCCACCAGAATATCCTTATTATTATCCATACGGTGTGTCTAGTCCTAATTATACGGGTGTTTTCATTATCGTTATTGTCATTTTATTACTTATCATTGGGTTTGGATTTTATGCGTATTATAAATAAGGTGGTCAGTTGTTCGAACGCATGACTTTAAAAAAGATAGTCCCCTTAAAATAGCAAAATTTTAAGGGGATTATGATCCATCATGCATAAGAAGTAAGATGGATAGACGCATCTCATCGTCCGGGAGGGAAAGTACCTAATCCACATTGATGGAGGCTTTTGTTATACTTTTTTTAATTTAAATGGGCTAATCATTAAAATTGCTAAAATGACCATTATATAAAGATAAGCTACACTAGATAATGAATTTGCAAATAAATAACTAAACGTTAAGAGGATTCCTGCTAACGTAATTGGGATACCGAAAAAGTAGCTTGTATTTTCTTGAACGTTGAATTTAGCAAGGCGGATCGCTGCACATAGAATATATAAGATGACTGCAACAGCGCCGCTTGTACTTGAACCATTCAACATACTTTGATAAATAAGTAAACTCGGGGCAATTCCAAATGATACGAGGTCACACAAAGAGTCCAGTTGTTTACCAAAGTCAGAAACAATATCAAAGCGCCGTGCGACCATCCCATCAAAACGATCGGATAAAGCGGCTAAAAAAATTAACGTCAAACTAATATTATAATGCCCATGAGTAGTAAAGATAATAGCTAAAATACCAAAACTTAAATTTAGTAACGTTAAAACATTGGCTGCTTGAGCTTTTGCTTTTTTTATGGTGTTATCAAGTCTTTCTAATAAAAACATTTTTTTCACTCCTTCCTAGACGAGTTGAGTGAAGCATCGAAGTTGACATATAGTACCTTTATTTTATGTATTATATGCGGTAAAGTAAAGAAAAGAATCAATTTAATAAAAAATTTATGAATAGGAGTTCATTATGATTAAACAAAAATTATTTCGTTCCTTCGTTGAATTAGCGAATTCACCTATTCAATCTGCCGTTTTAAAAAATTTCACATGCTCACCAATTAGTCGTTTTATGATTCCTTCTTTTGTTCAGTATTATCAAATTAATGTGGAAGAAATGGAAAAACCGTTAGCCCAGTATAAAACGTTACATGAATTATTTACTCGTCACTTAAAAAAAGAAGCACGTCCCATTGATTTCAGTCCTACTTCTATTGTTAGTCCAGTAGACGGTACATTAGCTTATTGTGGGCGTATTTCCTCCAAACATCGATTCCATGTAAAAAATCAATGGTATACGCTGCCAGAAATGCTTGGAGGGTTCGAGGAAGCAAAGAAATATAAAAATGGTACATATATGATTTTTTATTTAAGTCCTACCAATTATCACCGTATTCATTCTCCAATTGATGGAGCGGTTCTAAACCACCGAATATTAGGTGGTAAATCATGTCCAGTAAATGATTGGGGAGTGACATACGGAGAACGACCATTTTCCACAAATTATCGACATATTACAGAATTAGATTATCATCAGAAAAAAATAGCGATTGTAAAAGTGGGAGCACTTAATGTAAATAGTATTGAATTAACGAATTTGGACTCTACCTATAAAAAAGGGGATGAAGTTGGTTACTTTTCATTTGGTTCCACGGTTATTTTGCTTTTTGAAGAACACTTGATAGAACCTTATCCTTATTTCCTTCCTCATACTATTCAAATGGGAGAAAAAATCGGCGAATTATTGATGCCTTAGTACAATTTGGTTACTGAGGTATTTTTTCTTTTTTTAATGATTTTGCAAGTGATGCAATAATCAATAACAGGACAATCGTAAATGGAAAAGCTGCAATAATGGATGTGCGTTGAAGCGCATCCAGACCCCCAATAAATAATAATAGAGCAGCAATGCCAGATTGAATAACACCCCATAATAATTTTACTCGATTTGGTGGATTTAATATGCCATTACTTGATTGCATTCCCAATACAACTGTTGCAGAGTCTGCGGATGTAATGAAAAAAGAAATAATTAATAAAATAGCAACAAACGATAAAAAAGAAGAGAAAGGTAGTTGTTCGAGTAATGCAAAAAATGCTATTTCGCTTCCTTCTGTTTTCACAACATCTATAAGATTGGCATTTTGTAAATGATCGAAGTAAATTCCAGATCCACCGAAAACAGAAAACCATAAGGCACTAAACAATGTCGGTACAGCTAATACCCCAATGACAAACTCTCGGATTGTTCTTCCGCGAGAAATTCTAGCGATAAACATTCCTACAAATGGTGCCCAAGAAATCCACCATGCCCAATAAAAAATTGTCCAATCTTGAAACCAAGTAATATTTTGATTTAACGGACTTAATCGAAAACTCATAGAAGGTAAATATTGAATATATTGACCGAGCGATGTCGTGAAAAATTCCATAATAAAATTAGTTGGACCTAAAAATAATACAAAAATCATCATACTAATCGCTAAAAAAATATTAAGGTTGCTTAAGTATTTAATGCCACGTTTTAAACCTGTATAAGCAGAAAGCATAAACAGAATCGTCACAATTAAAATAATGATTAGTTGAGTTGACAATTGATTTGGAATGTTTGCATCGGTTAAAAAAGACAAACCTCCGCTAATTTGCATTGCACCAAAACCTAATGATGTTGCAACACCAAAAACGGTTGCAAAAATGGCAGTAATATTAATGAGGGTACCGAGTGGACCGTCTATTTTAGAACCAAATAGAGGGCGTAACGTATGACTAATTAAATTTTTTTCATTTTTTCGGAAACCAAAATAAGCAAGTGCCAATGCTAATAAAGAATAAATTGCCCAAGGATGAATACCCCAGTGGAAAAAAGAATACCGTATTGCTAATCGTGCAGATTCATCGGTTTGTCCTTCTATTAGTGGTGGATTGTAGTAGTGATTGAGTGGTTCTGCGGCACCCCAAAAGACAAGTCCGATTCCCATACCAGCACTAAATAACATTGAAAACCATGACGTAGTGCTAAATTCAGGTCGATCTTCATCTTTCCCAAGGCGGATATTTCCGTACTTGGAAAATGCTAAAAATAGTATAAAGATTACAAAAGTACTGGCTGATAACAAATAAAACCATCCGAATTTTGTTAATATAATGTTTTGGATAATCGTAGTGACTGCGTTTAAGCTAAGATTTGGCATTACCTTTTCTGGTATCAATCCCCAAATAATAAATAGTAAGATAAGTAGGATTGAAAACGCAAAAGCAGGAGTTAGCCTCTTCATCAAATCTCTCCTTCCATATTTTTTAAAAAAAATATCTTAGTTTAAAAAAAGAATGATAAAAGCGATTTTTTAAGAGAAAAAAAGATATTTTTCAGAAACAAACCTTTTTTAGTATAACAGAAAAATAAAAAGACGTAAAATAAGCCTAGTATCACTATATGGAAATAGATACTAGGCGATAAAAAATATTTATTGAAATCCAGATCTGGTAGGCTACCGACTGCCGAAATAAGTCACCCAATTTCAGAGGAAAAGAAAAGCCTCTTCCACCGTACTCCTTATTACTCTGTCGGGTATCGAGCCCCCTTCACTTTTTATTGTTTTTGTTGGATTTTTTTTAGAATGGCATCGTGTAATTCGTCTTTTTCTATATGGTTTGCCCAAACCGAAACGCCACGTATGTACGCTGCGCGAGAAATCATATGTCCGCCAACAGGAGCTGTTAATAGTAGAAAGAGAATGCCGAGTAGCAATTTTCCTGCAATCACCCCTTCATCTAGAAAAAAGTAGAGGAAGGCGCCAATTAAAATCCCAGCCACACCTAATGTAGAACTTTTTGTTGCTGCGTGCAATCTAGAGTAAACATCAGGGAAACGAAGCATGCCGATAGAACCGCTAATGACAAAAAATGTACCGACAATGATGAAGAAACTAATGATGATTTCATTCATGATCTTCCCTCTTTTCTAAAAACTTTGCTATGGCTACCGTACTGATAAAGGATAAAATACCGATTATTAAAATGACATCATTTAATTCAATAGATCGTAATTGAATCGCCAGTAGTCCTGTTGCAGCAATTATGTTTACACCTAACGTATCAAGTGCTACAGCGCGGTCAGGGTTTGTCGGTCCGACAATCGCTCGATAAAGTAACATGATCATTGAAATACTAATGACAATTAAACATCCATAGAGAATGAAAGAAAGTCCAGTTGACATCACCTGGTCACCTCCATGATTGCCTTTTCAAATGTGTTTTTAATTTGATAAATAGATTCTTCTACATTTGATACATCGATTGAGTGAATATATAACGATTGATTGTCGTTGCTAATTGCAACCGTTAAAGTACCAGGTGTAAGTGTAATTAAATTTGCTAATAACGTAATTTCCCAATTGGATTTTAATTGAGTGGGGTATTGAAAAATACCTGGCTCAATATTTAAAGATGGACTATATACTCGTTTAATCACATCTACGTTAGCAAGGATTAACTCTTTTATAAATAAAAAGAGTAACTTAATGATTGCTTTCACACGATGAAGGTATAAACGATCCGGAATAAAACGATCGAGTAAGATTAAAATGAATACACCGAAAATATAACCAACAACAAATTTAGAAAATGTGTATTCTTCCGCTAAAAACATCCACATAATCGCAATCAATATGTTTAGTATAATTTGAAAAGCCATCAGATCACCTTCCTAATACATCTTGGATATAAAGTGCAGGATTTAGTATGTCTTGAGCGGTTTCTTGCACAAATGGATAAACTAATTCCGCCCCTATTCCAAGGAAAGTTGTGAGTGCGATTAATAACAAAATGGATGGTAAAAGCTTTTTTTCGATTCCTTTTTTGGTAAGATGTTCTGTTTGTTCGGTTCCCCAAAAGGCATACATAAATACACGGATAATGGAAAGTAAGATTAGTAAACTAATCAATAATGCATAAATACTGATCAAGTAATATCCTTCTTCAAAGCCACCTCGAATGATGGCGTATTTGCCAATAAATCCACTAAAAGGAGGGATGCCTGCAAGCGTTAAAGCAGCGATAAAAAAGATCCAACCAACTAAAGGATAGTGTGTCATTAATCCGCCCATTTTTTTTATGTTTGTCGTACCAGTAATTGTAATGAGAACACCAGCAAGTAAGAATAACGCAGTTTTTAAGAGCATATCTTGCATTAAGTAATAAATAGACCCTGACACAGATGTTTCGGAAAAAATGCCAATTCCCATTAACATATATCCTATTGCTGGAATGATATTGTAAATGATGATCAAACGAATGTCCGTTGTCGATAATGCTCCAATGACACCAATCAACATCGTAATCGCACTTAATATAATAAACATTTCATGTGTAAAAGAAAGTTCCCCAACAAAGATAAGGGAAAAGACGCGTAAAATAGAATATACCCCTACTTTTGTTAATAATGCTCCAAATAACGCAGAAATGACAATCGGTGGTTTTGCATAAGAAGATGGCATCCAATAATAAAATGGAAACAAAGCACTTTTTGTCGCAAATACTAAAAAGAGTAGAATGCCAATTGTAGTTAAAAGTCCGCGTTGTTCTACTGAACTTATCCGTTCGGCTAATTGCGCCATATTAACGGTTCCTGTAACAGAATACAAAAAGGCTACTGCGATGACAAATAACATGGAAGAAAATAAATTCATCATTAAATATTTAAATGATTCTCGAAGTTGTCCTTTTTTTCCGCCGACAATCATTAGCGCATAAGAAGCCATTAAAAGAACTTCATAAAACACAAATAAGTTAAATAGATCTCCAGTTAAAAAAGCACCGCTTACACTAGCAATTAAAAGTAAGGTAAATGTGTAAAAATAATATTTTTCTTTTTCTTCTCCGAGAGAAAAAATACTATATAAAAAAATAGCAAGAGCAATAATATTAGTCGTTAGAACGAGTAATATCGATAATTTATCCGCTACAAGGATAATGCCATAAGGAGCTTTCCAATCACCAGTTTCAAGCACTAATGTACCTGTATGGAAAACAAGATATGTCATATATCCGATTATAATTAAATTCACAATCGTCATTAAAATAGATATCGTTCGAACGGCTAAAAGACCTTTTCGAATAAGTGCAACGACGAGCGCAGTAATCATCGGTAAAATAATTGGGAGGATGACAAGATTACTCATCATCATCACCTCCTTTTAACTGATCCATTTGATCTGTTCCGTTCGTTTGATAAATCCGATAGCTAAGCACAAGTAAAAAGGATGTAACACCAAAACTAATAACGATAGATGTTAAAATGAGCGCTTGAGGCAACGGATCTACATATTTTTCAATACCTTCAATAATAATAGGAGGAGCACCGCGATTTAATTTACCCATTATTAAAATAAATAAATGAGCTCCATGTGAAATTAAGGATGTACCAATAATAATGCGTAAAATTTCTTTTTGTAAAATTAAATAGACGCCAACAGTAAATAATATGCCAGCTAGTATCGACATCCATATTTCCATCTTTATTTGCTCCCTCCTTTATCTCGAAGTTTAATCAATGTATAAATACCTAATGCTGCAATTCCTAAAACTGTAATCTCAAACATCGTATCCAATCCACGCATATCAACTAGAATAACGTTCACCACATTGTGTCCTCCTCCGAGTGGAACGGATGTTTTTAAGAAATAATCGGAGATAGGTGCAAACAATTTGTGACTGTGAGCGCTAAGAGCGATAACGGTCATAAATCCACCAATTGCAATAGAAATGATCCAATTGACGAATTGTTTTGATTTTGGAACCTTTCCTTTTTTTAAGGAAGGCAGGTGTTTAAATGCTAATAAGAATAACACAACCGTAATGGTTTCAATAACTAATTGAGTTAAAGCCAAGTCTGGTGCTTTAAAAAAGACAAATAAAAGTGCTAAACCGTATCCAACCACTCCTAAAACTAAAATGGCAGCTATCCGGTTGTAAATGAACGCCACAGCAATCGCCGCGATAGCCATCATGAGCCCCGTTAATAATTCTGCTACGCCAATCGGAGCGATGTCATTTGTGTTAATTGTTAATGGACCTGATAAAAGGAAAGAGGTAGTTAATAGAACGAGCATGCCTGTAAAAATATATAGCATGTATGATCGCAACGAACCTGACATTTGTTTCTCCATCGTAAAGGTAGAGAAACGATATAGTCGTTCGAAAAATTGATCATACCATTTATTAAAGCTAATCGAACCAGGGACGATGTTATAAATGCCTTTCCATTTTTCACGTGTTACATAAAGAAGCGTTCCAATCATAATAACAGCAAGTGACATCATAAACGCAGTAGTAAAACCGTGCCAAAAATGAATGGTCTCTGTTACTGGTTCTCCTAAAATACTAGAAGCAGCAGGTGTTAGCAATCCTTGGTTTATTGTATTTGGGAATAAACCAATAAAAATAACGAGCGCAACTAAAATAATCGGTGACACCAGCATGCCTAGTTTAGGTTCACGAATGTTGGATGTATCTATTTTGGTTTTTCCAAAAAAAGTACCGAAAAATAATTTCATCGAATATACAAATGTAAAAATACTTCCGAAAACAGCTAAGTATGGCATGAACGGAACTATTGTACTAGCAATTCCACTCTGTCCTTCTAAGTGTAGTGACGAAGCAAAAAACATTTCTTTACTTAAAAAACCATTAAAAATTGGTAATGGTACACCAGCCATCGAAAAGGTGCCAAAAAAAGCAAGTGTCGCAGTAATTGGCATCAATGTATAAAGTCCACCAAGTTTGCGAATGTCTCGCGTTTTCGCTTCATGATCGACAATGCCGACCAGCATAAATAAACTACCTTTAAACGTCGCATGGTTAATAATATGAAAAACGGCAGCAAAAATAGCAGCTTTTGTTCCAAAACCTAACATTGTCATAACCATACCTAGTTGGCTAATCGTTGAAAAAGCTAAAATCCCTTTTAAATCATGCTGTTTTGGTGCAAGATAAGAACCTACGCATAATGTAATAATTCCAATTCCAGTAACTAACACAAAAAATAAATCATGACCATGGAAAATCATTGTAAAACGAGCAATGATATAAAGACCTGCTTTTACCATTGTCGCGGAGTGAAGGTAGGCACTAACAGGTGTCGGTGCTTCCATTGCATCAGGTAACCAAATGTGGAATGGAAATT
The DNA here is from genome assembly GCF_001375675.1 of Massilibacterium senegalense. Lineage (NCBI taxonomy): Bacteria > Bacillati > Bacillota > Bacilli > Caryophanales > Bacillaceae > Massilibacterium > Massilibacterium senegalense. The sequence goes on along the minus strand of NZ_LN831786.1, from coordinate 1,146,684 downwards.
GAGCGGATTTTGTAAAAGCCCCTAGTAAAACAAGGATAATGATAGTCGTAATATGCTCGCTTTGTAAAATTAATTCAGGTTGAGCGAGCAATGTTCGAATGCTTGTTGTATTTGTTTCGATACTCATTAAAATAAACCCACCGAGCATCATCAACCCACCAAATACCGTTATCATCATCGATTTTAATGCCCCGTATCTAGAGCGTTCCTTATGATACCAATAACCAATTAGTAAAAAAGAAGATAAACTTGTTAATTCCCAAAATCCATACAAAACAAATAAGTTGTCTGATAAAACAACTCCTAGCATAGCACCCATAAATAATAGTAAAAATACATAAAAGTTATTTAATCGTTCGTTTTTATGTAAGTAAAAGATAGAATATAAAACGATCAATGAACCAATTCCAGTAATTAATAATACAAATAGGAAACTTAACCCATCTAAGTAAAGATCGAAGTTGATGTGTAAAGATGGAATCCATTTCATTGTTTCTTTTACTGCCTCGCCAGCTTTTATCTGCGGGATAAAACGTAAGAAAAAGATAAACAAACTAACAGGAATAAATAAAACGAACCAACCTGTATGGACTTTCTTGATTGCCTTAAATAAAAATGGCACGAATAATGCAAATAAAAATGGAGTCATTACTCCTAGTTGAAGCATAAAGGGTCATCCCTCCTTGCGAAATAGTACGAATAAAAAATGTACAATGTATGTACATATAAAAAGCCATCTTAATCGGTTACGTAAAATGGATAAATAAAAAAAGGTTGCTCAACTTTTGAATGGTGCTATCTGTTTTGAACTTTGTTGCAAAAATAAAGTTTCACTTTATTGTACTCACAATTTTATCTGTTTTTCAACTCATAAACGGGAATAGGAATAAAAAAAGAAGCCATCCAAACGGATAGCTTCATTATCTATAGGCATGAAAAAAAAGTTGTAAATTCTATATTTCTTCGTTCAATTTCACGTACAATCATTTCAATAAATTCATCAGAAAGATGCAAGTGAATCGCTCGTATGTACGACTCGATTAAAAGATCATCCGACAACTGGTACATGTTGCAAACCCTCCTTTTATTTACCAAGCATCTTATATCACCACTTTACCATGTATTAAAAAGAAGAACAACCGTTCGCTTTATCCACAGTTTTGGTGGGAAAACTGTGAATAGAATGTTTATAATGGTACTGAAATATTGATATAGTAGTGTGGATGATGTGTGAAAAGTTATCCACAGGATAGAAGGTAGAAAAATTTGTCGAACGATTTTTTTATGAAAAAGGAATATTTTTTAAACACAAAAGAAACTTCCTGCAAGTTGAATAGCGCATCATATTAGATTATGTCTTTTATTCGTACGTTTTCAAGAAATATCTTTGAAACATGAAGAAAATCCATGTATGATGTAGGAAGGAATTAAATAAATGTTGGGGTGTTCACCATTGTTAATAAAATTTTTACCAAATGATTATGCGAAAAGTGTTTTTGAAATTAATTTAGCCCATTTAAAAAAAGAAGGAATTCGAGGAATTATTACCGATTTAGATAACACGTTAGTGCCTTGGGACGAACCAAATGCAAATGATACAGTGATTCGTTGGATAGAAGAAATAAAACAACATGGTATGCAAGTGATTATTGCATCAAATAATAGAGAAGAACGAGTAAAACAATTTTGCTCACCTTTAGAAATTCCGTATATTCATCGTGCAAAAAAGCCACTTCAAGGTGTATATAAAAAAGCATTAAAACGAATGGAATTAAGGAAAGAGGAAGTGGTCGTTATTGGAGATCAATTGATGACTGATATCCTTGGTGCGAATGCGTTCGGTTTACGAACTATTTTAGTCGTACCAGTAGCTGTAACAGATGGATTAGCAACAAAGTTTAACCGAATGATGGAAAAGCGTGTGCTGCAAATAATGAAACGAAAAGGCATGATATATTGGGAGGAATGATTGTTGGAAGAACAAGTATATTGTATTGGTTGTGGAGTACCAATTCAAACAGAAGATAAATCCGGGTTAGGTTATGCACCTAAGTCAGCGCTGCAACGTGATCTAGTCATTTGTCAGCGTTGTTTTCGTTTAAAACATTATAACGAAGTGCAAGACGTACAGTTAACGGATAAAGATTTTTTAAACATGTTTACGACAATTTTTGAAGATCGAAAAGCATTAATTGTAAAGATTGTGGATATTTTTGATTTTAACGGGAGCTGGTTGCCTCAATTTAAAGAATATGCCCATCAGCACCGCGTGATTTTAATTGGCAATAAAGTAGATTTATTACCGAAATCAGTTAATATAAACCGTCTTCGTTTATGGTTAAAAGAACGTGCAAAAGAAATGGGAATTGACGTATTAGATGTATTCTTAATGAGTGCACAAAGTGGCTTTGGTGTGAAAGAAGTAGCAGCAGCTATTGATCAGTATCGCCGTGGCCAAAATGTATATGTCGTAGGGTGTACGAATGTTGGAAAATCAACCTTTATTAATCGATTAATTCAAGAATTTGACGGAGATATGGAGCAATTAATTACGACTAGTTATTTCCCAGGAACTACGCTTAATTTTATCGATTTACCATTAGATGACGGGAAAACACTATTTGATACACCAGGAGTGGTTAATCATCACCAAATGGCACATTATGTTGATGAGGCGGATTTAAAAGTTATTACGCCAAGAAAAGAAATAAAAGCGCAGATTTATCAATTAAATGCTGGACAAACTCTCTTTTTTGGGGGATTAGCGAGAATGGATTTTATAGAAGGAAAACGTACTTCGTTTGTTTGTTACCTTTCAAATGAAATAAACATTCATCGGACAAAGTTACAAAATGCTGATTCTGTATACGAAAAACATGTCGGAACATTGTTATTTCCGCCTAACGAAAAAACATTGCAGACATTACCACCATTGAAGCGAGTAGAATTCACCATCGATGGGGAAAAAGACCTTGTTTTTTCAGGATTAGGTTGGGTAACCGTTCACGCCGATCAAATTCACGTTGCAGCTTACGTTCCAAAAGGAGTAGAAGTATTTGTTAGACCAACGTTAATCTAGGAGGTGCCGAATATGAATAAATTATTTGGATTAATCGGTAATCCAGTGGGACATTCTTTATCCCCGCTCATGCACAACGATGCTTTTAAGATGTTGCAATTGCCTTATTATTATCATGCATTTGCTGTTGAACAAGAAAGGCTAAAAGATGCTGTTGCTGGAATGAAAGCCCTTGGTATTTCAGGATTTAATGTCACGATTCCTTATAAAGTAGACGTGATGAACTATTTAGACAAAATTGATGAAGAAGCAAAAATTATCGGTGCAGTTAATACGGTTGTTTTAGAAGATGGTCATTACGTTGGGTATAATACAGATGGACAAGGTTTTTATGAATCGTTATTGGAGTTAGTAGGACCGACGATTACAGAGAAAAAAGTATTGATGATTGGAGCAGGAGGAGCAGCAAGGGCGATTTATACAACCCTTGTACGACGTGGTATCAATGTTGTCGATATTGCGAATCGTTCCAATGAACGTGCAAATGAATTAGTCCTACATTGCCAAAATAACAATGAAACAACCATTTACTCATTAAAAGAAGCGGTGCAACATACAGGTGAGTACGATATTATCATTAATACGACATCTGTGGGTATGAGTCCTGCTACCGCCGAAATGCCATTATCATTAGAAAATGCAAAAGAACAAACAGTAGTAGCAGATATTATTTATAACCCATTAAAAACAAAATGGTTACAAGAAGCAGAACAAAAAGGGGCTATCCCATTAAATGGTGTTCCGATGTTTATTAACCAAGGAGCATTAGCATTTGAAAAATGGACGTATATTAAACCAGACCGAGAACGAATGAAAAATGTTGTGTTGGAACAACTTGGAGGAAATGATTATGTTAACAGGTAAACAAAAACGATATTTGCGCTCAATGGCGCATCATTTAACACCGATTTTTCAAATTGGAAAAGGTGGCATCAATGATAATTTAATCAAGCAATTAGACGATGTATTAGAAGCGAGAGAATTGATTAAAATTAGTATTTTGCAAAATTGTGAAGAAGATAAAAAAATCGTAGCAGGAGAAGTGGCGCAAAAAACAAATGCAGAACTGGTGCAACTGATTGGGATGACGATTGTCCTTTATCGAGAATCTGTCGATAAAAAACAAATAGAATTACCATAATCAGCGAAGGAGGGGCATTGTGAGGAAAATTGGTATTTTAGGTGGCACGTTTGACCCTCCTCACTTGGGGCATCTAATTATTGCAGAAGAAGTTAGAGAGCAATGCAAACTAGATGAAATTTGGTTTATGCCTAATCAATCTCCACCACATAAACAAATAAATCCCTTTATTCAAAATGAACATCGGATTGAAATGGTCAAACGGTCGATTAAAGGTCATCCTCAGTTTCACATATCACTCATTGAATTTGAGAGAAGCGATGTATCATACACGTATGATACAATGATACAAATAAAAAAACGTTACCCAGATGATGATTTTTATTTTATCATTGGCGGAGATATGGTGGAATATTTACCGAAATGGCATAAAATTGACGAGTTATTACAGATGATTACATTCATTGGAGCGAAACGTCCAGGGTATGACATGAGTTGTCCTTATCCTAATCACGTAATAGAAGTAGAAGTTCCGCAAATAGATATTTCGTCTAGTATGGTTCGGGAACGTATTCACCAGCAAAAAAGTATCCGCTATTTGGTAATGGATGAAGTACGTGTGTATATAGAGGAGAATGACTTATATGGATAAAAAAGAAGCGCTTGAAATTGTGAAAAAACAATTAACAGACCATCGTTACGAACATACATTAGGTGTGGTAATGACCGCTAAAAAATTAGCATCTTTGTACGATGTAGATGTCGAAAAAGTACAACTAGCCGCCATCTTTCATGATTATGCAAAATTTCGACCGAAAGAAGAAATGAAACAAATTATTATCGAGGAAAAAATGGAGCCAGATTTACTTTTGTATGGAACAGAATTATGGCATGCTCCTGTAGGCGCATTTTTAGTTAAAAAAGAAGTAGGCATTCAAGATGAAGAAGTGTTAGATGCCATTCGTTATCATACAACAGGGCGACCAAATATGACAAAGCTTGAAAAGGTTGTTTTTTTGGCTGATTTTATTGAGCCAAATCGATCTTTTAAAGGGGTCGAGAAAGCGCGAGAAATCGCAAAAGAAAGTTTAGATGAAGCGGTTCTTTTTGCGCTTCAACATACGACAGCATTTTTAATGAAACATCATCGCTCCGTATATCCAGGAACAATTTTTACTTATAATAGCCTTATCAAGGAACTTAAATCTAAGGGGGAACAAAAATAGATGACACCTGATGCATTGTTAAAACTGGTCATGAAAGCTGCAGATGACAAAAAAGCTTTAGAATTAATGGCAATTGATATGAATGGTTTTTCCTTTATGGCTGATTATTTTGTTATTTGCCACGGGAATTCTGAAAAACAAGTACAAGCAATTGTAAAAGAAATAAAAGAAGTCGCACACGAAAACGGATTAGAAGTACAACGAGTAGAAGGATACGAAAAAGCGCGTTGGGTATTAGTTGACTTAGGGAATGTGATTGCTCATGTTTTCCATCGGGATGAACGTTCATACTATAATTTAGAAAAGTTATGGGGCGATGCAAAAACGTATCGTATTCATGACGTGCTTGACGAAGAATAACGATGGCTTATCATCATTTTGCGTATGTATATGACGAATTAATGCTAGATGCTCCGTATCATGAATGGGTACAGTACGTGAAAAAAAGCATTAAAATGCACAAACCAAATGCGACACAATTAATCGATATCGGCTGTGGGACGGGTGAAATTACTATCCGTTTAGCAAAAGAAGGATTCCATTTAACTGGCGTGGACTTGAGTGAAGATATGCTTGCTGTTGCTGCTGAAAAAGCAATGACGCAAGGACTGAGGATTCCGTGGTTTCAACAAGATATGAGTCAATTAGAAGGATTTTCTTCCTTTGATGTTGCTTTTATTTTTTGTGATTCGTTAAATTATTTAGCGACAAAGGAACAGGTGCGTCAAACATTTGAACGAATCCATTCCTTGCTAGTAGACGATGGATTATTTCTTTTTGATGTTCATTCGCTGTACAAGATGGAAGAAGTGTTTGGAAATCATTTATTCGGTTCAAACGATGAAGAATGTTCTTTTTTATGGCAATGTCAAAAAGGAGAAGTACCGTATTCTGTAGAACATGATTTAACTTTTTTCGTGTATGATGAAGAAATAAAAGCATACGATCGTTTTGATGAATGGCATCAACAACGAACGTTACCAATTGAAGACTATCAAAATATGCTACGTGAAGTAGGATTTGAGGTTTGTGAAGTGTTGGGTGATTTTGAACATCCAGTCCAACGTGAACATGAACGAATTATTTTTATGGCAAAAAAAGCGAACTAACAAAAGTTCGCTTTTTTTTGAAGGATTTTCTCGAAGTATGTGGAACTGTTGTTTTAGGAAGAAAATTGTTCGATGATTTTTTGACGATCATCAGCAAATTTTTCTTGTGTTTTCAAAACAAGTTCATCAAATAATGGAGGTGCATGTTTTTCGATAACGTGTATTCCTACCCCAGTTACTCCCCCTTTAACGATGACTGTGTTTTCTAATGTTTGAAAATCATCGTATTCCTTTTCCATTAGTTTCCCAAAACCAATCATCATTTCCCGCATAAAATGTTCTGCTAAAAATGGGTCAAGAGAAGTATGTTTACTTGCAGCCTCCATCCAGGTGCGTAACAAGGAACTGACAAACGCGGGGCCACAACTAGTAATATCAGAACTAATGCGAATAACCTCATCTGAAACGATGACAGGTGTAGAAAAGGATTGAAGGAGTGTGAAAATAGCTTGTTTCCAATTTGTGTCGCACGCAGGATGAAACGTTACTAATGTCACGCCACTTTTTGTTTGATTTGTAATACTAGGAACGACACGAGCTACATTCGTATGGAGAAGCGATGATAAGTCGTTTACAGTAATGGGACTAGTGATTGAAAGAATCATTTTGTTTGACAGTTGTGTTTGAAATTGTTTTAACATTGGATGAATATCCAATGGTCGCAAACAAATGATAATAAGATCAACTTCAGGAAGCAGAGTGTCGAGTGTTTGATGCACATGAATGGTTGGATAATCCTGTTTTAGGATAGTGGAATGCTGGTTGGAACGTTGTGTAATGTGTACATCCTCTGGCAGGACAGCTTTTGAAGTAAGCAATGTCCGACATAACATATTTCCCATTTTACCAACGCCAATAATACCAATCTTCATTTAAATCCTCCTTCTAGTTGCACTCTTTATTATGTATATGAAAGGAGCGTGTGGTATATGTTTTCTTTTTTTTCAAAACGACAATGGCTTATGTTTGGAGGCTGTAGTATGATGCTAGCTGGTGCACTTTTCTATTTTTATTGGCCTTCGAATCAAGAAAAAGAACCGGAGCAACTCCCAATGGAGGTTGGGGAGCATGCCATGAAAACAGAAGACGAAAAAGCGCCTGTGCCAAACGAAACAACGAAAGACGAAAAAGCACCTGTTGATGTTGTGATTGATGTGAAGGGAGAAGTAATGTCTCCTGGCGTGTATACGATGAAAAGTAATGAACGAGTATTAGATGCTATTAAAATAGCTGGTGGAATGACGAGTGAAGCAAGTACGACAACCATTAATTTAGCAGAATTATTGCATGATTCTATGGTAATCTATGTTCCTAGTATTCATGAAGAACAAGTAAATGAAACGATTGGTCCTAACACTGAAAAGGATAAAGAAAAGGTTTTGTTAAACCAAGCAACAGCACAGGAGTTGGAAACTGTCCCGGGAATTGGGCCATCAAAAGCAGCTGCGATTATTCAATATCGAGAAGAAAACGGGAAGTTTGCAACAGTAGATGATTTAACAAATGTTCCTGGAATAGGCGATAAAACGTTAGAAAATATTCGCGATTATTTTATTGTCAAATAAACAATGATTGACGGAAAAGCCTTCCGACACTACACTTAAAAAGAGAAAAGGAGGAAGGCAAGATGGAACCAGAACGTATTTCATGGGATGAATATTTTATGGCGCAAGCTCACTTACTTGCACTGAGAAGTACTTGTACACGTCTTTCGGTAGGAGCGACGATTGTTCGAGATAAACGAATTATTGCAGGTGGTTATAACGGTTCAGTGAGCGGAGATGTTCATTGTATAGATGAAGGATGTTATGTCGTAGATAATCATTGTGTCCGCACTATTCATGCGGAAGTAAATGCATTGCTTCAATGTGCAAAGTTTGGTATTCCAACGCATGGCGCAGAAATTTATGTAACACATTTTCCGTGTTTACATTGTTCAAAAGCAATTGTCCAAGCAGGAATTAAGGCTGTTTATTATGCAAGCGATTATAAAAATGATCCATACGCTTTAGAATTGTATCAAAATGCGGGAGTGAAATTAAAAAGAGTAGAATTTAATTCGCTTTATATTGAAAGAGAACCAGAAAAAAAACGAGCGACTATTCATGCATTAAAAGATAAATTAATTGAAAAAGGTGTAGCAGATGAGGAGATACAACGACTATTAACTGATCTTTTTTCTTAAAAGGAGTGTCTACGATTTTTTTTCCATGGTTTTTTATTGCTGTTAGTTTTACGATAGGCTTATTTGCAGCTTCTATGGATCATGCGTTTGTTTATGTAATAGCATTTCTTTATTTTCTTTTTTTATTGTATACCCGGAAACGACTTTTACTCGTTTCCGGTTGTATCTTTCTTCTTGGTTATTTTTACTACGAGTATGTGGACAAAGCTAATCAAACCCTTCTTTCCTCTTCAATAAATGAAATAAAAGGGTCAGTAGTGTCGATTCCAAAAATAGATGGGGACTCGAGCTCTTTTTTCTTTCGATTAGAGAATGGGGAAAAGGTAATGGTTTCGTATAAACTTCAGTCGCCTCAAGAAAAACAACAGGTGGAAAAGCTCATGATTCATTCCGCTTGCCAATTAAAAGGAGAAATGATTAATCCAGAAGGAAAGACGAATCCATATGCATTTGATTATCAAAAATATTTACGTGAAAAAAAAGTACATTGGATTTTTCGCAGTACTGCTATTTATTGTACCCCTCTAGTAGATCCCTCAATCAGTCAAAAAATACGGTTGTATCGCCAAGCGAACATTCAAAAATTAGAACATACCGTACATGGTGAAACAAAATCGGTTTTACAAGCGCTCGTTTTCGGTTACCAGGATGGTTTTGTCCCAGCGCTTCACGATGCTTATCGTCAATTAGGAATTATTCATTTACTAGTTATTTCAGGAAGTCATGTTTCGATTTTTACTGCAATACTTTTCTTTTTTATGATTCGAATCGGAATGACAAGGGAACGGTCATTAGAACTTTTACTCATTCTGCTACCTGTATATGCTGTCATCACAGGGGAGAGTCCATCGGTTGTTAGGGCTTGTTTGATGGCCTTTTTTCTTTGTTTTTCCTTGCGATTTCGATTTTTTATGAAGCCAATTGATGCGATTAGTTTAGCCGCATTCGTGATGTTGCTTTTTCAACCATATTTGTTGTTTCACGCAGGTTTTCAACTGACCTTTATGATTAGCTTATGCCTTGTCTTATCTTCGACGTACATCTTATCATTATCTTCTTACGCAAAACAAATGTTTATTACTTCTCTTATTTCAGAATTAGCTAGTTTACCGATTTTATTGTTTCACTTTTATGAAGTATCGATGATTAGTCTTCTTGTTAATCTCCTTTACATTCCGATTATGACCATTCTTATTTTTCCGCTTGCTTATATCGTTTATTTTTTCCCATCTTTATTTGGTGTTCCGTTTATATTGGAAAGTTTGTTGCGTATTTGTCATCGTTTCTTTCTTTGGTTAACAATGGATAGTACCTTTATGTTAACGGTGGGAAAACCGTCCTTAGTTTGGGTAGGATTAATGTATAGTGCTATTTTTTCCTTTTTTGTTGTGATGGAAAAAGGAGAATCCTTTCGAACGTGGTTACGACCACTTTTTCTTTGTTTGATGATTTTTTTGTTTCCAATCTTCCATCCATATTTTTCTTCTAAAGGAGAGATTACGATGATTGATGTCGGGCAAGGCGAAAGTATGTTAATTGAGTTACCAAAACGAAAAGGTGTGTATCTAATTGATACAGGTGGGGTGATGAACTATGAAAAAGAAACGTGGAAGCAGAAGAAAGATCCATTTGATACAGGAGAAGATATAGTCGTTCCATTATTAAAAGCAAAAGGAATTACGAAAATTGATCGTTTAATTTTAACACATGGAGATATGGACCACATTGGTGGAGCGATGGGGATTTTACGTGAAATAAATGTAAAAGAAGTTTGGTATCCATCTATGCCAATTACCTCTGATTTAGAAAAAGATGTGATGCAACAATTAAAAAAACAGGGAATTCCTGTTCGTTTTGTAAAAGCAGGAGACGAACAAAAGGATCCTTTTTGTGATTGGCACGTCGTAAATCCAGCAGCAGGAAGTGAAGCATCTGATAATAATCAATCGATTGTTTTATATGCGGAAATAGGAGGATTATCTTGGCTATTTACAGGAGACCTTGAAAAAGAAGGAGAACAAAAAATAATGGAACAGTATCCAGATTTACGAATAGATGTGTTAAAAGCAGGACATCATGGTAGTAAAACGTCTACCAGTAGTGAGTGGATAGCACACCTTCAACCGAAATGGATCTATATTTCTGTCGGGCGCAATAATCGATTTAATCACCCTCATCCCGAAGTAATCGAAACGCTTGAAGCGGTAAATAAACCAATTTTTCGAACGGACAAACAAGGAGCGATTATTTATACGTTTCATGGAAAAGAAAAAGGAACTTTTTCAGTTACGAAACAAAAAAGAGACTAACGAAATCGTTGAAGTCTCTTTTTTTGTTTTTGCAGATAAGTGTAAAAAAAATTAAAATGCCATCTTTTCTGCTGTTATTACGCTAGGGATTGGAAAATTGTACCAATAATAAAAATAGTTGCAAAAAAGCCAAAGGAAACTAAAAAGCCAACGCCCGAATCAATCGCATCGTTCCGTTTACATTGTACGTTTTGTTCGAATTCATTCATCTTTATCCCTCCTATATCATTTTTAGTATAAGGGAATTTGTTTAAAAAATCTATACTTGAGAGTGTCAATTTCCATAGCTGTTAAGAGTTAACACATATAATGAATCTTTGCATAGGATATGATAACAAATAAGCAACGAGGTGAACACCATCAATGTCTCGGTATCCTAGGTCCGAAATATTGATGTTCACATAAATGGGAGGCATCTGCCTCCTTTTTCTCTTGCACTACAACTGATAACTCGGTAAAATGTTGACAGACAATACGAACGGCCAGAAATCAATCTTTGCAATTTTTACCCATTCTCTCACTTCTAAAAATCATCAATGATTTTCCAACACATCATTTTCGTATATAGTATGCAGGATAAGAAAAGGGGATAAACATGTCATCCATAGATTTTTTTGAACAATTAAAACGTTCTAATAACCCTGCTTCCATTTACTTTTTATACGGAGCAGAATCTTTTTTAATCGAACGTGCAAAAGAACAAATTATCAAAAAAGTATTGAAAGAAGAAGAACTTGAATTTAATGTATCCCAATTTGATTTAGAAGATACACCAGTTCAAGTAGCGGTAACAGATTGCGAAACGTTACCCTTTTTTGGAGATTACCGGGTAGTGATTATGAAAAACCCGATATTTTTAACAGCAAATAAAGATAAAACGAAAGTAGAACACGACCCAAAAACGCTAGAAGCGTACATAGCATCACCAAATCCACAAACCATTTTAATCGTAGTAGCGCCGTACGAAAAATTAGATGAGCGGAAAAAACTTGTGAAAACATTTAAAAAAAGTGCCACGGTGCTTGAAGCAGCAACGATGGATGAACGGACGTTAATTCAGTGGATTGTCCAAATGGCGCATAAACAACACCGTCAAATGAAGGAGGCAGTAGCAGAGCAATTAATCGCGTTAACTGGTAAAAATTTATCGCTTATTCATAAAGAAATGGAAAAATTACTATTAGCGAGTCATGATGAAGAAGAAATTACGGAAGCGCATATTGAAACGTTTGTTCCACGAACGATGGAAGATAATATTTTTGCATTAATAAATGAAATAGCCAATCGAAATATTGGAAAGGCATTTTTTATTTTAAAAGATTTATATATCCAAAAAGAAGAGCCGATTAAAATTTTAATGTTAATTGCTAGACAAGTTCGCATTATTTATCATGTGACGGGGTTAACTACGAAAGGCTATAGTCAAAAGCAAATGGCTCAAATGTTAAAAATCCCTCCTTTTGCCGTGAAATTAGCAATGGGACAAGGAAAAAAATTCTCCGTAAAAGAATTAGAAACGATATTAGGCTTTTGTGCGCAATATGATTACGAAATCAAAAGCGGGAAAATAGATAAATTTTTGGCAATCGAGTTGTTGTTAGCGCAAACCGCCAAAACGAGCAAGTAAAAAAGCAAAAAAGCCATCGCTTTTTTGCTTTTTTAGATTGTATCGTATTCCCTTTTTCAAAATTGATGTATTTGTATCAATGAATTTGTCCATCCGTTTTGATCAAAATGCAATATAGTGTAGTGAAAGCAAAATTTTAGAAAAGGGGAATGCTTCATGGAAAGAAAAGTCATGCCAAAAGGTTGTGCATCGGTAAATCAACCGACGCAACAACAACAACAAAATTGTAGTGTCGTTGCAAATACGCAAGGAGAATGTCCAAATATCCCTTACTTCCCAAATACGATTAAAACAGATGTTGTTTTAGCAGAGCCAACTATTCAAGTATGTGTGGAAGCGGATATTCAATTAGAACAGCCGGCGATTGAAATTAAACGAGTAAAAAAAGATATCGTCATTACGCAATGTAAATTAGTACCATCCACTTGGGGTGTATATAAATTATTTATTGGAGGATATATTCGAAAAAATATCGAGTATGCAACTCGAACAACATCAACATCATCTGGCGTTTGTGGAGATATTCGTCATATGACAGCACACGTTCCGTATTCTTGCTGTACACCAATTGAAATTCCAGGGGGTGGCCCATGGCCAGATCAAGGATATAGATATGGCAATCAAAGTCCATTCTTAGCAGATAGTGGGGATCGTCCGCGTTTTGATAAAACACAATTTGACGAATATGTGTATTATGTAGAACAACCACGCTGTGAATTAGTATATGCAGAATTCCATGAAATCGACTTTGCACCACCTAACACAACGACACCGGTTTCTGGGATTGATGATGAAGTAACGTTCCAACGTTTAAGAGAAAAAATTGTTGTAGATGTAATGGTAAAAGTGTTACAAAAACAACAAGTGGAAATTCCAACAGCTGTTTTTTCAGCGAGAGCAAAAGAAGAACAAAATCAAGTGAATAATGGGAATCAAAAATTGTTAGGTCATCAATAAGAAACGAACAAAGACTGTGCAACAAAGGGAAGAGTTTCTTCCCTGTTTGTACAGTCTTTTATTTTAACAAAATAGTACATTCGTCCACACCAATAAAAAACGGGCTAATAAACTGTAGTAGAATGAATTTTTAGGTGAAAGATGAGGGATTCAGATGGATAGAGAACATAAAAATGATGGGTGTACGTTAGTTCGTTCGCAAATGGAGTCCGAATGTTCCAATCTTCCGCATTTTCCAGAACAAACAATTGAAGCATTAGTCGTCTTGGCGCAACCGACGATTCAGGTATGTGTGGAAGCCGATATTGAACTTGCTGAACCTGCCTTAGAAATAAAACGAAGCAAAAAAGATGTATCATTAACGCAATGTAAGCTATTGCCTGGTTTAAAAGTAGATGAAACAATGCATCGACACAAATTATTTTTATCTGGATATATTCGAAAAAACATTGAATATGCAACGGTCAATAAAGTGACGTCTTCTGCTGTATGTGGTCCAATGCATCATGCTACTGCTCATATTCCATTTCATTGTTGTACAACGCTAGATTTTAGTTCTTCTCTTCCGTTAATGGGGGAACGGAACGCAATGGAAATGCCAATTATGCAAACGGATAAAGGAGGGAATTTTCAAGAAGAGCGACAATTTTCAGAAATAGTTACGTATAAAGAACAACCTTTTTGTGAAATCGTCGCAGTACAATTTTTTGAAATTGATTTTGCTCCACATCATCAAAAAACAAAAGAGTTACCAAATGAACATACTTTTAAAATAATTAGGGAAAAAATCGTGATGGAATTAACAGTGAAGGTATTGCAGAAACAACAAGTGCAATTATCAAATGAAATGAAAGTGGTACATGATAAAGAGCTGCAAGCTGAGCAGACGATTATTTTAACGGAAGAAACGATGCTAAATAGATTGGTACAAAAAAAAGAAGAACAAATAGCTAACGAAAACATGCAAAAACAACAGGATGTGGAATTTTCGAATTACTCGGAGGAAAAAAAGACAGTATTGGATGAGGAAGAACAAATGGATTGTTCTTAGTAAAGATGGATAAAAAAATAACGGTCTTTTCTTGATAAAACTATCGAGAGAAGAACGTTATTTTTCATTTGTATGCAACGTAATTATGCAGATAGACCGTTTAATTTAGTTGCAAGTTTTGATTTTGTACGGGCTGCTGTGTTTTTATGAAGAATTCCTTTGCTAACTGCTTTATCCACTTTTTTAGTAGCTTCTAAAAACGCAGCTTTTGCAGCTTCTACATCATTAGCCTCGATTGTTTGTTCGAAACGTTTAATCGCTGTACGCATTGCAGATTTTACTTGGATGTTGCGAGTGCGACGATCATCGTTAATTTTCACACGTTTAATCGCAGATTTAATGTTTGGCATATCGTTCACCTCCTGAAAAGTAGATCAACGTTCAAATTCAATATAGAACAAATGATATTTTATCAAACGATAATCATAATTGCAATACTGAATCAAAGCTTCCTAAATGATAATACTATGAAAAAAGAAAGGAGCAAAAAGGATGCAAGAGATACAATTACCGAGAACCGATTTAGCACTTGAAGCTCATGAAATGGTGAGGGAAGAAGAAGAATCAAAGAAGACAGAAGTGAGCGGTGTCATTATTGAAGAGGATGAAGTAGAAGGAATTAAAGTAACAAAAGTAATCGTAGAGGAGGAAGGGGAACGACGAATCGGAAAAACGAAAGGGCATTATGTCACGGTTGAATATTCATTAAATGATGAAGAAACATTAAAAAAAGTGATGATTAGTGTATTGTATCGTTTTTTAAAGGAACGAAAACTTGGAAAGGAAAAGCAAGTGTTAGTCGTTGGGTTAGGAAATAAGGCGGTGACCCCCGATGCGTTAGGTCCTAAAACGGTTGATAAACTTTTTGTTACGAGTCATTTAAAACAACTTCCAGGTAATCTGGAATCAGAAAAACGCTCGGTTAGTGCGATAGCGCCAGGAGTAATGGGTACAACAGGCATTGAAACAAGTGATGTCATCCGCGGATTAGTGAACGAAATAAACCCTGATTTTATGATTGTGATTGATGCATTAGCAGCACGCTCGGTAGAAAGGGTGAATGCTACCATTCAAATTTCAGACACAGGAATCGCTCCTGGTAGCGGGGTAGGTAATAAGCGGAAAGCGTTAAATGAAGAAACGTTTGGTATTCCTGTCATTGCAATCGGAATTCCAACGGTAGTAGACGCTGCTTCGATTGTTAGTGATACGCTTGATTATATGTTGCAACATATTGTTCGAGAAACAGCGGAAAGTAAAACATCTACGTATGCGTTAGTTCCATCATGGATGAAGAAAAAACGAGGGAAACCGATGGAAGTTGAATCAAAAGAAAGACAAAAAATTTTAGGTATCGTTGGCACGTTAGATGAGGAAGAAAAACGACAATTTTTATATGAAGTGTTAGCTTCCTATGAAAAAAATCTTATGGTTACGCCAAAAGAAGTGGATATGTATATTGAAACGTTTGCTTCTGTGTTAGCAGATAGTTTAAATGAAGCACTTCATCAATAGTTCTATCCCTTTCGTTTCTCTCATATGCTTCGAATAGAGAAACAGAAAGGGTGAGAAGATGAAAGGATCTAACAAAAAGATCCTCATGTATGCTGTTGACAGAAAGCAAATAAAAAATATCATTTTTCTTTTTATTTTCTTGATTGTTAGTTTATCTATATTGTCAGGTATTTTAACATCATTAGACCCAAAGTATCGTCTTTATTCTCACTCCATTGGAGAATGGACAAGCGATATTCAAGGAGAATCATTTAGTTTTGTATTAGCCTACGAAAATCGTTATTTTGGACAAGTTATGTCTAAAGAAACATTACCTAAAAATATCGGTGCAATTGTGTTTGAATTGGCAACGAATATTTCTTTAGATGATCCGCGTAGCTTTTTAGGACGAGAACTCCCAGGATTTCAGTTTTTTGATGGACGGATTGTCGTTGCAGGGGAAGGGACGGATTATACGAATTTACCAGTGGAATCTGCTCCTCCTAAAGAATTATTAGAGAAACAAAACGAAGCAACGACCACAAATGTAGAAACGAATCAAAAAGAAAATATTTCTGCTATCGAAGATAAAAAAGTGTTTATTTACCATACACATAACCGTGAATCATTTTTACCCCATTTAGAAGGAGTGAAAAATCCAAATGGCGCTTATCATTCCGAAGTCAATATTACCCTTGTTGGAGATCGGTTAGCACAAGAAATAGAAAAGAGAGGAATTGGTGCCTTGGTGGATAAGTCAGATGTTACGACTTTCTTAAAGCAAGAAGGATTACAATATTGGCAATCGTATAAAGCCTCACGACAGCTTGTAGAAGAGGCGATACAAACGAATAAATTGCAATATGTGATTGATTTACATCGCGATTCATTGCCGAAAGAAAAAACAACCGTCACGATTAATGGGACCACATATGCCCGTATAATTTTTGTCATTGGCGGGGATCATGGTGGATATGAACAAAATTTACATTTAGCACAAACGCTCCATCGTCAATTAGATGAAAAGTATCCTGGGTTAAGCCGCGGGGTTATTCAAAAGCGTGGTAAGGGTGTGGATGGTATTTATAATCAAGACTTATCTTCTAACTCGTTATTAATTGAAATTGGCGGATATGCGAATTCATTAGAAGAAATGTATGTTACGACTGAAGCGTTAGCAGATGTGATGAGTGAACATTATTTCAATCAACAAAATGGACAAGCACAATAGACTACTAATAGGGGGGGAAAAATGGTCGTACGTTTTTTATTATCGCTTTTTGTTCTGTTATCGTTGTTTTTATTTGGTGTTGTGTTTGGAATGGTCCAAATTGGACAGTTCTTTGGTGAAGAAGAACAAGTAAAAGTAGAGCAAAAAAAAGAACAAACATCCTTATGGAAAACGGATGTAGATGTTGAAACGTTAATAGAAAGACAACAAGAAGTAGAAGACCATTCTTTTCTACAAAGCATTAAAACGATGAATGAAATCGTTGAAGGTGTTTTACATCAACCGGAAACAATAGAGGAAGAAGCGAGGTAATGCTCGTTTCTTCCTTTTTTTCTTTTCTTACAAAAAGAGTCGAAGAACACCCACTACTTCAGCTATCCGAGTATCAGTTGTTATTGCTAGATAATTTCATCATTGTTATAATTAGAATCAATGCATTTTGCAATAGTAGGAGGATCCGTGAATGAATAACGAAGAACGATTACAACGTCAAGAACGAATCCGCAATTTCTCTATTATCGCCCATATTGACCATGGGAAATCAACGCTTGCTGACCGAATTTTAGAAAGTACAAATACGGTAACAAAACGAGAAATGCGGAATCAATTATTAGATGCCATGGATTTAGAACGCGAAAGAGGAATTACGATAAAATTAAATGCAGTAGAATTACTCTATCGTGCAAAAGACGGAGAAGAATATGTCTTTCATCTAATTGATACACCAGGGCATGTTGACTTTACATATGAAGTTTCCCGCAGTTTAGCAGCTTGTGAAGGTGCCATTTTAGTAGTAGATGCTGCACAAGGGATTGAAGCTCAAACGCTTGCCAATGTGTATTTGGCAATTGATAATGACTTAGAAATTATTCCTGTTATTAATAAAATTGATTTACCGAGTGCAGACCCAGAACGTGTTCGCAAGGAAATCGAAGATGTTATTGGAATTGATGCGAGCGAAGCTGTTTTAGCATCCGCAAAAGCTGGAATTGGGATTGAAGATATTTTAGAACAAGTTGTGGCAAAAGTCCCTGCACCAGTGGGAGATCCCAAGGCTCCTTTAAAAGCGTTAATTTTTGATTCTGTGTATGATTCTTATCGTGGGGTTATTGCTTACATTCGCGTGATGGATGGTTCGATTCGTGTTGGGCAAAAAATCAAAATGATGGCAACTAGAAAAGAATTTGAAGTGACAGAAGTAGGCGTATTCTCTCCAAAAGAAACACCGAGAGAGGAATTAAATGTAGGAGATGTAGGATATGTAGCGGCCTCTATTAAACAAGTAGCTGATACTCGTGTTGGGGATACGATTACAACAGCGAAAAATGGAGCGACTGAGCCGTTACCAGGATATCGTAAAATGAACCCAATGGTTTTTTGTGGCTTATATCCGATCGATTCTAGCAAGTATAATGACCTTCGGGAAGCGTTGGAAAAATTAGAATTAAATGATTCTGCGTTGCAATACGAAGCGGAAACATCACAGGCGCTTGGATTTGGTTTCCGTTGTGGGTTTTTAGGATTGCTTCATATGGAAATTATCCAAGAGCGGATTGAACGAGAATTTAAAATTGACTTAATTACAACTGCACCAAGTGTTATTTATCATGTGAATATAACCGACGGAGAAATGGTTGTAGTAGATAACCCAAGTAATATGCCAGATTCACAAACGATTGAATCCGTGGAAGAACCATTTGTTAAAGCTTCAATAATGGTTCCTAACGATTATGTCGGTGCCGTAATGGAACTTTGTCAATTAAAGCGTGGTATTTTTGTTAATATGCAAT
This sequence comes from Massilibacterium senegalense, assembly GCF_001375675.1. Taxonomy (NCBI): domain Bacteria; kingdom Bacillati; phylum Bacillota; class Bacilli; order Caryophanales; family Bacillaceae; genus Massilibacterium; species Massilibacterium senegalense. The sequence goes on along the minus strand of NZ_LN831786.1, from coordinate 1,127,545 downwards.
ACATGGATGAAACACGTGTGCATATTATGTACGAAATTCCATTAGCGGAAATTGTGTATGACTTTTTTGACCAATTAAAATCGAATACAAAAGGATATGCCTCTTTAGATTATGAGTTAATTGGTTATAAGCAAAGTAAGTTAGTAAAGATGGATATTTTATTAAATGGTGAAAAAGTCGATGCATTATCGTTTATTGTTCATCGTGATGCTGCTTATGAACGGGGAAAAGTCATTGTAGAAAAGTTAAAAGAATTAATTCCACGTCAACAGTTTGAAGTGCCAGTACAGGCAGCAATTGGAACAAAAATTGTTGCTAGAAGTACTATTAAGGCGATGCGTAAAAACGTTTTAGCTAAATGTTACGGTGGGGATATTTCACGTAAACGAAAATTGCTTGAAAAACAAAAAGAAGGAAAAAAACGAATGAAAACAATTGGTCGTGTAGAAGTCCCTCAAGAAGCGTTCATGGCAGTGCTTAAAATGGATGATAGCAATAGTAAAAAATAACACTAAAAAACCGCAAGAATTTTCTTGCGGTTTTGATGATTTCCAAAGAAAGGTAGCTCATCGTATAGATTCTCAGAAAGGGATGAAAAAAATGATTGAATCTCTCTATATTCATATCCCGTTTTGTAAACAAATTTGTCATTATTGTGATTTCAATAAAGTGTATTATGATAAGCAACCAGTGATGACTTATTTGCAAGCACTTCGTCAAGAATTAATCACAACGCTCGAAATGGTTCCTACTAAAAAAATAAAAACAATCTTTATTGGTGGAGGAACACCGACCGCTTTATCGATGGATGAATTAGCCTTTTTATTAGAAACGATTCATTCTTTTGTTTCGGAGCGCGATGTCATCGAATTTTCTGTTGAAGCAAATCCAAATGAAGTGACAAAAGAAAAACTACAGCTTTTAAAACAAGCTGGGGTGAACCGAATGAGTTTTGGTGTACAAGCCTTTCAAGACAATCTGTTACGTACGCTAGGTAGAACGCACCGAGAAAAAGAAGTAATTCGTACAGTAGAAACAGCTCATCAAGTAGGGATTGACCAACTTTCTATTGATTTAATGTTTGGTTTACCAAAGCAAACGTTGGCAGATGTCAAAGAGTCGTTGCAGATAGCTTTTCGATTACCAATTTCCCATCTTTCTTCCTATTCATTACAAATAGAACCGAAAACAATCTTTTATGTGCTTCATCAAAAAGGAAAATTAGCGGGAATGAGTGAAGAATTAGAGGCCAATATGTATGAATTAGTAATGGAAGAAGCAGAGAACCATCATTTTCATCAATATGAAATTAGTAATTTTGCGAAAGAAAATAAGGTTAGTTATCATAATTTAACGTATTGGAATAATGATGAATATTATGGCATTGGTGCAGGTGCGCACAGTTATATGAATGGGGTTCGGCGTAGCAATATAGGCCCAATTCAAAAATATATTGATGCCATTCAAACAGCAAAGCATGCCTATACAGAAGAAATTATTTTAACAAAAAAAGAAATGATGGAAGAGTTTATGTTTATGGGATTAAGGAAAAGGAAAGGTGTATCCAAAAAAGAATTTTTTCTACGTTATGGGGAAGAGATGGAAACATATTTTCAACAACCAATCGATGAATTAACGGTAAAAGGGTGGTTAGCGCAAACGAATGATTCTATTCATTTAACGAACAAAGGGTTGTTTTTAGGAAATGAAGTTTTTGAACAGTTTCTTCTTTAAAGAAGAAAATTGCGAAAGTCTTTTTTTAGGCAAGCAACGTTATTGACAATTTAGATGAGAATCTGTTACTTTAAATAATAGTATTAGCACTCATAGGTATTGAGTGCTAACAAAAGGATGGTGAGGTGGATGTTAACGGATCGTCAGTTATTTATTTTGCAAGCGATTATTGATGATTATATCCGGTCTGCCCAGCCTGTAGGTTCTAGAACGATTTCTAAACGTCAAGGCGTAACCTATAGTTCTGCGACAATTCGAAATGAAATGGCTGACTTAGAAGAAATGGGCTTTTTAGAAAAACCACATAGTTCAGCAGGACGCATCCCTTCTGAAAAAGGGTATCGTTTTTATGTGGATCATATCGTGTCACCAAGTATGCTAAATCAAAATGATTTGCATAATATTCGAGCGATGTTTACAGAAAAAATGTTAGAATTTGAGCAAGTAATTGAACAGTCTGCAAAAATTTTATCCGATTTAACTAACTATACGACAATTATTTTAGGACCAGAGATTTTTTATACCAATTTAAAGCAATTACAACTTATCCCTATTTCAGATACGCGTGTCGTAGCGGTTTTTGTAACGGATACAGGCTATGTTGAAAATAAAATATTTACGCTCCCAAAAGAAATGAATGAAGGGGATATTGAAAAGTTTTCAAATATTTTAAACGAACGCTTAAAAAATGTTCCACTTTATAAACTTCGAAAGTTGATTCATACAGAAGTAAGTAATGTCTTACGTGAGCATATTCGAAATTATGAAGCGTTAATTCAAATATTTGATGAACTATTGCAAGTCCCTGTTACAGATAAGGTTTATTACGGGGGAAAAGTCAATATGCTTGCACAACCAGAATTTCATGATGTAAACACGTTGCGAACATTGCTGGATACAATTGAAACACAAGACTTTATTCAATATTTATCCGATTTGCAAGCAAAAGATATGAAAGTGCGTATTGGACAAGAAAATACATTTCATGGGATGGAGCATTGTAGTTTAATTACTGCAAGCTATTCCGTTCATGATAAGCATATCGGATCTATTTCGATTGTTGGACCAACTCGTATGCAATACGGAAGGGTTATTAGTTTAATCGAATTGTTATCCCGAGATTTAACGAAATTGTTTCATAAATGGTATCATGATTAAGAATAATCCAATACCTAGGAGGTGGATGTATTGACAGAAGAAAAACAAACACAAGAACAAGTAACAGAAAATGTAGCAGAAGAAGTGACAGAACAGGAAGCTGTACAATCAGAAGAAGTGGTAGATGAAAAAGATGTACGCATCCAAGAATTAGAAGAAAAAGTACAAGAATTAAATACGAAAGCGTTAAGAGCGCAAGCAGATTTTGAGAACTTCCAACGTAGAATGAAACAAGAACAACAAACGTATATGAAGTATCGATCACAATCTGTTATCGAAGATTTATTACCAGTACTAGATAACTTCGAACGGGCACTTTCTGTTGAAACTGACAATGAACAAGCTGATTCATTGAAAAAAGGTATTCAAATGGTATATGATCAACTTTTACAAGCCCTTCAAAAAGAAGGATTAGAGTGGATTGAATCAGTCGGTCAACCATTCGACCCAAATGTGCACCAAGCAGTGATGCAAGCACAAGAAGAAGGGATCGATTCAAATATAGTAGTAGAAGAACTTCAAAAAGGGTATAAATTAAAAGATCGTGTCGTTCGACCATCAATGGTTAAAGTGAATATGTAATTAAATTTAGGAGGCTAATGACGATTATGGGTAAAATTATTGGAATTGACTTAGGAACAACAAACTCTTGTGTAGCAGTAATGGAAGGTAGTGAAGCAAAAGTTATTCCGAATCCAGAAGGCGGGAGAACAACACCTTCAGCTGTTGCATTTAAAAACGGAGAACGTTCTGTTGGGGAAGTAGCAAAACGTCAAGCTATTACAAATCCTAACACAATTCTTTCAATTAAACGTCATATCGGTACTGACTATACAGTAGAAATTGAAGGGAAAAACTATACACCACAAGAAATTAGTGCAATTATTTTACAACATTTAAAATCATATGCAGAAGACTATTTGGGAGAAAAAGTAACAGAAGCGGTTATTACTGTTCCTGCATATTTTAATGACTCTCAACGTCAAGCAACAAAAGATGCTGGTAAAATCGCTGGTTTAGATGTAAAACGGATTATTAACGAACCAACAGCTGCAGCTCTTGCTTATGGTTTAGATAAAACAGACCAAGAACAAACAATTTTAGTGTATGACCTTGGTGGCGGTACATTTGACGTTTCTATCTTAGAATTAGCAGAAGGAACATTTGAAGTTCTAGCTACTGCTGGTGATAACAAATTAGGTGGAGATGACTTTGATGAAGTCATTATCAACTATCTAGTAGAAGCGTTTAAAAAAGAAAATGGCATTGATCTTTCTCAAGATAAAATGGCAATGCAACGTTTAAAAGATGCAGCCGAAAAAGCGAAAAAAGACTTATCAGGTGTAACACAAGCACAAATTTCTTTACCATTTATTACAGCAGATCAAACAGGACCAAAACATTTAGAAGTATCTTTAACACGTGCAAAATTTGAAGAATTATCTGCTCACTTAGTAGAGCGTACACTAGGTCCTGTGCGTCAAGCATTAAAAGATGCAGACCTTGCAGCAAATGAAATTGATAAAGTATTACTTGTTGGTGGTTCTACACGTATTCCAGCAGTACAAGAAGCAATTAAAAAAGTAACAGGCCAAGAGCCTTCTAAAGGTGTAAACCCAGACGAAGTGGTAGCAGTAGGTGCTGCAATCCAAGGTGGGGTATTAACTGGTGACGTAAAAGACGTTTTATTATTAGACGTAACACCACTTTCATTAGGTATCGAAACAATGGGTGGTGTATTTACAAAATTAATTGAACGTAATACTACGATTCCTACTAGTAAATCACAAGTATTCTCAACTGCTGCAGATAATCAACCAGCTGTTGATATTCATGTTTTACAAGGGGAACGTCCAATGGCTGCAGATAACAAAACACTCGGTCGTTTCCAATTAACAGATATTCCACCAGCACCACGTGGCGTTCCACAAATCGAAGTAACTTTTGATATTGATGAAAACGGAATCGTAAACGTTCGTGCAAAAGATTTAGGCACAAACAAAGAACAATCTATTACAATCAAATCTTCTTCCGGTTTATCAGACGAAGAAATCGAACGCATGGTAAAAGAAGCAGAAGAAAATGCTGAAGCAGATAAACAACGTCAAGAAGAAGCGGAACTTCGCAACGAAGCAGATCAGTTAGTGTTTACAACAGAAAAAACATTAAAAGATTTAGAAGGAAAAGTAGACCAAGCAGAAGTAGATAAAGCAAATGAAGCAAAAGATGCAGTAAAAAAAGCATTAGAAGAAAATAATATGGAAAAAGTTCGTGCAGAAAAAGATAAATTACAAGAAATTGTTCAACAACTTTCTGTAAAATTATACGAAGAAGCAGCAAAACAAGCTCAAGAAAATGCAGGTGCTGAAACAACAAACACTGCAAACGACGATACAGTAGTGGATGCGGAATTTGAAGAAGTAAAAGATGATAAAAAAGAGAACTAATGCATGTAAATAAAAAAGTCAAAGTCAGGCCTGTCTTGGCTTTGACTTTTTTTCTGTTATTTCTCTTTGATTAGTGAAACAACTTTTTGAAACTAGAAAAAAGAAAACAAATCATGTTCGAATATTTCACTCTTTACGTTTAAAATGAGTGATGATAACATAAAACGTATGTGAAAAAAAGCGGGAGTGGGTTGAATGAGTAAGAGAGATTATTACGAAGTACTCGGAGTAGATAAAAGTGCGCAAAAATCTGAAATTAAAAAAGCATATCGCCGGTTAGCACGTAAGTATCATCCAGATGTGAATAAAGAAGAAGGAGCAAAAGAAAAGTTTCAAGAGATTAATGAAGCATATGAAGTGTTGGGTGATGATGAAAAACGTGCTCGTTATGACCAATTTGGTCATGCGGGCGCTAATCAAAACTTTGGTGGCGCTGGCGCTGGATTTGGTGGTTTTGAAGATATTTTCGATATGTTTTTCGGAGGTGGAGGCGGAGGCGGAAGACGTAATCCAAACGCACCTAGACAAGGAGCTGATCTTCAATACCGAATGAATTTAAGTTTTGAAGAAGCGGCATTTGGAAAAGAAACAGAAATAGAGATTCCGAAAGATGAGCCGTGTGGAACGTGTGATGGTTCTGGTGCAAAACCAGGAACGAAAAAAGAAACATGTTCTCATTGTCATGGTACAGGGCAAATATCAGAAGAAACAAACACTATGTTCGGTCGGATGGTTAATCAACGTACATGTCCATATTGTAGTGGTACTGGTGAAATGATTAAAGAAACATGTCCGGATTGTCACGGAAAAGGAACTGTTCGTAAAACGAAAAAAATCCGTGTAAAAATTCCTGCTGGTGTAGATACAGGCCAACAAATTCGTATTCCTGGTGAAGGGGAAAAGGGACTGAACGGTGGACCAAGTGGAGATTTATACGTTGTATTTGAAGTAAGTGAACATGAATTTTTTGAACGAGATGGTAATGATGTATATTGTGAAATGCCGTTAACGTTTACACAAGCAGCATTAGGCGATGAAATTGAAGTTCCGACTATTCACGGAAAAGTAAAATTAAAAATTCCTGCTGGTACACAAACTGGTACACGATTCAGACTACGTCAAAAAGGGATAAAAGATGTTCGTGGATATGGAATGGGAGATCAACACGTCATCGTTCGTGTGATGACACCAACGAAATTAACCGATGATCAAAAAGAGTTGTTACGTAAATTAGCGGAAACTGGTGGAGAATCAGTAGAAGAGCAACATGATGAAGGATTGTTTGCGAAAGTAAAGCGTGCTTTTAAAGGAAATTAATTTATTGATTAAAGGAGTTGGTAGAACATGAAGTGGTCAGAAATTAGTATTCATACCACCCATGAAGCCATTGAAGCAATCTCAAATATATTACATGAAGCAGGGTCTAGCGGAGTTGTGATTGAAGATCCGATGGATTTAGAAAGAAGTTGGGATACAACGTTCGGCGAAGTCTACCAACTCAATCCTAATGATTATCCAGAAGAAGGAGTCATTATTAAAGCTTATTTACCAATGACTAGTTTTTTAGGAGAAACAGTAGAAGAAATAAAAGAAGCGATTAATCAACTCATGTTATATGATATTGATTTAGGGCAAAATAAAGTAACAATATCGGAAGTAAACGAAGAAGAATGGTCTAGCGCTTGGAAAAAATATTATAAACCAGTGCGCGTATCAAAACGCCTTACAATTACACCAACTTGGGAAGAATATAAAAAAGAATCGGAAGATGAACTAGTCATTGAACTCGACCCAGGGATGGCATTTGGTACAGGTACGCATCCGACTACTGTTCTTTGCATTCGTGCTTTAGAAAAATACATGAAACAAAACGATCATGTGATTGATGTGGGAACAGGAAGTGGTGTGTTAAGTATTGCCGCTGCCAAATTAGGTGCTGCATCTGTTGCTGCATATGACTTAGATGAAGTTGCGGTAAAAGCAGCAACGGTAAATGTAAAATTAAACAAGGTGCAGGATATCGTAACGGTCAAGCAAAATAATTTACTAGACCGGATTGATGGGACGGTAGCCGTAATTGTTGGTAATTTGCTTGCGGAAATTATTTTGCGTTTTACAGACGATGCATATCAAGTTTTAAAACCAAATGGTCTTTATATTACGTCTGGTATTATTAAAGGGAAGAAAAATGAAGTGCAAGAAGCGTTAGTAAAAAGCGGTTTTTCGATTGTAGAAGTGAGTGAATTAGAAGATTGGGTCGCGATTATTGCGAAAAAAGAAAAGTAATGAGGAAGAAACATGCAACGATATTTTGTAGAAGATGCAAATAGAAATGGTTCGCTTGTTGTGATTGATAGTGAAGATGTGCATCATATTCGGCACGTTATGCGAATGAAAGAACAAGATACGATTATTTGTTGTTTTCATTCAGGAAAAGCAGCTATTTGTGAAATTACGGACATAGAAGAAAAACGTGTAGTCGCAACGATTACACAATGGGAAGAGCAAACGAGAGAACTACCAGTCAATGTGACGATTTTTCACGGGTTGCCAAAAGTAGATAAGCTAGAATGGGTCATTCAAAAAGGAACAGAGCTTGGATTGAAAGCATTAACTCCATTTACAGCAAAACGATCTGTGGTGAAGTGGGATCCGAAAAAACAAAGTAAAAAAGTAGAGCGATGGAATAAAATCGCAAAAGAAGCAGCGGAACAATCGTATCGTAACCGACTCCCAATCATCCATGCACCTATATCTGTAAAAGAAATGGTGCAACAATTTCATTCTTTTGATGCTGTTTTGGTTGCTTATGAAGAAGTGGCAAAACAAAACAATCAAGTATTATTAGCAGAACGGTTAGAACAAATAAAACCTGGTAGTACGATTGCGCTTATTGTAGGTCCAGAAGGTGGGCTAACGGAGGAAGAAGTAGAAGAGTTTTTGAAACATGGTGCACAAACAACGAGTTTAGGCCCAAGAATTTTACGAACAGAAACAGCACCATTATATTTTTTATCTACTGTTTCGTATCAATTTGAAATGCGGAGATGAGCCAATATGTTAATAGTTTTTTTTAATACGTTAAGCTGTGGTGTTGTAAATGTAACTATGATTCTTTCTAATATGCATGATTATTAGAGATATTATTATTTAGAAAAGATTATGCCAATTCGTTTAACCTGTGCGAACCCCAAGTGCCCATGAAAACCTTAGAAGGTTCGCACACTTTTTATCGGCTTTTAGTATAATATCGACGACTTTCTTGTAAAGTATTTCTAAAAAACACTAAATGTAGTACGCTAAGAGAGCGAGATTACTATATCTCGCGGTCACACTCTATATGAGTGTGTGGATTGAAATGCAGATATTAAAGAGGCACTGGGAAAGTCTACAGTCACACTCTATATGAGTGTGTGGATTGAAATTACATAGCTCTGAGAGAGGTGATGGATGATACCAGTCACACTCTATATGAGTGTGTGGATTGAAATTACATCTTTATACGGTTTTATACCGTAATCATGGGGTCACACTCTATATGAGTGTGTGGATTGAAATTTTGAGCAGACACTGTAGCTCATTTATTTTTTTATGTCACACTCTATATGAGTGTGTGGATTGAAATGTAGAAAACCAACAAACAGAACTTGAAAAAATCGTCACACTCTATATGAGTGTGTGGATTGAAATTGGAATGCCTGTATCTTGTTCAAAATCACTCAAGTCACACTCTATATGAGTGTGTGGATTGAAATGATGGTCGCGACATTGAAGAAATGGACGAAGAGGACGTCACACTCTATATGAGTGTGTGGATTGAAATCATGACCATTCATTAGAGGTCCTTACGAGCAAGTGTCACACTCTATATGAGTGTGTGGATTGAAATTCGTTGCCCGCCTAAAATATCCACCTTCATTTGCGTCACACTCTATATGAGTGTGTGGATTGAAATTTCACCTTCTTTCACGTTTTACAAAAATTCATAAGGTCACACTCTATATGAGTGTGTGGATTGAAATCAATGCAGACGATATGAAATACATCGGGAATAATAGTCACACTCTATATGAGTGTGTGGATTGAAATTACTACCTGGTTCATCATTTCTTGTGTTAAACCGGTCACACTCTATATGAGTGTGTGGATTGAAATCCTGCAGTACCTGAAATAAGAAGCTCGACTTACCCCGTCACACTCTATATGAGTGTGTGGATTGAAATTTTGCTAAACGATTTTCCCTTTCTTGCACTGGATGGTCACACTCTATATGAGTGTGTGGATTGAAATAGGATGGGAAGTAAGAGAGCAAGTTGTCTATTTTGTCACACTCTATATGAGTGTGTGGATTGAAATGCATATTCAGTGGCTGCAGCACTTAGTCACGATTGTCACACTCTATATGAGTGTGTGGATTGAAATAATTTCTTATGAATTACATCCACAGCTTCCCTGCAGTCACACTCTATATGAGTGTGTGGATTGAAATTAAATATTTATGGTAGAGGAACTAAGATACAAAGTCACACTCTATATGAGTGTGTGGATTGAAATGTTTTAATCCATTAGATGGACAAGGTGTTACAAACAAGTCACACTCTATATGAGTGTGTGGATTGAAATCAGACCCAGAACAATATCCCGACCCTAATGCACCGTCACACTCTATATGAGTGTGTGGATTGAAATCCGATTGCATATGGTACAGGAACAACATGGCATGGGTCACACTCTATATGAGTGTGTGGATTGAAATCATTAATTTTTTGTTACAGGATGGGCACCGCACATCCTTGTCACACTCTATATGAGTGTGTGGATTGAAATTCATCCCAACCTAGGATCTCTGCAACAACGAACGTCACACTCTATATGAGTGTGTGGATTGAAATCGTAATCACGATGGACATTCCGTGACAAGCTGCGTCGTCACACTCTATATGAGTGTGTGGATTGAAATGTACTTACGATGTCCTTGTGTGTGCCGGGACGTTGTCACACTCTATATGAGTGTGTGGATTGAAATCATTTTTAACTTTTAGGTATGTTTCCAGTAACCTAAGTCACACTCTATATGAGTGTGTGGATTGAAATAAAATAATCGTCTTGATCTTTTGCTGTCACATTTTGTCACACTCTATATGAGTGTGTGGATTGAAATCTCTTATTAAACGCACCATCAGCACAAGGCTTATAAAGTCTGGATAGGCTACACTAAGTTGGACAATAAAATTAAGGTCTAGTAGAGTAAAACAAAAGTAACTGAAATGGAGAGAATCTACAATGACCGAAAAAAGAACACGCAGAACATTTAGTCCAGAATTCAAAAGCCAAATGGTCCGACTTTATGAGAGTGGAAAGCCACGTGCAGATATCATACGCGAGTACGATTTAACAGCTTCAGCGTTTGATAAATGGGTGAAGCAAAGCCTCCGGCTCCTTTAAAGAAAAAGATAATCGAACACCGGAAGAAGAAGAGTTGTTGAAACTACGTAAAGAAAATCAACGTTTACTGATGGAGAATGATATTTGCACCTAAAGGTATAAAAGTATCTACGCATTAAAATGCTAGATACTCTAAAAAGCAAGCCGCGCTGATCATGGGACGAAAGTAGATGTCATCCGTAATAACGCTCACAAATACTTGGTACCAGCAATGTGCGAAGTCCTTGGAATCGCTAGAAGTACGTACTATTACGAGTCCAAAAAAGAACCTAAAGATGAATCTTAAACAAAAAAATCATAACTATTTTTAAAGAAAGTCGCAATAATTATGGTACAAGAAAGAGTAAAGTTGAACTTGAAAAGAAAGGGCTAACAGTTTCTAGACGACGTATCGGTCAAATCATGAAAGAAGAAGGGCTTGTTTCAACTTACACAGTCACTCAGTTCAAGCCATACAAGTCTAAGGTAAATGAAGAACCTGTGAAAAATACGCTGAATCGAGCATTTCATCAGCAATCAGAATTAGCTGTTGTTGTTAGTGATTTAACATATGTACGCGTAAATGGCAAATGGCATTACGTATGTTTATTTGTTGACCTTTTCCATCGTGAAATTATCGGTCATAGTGCCGGAGCGAACAAGACTGCAAGTCTTGTTTACAAAGCACTTTCAAGCATTAGAAGACCATTACATCGAATCGGAATGTTTCACACAGATCGCGGAAGCGAATTTAAAAATCAATGGATCGATGATGCGTTAGAAACGTTTGGAATCGAACGCTCATTAAGCATGAAAGGCTGTCCCTATGACAATGCAGTCGCGGAAGCGACATTTAAAGTTTTTAAAACGGAATTTTCAAACGGTTCGCACTTTAACAGCCTATATCAACTCGAAATCGAATTTAATGATGAAGTAAACTGGTTCCATAACATTAGAATCCACGGAACACTTGGTTATAAAAGTCCAGTGGAATTTAGATTGATGACCTTATAATATTTGTTTGAATTAGTGTTGACAATCCAAATCGTATCAAACAAAATTATTGAACAACTTGAAGAAGGTGTAATTCCTTGGAAAAAACCTTGGGTTGGACAAAAAGGGCCAGCTGTAAACTGGAAAACCCAAAAGGCTTATAGGGGCATAAATACTTTGCTATTAGAGCCAGGGGAATATTTGACTTTCAAACAGGTGAAAGAAGCAGGAGGGCGAGTCATAAAGGGCGCACGTTCTCATATAGTTGTTTTTTGTAAGTGCAGCTTTGAATTAAAGTTTGATTATAAATAGTTCTGCAAACACTGATGAATTAAGAATACATATTTACCTATTTTGAAAAAAGGTTTGATTAAAACCATAATTTCTATTAAGTTTGAATCCTCTATTTTTGTAAAAAAGTTTGATTAAAAAAATAAGAAAATGTTGATTTAACAACATTCCCTTACATAACTTTCTAATATTTCGATCGATCTTTATTATAAACGATCAAACTTTTTTACAAACATCGCATCTTTATTTTAAAACAACAACGACTGCATAACTCATAAAAAAACCAACCCCTATGTCGCGAGCGTTATTTTCGGAATACTTCCATGTAAAGTATAAACACATTATACTTTACATTCGTAAAGAGTGTGCTCTGCGAGGCTGTTTCGGCAATCACCGACTATCCCGTCTAAAAGCTGGTCAGGAAAATCTTGGGTTTTACCCAAACCAACAAGGGGAATGATTCCCCTTGCCCCCCATTTTATCTAACCCCACGAGCCCTCCCGAATCATTCGGGGGGGGGCTCCATCACCAGGAGGCAGATTAAAAAATGAATTTTCGACAATACCAAGATGGTTTGAGTGCAATCAAATTGTCAACTCCTTACATTCTCCCTCACTTCGCTACGCTTCGTTCAGTCCGCTTTACCTCATATCCCTTCTTCCTCTAACTAATCAAAATCTAAAGAAAAAAGAGTAGCAAGGGCTACTCTTCACCAAACTAATTTCTATTAAATTTTAATCAAAACACTTTGCCATAACCATTTTCAACGAAAGAAATTCAGTTAATGCTTTTACATACTCCCCTGGAAGAGCACGTTTCGTAACATCAATAGCTCTTTTAGCAGCAGTTGCTTTTGAATAACCTAAATTCCTTTGATGTTTATATGCAGTAACTAATGTCTTAGCCATAACTTTCGATCCACCCAATAACTGAATGGCCTTTTTAACTTTAAAAATTTTTGCCCACGGCCATGCATTCATTGTTATTGCTCCTACTATTGCTGCACTACAAGCAACAATACCGTAAGTAGTTATCATATCTGGATCATCTATTAAATCTACATTTTCACCATCTGCAATAAATAACTTCCCGTAAAATTCGTTCCCTTTATTATCGTTCAACCATTGAACTCCTTCTTCAATACTTCAATAGGCATTTCTTCAATTAATCCAAAAAAACCTCTTAAACCCCCTTCAAGAGCTTCAGCTTCCATTTCAATAATTTCAACGTCTTGATAAACTAAAATCCTTCTCTTTCCACTCCGATGCATTAACAGGTTGTATTCCGAAGGAAATCAAAAGCGTAAAACATAGTCCAATAATAATTACTTTGAAACTCTTTTTAGACATTAAAACTCCTCCTAACATTTTTTATGTTAATATGTGTAATAAGTATAAATTAACACATTTTTACTAAAAAGGATTAATCTACATGGATTTTCTGAATTTATTAGACATAGCCATTACAATCTTAATATTAGTTATGTTTATAAACTCAATCTTTAACTTCTCCAAACACCAAAATCTTGACTTAGATCCAAATATATTGATAGGAGGATAATCAACCATGAAAAATATCAGTAAAAATATGTTTATAATAGCTTTCCTTCTTTTTCTTGTTGGACTTTTAACCAATTTTAATATTATAAGTAACACATTAAGTACAACTTTATTTGTTTCTTTATTTGTAATTGCTTTAATTATTAAAGTGTCAGAATTAATTAATAAGAAATCGTAAAAAGCATGTAGTTTAACAGTGATTTATGGGTTTTAATCCAAAAAAGGGGTTTTTTAAATGAGAAAATTAAAAAGTGCTCTACCTGTCATTGGTTGTATTTTTCTTTTTTTGTTAACGTTAGTGAATTTTACTATAAAAAATGAAGTTGTAACGGGAATTGTTGGAATTGTTTTGTTTTTTGTTGTATTAGTAATTTTTGTGATTACTAGAAAAGTAAAAGATTAATTACTATCTTAAAAAGAGAGATGGATATCCATCTCTCTTTTTTGCTCCAAGTGGTGGCAATCGCTGCCCCCCTTTTATATAAAAATTTTTACGTTCCCAGTTCCACATAGCAATGATTGAATAACCGTAAGCCCGAAATATAAAAAAATAGCGCACCTTTACGGTACGCACGACGAATAGCCAACTATCCTAGATTTTTTGTTGGATAGTTGGTTATTTTGCACATGTGGCTTGAATGGTTTCTGACCAAGGCATGTAGTTATGTAAAATCTCAGGTTGTTGATGAAACGGTAAATTTGGTAACTCCGTCATCAGCTTCACTAGATACTGATAAAGATCAATTCCGTTTGCTTTGGCCGTTTCAGCCAAACTTAAACAGATGGCATTTGCCTTGGCACCTGCCTCACTCACGGAAAAAAGCCAATTTTTGCGACCAATAACATTTGGACGAATGGCATTTTCAGCGGGATTGTTATCAATTGCGACGTCTCCATTTTCCAGAAAGACCTTTAACTCAGATATACGACTTAATGTATATTCAGCTGCTTTCGCTAAGGCATTTTTACCGAGAAAAGGTGAACAATCAATCCAATCGAAAAACTCATCGACGACGGGCTTTGCTTCTTGTTGGCGAACTTTCACACGTTCTTCTGAGGAAAGATGTTTGGTTTTACGTTCGATGTGAAACAAACGATCACCATACTGAATGCCTATTCGTCCATTCTTACTATCGGCTTTCAGCCAATAGCGTCGTACGTGTGCCCAACAGTTGGCGAATTGAACGTAAGGTAATGGACCATAGGCTGAATAGCCATCACAGATCACGGTGCCTTTGAATCCCGCAATTAAATCTTCTAAGATAGCTCGGCCCCGTGAGAGTGCGCTCTTAAATAAAACGATGACAGGACCTTCACTATGTACACTGCGACATACCCAGTTATAAGCGTTTGATTGAGCAGGCTTTCCATCGGAACTGGGCATAAGTCTCATCGCGATATGCAGCACAGATTTAGCCGTTAATAATGGCTTCATTAAATCGTAAAGCGGTTGAAGCCAATCCTTTGCTACACGCATTACCCAATTGGATAAATTTTCATCGTTTGTATATAGGCCATGTCGCTCCCATTCCTTTACCTGACGGTAAAGAGGAAAGTACTGGATAAACTTATCGTAAATAAGCTTTGTTAAAACAGTAGGGCCGGCATACTTACTTTGTGTTGCTTTTCCACGTTTGATTTGTGCTTGTTGTGTTACATCTTTTTTACACGATTTACACTCATACACATGTTCAATATGTTGCACAGGCTTCACGATAGCTGGGATAAATTTCGCTTCTTCCCGTACTAAAGTTGAACTGAATTCGATCATCTCACCACGACAACACTCACAAGTGATGTCGGCAGGATGATGGTGAATTTCTTCCACATCCATATCATCACGAAACGAATCGTTCCAATTTTTATTCTTTTTTTACGGACCACTGTATAGCTAACGGTTTCCATGCTTTGTTCTTCTGTCTGCTCAGGTTCGCAAAAAGACGGGTCATCTTTAAATAAAGAGCCTTGTCCATCTAGGGACTGATATTTGAATTTCTCTGATTTAGAACCGTATAAGGCTTTTGTTAATTGGCGAATTTGTTCAGTCAATACTTCCATTTGTTTGGTTAAACTTTTATTTTGTTCTTTTGAGTAGTCTAGCTGTTCTTCCAATATTTGAAGCGTTTTCAAAATCATTCACCACATTTCGTTCAGGATAAGTTATGGATGATTATACCACTTAAAATAGGGTAATTAAAAGACACCTTTTGCAGATTTTACAATTGCCTTCGCCTGTTGTAGGGATAAGCCCTCTAATAACCAGCGGAGCTCTTGTTGCGTAAATTTGCGTACTTCCTTTTCATCTTTTAGCCATGGTAATTTTTCATTATCTAATCGTTTATAAAGCATGGCGAAGCCATCTTCATCAAAATACAAACATTTATAACGGTCCTTCCTCCATCGAGAAAAAAGAAAGATAGAATTACTATATGGATCCAATCTTGAATAAGCGTTGCGAGGCCATCAATGTCTACACGCATATCGTTCTTACCACATATCAATGTAGATGTTTTGCACGCTCGTAAAATCCTGTGTCATCGATTATTCAGCTCCTTCATAATCGTCTGGATGATGTGTTCATCTATGATGTTGTAGAAGGAAATTTCAGCCAAAGCGGTTTTAATTACACAACTTGGTTTGGCAGTGTAGTGGTTAGAATAGAACGAAGCAGTTTCAACTGGAAGAGGATTGAGCTTGACGGGAACGATGATTAGTTTATTTGTAGGAATAAGAATGGCACCTCCTTTGATTGATACGTTTATCGTACCGGAGGTGCCAGATTTTTTATATGCGTTATTTGATTACGGGGCTTACGTCACTCTCTACATGAGAGTGTTTTTTGTTTAATAATGTAAAATTTGTTTGCATGGTTATATATTACATTTTTATGATATGATAAGTATAAAATTTGATAGGAGTGATTTTATTGGTAAAAAAGAAAGGGATAGTACAGAATTTAATCTATAATTATCAAAGTGAAGAGAAATCCATTGTAAGCCAGCTTTATTTTAAAGCTACTCATGATCTTACGATAGGTACATATAGGGAACAAATATGGCAGTCACTTTTTGAAAGTATTGTGCCAAAAAAATTTGTCGTAGAGCAATCGGTGTTCATTATTGATTCAAGTGGTGAAATATCTTCAGAAGTAGATTTAGTTATTTTAGACGAAATGTATACACCTTATATCTTTAAGAAGGGCCAACTGAAATTTATCCCAATTGAAGCTGTTGCCGTTGTTATTCAGTGTAAGAGTGTATCTAAACCTTCATGTAAATCTATTAAAAGTTGGGTAGATTCTATTAAGAAGTTGAAAACAGTTAACAGTGGTATTGCTCGTATGGCAAATGGGATTCCACAAGGAGGAATCCCAGGGCAAAAAGCTACACGTCCTATCTTGATATATTGTCATTTAGGCAATAATCAAGATAAAAATGAATCATTTTTTGATATAACGTTGCAAGCAAATGAAGAACAAGAAAAATTCAATGTTAAAGTGAACGAAAAATTTAAAACACTTAATCAAATTTATGAAGCCTTAAACTTCCACGAATGTGTAGAAGAAGCTAGTGGAAAATTGAATAAGGATATTGAATTAGAGGGGTATCGTGTAAAGCAACCAAAAGGAGAAGTTTCTCTTCTATCATTAAACTTTATCTTAAATCAAGCATTAATGTTATTAAATAATCCAATGCTCTTTCCTCATCAAGCGTATGTTGAAATGTTTAATACGAAAGGAGAATGAGCCTGCTTGCATAAATATAGTTTAGAGACGCAGGTACTAAGCACGTTAATGAGCTATGGTGTCGATAGAAAAGTACCTGAACTGAGAGTAACGGAGATTAAGGCTTTAATGCGCAATGCTTTTCGAGTGAGTAACGTAATTGTAGATAGTAAAAAAATGTTTCAACTGGAGAGTCAGTACTTTGGTGATGCTACTACGCAGTCATCTCCAATTACGCTGCAAATTATTGATGCAAAAGAAGAGAAAATTAACAGGAAACGCTTGTTGCATGTTAATAAAAAGAGTGATAGAAATAATCAGTCTGTAAATTGTTTTGGAGAGCAAACAAAATTTACTCTTGTGGTACGAGGAAAAAATAAACTATCAGATGCTAAATTTCAAACTTATATTGATATATTGCGATTTTCATCCTACTTGGGAGGGATTGGACAGCGCAGTCGTAGGGCACGTGGTGCTATAAGTTTTGAAAAAGAACTTTGTGAAGATAAAGAGCAACTACTAAATTTTCTTCATACGATGTTGGAGTATTTTTCACCAAAGATGTTTAACCGTAAAGGGAATATTATTATATCTTCTTTTAGGCAGAAAATTAATCGACCCGTTTTGGAAAAAATAGAGATAGGTGAAGCTTTAACAAAGTCTGTGGAAAACTTCTTACAGCAAGTTGATGAAGCTGCACATGAAAGTAGAAAATTCACTGGAGAATCAGGTGTTTTTGCCACTGGAGGAGATATTAAGAGTGGAAAGTTTGCTTCTAGTTTGATGGTTAGTTTAGTAAAAACAAAAGATCATAAAATTTATCCAATTTACGTTTTTTTAAAGCCCATTCACAATCGAAAGAAAATTATAGATAATAGAGAAGTGTTTGTAAATCAATTGAAGGGAGCAAAGGTATGAGTGAATCATTGTTGTTATTTACGATAGGACCAGTGCAACAGTTTGTTGAGCCTTCACGTAAATTAAAGGATTTATATACAGGAAGCTTTTTACTATCGCATTTGGCGATAGTTGCAAAAAAATTCTTTGAGGATAGTGGAGGGAGCATCATCATACCTTCACCTAATACTGTCAATGCTCCGAATCGTATTATTGTTAAACTATCTAATACTCATTCAGGTAAAGAAATAGCAATTGCAGCTAAACAACATGTACAAAAGCAATTCATGAATATTAGTAGAGCAATTATTGAAGATAGTAAGTTAATATTTTCTGATAGCGTAAAAAGACAGCTATCTCATTTTTTAGAGATTAATTGGGTAATCGAGCCATTAGGTCTTGACTTTAAAGAGAGCTATATCAAATTAATGAACCATATGCATAGTGTGAAAAATACACGTATGTTTCATCAAATGTGCGAGCCAGCGGGGCGTAAGTGTGATTTGTATGAACAATATAATGCGCTATTTACAAGTGAGCAGCCATCAAGGAAGAACCTACAAGAGACGAAGTTAAAAGATGGTGAAAACTTATCAGCAATCGCATTAGTAAAGCGTAATTTTTCGACATGGGTAAAGTCTCAACCTTTAGTATTTGATATGAATGTAACTTCAGTAGCGTATATGTTATTAAAGAGTTACTTACCAAAAGATGCAGATTTAGAACCTATTAAAGACGAAGGTTCAGAAGCATTGTTTGATTTTAAAAATCAAGAAGATATTGTGAATCATATAGAATATCAAGATAAAACGATATCAGCTGCTAAAAGATTGTATGATTCATATGGCGGATATATTGGAAGTCCTTATTATGCCATTGTAAAGCTAGATGGTGATGGTGTAGGGCAGAAATATAAAGCTGTAAAAAGTGTACAAGAAGCCCAAAAATTAAGTGAAGCCATAAGTGATTTTTCAAAAGAAGCTAAGAAGATTATTGAAAATCACCAAGGAGTCTGTGTATTTGCGGGGGGAGAAGATATTTTAGCTTTTTTACCATTACATACGCTATTTTTATCATTAACTCAATTAATTACAGCTTTTGCAGGAATTAAAGAGCTTAATAATCAGGGTACGCTGTCTGCTGGTATTATTGTGGCTCACTTAATGTCACCGTTAAAGCCTTTATTACAGCAAGTAGAACAGCTAGAGTCGCACGCGAAACAAATTGATGCAGGTAAAGCAGCTTTTTCTATGGAAATTATGCGAAGAGGGGGATTATCTACACCACTTCGCATGAAGTTTGGAAAAAAAGCGGCTAATCTTACTATCTTTGAGGACGCAATCAAGGGATTAGCTAAACAAGAGCATTCTAACTCATTTGTTCAGAATATTATTATGATAATAGAGCCAATACAAAACAATGTAACAAAAGAGATGGTGGAAGCTTTATTAAAGAAAGTACTAAGAAGCAGCTTGCAAAATAAAGAGCAAGTGGAAAAGCAAGTAGCGGTATTTCTAAATTTATACGAAGCTTTGAATGAAGAAACGCCAGTATTTTTACACTTTTTACAACAGGTATCTTTTTTTGCACGAGAGACATTTGTTGAACCCAAAAAGGAGGAAGCTTAACGATGATGTATAAAATAGATGCTGTAGATACCTTAGTATTTAGAACAGCCAATCCTTTTGATGCAGGTGTAAACTTCTATGCCTATAGTCAATTTCCTCCTTTTCCATCCGTATATGCAGGGGCTTTGCGACGTGGTGAAAAAATAGCGGCACGTGATATTAAGATAGGTTTTAGTGGTTTGTTATTGAACGGTAAATATGCTTTTCCACAACCATTAGATACATTAGTAACTGAACAGCAAACCTTACAGTCTATGAAGTTAAGCAAAAGTTATACAAGTAGTCATGAGTTAGATTGGATGTTAGCGCCTGCTCAAGAAATTGAAAAAAAGGTAAACGTATCAGGAGGAGCATATCTAGTACAAGCTGACTTTGAAAATTATTTAAATGGTAGTAACCAAGTGAAATATGAAGCATTAGGTGATTACGTTACGAAAGAATCGCATATAGGTATTGAGATGGAACACGAGACGCATAAAACGAAAGATGGTATGTGGTATAGCGAGGAACTCATACGATTGAAAAATCAAAATAACAATCATTGTTCGTTAGTTGTAGATGCTGAAGGCTTTACTATTGATAATCAGGCAACAGTTAAAATCGGTGGTGACACTAAATTAGCGACAGTTACAAAAATAGAAGAGCTTTCTATACCAGAGCCTAGTAATCCAACAAACTATTTCAAGTTGTATTTAGCTACTCCGGCCGTCTTTAAATATGGTTGGTTACCTCGATGGATTGATCCCGAGACTAAGGTTGGTAGTTTTACTTATAGAAAAAATCAAGTAAAAGTTCGTTTAGTAGCAGCTGCCATTGATAAGCCAGTGCCTATTGGTGGTTACTCAGAAAATGGTCCTCGACCTATGCATTTAGCAGTGCCAGCAGGTAGCGTATATTATTTTGAACTGCTTGAAGGAACGCATAAAGATGCTATAAAATTATTTCATCAAAAATGTATAAGTGATTATCGTAGCGATAATACAGGGAAGTTAGGCTTTGATTATATATGGTGGAATCGCTTAGTTTATTGCGATAGAGGATTTGGCTATGCATTTGTAGGTAAAGTTAAGGAGGAAGTGTATCATGACAAATAAAAATACCATGCTAATTCATTTATTATCGCCAATGCACGTAGGGGGTACCTATGAATTTAGTGTAGTTGACCAACCTATTCAGCGAGAAGGGCATACGGGTTTTCCAAAAATCGAAGCTTCAAGTTTAAAAGGAAGCATTAGACATCATTATGTACGTACTGTAAAAGATAATGCGCAAGAAAAAGTGATTTTTGGCGATACAGACTACGCTGGTAAATTGACTTTTACAGATGCACGTATTTTATTTTTTCCTGTCCGTTCTGCTAAAGGTGTATATGCATTACTCACATGCCCAATTGTCTTAAATCGTTATATGCAGGAAGAAGGTAAAAATATTACTGTAAATATTGATGGAAATCAAGGACATGTAACAAGTACGAGTACTATTAAACTGGAAAATAGTAATAATGTTTTATTAGATGAATACCTTTATGAACAGGTTGAAGAAAATTTGGAGTTCAACACTTGCATAAAATATGTTGAGGGAAGGATGTCAGGTGTAGATATCGCCTCCCATGCATTTTTAATATCAGATGATGAGTTTACTTACTTTGTGAAACATAATACAGAAATTATTACACGTACCGCGATTAATCATGAGACAGGAATTGTTACTACACATGCATTGTTTGATGAAGAGTATGTGCCAACAGAAACGATTTTCTATACTACGATTCATGGAGAACAAGCCTACATTAGTGAATTAGACCTAGATATTCTACAAATTGGTGGGAATATGACGCTTGGTAAGGGGTTTGTAAAAGTGCATGGGGGAGGGCAAGCATAATGAAAAATATTCAAAATGAACGTGCTGCCTTTGCTTATGAAAAAGTTTTAGCCTTACATTGTAAAAGTGAGTTTGCTACGATCGCTCGTTCTATGCCCGCAAAAATCCAAATGACAGGATTAGCTACTACGGTTGCTTTTTTGTTTGCTAAAAAGAAAGAATTATATGACCTATTAACGGAGTGGCTTCGTAAACGAAAGTTATTAGGAGACGAAGAACTAATGGAGGCAATAACTAAGGTAAGTATTACAGAATACCGTGTCATGACAAATGAAGTACAGCAATTATTGATTTGGGTAAAACGTTTTGCAGAAGGAATGATTAAAGATGTTGAAGTATAACATTACAGAAAAAGCGCAACCTTATATATCCCAAAGTGAACATTATTATTCAAGTTTCTATCGTTATTCTTATACGGATGAAGCTAAAGGAAAACTAAAGCCGTATTTTGACAAACAGAAGTTTAGTATTTTAAATGTAGATATCCCTAATCATTTGAATGCATATCGCAAACAATTAATGAGTAATTGTGAGGATGTAATTGTTATTGAATACACGGCAGATAAATTAATCATTGGAAGCACGTTATCACCTTATAGTGGTGATGCCATTTCGTCACTTCACAGTATATACGGGGCTCCTTATATTGAGGGGGCTTCAATTAAAGGAGCGCTTCGAAATTGTATCCTGCAAGAATGTGATGACGTAAGTGATGAGGGATGGTTTAAGTATGCATTTGGTGTTAGTAGCGAAGATTTCGAAAATAAGTATGGGCAAGGCAATTTAATATTTTTTGATAGCTTTCCAAAAAATACATTTTCACTAGTTAAAGATATTCAAACACCTCATTATCCTCAGTATTATAAAAATGAAGGCGAAGATCCACCAACTGATGATCAATCACCGAATATATTTAATTTCTATGTGGTAAAGGACACAACATTTATTATACAAATTGGCATGCTAGCAAAATCTTTAGGTGATAAAGACCTCATTAAATCGTACCTAAAGACGACCTTAGAGGATTATGGTTTAGGCGGAAAAAAGTCAGTTGGCTATGGTTTGGCTCATAATGTTACCGATGTATCTGAAACATACAAAGCATATCTTGTGAATAATGAACAACGAAAGGCTCGAAAAAAAGAAGAGCAAAAATTCCGGGAAATTCAAAAACAAAAAGAGCAGAAAAAGCTAGCAGAGAAAAAACGTATACAAAAGCAGTATGAGAAGGAACAACGAAGGCTAGCGAGTTTAACACCAGCTCAGCGATTAATCGAACAAATTCAAACATTAACAGCTAGTCACCAAGATATAGAGAAGTCAAAAGGTGTTATTTACAAAGAAGTATTACGCATAGCTAATGAAGTACCGGAGTTAGCTTCCAAGCTATTAAGTTATTGGAATAATTGCGATATTGGTAAACTATCTAAAAAGCAACAAGAAAAAATAAGAATATTGAAAAGATTTTTATAAAACATAGTTTGCGCGAACCTAAAGTGCCCATAAAATCCCTGATAGGTTCGCACACTAAATGGGCTGATTTTATAATAATTGATAAGATGAAACAAGGTTATGGTTTTATTTATCACTACATATAGTATATTAAGTATAGCAATTACTATATCTAGCGGTCACACTCTATATGAGTGTGTGGATTGAAATTATTTCCTCCTTGTTTAACTTTCTATCTTTATTGTGTCACACTCTATATGAGTGTGTGGATTGAAATGTTGTCTGTGCTTAACAAATGCCACTCCAACTTGTCACACTCTATATGAGTGTGTGGATTGAAATGTCGCCTTACAACTCTAGTGTCTAACCCTACAAGTCACACTCTATATGAGTGTGTGGATTGAAATATATGTTCATTGCATAGTAGAAAAGTAAGTTAGGTGTCACACTCTATATGAGTGTGTGGATTGAAATTTCTTTACATTTTTAATAACTTTACTTAAAACAAAGTCACACTCTATATGAGTGTGTGGATTGAAATCATTTCCTCCTTAGTTATTTCAGCGCCTATTTCATTGTCACACTCTATATGAGTGTGTGGATTGAAATTGGCTCTGCATCCAGCAATCCCACTATATAAAAGTCACACTCTATATGAGTGTGTGGATTGAAATTAAATAATAACTATTATACTTCTTTTTTCTTAAAGTCACACTCTATATGAGTGTGTGGATTGAAATTCCTTCTTGCATTTGGTTCAGATTATCGAGACAGAGTCACACTCTATATGAGTGTGTGGATTGAAATTTTAATTAACTCGTTATGACTATACAATAATGCTGTCACACTCTATATGAGTGTGTGGATTGAAATGCGCATTTGGTTTTCGTTTGGAACAAAACTTTCGTCACACTCTATATGAGTGTGTGGATTGAAATATGAAGTGCATCTGAAGTGTCCAACCTTCCGATGCGAGTCACACTCTATATGAGTGTGTGGATTGAAATTCCAACACTTAAAGAATATTGGAGTAAGGAAGGAGTCGTCACACTCTATATGAGTGTGTGGATTGAAATGTTTTTTTAAATAAATTTATTATTATTTTACTTTTAGTCACACTCTATATGAGTGTGTGGATTGAAATTAACTCGACCATGAAGTTTGACGAGATTGTCGATTGTCACACTCTATATGAGTGTGTGGATTGAAATATTTTCTCGCTATACAACTTATTAATATCTGCGATAAGTCACACTCTATATGAGTGTGTGGATTGAAATTTCATAATAATCGGTTGAAACATATTGCAATGCCGGTCACACTCTATATGAGTGTGTGGATTGAAATTCCTTTTTGCAATTCGATTGGTTCGGAAAACACATTGTTACACTCTATATGAGTGTGTGGATTGAAATATTACTATCGTGGTAGATTGTATTTCAAACAGGATAGTCACACTCTATATGAGTGTGTGGATTGAAATATGAAATACCTTTGGCACATATTGTAATACCCATCCATGTCACACTCTATATGAGTGTGTGGATTTGAAATCAAAATAGGTTTAAATATTATGTAATGATAGAATATTTTGAGTGAAGTATGTTAAAATAATTTACGTAAAGTAATGACATAATGTTATAAAACAGATGAACCATGAAAGTAATATGTCATCTGTTTTTTGTTAGTAGGAATAGATAATTCAAATAGAAAGAATGTACAATAATATGATATTATTAAATTCGTTGATATTTTTTTGTGTGGATACAATGAAAGGATGAAATATATGAGTAACGAGCTTCGTAAAACCGTAGCTATGTATACATTAGGTTGTAAAGTAAATCATTATGAAACAGAAGCGATTTGGCAATTATTTAAAGAACAAAATTATGAACGCGTAGATTTTGAAAGTACAGCAGATGTCTATGTGATCAACACATGTACCGTAACGAACACAGGAGATAAAAAAAGCCGTCAAGTGATTCGTCGTGCCATTCGTAAAAACCCAGATGCGGTGATTTGTGTTACAGGGTGTTATGCCCAAACTTCTCCAGCAGAAATTATGGCGATTCCTGGGGTAGATATTGTGGTGGGGACACAAGATCGTACAAAAATGCTTGCATATATTGAGCAATATCAAAATGAGCGCCAACCGATTAACGGTGTATCAAATATTATGAAAGCACGTGTATATGAAGAATTAGACGTACCTGCCTTTACGGATCGAACTCGAGCCTCGTTGAAAATCCAAGAAGGATGTAATAATTTTTGTACGTTTTGTATTATTCCGTGGGCTCGTGGGTTAATGCGTTCGCGCGATCCGAAAGCGGTGATGGAACAAGCGCAACAATTAGTAGATGCAGGATATAAAGAAATTGTGTTAACAGGTATTCATACTGGTGGTTACGGAGAAGATATGAAAGACTATAACTTAGCACAATTATTACGTGATATCGAAAAAAACGTAACAGGTTTAAAACGATTACGTATTAGTTCTATTGAAGCTAGTCAAATTACGGATGAAGTGATTGAAGTATTACAACAATCGAATATTGTCGTTCGTCATTTACACATTCCGCTTCAATCAGGTTCTAATTCCGTTTTAAAACGCATGAGAAGAAAATATACGATGGAATTTTTTGCGGATCGTTTGAATCGTCTTCGTGTTGCATTACCTGACCTTGCGATTACATCGGATGTCATTGTTGGTTTCCCGGGGGAAACAGAAGAAGAGTTTATGGAAACATATCATTTTATTAAAGAACATCGTTTTAGTGAACTACACGTTTTCCCGTACTCTAAACGAACAGGAACTCCAGCAGCACGCATGGAAGATCAAATAGACGAAGAAGTGAAAAATGAGCGGGTTCATCGTTTAATCTCATTATCTGATCAACTAGCAAAAAAATATGCTTCTCAATTCGAAGGGGAAGTGCTTGAAATTATTCCAGAAGAGCCATTTAAAGAAATGAATGAAGAAGGAAAATATGTTGGATATACAGATAATTATTTGCGTGTCGTAGTAGATGCGACAGAAGAAATGGTAGGAAAATTAGTAAAAGTCAAAATTGTTCAATCAGGTTATCCTTATAATAAAGGCCAATTTGTACGAGTCCTTGAAGATGAACAAGTTTCTTCGTAAAGAAGAAACTTGTTTTTTTATGCTTATGAAGGAGTCGTAAGCCCCACCATTTTAAATTATTTCGATAGCTGTCAAAAGCAGTAAGGGAAAGAAGGGGAAAAACACGGATAGAATATTTCTTTGTGCTATGATACAAATAGTAAATAACATAAAAAGGTGGAGGTTGGGATGGAACAACAATCAGTTGCTAGCATGATTGACCATACGTTATTAAAACCAGAAGCAACACGCAAAGAAATACTCACGCTTTGTACAGAAGCGAAAGAATATCAATTTGCATCTGTTTGTGTAAATCCAGTATGGGTTCCGCTTGTTGTAGAAATGTTGAAAGGAAGTTCAGTTGCTGTTTGTACCGTAATTGGGTTTCCACTCGGTGCTTCTACAATCGATACAAAAGTAGCGGAAACAAAAGAGGCAGTGCTGAATGGTGCGACGGAAATAGATATGGTCATCAATATTGGTTTATTAAAAAGTGGCGATATGGAAACAGTAAAAAAGGAAATACAAGAAATTGTACAGGCTGCACAAGGAAAAGTAGTAAAAGTCATTATAGAAACATGTTTGTTAACGGAAAAAGAAAAAATAACAGCATGCATGATTGCCAAAGAAGCAGGGGCACATTTTGTCAAAACATCTACTGGATTTTCGACTGGTGGTGCCACCGTGGAAGATGTCGCCTTAATGCGTAAAATAGTTGGTGAAAAAATGGGCGTCAAAGCTTCCGGTGGTATTCGCACATGGGACAATGCTAAAACGTTGATTCAAGCAGGAGCAAATCGAATTGGTGCCTCAAAAGGAATCCAAATTGTTGAGGAAGAGAATAGAAAACAAGAAAAATAGTATTGAAAAGTAAAAATCGTTATACTATAATAGGAAAAGACATGCTAACAATCTTATGATATAGTATGCTCCTATGCAGGTCGGAGGGAGGGAAAGAAAAATGTCAGTAGAAACTCACGTTCGCAAAAACGAATCACTTGATGATGCACTTCGTCGCTTCAAAAAATCAGTAGCTCGTGAAGGTACACTTGCTGAATATAGAAAGCGCGAATTTTATGAAAAACCAAGCGTAAAACGTAAGAAAAAATCAGAGGCAGCTCGAAAACGCAAGTACTAAGAAAGGGTGTTTTTCATGAGTCTTCTTGAACGTCTTACGGCAGAAATGAAACAAGCAATGAAAAACAAAGATAAAGTTCGTTTATCGGTTATCCGAATGGTGAAAGCTTCTATTCAAAATGAAGCGATTAAAAAAGGAGTAGATTCCTTACCAGCAGAAGACGAACTTACTGTTTTAAATCGTGAATTAAAACAACGAAAAGACTCCCTTCGCGAATTTGAAGCTGCTAATCGTAATGATTTAGTAGAAAAAGTAAAAGACGAGATTGTGGTCTTAAAGGAATATTTACCTGAACAACTCTCTGAAGAAGAAGTCGAACAACTTGTCATCCAAACGATTGAAAGCGTTGGAGCTACAAGTAAAAAAGAGATGGGTAAAGTTATGGGGAGCTTAATGCCGAAAGTAAAAGGCAAAGCTGATGGTACCATTGTTAATCAAATTGTCATGAAACATTTACCATAATAAACAAAAAGCATTCAACAAATTATTTGTTGAATGCTTTTTTATTTTTTAGTGGTAGAACAACTAATGCATTCATATATTGAGGTAGAGGTGGTAATCTATGAACCATTGGGCTAAACAAATGAAACATTGGTTATCAAGGCCACTAGGTTTACCAGATGATATCACATATCATATGCCTAGAATTACGGCAATTGGAAACCTTCACTTATACATCGAAAATCATGAAGGAATGTTATATTTTTCTCCCACAGAAGTACGACTTGCTATAAAACAAGGTTCGCTCGTTATTCAAGGAGAAGCTTTTGTTATTAAAATGATATTACCGGATGAAGTGTTATTAGAAGGTATTTTTAAATCATTCCATTATATCGTGAACCAAGGAGGGAAACAGTGAAAGTTCATTTTTTTCTTTGGCTAAAAGGTGCTGTTCAAGTGCAAATAAAAGGCGATAAAAACGACATTCTTTCTTATATGAATCTCGCATTAAAAAAAGGGATTTATATGTATGATGTCGTAACTATTTCAGATAACATCGTACAAGCTACCATTGTCATTCGTGACGTTTTTAACCTTATCTCTTTCCGTAAAAAATACCAAGTAAAACTCTCTTTTAAAAAACGAGTTGGTTTTCCTTTTTTTATGATGCGTTTGTTTACAAGAATGGGGCTTATCGTTGGCCTCTTTTGTTTTTTTCTTACCGTTTATCTATGTTCGCAATTAATTTGGGATATTAAAATTGTTGGTGGATCTGCTTCGTTACAACATGAGATGGAAGGAAAACTGAAAAGTATTGGAGTAGAAAAAGGCCGCTTTTTTCGAAACACTACAAATCCGAGCCGTATACAACATACGTTAATGGATGAGATGGACCATTTAATCTGGGTGGGGGTACAAAGGAAAGGAACAATTTTATATTTTCAGCCAGTTGAGAAGAAAATAAAAGAAAAAGAAAATACTCCTTCTCCGCAACATATTGTGGCGACAAAAAAAGCAGTCGTTTATGATATTTTTGCAAAGGAAGGGCAGCCACTTGTGTCGATACACGAACTTGTCACACCAGGGCAAGTTTTAATTTCTGGAATGATTGGAAAGGAAGGGAATGAAACGTTTGTCGCTGCACAAGGAATCGTGTACGGGGAAATATGGTATAAAACAGAAATGGAAGTTCCATTACAATCTTCTTTTTCTGTTTTACGAGAAGAACGTGTTGTAAAACACGTATTGCATATCGGACAAGATTATTCGATTCCTATTTGGGGATTTTGGTATGATACAAAGAAAAAAGCTCAATCGTATGAAAAAGTAAGGTCATGGAAATGGAAAGGTAAAACAATTCCTATTTTTTTGCGTACGGAAGAGCTATACGAAACAGAAAAAGTGATTCGGGCGTATACTAAAAAAGAAGCGGTAGAAGCAGGACTTATCATGGCGAAAGAGCAATTACAACGATCACTTCCCAAAAATTCACAAATAAAAAACGAAAAAGTTTTGCATGAGCATTATGCTAATGGTAAAGTTAAGTTAACCATTCACTATTTAGTGATTGAACCGATTTCAAAAGAACAAACCATAACCGAGGAGATTGAGTAAATTTGGCAGAAGTATTGTTCGATATTCCAATTGAATTTGAAACATCCGAAGAGGCGGCAACTCTTTTTGGTCCAAACGATATTCATTTAAAACGAATTGAAGAATATTTTTCTATTCACTGTGTCACAAGGGGTGGCGCTATTTCGATTTGTAGTAATGAAGAACAAGTAAAAGACATAAAAGAGTTTTTCTATGCGCTCATGAAAATGATTCGCCAGGGAGCGCGAATAAGTGAAAGAGACGTCATTTATGCTTTAAATCTACAAACAAAAGGTATGTTAGATGAATGGATGGAATATTATGACGAAGAAATTATCGTATCTGCAAAAGGTAAGCCGATTCGCGTAAAGACGTTAGGACAACGCGAATATATTCGTGCTATCGAAAAACAAGATTTAGTTTTTGGCATCGGTCCAGCAGGTACAGGAAAAACGTATTTAGCAGTCGTGATGGCCATTAAATTTTTAAAGCAAGGACGAATTAAAAAGATTATTTTAACACGTCCGGCAGTGGAAGCGGGGGAAAATCTTGGGTTTTTACCAGGTGATTTAAAAGAAAAAGTAGACCCGTATTTACGCCCGTTATACGATGCTCTTCATGATGTGTTAGGATTAGAACAAACGAATCGATTAATGGAGCGGGGAATCATTGAAGTAGCTCCGCTTGCGTATATGCGTGGACGAACATTAGATGATGCATTTGTGATTTTAGATGAAGCACAAAATACAACAGCCGAACAAATGAAAATGTTTTTAACGCGATTAGGATTTGGTTCTAAAATGGTGATTACAGGAGACGAGACACAAGTAGATTTACCACGTGGAAAAAAATCAGGATTAGCTGTTTCTGCTCGAATATTAAAAGGAACAGAAGGCATCTCCTTTGTTTATTTATCACAAACAGATGTGGTTCGTCATCCACTAGTAGCTAAAATCATTGAAGCTTATGAAAAATCACACGATTAAACAATGGAAAATATGTGTGGTTAGCCCGTTTGTATAGGTCACCTAAAAATGAGAGACAAAAAATAGGATACGTTTGCATGGTTAATAGAAAAATACCCATTGACAATAGATGGGAGCTTTATTCTCACATGATGAGGGTGAGCGAGAGGTGAATGGATATGAAGAAACGAAACGTAAACTTACATGTGCTCGGCGAACGTATTTTACAATTAAAATACTTTAAAGGATTTATTTTTCTCTTTATTTCCATTTTTCTTTATAGTATGTTAATTGGAAATATCGTTCCAGACAAATTAAATATTAAATTGTACCAAACGGCATCGAAAGATATCATCTCACCGTTAACGATTGAAAATAAAAAAGCGACAGAAAAAAAACAACAAGAAGCTGCAGATGCTGTCTCGCCTCAATATGTTTATAAGCGTGATTATGCAGAATTGCAAAGTGAACAAGCAAGAGAGACATTTAACGTTTGCATCGAAGCTCAACAAACATTTCCAGGAGAGGGTGTGGCCAACGACCAGCTGAAACAAGTTAGAGCGAACCTTCCATCTGTTGTTCGAGATAGTTTGTCTGATGGCTCCCTCCTCTTATTTTTAAACTCGTCCCCGTCCCAACTTGAATATATGAAAGAGTTGTCATCTACTGCAATAAACGAAGTGATGGATC
The DNA here is from genome assembly GCF_001375675.1 of Massilibacterium senegalense. Taxonomy (NCBI): domain Bacteria; kingdom Bacillati; phylum Bacillota; class Bacilli; order Caryophanales; family Bacillaceae; genus Massilibacterium; species Massilibacterium senegalense. Next base: position 1,096,409 of record NZ_LN831786.1, on the reverse strand, counting down.
AACAAATTTCAGTAGATGGTGTCAAAAAGGCGCGAGAAAATGTAGCAAATAAATTAGCTAGTTCTGGTGTGAATGAAGAACAACAAGAAGTAATGATTGATATTGCTCAATTATTCATTCGCGCTAATTACGTGTTAGATACAGAAGCGACAAAATTGAAAAAACAAGAAGCAAAAGAATCCGTCAATCCAGTAATTATTCGAGAAGGACAAGTAATTGTAAGGGAAGGACAAATGGTGACCCGTGACGTTTACCAACAATTAGAAGCAGTTGGACTTCTCGAAAACCGGTTTAATCCATTTCCTTATATCGGGTTGTTGATTTTTGTTTCATTTATTGTGTCTACACTCGTGTATGTGTCAAAAGAAATGCCAAGTAAAGTGAGGTCGCAAAATACGTATCTTGTCATGTTTACGATTATTTTTCTGTTTACAATGATTTTGATGAAATCGTTTAGTTTATTGCAAAAAATGGATGGACTATCGATGATTGTTTACTTGGTACCAGTTGCATTTGGTACGATGATGGTCAAAATGTTGATCAATAATAAAATGGCTTTTGTATCTGCTGTCATTTTTGGCATGACTGCGAGTATTATTTTTAATTCTGATATTCCAGGTCCTGTTCATCCTACTTATGGATTTTATGTGTTTTTTAGCTCTTTATTAGGCATTATGTTATTAGATGATCAAACGAAACGTTCAAAAATTTTACAAACTGGGCTATTTATTTCCTTATTTAATTTACTGCTAGTGAGTATGTTAATCTCTTTTAAAAATGGTCACTTAACGTCTCATGATATTATTTTTAGTTATAGTTTTGCGGCTATTAGTGGTATTACCGCATCTATTTTAACGCTAGGCAGTATTCCAGTTTTTGAAACCGTATTTAAAATTACATCATCGCTAAAGCTAATTGAGTTATCAAATCCGAATCATCCATTGTTGCGAAAAATACTAATAGAGACACCTGGTACTTATCACCATAGTGTGATGGTAGCAAATTTAGCAGAGGCAGCGTGTGAATCAATCGGGGCAGACGGCTTAGTTGCTCGTGTCGGTGCATATTATCATGATATTGGAAAAACAAAGCGACCACATTTTTTTATTGAAAACCAAATGAATATGGAAAATCCCCATGATAAAATTTCACCACAACTAAGTAAAAAGATTATCATCGCACACCCGTACGATGGACGAGATATGTTACAAGATGCGGATATGCCTGATGAAATCGTACAAATTGCGGAACAACATCACGGAACAACGCTTCTTAAGTTTTTTTACTATAAAGCGAAAAAACTATCAGACCAAGAGATTTTAGAAGAAGTATTTCGTTATCCTGGTCCAAAAGCACAAACGAAAGAAGCGGCGATTGTTGGGATTGCGGATTGTGTAGAAGCAGCAGTTCGTTCATTATCCAAACCGACGCCACAAAAAATTGAAACATTAGTAAGGAGCATTATTCGCGACCGATTAGAAGACGGTCAATTTGATGAATGTGATTTAACATTAAGTGAATTAAACCAAGTAGCAATTTCTCTATTTGAAACGTTACAAGGTATTTTCCATCAACGAATTGAATATCCAGAAGATGAAAAGAAAAAGGTGAAAAAAGCATGAATGTAACGATTGATTTGATCGATGAAGTAGAACGATTAACAGAAGAACATTTTCAACTATTGAGCGGATTAATTGAAAAAGCTTGTGAAGTAGAGCAAATAACAGAAGAAGCGGAATTATCTATAACGTTTGTTGACAATAAAAAAATTCATCAACTCAATCAAGAGTATCGCGGGATTGACCGTCCAACAGATGTATTATCATTTGCCTTAGAAGAAATGGGAGAAGAGGAAATCGAGATGATCGATGAAGAAATGCCACGCTTTTTAGGTGACTTAATTATTTCTATTCCAAAAGTAGAAGAACAAGCAAAAGAATATGGGCATTCTTTTGAACGGGAATTAGGATTCCTAGCTGTACATGGCTTCTTACACTTATTAGGATATGATCATATGACTGAAGAAGAAGAAAAAGAAATGTTCGCTAAACAAGAGGAGATTTTACATGCATACGGGCTCGAGCGATCCTAAGCAAAATGAATGGATTCGATTAAGAAAAAGCTTTTCATACGCTATAGAAGGAATGAAGCATACAATTAAATCGGAAAAAAATATGCAAATTCATCTTCTTGCCACGGTCGTTGTTATCTTTTTAATGTTTTTATTTCCATTAACGATGTTAGAACGAGCAATATTGTTTATCGTCATCGGTATTGTTTTAGCATTAGAGATGGTCAATACAGCGATTGAAAATGTTGTTGATTTAGTAACCGAAGAGTATAAACCGTTGGCAAAAATAGCAAAAGATGTAGCAGCTGGAGCCGTGTTGTTGTTTGTTTTGTTTGCTGTTTTAGTTGGAATCATTATTTTAGGACCAAAAGTCATTCATTTCTTTAGTTGAAAGGAGCTCTTCTAATGGAAAAGGAACAGCTCATCCAATTAGCGATAAAAGCAAGGGAGATGGCATATGCACCGTACTCTAAGTTTAAAGTAGGGGCTGCTCTGTTAACTAAAAACGGAACATATGTCGGTTGTAACATCGAAAACGCTTCTTACGGATTAACGAATTGTGCAGAGCGAACGGCTATTTTTAAAGCGGTTTCGGAAGGAGAAACAGAATTTAAAGCCCTTGCGATAGTAGCTGATACAAAAGACGTCATCTCACCTTGTGGGGCATGCCGTCAAGTAATGGCAGAGTTTTTTAAAAAAGATATGCCAATTTATTTAGCAAATGTGTCCGGTCACCAAGAAGAGTGGACAATAGAAAAATTATTACCAGGAAGTTTTACTGCGGAGGATCTACATGAGTGAAAAACAATTTAAATCAGGATTTGTAGCCATTATTGGGCGACCAAACGTTGGGAAATCCACGTTGTTAAATACGATTATTGGGCAAAAAATTGCGATTATGAGCGATAAGCCACAAACGACAAGACATAAAATTCAAGGTGTGTACACGACTGAAAAAGCACAAATAGTGTTTATTGATACACCAGGTGTGCACAAGCCAAAACATAAACTCGGAAACTTCATGATGAAAATGACGTCTAATGCACTGAAAGAAGTGGATGTCATTTTATTTGTTGTGAATGCGACAGAAAAGCTTGGAAAAGGAGATCAATACATTATTGATCAATTACAAGAAGTAAAAACGCCAATCATTCTAGTTATTAATAAAATCGACCAAGTTCATCCAGATATGTTGTTACCGTTTATTGATGAGTACCGCAGTCAACTGACAGTGTCAGAAGTTGTCCCGATTTCTGCGTTGAACGGAAACAATGTTGAGACGTTGTTAGAGCAAGTGACGAACTACTTACCAGAAGGGCCAAAATATTACCCAGAAGACCAAGTAACAGACCACCCTGAACGTTTTATTATGGCGGAACTAATTCGAGAAAAGGTTTTACAATTAACAAGGGAAGAAGTTCCACACTCGATTGCGGTTGTCATTGAGGAAATCAAGAGACGTGAAAATTCAGAAGCCGTTTATATTCACGCTACAATCATCGTCGAACGTCCTTCTCAAAAAGGGATTATTATCGGAAAACAAGGAAGCATGTTAAAACAAATCGGTAAGTTAGCTCGGAACGATATTGAAGCGTTATTAGGTTCACATGTATTTTTAGAATTGTGGGTAAAAGTTCAAAAAGATTGGCGTAACCGTCCACAAAATTTACGCGATTTTGGATTTCGTGAAGATGAATATTAAACAATGTGATATAATGGAATAGGAGGAAAATAAAAAAATAGAAGAATTTCCTTCTCATTATTTAATTACATGGAGGTAAAGCTAAGGATAAGAGGGGTTCATATGACAATATGAAAGGTTGTGAGCGTAGTGTTAGAGTTCACGTGGCATTTATTTAAAGTAACAGGTAACATTGACACTTACTTGCTCTTGAAAGAAATGGAAAAAGAATCAGACGAATGGTCACAAGTTTTAAAACTTCAGGAAAAACTTGATTCACCAGTCTCACCTTAGCTCTTTCATATTCATACCAAAGATTTATACATCTATTTGTTAGCGCTTTATCGTAAAGTTGCGTCATTCATTTTCCTATTTCCATTTTTGATAAGCAAAAGAGCAATCGTTTCGCATGTTTAATGGTGGTGACATAATTGTTACAAAAAGCAGAAGGCATTATAATACGAACAAATGATTATGGTGAAAGTCACCGAATTGTCACGTTATATACACGAGAAAACGGAAAAGTAGCTGTGATGGCAAGAGGGGCAAGAAAACCAAAGAGTCGTCTTGCTAGTGGAACACAATTGTTTACGTATGGATATTTTTTGTTTACAAAATCGAAAGGGATGAAATCGTTGCAACAAGCGGACGCAATTGATCACTTTACGTCTGTTATGACCGATTTAACAAAGACTGCTTATAGTGCTTATATTGTGGAGCTTGTCGATAAATTAGTAGATGATGAAACACCTAATCCTTATTTATTTGAGCTTCTTTATCAAACATTACATTACATGGATGAAGGAAAAGATGAAGAAATATTAACACAATTATTTGAAGTGAAAATGTTGATGGTTTCAGGAATTCGTCCTGTTGTTGATGCTTGTGTTCATTGTGGAAATACGGAAGGAGAATTCCATTTTTCCATTCGTGAAGGTGGTTTTATTTGTCATCGCTGTTTTGAATTTGATCCATACCGCATTCAAATTTCTCAAAAAACAGTCCGTTTATTAAGACTATATTATCATTTCGATTTAACCAGATTAGGAAATATATCTGTTTCATCTGAAACAAAAAAAGAAATTAAATATGTTTTAGATGAATATTTCCAAGCTTTTTCAGGTGTTTATTTAAAGTCCAAAAGGTTTCTTGATCAAATTCAGATGATGGAATAATACAAAAAGAGCCCTATAACGCATATAAGGGCTCTTTGTTTTGCTGTCAGTATAACGTAATGATAAAATGACGCGAAAGAATGTATCTTTTCCTATAACAATAGAGGTAAATAGTATATAATGATTGAAGTATAGTATAACATAGTGTGGGATACAAGGTGGTGAGAACAATCGAACTTAGTCGTCGCCAACAAAAAATTATACAAATTGTCAAAGATAATGGACCTATTACAGGAGAGCATATAGCAGATCAGTTAGATTTAACAAGAGCCACTTTACGACCAGATTTAGCCATCTTAACAATGGCAGGCTTTTTAGAAGCAAGGCCACGTGTAGGATATTTTTATACAGGTAAAAATGGCTCTCAGTTATTAACTGAAAAAATTAAAAAAATAACTGCAAATGATTACCAATCGATGCCGGTTATTGTAAATGAAGAGGCTTCCGTTTATGACGCCATCTGTACAATGTTTTTAGAAGATGTTGGTACACTATTTGTAGTAGATAGCCAAAGCCTTTTAGTCGGAGTCTTATCACGGAAAGATTTATTGCGGGCAAGTTTAGGTCAACAAGATTTAAATCAAATACCAGTGAACATCATCATGACGAGAATGCCGAATGTTGCGATGTGTGAAAAAGACGATTTACTCATTGATGTCGCAAATAAAATTATCGAAAAGCAAATTGATGCAGTGCCGATTGTAAAACCAATTACGGATACGCAATTTGAAGTGGTTGGTCGTGTAACAAAGACAAACATTACAAAAGCTTTTATTGATTTAGTAAATGATGAGATCGTTTAAAGAAAGGATCGATCGCTCATGAATAAAGAAATTGTATATGTTATTTCCGATTCTGTTGGAGAAACAGCGGAACTTGTTGTAAAGGCTGCAGCTTGTCAATTTTTTAAATATGGTGTTAAAATTAAACGCGTTCCATATATCGAAAATATGTATCATATTGACGCTGCTTTAGAACAAGTAAAGGAAGATGGTGCACTCATTGCTTTTACAATTGTTGTACCGGAAATAAAGGAATACTTAGTAGAAAAAGCGACAGAGTATCATATACCAATTGTAGACATTCTAGGACCTGTCATTTCCACAATGGAAGCTGCGTATGAAAGAAAACCGCTATATGAACCTAGATTAGTGCATAAATTAGATGCTGATTATTTTCATCGGATAGAAGCGATGGAGTTTGCTGTCAAGTATGATGATGGACGTGATCCACGCGGTATTCTTCAAGCAGATATCGTGCTAATAGGTGTGTCTAGAACATCGAAAACACCACTTTCACAGTATTTAGCCTTAAAGCGATATAAAGTAGCAAACGTCCCTATCTTTCCTGAAGTAAAACCACCGGAAGAGTTATTTGAAATTGATAAACAAAAATGTTTCGGTTTGTACATCCATCCTAAAAAATTAAATGAAATTAGACTAGAACGATTAAAAGCATTAGGACTAAATGAGGATGCAAGTTATGCCAATTACAAACGAATTGAAGAAGAGTTAATATATTTCAAACAAATAACTGATCAAATTAGCTGTCCAGTAATTGATGTTACAAATAAAGCAGTGGAAGAAACAGCGAATATGATTGTAAATTTTTATTCTTAACAAAGAAGTCCAATTGTAGTGCCTAAATAGTTCTGAATAAAAAAAATAGGTAAATCCGATTATTTTTTGTTTAACTTGGGTAAACATGATAATACGATAAGAAATAGAGAGAGAAGGACGCTTTTCGACAAAATGTTAAAAAGAAATAGAAGTTTTAGAAGGATTATAAAAAAGGATGTAGAATAAAAAAATATGCTAGAATACAATCGAACAATTTTTGTTGATGCAGATTCTTGTCCTGTAAAAAAAGAAATTCTTTATATAGCCAAAAAGCACAATGTACCGGTAATTTTTATTGCCACTTATGCACATGTGATGAATGAAGCAATAGGTACCTGGATCATTTTAGATTCATTTGACCAAGCGGTGGACCTTTACATTTTGAATCACATGAAGGAACATGACATTGTGGTTACACAAGACTTTGGATTAGCAAGTATTGTATTAAAGAAAAAAGGAATTGCTATTTCTCCGAGAGGGAAACAGTTTGAAGAAAAAAATATCGACGTTTTGCTTTATGAACGCTTTTTATCGATGAAAATGCGAAAAAGCGGAGTGCGAATGAAAGGGATGAATCGCTTTTCTGAATCAGATAAGCAAGCTTTTTTACGCACATTAGAAAAAAATTTGTCGATTCATGAAGGAATTTAAATGAACACATCGAATATTAAATAGTTGGTACTGGTGATGGTAAACATGGGGAATTTTGTTCCAGAAGATGTAATTGAACAAGTGAGACGGTCAGTTAACATCGTGGAGGTCATATCAGAATATGTCCAATTAATAAAAAAAGGAAAAAATTATTTCGGATTATGTCCTTTCCACGGAGAAAAAACACCTTCTTTTTCAGTTTCGGAAGAAAAACAAATTTACCATTGTTTTGGTTGTGGAGCAGGGGGAAATGTTTTTTCTTTTTTAATGGAAATAGAAGGGTATAGTTTTGTGGAAGCTCTTCAAATTTTAGCAAAGCGTGCACATATTGAATTGCCAACGATAGTGTCTTCTAAGTCTTCTAGGTCTTCTGAGTCTGTTTCGAAAAAAAAACAGATTTTTGAAGCACATAAATTGTTAGCGAAGTTATATCATCATATACTAATGAATACAGAAGAAGGAGCCATCGCAAAAAAGTATTTATTAGAAGAACGACAATTCACTGAAGAAATGTTAGAACACTTCCAGTTAGGATACGCACCTGATTCTTTTGAATTTGCCAAAACATTTCTAGAACGTCGTGGTTTTACATTGGATGAGATGGTAAATGCAGGTCTTTTATCTGAAAGTGATAACGGTCATTTTTATGACAGATTTCGGCATCGTGTTATGTTTCCAATTTGGGATGCGCAAGGACAAGTTATTGCGTTCGGCGGACGAACATTAACGGACGAAAAGCCAAAGTATTTAAATAGCCCGGAAACAGAAATATTTCATAAAAGCAAAATTTTATATCATTTAAATATGGCGCGATTATCTATTCGGAAGCAAAATCAGCTCGTTTTATTTGAAGGATATATGGATGTTATTTCTGCTTATCATGCGGGAGTTGAAAATGGTGTAGCGTCCCTTGGTACATCACTAACAGAGCAACATGCGAAAATAATCCGAAGAGTAACAGACCAAGTCATTATTTGTTACGATCGTGATGATGCTGGGGTAGAAGCAACGATTCGTGCTGTTGATATATTAGAAACAGCTGGTTGTTTAGTAAAAATTGCAAAAATGCCAGATGGACTTGACCCCGATGACTACATTAAGAAGTTTGGTACAAACCAGTTTGTGACGAATGTAATAGGGGCTACAGAAACAGTGATGGCTTTTAAAATGGACATTCTTCGTAAAAATCGTCGAATGAATGATGATGCTGAACGAATGCAGTATATCGATGATGTGTTGCATGAAATTAGTAAATTAGCGAAGGCGGTTGAGCGGGAACACTATTTAAGGCAATTATCGGAGGAATTTTCGATATCGTTAGAAGCACTAAAAAATCAGCAATATCAAATTTTTCGTGCGCAAAAAAAGGATTTTCATCCGCAACATTCGAATGAGTTTAAATCGAATGTAAAGAATGTCTTTCATGAGCAAAAACCATTATTAAAAGCATATCAACGGGCAGAACGAGCACTACTTGCCCATATGCTAAAAAGTTCATATGTTGCATATAAAATACAAGAAGCTGTTGGGGGTGCATTTAATACATCAGAGCACGCGGCCATTGCTGCTAATTTATATGCCTTTTATGAAGAAGGGCATGAACCAAATTTAAGTTTATTCATTCAACGATTAAATAATCGTGAATTAGAAAAAATAGTAACAGAGATTGCAATGGAACAAGTTGCAGATGAATTAAATGATGAAGCGTTTCATGATTATGTTAATGTTGTGTTAAATGAGCCAAAGAAGTTTACAATAAAAGAAAAAGAGAGAGAATTATTGGTAGCAGAACAAGCACAAGACATTGAACGTGCAGCGCAAATTTTACAAGAAATTTGGGAATTAGAAAAAGAAATAGGTGTTAGAAAATAGCCATTACATGTTTTTAGGGTATATAGTGTGTAAGGAGGGGAACCAATGGCTGATAAACCAACTCACTCCAAAGAGGAAAAAGAGTTAACAGTTGAGCAAGTGTACGAACGATTAGTGGAAATTGGAAAAAAACGTGGTTCTTTAACGTATGAGGAAGTATCCAAACGGTTGTCTTCTTTTGAATTAGATTCTGAAAAAATGGATGAATTTTATGAGTACCTTGGTGAACAAGGAATTGAAATTGTCGAGGAAGAAGAAGATCCAGATGATGACGATGTAAAAGAAGATGAAGAAGAATTTGATTTAAATGATTTAAGTGTCCCTCCTGGAGTAAAAATAAATGATCCAGTTCGGATGTATTTAAAAGAAATAGGTCGAGTAGACTTATTAAGTGCAGAAGAAGAAATTGAACTCGCAAAAAGAATTGAAAATGGCGATGAAGAAGCCAAAAAACGCTTAGCAGAAGCGAACCTTCGTCTTGTTGTTAGCATTGCGAAACGTTATGTTGGCCGTGGGATGTTATTCCTTGATTTAATCCAAGAAGGAAATATGGGATTAATTAAAGCTGTTGAGAAATTTGATTATACAAAAGGATATAAATTTAGTACGTATGCGACATGGTGGATTCGTCAAGCAATCACGCGTGCGATTGCAGACCAAGCAAGAACGATTCGTATTCCGGTGCATATGGTGGAAACCATTAACAAACTAATCCGAGTACAACGTCAATTACTACAAGATTTAGGTCGTGAACCAATACCTGAAGAAATTGCGAAAGAAATGGATTTAACACCAGAAAAAGTTCGTGAAATTTTAAAAATAGCACAAGAACCAGTATCTTTAGAAACACCTATTGGCGAGGAAGACGACTCTCATTTAGGTGATTTCATCGAAGACCAAGATGCTACTAGTCCATCTGACGCAGCTGCATATGAGTTGCTGAAAGAACAATTAGAAGATGTGCTAGATACCTTAACAGACCGTGAAGAAAATGTCCTTCGCTTACGTTTTGGTTTAGATGATGGTCGAACTCGCACATTAGAAGAAGTTGGGAAAGTCTTCGGTGTTACGAGAGAACGTATTCGACAAATTGAAGCAAAAGCATTACGTAAACTTCGTCACCCAAGTCGCAGTAAACGATTAAAAGATTTCCTTGAATAAACCGATAATTATGAGAAAGAATAGTTTACTTCATCATGGAGTAAGCTATTTTCTTTTATCAAGAGCGTTTATATGTTAGATAGCGCCTTCTGCTTTTTTATGAAATCTTTTTAATGGGTGATAGATAATGGATGAAAAAAAGAAAATTATTATTAACGAAATACATTATTGGAAAGAAAATAAACTTCTTCCTGAAACATATTGCAACTTTTTACTCGCCCTTTATACCGGTGGAGAAAAGATAGCCGAAAAAGATAAGGAAAGAAAAACCACAATGTTTAATGGCATTCATGCTGTTTTAAGCTTCTTTTTTCTGCTTTTATTGATTGGTGTTGCTCTTGTTATATATTTTACTGACTTTTCAATTCAATTGCAAATTACTTTCGGGATTTTCGTTCTTTTGTTTTTAATAGGAATGATGATGTATTTACGCAAAAATAAATCAATCAGTTATTATGTAGCCGTCTTTATCATAGCATTGTTAATTTTGTTACTAGGAAATGAATTATTACTACGTATTGTTCCGTCTTTTTCATCGGCTGTTGTTTATTACACATTCATAAATTGTATTATTTGGATAATTTTTGGGAAAAAAGTTAAAATGAAATTTTTATCTTATGCTGGTGTAGGGGGACTGGCATTAATGGTAATTATTTTACTGTATCGACTGTTCTTTTAATGAATTTTTAAAAGAATTTTAATCGAAATGCTTTTCTATTAGGTATTTTTTCGCTACAATATAGAAGACAACTTGTCTTTATTATCGATTATTTATACATAGGGGGGAAAACGATGAAACGTAATGCCTTAATGCCTTTTGCTTTAATTGCGGTTGTTGGTATTGTTCTAATAATTGCTCTTTCTATCGTGGGTCAAGATAAATACAAAGAGCTTGTAAAAGAAAATGGTGGCGAAAAACAAACTACAGCAGCAAAAGAAGATAACGCGGCAAAAGAAGACAAAGCTGACAAAAAAGATGCAGCAAAAGAAGAAGCAACGGATGAAAACAAAGATGTAGCAAAAAAAGATGACGCAGCGAAAGAAGAAGATGCTGCTGAAGGTGAAACAGTTGCAGTTGATGCAGATGCAGCAAAAGCTACGTTGAAAACTAGTTGTGTGGCATGTCACGGTCAAAACTTAGAAGGTGGAGTAGGTCCATCTCTAAATGATGTTGGTAGTCGTTTAAGCGCGGATGAAATTGAAGAAGTGCTTAAAAACGGACGTGGAGCAATGCCTAAAGGTCTTATCAAAGGAGACGACCTTGAAAATGTTGTAGCATATCTTGCTGAACAAAAAGGAAAATAAGCAACACTAGTGGAGCACATCTAATAAACAGGAATATTTATTAGATGGCTCTTTTTTTGTGACGTTTTTTATGACAGACGAAGTACCATTTATCATTCACACTAGATTTTTTGTTTTTCACTCCTTTTCCATGATATGATAAAATAACATTTATTTTTGGATAGAATAGATGATAAAACAGTATTGTATATTGCAAATAGATTTTAATTAAAGTGGTGAAAGAAAATGAACGAACACGAACTATCTAAACGACTAGAATTGGTAGCATCTTTTATTCCAAAAGGTGCTAAGATTGCGGATATTGGTAGCGACCACGCTTATTTGCCAACATACGCTTATTTAAAAGGGTTGATACAAAAAGCCATTGCTGGAGAAGTAAATAACGGGCCGTACGAATTAGCCAAAAATCAAGTAGAAACGCTTCAATTAACGGAATATATAGATGTAAGAAAAGGAAATGGTTTGCATGTATTAAAACCAGGCGAAGTAACATGTGTAACAATTGCAGGTATGGGTGGAAGTTTAATTCGTGCTATTTTAGAAGAAGGAAAAGAAAAACTAATAGGGAACGAACGATTGATTTTACAACCAAACAATGCAAGTCAGGCAGTTAGAAAATGGTTGTTTCAAAATGAATACGAATTACTAGCAGAAATGATTCTCGAAGAAGATGAGAAAATATATGAAATACTAGTGGCTGAAAAAGGGATAGCTAACAAGCCATATGAAAAAATTGGCGAAGTTGGTATTCTAGTTGGCCCCTTTTTAGCAAAAGAGCAAAACGAGGTTTTTCAAAAAAAATGGACACAGGAATTAGAAAAATGGGAGTCTATTTTAGAACAACTAAATGAAGCAGCGGATCAAGAAAAAGTAATAGAAAAGAAACAAGAAATAACAGAGAAAATCACAAAAGTTAGGAGCGTGTTACGGTCATGAAAAAGTTTGCTAAATCACAAACCGTCATTCAACTCATTGAACAATTAGCACCAAAACATTTTGCTTATGAAGGAGATCCGATTGGCCTTCAAGTAGGATCCTATCAAAAAGAAGTAAAAAAAATATTAGTAACGTTGGATGTGTTAGAAGCTGTTGTAGATGAGGCAATTGAGCACGGAGTAGATATGATTGTTGCACATCATCCATTAATTTTTCGCCCCATTAAAAAAATTGATACGAGCACATCATATGGGCGTATGATTCAAAAGCTCTTGATTCATGATATTACTGTATATGCCGCACATACGAACTTAGATATAGCAAATGGTGGTGTAAATGATTTAATGGCGGAAGCATTAGAATTAGAAAACGTAGAAGTGTTAATTCCAACACAATCAGCCGTCTTGAAGAAATTAGTCGTCTTTGTTCCAGCATCCCATGAACAACTCGTACGAAAAGCATTAGGAGATGCAGGGGCTGGGTTTATCGGTGCATACAGTCATTGTTCTTTTTCATCAAAAGGAGAGGGACGATTTTTACCAACAAATCAAGCAAATCCTTATATCGGGGAAGTAGGAAAGTTAGAGGTAGTGGAAGAAGTTCGAATTGAAACGATTTTACCAGAGTCGATGGAGAAACAAGTCATTCGTGCGATGTTAGAGGCACACCCATATGAAGAAGTAGCATATGATTTGTATACCTTAGATCAAAAAGGTGAAATGTTCGGTCTTGGACGGTTAGGGACGTTAAACAAAGAAATGACACTCCAATCATTTGCTCACCTTGTAAAACAATCATTTGACGTAGAAGGTGTACGTGTTGTTGGAGATTTGCAAGCACCAGTAAAGAAAGTAGCTGTTTTAGGTGGCGACGGCAACAAATACATGGCAAAAGCAAAAATGCGCGGGGCCGATGTCTATGTAACGGGTGATTTATATTACCACATTGCGCATGACGCACAAGCCATTGGGCTTCATTGTGTTGACCCAGGGCACAATGTCGAAAAAGTGATGAAAAAAGGGCTTATGCATTATTTAAAACAGGAGCTAACAAAACGAAAATACGAAACCGATGTCATCCTTTCCACTGTCAAAACAGACCCATTTCAATTTCAATAAAGAAATCTTCCTTCCGTGTGATTTACACACGGAAGGGTAAGATATATGTATCCATTTCTGATTTCAAAAAAATAAAGGCACGGATAGCCCTTATTTTTTCACTCGAACTTTCGGTAAAATTTTATCTAATGTTACTTTTCGTTCTATTGTCCATGTCGATTCATCGTTTGGATCGTATTGTTCTAGGAAAGCAATTACTTCTTTCGTAATCGGTGTTGGGGTGGAAGCTCCAGAAGTAACGGCGACTTTTTGTACCTCATTTAACCATTCTAATTTTAATTCCGATAGATCGGAAATACGGTATGATTTTGTTCCAGCAATTTCTTCTGAAACTTGTGCTAAACGATTGGAGTTATTACTTCTAGGATCGCCAACAACAATCGTTAAATCTGCTTTTTTCGCTTGGTTAGCTACAGCTTCTTGTCGAAGTTGTGTTGCTAAACAAATTTCATTATGAATTTCAGCATGTGGATATCGACATTTAATCGCATTCATTAAATGAGCCACGTCCCATTGGCTCATCGTTGTTTGATTTGTTACGATAATTTTATTCGATTCAAAATTTAATGCTTTAATGTCTTCTTCTGTTTGAACGAGGTGAACGATATCTGGTGCGATTCCCACGGCTCCTTCTGGTTCGGGATGCCCTTTTTTCCCGATATAAATGATATGATAACCTTCTTGTTTTTTTTCGCGGATTAAATCATGTGTTTTCGTAACATCAGGACAAGTAGCATCTACAATGGTAAGTCCTTTATTTTTTGCTTTTTGACGCACTTCTGGTGATACACCGTGTGCGGTAAAAATAACTGTACCATGATCGATTTCATCTAATAATGCCAATCGGTCTCTTCCATCTAGTGTAATGATTCCCTCATCTGTAAAAGCATCTGTGACGTGGTGATTATGAACAATCATTCCCAAAATATAAATAGGACGAGGATAATCTTTATTTTGAGCAGCCTGACTCGCGATAACCATGGCGTCGACAACACCGTAGCAATAGCCACGTGGTGAAATTTTAATCACTTCCATATAAAAAGGCCTCCTTTAAGATAAAAGAAACATATCCTTCGCTTTTGTATGCGATAGTTTCTTTTTATTATAAAGGAGCAGTGAATGTTTGTACACTATTCTAGTCTCCTTCTTTATTAAGCAAGTCGACTGCTACAAATAATGATTTGTAACAGTCGAATGAGATATAAAATATACAAAAATAATAGGGAAATAAGTTGTTATATATAAAGTTTTGGAGTAGATGGTTTTTTTTGCTCCAGATTGGGAACAGTTTGTACAGATGTCGTTATCGGTAACGAAAGTTTTGGGATAGAACTATTGGTTCCTTTTGGATTTGGAGGATTATTTTTTTCTTCTTCAGCACTTACTGTATCATTTTTTTCTTTTCCGCTTGTTGAATTCGTTTGAAGAGTTTGCAATAATTTAATTATTTGCGGCAATTGTTTAATCACTGGACCATATTGTTGAATGATTGGTCCAACTGTTTGCGCAACTTTTAACGCTTTTTGTGTATTTTGTAATAACGAAACAAGATTCCAAGATGATTGTGGTTGAAATGGTACAGGTGCTTGTGGTGAGAATAGGGAGGACAAAAAACCGCCTGTTTTTCCAAATGGTGCCATTGGTGTATGAGTATAAGGAGCAAATGGAGATGGACTAGAAGAAAAAGGGAATTTCATTTGACTTAGCTCCTTCCTGTTCTTCATGTTCATTATAAGATATGTTATAAAGAGATAATTGGTCACCTTCAAGTGACATTTTGTTTTCTAACGTTGTATCATAAGGTACAATATAAAAAGGAGGCTATTTATGAACGAACAATTTTTTTCAAACGGTACATTACACAATTATTTATTACAATCTATTCGCAAACAAGGTTTTCAAAAACCAACTTTTATTCAAGAACGGTTATTCCCAACGATTATCAAAGGGCAAGATGCCATTGGACAATCACAAACTGGAACAGGAAAAACACTTGCTTATTTATTGCCATTAGTGCAAAAAATAAATCCACAAGTAGACGAAATTCAAGTCATTATTGCGACACCTACACGTGAACTAGCAAGACAAATATACGGGGAATTTCAAAAGTTAATGGAGTTTGCGAAGGAAGAAGAAAAAATATCAGCAAAATTAATTATTGGCGGAACAGATCGGCTTCGAGAACAAGAAAAATTGCATCAAAAGCAACCGCAGTTAATAATAGGATCACCAGGAAGAATCAAAGATTATATTTCGAAACAATATCTTTTATCATATACTGCTTTTTCTTTCGTAGTAGATGAAGCGGATATGATGTTAGATATGGGCTTTTTAGAAGATGTAGACTATATCGCAAAAAGTATAAATGAGTCTGCACAATTGCTTGTGTTTTCTGCAACGATTCCTGAACCTTTAGAACCATTTTTAAAGAAATATATGAATCAGCCAAAATTTGTCCAAGTTCCTAAAAAAGAAACTGCAAATCAAAATGTAGAACATTGGGCAATCTCATTGCGTCATCGCGATAGAAACGAAGTCGTATTATCGATGATGGAAAAAACAAATCCGTTTTTAGCGCTCGTATTTACGAATACAAAAGTTGAAGCAAATCAATTATATCGTGACGCATTAGAAAAAGGATGGAATGTTGGGATTCTACACGGAGGATTAGCTGCGAGAGAGCGTAAAAAAGTGATGAAAGAAATCCATGATTTAAAATACCAATACGTGATTGCAACAGATCTTGCAGCGCGTGGAATCGACATCAAAGGAGTAAGTCACATTTTTAGCGTTAGTTTCCCGAAAGATTTAGATTTTTATATTCATAGAAGCGGGCGAACTGGACGAGGAAATTATACAGGTATCTGCATTTCAATATACGACGATACAGATGGTGATCATTTAGATCAATTAGAAAAAAGAGGCGTCTATTTTCACTATTATGAATTTAAAAATGGTGAATTTACAAAATCTGAAAGAAGACGTCGAAAAGCAAAACCACGACAAGGAATAAATGAGGAAGCACCTTCTATTCGTTTGCCTAAGAAATCAAAAAAAGTAAAACCAGGCTATAAGAAAAAACACCGAGAACAAGTAGAAAAAGCCATAAAAAAAGCAAGTCGAAAGAAGTACAGGGGGAAATAACATGTTGAAACTAGGTTCACACGTATCAATGAGTGGAAAAAAAATGCTGCTTGCTTCAAGTGAAGAAGCAGTTTCTTACGGTGCAAATACATTTATGATTTATACAGGGGCACCTCAAAATACACGTCGTAAGCCAATAGAAGAGTTAAATATTGAAGCGGGAATGCAACATATGAAAGAGCATAAGATCGATGAAATCATCGTACACGCTCCGTATATTATTAATATTGCAAATACAACTAATAACGCAACATTCGAATTAGGTGTTCGATTTTTAGCAGAAGAAATTAAACGAACAGAGGCTATTGGAGCAAAACAAATTGTCCTTCATCCAGGCGCACATGTTGGTGCAGGTGCAGATGTTGGGATTAAACGAATTATTGAAGGATTGAATGAAGTACTTACGAAAGAACAAACAGTGCAGATTGCCTTAGAAACAATGGCAGGAAAAGGTAGTGAATGTGGACGTACATTCGACGAGTTAGCGAAAATTATCGATGGTGTTACATATAACGAAAAGTTATCGGTTTGTTTCGATACGTGTCACACACATGATGCCGGTTACAATATTGTGGAAGATTTTGATGGTGTATTAAATGAATTTGATAAAGTGATTGGTGTTGACCGCATTAAGGTGCTTCATATTAATGATAGTAAAAATGAAAGAGGAGCAGCAAAAGACCGTCATGAAAATATCGGATTCGGTCATATCGGTTTTGACGCATTAGCAAAAGTTGTGCATCATCCTCAATTACAAGAAATACCTAAAATTTTAGAAACGCCGTATGTTGGAGAAGATAAAAAAAATAAAAAGCCTCCATATAAGTTTGAAATTGAAATGTTACGAAATCAATCATTTGATACAGATGTTTTAACAAAGATTGCAAACCAATAAGACAGTTGAGTAAATCAACTGTCCTTTTTCAAAATAACAACGTTACATATGGTTGAATCATTTTTTTAAGTACTTCTGTATTTTTTTCACCAATCGACTGTTCTAGCAAATAAAAAAAGTGCTCTAAATCTTCTTTTGAATGTAAGTGATGAAGGTGACCATAAAAAAGCGTCAGGGCAGTGTTTGCTTCTTTTTCGGATAAGATAACGTTGTGTTTTTGCCCAAGTTGAATCACATCTTGAACGGTTAACGATTGTACTTTTTGCAATAACCATTGTTCAATAAATGGTTTCATACTAATCGCTCCTTTTTTGATTAGTATATGGGACGGAGAAAAAAATGTGTCAAAAGGAAGATGTCTATGGATGAAAAACAACATAAAAAAGAAACATTCTCCTCGATTTTATTTCGAATGTTTATGATGGCTTTTGGTGCAACACTTGCTTCCTTATCTATTAAAGCATTTTTAGTACCGAATAATATTATCGATGGAGGAATTATTGGTATTTCTCTTATTTTAGATTACATAAGCCCGTTATCATTCAGTTTACTCGTTCTATTATTAAATATTCCATTTATGTATAGCGGCTATAAACATATTGGGAAAACATTTGTTTTTTCGACGTTGTTTTCAATTGTTTGTTTATCGATTGCAGATATGTTATTTACAAATATAGAATCATTTACGAATGAAAATATTTTAGCTACTGTTTTTGGGGGGCTTGTTCTCGGAGCAGGAGTGGGGCTCGTCATTCGTTATGGTGGATCATTAGATGGTACTGAAATTTTAGGAATTTTATTAACAAAACGACTTCCATTTTCTGTAGGTGAATTCGTTATGTTTATGAATATTTTTATTTTTACTTGGGCCGGGTTTGTGTTTGGACCAGAAAAGGCGATGTATTCAGTCATGACGTATTATATTGCATATAAAACAATTGATACAGTTATTCAAGGGTTAGATGAAACGAAGGCTATTATGATTGTTTCAGAGAAGCACGACGAAATATCAGAAGGCATTTTGCATCGTTTAGGACGTGGTACAACAAAGTTAAAAGCAAAAGGTGGATATACGGATAAAGAAACAGAAGTAATTTATGCAGTATGTACACGGTTAGAAGTAATGAAATTGAAAAAGATTGTCTATGAAACAGACCCCAATGCCTTTTTAACAATTATGAGTACACAAGAAACGAGAGGCGGTCGTTTCAAATCTCCTATTCATTAAAAAAACTCTAGCGTGATGCTAGAGCTTTTTTAATGATTTTCACTATATTCGCAAGCTTCCTCATATAAAATTTCTTGTGAATTTATCGGTTTTTCGCCTTCCCTACTAGGAACATATTGGTATTCCCCATTAGCATTTTGTTCACGGGCTTTTACGTTATCTGCTAATTGAAGTTTTAATAATTTTTTAAGTCTAGATTTTATTAAATGATCATAGACAGGGAAAAGAATTTCTACACGTTTTTCCATGTTTCTTGTCATCCAATCAGCTGATGATAAGAAGATTTTTTCTTTTCCTTGGTTACGGAAATAAAAAATACGACTATGTTCTAATAAACGTCCAACAATGCTTCTGACAGTAATATTTTCGCTTACACCAGGTATTTGTGGACGTAAACAACAAATACCACGTACGATAAGGTCAATTTTTACTCCTGCTTGTGAAGCTTCATATAATTTTAAAATAATCTTTTTGTCGGTTAAAGAGTTCATTTTTGCGATAATATATCCATTGCCTTTTTCCTTATGAGATGTAATTTCTTGATCAATTAATTCCAAAAATGTATCGCGTATTTGGAATGGAGCAGTTGAAAAATGGTTCCATTTTGGTTTTTCTGAATAACCGCTTAAATAATTAAAAAAATTAGTAGCATCGACACCAAACGTCTCATCTGCTGTAAAAAGACCGATATCTGTATATAATTTTGCTGTCTGATCGTTATAGTTCCCAGTACTTAAATGGACAAACCGTTGAATTTTTGCCGTTACTGGTTCTTGGCGAACGACCAGTGTAATTTTACTATGGGTTTTTAAATTATTAAAGCCATAAATAACATGAACGCCATTTTTCTCCAACATTCTTGCCCATTGAATATTATTTTCTTCATCAAATCGTGCTTTTAATTCTACTAAAACCGTAACTTGTTTCCCGTTTTCAGCAGCACGCGCCAATGCTTGCACAATAGGAGAATTGCCACTCACGCGATATAATGTTTGTTTAATCGCGAGTACATGTGGATCATCCGTTGCCTGATCAATAAAGTCAATGACTGGCTGAAAAGATTCATATGGATGATGTAATAAAATATCATGTTTTAAAATATCATCAAAAATATTTTCACTTTGAATACCTTGTGCTGGTTGAGGAATAAAAGAATCGTTTACTAAATATTCAAAGTCAGATTCTAAGGTTCCATAAAATTTAAATAAAAATGTGAAGTCAATTGGACCGTCTACTTTGTACACATCTTTTTCGTGTATTTCTAATACTTCCATTAAATAATCTAATACTTCTGGATCCATTGAATTTTTTTGTATTTCTAAACGAACGGCAGCTCCCCATTTTCGTTTCTTTAATTCTTTTTCAATCACACGTAATAAGTCCCGTGCACCTTCTTCATGAATTGTTAAATCGGCATTCCGAGTAATCCGAAACGGTGAAGCACTAACGACTGTATATCCACTAAATAACTTATACGTAAAATGACGAATGACATCCTCTAATAAAATAAATTGGCGTTTATCTTCTTTGTTTGGTAATTCAATAAACCGTGTTAACACAGCTGGAACTTGAACTAAAGCAAAGTTTAGTTCGCTTTGGCCGCTTCTTTCGTTTTGAAGCATCACCGCTAAATTTAAACTTTTATTTAATAACATCGGAAAAGGACGATAAGCATCAATCGCCATTGGTGTTAATACCGGAAAAATTTGATAATCAAATTTATATTCTAAAAAGGTAAGTTGTTCTTCTGTTAATTGTGATGTATCTACAAATTCAATTTTTTCTTTTTGCAAAAGAGGTACTAACACTTGATTATACGTTTCATATTGAAGGTTAATTAATGTATGATTTTTTTTCGAAATAGCATTTAGTTGTTGTTTAGGTGTCATACCAGCCTTATTTTCAGGCAAATTGAATCCGGCGCGGACTTGGTCTTTTAAACCAGCGACACGAACCATAAAAAACTCATCTAAATTGGAGCTAAAAATAGCCAAAAATTTTAATCGTTCTAATAACGGATTACGTTCATCGATAGCTTCTTGTAACACACGTTCATTAAACGCTAACCAACTTAACTCACGATTGTTGTAATAAATAAGGCTACTTAAATCTGGTTGTTGTTCATCTAATTCTTGTCGTTCTTGAGAATAATCCATTATGCTTCAACCTTTCTGTTTTTAATTTATGATTCTTGAAGAAGAAAATGTATGTTGATCTTGCATTGAAGCGAACGTTCTAAATGCTTTTTATGTTTTAATGCGTTTTGTTCTTCAAATGTATAATCACCCTGGCATGTAATCGAAAAGTTTAGTTCGGATTGCATGTGTTGGTGAATGGTAATAGTTAAAACAATTCCACGTCTCGTATGGTTAAGAGCATTTAAAAATTTTAACATACTACCAAGTAGTTCTAAGTGATCTACTTCTTTTTCGGTTAATAACGATTTGTAAGGAGATAAATAATTCATCATAATAGCTTTTGATTTAAAAGAAGCGACACAAGCAATTTTTAAACGTAATAAGTGGTCAAATCCATCTAAAGAACGGTTTGTAAGCAAGTAAAAAGTATGTTGGCTACTAGAAGCCTTATCTATGTATTCCCCAAATTGAACGAGTTTTGTGCTTTTAAATAAAATTTCTTTTTCTTCTTTCGTAAATACTTGAATCTTCTTTGCTTCACATTCTTCGATAAATACGCGTGCTAAATGAAGGAGGTGAGAAGTGTGCTTTGTATCAATTTCATAATCTTTTGAGAGTTGAAATAGTGTTTCATTTGCAACACTGGGGAAAAATTTTAATTGTAATTGTTTTAAAATTTCCTCATAAAAAATACCTTCTCGTAATCCTTTGTTACTCATCATAAAAGATGTGGCATTCACAACATCGACTAAAGTGTAGATGGCTTCGATTGCGGGAATGATAATATCTGCTCGATCTTTTGATAGACCATCTAATTTTTGGCGTTCTGTTAACGGTGTTGCCATCAGTCTTTGGTTTATCTTCTTAATATCTGCAGGGTTTATGTAATATTGATGTAATCCAAACAATGGATAATTTGTTTTAGATTGATGAAGCCTTGTTAAATTTCGGGCACTCCCTCCGATACCGATGACCGGAACTTTCTTATTTTTTACCCATTGCAATGTTGAAAACTGTGTACGCAAAAAAGTAGAAAGCTGTTTTAATTCAGTATCAGTTGGTTCATTTCCTAAAATAAATTGTCTTTTTAACGTAATTGCCCCGAAAGGAAAACTGTGGGAATTTATTAATTCACGGCCTTTCATATATGTGACCTCGGTACTACCACCACCAATATCTATTGTAATGCCTTCTGTTACATTTGTTGAATTTACTACGGCTAGATATCCATAGTATGCTTCTTCTTGACCACTTAGTACACGAAAGTCAAAGATGGTTTCTTGTTTGATTTGTTCTAAGACATTTTTTTTATTTTGAGCAGAACGAATAGCTGCTGTGGCAATGCCTTTTACATCAGAAACATGGTGGTGTATAACAATTGGTTCAAAGCGTTTTAACGCATCAATCACAATTCGTATTCCTTCTGATGTAATATCTCCATTTGCTTCAATGTGATTAGCTAAGCGCGCGATAACTTTTAAATTATACAATTCTTTGTATCGTCCATTTTGTTCAATTTTAAAAATGACAAGACGAATAGAGTTTGATCCTAAATCAATAATTCCAATTTTTTTTTCAATCATAGGCCCCATCCTTTATATACAAATCCAATCATGTAGTCCGCCACTTATTAACGGATATCTATATATCATCTTATACTTCTTTACCCCTTATCTAATAGTAGCAAAACACATCATCATAAAATGTTACTGTATTTATTTTATATCAATTTTATAGTAGATGCTTAGTAAATAATGTTAAGATTTTGTAAAGGTGGAGAAATGGTTAAGAGAAAATGTTTACGAATTGGTCCTTCTGGTAGTTATAAAAAAAACAGTGTATACTAAATGTATGATTGTACTGATTAAGAGGAGGAATCGATGTGACCGTCGATGAAGCCATTGCGATTTTAAAAAAAAATGGATATAAACAAACTGATAAAAGAGAAGATATTTTACGGTTATTTCGCAATGATAAACGATATATATCCGCAAAAGAAGTACTAAATAAATTAAAAGAACAATATCCAGGATTAAGTTTCGATACGATTTATCGCAACTTATCTCTGTTTGCTGAATTAGGTATTTTAGAAGTGACAGAATTAGAAGGAGAAAAAAAATTTCGCTTTACTTGTTCGGTGGATCATCATCACCACCATTTCATTTGTTTAACTTGTGGGAAAACGAAGCAAATTGACCATTGTCCGATGGAAATTATTTCAGATGAACTAGATGAATTTGAAATAATTGGTCATAAATTTGAGGTTTACGGAACATGTAAAGAATGCAAAAAAAAATGAAGAAATCCTCCATTAGTGGGGATTTTTATACTTTCCCCACTAATGGTTAGGTGCACTTATTCTCCTTATCGTAAGAGGTTTTTTGCTGGTTGAAAGAATTGTTCGACTGTTTGCTCTGCTTCGTCCCATGCGGAAACACGGAATACGTTTTTAGGAGTAGGGAGTCGGTTGTATGGGGTATCAAATAAAATGACAGGAATACCGCATTCTTCTGCAATATTACATGCATTTTCATGTTTGTCTTCAAAAAAAATGTCTAAATCATATTCCTTCACAACTTCTACTTTATTTCGTTCTCCAACACATTCAATTTTATTGTAGGGAATCATATGTTTTTCAAACCATGAATAAGTAGTTGGTAATAAATGTTCCCTCCGTGCACTTATATAAAATAACTCATGTTGTTTTTCCCAATTGTTTAAAATTTTTTTGGTGTTTTTTGAAAATAGAGGAGCATTTTCATAAATTGTCGGTTCATTTTGATCCATCCATTCCCAAAATTTTTTTTCACTAATCCCAAGAGCAACAGATAGACTATATTCCGTTATATCTTCAAGGGTTAACGTTTTATTAAATGCCTTGTTAATATATGGAATAAACGTATGAGGGCTTGTTACAGTTCCATCAATGTCTAATCCAAATTTTTTTCGTTTCATATAACATACACTCCCAAAATTCTCATCGATTGGATAAAGGTGTCGATAAGACAAACCATTCCCTCCTACATTTTATCATAAAATGAACCATACTAAGAGGGAAAACAAAAGAAAGGAGTGATTTTTTATGGCGGAAAATGCATTTGGAGAAAAAACAAATAAAGCACCTCGTGTGGAAACTCATAATGAAGAGTTTGCAGCTGAAGGAGCAGTAAACCGTTCTCCGATTGATACAATTCAAGATCGAGATATAGATACACGTGGGGAAGAAACTGCAGGACGTGGGTGGGCTATTTTTGGCATTGTTTTATCGATTATTGCCTTTTTTATGGCACCAGTTTTCTTTGGAGCAGCAGGGATTATTTTAGGATTTATCGGTCGACGTCGAGGGGCTATTAGTTTAGGAACATGGGCTATTGGACTTGGGATTGTTGCCATTATTTGGCGCTATGCAATTGGACCACTTATATAAAAAAAATCGGAGTGAATGTAGCCTGCACCGTTTTGAAAGGATGGGGCATCATTCACTCCGATTGCTTTTATAAGTTTTTTGCTTCGTATTCTTTTGCTAATTGATCAATTTCCTTTTTTAATTCCTCTACCATTTGTTCTTCTGGTACTTTACGAATGATTTGACCGTGGCGAAATAATAACCCTTCTCCACGTGCCCCAGCTATTCCGATATCTGCTTCTTTTGCTTCTCCCGGGCCGTTAACGGCACAACCTAAAACAGATACTTTGATTGGAGCTTTTATTTTTGAAATATATTTTTCGACTTCATTGGCAATAGAAATTAAATCAATTTCAATTCGGCCACACGTTGGACAAGAAACAAGTGTAGCAGCATTGGAAAGTAATCCAAATGATTTTAACAATTCACGAGCTACTTTTACTTCTTCTACTGGATCTGCACTTAACGATACACGCATCGTATTTCCAATGCCTTTACTTAAAATAGCGCCTAATCCAGCAGCACTCTTTATTGTCCCTGAAAAAAGAGTTCCGCTTTCGGTAATCCCTAAATGTAACGGATAATCAAACGTTTGTGCAGCTTTTTCATACGCCTCAATTGCTAAATTCACATCGCTTGCTTTCATGGACACGATAATGTCATGGAAATCAAGATCTTCTAAAATTTTAATATGATGAAGAGCACTTTCAACCATTCCGTCAGCAGTCGGGTAGCCATACTTTTCAAGAATTCGTTTTTCTAAAGAACCAGCATTTACTCCAATACGAATTGGAATCCCACGTTCTTTTGCAGCTTTTACGACAGCTTCTACTTTTTCGCGTTTCCCAATATTTCCAGGGTTAATACGAATTTTATCTGCCCCGCCTTCAATTGCTTTTAACGCTAATTTGTAATCAAAATGAATATCCACTACTAGTGGAATCGAAATTTGCTTTTTAATATCTGCAATTGCTTCTGCTGCTCGCATATCTGGGCACGCCACTCGGACAATTTGACAGCCCGCTTCTTCTAAACGATGAATTTCTTTTACAGTAGCTTCAACATCATGCGTCTTTGTTGTTGTCATACTTTGAATGATAACTTGATTATTTCCGCCTATGGTTAAATTTCCAACTTTGACGGGACGCGTTTTTGTTCGATGGGTAATCTCCTTCATCAAAAATCGCTCCTTTTAATGGTTCATTGTTAAAAACAATGTATGATATCACTTTCTACATTATAAAGTAGAATATTCATTTTTAGAAGGATAAAAACTTGATGAAGAATCTTCCTTATTCATAAATAGGAAATTTATATTTTTGATGAGCGGAGATAGCATCTGGTTTTATTCCATTATTAAGCGTTTCAAAGTCACGTTTAATTTGTGCATCTGAAACGGTTATCTTATCAGTGTGAAGTTGTTTTACGATTGATAATACAGTGCCACCAGGGGGAACGACAACAATTCGGTATGGTTGTGTGTGTTCGGTAGTGGATGATTGTTTCTGTTCAAATACGTGTAACGATCCATTCGTTAAATCATAATGAACAGAATGAATAAGGACAACGAATAATAAAAAAATAATTATTTTTTTCAACTTGTCCCACTCCCTTCATATAATTATCATATGAATAAAAAACATATGTTATGATGAGAGGGGGATGTATCATAAAAAAAGTTCTTCCAAACGAAGAAATAATTAAGAACTGAAATTTTGGAAAAGGAGAAGTAAAAGATGAATAAGAAGTGGGTAATGATTTCCATATTCTTTTTAGTTGCTACTTTATTTATGGTTCCACGTAGTGTATTTGCAGATGCTGCGGTTGGAGATACGATTATTACATTAGGAGAAAACTTAACAGAAGAACAAAAACAATCGATTTTAAATGAAATGAATGCAGATGAGAATGCAACTATTATTACGGTATCAAATGCAGAAGAACATAAATATTTAGGAAATTATATTAGTAAATCTCAAATTGGTTCAAGAGCTATTTCATCTTCTAAAATAACATTGAAAGAAAAAGGTTCAGGTATTCAAGTAAAAACAAATAATATTAACTGGGTCACAGAAGAAATGTATGCAAATGCACTAATTACGGCTGGTGTAAAAGATGCGGATGTATACGTGACTGCTCCATTTAGTGTTTCTGGGACAGCTGGATTAACTGGATTGATTAAAGCATATGAAGAAACAACAAATCAAACGATTCCAGAAGAACAAAAGCAAGTAGCGAATGAAGAAATGGTTCGTACAGCAGAACTGAGCGACCGAATCGGAGCGGATCAAGCATCCGAATTAATGACGCGTATTAAAGAAGAAATTGCTGAAAATCCACCAGCAACAAAAGAAGATTTACGAAGTTTAATTCAGCGAATAGCCCAAGATTTGGGGATTACATTGACTGAAGAAGAATTAAATCAATTAGTAGAATTGTTTAATAAAATGAAAGATTTGAATATTGATTGGGATCAAGTAAAAACACAATTAACAGATTTAAAAGATAATTTAAACGAAGTGTTAAATAAAGAAGAGACACAAAATTTCTTAGAGAAAATCATCGATTGGTTTATCCAATTAATTGATAAAATTAAAGCATTCTTTAGTAAGTAATATAGTAGGCATAGGAGGGAACTCTTATGCCTACTTATTTTTGTGCCTATTTTCTTTACAAATAATTAATACTTCCTTTACTTTTGGCTGTCATAATCAAACGTGAGGTGATTAACATGGATGAACAAGCACAACGGAAAGATAGCTTTTTTCATACTTTACGCTTACGAACACAACTGTTGCTTGTTTTTTTACTATTATTTATTTCGAGCTTGACAGTAGTTGGGGCAATAGGATATTTCCAAACAAAAAATACGATTGATACAATTATGGAAAATCGTCTTAAACGAGAAGTTGTGATGATGAATGATACGATCCAAAATATTAAATATGCATATGTAAACAATGATGATTTATTTGATCAACAAGTGAAAAAAATTTCCCGTGTACAGATAGTGAATTTAATGCAGGAAGGAATTCGTTCGGATGCTTATTTATTAAAAGATAATCAATTAGAATCGTTAAGTAACAAAAAGACAATCGATTCATCATTTGCTAAAAAAATTTCTAAGCAATCAGGTGAATCATCTGGGGATGTCTTTTATGTTACTAATAATTCGATAGATTATACGATTACAACGAAAAAAATACAAGAGTTAAATGGATATTATGTATTGGTGACAGAAACGAAAAGTTATCTAACAGGACTCGAACAACAAAAGAAATATACTATGATGGTTGTTTTTGTTAGCATGTTCATTGGATCTATTGTTATGATTTTTTTTGTAAGAAAAGTAACGGAACCTTTATTGAAATTACGACAAGTGATGAAAGCAGTTAGAAACGGTGATTTACATAGGTTTGTAGAGGTTACCCCATCTTCTAAAGAGATTAAATCATTAATGATTAGTTTTAACCAAATGCTTTTACATATGAAACAAATGATTGAACGAATGGAGCAAACAACGTCTTGTTTAAATAAAACGAGTAATCGTTTGCAAAACGCGTATTATGAAACGAATGATTCGAATGAAACATTGCTAGAAATAATTGATAATGTAGATAGCACTGTACAAAAAAGTGTACAGAAATCACATGAGCATCTTGAAAAATTAGCATTAATTTCAAACTCCTCTTCTCAATTAGTGCATCATATCGAAGGAATGGTCGTCAATCATACGCAAATGAACAAATCGGCTATTAGCGGGGAAGAAGAAGTAAAACGAATGTCTTGTGAAATTGCATCATTTATGGAGAAATTTTATCAAGTAGAGCAAACAATCAACCACATTAATCATTTTTCAAAAGAAATCACTTCCGTTGTGGAGTGGATTCAGATGATTTCTGAACAAACCCACTTATTAGCATTAAATGCTACTATAGAGGCAACGCATGCTGGAGAAGCAGGAAAAGGTTTTATTGTTGTCGCAAAAGAGGTTCAAAAACTAGCAACAGAATC
The DNA here is from genome assembly GCF_001375675.1 of Massilibacterium senegalense. Classification (NCBI taxonomy): domain Bacteria; kingdom Bacillati; phylum Bacillota; class Bacilli; order Caryophanales; family Bacillaceae; genus Massilibacterium; species Massilibacterium senegalense. Next base: position 1,067,995 of record NZ_LN831786.1, on the reverse strand, counting down.
GAAAACGGCCACAAAAAAAATAGCAGAAACGGTTCATCATATGCTAGATGTTACATCGAAAATAACAATAGAAGTAGAACAAATGAAAGAAGAGTTAATGGAGTATAAACAAACGACAAAGCAAACAGAAGTCGTTTTCAATACGTTAATTCAGGCGATTAAACAAATGAATCATGAAATGGTAGAAGTTGAAAAAATGGTGGATCAATTCCAATGTGTTTTACCAGAGGTTTTAAAATCAATGGAACAAGTGAAAGAAACATCAGAACAAACGTTACAACAATCGGTGAAAATGAAGTGGATTTCGAAAGAGCAAGAAAAACAATTTCAACAAACAAATGCTATCGGAAAAGAATTATTCACCATTAGTGAAGGATTAATGAAACAACCGACATCGTCATGATGTCGGTTGTTTTGTTGGTTTGGGAAGAGATAGAATGGACATGCTTACCATCACGATTGCGCTAACAAGGTAAATAATAAATAAAGTGACAGAATCAATTCCAAAGTAAGGAAAAATAGAAGTAAACAGTGTTGGTAATGTTAAGGCAAAAGTAGTTAAAATCCATATCTGCTTTCCATTTATTTTTCGATGTGCGATTTTGGAAAATAAATAACCTAAAAGTGCAAATACAGCAATGAGGATAAATTGGTTAAATGTTGTTAAAAGATAAATAAATACAATTAATAATGTTACTAATAAATAAACGAAGCCCATTGAGTTATTAAAAAAACTTTTAACATCTTGAGACGTAATTGTTGGCGGTAGCATATCATAAGAAAAGTTTCTAGCTTTTCCTTGTTCATAAATAATAAATTGATTTTTTAAAATAATGACCCCATATTTTGGAGGAGCAATATCCTTTGGCATATCAGTTTCTACTGGAAAAAAAGCAATAGTGCTTCCGTTTTTTTCATCTACAAATGAATCTTTGGAAGAAGTATGAAGTTCACCATCTACAATTTTTAAATCACCAATTGTATTCAGAGTTCGTGTAACTTCATTTGAAAATACATTTGTTGCTACATAAATCATGATGTATTGTGGAATCGAAAAAAGAAAAACAATGAGAAATGTATAACCAATAGCTCGCCCCATAGAATGAAAACGAAAACGACTAATTATTTTGGGGGAATACAAACTTTTTATAAGTTGAATAAAAATATTCATAGAAACCTCCTTATTTCATGCAATATTTCTATCTTACATAATACTTTAAGAATCGACAATAGCAGTCATTAAATGTGAACATCTGTTGCTTTTTAATATGGTAGAAAAGGGGAGTGAAAAGTTTCAAACACAAAAGACGTAGTGTTTTTTTACAACGGTTTTTGAAAAAAATAACGATAGAAAGATTTCCTTTTAATAAAAACTTAACATTTCCTTTACATTAAGGAATGAATCATAAATAATAAGTAATGGTACATATTTCGAAAGACGCTAATTAACACATTTTAGGGAGATGAACCGTTGTGGAAGTAGACGTTCAAAGGATGATTTTTGAGTTTATTGGTGGTCTAGGGATTTTTTTGTTTGGTATTAAATTTATGGGGGATGGCTTACAGAAGGCAGCAGGTAATCGATTAAGAGAAATTCTTGATAAGTATACTTCCAATCCATTGATGGGCGTTTTAGCTGGAATTATCGTCACAGCACTAATTCAAAGTAGCTCCGCAACAACGGTGTTAACAGTTGGGCTTGTTAATGCAGGTTTTATGACATTGCGACAAGCAATTGGCATTATTATGGGGGCAAATATTGGAACGACCGTTACAGCGTTTATTATTGGGGTAGATGTAGCCGAATATTCGCTTCCAATTATCGCAGTAGGTGCCCTGCTTATTTTTTTCTTTAATAATGCAAAAGCAAATGCATTTGGACAAGTTATTTTTGGTTTTGGTGCTCTTTTTTATGGATTGGAAACAATGGGAGAAGGCATGAAACCACTTCGGGAATTTCAAGTATTTCAGGATTTAATGGTCGATATGAGTCATAGTCCAGTTCTAGGTGTTATGGTTGGTACTATTTTTACATTAATCGTTCAAAGTTCCAGTGCAACGATTGGTATTCTACAACAATTGTTTGATCAGCAAGCGATTTCTTTACAAGCAGCTTTACCTGTATTGTTCGGGGATAATATTGGAACAACTATTACGGCAGTATTGGCAAGTCTTGGGGCAACGATTGCTGCAAGAAGAGCAGCGTTAACGCACGTCTTATTTAATATTATTGGTACGGTTGTTTTTCTTCTTATTTTAGGGTTCTATACTGATTTTATCCAGTTTATTCAAACGGCACTCGATTTAAATCGACCAATGACAATCGCATTTGCACATGGAACATTTAATATAACGAATACAATCATTCAATTTCCTTTTATAGGTTTTCTGGCGTTAATTGTAACGAAACTCATTCCAGGTGAAGAGACAATTATTGATTCCAAACCACATCATTTAGATCCTGTATTTATTGAAAAATCTCCATCTATTGCACTTGGACAAGCAAAACAAGAAGTGATTCGGATGGCAGAGTTTTCAAAAAAAGGATTAGAAGAGGCTCATAGTTATTTAAAAACAAATCAGAAAAAACATCTAGAAGTAGCAAAACAAATAGAGGAAGCAATTAATAATTTAGATAGAAAGATTACAGATTATCTTGTGAAAGTTTCTGCAGCTTCTTTAGCTCAAGGAGAATCAGAATTTCATTTTATGTTAATGAATTCTGTTCGAGACATTGAGCGAGTTGGGGATCATGTAGAAAATATTACTGAACTTTCAACGTATAAATTTGCGAATAAAGTAAGATTATCGGAACAAGCAGAACATGAATTAGATGAAATGTTCTATTTAGCTCTTAGTATGTTAGAAGAAGTGATTGAATCGCTTCAAAAAAGCGATAGAGAGAAAGCAAAATTAGTTCTATTGAAAGAAGAACAAATTGATACAATGGAACGGACGCTTCGCAAACAACATATTCAACGATTAAACGAAGGAGCATGTTCTGGTTCTGCGGGAATTGTGTTTGTAGATATTATTAGTAATTTAGAACGAATCGGAGATCATGCAAGTAATATTGCGCAAGAAATTATAGACTAACCATCAGCTTCAAGCAGAGTATTTACTCAGTTTGAAGCTGAATTTATAAAAAAAACAAAAAAACTATTGACTTTGATATTTTTTGATGATACATTAATATATGTCGCAAATAATTAATCCTTATTCCACAGTAGCTCAGTGGTAGAGCAATCGGCTGTTAACCGATCGGTCGTAGGTTCGAATCCTACCTGTGGAGCCAAAAATGGCGGTGTAGCTCAGCTGGCTAGAGCGTACGGTTCATACCCGTGAGGTCGGGGGTTCGATCCCCTCCGCCGCTACCACTAATATGGCGGTTATGGCGAAGTGGTTAACGCACCGGATTGTGGCTCCGGCATCCGTGGGTTCGATTCCCACTAATCGCCCCATAAATCATCTGGACCCTTAGCTCAGCTGGTTAGAGCAGACGGCTCATAACCGTCCGGTCGTAGGTTCGAGTCCTACAGGGTCCACCAAGTGAATAATTTAGTTTACGGAGGAATACCCAAGTCTGGCTGAAGGGATCGGTCTTGAAAACCGACAGGGGCTTAACGGCTCGCGGGGGTTCGAATCCCTCTTCCTCCGCCATTACAATTTCATATTATCGCGGGGTGGAGCAGTCTGGTAGCTCGTCGGGCTCATAACCCGAAGGTCGCAGGTTCAAATCCTGTCCCCGCAACCAAATGGCTCGATAGCTCAGTCGGTAGAGCAGAGGACTGAAAATCCTCGTGTCGGCGGTTCGATTCCGTCTCGAGCCACCATTTTTAAGTAATACAAGCTTTCCTCATTTTAGAGGAAAGCTTTTTTGCTTTTACAATAGCATATTTTTATAAAGAAAGGCTAAAATAAAAAAATAAAAGAAAATAATGTTTATTATTTGAATGTTTAAGGAAAATTTGATACTGTAAAGGTATGGACTTATTAAACATAGTTGTTTATTAAGTTTAAAAAGTAAAAGGCTACATATTTTTAAGGAGGAGATTTACTATGGCTAAACATGAACTACCAAAATTACCTTATGCTTATGATGCATTAGAACCTCATATCGATGCGCGTACTATGGAAATTCATCATACGAAACACCATAATACGTATGTAACAAAATTAAACGAGGCAATCGCTGGTAACAGTGAATTAGAAGCGAAATCTTTAGAAGAATTATTAACAAATTTAGATGCAGTTCCAGAAGCTGCTCGGACAGCAGTTCGTAATAACGGTGGTGGTCATTTTAACCATACATTATTCTGGGAAATCATGGCACCAAACGCTGGTGGTGCACCAACTGGTGAATTAGCAGAAGCAATTACAAAAGCTTTTGGAAGCTTCGATGCATTTAAAGAACAATTTTCTGCAGCAGCAGCAGGCCGTTTCGGATCTGGTTGGGCTTGGTTAGTTGTTAATAATGGTGCATTAGAAGTAACAAGCACACCAAACCAAGATACTCCTATTTCAGAAGGTAAAACACCTATTTTAGGTCTAGATGTTTGGGAACATGCTTACTACTTAAAATTCCAAAACAAACGTCCAGATTATATCGCTGCATTCTGGAATGTTGTAAACTGGGATGAAGTTGCAAAACGTTACGCGCAAGCAAAATAATAAATAAGTAAGATACAAAGCTGAATCTAACAAGATTCAGCTTTCTTGATTTAGTGGAATGTAGTGCATAAATTACTCCCCAAAACAAACACTATTTCTGATAAGTAAAGGGGAGTTTAAACGATGCGAAAAGAATTTTATCGTAACCGTAAAGAACATAAACAAGATTTTTACTTGCTTATAATCATTGGTATTCTTTTCTCTTTTGCAATGGCCATTTCCTCTTCTTTTGTAAATGTTTATTTATGGAAACAAACAAAAGAGTGGATGGTCATGGCAAAATATCAGGCAATTATTTATGCCATGCAAATGGCGACATTTTTTATTGGTGGGTGTTTATCTAGTTATTTAGATCGGAAATGGCTTTTACGTTTTGGCATTACGTTGTTAGTTATTTTTTACATAACGGTTTTATTTTTAGGAACAGAAGCGAATCAATATATGGTACTTTTAGGAGTACTATTAGGTGGAGGGCTCGGTTTATTTTGGTTATCGTATAATGTGTTAACATTTGAAATAACAGAACCAAATACAAGAAAAGTGTTTAATGGTTGGTTTGGGGCATGGACGTCATTATCTGGGATGTTTGGACCTTTGCTTTCTGGTTACGTTATCAAAAGGTTTCATTCACAAGGGTATATGTATGCCTTTATGCTCTCTCTTTGTTTATTTTTTCTTGCGATAGTTGGAAGTCATTTTTTTATTCGAAAGGGATATAAAAAGAAATTTGAAATTTCAAAAATTTGGTTAAAAAAACATGCAGGACAAACGTGGAGAAAGTTGTCAGTTGGCTTTTTTTTGCAGGGATTACGAGAAGGGACATACTCTTTTGTCATCATTATTTATATTTTTGTTTTAACGAATAAAGAATGGGAAGTTGGCATGTATTCATTTGTGCAATCTTTTTTATCTTTTATCACGTATTATATGGTTGGAAAAAGGTTAAAAAAACAATGGTATAAAAAATCAATTTTTATCGGTGGGATGATTTTATTTCTTTCTGCTTTTTTTATTGTTTTTCAAGTTCAACCCCCATTATTATATATATACGCTTTATTTATTTCGATTGGATACCCACTCGTACTCGTGCCATTTATCTCTTTAACTTATGATATAATAGGCAAAGAAAAAGATGGTGCGACTCACCGTGTAGAATATTTAGTTAGTCGCGATTTTTTGCTAAATGGCGGGCGATTATGTTCTGTGTTTATTTTTATTTGTTTTTTAGCATGGAATGAATCTTTTTTTTATTATCCATTAATAATCGTTGGTGCTAGCTATTGGTTGATTTATGTAGCGATTCGTCATTTACCATTAGATATAAAAGTAAAGTAGGAGAGGAGAACATTATGGAAAAAAAGAAAAAGAAAAAAAATATATTATTTATTCGGTTGAATGTGTTATTTTTTCTTGTCTTTTTGTTTTTTTCCGTTTTAATTTTGCGCATTGGATATATGCAAATTGTAAAAGGGGAAGAATACCGAAGAGAAGTAGAAGCATCGGAAAATATAGTTGTAAAAAAATCTGTACCACGTGGAGTGATGGTTGACCGGTATGGTAGGCCTGTTGTGGAAAATGAGCCATTATATGAATTAGTGTATACGAAAACACAATCATTAACGCAAACAGAACGATTAGATATGTCAAAAGAAATTTCTACATTAATTGATGTAGATACGGAAAAAGTAAAAGAACGCGATTTGAAAGATTATTATATCTTAACTCGTTTTAAAGATTTAGACGAAGCGTACGAAAAAAAATTAACGAATGAACAACGAAAAAAATTAAACGATAAAGAAAAGTATAATAAGCTAATTGATGTCATTACAGAAGACGAGTTGGCATCGTTAAATGAAGAAGACCATCAGTTAGCGATGATTTTTTCCAGAATCCAACAAGGATATGCTCAAGGATCACAAGTCATTAAACGTGGCTTAACAAACGAGGAGGTAGCCCGGATTTCAGAAAAATTAGGTTTCTTTTCGGGAATAGAAGTTCAAATGGATTCGAACCGAAAATATCCGTACGGTGAAACGTTCCGTTCGTTTTTAGGTACGATTAAAGAAATTCCAAAAGAACAACGTGATTATTACGAAACACGTGGATACAGTTTAAATGATAAAGTAGGACAAAGTTATATTGAGCAATATTATGAAGATGTACTAAGTGGGAAAAAAAGTGAAGAAATATATAGTAAAGTGAATAAAGAAGGAAAAAGTGTCGGCACAAAACCAGGCCAATCAGGTAGTAATTTAATGTTAACAATTGATATGGACCTACAACAACGTGTGGAGCAAAGTTTATCTTCTGTTCTAGCGCAATATGGTGTTCGGGAAGGGTATGTCGTGATGATGAACCCGAAAACCGGAGAAGTGTTAGCGTTAGCTGGAAAAAAAGCGAGAAATGGCAAGTATGAAGATGCTGCAATCGGTACCATTTATAATTCGTTTGAAATGGGTTCTACTGTCAAAGGAGCAACTATTTTAACTGGTTACCAAACTGGCGCTATTCAACCAGGAACTGTTTTATATGATGCTCCAATAAAAATTGCTGGTACACCTGAAAAAAAATCATATAAAAATTTTGGGTCTATTAGTGATGTAAAAGCATTAGAAGTGTCTTCGAACGTCTATATGTTTAAAGTGACGATGGCTCTAGCTGGAGTGGAATATCGTTACGGTGCTCCACTACCGATTAAAGAAGAAGCATATGATTTAATGAGAAAACATTTTAATGAATTTGGATTAGGTGTACCTACTGGTATTGATTTACCTAATGAAGCAACAGGGTACCGTTCAGATTTTAACCCAAAAGAACCAGGAAAATTAATTGACTTATCTATCGGTCAATTAGATACTTATACACCAATGCAAATGGCGCAATATGTATCTACAATTGCAAACGGTGGGTATCGGGTAAAACCACAGCTTGTAAAACAAATTACCCAACCAGCTATTAACCCGAATGACGGGGAACAAATTGTTTTTCAACATAATCCAGTCGCATTAAATAAGATTAATGTGACCGAAGAAGAATTAAAACGAGTTCAGAGAGGGTTTTATCTTGTTTATCATGGCTCACAAGGTACAGCTCGTTCTTTTTCCAATAAACCCTATGATGCAGCAGGAAAAACAGGAACCGCCCAAACATTTGTAAACGGATCATGGACATATAACTCTACTTTAATAGGCTATGCTCCATTTGAAGATCCAGAAGTTGCTTTTTCTCTCGTGTTACCGTATCGAGACAGTAAAAATGCCAATCAGGTATTGGGGATGGCTATTCTAGATGCTTATTTTGAATTAAAAGAAGCAAGCAATGGCGTACAAGGAATTCCGGAAAAATCAGATAAAGAACCTATTATTGATGAGAAAGATGAATAAAAAAACGAAGTACTCGAAGAGAAGAGTGCTTCGTTTTTTTTTGTTTTTTATTTAAATTTACACATTCTTTACATTCAATTAAAACGTGTTTAACAATCAACGATTAATCTAATAATAGAACAAGACAACTTCATACATAGTTTTATATTCAACAAAAACCAAAAGGATCAGGAGGAACAAAAAGTGAAGAATGTAAAATCTATTTTCTTAGCGCTAGTAATGAGTGCCCTTCTAGTCGTTGTTGCTGCATGTGGAAACAACGAAGAAAAAGGTGCAGCAGATGGCAAAAAATTAAGCGGGGAAGTTCGCATTGATGGATCTTCAACAGTTGCGCCAATTATGGAAGCTGTTGCGGAAGAATATTTAGCTGAGCAACCTGATGTAAAAGCGCCAGTTGGTGTTTCTGGAACTGGTGGTGGAATGGAGAAATTTACAAAAGGTGAAACAGACTTATCAAATGCATCTCGTCCAATGAAAGACGAAGAGAAAAAAGCAGCAGAAGAAAATGACATTGAGTTTTTGGAATTAAATGTTGCATATGATGGTATTTCAGTAGTAGTAAATAAAGAAAATGATTTTATTGATCAATTAACACTTGATGAATTACGTAAAATCTTCTTAGAAGAAAGCGAAGCAAAAACATGGGCAGACGTTCGTGCAGGATGGCCAAACGAACCAATTAAAATTTATAGCCCAGGAACTGATTCTGGTACGTATGATTATTTTGATGAAGTAATTTTAGAAGAAAAAGAAATGAAAAAAGATGCACAACGTTCTGAAGATGACAACGTATTAGTAACTGGTGTATCTGGTGATAAAAATGCAATCGGATTTTTTGGATTTGCATACTACGAAGAAAATAAAGACAAATTAAAAGTAGTTCCAATCGTTGGTGAAAGCGGAAAAGCAGTTGAACCAACAAAAGAAACAATTAATAACGGTGAATATGCACCACTTTCTCGTCCATTATTCACATATGTAAATGTAAAATCTTTAGAGAAAGCTGAAGTAAAAGACTTTATTGATTTTATGAATGAAAATGCTGGAGATTTAGCAGAAGAAGTTGGTTATGTAAAAATGCCAGAAGATAAATATGAGGCAAACAAAAAAGCAATTGAAGATGCTGTGAAGTAAGGTGCTAAGGTGAGATAGGGGTTAGCCCTTCTCACCTTCACTATTGTAAAGCCATTCGTTGGTGAAAGGGGAAACATACATGGACTCAGTAAAAGACTTTCAGTCATCATTATCCATCAATAAAATGATACAAGAAAAAAAACAGAAAGGTAGAGGGTTGTCGGTTCTTGTAGAAAAAGCAGTTCCAGTTTTACTTTTTCTTACTGCTTTTATTTCTGTATTAACGACATTAGGAATCGTTTTTACTTTATTATTCGAAACGATTACATTTTTTACAAAGGTTTCATTTTTAGAATATTTTACTAGTAAAGAATGGTTCCCGTTTTCTGATGTGAATCCTAGTTATGGAATATTACCATTAATTAGCGGAACATTAATGGTAGCTATTATTGCAATGATAGTTGCAGTTCCAATTGGTCTTGGAGCGGCTATTTATTTGAGTGAATATGCTTCCGATAAAGTGCGCCGTACGGTTAAACCTATTTTAGAAGTGTTGGCGGGTGTCCCAACGATTGTTTATGGATTCTTTGCATTAACTTTTGTAACGCCAATGTTACAAAAGGTTATTCCGAACTTATCTATTTTTAATGCGCTTAGTCCAGGAATCGTGGTAGGAATTATGATTATTCCTATGATCGCTTCTTTATCAGAAGATGCAATGAGTTCAGTGCCTAATGCAATGCGCGAAGGAGCATTAGCGCTCGGTGCTACGAAGTTTGAAGTAACAATGAAAGTGGTAATTCCTGCAGCTTTATCAGGGATTATGTCTTCGTTTGTTCTTGGTATTTCAAGGGCGATTGGTGAAACGATGATCGTTACAGTAGCTGGGGGATCGAATCCTGTTTTAGCGTTTGATGTAACACAATCAATTCAAACGATGACTGCTTACATTGTTCAGGTTAGTCAAGGTGACTCAGGTTACGGAACAACCATTTACTATAGTATTTATGCAGTTGGGATGACATTATTTGTGTTCACTTTACTAATGAACTTACTAGCACAATATATTTCTCGACGCTTTAGAGAGGAGTATTAAACGATGAATTTTATTGATAAGGAAGAAGTTCAAGGAAGAATTTCCAAACGATTAGTAAAGAATCAATTTTTTAAAGTATTATTTATTACTGCAACATCATTTTCATTAATCGTTCTTGGAATTCTATTATATCGGATATTGACTCAAGGAATTGGCTATATTAATTTGGAGTTTTTCCAAAATTTCGCTTCTAGACGACCAGAAGCTAGTGGAATTAAAGCTGCGTTAGTTGGATCGCTATGGTTGATTGCAATTGTTGCCCCTGTTTCGTTTATTTTAGGAGTTGGTTGTGCTATTTACTTAGAGGAATATGCACCGAAAAATAAACTGACACGTTTTATTCAATTAAACATTGCTAACTTAGCTGGTGTTCCATCTATTGTATTCGGTTTATTAGGGTTAACAGTATTTGTTCGTACATTAGGATTTGGACGTAGTATTTTAGCGGGTGGATTGACAATGAGTTTGTTAATTTTACCTATCATTGTAGTAGCTGCTCAAGAAGCAATTCGTGCAGTACCAAAAGAATTAAAAGAAGCTTCGTTTGGTATGGGTGCAACAAAATGGCAAACGATTCGAAAAATTATTTTTCCAGCCGCATTACCTGGCATTTTAACAGGAACGATCTTAGCTTTATCGCGAGCAATCGGTGAAACAGCACCATTAATCGTTATCGGAGCATTTTCATTCGTTGCCTTTTTACCAGAAAATTTACTATCAGGTTTTACTGTGTTGCCAATACAAATTTATAACTGGACAAGTAGACCGCAAGAGGAGTTCCAAAGTGTAGCTGCAGCTGGAATCATTGTTTTATTAGGAATATTAATTATCATGAATTCCATTGCCGTATTTATTCGAAATAAATTTCAAAAGAGATACTAAAATAATAGAAAGTTTTGAGGAGGAGCTAGTATGCAATTAGTAGTGGATAATCAAAAAAACACTGTGACATCAGGAAATGAAAATACAGTGATGTCCGTTAAAAACTTAAACTTATGGTACGGGGAAGATCAAGCATTAAAAAATATTGAATTAGATGTGAAAGAAAAACAAATTACTGCCATTATTGGTCCATCAGGATGTGGAAAATCAACTTTTATTAAAGTGTTAAACAGAATGGTTGAAATGATTCCAGTCGTTCGTACAAGTGGGGAAGTGTTATATCGAGGACGTAACATTTTTGATCCATCTTATCGTGTAGAGGAATTACGAACACAAGTAGGGATGGTTTTTCAAAAACCCAATCCTTTTCCAAAATCCATTTATGAGAATGTTGCATATGGTCCGAAATTGCACGGTATTCGCGATAAAAAAATTTTAGATGAAATTGTAGAAACAAGTTTAAAAGGGGCAGCGATTTGGGATGAAGTTAAAGATCGTCTGCATGAAAATGCGTATGGTCTATCTGGTGGGCAACAACAACGCCTTTGCATTGCACGCTGTTTAGCAATTGAACCAGATGTTATTTTAATGGATGAACCTACAAGTGCGTTAGATCCAATTTCAACATTAAAAATTGAAGAATTAGCTCAGGAATTAAGCGAGAAATTTAGCATTATAATGGTTACACATAACATGCAACAAGCGGCTCGTATTTCTCACAAAACAGCTTTCTTTTTATCAGGAGAAGTAATTGAATATTCTAATACTGATCAATTATTTTCAAACCCTAGTGACAAACGTACAGAAGATTACATCACTGGACGTTTTGGATAAAAAATATTTAGTAAACAGATGATACAAAGTTTTCCTAGTGTATAGGTAAAACGTAGAGTGGGGGAAAACGGATGGTAAAACGCGAAAACTTTATTGGGCAGCTTGAAGGGCTGTCCAATTCTTTATTAAAATTAAACAACGAAACAAAAGAGGCATTTCAAAAAGCAATGGATGCACTAAAAAACCATGATCATACGCTTGCAAAAGAAATTATTGAACACGATTGTGTAATCAATAATAAAGAACTTAGCATTAATGAAGATGCAATTTTAATTATCGCTAAACAGCAGCCAGTAGCAATTGATTTACGATTTATTATTTCTATTATCAAGATTTCATATGAATTAGAACGGATGGCAGATTTAGCGGTAAATATTTCACGTGCAGTTGTTCGAATCGGTTCATATGAAGTTCCGGCGGTTATGAATGAAGAAATTTATAAAATGGCTGATTTAGCACTTATAATGTTAGATGACACAATGGAAGCTTTTAAAAATCAAGATGCTTCATTAGCAAAACGAGCATCCAAAATAGATGATGATATTGACGTGTTATATGAACAGTTTATTTCGACTATTACGTCTACCATCCAAACAGAGACATTAGAAATTCAAACAGAGTATGCATTTATCGCTCGCCATATTGAACGATATGCGGATCATGTTACCAATATTGCAGAACATGTTGTGTATCTCGTTAAAGGAAAACATTACGATTTGAATGAATGATACTTGAAACTTTTAAGGTTCTTTGCTAATATAGAAAAGTCTATTTGTCGTGAATGTCTTAAACCATTTTACTTTTAGTCGCGAGGAGGGATAAATATGCGTGTACAAATTACTTTAGCTTGCACAGAATCTGGTGAGCGTAATTATATTACTACAAAAAATAAACGTACGAATCCTGAACGTTTAGAATTAAAAAAATATTGTCCAAAATTAAAAAAACATACATTACATCGTGAAGTAAAATAATGTAATGTCCAAACAACAGGTGAATATTCACCTGTTGTTTTCTTTTATAAAAATAGCAAATGGATAGAGGAGTGGTGACCTATGTCAAAAAAGGAAATTCGAGAAAATATGTTGCATGCATTAGCTACTGTTTCAGATAAAATATTTGAAGAGAAAAATCAACAAATTTTTCATCGGTTTACGCAATGGTTATCTGTACATCAAATTAAAACGATGGCTATAACTATTTCGCATCATCGGGAAATCGATACATATCGGCTTATTCGATTTGCTTGGAATCATCAGATTCAAGTTGTTGTTCCAAAATGTCGTCCAAAAACGAGAGAAATGGAGTTTTATCGTTTGAACGATTTTCGGCAACTAGAAGACAGTTTTATGGGGTTAAAAGAGCCTAACGAAGAGAAAAGTGAACTTATTACTAACGAAGTGATTGATTTAGTTGTTGTTCCAGGTGTTTGTTTTGATAAAAATGGATATCGTATTGGATATGGTGGTGGATATTATGATCGGTTTTTACAAAAATATCGTGGATTAACCGTAAGCCTTTGTTTAGACCAACAGCTAATCCCGAATGTTCCAAAAGATGATCATGATATTCCAGTTCAGACAATATTAACAGAGACAAAAACAATCATCGTGAAAGAAACATGTTAAAAGAGTAGATAAGGAAATTAACAAAAAGGATGAATTGTTCTATCCGCACGGAACGTTGTTTACGGATGGCACTTCAAAAAAGTGGTGAGTAGATGTTCTGTGCTTTTTATTTACGTTGATGAGAAGATTCCCTACATTTAATAATCCTTCTTATGTTTGATAATGCTTAGCGAAGCCTCGCCTCTTTTCAAAAAATAGTCTGAAAATAGGGACTTTTCTTGATGTTTTTCAGATGATTGACGTGTTTTCCTTCTTTCGGTATGCTTCTTTTAGTACATAAAAGCGATATTGTTTTAAAGCAGTTTTGCGTTGAAAGGAATTACGTCCATGAAAAAAGTTTTTACTTTTTCTGAAGCATTTTTGGTCACATTAAGTATGATTATTTTGTTATTTTTAAGTATTTTTATGTTGAAAGTAGAACCGCATATTCCACTGATTGTAAGTATCGTTGTATTAATTCTTTTTGGAATAAAAAAAGGCTATTCCTATGAACAGTTAGAAAAAGCATTAATGGATGGCATTAGTTATGGATTAAAACCCATTTTAATTTTAATGGTAATCGGTATGTTAATTTCTGCTTGGATGATGAGTGGAACGGTTCCTACTTTAATGTATATTGGTTTTGAAACGATTTCTCCCACTTACTTTACATTAAGTGTCTTGCTTGTTACCATTTTAGTTTCTACGTTTACCGGAAGTTCTTTTACAACGATTAGTACAGTCGGGGTAGCTTTAATGGGAATTGCGGCTGGTCTTGGTATTAATCCTGCATTGGCTGCTGGTGCGGTCGTTTCTGGTGCTGCTTTCGGAGATAAAATGTCTCCATTATCTGATACTACCAACTTTGCACCGGGAATAGTTGGAGTCGATTTATTCACTCACATTCGTCATTTATTATATACAACAGTTCCAGCTTTATTGATTACGGCATTATTGTATTGGATGATTGGAATAGATACAGTAGGTTCTTCAGCTGCCACTTCCATGAAAGATGTAAAAGAAACATTAACAACCCACTTTACGATTTCGTATTGGACACTTCTTTCACCGCTTTTCGTTATTTTTTTAGCAGTGAAACGTATACCAACAGTCGTTACCATTATTTTTGGTATTTTTTCAGCTCTTCTTACGACGTTTTTCGTACAAGGATCAATGTCTCTTCATACGATGATAAGTTATTTGCAAAAAGGGTATCAATTAACAACAGGGAATGAAATTGTTGATGGAATTGTCAATAGGGGTGGGCTTTTAAATATGATGCCATCGGTCGCGTTAATTATGATTGCTTTAGCTTTCGGTGGGTTACTCAGGGAGTTGCAAATTATTCAAACGTTAATTGAAAAGTTAACAGAACATTTACAAAAACGAGGTCATCTTATTGCTTCTACAGCTTTATCAGCGATTGGTGTCAATATTTTAACTGGTGAGCAATACTTATCGATTTTATTACCTGGACAAACATTTAAAGAATATTATGAAAAAGCTGGGTTACAATTAAAAAATTTATCGCGGACATTAGAAGACGCTGGAACATTAGTAAATCCCCTCATACCATGGGGAGTCAGTGGAGCGTTTTTTGCACACACATTAGGTGTACCAGTAGTAGAATATGCCTTATTTGCATTCTTTTTAACACTCTCTCCATTATTGACGATTTTGTTTGGATATATAGGTTTTTCTGTTCCTAGCGTAAACAAAAAAGATACACAGTGATTCGTGTATCTTTTTTTGTTTTGATGAATTTATTGGTATAATAAAAAAGAACTTTGCATAAGGATTAATTTGTTTTCCATGAAGATAAAAATGGAATTGGATGATGAAAATCAAGCGATGAGGTGACATATTTGAAAGATACAGAATCCAAATTATTTTGGCATACGCTGCATCAACTCATTTATAAAGAAAAAGCACAAGTAATAATGCTACATAAAAACGAAAAAGAAGCATGGTTGATGAAAAAGAATCAACTATTTCGAGTCATTCAAGGAAATGTAGAGGCTAATTTTGAAGGTAAGACGATTCGTATGGCTAGACAAGTACAGTTAGTATTTAATCAAAAAATTGACTCTGTTTTTATTGTATATACAGGAATGGTAAAACAATCTACTCGTTATGCGGTGGCTGATGAACAATATACGATTAAATTATATCAATGTCCACAAGACCTAGAACGACTTATAGAAGAGGCGAAATTGAGTCCGCCTTTTCAAGAAAGTGAATTTTCAGCTTTAACGGATACGCGGATGATCCGTCAAAAAGTATTGGCGGAAGTAGGAAAACAAATAGGGATTGATGAAGAAGCCCAAAAAGTTTTTTCATATGGGAAGCCTATTTGGACGATGATTTTTTTAACCATTTGTGCCATTGTTTATATTATGATGGAAGTGAAAGGTTCCACCTTGAGTGTATTAACGTTAATTGATTGGGGGGCAAAGTTTAATCCAGCTATTTATGAAGGAGAATGGTGGCGTTTTCTAACACCAATGTTTCTTCATATTGGCATTTTACATATTTTATTAAATATGATGGCGCTTTATTTTTTAGGAACTGTTGTCGAAAAAATATACGGTTCATTTCGTTTTTTTGTCATTTATATGACAGCTGGTATTTTTAGTATCATTGCAAGCTTTGCATTTTCACCTGTTATTTCAGCAGGTGCGTCTGGCGCAATTTTTGGATTATTTGGTGCCCTTTTATATTTTGGTGTATTCTACCGAGAGTTGTTTTTTAAAACAATGGGTATGAACGTATTATTTCTTCTAGGGATCAACCTTGTATTTGGGATGATTATGCCAATGGTTGATAATGCGGCACATATAGGAGGATTAGTTGGTGGCTTTTTAGCATCTGCAATTGTTCACTTACCAAAGAAAAACTATCAACTATCATATAGTGCCCTTTCTATTGCAATGATTTCGCTCTTGACATCCAGTTTATTATGGTATGGTTTTATCGGAACGCCTCAAAAATATGATCCTATAACGAATGCACAAGTAGCATATGAATATATTGAACGGGATGAAAAAGAGAAGGCATATGATTTATTAACAAAAACAATAAAAGAAAATCCAAACAGTGATGCTTCTGTATATTTTTTATTAGGGTATCTAGAATTAGATAAGAAACAGTATGAAAAAGCAATTCCGCTTTTTCGAGAAACGATTGTTCGTCAACGTTCGATGCATGAAGCACATTATAATTTAGCATATGCATATGAAAAAACCGGGCAATTACAATTAGCAAAAGAATCGATTGAAGATGCAAGACGGTTAAATACGAAAGAGAAAAAATATAAAAAATTGGAAAAGAAAATCAACGAAGAACTACAACAACAATGAGGATAGGGGGAATAGAAAGATGAAAATGGAAACAGATGCAATTGTACGATGGATTGATAAATTAGTAAATATTCCATCTCCTTCTGGTTTTACAGCAACAATTATACATCAAATTGAAAAAGAAATACAGTCGCTTGGATTTCCTATGACAAAAACAAATAAAGGGTTATTACGGGTTACGGTTCCGGGAGAAAATGAACATGTCCACCGTGTTGTAACAGCTCATGTTGATACATTGGGTGCGATGGTAAAAGAAATGAAAGCAAATGGCCGATTGGTGATGTCATTAATTGGTGGATTTAGGTTTCACGCAATTGAAGGAGAATATTGTACGATTCATACAATGGAAGGAAAGGCGTATACAGGAACGATTGTGATGCATGAATCATCCGTTCACGTTTATAAAGATGCAGGTGAACTTCCCCGTGATGAACAACATATGGAAATTCGTATCGATGAAAAGGTGCAAACAAAAGAAGAAGTAATGGAACTCGGCATACAAGTAGGCGATTTTATTTCTTTTGACCCGCGATTTTCTTATACAAATAGTGGATTTATCAAATCTCGTCATTTAGATGACAAAGCAAGTGTTGCTATTTTATTGTCGTTATTGCCAGTCATAAAAGAAAATGGGCCGCTTCCATACACGACACATTTTCTTATCTCTAACAATGAAGAGATTGGATTTGGTGGAAATAGCTCGATTCCAACAGAAACAGTCGAGTTTTTAGCAGTGGATATGGGAGCAATTGGGGATGGACAAGCAACAGATGAGTATACTGTAAGCATTTGTGCGAAAGATTCTTCTGGGCCTTATCATTTTGGGTTTAGAAAACAGCTAACAGATTTAGCAAAAGAACGTCATATTCCATATCAAGTGGACATTTATCCTTATTACGGGAGCGATGCATCTAGTGCGATGCGAGCGGGAGTTGATGTAAAACATGCATTAATTGGTCCAGGCATTGATGCGTCTCATTCTTATGAACGGACACATGTTGATTCATTACAAGCAACAGCACAACTCGTTTATGCTTATTTATATTCACCGTTAATAGAGGGGTAGAAAAATCGATGAAAAGTGTATACGATATACAGCAATTATTAAAAAAATTTGGTACTATTATATATGTCGGAGATCGACTTGGAGATTTAGAATTGATGGAGATGGAAATAAAAGAATGATACGTAGCAAAATTTATTGATCCGATTGTATATCAACAAGCGATACTTATAGTACGACATGAAATAGCAAAGGAGATGGATAAACGTGAATCAAACGATTGAATGTATGTTGAAACATCGCTCTATTCGTCGCTTTAAAGACGAGTCATTAACGAAGGAGCAAATTAATACGATTGTGGAATGTGCACAAATGGCATCAACATCTAGTTATATTCAAGCGTATTCCATTATTGGAGTAACCGAACAAGGCAAAAAGGAACAATTAGCTGTATTGTCAGGAAACCAAAAATATGTTGCTCAAAATGGACACTTTTTTGTATTTTGTGCCGATTTATATCGCCATCAAAAGATAGCGGAATGGAAAAATATTGATATGACCGAATCATTAGAATCGACTGAAATGTTTATGGTCGGCGTAATTGATGCTGCTTTAGCAGCTCAAAATGCAGCGTTAGCTTGTGAATCAATGGGGTTAGGTATTTGTTACATAGGTGGATTACGTAATCAATTACATGAAGTAACGGAATTGTTACAACTACCAAAACATGTTGTACCGTTATTTGGATTAGCTGTTGGTTACCCCGAACAAGACCCTATTTTACGTCCGCGTTATCCAATGTCTGTTGCTTATCATGAAAATGTGTATCAAATAGATGAAGAAGCATTGAAAAAGCAATTAGATGAATTTGATGAAGTCGTTTCTGCTTATTATGTTGAGCGTACGAAAGGTAGAAGAAATGAAACATGGACAAATCAAATGAAAGATACACTTAAAGAGGCAAAAAGAACATATATAAAAGACTATTTAACAAAGCAAGGATTTCCTTTAAAGTAATAAAAAAAGATAGATGAAGACCTTTTCGCTAAAATAGCGGGGAGGTCTTTTTTTATGAACAATCATATTAAAAATGAACCAGGCGATAGATGCCTTTTTCGACATAAATTTCAAATATGTTTTTGTTGCGTTATTTTTTCAGATTGATATAATATCAATTATGAACAAAAGTTAATTTATTGTAAATTTTATTAAAGTACTATAAAGTTTGTTATGTTAGTATAAAGGTAGATACAAGAAAATGAAGAAGTATCTGATGGAGCAATGGAACAGCTTTATTATTGGAGGGATGTTTATGTTTAAAAAAGTATCTTCCCGATTATCATTGTTTTTGATTGCCACAATTTTATTGTGGATCAAAACATATATTGTGTATAAAAAAGAATTTAATATATCTATTGATTCGAGTTCACAAGAATTTATCCTATTTCTCAATCCACTAAGTACAACCTTATTATTTTTGGGAATTAGTTTGTTTTTTTCGGGAAAATGGAGAAACCGATTAATTGTTTTCTTTAGTTTTACAGGAACGTTTATTTTATTTGCGAATGCAGTTTACTATCGATTCTTTAAAGATTTTATTACGATTCCACTGTTATTCCAAACGAGTAATTTTGGCGCGTTAGGTGGAAGTATTTTAGAATTAATTGAGCCAACAGACTTTTTACTTTTTGTGGATGTGCTCGTTTTAGCATTCTTAGTACGCCGTGAAACATTCTCACATTCTATTCAAGGTCTAAAAAAAGAAGCACTAATTGTATTAGCTGCTGCAGTGGCGCTATTTTTTGTAAACTTGTCATTAGCGGAAAAAGAACGTCCTGATTTATTAACTCGTTCTTTTGACCGAGAAATGCTTGTAAAAAATATTGGAACATTTAACTATCATATTTATGATGTGTTTTTACAATCAAAATCAACAGCGCAACGTGCGTTTGCAGATAGTAGTGAAATTACAGATGTCGAAAACTATGTAAAAGCGAACTATAAACAACCAAATGATTCATACACTGGTATTGGGAAAGGTAGAAATGTGATTGTTATTTCGATGGAGTCTACACAAAGTATGGTTATTGATCGTACAATTGATGGACAAGAAGTGACACCATTTGTGAATAGTTTAATCCGTGATTCTGACACACTGTACTTTGATAATTTTTATCATCAAACAGGGCAAGGGAAAACAAGTGATGCAGAGTTTATGTTAGAAAACTCTTTATATCCAATGCCTCGTGGGGCAGTTTTCTTTACACACGGACAAAATAAATATTATGCGACACCAACTATTTTAAAAGATTACGGATACTATTCTGCTACCCTTCATGCAAACGGAAAAAGTTTTTGGAACCGAAATGTCATGTATGATTCATTAGGCTACGATCATTTCTTTAGTGACGAAGAATATGATGTTACGGACGAAAATAGTGTGAACTGGGGAATGAAAGATATTCCGTTTTTTGAACAATCAGTGGAACACTTAAAAACATTAAAACAACCGTTTTATACAAAATTTATTACATTAACAAACCACCATCCGTTTTATTATGATCCAGAAGATCAACTGATTCCGGAATACACAACGGAAGATGGAGTAGTAAATCGTTATTTCACAACGGTTCGTTACACAGATGAAGCCATAAAAATTTTCTTTGAAAAATTAAAAGAAGCTGGGCTATATGACAATTCCATTATTGTCATTTACGGGGATCATTACGGCATTTCGGAAAACCATAATAAAGCAATGGCTGAAATTTTAGGGCATGAAATTACACCAGTAGACAGTGCGCAATTGCAACGTGTTCCATTTATTGTGCATATTCCAGGTTCTAATAAAGGACAAATTGTTCATACGGTAGGTGGGCAAATTGATATGCGTCCAACAATCATGAACTTATTAGGTGTAGATACAAAAAATGAAATTCAATTTGGTTCTGATTTACTTTCTCCAGAGCATGATTCATTTGTTGCTTTCCGTGATGGCAGTGTAGTGACAGACGAACTTGTTTACACACAAAATCATTGTTACGATAAAGAGAGTAAATTACAAATTGAAGATGCAAAGTGTACACCATTTATAGAAAAAGCAAATGAACAACTTGCATTATCTGATAAAGTTATTTACGGTGATTTACTTCGTTTCTACGATCGTAATAAACAAAATGATAATGAATAAAAAGAGTCGTAAAGCTTGTCTTTACGACTTTTTTTTATTTTGTTTCATAGATTAAAAGCAATGACAGGTTTTATCTAAGAAAAAGATTGGAGGGAAGGATGGTGTCTTTTGAGCAAGCGTTGTCTTCTTATCAGCATTTTTTTAACCTTCCTAGTTTTCTATTAGAAGATGCATACAAGCAACAAAAAAAGTGGGCTATTCCTGGGTATATTCCAAAAAAAATCGTAAAACGAGAACAGCTAGAGGAAGCGGTCGAGAAATATCACCAACATCCTGACTGGTTTTGTCGACATAATAAAGTAGATGAAACATATTGGAATATTTTAATGCCCGTTTCTAAAAGAATGATGAAAACAAAGCAACCATATCATTCAAAAATTTGCGAAAAACATATTCAATTTTTATGTACTGCTTTTCCGTTTGTTCAAAAAAAAGTGATTGGTTACTCTCGGTTAAATAATCCCATCTATGAACTGAAAATCGGAAGAGGGAAACGCACTGTACATTTTAATGCGTCCTTCCATGCGAATGAATGGATAACATCTGCTCTTTTGATGAATGCTGTAAAAGAATATGTGTTTCAGTTAATCGATTACGAACAATGGAAAGAAAAAAACATGCGTGTATTATATGAAGAGATAGTAGTTTCAATCGTTCCAATGGTTAATCCTGATGGGGTTGATTTAGTCATAAAAGGGTTGCCAGCTGCCGGTCCTTTTCAATCGTATGTTTCTTATGTCAATAATGGAGTCGATACTTTTTCTCATTGGAAAGCTAATATTTGTGGGGTTGATTTAAATAATCAGTATCCGTCATGTTGGGAAAAAGAACAATACAGAAAACCGAAACATCCTGCTCCTAGAGACTTTCCAGGTTATTCCCCCCTATCGGAGCCAGAATCGATTGCAATGGCTAAACTTGTGGAACAAGAACAAGTTGATCGGTTAGTTGCGTTCCATTCGCAAGGAGAAGAATTTTATTATGGATATTTAGGACATGAACCTGAAGAGTCCACAAGGATAGCAGCGGAAATAGAACGTGCAAGTGGATATAAAGCAGTGAAAACAATCGATAGTTATGCGGGGTTTCGTGATTGGTTTATTCATCACTATAGACGTCCTGGTTTTACGATTGAAGTAGGCCGTGGGGAAAATCCGTTACCTTTAGACGATTTTGATAAAATGGCCGCAGAGACTTTCAAGATATTTTTAGCGAGTCTTGGTCTGTTTAGTTGAAAGATTCGTTTTTTTTTGTCATAATGAATGTAATATAACAGAAAGTAGACTAGGGGTGCCAATATGGCTGAGAGAGGGAAACTTCAACTCTATGAACCTGAACTGGTTAACACCAGCGTAGGGAAGTCGACTGATAGCATATATTAGCCGTTAAAAAACCTACGTTTGTTTTTTAACGGCTTTTTTATTTGAGATAGGAGGCTCATCGGATGAAGGAATTTAAACTTTATGCGATTACTGGTGAACAATTTCACCCGAATCGTCCATTGGTAGAAGTAATGGAAGAAGCAATTCGTGGGGGAGCAGATTTTATTCAATTACGTGATAAAAATAGCTCCAAAAAAGAGGTGTATGAAAAAGCATTGCAGTTACGCGCATTAACCGAAAAATACGAGGTACCTTTTGTGATTAACGATTATGTCGATGTTGCATTAGCAGTTGATGCAGACGGGGTTCATTTAGGACAAGAGGATTTACCACTTCAAGTAGCAAGAAAAATTTTAGGACCTAATAAAATTATTGGAATCTCAACGCATCGCATCGAAGAAGCTCGCGAAGCACAACAAAACGGAGCGGATTATATTGGAGTAGGTCCAATTTTTCCTACTAAAAGTAAAGTTGATGTAGTAGATCCGGTAACAACAAAATATATTGAAGAAGTAGTGAAAGAAATTACGATTCCGTTTGTTGCCATTGGAGGCATTAAACTTCATAACGTAGACCAAGTGTTACGTGCAGGAGCAACAAGAATTTGTGCGATTAGTGAAATTGTCGAAAGTAAAAATGTAACGAAAACATGTGAACAATTTATCCAAAAAATAGACGCATATGAAAAATAGGAGATGTGAACAGTGAAAAAGAAAGATGATCTTGTCGTTGGTGGTAAAACATTACAATCTCGTTTTTTTCTAGGGACAGGTCGTTATCCGAACCCTTTTATTCAAAATGAAGCGATTCGTGCAGCGGAAGCAGACGTGTTAACCTTTGCTATTCGACGTGTCAATTTAGAACATCCCGATGAAGATGCCATTTTACAACACTTTGAAAAAGAATTTGTTTACTTGCCGAATACTTCTGGAGCAAAAACTGCTGATGAAGCGATTCGTATTGCTAGATTAGCGAAAGCGAGTGGACTAAGCGATTGGGTAAAAGTGGAAATTAGTGTGCATGAAAAAACATTGCTCCCAGACCCGATTGAAACATTAAAAGCAACGGAACAATTAGCAAAAGAAGGATTTCATGTTTTTGCTTACACAAGTGATGATCCTGTTCTTTGTAAACGCTTAGAAGAAGCAGGAGCAGCAGCGGTGATGCCAGGAGCGGCACCAATTGGAACAGGACTTGGTTTATTAAATCCTTATAACTTATCGTTAATTATCGAAGAAGCCAATGTCCCCATCATTATTGATGCAGGTATCGGTTCAGCAAAAGATGTGTGCCATGCAATGGAACTAGGAGCAGATGCTGTTTTATTAAATACAGCAGTAGCAAAGGCAAAAGATCCCGTACAAATGGCATTAGCAATGAAATACGCGATTGAAGCTGGACGTTCGTCGTACTTAGCTGGAAGAATTCCGAAAAAGAAATATGCAACTGCTAGTAGCCCGTTAACAGATACATTATAAGGAAAAGAGTGATTATGGAAATGTCAAAGGAAATCATTGTCATTGGTGGTGGGGTCATTGGCCTTGCGATTTCATTTGAATTACAAAGAAGGGGTCATCATGTAACGATTTTAGAAAAAGTAGAATGTGGTGGTCAAGCATCGGGTGCAGCAGCTGGGATGCTTGCTCCTTTTTCAGAAATTGCAGAAGATCCAGATGATTTTTTTTTACTTTGTTTAAAAAGTTTACAACATTATAAGCAATGGGTGACAGATGTAAAAGAAATTTCTAAACAAGAATTTGAATATACAGAATGTGGTAGTTATTATGTTTATTTTCATGAAGCTGATGAATTAGCTTTAGAACAACGCGCGGAGTGGCAAAATAAATTTGGCGCTCAAGCAACATTCGTTAGCAAAGAAGCATTAGAACAAATAGAACCGAATGTATCAAAAGAAATTTTAGGTGCCTTACATTATCCAACCGAAGCGCACGTGTATGCTCCTGATTATGTAAAAGCACTAGAAAAAGCGAATCGGATGCTCGGTGTTCAAATTGTGGAACAATGTGGTGATTTGACAATTCAAGAATTAGAGAACGAAATAATCGTTTCCAATGGTACGAATACGTGGAAAAGTGATGAATTAATCATGGCCACTGGAGCATGGTCTTCAGAATGGGAAGAGGTATTTCAAATTCGCATTCCAGTTTTTCCAATTCGGGGGCAAATTTGTGCGTATGATTTCCAAGGTGAACATCAAGTGAACCATCTCATTTTTTCAAGTCAAAGTTACTTAACACCGAAAGCGAACGGTACGCTCGTTTGTGGCGCAAGTGAAGACGTAGCTGGTTTTAGTACGGAAATAACGGAAAAAGGGGTAGGACGTTTAATTCGTTGGAGTGAAAAAATGTTTCCGAACTTGCAAAACATGGAACCATTTCATCGTTGGGCAGGATTACGTCCTGCTACACAAGATGGATTTCCACTTTTAGGTAGATTGGATGGTTTTCCGCGCGTTCATCTAGCTGTTGGTCATTACCGCAATGGGATTTTACTTAGCCCTATTACAGCATGGATGATTGCTGATGAACTAGAAGGAAAAACATCTCACGTCCCATTTACATATTTTAAACCTGAAAGATTTTCATAAGGAGGAATGAAACATGATTAAAAAGGCATTGACGATTGCGGGAAGTGATTCTGGGGGCGGCGCAGGAATACAAGCAGATATTAAAACATTTCAAGAACGAGATACATTTGGAATGAGTGTGATTACGGCAATTACTGTTCAGAATACACTTGGTGTTCACGGAGTGTACCCTATGTCGTTAGAAGCGATTGAAAAACAAATGGATGCTGTTTTAAGCGATATCGGTTGTGATGCGGTGAAAACAGGGATGCTTTTTTCAGAAGAAATTATCGAACTTGTTAGTGAGAAAATGAAGCAATATGACTTAAAAAATTATGTGTTAGATCCGGTAATGATTGCGAAAGGCGGAGCACCGTTATTAAAACAAAGTGCGATGAATGCGTTAAAAGAAAAATTATTACCATTAGCTACAGTCGTTACACCAAATTTGCCAGAGGCGTGTGAAATTTTACATATATCTTCTATTGAAACGATGGAAGATATGAAAGAAGCAGCAAAACGCATTTTTGATTTAGGTCCTAAAAGTGTTTTAATGAAAGGCGGCCATTTATCTAGTGATGAATCGTTTGATGTGCTTTATGATGGCGTAGATTTTGTTGTTTTACCAGCCAAACGTATTGCAACAAAACATACACACGGAACAGGATGTACGTATTCAGCTGCTATTTGTGCAGAGTTAGCAAAAGGACATGATATTCAATCTGCTGTCCAAACAGGAAAAGCGTTTATTACGGCAGCTATTTCAGAAAGCTTACAGATTGGACATGGTATTGGTCCAACGAATCACGCAGCATATCGTCATCAAAAATAACGTTTTCATAAAAAAAACTATCAATGGATATCCATTGATAGTTTTTTTGTTAAATAAGACTTAAAAATGTTGCAACTGTAAACCATCCGAAAACTCCGACTGTTAAAACAGAGAAAAAGACAGCTAATCCGTTGCGCTTTTTTCCTTCACGAACAATTGCCATTAAAGCTAAAATTGTTACTAATGCAAAAATGACGACAAGGCCCATTTGACCCATATGCCAATCCCCCTTTACTAAAAAACATTCAATCTGCTCTTAAAAACAGACATATACTATCACATAGCAAATGTAGTATAAAAAATAAGGACTACTTCTTATTGTACTCATTTTTTGTTCGTTTGTCGAGATTGTCTATCAATGGATTTTCATTTTCGTTTGAAAATTTTACTCTTCGTTCTCAATGCTTCTAATTGATCCTATCTCCGCCTTTTTGATAATCCATCTCTGATGGGCAAACGTCAAAGCCCTACAGGAGCTAAAAGCGCTTCTCCTATTTTTTGTCTGATACCTTCGTCGTTGCCCGTGCTCATCGTCGCTTTTTGAAGTTTGTATTTTTAGTTGGTTATTGTAAAATAAAGCTAATAATATAATGAAAGTGTAGGAGGAAATGATGAATATTATTCAATTGCCTTTAGGCCCATTACAAACAAATGCTTATCTTTTACATCAGGAAAAAACGAATGAAATGCTTATTATTGATCCAGGAAGTGAAGCAAATCGTGTGATAGAAAAAATCGAGGAATGTAACGCAAAACCAATTGCTATTTTATTAACGCATACTCACTTTGATCATATTGGTGCAGTAGATGAAGTGCGTGAGTATTATCAAATTCCGTTGTATGTTCATAAAAAGGAAGAACTTTGGTTAAGGGATGCTTCTTTAAATGGTTCACTTGTTTTTGGATTACCAGAAGTAACGGTAAAAGAGGCAGATTATGTGTTCGAAAAAGAGCAGACTGCTAAAATTGGATCTTTCACGTTTGATATTTTGGAAACCCCAGGTCATTCCCCAGGAAGCATTTCATTTTATTTTAAAGATACGCAATTTGTGGCAAGTGGAGATGCACTTTTTTTCCAAAGTATCGGTCGGACTGATTTGCCTTTTGGCGATCAGCCAACTTTATTAAAAAGTATTCGAGAAAAATTATTCGCGTTACCTAATGAAACAATTGTTGCTCCGGGACATGGACCAAATACAACAATTGGATATGAAAAACAAAAAAATCCATTTTTGTCATAGAAGTTTCGGATTTTGTTCACAAAATGTTCAAAAAATAAATTTGTCCGTTATATATAATTGATTATTTTGTTGTTAAACTGTTATTATGGTAAATGGGTATACTAAATGGATTTTCTAATCTATAAATAGATTAGAGGTATTGTCTTCTTTTCTAACATCCTGTATTTAGGAAAGCGATTACTTGTCAATGAAGAGGAGGGGAAAGCGTTGGAAAGAAATGCACTGGCGATTAGTATCGCAGCATTTATGCTCTTTTTAGTAGGTGTGTTTGGTACTGTGGTATTACCATTCTTCGATGATGATATGACAACACCTACCGAAACAGCAGAAGGTAGAAATTACGCTCCAAATAGTCCTGAAGCAAAGGGACGTGAAATCTATGTTCGTGAAGGTTGTTACACATGTCACACACAATATGTTCGTGAAGTACGCGCAGACTTAAACCAAAGCATTGGTCGTCCAGTAGTTCCAGGTGACTATTATTATGATGCACCTGAATTAATGAACTCTAACCGTACAGGCCCGGATTTAATGTGGGTTGGTGACCGTCGTACAAAAGAGTGGAATATTGAACACTTAAAAGATCCACAAAAAGTAGTGGAAGGTTCAATTATGCCAAAGTATGACTATTTAAGTGATCAAGAGTTAGAAGATCTTGCTACATATTTAGGTAGCTTAAAAGAAAAACCTGATCAAAAATAGTAAGATATAAAACTTCTATTTGTTGATAGAAGGAGTTTACTTTTATGAATATTGGAGCTTGGACTCTTATCATTGTTCTAATAAGCTTTAGTGGTTCTGCAATCCTTATATACTTACTTGGGAAAAAGCTTGGTCAATTCGACGATGTAGAGGGAATTAAATATCGTATGCTCGAGGACGATGATGAAATAGTGAAAGACGATGATTCTGATAAAAAAGAATCATAATGGCTGAAAGTTGTAAAGGAGGGAGCGGAAATATGGCAAACAACAAAAAACAAAACGAAGAAGAAGTATTTTATGTCGAAAATGCTGGCATTAAAATAGGTCATCGTAAAATACCTAAATTTCTCGTTTTAGCATTTACTGTTGTTTCAATTTGGGCTGTTATTTACGCTGTGAAATATCCTGGTTATGTGAAGGAAGAACGTACAGTAGAAAAAACACCTCAAGAAATCGTGACAACAACTTGTTTAGCATGTCACGGTGCAACAGCTCCAGCGTTTGAGGAAGTTGCAGCAATCGATGGGATGAATGCAGAATACATTCAACAAGTTCTAGATCAAGGTGGAGCAGCAATTACGGATGAGTTTTCAACTTATCATGGTGCTGATGCTTCAAAACGTGCTGGAATGCCATCTTATGCTACAAATGAAGAAGTATCTCAAAATGCTGAAGGTATTGCAGAGTACATTTTATCTTTAAAATAATGAATAGAAAGAGACACGAACTTGCTTCGTGTCCTTTTCTATTTTTAAGTGAAAGGATGAGACAAATGTTACGAGATGTAGGGTTACTTAGTTATTTAGCTTGGTTTGCGTTATTCCCAATATTTTTTGTATTAATATGGATGACATATCGTAAGAAAAAATAAAAATGGGGTGAAACGATGGAACAATGGATTCATCAAGCATTTCTTGCATTTGACCAACCAATTATTTCCTATGAAGATTTTATGAATATGGCGTTGTATGAAAAAGGAAATGGATATTACATGAAAGATAAGGAGAAAATAGGAAAAGAGGGGGATTTTATTACGAATAGCTCGATTCATCCTATTTTTGCAGAACATTTTGCACAATTGTTTATCGAATGGATAAAAAAAGAGCAACTTGATCCGTGTATTATTGAACTTGGTGGAGGAACTGGAAAGTTTGCAGAACAAGTCATTGGGACAATAAAAGAATTGGATGCCACATTATATGAACAGCTCTCTTATGTGATAGTCGATATTTCTCCCTATCACAGGAAAGAGCAGATAAAACGATTGTCTCCATTTTCAGGGTTTCGCACAGTCAGCTCATTAGCAGAAGTACAAGCAAAAAATGCAATTATTTTTGCGAATGAATGGCTAGACGCAATCCCAACCCGTGTAATTGAAAAGAAGCAGGATCGATTATATGAGCTTGGTGTAAAACATCAAGCGGATTCTTTTGTAGAAGTGACATTGCCGACTGTTTCCTCAGAAGTCTTATCTTTTTTAGAGCAGTATGATCCGAAAATTCCGACTGATTTTCGGATAGAAGTTCCTATTTTAATGATGAAAGAATTGAAAGCGCTTTATCATCAAATGAACCAAGCAATCTTTGTTTTTGTTGATTACGGATTTGAGCGGTCAGAACGATGGGCAGCGCATCGAAAAAATGGAACCATGCGAGGCTATTATCATCATCAATTAATGACCAATGTGTTAATGCATGTGGGGGACATGGATATTACAATCGATGTGAATTGGGAGTATGTGAAACAAGTAGCGGAAGAATGCGATGTGCAGACGATTTCCTTAATGAAACAAACGGAATTTTTCTTGCATTCTGGGATGTTGTCTCATTTGGAAGAAACGCATGATCCAAACCCATTTTCATCCACAATGAAAAAAAATCGTGCAATACGCTCTTTTTTAACTTCTTCTATGAGTGCGTCGTTTGATGTATGTATTCAAGAAAAAGGGTGTATGAATATGAAAGAATGGTCTTTCTCTCAACCTTTGGATTGGAAATAAAAAAGACGATGAAAAAGTCATCGTCTTTTTTTATTATTCTGTCATTCCAGGAACCATCATAAAATGAGTCCAGTATGTGAAACCAATGAAGAATAATGTTAAATAAGCACCAAAAATATAAACATACATTTTTTCAGATAAGTTCAAGAAACTTAAAGCAAAGAAAATACCCGCTTGTGCAAAGAAAAGTCCTGACATTTGAACAAATCCACCAACCATTGACATGATAGCAATGATTGCTGTCCAGAATGCTAGTACACGGTACATTCCAGGCATATGTATCCCCCCTTTTAGAAAACACTAATATCTCATCGTATTCATTATATAAAAATAGAGGTCATTCTGTAAACGTTTATTCCTTTAAATCCATCGTTATTTTGTTTGAACCATAATTGCATAGGAACAAGCTTGCGCTCCTTCGACTGCATTTTCAATCTCATCTAATTTAAAATCTTGGAAAATAACGCTTAACATCCCAATCATAATTTCTTGATGCATATGGCAAACTTGATGAGTTTCTACTTTTGCTATTTCTTTGAATGGACAATTATAAATATCTAAACGAATTTGTTGTTTTGCTGCTATCCATTCTAATTGTGGATCGATTCCTTGTGTTAAGGCAATTTCTTTTAATAATTGCAATTTCCCTTCCATTGTTAATTGAGATAAAGAAAGATGTTTTTTAGAAATAAATGTTTCAGCTGCTTGTATGCCAAATTTTCTTCCTGTTTTAGATAGCGCTTTTCTTCCTTCCTCTCCTAAACTAGCAAGTGATTCAAGCGCAATATTTGCCAATAATTGATAATCACGAAACGGAAATTGAATACTAATTACTTCATCAGAAAGACGATATAATCGACTAGGTCTTCCACCTTTTCCTGTTTTCTGTGTTTCTGACACAAGCATATGTACATCTTCTAATTTTGTTAAATGTAAACGTGCCACATTCGGATGAATGTCAAATGTTTCGGCAATTTCTTGTACAGTCACAGCACGATGCGCTTTTGATATGTATTGATAAATAGAAAAACGAGTTGAATCTGATAGTACACCGGTAATTTTTAATGTATCTTGTTCCAAAGTATTACCTCCTATTATGACGTTCCTACTAACATTATAATATAGAAAACAAAACAAAGAAACAGGAGCTACAGGATATTCAAAATATAAAAAAATTTAAAAGAAGGAGGAGTTTGACGAAAAACAACGAATAGTTGTTACAGATGTCTAAAAAAGAGGAGGTAGATGAGTGAATACGACTTTTCAACAAGCGCAATTTTTATTAAAAAAGGCAGTAGACAAAGGGTGTAGTGATTGTCACATTCATCCTTTCGAAAATGGTGCGCATGTATTGTTTCGAATGTATGGAAAGTTAGTACATTTTTGTTCCCTTCCGTTACAACATTATCAACGTATTATCTCCCATTTTAAATTTTTGGCTGGAATGAATACGGGAGAACGACGAATTCCACAAAGTGGCGCATTTTCGAATGCAGATTGGCAGTATGAATTTCGTTTGTCCACTATCCCCACCCCTAACGGCGAAAGTCTTGTTATCCGATTATTACCGCAACATGTTTCTGTTTCCTTTAACGAATTATTTGTTTTTTCTGAGCAAGCATTGTTTTTAAAAAAACTTTGTCAACATGAACATGGACTCATTATAGTTTCAGGGCCAACAGGATCTGGTAAGTCCACGACTGTGTATGCCATGTTGAAAGAAATGAATAGGCAAAGCAAGCGGCAGATTATCACGATTGAAGATCCAATTGAACAAAAAGTAGAGCCTTTTGTTCAAATGGAAGTAAATAATAAAGCTGGAATGACATTTCATGAAGGATTACGTTCAGTCCTGCGTCATGATCCAGACGTTATTTTTATTGGTGAAATCCGTGATGAGGAAACAGCGAAAATAGCTATTCGCTCTTCCTTAACAGGCCACCTTGTTATTTCAACGATGCATGCTGCTTATGCAGAACAAGTGGTTGCACGTTTTTTGGAATTTGGGATTTCCATGTTAGACATAAAACAAACGATGCTTAGCATTATATGTCAACGTCTTGTTTTTCATCCAGTTTATAAGCGAAAGGCAATCGTAGAGTATATACAAAAAAATGACATTACAACATTGCTCGAACATCCGATGAAAACGACCAACAATCAACCTCTTTCGGAATGGATAGAATTAGCAGAAATGAAAGGATGGACAGCATGCGCTGGTCTCAAAAAGAACGAGGAGAGTTTTTAATTCGATTTAGTTTATTGTTGAAGCAAGGCTATTCTATGAAAGAAGCGACAACGCTTATTGCACAAATGTATCCGTCGGCCATTCGTACATCGTTAATCACCGCTTTTTCTACACTTGAAAATGGAGAGAACTTGTCTACGATTTTTTCTAGTTTAAAGTTTCCAAAAGATGTTCTTTCCCATATTACATTTTCTGAGCGGCACGGAAAAATCGCGCTAGGTAGTCAATATGCAGGGGAGTGGTTATTAAAGAAAGAGGCTTTTCGTGAGCAAATGATTCAACAATTAAAATATCCCTTATTTTTAATATGGGCGACAATTCTTTTATCTTTTTTTATGATTCGTTTTTTAATTCCTCAATTTCAACAATTATATGATTCGTTAAATACGGATTTTCCTCTTGTTACTACGATGTTTATTTCCTTTGCGAAAGGTCTTCCTTATTTTCTGCTTTTTGTTCTTGTTGTTTTATTGTTATGTCTCTTATACTATCTTTTTGCTTTTCGTAAATTAAGCCCCGAAAAACAGCTAACATGGATGATTCGAATCCCCATTTTATCTTCTTTTTATCAGTTATTTTGCACCCATACATTTTGTTTGCATTTCGGTTCGTTATTAAAAAGTGGTTTATCTATTTATGAATCTGTTTCTTGTTTTTCAGAAGATGCAAAGTTTACCGTTTTGCAATACGAAGGACAGACGATAAAAAATTATCTTCTTGCTGGCTATTCATTAGAACAATCATTAGAACAAAGTCGATTGTTTACAGAAGAATTAGCAACGGTAGTCCAACATGGTAGTTTAACAGGATATTTAGAGCAAGAGTTGATTCATTATAGTGAAATGGTGCTTACCTTATTAGATAAAAAAATGAAACGTGTTTTAGATATTTTTCAGCCGTCTCTGTTTTTAGTTGTCGGGATGATGATGTTTTTTATGTTTTTAGCACTTTTTATGCCAATGTTTCACATGATGGAAAATCTGTAGGAGGGATGACATGAAAGTATCTTTGAAAAAGAAACAAAATACAGTGACATCAGAAGTTGGATTTACGTTGATTGAGATGTTGATTGTTATTTTGATTATTACGTTGTTATTAATGATTGCTGTACCAAAATTAGCAAATAACAATGATGTAGTCAAAGATAGATCGTGCGAAGCAACAGCAAAATTAATTCGTTCTCAAATGTATACGTTTGAAATTGAACATAAACGAAAACCAACGACCATTGAAGAATTACAACCATATGTCTCTACAACAGAATGCCCTGATGGAAGAGCGTTAGCCATTGAAAATGGAGAAGTTGTGATGAAGCGCCCATGAAAAACGAACATGGCTTTACATTAATTGAATTATTAATCGTGTTAATGCTTGGCTCCTTTATGACAATTATCACTTTTATTCATTTTCGAACGATGTTTGAAACATATGAAACGAATCAATTTATTAAAACATTACAAAGTGATTTAGCAATGATGCAACAACAATCAGCTGTATATCGGCAAATGTACCGATTGGAAATCAATCAAACAAAAAAGCAGTATGTGATTAGAAATGTGAATACGAATCAAAATGTTCATATTCGTCCGATTCCGTCCCACATGGACATGACTATTTTTCCAGTATCACCACATTTTACGTTTACCTCTAATGGTATTCCTTTACAGTATCGTTCCTTTCAGATTACGACCAAACAAAAAACTATTCAGATTCGCTTTTTATTAACGAGGGGGAGGTTTTATCTTGTGGAGGGATAATGGTTTTTCTCTTATAGAAGTACTGCTTAGTATAAGTCTTCTTTTTAGTAGTTTGTTGGTACTTCTCCCGGTTTTATTAACGATTCAAAAAGAACGGCAGCAAATTACAGAGCAAATGGATGCCTATTTACGGCTAGAAACGGAAAATATCAAATATTTTTTTCAAGATGGAATGGAACAAAAGGAGGAGGAACGTTGCGTTCGTTTGCGACAAACAGAAAACGAATCTATATGTGTACCGCATTACAGCAAAAAGGATTCACGCTCATTGAAACAGTCTTAACGTTTTTTTATTTTATCCTTTT
Source organism: Massilibacterium senegalense (assembly GCF_001375675.1). Lineage (NCBI taxonomy): Bacteria > Bacillati > Bacillota > Bacilli > Caryophanales > Bacillaceae > Massilibacterium > Massilibacterium senegalense. The sequence continues at coordinate 1,033,844 of NZ_LN831786.1, read as the reverse complement.
AGTTAGTTTTTTCCCCCTTCTCGTCACCTCTCTTTTCGAACCTATACACACAACATCGATGGAACCCGTAGAAGTGCAGTTATTTTTTCATGAACTTTATACAGATTTATCGATGGCTAGTAACGTATCCATAACAAGAAAAGGTTTTATATTTGATACGCCTTATCAACAACGAGTGTCGTATAACATGTATCATCACCTTATTAGGCGACAAGTACAAGGACAAGGTCATGACGTTCGTTTACAACACGTTTCATCGATGGACATAAAACAAACAGCATATTATCTAAACGTAAAAGTAACGGGTAAAGATGGTGAGGAATATGAAAAAACCTTTTTATATAAACAAACACAACAATGAACAAGGATATGTGTTACCATATACTATCTTATTTATCTTGTTATTTTTATCAGCTTGTTTATTTTTTCTTATTCAATTACAAAATGAACGACTTAGTTTAGTAGCGTTTATACATCGATATGAAGAAGAACAATTAACTAATCGCTTTATTTTATCTACTTTTTCGATTCCTTTACAAGCATATGAAGAAGGCACTTTTCAAACAAATGGAGGAACGATACACTATAAAGTAGTCGAACCATATGAAAAAGATGTATGGCTTGTTGATTTACAGTTATACTTACCAAAGGGAAATACGGTACAAAAGCAAATTATGTTGCCAGTCAAGGAGGTACATGAACATGCAATGCTTATATTTAACGGGTTTTATGGGTTCCGGGAAAACGACGATTGGAAAAATAGTCGGCGAGTTATTATCAGTTGAAGTAGTAGATACTGATCAATGGATAGAAGAGCAGGAACAAACAACTATTGCAGAAATTTTCAAAGAAAAAGGGGAAGCGTATTTTCGACAACTGGAATCGCAAGTGTTACACTCTGTGACAAAACGGAATCGTCTAGTAACTACAGGTGGCGGGATAGTGATTAAAGAAGAAAATCGTCAATTTATGAAAGAAAACGGAATCGTTATTTTTTTAGATTGTTCTGTCGAAGAAACGCTAAACCGATTAAAAAATGATACGACGCGCCCACTGTTAGCAACGGACAAAGAACAACAGATTCAAACGTTATTTACAAGTCGTTATCCATGGTATGAAGAAGCACATATTACAGTCGATACTACTGGAAAAGCAATAAATGAAGTTGCTACTGAAGTAGTGACACGTATAAATAAAATCCTTGAAGGAGAAACTGCTTTATAAAAAGGAGTTTCTGTATGTCTTCTCATGAATATGTGCAATATATGACAAAACAAATTATTCAATATTTAGAGCATGGACGAAAAAAACAATCAAAAATAAAACAACCAAGGTTGATTCGATGGTTCGGTTTAGTCGGTTGGATGATGACTTTTTGGACTTGGAAAAGAAAACAAACGAAAAGATAAAAGATATATCCATTACACAAAAAGAGAGAGACGCTGGTTGATAGTGTCTCTCTTTTTATGTAAATGGTGTTTTTTTTTGTATTAATATGTTAGTTGAGAAAGGGGAGAGATAAAATAATCCTATGTTAATAAAAGACAGCTGAATATGTGGGGAAAGTCGTTCGATAATTGCCTTTTTTTCTTTTTGGAACAACGGGTCGTCTTCTTTATAAAAACGTTGAAGTAATTCTATTTCTCGCGTTAATCGCTCTGTGGCTTCATGAATCCACTTTTTTTCTTTTTTTTCTAATCCTTGCAAAATGAGATGTTCGATTCTCTGTATTCCATACGGCCATTTGATAAGTGGTGTTAAAGTGAAATGATAGGAAGGAATAGCAGGTTGAAATGAAAAAGAATCCGTCTGTTCTAAAAAATAGCTTACAATCTTCCCGCTAATGAGATGGATGCCCCATGAATGCGTTTCTTCTTTCATCGTATTGGTTCGGTATTGCAATTTAAAATTAACATTTAGCCATGGATGCAGCGAGGTAGGGGTGCTTGTCGTTTCATATAATTGAATAAAGGCCGCATGCTTTTTCATATACTTTTTTAATCGTTCAAAACGAAACGAGCCTGGATGGATATATTCTATCTCTTTTGTAGAATGCTGAATATCTGTCGTAAAGGAAAATGTCTGTGGTATTCCTTGTTGATTTGTTTTTTTGACATATTGCCAGTAGAATGGGCGATTCATTAATAAGCTATCCATTTCTTCTGTTAGTTGCACGGTCGCGACATTTGCATGTTCTTCTAGTAAAGAGCAACCAGATGCTAAAAAAAATTGCTTCATCCATTGAAAAAAAGTGTCATGATCCATCAACATCTTCTCCTTAAAATGTATTTTTTTCTAGTTAGTGTATGCTAATGTTCGTTTGTTGATCAGTTTGCAAAGGAGAGGACGATTTATTTGATAAAATAACATCTAATTCTCCAATCACTCTTTCAAATAAAGCTACTTTTTCATGAAGCATTGCATACATTTTTTCTTCTATCGTATTTTGCGCGATAAAGTAGTACAGGTGAACGTCCTCTTGTTGTCCAATACGGTGAATCCGCCCAATTCTTTGCTCTAAGCGCATCGGATTCCATGGTAAATCATAGTGGATTAAATGATGACAAAACTGAAGGTTAATCCCTTCTGCAGCAGATTCTGTTGCGATTAATACTTGCACATCTTTCGAAAAAAGTTGGGTCATCCATTCTCTTTTGGATTTTTTAAAATCTCCATTAAAAGGAACAGAACGAATGCCGTGTTGTTGTAAAAACCATTGTAAAAAAAGTTGCGTTATTTTATATTCCGTAAAAATAATGACTTTGTCGTCTATTCGTTGTAACAGTTCTAACACAAGCACTGCTTTGGAATGGCGTTGGACTTGTTCTAACGATTGTAAAAGTTTTTTCATTTGATGATGTTTCAGGAGAGATGGTTGTTTTTTACACATTTTATTTAATGTCATCCAAAGCGCCTCTTTGCTACTACAGTATTCTCGTAAAAGCGTTAGAACAGATAAAGAAGATTGAAATATAGGAACGGATGTCTTTTCTGCTAAATCGGTTAATTGTTTATAAATGTTTTGTTCTTCAATCGTTGGTGTAAAAGTTTTAACATGAATGATTCGTTTTACTTGTTTCATGTTTAAGTCTTTTCTTCGATTTCGAATCATAATTTTTTCGATAAGTGACTTTACATGATTTAATTGATCGTCGGTTTGTTTTTTATAACGTGAGAGTGTCTGCTCATTCCCTAAATATCCCGGTTTTAAAAGAGATACGAGATAAAAGACTTCTGGTAAATGATTTTGGATTGGTGTTGCGGTTAATAACAAACAAAACTTTTTCTTTAGTTCTTTTACGAATGTATAGTTTTTTGTTTTAGGATTTTTTAATTTATGTGCTTCATCAATAATTATCATATCGAACGATTGATTTAATAATTCTTCCCGGTAAGGAGAACGTTTTGCAAAGTCTAGTGACATAATGACATGCGGTTGTTCTTGTAATGGAACTTTTTTTCGAAATTCATAAATAGGTAAGTGGAACTTTTCGTTTAGTTCTGCTTCCCATTGTTTGACTAAGGAAGCGGGAGTTAAGATTAAGACGCTTTTCACTAAATTTCGAATGATAAGTTCTTTTACAATTAATCCTGCTTCTATTGTTTTGCCTAGCCCTACTTCGTCTGCTAAAATGGCTTTCCCATCGCATTCCCGGATCACTTTTTTGCATGTTTCTACTTGGTGAGGAAAGAATGAAAGATGGGGTAAATAATGCAATGCTTGTAATTCATAAAAATCATCAATTGTATTTCTTTTTTCATGTTCATAATGTAAACGAAAAAGAGACTCTGGTGTATGGGGTGCTCCTTTTGTTAACCATTCTTGAAAGGACGTTTCAAAATCAGTGTCCCAAAAAACAGGAATATCCATCTTACCTGCTCCTTTCTTTCTGCATTGCTATATAAAAGATACTAATGGTAGGATAAAGGTAACAATATTAGTCTGTACAATAAAACGTAAAAGTATGTTAAAAACGTAGATGATTGGTAAGAAGAAAATCATTTGAATGAGCTGTGGCTCTAAAGAAACACATACGTCTCCGTTTTATAAAAGAATAATTGTCATGAACAGAGACGAACTACCTTATGAATTAGTAGGATGTCTCTGTTTTTTAGTAGTCAAATTTATGGACAGGTAACAAGAAAAAGAAAGGAGACAAAGCTATGACACAATTAAAACGTACACCATTATTTACAATATACGAAGATCTCGGAGCAAAAACAATTGATTTTGGAGGATGGGAATTACCAGTTCAATTTTCGAGTATTAAGGAAGAGCATGAGGCAGTGCGGACGAAAGCGGGATTATTTGACATTTCTCATATGGGGGAAATTTTAGTGACTGGGGAAAACGCTCTTCCTTTTTTACAACAGATGATGACGAATGATCTTCAATCGTTAACGACAGATAAGGCGCGATATACGGTAATGTGTAATGAAGATGGCGGAGTAATTGATGATTTGATTGTGTATAAACAAAAAGACGGAGAATACTTACTCGTTGTCAATGCAGCAAACATAGAAAAAGATTACCATTGGCTCGTTCAACATCGAATGGACCATGTTTCGATTGAAAATGTGTCAGATCAAATTGCACAAATAGCTATTCAAGGACCATCGGCAGAACAAATCGTTCACTCTTTAACAGAAGATCCGATTGGTGACATTCCTATGTTTGGTTTTAAGCAACAGGTGAAGATTGCGAATGTAGAGACGCTTATTTCACGAACTGGATATACAGGAGAAGATGGATTTGAATTGTATGTAGCAGCAAACGAGGTAGTTCTTTTATTTACCGCTTTATTAGAAGCTGGAAAAGAAGATGGTTTGTTGCCGTGTGGATTAGGGGCGCGCGATACTCTTCGCTTTGAGGCTTGTTTGCCTCTTTATGGTCAAGAACTAAGCGAAACAATTTCACCGCTTGAAGCAGGCATTGGCTTTGCTGTAAAACTTCAGAAAAGTCCATCTTTTATCGGCCGAGAAGCATTAAATAAACAAAAAGAATATGGTGTTCTAAGGAAGCTTGTTGGAATTGAAATGATTGAAAAAGGTATTCCACGAACAGGTTACGAGCTATTTGTCGAGGGACAACAGGTTGGTGTGGTGACAAGTGGGACGCAGTCACCGACGTTAAAGAAAAATATCGGATTAGCGCTTATAAAGACAGATTTTTCTGACATAGGACAAGAAGTTGAGGTGCAGGTTCGAAAAAAACGGGTAAAGGCCATAGTAAGAACGACGCCTTTTTATAAACGATTAAAATAATCCAGAAACGAGGGATAAGCATGAAGTTTCGGTACCTACCAATGACAGAACAAGATGAAACAGAAATGTTAGCAACGATTGGAGTATCTAACATCGAGGATTTGTTTTCTGATATTCCAGAAAATGTTCGTTTAAATCGCTCATTATCTATACAAGAAGCTCAAGCGGAATCTGACGTCATGAAACAGTTACAACACCTTTCCGATAAAAATTGTCATACAAAAGAATATCCGAGTTTTTTAGGTGCAGGCGTATACGATCATACGATTCCAGCTGTTGTCGAGGCGGTGATTTCACGTTCAGAATTTTATACTGCTTATACACCGTACCAACCAGAAATATCACAAGGAGAATTACAAGCTATTTTTGAATTTCAAACGATGATTTGTGAATTAACGGGAATGGATGTGGCTAATTCTTCCATGTATGATGGATCTACTGCTCTAAGCGAAGCAGCGTTTTTAGCGGTTGGGAATTCCAAGAAAAAACAGACTATTTTAGTTTCGAAAGGGGTACACCCAGAGTACCGAGAAACGTTAAAAACATATGCGTCTGGTGCAAAAATAACGATAGTGGAATTAGAACTAAAAGAAGGTCAAACAGACCTTGAAGATCTCAAACGAAAGATGACAGAAGATATCGCAGGTGTCATTATTCAATATCCGAATTTTTATGGACAAATTGAGCCTTTACAAGCAATGGAACCGATTGTTCATGCAAAAAAATCACATTTTATCGTATCGAGCAATCCGTTATCATTAGCGCTACTTACCCCGCCTGGAAATTTTGGCGCAGATATTGTGATTGGTGATGCGCAAGTATTTGGGATTTCTCAATCACTAGGCGGACCACACTGTGGCTATTTTGCGGTAACAAAAAAATTAATGCGAAAAATTCCTGGACGATTAGTGGGGCAAACAATAGATGAGCAAGGACGTCGTGGATTTGTTTTAACGTTACAAGCGCGTGAACAACATATTCGCCGTGATAAAGCTACTTCTAATATTTGTTCCAATCAAGCATTAAATGCGTTAGCTGCATCTGTCGCAATGACTGCCTTTGGGAAACAAGGTATCCGAGAACTTGCAAAACAAAATATCCAAAAAGCACACTATGCAAAACAACGAATTGAACGTTGTGGTGGCACCGTTTTATTTGGTGATGCGTTCTTTAACGAATTTGTGATTCCGTTAAACAAACCGATAGAAGCAGTAAACAAAAAGTTAATGGAAAAAGGAATCATAGGTGGGTTAGATCTTGGAAAATATGCAAATAATTTAAAAAATAGTATGCTTGTCTGCGTAACAGAACTTCGTATGAAAGAAGAAATTGACTTACTAGCGAAAGAACTGGAGGGATATTATGCGTAACGACCAATCATTACTCATTTTTGAACGTAGTAAAGAACAACGAATTAGCTATTCCTTACCAGAACTAGACGTCCCAGCACAAGAAGAAACAACATGGATTCCAACTGACTATATCCGAACGGAACCTGCACAATTACCTGAAGTGTCAGAACTACAATTAATTCGGCATTATACTGCCTTATCACGACGAAATCACGGAGTAGATTCTGGTTTTTACCCACTTGGCTCTTGTACGATGAAATATAATCCAAAAATAAATGAAGTAGTAGCACGGATGCCTGGTTTTGCACATTTGCACCCATTGCAACCGGAAAATACAATTCAAGGTGCACTGCAATTAATGTATGAACTCGGGCAAGATTTAGGTGAAATAACTGGAATGGATGAAGTGACGTTGCAACCTGCTGCAGGAGCTCACGGAGAATGGACGGGATTAAGACTCATCCGTGCGTTTCATGAAGCAAAAGGAGATACTGGGCGGACAAAAGTAATCGTGCCAGATACCGCACACGGAACAAATCCTGCTTCTACTTCTGTTGCTGGATTTGAAACTATCACCGTAAAATCGAATGAACAGGGTTTAGTTGATTTAGAAGATTTAAAACGGGTAGTAGGACGTGATACAGCAGCGTTAATGTTAACGAATCCGAACACGCTCGGTTTATTTGAAAAAGATATCGTGCAAATGGCGGACATTGTCCATGAAGCTGGTGGTAAACTATATTATGACGGCGCAAATATGAATGCTATTCTAGGGAAAGCGCGCCCTGGAGACATGGGCTTTGATGTGGTGCATTTAAATCTCCATAAAACATTTAGTACGCCACATGGTGGCGGTGGACCAGGAAGTGGGCCAGTAGGGGTAAAAAAAGAATTCATTCCATTTTTACCGAAACCGATTATCTCCAAAAAAGGAGATCGCTATTTCTTGGATGAAGATCGTCCTCAATCCATTGGTCGTGTAAAAGCATTTTACGGAAACTTTGGAATTAATGTTCGGGCGTATACGTATATTCGGACATTAGGACCAGAAGGGCTAAAAAAGGTATCGGAATATGCTGTTTTGAGTGCTAATTATATGATGCGACGTTTACAAGGACATTATGATTTGCCGTTTGATCAACATTGTAAACATGAATTTGTTCTAAGCGGGAAACGTCAAAAAAAATTAGGCGTTCGTACGTTAGATATTGCAAAAAGATTGCTTGACTTTGGTTATCACCCCCCAACCATTTATTTTCCATTAAACGTAGAAGAGGCATTAATGATTGAACCGACTGAAACGGAAGCAAAGGAAACATTAGATGAATTTATCGATGTGATGATTCAAATTGCCGAAGAAGCAGAAGAGAATCCCGAAATTGTGCAAGAAGCTCCGCATTCAACGGTTGTATCAAGGTTAGACGAAACACTCGCTGCAAGAAAACCGGTATTACGTTATGAAAAAGAGTAATCAGGTACAAGCGAATGAAAAGAAAAAAACCAAGAATAATGGCTAAACCATTTTCTTGGTTTTTTAATAATTTTACAAATAATCATGATTGACGACGTCTTTATTTAACTTTTACTTTTCCTGTCCATTTTCTAAAGCCGCCTTTTAAATGTACTAAATCTTGATAACCTTTTTTATGTAATTTCCGAGCAGCACGACTACTCAAAAATCCTGTATTGTCATAGATGTATACAGGTTTGTCTTTTCGAATTTCTTTTTCCATTCGAAAATTAAATTGGCTTAATGGAATATTTCGAGCGCCTAAAATATGACCTGCTTCAAATTCACTTGGCTCACGCACGTCAATTAATTGTGCTTTTCGATATCCTTCAATAAATTCTTCTTGCGTAAATGTTTTTAAATATCGACGTTGTAACAAAGAAGAAATTACAAAATAGAGGATAATAAGAGCAGTAAAAATAAGAAGATTAAGTACGATTTCCATCGAAAATGCTCCTCCCTTTCACAAATAACACTAATGTACATTATAAAACGGATTATTTAAATACGCAAAAGATATTTGGCGTTATTTTTGTCTGGGAATCCGTCAATGTATAAAATACCTTAAAATATCGAGAAAAAAGGAGGATATGTTTCATTCTCTCGTTTTTTCCTCCAAAATTAGCATCTTAACGAATTGACAAATGCCCCTTTTTTTCGATATATACTATATATAGGTTTTAAAAATGAAAAAAAGCACTACATATTGAGTGCTTTTGAAAAATAGCGTATAGTAAAAGAATCAATGTGATAAGCCACTTTGTCCATTCTAGCTCCTTTCGGATGAGAAATCAAGCGGAATGGACATAGTTTTGTGTTTTACCATTTAGGAGGAGATTAAATGACTGTGATGGCCAGTATGTATCAATCAGTAAACATCGATTGCTTAAATGAAGATATTCGTCAATTTTCACAAGTGCACGAAATTACTTCAGATATGAATTTAACACATAAAGGGGTTTCGCGCCTTGTTATGTTAGATCGTTATTCATTTAAAGATACAGAAAAGAAAACGTTAAAAGAGGGGGATTTTGTCGTTTTAACGATTAAAGAAGACCCTAATTTTCCAGCACGTGGTCTTGGTTCTATTAAAGCGATTGATTGGGAACAAAAAAAAGCAACTGTTGTCGTAGAAGAGGAATATAGATCATCTTTAGATACAGAAGAAGAACAATTAACAGGAATTGTTGTTCGTTCATTAGATGTAATTGATAAACCGTTAGAATTATTTTATGAGCAAATTGCCAAAAGAAATGCACGTGGTCTTTCTTCTGTAGAGACGACGGAAGATAAAAAACAACAGTCATTTGAACAATTTTATGAAGAACTTGTACGACTAAACTTTATTCCTGCTGGGCGTGTTTTATACGGAGCAGGAGCAGATACAGAAGTAACGTATTTCAATTGTTATGTTATGCCGTTTGTGAAAGATAGTCGAGAAGGTATTAGTGAACACCGCAAACAAGTAATGGAAATTATGAGTCGTGGTGGAGGAGTTGGTACCAATGGCTCTACTTTACGTCCTAAAAATGCATTAGCACGAGGTGTAAACGGAAAGTCGAGTGGTTCCGTTTCGTGGTTAGATGATATAGCCAAACTGACACACTTAGTAGAACAAGGTGGTAGCCGTCGAGGTGCACAAATGATTATGATGGCTATTTGGCATCCTGATATTATTGAATTTATTATTTCTAAAATGCAAAATCCGCGTATTTTGCGCTTTTTGATTGAGCATTCAGAAGATGAAGACATTCGTCGTCAAGCAAAAGAAAAATTAAAATTCACGCCATTATCAGAAACAGAAAAAGATATGTACCAAGGTATTTTAAATTATAAAAATATCCCAGGTACTGGTGGGTTTACCAAATCGGTAATGGATGAAGCAGAACAAAAATTAGCGGAAATGGGTACGTATAGTGTGCATAACCCCGAATTTTTAACAGGTGCTAATATTTCTGTTTGTTTAACAAAAGAATTTATGGATGCAGTTGATTGTGATGAAGAGTTTTCATTGAAATTCCCTGATATTGAACATTATTCAACAGAAGAAATGGATTCATACAACACGCATTGGCATGAAGTTGGAGATGTGCGTGAATGGGAACAAATGGGGTACAAAGTGCGTACACACCGTACGATTCGTGCTCGTGAATTATGGAAATTAATTAATATTTGCGCTACATATTCTGCAGAACCAGGCATTTTCTTTATTGATAATGCAAATGATATGACAAACGCAAAAGCGTACGGACAAAAAGTAGTAGCGACAAATCCTTGTGGGGAACAACCGCTTGCTCCGTATTCAGTTTGTAATTTAGCAGCAGTTAATCTTGCAAATATGGCAAATAAAGAAGAAAAACGAGTGGATTTTGAAAAATTAAAACGTACGGTTGAAATTGGCGTAAGAATGCAAGATAACGTCATTGATTCCACTCCTTACTTTTTAGAAGAAAACCGTATACAAGCACTTGGCGAACGTCGTGTTGGTCTTGGTGTGATGGGATTACATGATTTATTAATTTATTGTGAAACAGTGTATGGTTCAGATAAAGGAAATCAGTTAGTAGATCAAATTTTTGAAGTGATTGCTACTACTGCTTATCGTACGTCCATAGAATTAGCAAAAGAAAAAGGAAGCTTCCCGTTTTTAATTGGCAATACAGACGAGGAAACAAAAACATTGCGGGAAAACTTTATTAACACTGGCTATATGAAACAAATGCCAGAAGATATTCGTCAAGATATTGTAAAATACGGAATTCGAAATTCTCATTTATTAACAGTAGCACCTACAGGAAGTACGGGAACAATGGTAGGGGTATCAACAGGATTAGAACCTTACTTTGCTTTTTCTTACTTCAGAAGTGGACGTTTAGGAAAATTTATCGAAGTAAAAGCAGATATTGTCCAAGAATATTTGGACAAATATCCAGCGCAAGATTCAAATCAATTACCTGAATGGTTTGTATCATCGATGGATTTATCACCAGAAGCACATGCGGATGTGCAATGTGTGATCCAACGTTGGGTTGATTCTTCTATTAGTAAAACTGTAAATGCACCACGTGGGTATTCTGTAGAACAAGTAGAAAAAGTGTATGAACGTCTTTATAAAGGTGGAGCTAAAGGTGGTACCGTGTATGTGGATGGTAGCCGTGATGCACAAGTTCTTTCTTTAACAGCAGAAGAAAATTCTTTTGATGCAGAGACAGAAAACAACGAAAAACATGAAGCCCCTCATGTGGTACTAGTAGATACAATTAATGCGTTACGTTCTACGGATGTAACTATTGGAAATGAAGTAGGGAATACATGCCCAGTTTGTCGTAAAGGAAAAGTAGTAGAAATCGGTGGCTGTAATACGTGTACAAATTGTAATGCGCAATTAAAATGTGGATTATAAAAAAAGCAAAGGATTATCCTATTGTAGCTTTGAAATAAAGTCGTACCGTTTATAAAAAAGTTGCACCGTCCCCCCTTTTTTTAGATAAATTTATCTAAAAAAAGGGGGGGTTTTTTATGGCTAAAAGAACGAGTGCTTGAAAAGTTTGAGATTGAGAAAGAGTATTGGTAACGAAGAAATATTGATTGGGTCATTGTAACTGATGAAGATATCCCAAAAACATTAGCTCGAAATATAAGTTATGCACATGGTCTTATCATTTTAAAGATTATGATGTCTTCCAAGAAATAAATGAGATACACATTGAAGAATTGGCAATTTTATTAATGTAAAGGCTGTTCAATCAAACAAATAGTATTAGAGCAATTACGAATAAGTTTGATATTGATACTCATTTGCCTTTCGGTAGTGGTTTGACGTTATTTTATCAGTTGCTTGCTCAAAAAATTATACATATCAACTTGTTAGAAGCTTTGAATTTAGACAGACAATTAAAATTCAGTCTATTGATGAGAATAGATTGAAACAGGTGAGATATGGATGATTTATATTAATCAAGTTTTTCAATATATTAACGATTCGAAACGAATGCGGGTAATTGAAATACAAGGCAGATATGTTTATAGCATTGATATTGATGCTCATACATCAATGCTTAAGAGGGTGTTTTATTTTACATTAGCTACGGAAATACAACAAAAAATATTATGTAAGCCCAAAATAAAAAAATAAGTGCATCTTTTCGGTACGCACGACGAATGGCCATACATCCTAAAATTCTTTCGGATAGATGGCTAGTTTGCACATGTCGTCTGAATATTTTTTGAACAAGGCATGTATGGATCTAGCGTTTCTGGGTTTTGATGAATGCCGAGATTCGATAAATCCGTCAAAAGTTTTTTATGTATTCGTAGAAATTAATACCGTTACTTTTGGCGGTTTCTGTAATACTCAAACAAATAGCATTCGCTTTTGCACCAGCTTCATTAACACAGAAGAGCCTATTGTTCTTTGTACAACCAATTTAATTTTTCATATTGATGTTCATTTTTAGAAGAAGTGTTCACCACATCATTCACCACTTTTCGTTCGGTTTCATTTTTCTTATTATAACTAGTTCGAACAGTGGAATAAAGATAAAATTAGCGGCTTAATGAAATTAGAACACACCTTTTGATGATGGTTGAATTGCCTTTGTCTGCTAGATTGATAACCCTTCAAGGAGCTAGCGAAGCTCCTGTTGTGAAAAATTACGTACTTCATTTTCATCTTTTGGACATTGAAGTTTGCTGTTATCCAATCGTTTATAAAGTATGACGAAGCCATCACCGTCGAAATATAAACATTTATAGCAATCTTTACTCCATCCTGAAAATAAGAAAATGAAATCCTCATATGGAGCAAGTTCGAAATAATCCTGAATCAGTTTTGCCAGGCAATCAATTCCTTTTCTCCTTTCTGTCTTGCCGCAAATGATGTAAATATTTTTTACACTTGTATAATCGTGTTTCATCAATTTTTCAGCTCCTTCATGACCGTTCGGATGATATGCTCATCTACGCCGTTGAAGAAGATAATTTCAGCGTTGCTGGTTTTAATCGTGCATGTAGGATGGAGGAAAACCACTGTAGGATTAGTTACAGAAGTTTTTTGTTTTCGAGATGTAATGTAACAGGGACAATCGTTCGTTTTTGTTGTGGCATAAAAAAGCACCTCCCTTAAATGGATACATGCATAATACTAGGGGGTGCTTCGTGTTGATATGCGTTGTTTGACTGGGGACTTACAGTAAGAGGCAGAAAAATATATAAATAAAGAAGATGGAATGTTATAGTATCTATCCTAATTGTATTCATTTTTTTTCTGCAAACGGGCTATTGTGGAGAAACACTTTAACTTAGTGATGTAGATTATTAATTGAATGTATGATGGTACACTTAAACTATTGGTCAGTTTAGTGAAGGAAGATAAACTATATGGAACATGGGAATATATGAGAAAAGAGGGGAAAGAATAGTTTTCCTCTTTTTACTTCAATCTTCGTATTTTTTCAATATTCACATCAAAACAAAACTATATTATTGACCATTACTTCTTCGAACAGTTATCGTTTCCCCAGTTACACCCCAATTATCAGTATGAACTTTGTCAATAACTACAACTGTTGTGTTGGAATTTTTATTTAAAACATCACTAGTAATTGACTTACCCCCTTAATTAACGCAGCTTTTTTCTCAAGTGTAACATTCTCATTGTTATTTTAATATTTACATATGGCATAAAAATTCCTTTTTCAATTTGATTTAATTGGTGATTCTTCTATGTTTGGCATTCGATCATATCGAATACCGCTTACAAGTAACATTGATCCAAGAAACACTACACTAGCTGCTCCAATCAAAGCTGAATTAAAACTTTGGGTATAAGATAATATAACCCCTGCGATTGTTGGCCCTATCATTTGACCAGCAGCATAAAAGGCAGTTAGATAACCAATGATCCGACTGCTGTTTTTCGGATTCATTTGGCGTGCGAGTGTTGTTGCGAGTGTTGTAATACCCATAAAGGTTGCCCCAAATAATAATGCACTTATCATTAAACTAGATTGAGTCAACCAGAAGACGGGTAATGCAATACCTATAGATTGTAAAATCATCGAAAATACTAATGATTTTACGAATCCCCGTTTTTTTGCGAAAGCTGACCAAATGATACATGATGGAATTGCACCTAAGCCAACAACCATCCAAATAAAAGCAGAGTCAATGCTTAGCAGAGAGGTCTTATCAGCAATCGACACGATAAACGTCCCCGTTACAATATAGCCTAACCCTTCTAAACCATAGGCAATAATTAACCAAGGAAGCCATTTGACAGGAGGTGCAAGTATAATCGGCATTTGATCATCCTTTTTTATGATTGTGTTTGGGGAGTCTTTAAGCCATAACCAAACAAAGATTGTAAGAATTACACTTATAATCGCTAGTCCTATCCATACCCCTTCCCACTTAAATAAATCGTTAAAGCTTGGAATAAAGAGGGTTGAAAAGAATATACCGAAGCCTACACCTGAATAGAAATATCCTGCCCAATTTGTTTTACCTGAAATAGCTAGTTTGTCTAGCACAATACTCGAAGCTAAAACAAAAATGAATGCACTTGCCACTCCAGAAATAAAGCGAATGATTAGCATCAGTATGTAGGAATGAAAAATCCCCATCATGCAAGTGGTTATAATACTTATAACAAGGCTCCCTCTTAAATAAAACGTTTTATGCTTTTTTAATGGGAGAACCCCAGCTAAAATTGCTCCAGCAAAATACCCTGCGTAATTGCTTGAAGCTAAGTAACCCGCCATAGCATCAGTAAAGGTAAGATCATCTTGCATTAACGGCAAAATCGGAGTATAAGCAAATCTTCCGATGCCCATTGCAATCATTAAAGAAAAAATTCCTCCTAATAGAAATAAAAAAGAATTTTTACTCAATTTTGCACCTCCTGCTAAATTAGTATTTACTTACATTTATAATTTACCTGATTTTATCTATATGTTAAAATGCTTAAAAGTGATGTGTTGATATCGTTTATTTATATATCAAAAAGGAAGGAGGCTATAATCATGGACTTACAAGCATTAAGGTTTTTTCAAGCTGTTGCAAAATTAGGAAGTATTTCAAAGGCTGCGAGAGAAATGAATTATGCACAATCCAATCTCACAGCAAGAATTCAGCAATTGGAATCAAATCTGCAAACTAAGCTATTTTACCGGCATAATCGAGGGACTACTTTAACAGATAAAGGTAAAGCTTTACTTTCATATACAGATGAAATATTTCAACTTTTAGATGAAATTCAAAACGTGATGAGTGATGATCAAACCCCAAAAGGCCCTTTATTAATAGGTTCGATGGAAACGACTGCTGCAGTTCGTTTGCCAACAATGCTTTCAAAATTCCATCGTGAATATCCTACTGTTGAACTCACGTTAAAAACAGGTCCAACTGAGCAAAATGTTCAAGGTGTTCTACAATATGAATTAGATGGAGCTTTTGTTGCTGGTCCTATTGAGCATCCAGAACTCACATATAAAACAGTAATAGAAGAAGAGTTAGTACTGATAACGGACACGTTACATCATTCTTTATCTTCTATAAAAGAAATACAAAATAGAACAATATTGGTTTTTCATAAGGGTTGTTCGTATCGGGCAAGGTTTGAAGAATGGTTACATCATGAAGGGGTGATTCCAGAAAAAATAATGGAGTTTGGAACACTTGATGGAATTATTGGCTGTGTCTCCGCGGGACTGGGAATAAGTTTACTCCCTCGAAGTGTGGTTGATAAACATATGAAAGATAATCAACTTATCCAACATACTATTCCAAATAGATTTGGGAAAGTCAAAACCATTTTCGTTTATCGTAAAGATAAATATATGTCAACTTCTTTGAGAGTATTTATAGAAATGTTAGGTAATGAAAATTCAACAATAAATAATTCAATTAAATAAAATATAATTAACATATAACCTATTTTTTATCGACTAGGTGGTTAAAAAATTTAATAATGAAATGAGTGATAAACGTATGCAAGAAACAAATAAATTTCCACTCTTATCTGAAAATATTTCATTAAATTTAGTAAATACTGAGGTAGTAAAATGGGGACAACGATATGATTTACTTATCAATGATGAAGATATATTGGAATGGCTCTATGCGGTAAAAGAAGAAGAGTCGTTTTGGAATGAGCAACTGTTTATAAAAATTAAGGAACGTTTGGGCAAAGTAACATCAAATATTTTAGAAATGCGAAAGGTTATAAGAAAAGAATTTGAAGCCATTGCAGATCAAAATCACATTTCCAACAATTTTATCACTTTTTTAGAAAAGTAAATTGACAAAGCGCCTTTTACATATAAACTGATAAAACATAAATTATTCCCTTTGCCGATTGGAGAGATTGAGGATGTACTTTTATCTTTAATTGCTTTTGATGTATTAACTTTAGGAGTAACATGGAATGGCGATATTTAGAATGTTTTTTAATCAGTTATATCCGAACGTTAAAGTGTTTATTGAAACGACTGATCAAGTGAAAAAGGCTGTGCTAGAAAATCAAACTGATGTTGGTATGGATTTTTTATTTGAATCTGAAGGATTTGTTGTAAGTAATGAGTTGTATGATGAAGAATTTTAGTTCATTAGTAATGGAGAATAGAGCGTTCCATATTCTTCTAGTTTAGATGGTCCTTTTATGTTAGTTCTAAATATGCATCAATGTAGGAAACCGCTTAATAAGATGAGTGATGAGATTGAAAAGTAAATAGAGCTTATTGTTAAAACGCACAGTTCATAATTTTTTGAATCTCGTTCAAAGTGGTGTTGTCTCACGTACACTATTCTAATTTTATGATACAGAGGATTTGTTTTTCCAACACATTGACCTCTACCCATGGAAGGTTTCTTTATTAATTATGCTACTCGTGAAAATATTAAGTTATTAGTACGTGAAATCACAAAACTTCATTTTCAAACCGAGAAAGATATGATTCATTTTTTGCAACGTGCTATATTATAGTTTTTATCTATCATTATCATAGAAGTGATGTAATTGACGAACATTGTAATCCACTTTATAATGTAGACAAGAAACTCATGCAGATGAAAAAATTTACATGATAAAGGGAGTTTCCATTGGCAATAATGTTATAAATTTTTATGGAAAAATTTATAAAGTAAAACAAAATCCAAAACTTATATGAGGTGATTGTTAATGGAAAAAGATTTAAGTCAATTCATCAGAAATAAAGCGTTTTTAGACAAAGTTGTTTCGGCTGAGGAAGCAGCTTCTTGGATTGAAGATGGAATGAATCTTGGAATGAGTGGATTTACACTTTTTGGAGAGCCAAAAGAATTTCCACGTGCACTTTCTAAACGTGGTAAAAACAAAAATTTCAAAATCAACCTATATACTGGAGCTTCATTAGGACCCGCCGCCGATCAATCAATGGCTGAAGCTGGAATTGTTAATTTACGTGTTCCTTACCAAGCTAACTCTGTTATGCGAGGGAAAATAAATGCTGGTGAAATATACTACATAGACCAGCATATTTCACATACAGCTGAAGAGATAAGAAAAGGGTCATTAGGAAACATTGATTATGCAATTATTGAAGCTGCCGCAATCACCGAAGAAGGTTATATTATTCCAACTGGTTCTGTGGGAAATTCCCCCATATTTGTGGAAAAAGCTGATAACGTTATCATTGAACTAAACACTACTGCTCCTAAAGCATATGAAGGTCTGCATGATATTTTTGTACTAGAGGATCAAGGTGAGCGCAGAGAGATTCCACTGTACAAAGTTTCAGATCGAATTGGAGAAATTGGAATTAAAGTTAATCCAGATAAAGTAAAAGGAATTGTTTTGTCAGAACAGCCTGATATTCCTTCTCCATTATTTGAGCCAAATGAAGAAACACAACAAATTGCAAATAACTTATTAGACTTTTTAGCTGGTGAAGTAGAAGCAGGACGTTTGACAGAATCATTAGCTCCACTACAGTCTGGAGTAGGATCTGTTGCGAACGCAGTTCTAAATGGTATGAAAAATTCTCAGTTTAAAGATATCGAAGTTTTTTCTGAAGTATTACAAGATGGTATCTTTGACTTAATAGATGCTGGTGTAGTTAAATTTGCAGCTGGCACTTCGTTCTCGCTTTCTAAAAAGCGGGTGGATTCACTAGCTGAAGATTTAGAAACATATAAAGGTAAAGTTTTGTTTAGACCTCAGGAAATTTCTAACCACCCAGAAATTATTCGTCGTTTAGGAGTTATTTCATTTAACACTGCAATTGAAGTAGATATTTACGGAAATGTCAATTCGACGCATATTAGTGGAACAAAAGTGATGAATGGAATTGGTGGATCTGGAGACTTTGCTCGTAACGCTAGAATTACAATTTTTGTAACATCTTCTCTAGCTAAAGACGGAGCTATCTCATCCATTGTGCCTTTCGTATCACATATTGACCATACAGAACATGATGTAGATGTCATTGTGACAGAGCAAGGATATGCTGACTTACGCGGACTTCCACCAGTGAAAAAAGCAGAAAAGCTGATTGAAATTGCACATCCTAAGTATAGACCACAATTACGTGCTTACTTTGAAGAAGCAAAAGAGAAAGTTGGTGGTCATACACCACATATTCTTGAGAAAGCTTTCTCTTTCCATACAAACTTAAAAGAAAAAGGTACAATGTTAATTGAGGAAGAAAAAGAAACAAATTAAATTTGAGACTAACAAAGGATTACCATATATAATAAAATATATACTTTTATATTTTTTCCCATTAGCATTATATTAATTTCACTTGAATATTAAGAATAATCAAAATTTTCGGTTATTAACTTTTTCCTTGCCCCCTAAAAGAAGTCTCCCACTTCTAAGTGTGAAGGTGTGGAAACACTACTGAAAGTGGGAGATGAACGTCTGTTGGCCCTTAGCAAAAGGTTTTAGGATAATCAGTCATAATAGAATAGAGGATTGATATATCAAGGATGGTAAGTGGTGGAAGTAGTTCACATAAGTGGTACTGTAATTTCGTTGTTTCATAAATTTACAACAAGGGTAAACAAGTAGCGAACAGAAATTATTTTCATTCAGGAGGTATTGCTATGGCAAAGATGTCAGGTAAAGTGGTTATTGTAACAGGAGCTGCAATGGGGAATGGACTAGGAATTGCAAAAGTTATGGCTAAATACGGCGGAAAGGTAGTACTAGCAGATTTATCTACTTCCGTACATGATGCTTGTAAACAACTACTTGAACAAGGCTATGAAGCGATGTCTGTAGAAATGGATGTAAGTAAACCAGCAAGCATTCAATCAGCAGTTCAACAAGTAATCGAAAAATATGGAAAAATTGATGCACTTGTTAATAATGCTGGTGTCATCCATTTAGGTTCTTTACTTGAAACAGAAGATAAAGATCGTGATTTTTTATTCAACGTAAATATAAATGGTGTCTGGAATGTTACAAAAGCGGTACTACCTTATATGAAAGAGAAAAAATATGGTCGTATCGTTAATTTATCATCTGTTACAGGGATGATGGTAGCTGATCCAGGTGAAACAGCTTATGCTACATCTAAAGCAGCAATTATTGGCTTTACAAAAGCACTTGCTCGAGAAGTGGCGGAATTTAACATAACTGTTAATGCCATTCAACCAGGATACATATTAACTCCAATGGCAAAACAAATTGCTGAAGAAACAAATCCTAATAATCCAAATGAAGTAATCGATGGAATTGCTAGTGGTGTACCATTAGGACGCTTAGGGGAAATTGAAGAAGTAGGAGAACTTGCTTCCTTTTTAGCTTCAGATGAATCTAGCTATATTACAGGAACGCAAATTGTAATCGACGGAGGAAGCACTTTACCAGAAACCATTTCTGTTGGAGTATAAATAAAATAATTTATCACTCGTATGAATTCCCTGATTTAATCAAAAATATTGGATTAAATCAGGGAATCTCCATGTAAAATGTAAGTGTCCAAACCGACATTTACGTTAAGAAAAAATTTCTTTTTAAACATAGTTCCATTTTGTTGATAAAGCACGAAAATGTACAGTTTCCATATTTATTTTCTATTTAAGCTTCGTTAACGGATAGAAAACTCCCTACTTTAACTTTCCTCCGAAAGAAGTCTCCCACTTCTAAACGTGAAGGTACGGCAGCACCAGTGAAAGTGGGAGATGAATTTCGGTTAGGCGTAGCCTAAAGTTGTCTCTTTTTTGTATTATGATATAATCAGTCTTAGATAATAGAAAGTATGTTGTATCAATGAAATTAGATAATAATAATTATTCAGTATTCCTACTCTATTATTATCTTGTTCTGGTCGTAAAATATTGTAGAAAAGTGATGGACGTTGCCATATCTGACTATGCGAAAGATATGTTTGTTCGATTGGGTGAAAATGATACTATTTCCTTAGTAGAATGGAATCACGATATGGATCATGTGCATATGTTGTTCAAAGCACATCCGAATACTGACATGTCAAAGTTCATCAACGCTTATAAAAGCGCAAGTTCTCGACTTATCAAAAAGCATTTTCCACAGATGAAAAAGAAACTGTGGAAAGAGTATTTTTGGTCAAGGAATTTTCGCTTCCTTACCACTGTTGGTGCTTCCATTGAAGTGATAAAGAAATAGATGGAAAATCAAGGTGTAAAGTGAGGTGATTCGATATGGCAAACAAAGCATATAAGTTTCGTCTGTATCCAACGCAAGAACAAGAGCAACTTCTTGTCAAAACCTTTGGTTGTGTTCGTTTTGTCTACAACAAAATGTTAGCTGAACGAAAGGAAGCGTATGAACAATTCAAGGACGACAAAGAAGCGCTAAAGAAGCAAAAGTTCTCTACTCCTGCTAAGTACAAGGAGGAGTTTTCATGGCTCAAAGAAGTAGATAGTCTTGCATTGGCGAACGCCCAACTAAATTTGCAGAAGGCGTACAAAAACTTCTTCTCTGGTCGTGCTGAATTTCCGAAGTTCAAAAACCGTAAGGCAAGACAATTCTACACAACCAACGTGGTAAATGGAAACATTATGCTTTTGGATGGCTATATTAAATTACCGAAATGGAAACTTGTGAAAATGAAGCAACATCGGGAAATTCCGTCGCATCATATCATCAAGTCTTGTACGATTTCTCGAACAAAAACAGGAAAATACTATGTTTCTATTCTCATCGAATACGAACATCAACCTGTACAAAAAGAAGTAAAAGCTGTTGTTGGCTTAGACTTTTCCATGAATGGTTTATTTGTCGATAGTGAAAAAGGGAAGACAGCCACTTACCCACGTTTCTATCATCAAGCTTTGGAAAAGTTAGCGAAGGAACAGCGTATTCTATCACTCAGAAAGAAAGGATCTAATCGTTGGCACAAACAACGTCTAAAAGTAGCGAAGCTACATGAAAAAATTGCGAACCAACGAAAGGACTTTCTACATAAGGAATCGTACAAATTAGTGAAACTGTATGACTGTGTGGTTAATCGAAGACCTCAACATGAAAGGAATGTCACAAGCACTCCATTTCGGTAAAAGCGTTACGGATAATGCCTGGAGCATGTTCACGACATTTCTCCAATACAAGTTAGAAGAGCAAGGGAAAAAACTGATCAAAATAGCTAAGTGGTTTCCATCATCCAAAATTTGTTCATGTTGTGGTCAGATAAAGAAGTCTCTATTTCTTTCTGAGCGTACATTCCACTGTGATTGTGGTTTTGTAGCAGACAGAGACTGGAATGCTTCTATCAACATCAAACATGAAGGATTACGTTTATTAGCGTTATCATAGAAAAAAGAACTCTTGGAACGAGAGGGATAGCTCGGTCAGTTTTCGTTGGCTACTAAAAGCAACGAGAAGTCGAGAAGCCCCCACTTCAAGTGACCCGTAAGGGTGATAAGTGGTAGGAGTAGTTCACAATGGTAAGATAGGTCTACAAACAGATAAGTACATCTAATCATCGGTGTAGAAAGTGCGAAAGCGCCTATTGAAGGAAGATTTCTTTATGAAGCACCACAACAAGCGAGTGGAAAAATTTTAGACATACAGCTAATGGTTGGTGTAGGTTTCAGTACGGGACTTACTCGAGTTCATAGGATTATAAAAAATTGTTTCTGTACGGATTTCTGATCATTAAAGTTTTATATAAAAATAAGCGCCAAATAGCCCAAAACTAATTAATAGGTGTGGGCTATTTGACGCTTACGATTTTTTTATATAAAATTGAGATTTTCGTACGCTTGTCATACATTCGTAATTAAGGTATCATTTATGTAATGCGTAAAGTACGGGTACGAGGAAATGGAGGAAACATTGATGCCGACACCAAGTATGGAAGATTATATTGAACAAATTTATTTGCTAATTCAAGATAAAGGTTATGCTCGCGTATCAGATATAGCAGAAGCATTGCATGTTCACCCTTCTTCAGTTACAAAAATGGTTCAAAAATTAGATCGAAGTGAATATTTAATTTATGAAAAATATCGGGGATTAATTTTAACACAAAAAGGAAAAAAAGTTGGAAAACGGCTCGTCGATCGTCACGAATTGTTAGAGGATTTTTTACGAATTATCGGCGTCAATGAAGAAATTATTTATGATGATGTAGAAGGAATTGAACATCACTTAAGTTGGGAAACGTTAGAGAGAATCGGGAACGTGGTGGAATATTTTGAAGAGGATGAAATACGACACAAAGAATTGCTAAGCATTCAACAAAAAAATGAAATGGAAAAAGAATCGTAAAACGATAAGACAATCTTTTCTTTATACGAAAGTATAGCTCGTTCACAAGAAAACTTGCGATAGGTTAGAATGAATCGCAAGTTTTTTTGTGTTCTAGTTTAAGAAAAGAAGCTTACATATGTAGTACATCCGATTTTACCCATAACCCTTCCTTATTTTTTTTACGGGAAGGATAAAAAGAAGGTGATCACGCTGGAGATTGATGTCGTGTTTTCTGGTGGAGGTATGAAAGGTCTTGCGTTTATTGGGGCAATAGAAGCGCTCGAAAAAAAACAAGTGACATACCGAAAAATCATCGGTTCTAGTGCAGGTGCTCTTATTGGCAGTTTTTTAGCAGCAGGTTATACGTCTACCGAATTAAAGAAGGTAGCACTAGAAGTGAAAAAAACTGATTTTCTTGAAAAAAATCAAACGAAATACAGTTGGCAAAAGTGGGTTAGAATGTACTACCAATTAGGATTATATAAAGGAGATCAACTAGAAACATGGATAAAAAAAAGGCTGGAAGAAAAAAAAGTATTTTCTTTTTCTGATTTACAAACAGTACAATTAAAGATTATTGTGTCTGATTTAACACGAAGAAAAATAGTCGTAATTCCAGATGATTTAGGAGAGTATGGGATTCGGAAAGAAGATTTTCCTGTCGCAAAAGCCATTCGAATGAGTTGTAGCATTCCGTATATTTTTGAACCAGTACGATTAAAAGCTGCTAAGAATGAGTATTTCTTTGTAGATGGTGGTGTTTTGAGTCATTTTCCGTATTGGTTATTAAATGAAGAAAGAAGGCCTAATATCGGTTTTTATATTGGAAAACAAAAGAAGGGTGTTTCATCGATTCAAAATAATATTGATTACTTTCATGCGTTAGTAGATACGATGCTCCACGCCCATGATATTCGTTATGTGAATAAATTTGCTAAAAATAATACAGTGTTTTTACCGATTGATCACGTCCAAGCGACGCATTTTTCCATTACAGAAAAAGAAAAAAAAGCACTTTTCGAACTTGGAAAAGTGCATACAGAAACATTCTTGCAACATTGGCCTTAATCAATATAACGATACAATCTACTTTTAATAAAAACGAATGGAGCTAAATAATATGTCCATAAGCCAAGGCTTAAATAGCATAAAAATAAAGAAAAGGGATTACTCATCGAACGGGAAAAGATAAACAAAATGACGATAACTCCAATAATTCCAATACTTGTGGCACCAATTTTTTTTAGGAATGGTCCTCGTAAAATCAT
The DNA here is from genome assembly GCF_001375675.1 of Massilibacterium senegalense. NCBI lineage: Bacteria > Bacillati > Bacillota > Bacilli > Caryophanales > Bacillaceae > Massilibacterium > Massilibacterium senegalense. The sequence continues at coordinate 1,009,730 of NZ_LN831786.1, read as the reverse complement.
GCGTAATTTAATTGCTTCTAATTGATATCCGACTCCTGCTCCTAAAATATAACCACAAACAATACTAGTCGTTTGCGTTGGATGTATAGCCCAGAAAATAAATGGTACAAAAATCATTAATAATAATCGATCTCGGTCTAACAATTCATTCATCCATTCTTCTTGACGATACAGCGCGATGACGAGGAAAATACCAAATAAAAGTCCACTAATAATAGAAATGATGTTCGTTTCAAAAAATGTAATTGCTAGTAATAAAATGACACTAATGATAATACCACTTAGCATCGTTGTTTTTAAACGACCAGTTTCAAAGCGTAATGCTCCAATTAAAATCGTTAAGTTTTGTGTCCACAAATTCGGATATAGCAAATCTTTATACCAGGTACCTTCTAATGACGGGGCATCGATGGTAGCAGTAAATTCATGGATAATATGATTTAAAAAAATGGATGCAGCAAGCAATAATTGTAGATGAAATCCTTTTTCTTTATCCATCGTCCAATAAATAACCCCAATCGCGACCACAAACAATAACGTGAATGAATCAATTAAAAATGATGAAAGCATAACTGTTCCTCCTTTCTCTACCGGTATGTAGAGAAAAAAGAATCAAGCTTAATTTGATGCTTGATTCTTTTTATTTTTCTTTCCTTTGTTTCCTTCTATTACAGTAAAAGGTACGTCTTTTCGATGGCGTAAAGGTTTGTTTTTATTGGATGTTTTGAATGGATGAAGCATTGAATTTGGTTTGGTAGTGACACTTTTCTTTTCGTCTTTCGTGCCGTGCAATTGTTTCGATTGTTTTACTGCCTTTTTATAAGCAGCTTGTTCTGAATTTCTTGGTCCATTCATTTGTGCATTCACTATTTTTTTGAAAATAAAAAACAAAATAACTCCAACGATGGAAAAAGTTATCAATGTTATAACTAGTTGTTTTGGATTAGTAATGACTTGATACCCAAAACCAATAATCGCTAATAACATAACTATTACATATAAAAGGAATGCTGATCGACGATTCATTAAAATCCCTCCTACTCGTAGTTATAAGCTTGTTTCTTTTAGTGATTGTTCGATTTCTAAATCGCGAATTCGCATTTGGTTGAACGAATGGATAGCAACTTCCATTTGATCATCTGTCGGTTCTTTCGTTGTTAATAGTTGCAACATTAACCCTGGGTATCCTAAAAAACGCAATAAAGGAATGTTACGAACTTTGTTTGTTGCTTGTAATACTTCATATGCAACACCTAATACTACAGGGATAAGTGCGATACGATATAAAATACGTGTCGAAAGTGGTTCAGATGGAACAAAATAATAAATAACCATTCCAACAAATACAGTGAATAAAATAAAGCTACTTCCACATCGGTAATGAAGGCGAGAATGTTTTTTTACCTGTTCTACAGTGAGCGGCTTGTTATGTTCAAATGTGTTAATCACTTTATGTTCTGCCCCGTGGTACTGAAATACTCGTTTAATCAAAGGGGTTAAGGAAATAACATAAATGTAAAGAAGAAGTAAGGTAAATTTAATAAGTCCCTCGACGATATTTTGTAGTAAGTGCCCTGGAAAAATTGGTCGCATCCATTCAGCCAATAAAGCTGGAACTACTGTAAAAATAAGTTTACCAAAAATGAAAGATAAAATCCCGATTACTGCAACACCTAAATATAAACGTAATTTGGATGGCTCTTTTTTTTCAACGCCATTATCTTCATCGTACTGTTCACTAGAAAAATTTAAATGTTTGGAACCATTTGCACTTGCTTCGATGAGTGCAACAACACCGCGAAGAAATGGAATTTTTTTTAGCTTTTTCATCCGTGGTTGCTCTTTTTTTTCTACTTCGTAATAGACGATAGACTGATCTTTTGTTCGGACAGCGGTGACAAAGGTATGTTTTCCTCCGAACATAACACCTTCAATCACTGCTTGCCCACCATAATTTGGTTGTGAGTGTTGAGACATGCGCCGAAACCTTCCTATCTTAATCAATTATTTTCTTTTATTCTAAAGCTATAACTACGTTGTGTAAACCTCAAAGACTTATCTTTCCTAATTAATTATTCGAGAGGAAGAAAGAAAAATAGAGTGGTTCCTATCGGAATAGCATGAAAAACATCCATCCTATGTTTATTTTTCCCAAAAAACAGGTGAATTACTCTTTTTAGTCAATAAAAAGGAGAAATTAACTCATACTATAGATGAGGTGAAAAATATGAACCAACATTCCAAACAATCTGTGCTCATTACAAGCCTTTTTGGGGGAATATTTTTTTCGTTCTTAGGGTATGTGGTGTATTTTTTAAATTTTACAGATCTGCATCCTGCGTATATGCTTCACTTTTTTTCGAAAGCTGCATGGACGAAAGGCGCTTTAGGTGAAGTGATGGGGATTATTAGTATTGGTTTTTTGTCTATTCCTATCGGTTATCTATATGAGCGAATTGTTCCTCCCAATGCATCTATTGCAATAGGGATTGTGTTAGGCTTTCTTTTATGGCTATTTGTGTTTTTTGTTCTTTACCGTTTTTTTGATTCTTTTAAATCTGTTACGGAGCTCGGTGTTCGTACAAATATTACGAGCATTTGTTTATATGTATTGTATAGTGTGTTTCTCGGTACGTCTTTTTCCTACGCAAAACGAAAAGAACAAGGATCGTAACTATTTGATGTACTTGTTCAAAAAAGCGGTGCTATGATACAATATTTCATGGATACAATCACCAATTTAGCGAATAAATAAGGTGGCGTTTTTTGATTGGAGCATTCGCTGAAAAGAAAAATAGAGACGCGTGAAATACAAGTAAGGAAGTGCAACCGCAATGAAAAAAATCGTAATCATTAATGGACCAAATTTAAATCGACTTGGCAAACGAGAACCAGAAATTTACGGAAGCGAAACGTTAAAAGATTTAGAAACGTATGTGACAGATGTTGCGACGACGCTCTCTTGTCAAGTGGAATTTCGACAATCGAATCATGAAGGAGATATTATAGATTGGATTCATGAAGCAGAGGGAGTAAAAGATGGGATTATTTTAAATCCAGGTGCTTTTACTCATTATAGCTATGCGATTCGTGATGCAGTTGCAAGTGTGACTGTTCCACTCATTGAAGTTCATGTTTCGAATGTTCATGCACGCGAAGAATTTCGTCATCATTCGGTTATTGCGCCAGTAGCAACTGGGCAAATTGTTGGTCTTGGTTTTACAGGATATGAACTAGCCTTATGCGCGCTAATGAAGTAGGGGGGATAACATGGATCGTTTGCAAGCATTACGCAAGGAGATGGATAAAAAAGGTATCGATGCCTTGCTTATTACAGGAATAGAAAACCGTCGTTACGTAACAGGTTTTACGGGATCTAGTGGAGTTGCATTCGTAACAGACAAACATGCCCTATTAATTACGGATTTTCGTTATATCGAACAAGCAACTGTGCAAGCACCATCTTTTGAAATTGTGAAACATACAGGACCGATGACAGAAGAAGTAGCAAAACAAGTACAGCGACTAGCGGTTAAAAAAGTAGCTTTTGAACGTGATCATATGACCTATGCATTATATGAAATGTATCAAAAAGTTTTGCCAGCGGAACTCGTTCCTGTACATGGTCTTGTAGAAAATTTACGCTTGATTAAGGATAGCGAAGAGATTAAGATAATAAAAGAAGCGGCGAAAATTGCAGATGCGTCTTTTCATCATATTTTAACGTTCATTCGACCGGGAATAAAAGAAATTGATATTGCCACTGAATTAGAATATGTGATGCGAAAACAAGGTGCGTCATCCTCTTCTTTTGATACAATTGTTGCCTCCGGTGTTCGTTCTAGTTTGCCTCATGGGGTAGCAAGTCATAAAATAATTGAACATGGTGATATTATTACGCTTGACTTTGGTGCTTATTATCAAGGCTATTGTTCAGATATCACAAGGACGATTGCAGTAGGTAGCGTAGATTCTAAACTTCAAGAAATTTATCATATTGTCTTAGAAGCACAAATCAAAGGGATCCAAGGGATTAAACCGGGGATAACAGGAAAAGAAGCAGATGCCATAACGAGAGACTATATTACTTCAAAGGGATACGGCGAAAACTTCGGACATTCAACAGGGCATGGAATTGGTCTTGAAATTCACGAAGGGCCTGCATTATCTGTCCGTTCCGATATCATATTGCAGCCAGGAATGGTCGTAACGTGTGAACCAGGTATTTACGTGGAAGGATTTGGTGGCGTTCGTATTGAGGATGATTTATTGATAACCGAACAAGGGAATGAAGTATTAACGACAGCACCGAAGGAATTAATTATTTTAGATGCATAAGCCGGCTAATTTTAGAAAAGAAGTGACAGTATAAAGTAGCACTTCTTATTAAGTAGGGAGGAACAAAATGATTTCAGTAAATGATTTTCGTACAGGTTTAACAATAGAAGTGGATGGAGGAATTTGGCAAGTCCTTGAATTCCAACATGTAAAACCAGGGAAAGGTTCAGCATTCGTTCGTTCAAAACTTCGTAACTTACGTACAGGTTCTACACAAGAAAAAACGTTCCGTGCTGGTGAAAAAGTTGCACGTGCACACATTGAAAACCGCAGAATGCAATATTTATATAACAGTGGTGATGTGCATACATTCATGGATAACGAAACATATGAACAATTAGAATTAACAGAAGCTCAAATTAAATATGAACTTCAATTTTTAAAAGAAAACATGGAAGTACATATAATGTCTTATCAAGGTGAAACATTAGGAGTAGAATTACCAAATACAGTAGAATTAACTGTTACTTCTACAGAACCGGGAGTAAAAGGAGATACTGCTACAGGTGCATCTAAACCTGCTACACTTGAAACAGGTTATGTGGTTCAAGTGCCATTATTCGTAAACGAAGGCGATGTGCTAGTAATCGATACACGTTCTGGTGACTATGTTTCTCGTGCATAATCTAAAACCTCTTAGCGATAGACGCTAAGAGGTTTTTTGTTCTATTTTTCGCGAGTAGACCATATAGATAAGCAAACGCTACTTAATAGGAGTTTATGTGATGAGACAAGTAATCGAGTGGTTACCTTCATCGTTTCATTGTTTGTGGGAGACATTACCGTTAGATAAAGTGGAGGAAATTAGAATTAGAAGTTACCAACCAATAGAAATCATGTTAACAGATGATGTACTTTTTTTAGAAGAATTAATGATGACACCTCTTCAAATTGAACATTTGTTTCAAAAATTAGCGCATTACTCCATTTATGCTTTTGAAGAAGAATTGAAGAATGGATATTTAACGATTGCAGGAGGGCATCGGGTCGGTTTTGCAGGACAACCAATGATTGATCAACAAAAAATACAAACTTTTCGTTTTATTTCTTCCTTAAATATTCGAATTGCCAAAGAAAAAATAGGCATTGCGCAATCATTTCTCCCGTATGTGTATCAAAAGCAACTTTATTCTACTTTACTCATTGGTCCGCCACAAGTTGGAAAAACAACATTGTTACGAGATTTTGTTCGCCTATTTAGTCAAGGAAATCAAGCGCAACCATCTATGAAAGTGGCTGTGGTAGATGAACGTTCTGAAATTTGTGCGTGTGTAAAAGGATTACCTTCCTTTTCATTTGGTCCACGTCTAGATGTCTTAGATGGTTGTCCAAAATCAGAAGGTGTGATGCTATTTATTCGAGCGATGAGCCCGGATGTTATTATTGTGGATGAAATTGGAAGAGAAGCGGACATTGATGCATTATTAGAAGGAATGAATGCTGGCGTTTCTTTCATGGCAACCGCACATGGAAAAACGCTACAAGATATTTGTCGACGTCCGTCTTTTATGCCGTTAATGGACAATCGATTGTTTGAGCGGTATATCGTGTTACATCGTATGCAAGATGTATTTTCAGCAACGATTTATAACGAATCATTGGAGAAAATAACAAAGGTGTATCTACAAAAATGGTAAAGCTCATAGGTGCTCTTTTTATTATGCTGTCATCGATTATTTTTGGAATGGTGTGGCAGGAAAAGTACGATCGGCGTTTGCGGGAAATTCGGTATATTAGCCATATGTTAAAGTGGATGGAAGCAGAAATTATTTTTCGAAAATTACCGTTACAAATGATATGTGAAAAAATTAAACAAGAAGCTCCTCCTAATTATCAATCTTTTTTTGCTTCTTTGCAGCATGATTTAGAACAAAGTAAAGCTGATTTGATGACGATTTGGAATGAGAATATTGATCGTTTTGAAAAAAATTGGGCATTAAAAAAAGAAGAAAAATGGTTGTTAAAAGATATTGGACACACGTTAGGAAAATTTAATCGTGTAGAACAAGAAAAGCAATTTGCATTAACCCAACTCCATTTAGCAGAACAAGAACAAGAAGCTTTTTTAGAAAAACAAAAAGTAAAGCAATTAGGGGTAAGAGTTTCGCTGTTATTCGGATTGATGTTCGTTATTTTATTAATATGAGGAGGAGTGGTGATTGTTCTATGATGTAAACATCATTTTTCAAATTGCTGGCGTTGGCATTATTGTCGCGATGTTGCATACCGTGTTAAAACAAATGGGAAAAGAAGACTGGGCACACTGGGTCACATTAATTGGTTTTGTTGTTGTCCTATACTTAGTAGCCTCTATTTTAGATGATTTATTTCAAAAAATTAAAGATGTTTTTCTCTTTCAATAGGTGATGGTATGACAGAATGGTTACAAATGATTAGTATTGCGTTTGTGGCAATGTTTTTATCACTTGTATTAAAAGAACAGCACACTCTTTTTAGTTTTCTTGTTATTTTTGTAGCTGGTTTGTTTATTTTTTTCTTACTCCTCGATTCTATTCAACAAATTTTCACCTCGATTATACAATTAAGTAAACAATTAAAAATGGACGAACCTTATGTTCTTTTAATCATGAAAATGATTGGAGTTGCTTATATTGCGGAACTGAGTGCGCAATTAATGAAAGATGCTGGTTTTCAAGCATTAAGCTATAAAATAGAGCTTTCTGCAAAAATTTTAATGATTACAATGGCTATGCCAATTTTAACAGCGTTAATTGAATCTTTTGTACAAATGATTCAATCTTTCTTGTAGTTTGGAAGTGAAATAATGAAAATGAGACGATGGTTATTTCTTCTTTTTTTCTTATTCGGTTTTCAAGAAGAAGTTTGGGCCACTACTGAAGAAACGAATGTTGAAAAAATGACAAAAGCACAATTAGAAGCTTTGCCTCTCGAAACATTGGAAAAAGAATGGAATGAATGGAAAAAGGGTTACGAGCAATCGATGCCAGAGTTATCCGATCTTTCTTTTGTCGATTTAATGCACGGGTCTTTTTCTTTTCAACAAATGATAACGCTTGTTGTGCATCTTTTTTTTGCAGAGTGGGTAGGCCAAGGAAAATTGTTGGTTGTTTTGATTACACTTCTTTTATTAAGCGCTCTTTTGAAATTATTGCACCAATCGTTTGCTTCTAATCACATTCACCCTATTACGTATATGTGTATGTTTATCTTATTGTTTGTGACCGTGTTAGAAAGTTTTAAGCAAACGATTCAATTAGTTATTTCTAGTATTGATGCAATGGTATCGATGATGATTGCTTTTGTCCCACTGTTTTTAAGTTTAATGTTATCAACTGGACAAATTGTCTCTGCTACATTGTTTCACCCACTTCTTATTTTTTTCTTAAACTTTATGAGCTTTTCTGTTCAAAAACTTTTTGTCCCATTGTTATTGCTAGCTTCCTTTTTTCATTTGTTCAGTTTACTTTCATCCCATACTAATACGTTAAAGCTAGCCATTTTAATCCGGCAAACGGTGTTTACATTACTAAGTGTCTTTTTTGCTATTTTTTTAGGAATGACATCAATTCGAGGGGCAGCTGCATCGATTGGCGATGGAGTCGCCTTGAAAACAGTAAAATTTATGACGGGAAATTTTATCCCTGTATTAGGAAAGTTTTTTACAGAAGCTGCTGATACGGTTCTTTCTACAAGTATGCTAGTAAAAAATACGATTGGAATTGCAGGATTATTGTTTATTGTTTGGATTCTGTTGTTTCCTGTTATAAAAATTGGGGTTATCGCGATTATGTACCGCGTTTCAAGTGCTTTATTACAACCAATTGGAGAGGTAAAGATGATTGAATGTGTAGATGTAGCTGGAAAGTATATATTGTATTTTTTAGTATTACTTTTGTTTGTTTCTTTCTTATTTTTTTTCCTTCTATCTATCATGATCATTTCTGGTAATTTATTTTTGATGGTGAAATAACATGGCTATGATAATACCTTGGATAACCTCTCTTATTTTTTTATTATTGCTTCTTTCTTTAGTGGAATGGCTGTTGCCAAATACGAGTTATCGTCCTTATTTATCGTTGTTTTTAGGAATGGTGCTTGTGTTATTTTTGATCAAGCCTTTGTCGGCGATATTTTCTATCCAACCGGATCAATGGATAGAAAAAGAAATAGAGCAGTTTTTTCATCATGAAACAATAGAAAAATCGTATCAAATACAAAAAAAAGAAATACAAGCTTCCCTGGATGCATATATTTTAGAACAGACGAGACAGCAAATGATCAGAGAGGTAGAAAAAGAATTGAAAGAAACATTTCAAAAAGAAATTATCGCTATTCATTTTTGGGAAACAAACAAGAACAATGACGGTGTAACAGTGATTCTTCAAGATTTTCAAATTCAAAAAATAGATCCGATTATTATTAGACCAGAACGAGAAGCGACACAAGCCAACGATAAAAAAGAACTCTCTGCATTTTTTCAAGAAAAATGGGGACTAGCAGAAGAACAATTAAAAATTGAAGTGAAAAGGGAATGAGGAGTCCAAATGATCAAAAGCGAGTCGTTTGTCCATTTTTTGAAAAAAAAAACAACCATCATTATTTTGTTTGGTCTTGGGTTTCTTTTTATGATTAGTACAACAATTATGCCAAATCAAGTGGAACAAGCATCTATGTTTCCAACAGATTCCCCAAATAAAAAAGAAGAGCAGGATTGGAATGACGTACAAAAGTACGAAGATTTTTATGAAGAAAAACTCCAACGAACATTAGAAGAAATTGCAGGCGTGAGCGATGTAACGGTGTTAATTACATTAGAAGCGATGGATACGCAAGTGGTGGAAAAAAATAAAAAAGAAAAAACACAAAAAACAATTGAAACAGATCAAAAAGGAGGAAAAAGGGAAATTGAAGATCATTCTATTGACGACGAAATTGTCGTAGAAAAAACGAATGGAGAAGAACGTCCGTTTATTATTCGTGAAGATCAACCGAAAGTGCGTGGGGTCCTGGTTGTAGCAAAAGGAGTAGAAAATCCAAAAATAAAAACAATGGTAATAGAAGCTGTCAGTCGAACGTTAAATGTAGGGTCGCATCGGATTTCAGTTTTACCAAAAGAAAAGTAAAAAGGAGTGCGAGAAATGGTGAGAAAACAAACGATTTGGTTGCTGACAATGTTAAGTTTAATGGTGATTTTATCTGCTTATTACATGCTAGACCCTGAACGAAAAAAAGAAAACGAAGCATATATCGAGACATTAAAAGAAAAAGAAGACAAACCAATGGTAGAAGAAAAAGATACAAAAGAAGAACAAACAACGGAACAAACAAAAGAAGAGCCACAAGAACAATCGGTAGAAGCGACGAACGAAGATGATGTCTTTCAAACATTACGTTTAGAAAGAGATGGAAATCGTAGCCAAATGAAAGAAGAATATACACAAATGATTGCTTCTAATGAAACGCCTGCAGAAATTAAAAATGATGCTTATCAAAAAATGGAAGCACTACAAGAAGTGGCTCAAAAAGAAACGATGTTAGAGTCGCTCATTCGCTCCAAAGGATACGAAGATGCATTAGTATCGACCAACGGGGACCAAGTTAGAATTATTGTTAAATCGAATCAACTGACAAAAAAAGAAGCAGATCATTTAATGATTATTGCGATGGATGAATTAGGACATAAAAATGTAGCGGTAGAATATCAAGCAAAGTAAGACTCTTTTAAAAGTGTAAATAGGAAGAATAAATTCGATATGAAAGGTTGACGCTAAATAAAGTGTTAACCTTTTTTGTTGTGTTGTGATACAGAATCACAAAGAAATAACAAAAACCTCCTCCAAAAAAAGTGGTAGATAATTTTTCTTTTGTTTCAAAAAATAGTATAAAAAAGGACTTATCCGCGAATATATGTCACCTTATTTACGTTTTTTAGTTGATATTTTGTTGTTTTTTCTATTTTTTTGTGATTAATTTTAAGAATTTGTAGAAAAGTTCTTTAAATTTTCTTACTTTTGTTGTAGCATGAATATAAGCTGTACTATTACAATTTATATTTACTTATCTGTAATAGTTCATACCACTAATTGTGTCTGTTTAAAACTATAGGAGAAGGGGTAAAAAAATGTTAAAAATTCAAGAAATCCGAGAACTAATCAAGTTAATGGACCAATCTAACTTAGATGAATTCAAGTACGAACTTGATGGTGCAAAAATTACACTTAAAAGAAATAAAGAGAAAATTGTTGCAGCTGACGTTATTTCAGTAGCAGCTCCACAAGCACCAGTAGCACCAGCAGCTCCTGCGAAAGAAGTAGCACCAGCAGCTCCAAAAGCAGAAGTAGCTCCTGTGAAAGAAGAAGCACCTGCACCAGCAGCTCCAAGTGCAAATGTAGATGATCCTTCATTAGTGAAAATCACTTCACCAATGGTAGGTACATTTTATGCATCACCATCTCCAGATCAACCGGCTTATGTTAAAGTTGGCGATAAAGTAGATGAAGAATCTATCGTTTGTATCGTAGAAGCAATGAAATTATTCAACGAAATTGAAGCAGAAGTTAAAGGTGAAATTGTTGAAGTATTAGTTCAAAATGAACAACTTGTAGAATATGGACAACCATTATTCCTAGTAAAACCTGAATAAGAGGCGGCGATAAAATGATTAAAAAAGTGCTAATTGCCAATCGTGGGGAAATTGCAGTTCGTATTATTCGAGCTTGTAAAGAACTTGGCATTAAAAGCGTAGCTATTTATTCAGATGCAGACCGAGACTCTTTACACGTAAAACTAGCAGATGAAGCTTATTGCGTGGGTCCACGTCTTTCATCTGAAAGTTATTTAAAAAAAGAAGCAGTGTTAGAAGTAGCAAAAAGATCTGGAGCAGATGGTATTCACCCTGGTTATGGATTTTTAGCGGAAAATGCAGATTTCGCAAAAATGTGTGAAGAAAACGGCATTAAATTTATTGGCCCTTCTTCCGCTGCGATTACGCAAATGGGTATTAAAGATATTGCGAAAGAAACAGTACAGAAAGCAGGAGTTCCTACTGTTCCTGGTTCTGACGGTCTTGTTAAAAGTGTAGAAGATGCAATTGAAGTTGCAAACGAAATCGGTTACCCAGTAATCATTAAAGCAACTGCTGGTGGTGGCGGTAAAGGTATCCGGATTTGTAACAACGAAGAAGAATTAGTAAAAGGGATGAACATTACACAAAAAGAAGCAGCAGCAGCATTTGGTAACCCAGATGTATACCTTGAAAAATGTATTACAGACTTCCGTCACGTTGAAATTCAAATTTTAGCGGACGAGCACGGAAATGTTCTTCACTTAGGTGAACGTGATTGTACAATCCAACGTCGGATGCAAAAATTAGTAGAAGAAGCACCTTCACCAGTGTTAACAGAAGAAACACGTCAAAAAATGGGTCAAGCGGCTGTAAATGCAGCAAAAGCTTGTAACTATACAGGTGCCGGTACAATTGAATTTATTTACGATAATTCAGCTCCAGGAACATTTTACTTTATGGAAATGAATACTCGTATCCAAGTAGAACATCCAGTAACAGAACAAGTAACTGGATTAGATCTTGTAAAATGGCAAATTCGTATTGCCTCAGGTGAAGAATTAACACTTAAACAAGAAGATGTTCAATTAAAAGGTCACGCTATTGAGTGTCGTATCAATGCGGAAAATCCGTACAAAAATTTCATGCCATCACCAGGTAAAATTAATACATATTTAGCACCAGGTGGTATTGGCGTGCGTATCGATTCTGCTTGTTACCAAGGATATTCTATTCCACCATTCTACGATTCAATGGTTGCAAAGTTAATCACATTTGGTGATACTCGTGAAGAAGCGATTGCTCGTATGAAACGTGCACTTGACGAGTTTGAAATCGATGGTGTGAATACGACAATTCCTTTCCATTCTCGTTTATTCGACCATGAAGTGTTCGTTGGTGGAGAGTTCAATACGAAATTCTTAGAAACGTACAATGTAATGGACGACGAAGAAAAATAAAATCAAATCCAGAGGTGAAATGCTTTGACTCAACATGACGAAGGGAAAGAGAAATTAGGGAAAATCGAAATTGCACCGGAAGTCATTGAAGTGATTACGGCTATTGCGACGCAAGAAGTAGAAGGGGTGGCGGAATTAAAATCTACTTTTGCAGAAGGTGTTGTGGAAAAATTAGGCCGTAAAAATTATTCCAAAGGTGTCAAAGTGGAAATTACCGACGAAGGGATTATGATTGACATTTTTGTTATGGTAGACTTTGGGGTGTCGATTCCTAAAGTAGGTGTCGAAATTCAAAATCATGTCCGGAAACAATTAGAAACAATGGCATCTCTTGAACCAAAGTCCATCGATGTCCACATTACAGGTGTGCAGTTTTCTGAACAAACAGAATAAAAAAAACAAGAAAAAGGGGGATATCCCCCTTTTTTTTCATGGTTTGCTGTTATGGGACTTTGTCTTATGCTATTATTTCATATGTAAGAGAATTATCCATAAAGGAGTTTTATTGTATGAATATGAGTAGACGAATGGCACGTGAGAAAGCTCTACAATCCCTTTTTCAAATTGATTTAAGTAATGAAAGTCCGCAAATTGCGATAGAAAACGTATTAGATGGAGAAAAAAAAGATGCCTTTTTAGAGGAAATTGTTTTTGGAACATGTGAAAAACAACAAGAAATCGATGCGTTACTCTCTGAACATTTAAAAAATTGGGCATTAGATCGATTAGTAAATATTGATCGTTCTATTTTAAGAATGGCGGTTTATGAGTTATTATATATGGAGAATATTCCCGTTAATGTGACATTAAACGAAGCAATTGAACTGGCAAAATCATTTGGAACAGATGAATCTAGTCGCTTTATTAACGGAGTATTATCGAGCATTATTCAAGCAACTGAAATAAAAAAATAAATTATTAGGGGGACATTGAAGTGACAGCACACATTATTAGTGGTAAAGAACTTGCCAAAAATAAACGAGAAGCAATGAAGCAAGAAGTAGGACAATTAAAAAAAACAGCCATTTCACCAAAATTAGTCGTTGTTTTAGTCGGTGACAATCCCGCTTCTATTTCTTATATTAAAGGAAAACAAAAAGGATGCGAAGAAGTTGGCATCGAATCGCAATTAATTAAATTAGAAGCAACCGCTTCAGAGGAAGAATTATTATCTATCATTGATCAATTAAATGAAGATGATACAGTAGATGGTATTTTAGTTCAACTGCCATTACCTGATCACATTTCTGAACAAAAAGTCATCCATCGTATTGTAGTAGAGAAAGATGTAGATGGGTTCCATCCGATGAACGTTGGAAAAATGCTATTAGGAGAAGAGTGCTTCATTTCTTGTACACCATTTGGAATTTTAGAAATGGTAAAAAGTATTAACGTTCCTATTGAAGGAAAGCACGTAGTGGTGATTGGACGAAGCAATATTGTTGGAAAACCAGTTGGTCAGTTATTCTTAAATGAAAATGCAACTGTAACGTATACGCATTCTCGTACAAAAGATCGTGCATCTATTACAAAACAAGCAGATATTTTAATTGTGGCAGTTGGAAAACCAAACTTAATTGGTCCGGACGAAGTGAAAGAAGGCGCGATTGTAATTGACGTTGGTGTAAATCGATTAGAAACAGGAAAATTATGTGGAGATGTACGCTTTGATGAAGTGAAAGAAAAAGCTTCCTACATTACTCCAGTTCCTGGTGGCGTTGGTCCAATGACTATTACAATGCTTTTACATAACACCATTTTATCGGCAAAAAGACGAGGAGCAAAATAATCGTGGCTAATCATTCTATGATTGCTTCTGTAACAGCGGTAACAAAGTACATCAAACGTCAATTCGATGAAAATGTTCATTTACAAGAAGTATGGATGAAAGGTGAAATTTCAAATTTTAAATGGCATTCTCGTGGACATATGTATTTGTCTTTAAAAGACGAAGGAGCAAAAATGAATGCAGTCATGTTCCAAGGAAATAATCGCCATTTAACGTTTCATCCAGAAGACGGAATGAAGGTAATCGTTCGAGGGAAAATTTCCGTGTATGAAGCAACTGGCCAATATCAATTTTATATCCAAGAAATGCAACTCGACGGGATAGGAAATTTATATTTAGCATATGAGCAATTAAAAGAAAAGTTAGAAAAAGAAGGATTGTTCGATACGAATGTCAAGAAAAGCATTCCACTTTATCCGAAACATATTGCGGTTATTACTTCTCCAACAGGAGCGGTGATTCGCGATATCTTCACTACGGTAAAACGGCGATATCCATTGTGTAAGTTAACGTTAATTCCAGTGATGGTTCAAGGGATTTACGCAAAAGATTCCATTGCTGAAGGAATTGAAAAAGCGAATGCATTAGGATATTTTGATACGATAATCGTTGGACGTGGCGGTGGTTCGATTGAAGAATTATGGGCATTTAATGAAGAAAAAGTGGCACGTGCCATTTTTTCTTCTACTATCCCAGTTATTTCTGCAGTGGGACACGAAACAGATTATACGATTAGTGATTTTGTTGCAGATTTACGTGCCCCTACACCAACAGCGGCAGCAGAAATGGCTGTACCGCACGTACGAGATTTGTTAGAAAAAACAATCGACCGAACCGCTCGTTTACGTTTAGCGATGCGTAAAAAACTGGTCGATGAAAGAAAAAGATACGAACAAATAAAATCGTCGTATGCATTCCGCTATCCACAACAATTAATAGAACAAAAAGAACAAAGCCTAGATCGGCTTTACACAGATTTAGGGCGTGCCATGAACTATTTTGTAGAACGGAAACAAACAATGGTACATTCATATAAACAACAGGTCGAACAATATCATCCGCAAACACAAATTGAACGGATGAAAGAAAAAATCAATCATCAAAACGAAGCATTAGTAAATGCGGCAAATGTAAACATTACAAAAAATATGCATGCGTATGATACACTTTTGAACAAATTACAATTATTAAGTCCACTCAACATTATGAGTCGCGGTTATAGTCTTTCGTATACAGCAGGAAAGAACGTTATTCGTTCCGTAAATCAAGTAAACACAAATGATTATGTCACTGTAAAAGTATCAGATGGTGCATTACAATGTCAGGTGTTACAAGTAGAGAAAAAGGAGGAAGTCCATTGACAACAGAAAAAGAACAACAAGTATCGTTTGAAGAAGCAATGCAGGAATTAGAACAAATTGTTGCTAAACTTGAAGCTGGTGATGTTCCGTTAGAACAAGCCATTCAGCTTTTTCAAGATGGCATGAAGTGGTCGAAGTTTTGTCATGATAAATTACAAACGGTAGAAAAACAAATGGACGAAATTTTAAAAGAGGATGGTACAACAGAACCGTTTTCTATCCAGGAGGAAGAATAATCGTGGCGCATCTTTCTTTTAAAGAATATTTACACGAAAAAAGAAACATCATTGAACAAGCATTGCCGACATATTTTGAACATAAAATGATTCCAATACCATTAAAAGAATCGATGTGTTATTCGTTACAAGCAGGTGGAAAGAGATTACGACCTGTTCTTGTTTTAGCGATGTTAGATGCGTTTCAAAAAGAACCTTTGATTGGTCTTGATGTTGCTTGTGCCATTGAAATGGTCCATACGTATTCCTTAATTCATGATGATTTACCAGCAATGGACGATGATCAGCTTCGCCGTAATCTGCCTACTAATCATGTGAAGTTTGGGGAAGCAACGGCGATTTTAGCAGGGGATGGGTTATTAACTTTTAGTTTTCAAGTGATTGCGGAAAGTAAAAACATTGCACCTGAAATGAAAGTACAACTTATTCAACAATTTGCTAAAGCAGCGGGTCCTGAAGGAATGGTTGCAGGTCAAATAGTCGATATGGAAGCGGAAAAAAGACAAGTGTCTCTAGAAGAGTTAACATATATCCATACTCATAAAACGGGAGATTTATTAGCTTTTAGTATTGAATCTGGAGCGTTATTAGCAGGTGCATCGGAACAACAAATGAAATATATTCACCAATATGCAAGAAGTCTTGGACTTGCATTTCAAATTAAAGACGACATTTTGGATGTGGAAGGGGACGAAGTAACGCTTGGAAAACATGTCGGAAGCGATGATGAACAAGAAAAAAGTACGTATCCGAAGTTGCTCACGTTACAAGGAGCAAAACAAACCTTGTATGAATATATCGAAGAAGCAAAACAAAGCATCCAAAAAGCAAAGATTCATGATCAATATTTGTTGAATCTTGCAGATTATGTGATGACACGTAATTCGTAAAAATAGACAACAGCCATAAAAATTTGTATAATTTGTATTATAACAAAGAATAAAAAATGACAACCTGTTATATAGGAGAATAGTCATTCAATCGCAAAATAGTACGTTGTCCATTTTATCCTTCTTAATGGGAAGAAAATCCTATTTCAAAATGTTAAGATAAAGTACCGAAAAACATGAAGGAGAGGACAAAATCCCTAATGTAGCTAGGATGAATGAACGACTTTTGCTATAAGTCAAAGCTCTACAGAAGTAAAAAGAACTTCTTTCGGTATTCGACTTTTAGTTCATCGTTGAATGAGCTCATCTCCGCATTTTTTGATAAAAATCAGAAACGATTTACAAAAGTTTTATGTAATATACCAATAGCCGAACATGCCACGAATAGTTTTCGCTGGAAATATCGGCTTTTTTGTTCTTATGATGGACAAAGAATGGAAAAAGAGATCATAAAAAGATAGTGCCAATTTTCACGTTTTCGACTAATTTAGGGGAAATGATTTCTCAAATGAGTATTTATTTGGTATGATGAAACCGGTATAAAAAAGTATAAACATGAGGTATTGATTACTCGAGATGAAAGTGAGGAAAAAATCATGGATCTCGAAAAAATTAACAGTCCGTCGTTTTTAAAAGAATTAAATCAAGAACAATTGACGAATCTTGCTGTTGATATACGTAAATTTTTAATTGAAAAATTGTCGGTTACTGGCGGCCATTTAGGTCCGAATTTAGGGGTAGTAGAATTAACGATAATGCTCCATAAATTATTTAATAGCCCGAAAGATAAATTAATTTGGGACGTAGGGCATCAAGCGTATGTACACAAAATTTTAACAGGACGTGCTAGTGGATTTGACCAATTACGCCAATACAAAGGGCTTTGTGGTTTCCCAAAACGTAATGAAAGTGAACATGATATCTGGGAGACGGGGCACAGTTCTACTTCTTTATCTGCTGCGATGGGAATGGCTGTTGCAAGAGATTTGAAAAAAACAGATGAATCCATTGTTGCCATTATCGGTGACGGGGCTTTAACTGGAGGCATGGCGCTTGAGGCGTTAAATCATATTGGACATGAACAACGAGATTTAATTGTTGTGTTAAATGATAATGAAATGTCAATTGCCCCGAATGTTGGAGCTCTTCATAATGTATTAGGCCGATTACGAACAGCTGGTAAATACCAAAAAGCCAAAGAAGAATTAGAATCTATTTTACGGAAAATACCGGCCTTTGGCGGAAAAATTGCGGATGCAGCAGAACGCGTGAAAGATAGCTTAAAATATTTACTCGTTTCAGGAATGTTTTTCGAAGATTTAGGTTTTACGTATTTAGGTCCAGTTGATGGGCATAGTTTTGAGGAATTACAAGCCTCTTTAAGTTATGCAAAAAAGACAAAAGGACCGGTATTAGTACATGTAATTACAAAAAAAGGAAAAGGGTACGAACCAGCAGAAAATGATGAAGTCGGAACATGGCACGGATTAGGTCCATATAAGATTGAATCTGGAGAAGTAGTGAAAAAACCTGGTCCAAAGGGATACAGTGCAGTTTTCGGAGAAACATTGGTGAAAATTGCAAAAGAAGACCCGAGAATTGTTGCGATTACAGCTGCTATGCCAGGAGGTACTGGGTTAGACATATTCCAAGAAGCCTGTCCAGATCGCATGGTAGATGTCGGAATTGCCGAACAACATGCGACAACACTTGCGGGTGGACTAGCTACTCAAGGGATGAAACCTGTTTTTGCTGTGTACTCTACGTTTTTACAAAGAGCTTATGATCAAGTTGTCCATGACATTTGTCGTCAAAACTTAAATGTTGTTTTTGGAATTGACCGGGCTGGTCTTGTCGGAGCTGATGGTGAAACACATCAAGGCGTTTTTGACCTTAGTTATTTACGCCATATCCCTAACATGGTAATCGCAATGGGAAAAGATGAAAATGAATTACAGCATTTACTTTACACGGCATTACAATATAATGATGGTCCAATTGCTGTACGTTATCCACGAGGGAATGGATTAGGAATTCCGATGGATGACACATTGAAAGAAATTCCAATCGGGACGTGGGAAGTATTGGAAGATGGTTCAGATATCGCCATTTTAACATTTGGTACGATGATTTCATTAGCATTAGAAGCACGGGAACAGTTAATGGAACAAGGAATTTCTGCACGGGTGATTAATGCTCGTTTTATCAAACCGCTTGATTCTAAAATGTTACGTCAACTTGTTAGTGAAAACATTCCACTATTAACGGTAGAAGAACATGCGTTAGAAGGTGGATTTGGCAGTGCGGTATTAGAATTTTTGGAAGAAGAAAATAGTCCATCTACCATAATAGAGCGAATTGGGATTCCAGATCGATTTATTGAGCATGGAAGTATTCCTGAATTATATGAGGAAATTGGGTTAACCGTCACAGAAATTAAAAAGCGAGTACAACAAATGGTGCCGTCCAAAGAACAGAGGGCGTAAGGAATGAAAAAAGTAAGAATTGATGAATGGCTTGTGCAACAAGGCTACTTTCCAACCACAGATAAAGCAAAACGAGCAATTATGGCTGGGATTGTTTTTGCAGATGACATGAGGGTGGATACAGCTGGAACGAAAGTAGCGGACACTGTTTCGATTAAAGTAAAAGGAAAAACGCTTCCTTATGTCGGACGGGGCGGTTTAAAATTAGAAAAGGCATTACGTGTTTTCCCAGTCACTGTTCAACATAAAGTGATGATTGATATTGGTGCTTCAACGGGTGGTTTTACGGATTGTGCGCTTCAAAATGGAGCAAAATTAGTATATGCAGTAGATGTCGGATATAATCAATTGGCATGGAAATTACGCCAAGATGAACGAGTAGTCGTGTTAGAGCGGACCAATTTTCGCTACATGACTGCTGCACAACTTGAAAAAGGCTTGCCGCAATTTGCAACGGTAGATGTTTCTTTTATTTCCTTACAGTTAATCTTACCGGTATTAAAAACAATGCTTTTTCCGAATAGTGACTGTATTTTATTAATAAAGCCACAATTTGAAGCTGCACGGGAAGAGGTTGGCGAAAAAGGAATTGTCCGTGATAAAACTGTGCACGTTCGTGTTATTGAATCCTTTATCCAATTTGCAAAACAAGAAGGGTATACGGTTTGTGACATTTCTTATTCTCCGATTACGGGTGGAGATGGAAATATTGAATTTTTGGCACATGTGAAATGGCAAGCAAATGAGCAAGTAGATCATGAAATAGACGTCCTATCGTTAGTAAATACTGCGCACGAACATTTAAGAAAGACATAGTAAAAGAGTACACCGATGTACTCTTTTTTATTTTGTACCTAATAATGGATAGAAGGGATTGGAGGAGGAATAATTGAATTGTAAGAATGATAACGTTTAAAGCAGTTCAAATAAATATTCGTTAAATAAGAAGGAAGAAATGAAACATACAGTATATGGTAAATATAAAAAATGCATGTTTATTCATAAAAAGTTGTACAAATGAGTAAAAATTCGATAAGATGAACATAAGTATGATTTTTGGGGTGAAAAAATGAATAAAGGACAGCGACATATTAAAATTAGAGAGATTATATCCAATTTTGATATTGAAACACAGGATGAGCTAGTAGCACGATTAAAGGAAGCAGGGTATAACGTTACACAAGCAACGGTTTCTAGAGATATAAAAGAACTGCATTTAGTCAAGGTACCGATGATTGATGGACGGTATAAATACAGTTTACCTAGTGATCAACGATTTAATCCATTACAAAAATTAAAACGCGCATTAATGGATGCATTTGTACATATTGACCAAGCAAAAAATTTACTTGTCATGAAAACATTGCCTGGTAATGCCAATGCGATTGGCGCATTGATTGATAATTTAGATTGGGATGAAGTGTTAGGTACGATTTGTGGAGATGATACGATTTTAATTATTTGTCGAGAAGAGGAAACAACAGAAGCGGTTTGTCAACGGTTTTTAAACATGCTATAAAGAAGGTGACAAAAAATGTTGCTTGAATTATCGATTAAAAATTTTGCTATTATTCATCAATTAACATTATCGTTTGAAAAAGGAATGACCGTATTAACCGGGGAAACGGGAGCTGGAAAATCGATTATTATTGATGCGATTGGTCTTTTAGCCGGCGGACGTGGTTCTTTTGAATACGTTCGATACGGGGCGAAAAAAGCAGAAATTGAAGGATTATTTTTTGTTCAAGAGGAACATAGAGCTTTGCAAATTTGTAAACAGTACGGAATTGACGCAGAAGAAAATACCATTATTTTACGACGAGATATTTCCGATTCCGGAAAAAGTATTTGTCGTATTAATGGAAAAATGGTAACGATTGCGATATTACGTGAAGTAGGTCAATCGTTAATTGACATACATGGGCAACATGAGCATCAAGATTTGATGCAACCAGAACGTCATTTGTTTTTGCTTGATGAATATGCAAAAGACATCTTATCTGGAGCATTAGAAGAATATCGACAGTTGTTTGAACGGTATCAAAAATTAACCCGTCGTTTAATGCAATTAAATGAAAATGAACAACAAGTTGCCCAAAGAATTGATTTATTACAATATCAATTAGAAGAAATTAAAAAAGCAGACTTAGTTCCAAATGAAGATGAAGCATTATTTCACGAAAAGTCACGGTTAGCCAATTATGAAAAAATCTTTGAAGGAATCCACGATGCGTATAATGCGTTATATGGAGATAATCGAGGATTAGATTGGTTATCACACGCAATGAGTCAGTTAGAATCAATCAGTACAATGGATGAAAAATTTCAACAGTGGTATGAACAAATTTCCAATCATTATTTTATCGTTGAAGAGTTAACCTATACATTACGGAATGAATTAGATACGTTAGAATTTGATCCGAATCGTTTAAATGTCATCGAAAGTCGTTTAAATGAAGTAAATCAATTAAAACGAAAATACGGGGAAAGTGTTGCGAAAATCTTAGAGTATGCAGCAAAAATTGAAGATGAACTTGATACATTACTTCACCGAGAAGAACATGTAAGTCGTGCCCAAGAAGAATGCCAAGAAGTGGCACAAGATTTAATTTTAGAAGCTAAAAATCTAACAGAACGTAGACAACAAGCAGCCCAACAACTAATAGAAGACATTACGCAAGAATTAAAAGATTTATATATGGATAAAACGCGTTTTGATATTCGTTTTGAAAAAGTAGAAGCGACAACGAAAGATCCAGTGATTGATGGCGAGCATGTACATTTTACCCGCAATGGTATTGATCGGTGTGAATTTCTGCTTTCTACAAACCCAGGGGAACCTTTAAAAGAATTGGCAAAAGTTGCCTCTGGTGGAGAATTATCGAGAATTATGTTAGCATTAAAATCTATTTTATCGAAAAATCAAGGGACGACATCAATTATTTTTGATGAAGTCGATACAGGTGTAAGTGGGCGTGTCGCTCAATCGATTGCCGAAAAAATGTACCAATTAGCCAACGGTTCGCAAGTGCTATGTATTACTCATTTACCACAAGTAGCTGCTATGAGTGATGTTCATCTTTATATTTCGAAACAAGAAGAGAAGGGGCGGACGAAAACGAAAGTCCAACCGTTAGTAGAAGACGAAAAAATAAAAGAAATTGGTCGGATGATCTCCGGAGTAGAAATGACCGAACTAACGAAACAACATGCGAAAGAATTACTTGATTTAGCGAATGAATTTAAAAAGAAAACCAAATAAGGAATCCATTCCCCATGCGATTTTGTAATAATTAAAAAGGTGGTAGGTCAAATTATGACTGCACACCTTTTTTTGTGCACTCTATAGCGAGGAGAGTGGCTGATGAAAAAAATACATGGATTCTTTGTTTTAATGGTATTTCTCCTTGCCTTATTATATCCAGTACCGCCAGCTTCAACCGTCTTGCCAATCGAAGCAAAAGAAAAAACAACATCTTCTGTCCGATTGATTCCCGGTGGCCATTCAATTGGAGTTAAATTAAATACAGCAGGTGTTATTGTCGTGGGATATCATTTTCTTGATCAAAATGGCTCACGTATTTCTCCAGGAGAAATGGCAAAAATTAAAATTGGCGATGTCATTACACATGTTAATAAACAAAAAGTGGTAAAAATGCATGATGTTCGACAATTTGTCAATGAAGCAGGAGAAAGTGGTGTGCCTGTTATGATGACGCTTCAGCGCGACCGTGAGACATTACATGTAAAAATAAAGCCAGTAAAGGATGAGAAAAACGACGGATTTCGAATTGGTTTATTTGTACGTGATTCTGCAACAGGAATAGGAACATTAACCTTTATCGACCCACAAACAAAAAAATACGGAGCATTAGGTCATGTTATTACGGATATCGATACGAAAAAAGCAGTAAAAATAAAAGATGGGCAGTTATTATTTTCAACCGTAACCGCGATTGAAAAAGGGCAGCAAGGGAAAGCTGGGGAAAAGTTAGCAGAGCTTTCGATGCGTGATGTTAAAATCGGGTCCATTGAAAAAAACAGTCCATATGGTATATTTGGGAAATTAGAATATCCAACGGAACAACCTTTGTTTCAGGAATCCTTGCCAATTTCTACGCCAAAAGAAGGAAAGGCAACGATGTTAACAGTAATTGAAGGAGAAAAGGTAGAAGCTTTTGAGATTGAAATTACAAATGTCACCCATCAAAAAGTACCAAATCCTAAAGGGATGGTTCTTAAAATAACCGATGAACGTTTATTAGAAAAAACAGGTGGTATTATTCAAGGGATGAGTGGAAGTCCAATTATTCAAAATGGGCATATAGTCGGAGCTGTGACACACGTGTTTGTAAACGATCCATCAAGTGGATATGGTGTACAAATTGAATGGATGTTGCGTGAAACACAGGAAGAAAAGGAAATTATACAGCGAAAGGCGGGATAAAGTTCCCTCCTCTCGCTTTTTTTGTTACAATAGTTTATAAACACATAGGTCAAATGGGTAGTTTTTGAAAATGTAAAAGGGTTTCTAATCGTGTTGTCGAAAATATTTAAAGTGAAAAATAATGGCAAGTTGTGTTGAGGAGGAAAAATAGTGTCTAAAATCCAAATATGTTTAGCAGATGATAATCGGGAATTAATTCGCCTTTTAAAAGAATTTATGGTCAAACAAGAGGATATGGAAGTTATGGGCGTTGCATATAATGGAAAAGAATGTTTGGAACTATTAAAGAAAACAAAACCGGAAATTTTAGTATTAGATATTATTATGCCTCATTTGGACGGACTAGCAGTATTACAAAAAATGAAACGAAATCCGGAAGAATATGCACAACCAAATGTAATTATGTTAACAGCATTTGGACAAGAAGATGTAACGAAAAAAGCAGTAGAATTAGGAGCATCTTATTTTATGCTAAAACCATTTGATATGGAAAGTTTAGCAAGTCAAATTCGTCAAGTAGCGGGCAAATTATCGTCTACTAGTGATGGCGCGAATTATCGATCTTCATTTATCAATACGCCAAGTCGGAGTAGTAGTGTATATGTTGATAAAAAACAAGATTTAGATGCTTGTATTACGAGTATTATTCATGAAATCGGTGTACCGGCGCACATCAAAGGATACTTATATTTACGAGAAGCAATCACGATGGTATATAATGATATCGAATTATTAGGTTCAATAACAAAAGTGCTTTATCCAGATATCGCTAAAAAATATAACACAACAGCTAGTCGGGTAGAACGTGCGATTCGACACGCTATTGAAGTAGCTTGGAGTCGTGGAAATATCGATGCTATTTCAGAATTATTTGGATATACAGTATCCATGACAAAGGCAAAACCAACGAACTCGGAATTTATCGCGATGGTTGCAGATAAGCTTCGCATTGAACATAAAGTAACGAATTAAGAGGGGAAATACTGATATATCAATGTTTTTTATTTTTTGGTATATTGTGACATTCACTTCGTAAACACCAATAAACTACCTTTTGACACCAATAAAGAACATAAAGATACCTTTTTTTATTATTTGAATGAATAATAAAAAGGAAGGTATCTTTTTTATTCCCTTATTTATGAATGTGCGTAAGTCCCCATTTCAAAATGAGAAGGTGGTACTGAAAAATAGTTTAGCATGGGAAAAATGAGAACTTAATTAATGGCAGATTTCTTTATTTTTTTAATTTAAAGCGATCTTGTACTTTATTTTGTTTGCGATCACGATAAAAAATAAAACCACCTACAAACCATAAACCAAAAATAAACAATAAAAGCCCGATAATAAACTGAAGCGTATTAGATGGAATCCAACTCGCTTTTTGAATAAATAATGTATCGCGCATTAATTTTACGCCGTAACCAGCGACAATAGCGGGAATAACAAGAATTAATAAAGCGATGAACCGTTTCATTGTTTTCGTCCTTTCTCGATTATTTCTTCATTTATTGTAATGAAGGAAAAGGGAAAAGTCTAATATAATTGATTTTTCGCTCACGAACGAGCAGTAAGATCACCATGATGGAAAATTTCCTCATTTTTTGATTTCCCTCTTTGCATTTTTAAATGTTAACTATATAATATAAATAGGTTAACAAAAGAGGGGGAAGAAAGATGAAACACGAAGAATATATTCAAACGAGTAAAGATAGTTTGTGGTTACCTTTTACACAAATGAAAGATTATGATGCAGATCCATTAGTGATTGCAGAAGGAAAAGGCATAAAATTATACGATACAGAAGGAAAAGAATACTATGATGCATTTTCCTCTGTTTGGTTAAATGTACATGGGCATCAAAAGAAAGAATTAAACGAAGCGATTGTAGAGCAATTAGATAAAATTGCACATTCTACTTTACTAGGAATGACAAACGTTCCTGCAACAGAACTTGCAAAAAAATTAGTGGAAATTACGCCAGAAGGATTAACACGTGTTTTTTATTCGGATAGTGGGGCAACAAGTGTGGAAATTGGATTAAAAATGGCGTATCAATATTGGTTGAACCTTGGTGAAAAACGTACAACTTTCATTACGATGAAAAATGGTTATCACGGCGACACAATTGGTGCTGTAAGTGTTGGTGCTGTAGATGTTTTTCACCAAATCTATCAGCCGCTTATGTTTGAAAGTCATGTCGTTCCATACCCTTACGTTTATCGTCATCCATCTGGTAACGAAGAAGCATGTGTGCAAGATTGTTTAAATCAGTTGGAAGAAAAATTAAAACAATATCACGTAGACGTATGTGCAGTCATCTGTGAACCGATGATGCAAGGTGCGGGTGGAATGATTAATATGCCCTTTGGATACTTAAAAAAAGTTCGAGAGTTATGTGATACATATAATGTTTTATTAATTTGTGACGAAGTAGCAACAGGATTTGGCCGAACAGGAAAATTATTTGCTGTTGAATATGACGGAGTGACTCCTGATATTATGACAGCAGGAAAATGTTTAACAGGTGGATATTTACCAGTCGCGATTACATTAACAAAAGAGAAAATTTACGAAGCGTTTTATGACGATTTTGATAAAATGAAAACCTTTTTCCATGGCCATTCTTATACGGGAAATCCTTTAGGTTGTGCGGTTGCTTTAAAAAACCTAGAACTTTTCGAACAAGACAATATCGTAGGACAAGTCGCGGGAAAATCTGTTTATTTAGCAAAATTGTTAAAGGATGTGAACGCACTCGATCATGTTGGAGATATTCGTCAACTTGGATTTATGACTGGGATTGAATTAGTGAAAGATAAAGAAACGAAGGAATCATTTGATGCTTCACAACGAGTAGGGTATAAAGCAACGTTACGAATGCGAGAATTAGGCCTCCTCACTCGTCCTTTAGGAGATGTGATTGTTTTTATGCCACCACACGTTACGACGAAAGAAGAGTTACAAGAGATGGTAGCGATTGTAAAGCAAGCGATTGATGAAGTAACCAAAGAAGCATATAAAGAGGCGGTGTCCATAAAATGAATGGTTTTTTCATCACAGGGACTGACACAGAAATCGGAAAAACATTTGTAACGAGCCATTTAGCAGCATTATTAAAGAAAAAAAAGGTCGATGTTGGAGTTTTTAAACCGATGATGAGCGGGACAAAAATAGATGACCCAATTAGCGATGCGATGCAATTAAAAACATTTTCTGGTGTAAGTGATTCTTTAGAAGAAATTGCTCCCTATACATTTTTAGAACCAGTTTCCCCATATATTGCACAAAAATTACATAAAACATCGATTGAAAAACGACACTTAGTAGAAAAATGGAATGATATCAAACCAAAACACGACTGCTTTCTTATAGAAGGAGCAGGTGGGTTATATGTTCCTTATACGGATGATTGCATGGTAAGTAATTTTGTAAAAGAAACAAAATTACCACTTATTATTGTGGGGCGTGCAAATCTTGGAACAGTAAATCATCTGTTATTAACGGTTCATTATGCTAAAACAGAAGGTCTTCCTATTAAAGGAATCATTTTAAATGGTGGAAATGGAGAAAAAGCTGGAATTGCAGAAAAAACAAATAAATGGATGCTCGATGCGTTTACGGATATCCCAGTGTTAGGTGTGATTCCGAAATTTACAAACGAAAGTTTAGAAGAACGATTAACTATTATCGAACAACAGCTAGATATGGAAACATTGCTAGGGGAATAAATCGCCCCTAGTTTTTTGTTTTCTAAGACAAAAAAGAAAGCTTGTAAGAATAGATAGGAGTTTTAGATAAAAAAAGAGAGCAACGGTGGGGGTGCCAGTTGCTCTTGTAAAAATTTATTCTTATAGGGAGTTTAGGGGGTGTGGGGTCTAGATGATATTTATAATATACCCATGACCTTTTTAATTTAAACATTTTTTAAAAAGTTTTTTTATTTTTTTATGTAATAGGTACACTGTCATATAAAAAATAAAAAACATTGAATAAAAATAAGTTTATATGTATAATAATAAATATATAGAGAGAAAGGAATACAGGTTAAAGTAATATTATTTATATTTTATGAAAATTTTAAAAAATATAAATTCACTTCTTTTCTTTTCAAAAGTATTGATATATATTAGGATTGTGTTAAAATTCGTATCAGTGTATAATTATTAAAATAAAATGATATAAACAATTTTGAAAGGATGAGCATACATGAATAAAAAATGGATGGCATTGGTAACGGCCGCTATCTTACTGTTAGGTATTTTTTCAGGATGCAACAAACAAGATAGTGCAAATGGCGATAAAAAATTAGTGATGGCAACGTCCGCAGACTATGCTCCGTTTGAGTATATGGACACGAAAAAAGGCGATGAAATCATTGGTTTTGACATTGATTTAGCGAAAAAAATCACAGAAAATTTAGGGTATGAATTAGAAATTAAAAACATGGATTTTAAAGGGGTTATTCCAGCTGTTACACAAAAACAAGCTGATTTTGCATTAAGTGGCATTAACCCAAATCCTGAACGTGCGAAGTCAGTAGATTTTTCCGTTCCATATTATAAATCGAAACATTCTGTTGTATTTCTTGAAAATACGAACTTACAGTCACAAGAAGATTTAAAAGGAAAAGTAGTTGGTGTTCAATTAGGTTCTACACAAGAAGCAATAGCAGATAATTTAAAAGATGTAAAAATTGAAAAACGAAATAAAATTCCTGAACTAGTGCAAGAAATTAAATCTAGTCGAATGGATGCAGCGCTGATTGAAGAATCAGTTGCAAAAGGTTATTTAGAAAGTGATCAAAACTTAAAAAGCTTTTTATTACCAGATTCTGAAGACGTAAATTACGTGATTGCTTTTCAAAAAGATAGCGAATTAAAAGAACAATTTGATAAAGAAATTAAAAAATTACAAGAAAACGGTGAACTACAAAAATTACAAGATAAATGGTTTTCTAAACAACAATAAAGAAAGGACTAACAGGGCATGAATTTTGAACGAATCGTGCCCTCTATTCCTTTTATTGCACAAGGAATAGGGGTTACATTACAAATTGTTATCGTTTCCATTCTTTTAGGTGTTTTCATTGGAACGATTTTAGCTTTAATGAAAATTAGTCGATTAAAATTGCTAGAATGGATAGCAAATATTTATACTTCTATTTTCCGCGGAACACCGCTTTTATTACAACTCGTCACGCTTTATTATGCTGTTCCTCAACTTACTGGATATAAAATGGAGCCGTTTTTAGCTGCCATTTTAGCATTTGGATTAAACTCTGCTGCTTACGTATCAGAAATTATTCGTGCAGGTATTCAAGCTATCGATAAAGGACAAACAGAAGCAGCACAAGCGCTTGGAATTCCTTATAATCGTATGATGTTAAATATCATTTTACCGCAAGCTATTAAAAATATTTTACCAGCATTAATGAACGAGTTTATTTCATTAACGAAAGAATCGGCGATTGTAGCAGTAATCGGAACGGTAGATATTATGCGCCGGGCAGATATTGTAGCAGCAGATACGTATTTATATTTTGAGCCGTACTTGATCGCTGGGCTAATTTATTATGTGCTTGTGATGATCTTAACGATGATTGGAAAAGCGGTAGAAAGGAGACTGAGCCGAAATGACGGTTAACCAGGAAAGTGCAATTGAAGTGAAAAACTTACACAAGTCATTTGGAAAATTAGAAGTGTTAAAAGGGATTTCTACTACGATTCAAAAAGGAGAAGTAGTAGCGATTATTGGTCCTTCAGGTTCAGGAAAGTCTACCTTTCTTCGTTGTTTAAATATGTTAGAAATGCCAACTTCTGGTGAGGTTTGGATAAACGGGGACGAAGTAACCAATCCGAAAACAGATTTAATGAAAATGCGTCAAAATATCGGCATGGTTTTTCAACACTTTCATTTATTTCCGCATATGACGGTATTAAATAACTTAACATATGCACCGAAAGTAGTGAAAAAAGTAGATGATAAAATTGCAGAAGAAGAAGCAATGAAATTGTTAGAACAAGTAGGACTTCCAGATAAAGCAGATGTTTACCCTAATCAACTATCTGGTGGACAAAAACAACGTGTTGCGATTGCAAGAGCATTAGCAATGAAACCGGATATGATGCTTTTTGATGAACCGACAAGTGCGCTAGATCCTGAAATGGTAAAAGAAGTACTGGATGTGATGAAAAATTTAGCGCATACGGGAATGACTATGGCAATCGTTACCCATGAAATGAATTTTGCAAAAGAAGTGGCGGACCGCGTTTTCTTTTTAGATCACGGTCAATTAGTGGAAGATACACCGCCTAATGAATTTTTTACCAACCCCAAATCGGTTCGTGCAAAAGAATTTTTACAAAAAGTGTTATAAAACCTCGAATTTTTCGAGGTTTTTTTAATTTTTTTAAAATTTTTAAACAGTTTTAGATTTATACGGTTGTTATATATCACAGAAATGTTTAAAATAGAAGATAGACATTCGTTGAATGAGGGTAGCGCAATGAAAATAGGATATCGTACATTAAAAACAGCAATAGGAGTGGCAATCAGTGTCTCGATTGCTCAACTGTTACATCTACAGTTTGCACCGAGCGCTGGGATTATTACAATTTTATGTGTAAAAGAATCCAAAAAGCGTTCACTTGTAAGTGCGATAGATCGAATCCTTGCTTGTTTAATCGGTATGATAGTAGCAATCATTATTTTTGAAAGTACAATCTATCATCCTATTACACTAGCAATTGTCATTTTATTCTTTATCCCACTTGCGGTATTATTTAATGTAAAAGAAGGTATTGTGACAAGTTCTGTTATCATCTTGCATCTCTATTCCTTACAAACGATTTCTTGGATAATTATTACGAATGAACTTTTGTTAATTACAGTTGGTGTGTTAGTTGCGCTCTTAATGAATGTTTATATGCCAAGTTTAGAAAAACCATTGAACCAGTATAAAACAAAAGTCGAACACCACTTTATGATTATTTTTCAAGAGTTTTCGAAATATTTACGCCATGGAGATCGGAATTGGGATGGAAAAGAATTTTATGAAGTGTATGATATAATCGAAGTTGCGAAAAGTTTAGCGTTTCGAAATGTCGAAAATCACGTGTTACGAAATGATGACGAATTTTATCAATACTTTCAAATGCGGGAGAAGCAGTTGAAAACAATCGAGCGATTAATGCGAATTATTTCTTTAATGGATAGAACCATTATTCACGCTGAGCCGATTGCTACACTATTAGATGATGTGAGTCGTTCCATTCAACCAGTAAACACTGGACAAGTGTTTCAAAAAAGACTCCATCAGATGAAAGAAGATTATCGTAAAATGCCTTTGCCTGTTACACGTGATGAATTTGAAACACGTTCGCAATTGTTTTACTTTATTTTAGAGATGGAAGAGTATTTTGTCATTGAGCAATCATTCCAACAAAATAAAAAGAATAGGTGATGGTTCACCTACTCTTTTAAAAGAATGATATACCGACAAGAAGCGTTGAAACTAACATTGTCGCAATCATTAGATAGATCATGAAGCGCATTGTTTTTTTTGACACAATCGTCCACTCCTTTTGTAATTCTTACACCATTTTACAAACAATTAGCGAAATAGACAAGGGTATAAATTACGAGTATCTTTTAGAAAATTTAGAATACTCAATGAATGCAAGAAAGGATGAGGGGACATGGCAAAGCAACCTAAGAAAATCGATCACATCGGTATTGCCGTGCGGTCACTAGAAGAAAAATTACCATTTTATACCGAACACCTACATATGGAACTTCTCGGAATTGAAGCTGTTGAATCAGAAGGCGTAAAAGTTGCGTTTTTACAAATTGGGGAGTCTAAAATTGAACTTCTTGAACCATTACATGATGAAAGTCCAATTGCTAAATATATAGAGAAACGCGGAGAAGGAATTCATCACGTGGCCCTTGGTGTAGATGATATTGATGGGCGCATTGAAGAATTAAAAGCAAATGGTTTGCGCATGATCAATGAAACAGCAAAAGAAGGTGCAGGTGGAGCACGCATTGCATTTATCCATCCTGCATCTTCTGGAAAAGTACTTTATGAATTATGTGAGAAGAAAGAAGCAAAATAATAATTAATCAATAAGGGGGCAAACAAACATGGATATGTTCGATAAAATTTTTGAACTACAAGATCGTAAAAGTGAAGTCGCTCGCGGTGGTGGTGAAGCGAGAATTGAAAAACAACACGCAAAAGGTAAATTAACTGCTCGTGAGCGTATTGAATATTTACTAGATGAAGGAACATTCGTTGAATTAAATCCATTCATTGAACACCGTTGTACAGACTTTGGTTTAGACAAACAAAAAGGTCCAGGTGAAGGGGTAGTAACAGGGTACGGAAAAGTAAACGGTCGTGACGTTTATCTTTTCGCACAAGATTTCACTGTATTCGGTGGAGCTCTTGGAGAAATGCACGCATTAAAAATTGCAAAAGTAATGGACTTAGCTGCAAAAAATGGTGCGCCGTTTATCGGTCTTAATGACTCTGGTGGTGCTCGTATTCAAGAAGGGGTTGTATCATTAGATGGTTACGGCCACATTTTCTACCGTAACAGTATTTATTCTGGGGTAATTCCACAAATTTCTGTTATTATGGGACCTTGTGCAGGTGGGGCAGTATATTCTCCTGCGATTACAGACTTTATTTTCATGGTTGAAAAAACAAGTCAAATGTTTATTACAGGACCAAAAGTAATTGAAACAGTTACAAAAGAAAAAATTACTTCTGAAGACCTTGGTGGAGCGTGCGTACATAGTACAGTAAGTGGTAACGTACACTTTACCGGAAAAACAGAAAAAGAAACGTTAGATGAAGTAAGAAAATTACTTAGCTATCTTCCGCAAAATAACCGTGAAAAAGTTCCGGTTGTTCCTTACGAAGAGGAAGATGATTACCGTCCGGAATTAGCAGATATTGTGCCAATTGAGTCAACTCGTCCATATGACGTTCGTAAAGTAGTAGCAGAGGTAGTAGATAAAGATTCATTTATGGAAGTGCATAAAAGTTTTGCAAAAAATATCGTAGTTGGATTTGCGCGTATTAAAGGAGAAACTGTTGGTCTTGTATGTAACCAACCGAAATTTATGGCAGGTGGTTTAGATATCGATTCATCCGATAAATTATCTCGTTTCGTTCGTACGTGTGATTCTTTCAATATTCCTGTTATTACGTTTGAAGATGTAACTGGATTCTTCCCTGGTGTTAAACAAGAACACGGTGGAATTATCCGTCATGGTGCGAAAATCCTTTATGCATATTCAGAAGCTACTGTACCACGTATTACAGTTATTACACGTAAAGCATATGGTGGTGCTTACGTGGCATTAAACTCAAAAGCAATTGGTGCCGATTTAGTATTTGCTTGGCCAAATGCAGAAATCGCAGTAATGGGCGCACAAG
This sequence comes from Massilibacterium senegalense, assembly GCF_001375675.1. Classification (NCBI taxonomy): domain Bacteria; kingdom Bacillati; phylum Bacillota; class Bacilli; order Caryophanales; family Bacillaceae; genus Massilibacterium; species Massilibacterium senegalense. The sequence goes on along the minus strand of NZ_LN831786.1, from coordinate 976,728 downwards.
GGGCAGCAAATATCGTATTTGCTCGCGAAATTAACAGCAGTGTTGACCCAGAAGCTACACGCGCAGAAAAAATTGCAGAATACAGTGAAAAATTTGCAAATCCTTACGTTGCAGCAGCTCGCGGTATGGTAGATGATGTTATCGACCCTCGTGAAACACGTATTAAATTAATCCAAGCATTGGAAATGTTACGTAACAAACAAGATACTCGTCCATACAAAAAACACGGTAACATTCCTTTATAATATCTCTTTTGAAGTTTGCCTCCTTATACGGTACAATAAAGTAGCCATTTTATTGTACGATTATAAGGAGGCTTTTTTATGGTAAACGAAGAACGATTAGTACAAGAGTTTTTAGAGTTAGTGCAAGTGGATTCTGAAACGAAACATGAGGAAAAAATCGCAAAGGTTTTAAAACAAAAATTCCAATCGCTTGGTCTAGAAGTGTATGAAGATCATTCTAAGAATCAAACAGGTCATGGCGCTGGAAATTTAATTTGTACATTAAAAGGGACAACAGAAGGAACTCCTATTTATTTTACATCTCATATGGATACTGTTACACCTGGAAATGGTGTCAAACCATTGATTCAAGATGGATATGTCGTAACCGATGGAACGACCATTTTAGGTGCGGATGATAAAGCTGGGCTTAGTGTCATGTTTGAAGCACTTCGTCTGTTACAAGAACAAAATATCGAACATGGAACGATTCAATTTGTTATTACAGTAGGAGAAGAATCAGGATTACAAGGTGCCAAGCATTTAGAAAGTGGTCGATTACTTGCGAAATACGGGTATGCATTAGATAGTGATGGAGAAGTAGGTGAAATTGTGGTTGCTGCTCCGACACAAGCAAAAATGAAAGTAGAAATTTTGGGTAAAACAGCACATGCTGGTGTAGAGCCTGAAAAAGGGGTATCTAGTATTACAGTAGCAACAAAAGCGATTGCTAAAATGCCACTTGGTAGGATTGATGAAGAAACAACTGCAAATATCGGTCGTTTTGCCGGTGGACGCGCAACGAATATCGTCTGTGATTACGTGGAAATTTTAGCAGAAGCTCGTTCTTTAACAGAAGAAAAAATGAGTAAACAAGTACAGTTAATGAAAGACATTTTTGAAGAAACAGCTACAAAACTGGGTGCACGAGCAAATGTTCATACAGAAGTGATGTACCCAGGATTTTCTTATAAAGACGGGGATGAAGTAGTAGAAATGGCAAAACGAGCAGCAGAAATGATTGGTCGTACACCTAAACTAGTTAAAAGTGGCGGTGGAAGTGATGCGAATGTCATTGCTGGATACGGGGTGCCTACTGTCAACTTAGCTATTGGTTATGAACAAATCCATACTGTTCATGAAAAAATGCCCATTAAAGAATTAGTTAAGGCAACCGAAATGGTTGTAGCAATTATGAAAGAAGCAGCAAAAGCATAAGCGAGCGGGATTAGGATATTCTTTTGATTAAAAAAGAGAACTAAAAGGAATAACGAAATCTTCTATCAGATGGGGTTTTTGCTTTTCCACATTCAACTGCTTTTTCACTTTATGAAATGGGGATCTTACTGCCTGTTGAGGAGAAATAAACGTAAAAATAATAAACTTATTTTTTATTAACAGGTGATAAGACCTACGTTAATCCAGATTTCTTTTTTAAAATTTGATTAAATGCCTTTCCTTTCGCTGTTTTTTATAAGACAATAGTAGGATGTAAGGTAGGAGTTTTAGTGAACAAGAAAGGTGACATTTATGAATGAACCATTAAAGCCTTTGTATGACAAGCGAGTTACGTGTTTGCATTGTCACCATAAATTTACGTCGAAAAAAGTACGAACGAAATTTGCCCGCCCCATTAAAACAGATACAGATTTTTGTTCGTATTATGAAGAGGATGATTGTAATCCTGTTCTTTATTTTATTAATGTTTGTCCTGAATGTGGTTTTTCTTTTTCTGATCATACCCCATCTTATTTTCCGCCGGGAGCTTATGAACGAATCGAAAAAGAGATAGTTAGTAAGTGGATAAAGCATAGTTTTAGTGATAAGCGCACGAAACAAATGGCGATTGAAACGTATAAATTAGCTATTTTATCTGCTTCTTTAAAAGGAGAAAAGCATATTGTACTTGCAGGCTTGTGTATGCGATTAGCTTGGCTATATCGTCAACTTGAACAAGTGGATTTAGAAGAACGCTTTTTACGATTAGCACTTCAAGAATATGAACAAGCATATACATATGGAGACTATGCGACATCGGAAGTGCCTGAAATTAGTGTCATTTATTTAATTGGGGAAATATATCGTCGTCTGGGAAATTACCACGACGCTATACAATATTTTTCACAAGCAGCTAATCATTCTATGAAATCAATGTATCCAAAATACGTTCAAATGGCAAGAGAACAATGGCGTGTAACGAGAGAACAATATGCGCAAATGGGGAACGAGCAAGCGGGAACCGATATGGTAAAGTAAGGAGGTAACAAGATGCAACTTACATTCCTCGGTACAGGTGCGGGGATGCCAGCAAAAGAACGAAATGTGGCAAGCATCGCTTTATCTTGGTTAAACAAAGAAGGAGAAATCTGGTTGTTCGATTGCGGCGAAGCAACACAACATCAACTATTACATACATCGTTAAAGCCAAGAAAAATTGCTAGAATTTTTATTACCCATCTTCACGGGGACCATATTTTTGGTTTGTTAGGTCTTTTATCTAGTCGCTCTTTTTTAGATGGTACGACTCCTCTTTTTATTTATGGTCCAGCGGGCATACGTACGTTTATTGAAACGGGTCTTCACGTTAGTCAAACTCATTTGCGGTATTCTCTTCATATTGAAGAAATACAAGATGGGTGGGAGTTACATACGAATCAAGCAGTTGTCTCGGCAAAACAATTGAAACATGGTATTCCCTCTTTTGGATTCCGTATTTGTGAGTATGAACAACCAGGAATTTTACTAGTAGAAAAATTGAGAGCGTTACACGTAACACCAGGACCTATTTATCAACAGCTAAAAGAAGGTGTGGATGTTCTGTTAGAAGACGGACGCTTTTTAGTTGCATCGGAATTTGTAGGACCGAAGAAAAAAGGTCGTATTGTTACGATTTTAGGTGATACTAGACCAACGCAAGCATCAGTTGCATTGGCAGAAGGGGCAGATGTATTAATTCATGAGGCAACTTTTTCGGAAAAAGAAGCCGAACATGCTGTTCGTTTTTTTCACTCTACTACAAAAGAAGCTGCTCAAATTGCAAAGGACTCCAATGCAAGAGAGCTCATCTTAACGCATATTAGTGCAAGGTTCCAAGGAGAGGCACTTGTTTCCTTTATAGAAGAAGCAAAGCAGTGCTTTCCAGCTGTTACTATTGCATCCGATTTTTTGACGTATTCTATCGCGAGAAAATAAAATATGGTGTTTGCATGTAAAGAAATCTTCTATTAAGGGTCCTTCTTTTATTGATAGAAGCTTTCTTTTTTTCGTAAAAAAACAAAAAGGATTGAATATTATTCTCAGTCATGCTATAATCATAAATGAAAACAATACTCAATATCGTTACTAAAAACGTTTATATACTTATATCACGGAAAAACGAGGTGTGAATCATGGTTATGGCATTTATTGCTTTAACAGTTGTTACGTATCTTGGGGTTATGTTTAATATCTTGTATCGTGTGCGTGATCCATTTACTGTTCGTCTTGTTCGTAAATTTTCTTCTCACCAAAAACCACATATATCATAAAAAAAAAGCGATCAATCTGACCGCTTTTTTTTACTTATATTCGTTTCGAATGGTGCGTGCGATATCTGGAACATCTGTGACGATAGCATCTAAATTCCACTGAAAAGCTTTGCGCAGTTGTTGTTTTCGATTAACAGTATACGAGCGTATCGTCAAACCGTGTTGTTGGAAGGATCGAACACTTTTTTCGTCTAATGTCCGAAAGGCAGGATGGATACTTATCCCCCCAAACTGTGCAACATAATTCCATGGTTCCATTAATCGCGCATTGTAAAGAGGAGCTACTTCTACAAATGGATCTAATTTTTTTAAACGTACTAAACTATTATGATTAAAAGAAGAGAATACGGTTCGTTCTTCCATATGATAAGCTTTTATTAAATGAAGTACCGATTGTTCTAGTTGTGGATAATCTATAATGGCATTTTTTAATTCAATATTTAAAAGTAAAGGTTTGGTGTGAAGCCATTGAAGTACTTCTTCTAATGTAGGGATCGTTTCTTTTGCAAATGATTGATGAAACCACGATCCAGCGTTTAAGGCTTTTAATTGTTGTAAAGAATGGTTACATACGTATCCTTTTCCATTCGTTGTTCTTCCTAACGTCTCATCGTGAATTACAATGGGTATTCCGTCTTTTGTTAGTTGTACATCTAATTCAATACCATCTGCTTTATACGTTAATGCTTGTTTAAAAGCAGCCATTGTATTTTCGGGACATACTTTACTGGCACCTCGATGTGCGATAATGAGTGTTTTCACCGTTTGCCCCCCCCTTTTATGGTTAATACTTACTTTCCTAATTCTATCGATCGTTTTGTTGCATTTTTGACGCATTGTTGAATAGCTTCTTTCACATGATATTCATCGAGTGTACGGATACCTGCTTCCGTTGTCCCATTTGGACTCGTCACTTCTTTACGAAGTAATGGTGCTGGTTTTTGGGTTTCTTTTAACATCGACGCACTACCTAAAATGGTTTGTACAGCAAAATCGTGTGCTAAATTTTCAGGCAATCCTAATTGAATAGCTGCGACTTCCATTGCTTCTACTACGTAGTAAAAATAAGCAGGACCGCTTCCTGATAATCCTGTAATGACATGTAGTTGGTCTTCTTCTACTTCTTCAACAATCCCAATTGTTTGTAATAATGTTTTTGCTGTTTGAACGTGTGTGTCGGATGCATACATCCCTCTCGCAATCCCAGTTGCAGAAAGCCCTAACGTTGCGGATGTATTTGGCATAGAGCGGATAACAGCCACTTGTTTTTGACAAGCTTGTTCAATTTGTGCACAAGAAATGCCGGCAGCAACAGAAATAATCAGCGCATCGTTATGCAAAAATTGTTGCAACGGTAAAAGTGCCTTATGTACATCTTTTGGCTTCATAGCTAAAAATATAATGGTAGCAGATTGTAAATCTTGTAGGTTTTGTGATGTCTGAATATGATAAATTTCCTCTAAATATGTTAATCTATCCTTGTTACTACGGTTTATTGCTAAAATGTTAGTAGATGGGATTAGTTCACTTTTTACGATGCCGCTAATAATTGCCTCTGCCATCGCCCCTGCACCGTAAAAAGCTATCTTCTTATTATGTATCATAGTATCATCCTTTCTGATTATGACGACGCGTACTTGAAGTCATTATGCAACTGAAAAGGGGATGTGTCAAGGCGGTTGTTCTGCGATAGAAATATCGCTAAAAGCTACCTTCCATGCTAAAATGAAAGAAATAAAAAACGATGAATAAGAAAGAATGTGAGTAGAAAATAATGACGAGTTTACGAGATAAAACGATTGTAATTACAGGAGCTTCTAGTGGAATTGGAAAAGAAATAGCGGGACAATGTGTTGAACAACATGCGAATGTTATCTTATTGGCAAGAAGAGCAGATGTATTAGTAGAAATAAAAAAAGAATTAGACCAAAAAGGAACAGGAAGTGTTTCTATTTATCCAGTAGATGTGGCAAATCAACAACAAGTGGCATCTGTTTTTCAACGAATAGGAGAAACGTATCCAACGATAGACGTATTAATGAATAATGCCGGTTTTGGTATTTTTGAAACATTCATGGATATAACGGATGAGGAAATGAAGCGGATGTTTCAAGTAAATGTTTTTGGCGTTTTTTATTGTACCCAAGAAGCGCTGAAAATAATGAAAAAGCAACAGAAGGGGCATATTATTACAACTGCTTCTATTGCAGGAAAAATGGCAACCGCTAAGTCGAGTATATATGCAGCAACTAAACATGCTGTGATTGGGATGATGAACGCACTACGGTTGGAATTATCTACGACCGATATTGACGTGACATTGTTGAACCCAGGACCAATTCGCACAAACTTTTTCGAATTAGCTGATCGCAGTGGAACATACGAAAAAGCAGTAGAACGATATATGTTAGATCCAGTATTTGTTGCAAAAAAAGTAATCGAAGCAATTCATCAGCCAAAACGTGAAATCAATTTACCATGGTGGATGGGAATTGGAGCAAAAGCATACCAGCTCGCACCATCCATAACAGAAAAAATTGGTGGAGATTCTTTTAAAATGAAATGAGAAAGTGACCAATCCAGTACGGATTTGGTTGCTTTTTTATTTTTTTCCTCTTGATTCGAACATTCGTTCCCTGATATGATATTTATAGAACATTTGTTCTTGATGGAGGTAGAAAAGATGGACATACGTACATTACCGAGAAAAACTGTATTTTGTATTGATATGAAAGGTTTTTTTGCTAGTTGTTCTGCAGTGAAATATGGATATGATCCAGAAAAAGTATGTTTAGCGGTTGTATCGGATCAATCGCGACAAGGCAGTGTCGTGTTAGCTTCTAGTCCAATGATGAAAAAACGATTTTCCATCAAAACAGGAAATCGATTATTCGAGATTCCTAATCATCCAGATATTATTATTGTAAATGCTGATATGAGGGAATATTTGCAGATGTCGGTAAAACTATCTCAATTATTTTATCGATACGTTCCAAAAGAATGTATTTATCCATATAGTATTGATGAAAGTTTTTTAATCATGGACGGAACGAAACGTCTATGGGGGGAAGCGAAAGAGGCGGCTTATCGGATACAAGATGATATTAAACGTACATACGGTTTGCCGTCTTCTGTTGGTATTGGAGACAATATGTTGCTTGCTAAATTAAGTTTAGATTTAGAAGCGAAGCAAGTGGGGATTGCGCATTGGAAATATGAAGATGTACCAGAAAAACTATGGCCGGTAAAACCACTTCATAAAATGTGGGGAATTGGAAAAAGAATAGAAAGGCGCTTGCATCGATTAGGAATTATGACAGTTGGTCAGTTGGCACACGCTCCGGTTGCAACGTTAAAAAAAGAATTTGGAATGATTGGAGAGCAACTTTATTATCATGCACATGGGATTGATATAACCAATATTGGAGAACAGTCTGAGGTCGCAAGGAAAGGATATGAAAAGGGACAAATTTTATTGCGTGATTATCATCATCGCAAAGAAGTTTTATGTGTGTTATTAGAGATGGCAGAAGAAATTGCAAGAAGAGCTAGGGAAGATCACCAAGTTGCCCAAACTGTCATGTTGACCATTGGATATAGCAATTATTATTCTTTTCAACATGCTAAAACGTTAGAGGAACCAACAAATATTACAATGGACATTTACGAAACGTGTAAAGCTATTTTTATGAAGTATGATAATCCAAATCAAGCGGTTCGACAAATTCACATCTCTCTCTCCCATTTGGCAAATGATGATACAATGCAGTTGAATTTGTTTCACCCTAATAAAGAAAAAGAACGAAAACTTGGGTATGCAATGGATGAAATTCGAAAAAAGTATGGTACCACTTCGTTGCTTCGTGCTGTTTCTTATACGAAAGGAAGTACGATTCATGAACGAAGTAAGTTAATTGGAGGACATCAGGCATAAAAGTGTAAAAATAGTATGACACATTTAATGAATAGAATGCATATTTTTTTCAAAAAGTTAATAAATCTGTCACACTTTATTTACAAATCCATGCTATATTAAAGATGAAGCTGTTCATTAATCATTCTATGAGGTGAATAAAAATGATCCAAAGTAGTGTTGTAGAAGTAAAACCATTGGAAATTGATAAGTTGAAAGACGGTTTTGAAGTGTTATACGAAAAATGTATGTCTAACGAAGTAGTGCAAAAAGGCGAAGATGTGACAGAAATGGAAAAAGAGTGTTGTGAAGAAATGGTTCGAGTATTAAAAACAGGTGGTCATTCTTTTCAATCTGCTTTAACGATTGCACGTTACCGACTTGGTGACAAATATAAAACAGTAGACGAAGTAGTAAATTGTATTCAGAAAGATTGTAAAGAAATTTTTACAGTATAAGTAAATGAGGAACCGTCTTATTTGATAAATATATGTAGCATAAAATCTAAACAAAAAGAAGTATACAAAAAATCCCTTGTTGTAATGCAAAACAAGGGATTTTTAATGTTCTAACTACTTAATAAGCATTCGTTGCCTTTTGATTAGAATTGAGATAAGAATTCACGTACTTCTTCTGGTGTTTTAGCATTTGCACTATGTAAATGGCCGATTTTTTCACCGTTTTTAAATACAAGTAAACTAGGTATTCCCATTACATCATACTTCATCGCAACGTCTTCAATATTGTCTTTATTAAGTTGGTACCAATCTTTATCGGCATGTTCTTTTATAATTGGTTCAATAAACATATTCATGCGAGTGCAATCAGGGCACCATGTTGTATAAAATTTGACAATGGTCGTTTTTTCACCATTGATTACTTCGTTGAATACTTCTAATGTCGTTAATTCTTGCATGATGAAACGCCTCCTTTTTCGTTATTATATCATATACAACATGCACTTCCTTTTTAAAAGTTCTTATTTAGTAGCTTTTTTTTCTTTTTTTACTTGGCGGAAGAAACATAGTTCATAAAGGACTGGAACGAGAATAAGTGTTAATAAAGTAGAAGTTGTTAATCCACCGATGACAACAATTGCTAAGCCTTTTGAAATTAATGTTCCACTCGAAGTAGTGAATGCAAGTGGTAGTAAAGCAGCAATTGTAGCAAAAGCAGTCATTAAGATGGGACGTAATCGTGTTTTACCTGCTTCTATTAATGCTTCTTCAATGTTCATGCCTTTTTTTATTCTATTTTGACCAATTCGATCGACTAGAACGATAGCGTTTGTCGTTACAATTCCAATTAACATTAAAATCCCAATCATCGCACTTACAGACAATGGCTCACCAGAAATAAACAATCCGCCAAACGAACCAATTGGTACGAATACGAGCGACGATAAAATAATTAATGGAATTCTTGCTTGACCAAATGTAATAAGCATTGTGACATACACAAGACCGATGGCTACAATCATTGCTAGACCAAGGGATTGGAACGTTTCTTCTGCGTCTTCTGTATCACCAGCAACACGTACTTTCATCGTATCAGGGAAGTCAATTTCTTTGTTTACTTTTGCTTTTACATCAGTTGTTACTTGACGTAAATTTTTATCATCAATTTGTGCAGAAACTTGAGCATACACCTTTCTGTCTAATTTTTGAATAGATGTTACCGCATTCACTTTTTCTACTGTTGCTACTTCTTTTAACGGAATTGGTCCTTGATTGCTAAAAACGAGAATGTTTTCAAGTTCTTCTTTAGATGCAAGTGGTGTATTATATGCAAGTTCTACATTTTGTTCTTTTCCATCTAGGATAAGATTTCCAACAGAAACAGGCTTTGTTTGATCACTTACTAAACTGAGAATCATAAAGTTAGAAATAGCTAAATTGCTTGCTTTTTCGGAATCAATCGAAACAAGCCATTGTTGCTGTTTTTCTTGGAAATTATTCGTTACATACTTTAAACGTTCTTCCTTTTTCATTAATGCTTCGATTTCTTTCGATTTTGCTTCTAGTGCATCTATGTCATTCGAAAACAAATCAATCGTTAATTTATTGCTTGATGGCGGTCCACCAGATGGTGCTTCTTGCACAGAAATAATCGCCTTTTTAGAGTAACGACTAGCTACACCGTTTAAATCCTTTTCAATGGCTTTAATTTCTTTATCGATATCAGAACCATCTTTTAAATTAATAAAATAATTAGCGAGATTTTGTCGTTTCAAACCTGTTGCAAAATCACGACTACCAATACTAATTGTGACATCATCAATTGATTTCTTATTAAGCAACACTTTTTCAGCTTCTAGCGAAATCACATTTGTTTGATCTAATGGTGTAGAAGATGGCATCTCAATTTGAGCAATGAGTGATTTTTGTTTTTCATTTGGTAAAAAGACAAATCCTAAAGGTTTGACGAGAAATAAAGAACCCATTAATAAGGCGATAGATAAACCAATCGTCACTCCTTTATGACGTAGAGAAGCTTGTAAAAAAGAGGCATAAAGTTGTGTCACTTTGCCTTCCTTTGTTTCTGGCTTTACTTTTTTGAACGAAAACTTAGAAAGCGTCGGTACAATTGTAATAGCTACGACTAAAGACGTTAAAAGGGCAAAAACAACGGTTAACGCAAAAGGTAAGAAAAATTGCGATGTAATGCCCCCGACTAATCCAAGCGGTAAAAAGACAACCACGGTTGTAATAGTAGAAGAAGTAATCGCTTTTAAAATTTCTTGCGTAGAACTAACGATAAGTTCATCTTTATTCTCTTCTCCATTAGATTTCCGTATTCTTCTAAAAATATTTTCAATCACGACAATACTGTCATCTACCACTCGCCCTACAGCTACAGCCATGCCCCCGAGGGTCATAATATTTAACGTAATATTTAGCTCTTTTAAGAAAATGGCTGTAATGAGTAGGGATAATGGGATGGAAATAATCGTAATAAGGGTAGCACGTACATTGCGTAAAAATAATAAAACAGAAAGCGATGCGAATAACGCTCCGAATAATCCTTCTTTGATTAATGTTGTAACAGAATTTTTAATATTTGTCGCTTGGTCAAATCCAATGACATAATCCATGTCTTTTTCGTATTTATTCAATACGTTCATGACTTGATCTGCTACTTCTACCGTATTTGCTGTTTGCTTTTTTGAAACAGAAATAGATAAAGACGTTTGATTGTTGTAGCGTGTATATTCATTTTGTCTAGTGTTTGCTTCGATCACTGCAATATCTTCTAATGTAACAGGAACAGCTATTGCGTTTGATCCGCCTTGCCTAGCGTTATTCATCGGTGTAATCGATAATTTTTTTAATTCGTCGATTGTTTTTACTTTGTCTTCTACCCGGACAGGAATTTGGATATTTTCAGCCGTTACAGCTCCTGCAGGAAAAGATAAAAATTTACTGTTAATGGCTTGTTTTATTTGCTCTAATGTAAGACCAGCTTGTTGGGCCTTTTTTTTATCAACTGTAATTTGAACAAACTTTTCGTTTTCCCCACCAACGGACACACTGCTAATACCATTAATTTTTTTCAATTCTGGTAAGATAGATTTTTCTAATAATTGTTCGATGTTGGTGTTATCTTTGGCAAATAGCGATATATTATAAATAGGAACAGCACCGAACGAAAACTGGTCAACACGCGTTTCAATGTTCTCTGGTAAATCAAGTTTGTCTATTTCATCATTTACCTGTTGTTTAATTTTTTCTAAGTCTGTGTTAAAGGGAAATGTTAATGTAATGATACTTGTGCTCTCTAAAGAAGAGCTCGACATCGTTTTTAAATCTTCAATCGATTTTAATTCATTTTCTAATTTTTTCGTTACTTGTTCATCGACATCTTGCGGGGATGCCCCTGGATAAATAACTTGAATCGTTAATTGTGGGAATTCAATGTCTGGAAGTAAATCTACTTTTAATGAGCGAAAAGAATAAAGTCCGCCAACAATTAAAAGAAATGCTAAAATAAAAACAGCAAATGGATTTTTTAGACTAAACTTTGTAGTGGAATTCATAAAATGGTTCACCCTTTCTGTTTTAAAATGTCATCATTATTTTATTAGTATAAAATTAAATATATGTTTTGTGTATATTTTGTTCAAGTTATTTAGATGAATAAGAAAAAGGAATTGTAAAAAAGAAACCGAAATAGGAAATAGTAATATGTGTATGTAGGAAGAAAAAGTTCGCTTATGTGTTTATTCCCTCTTCCGAATGACATCTTGTCATGTGACGCCATTTTGAATCGATAGATAGGTATTAGAGAGGATTGATAAAATGAAAATTAATGTGAGTCAAGAAGCGAAGGAAAAATTAAATGCGGAAAAAAAGGAAGGACAGTTTTTATATTTACGTTATGACACAGAGGGTTGCGGGTGTGCAAACGATGGCATTTTTTATTTAACATTAAGTGACCAATCTCCAGATTCTAAAGATATTGCCATGGAATCAGATGGTCTAGAAGTATATGTATCTAAAATGTTACGGATTTATTTAACGGACGAATTGCAATTAGCATACAATCCTGAAACATTAACATTCCGCCTAAGTAATAAAGAACAGATTATTAATGCTAGAATGCGTTTAAAACGGTAAAATCTATCTAGGGAGATAGACTTTTACCGGTGTGCATGATATTTATTCATTGGTGTTATTTGTTGAAGTTTTACGATTTCTTCGTCTGTTAGCGAGACGTGCTTTGTTTGTATATTTTCTATCAACTGAATTTCATTACTTGCACCAGGAATGACGGTTGCGACAGCTGGATGGTGGAGGGTGTATCGAATGGCAAGTTGCGATAATGTACGTGTAGCATGACAAAATGGGTGCAATGCGTCTGTAATCTCTGCTAATTGTTCTTGATTATAGGATAGGTATTGCCCCTCTTTTTGTATTTTTTCGTGCGCCTTATTGGATAAATATCCTTTTGCTACTGGGCCACGCGCAATCACACTAATATGATGATTATCCAAAAAGGAAAGCATTTCTTCTTCAAGGCGACGATCAAGTAAGCTATATTGCATCATAACTGAAACGATCTTGGATCGTTTTGCATATTCACGAATCACATTTGGACGAATAGAAGAAATGCCATATTCACGAATGATTCCTTCTTGTTTTAGTTCTTCAAAAGCTTCAATTGTTTCATCGATTGGATCATCAATCGTTCCTCCGTGTAATTGATAAAGGTCGATATAATCCGTTTGTAGTCGACGAAGGCTATTTTTCACCGCTTGTTTTATATACGCCTTTGAAGGATCCCAAAACCAGTCATCTTTCCCTTTTGTAAAATGGTTACCGACCTTTGTCGCTAAAATAACTTTTTCCCGTTTTCCTTTTAGTGCTTTCCCAACAATTTCCTCATTCCAACCTTTACTGTAAAGGTCTGCTGTATCAAAAAAGGTAATCCCTTCATCTATCGCTCGATGAATAAGGGAAATAGCTTTTTGTTCATTAGATGGAAGAGACATGCACCCAAAACCAATTTCACTTACAATTAAATCGGAGTTTCCTAACTGGTTTTTCTTCATCCTGATTCCCCCTTTATATATATCTTTGTTTATTGTATCGTAATGTATCTATTTCATGCAAAAAGAACCATTATCTTCTGTTTAAAAGGATGTCTTTCGTTGCTTGCAAAGATTCTTTGTGTTACGTTTGAAAAAAGGAGGCATGTATGATGAAAGAAGCTTTGTTAATTGTGGATATGAGTAACGATTTTGTTGCAGATGATGGTTCTTTAACTGTTGGAAAAGCAGCACAACAAATTGTTCCAGAAATTATTCGATTAGCGAATGAATTTATTGAAAATGGTCAAGTCGTAGCAATTTGCATGGATGCGCATGAAGAAAATGATGAGCATTTTACATTATGGCCACCGCACAACATAAAAGGAACAAAAGGGCAACAACTATATGGAGATTTGTACGATTGGTATGAACAACATAAACCGTTAGACCAAGTATTGTATATCCCAAAAGCGGAATACGATGCATTTTTTAACACTTCTTTAGAAGAAGAATTAAAGCGTCGTCACGTGACGAAAGTACATATTGCAGGGGTTTGTACAGATATTTGTGATTTCTTAACCGCATATGGAGCGTACGCAAGGGGATTTCAAACGGTTGCGTATAAACGTGCAACAGCAACATTTACGAATCATCATGACACTTTTTTACAAAAAATGAATGCGATTTTCAAAACGGAAATTCGTTAAAACCATATTATTTTTCAAGTATATTCCGATTTGTTAGACTGAAAAGGAATGATATGGAACAGAAGGAGGATGCTTTGTGGACCATTTATATGAAAAAACAATATCAATGACATCAATTTTTAAAGGAAATGTTATTTCATTACGAACAGAAAACGTCCAATTACCAAATGGAGAAGAAACAGTACGAGAATTAGTGCATCATCCTGGAGCAGTTGCGATTATTCCAGTTACGGAAGAGGGAAAAATAGTGGTTGTTCGTCAATTTCGCAAAGCATTAGAAAAAACAATTATTGAGATTCCTGCAGGTAAGTTAGAACCAGGGGAGCAACCAGAAGCGTCCGCACATCGCGAATTAGAAGAAGAAACAGGATACATAGCGAAAGAGATGACGTATATGACGACTTTTTACACGTCTCCTGGCTTTGCAGATGAACTTGTTCACATGTATGTAGCAAAAAATCTTGACATCGGTGTCGTAAATAGAGATGACGATGAGTTTATGGATGTGCTAACGATTACGTTAGAAGAAGCGAAAGCACTCATTCAGTCCGGAGACATTTGTGATGCAAAAACGATGTATGCTGTACAATATATGGAGTTACATATAAATAAATAATCGAAACCGCCTTTGTTATATTTTTTCTTTCCCTACATATAGATGAACTAAATGAGTAGTAGGGAGGAGCAATATGAACGGGCGGTTTTCCAATTGGGTACAGCTTCACATTAAAACGTATTCATCTTTATACGTATTCACCATTATTTTGTTTGTGATGGGCGTTATGTTTGGAGCGATTATTGTAAATAGTTTAACATTTGAACAGAAAAAAGATCTCTATGGTTATTTAACCCGCTTTTTTGGACAAGTTTCCGATGGACAACTTGTTAGTGCGCAAGATATTTGGATCCAAGGAATTATTCATTATAGTAAATATATTGGTTTAATTTGGTTGTTGGGATTATCGGTTATCGGATTGCCAATTTTACTCATTTTGTTGTTTTTAAAAGGGGTAATGATTGGTTTTACGGTAGGATTTCTCGTCAATCAAATGGGTTTATACGGTTTCTTTCTTTCTTTTGCTTCGATCATTCCGCAAAATATTTTGTTGATTCCAACCATTATTTTAATTACTACGATGGCTCTTTCGTTTTCTTTAACGTTAATTAAACAACAATTAGGGAAAAGTCGCTTTTTGTTTGGTCCATTATTTTTTCGATACAGTTTATATTTACTACTTTCTTTCTTCTTCATTGTAGTGGCAAGCTTTTTGGAAGCATACCTTTCACCACTTTTGATGAAAATGATTATCAACTATAAATAATGAAACACGTAATTGAGAATTTTTTATCGCTTTCAAAAGGTTGATGGGTGTAGGTGAATATGGAATTCCCTCGTTTTTTTCAATAATAATTATTATAATTTGACACTTTCGTAAACTGTGCTTATAATGATAATGTGAATGGCGAGGGAGGGTAATGTAAAAATGACAATGGAAAATCGAATTGAGCGAATAAAAAAACAATTGCATGCACAAAGCTATAAATTAACACCACAACGTGAAGCAACCGTGCGTGTATTATTAGAAAATGAAACAGACCATTTAAGCGCGGAAGATGTTTACCTCCTCGTAAAAGAAAAAGCACCAGAAATCGGTTTAGCTACCGTTTATCGGACGTTAGAATTATTAACCGAACTAAAAGTGGTTGATAAAATTAATTTTGGTGACGGTGTTTCCCGCTATGATTTACGAAAAGAAGGGGCCGATCATTTCCATCATCACCTTGTTTGTTTAGAATGTGGAGCTGTAGAAGAAATTGAAGAAGACTTACTTGATGATGTAGAAAAAGTAGTCGAAAAAGAATTTCAATTTTTAGTAAAAGACCACAGATTAACTTTTCATGGAATATGCAGACAATGTCAACAAAAAAATAAAAAATAAACGAAAACCTTTTCCAAAAAGAAAAGGTTTTTTTATGTTTTGCTACATATACTGGTTACAGCAAAGAAAAAAAGTGAGGCGGAAGAATGAAGACAATGTTTGGTCTGATGAAAATCGTGCTGTTTTTCGTTATATGTACGCTCCTGTTTTATTATGGTATTCTTTTTTTAAAAGAAAAAACAAATACGCCAAGTGAACCGACGAAAGACTCTTTGCCTGTTCAAGAGGAAGGGGAACATTCGTGGATTGATCGAGTCGAACTTTTTTATTACTTAGGAGAATAGGATGAACAATATATGAAAGAAACAATAAACGTTTTTTTGCAATATTTAATGATTGAACGCGGACTAGCACAAAATACGATACAAGCATATAAGCGAGATTTATATCAGTATGTGCACTATTTACAACAAATCGAACAGCTTTCCTCTTTTGACCTTGTACAGCGGGTTCACGTCGTATCGTACTTAAAGTTTTTACAAGAAAAAGGACGGAAATCGACGACTATTGCCCGGCAGCTAGCTTCTATTCGGACGTTTCATCACTTTTTAGTACGGGAAGAAAAAGTGACAAGTGACCCAACAGCTTATTTAGAAACTCCAAAGTTAGAGCGAAAATTACCACAAGTGTTATCGGAAGAAGAAGTGCAAGCATTATTGTCGGTTCCAAATACGACCACCATCTTTGGGATACGAGACCAAGCGATGTTAGAAGTACTTTATGCGACTGGTATTCGTGTATCAGAATTAGTGCAGTTGAATGTAGACGATATTCATTTGCAAATGGGTTTTTTACGCTGTCTTGGAAAAGGAAATAAGGAGCGAATTGTTCCATTAGGAAAGGTAGCGATTCGAGCTGTTTCACATTATTTACAGACAGGTCGCCCAGCATTATTAAAAAAAGAACAAACCACAGCATTATTTTTAAATCACCACGGGAGAAGGTTAACGAGACAAGGTTTTTGGAAATTGTTAAAACAAATGGCTCAAAAAGCAAATATCCAAAAAACACTTACCCCTCATACCTTAAGACATTCCTTTGCAACACACTTATTAGAAAATGGGGCTGACTTACGGGCTGTACAAGAAATGCTTGGACATGTAGATATTTCTACTACACAAATGTATACCCATGTAACAAAAACTCATTTAAAAGATGTATATAAACAATTCCATCCACGTGCGTAAATGGATAGAAGAAAGGACAGTGTTTATGGTGAAGCAACGATTTACACGTATTCATTTAATTGTATTAGATTCTGTTGGGATTGGGGAAGCGCCAGATGCAGCACTTTTTCATGACGAAGGTGCACATACGCTTGGTCATATAGCAGAACAAGTCAATGGATTACATATGCCGAATATGGAGCAACTAGGTTTAGGAAATATAGAAGAAATCAAGGGAATAAAACAGACGATGTTGCCCCATGGCCATTATGGGAAAATGCAAGAAATATCGAGTGGAAAAGATACGATGACGGGACACTGGGAATTAATGGGCCTTCGGATAGATGTTCCTTTTCAAACATTCCCAAATGGATTTCCAAATGAATTAATCGATGCATTGACGGAACGGACAGGTAGAAAAATAATCGGAAACAAAGTTGCAAGTGGGACAGCTATTATTGAAGAACTAGGAGAGATTCATCAGCAAACAGGTGCTATTATTGTTTATACATCTGCAGATTCTGTATTGCAAATTGCTGCACACGAAGAAACAATTCCGTTAGAGGAGTTATATGATATCTGTCAAATTGCTCGAGAATTAACGTTAGATGAACAATATCGTGTGGGACGAGTTATTGCTCGTCCGTTTATTGGAGAAAAAGGAGCATACACTCGTACCCCTAACCGACATGATTATGCATTAAAACCGTTTGGACGAACCGTCATGAATGAATTAAAAGATAATGGATATGATTGTATCGCAATTGGAAAAATTAACGATATTTATGATGGCGAGGGTGTGACAAAAGCAATTCGAACCACTTCAAATGAAGATGGGATGGATCGATTAGAGGAAGTGTTACAACAAGATTTTTCTGGATTATCTTTTTTAAATCTTGTAGATTTTGATGCACAATATGGCCACCGCCGTGATCCTATTGGGTATGCACAAGCATTAGAAGTATTTGACGAGCGATTAAAAAAAACATGCTCCTTATTAAAAGATGATGATTTGCTCATTATTACAGCCGATCATGGAAACGATCCGACATATCGTGGCACAGATCATACAAGGGAATATGTACCATTAATTTGTTATCATCGCACAATGAAGCGAGGGGAAAATCTAGGTATTCGTGCTACATTCAGTGATGTAGGAGCAACGATAGCTGAAAATTTCAACGTGAGGATGCCGAAAAATGGAATGAGTTTTTTACGAGCAATCATCTAGCATAAGGAAGGGGTATCGAATGAAGAAAAAAATAAAAGAAGCGACCCAATTTTTACAAGAAAAAGGGAAGATACAGCCGAAAATAGGTATCATTTTAGGCTCTGGATTAGGTGGATTAGTAGAGGAAGTAACATCATGTAAAGTAATTCCATATGAACAAATTCCGCATTTTCCCGTTTCAACGGTAGAAGGACATGGAGGGAATATGATAATTGGGTATTTACATGACATTCCAGTTATTATGATGCAAGGTCGCTTTCATTATTATGAAGGATACTCGATGCAAGAAATTACATTTCCAGTGCGTGTAATGAAAGCATTAGGGATTGAGAGTTTGCTTGTAACAAATGCAGCTGGAGGGATAAATGAATCATTTGTACCTGGTGATCTAATGATTATTAACGATCATATTCAAGCGATGGGGTCGAATCCATTGATTGGGGGCAACGACGAACAATTAGGAGCTCGGTTTCCAGATATGAGCCGAGTATATAAAGAAAGTTATCGTACCATGGCGAAGGAAGTAGCAAAACGGTTAGGTATTTCAATCAAAGAAGGGGTATACATAGCAGTAACGGGACCAAGTTATGAAACACCTGCAGAAATTAGGATGTTTCGAACATTAGGAGCAGATGCAGTTGGGATGTCTACCGTTCCAGAAGTAATCGTTGCTGGTCATACGAAATTACCTGTTTTAGGAATATCGTGTATTACGAATTTAGCAGCTGGTGTTTCCACGCATACATTGTCACACAAAGAAGTCATCGAAACGACAGAGCGAGTGAAAGAGACATTTCAAACATTAGCGAAAGAAGTGGTAGTAGAAATGGTTAGAAAGGGTGAATAAAGTGGAACGTGTATTTCAAAAAGTACAAGAAGCAACACATTTTATCCAAAGAAAAATTGGGCAACCGATAAGCATTGGGGTTATTTTAGGTTCTGGATTAGGGGAGATGGCAGATGAAGTAAAGGAAGCTACCATTATTCCTTATGAAGAGATTCCCCATTTTCCAATTTCGACAGTGGAAGGACATGCAGGACAATTAGTAATTGGACAATTTCAAGGGAAACAAGTATTAATGATGCAAGGTCGTTTTCATTATTATGAAGGGTATTCGATGCAAGAAGTAACGTTTCCGGTACGCGTGATGAAAGCATTAGGAATTGAAACCTTAATCGTTACGAATGCTTGCGGGGGAATGAATGCATCTTTTCGTCCTGGTGACTTAATGTTGATTATGGACCATTTAAATATGACGGGTACCAATCCGCTAATTGGACCAAACATAGAAGCTTTTGGCCCAAGGTTTCCAGATATGAGCAAAGCGTATGCTATTTCATTACGGGAAGTAGCAAAACAAGTGGCGATCAAACAAGGAATCACTCTTCAAGAAGGTGTGTACGCCGGAATTACAGGACCAAGTTATATGACAGGTGCTGAACTTGTCATGCTTCGAAATCTTGGGGCAGATGCGGTCGGCATGTCTACTGTTCCAGAAGTGATTGTTGCAGGTCATATGAATATGCGCGTTTTAGGTATTTCTTGTATTACGGACATGGCCATTGGAGAAGAATTAGAGCCGTTAACGCACGAGCAAGTGGTAGAAGTAGCAAACAAAACGAAACCAACGTTTATTGCACTTGTCACAGATATCATCGCTCAAATTCCGAATGAGTAAAGAGGGTATTTAGATGAGAATGATAGAGTGGATTGAAAAAAAACGAAATGGTTTTTCGTTAACAAAACAAGAGATAGAACAAATGATACAAGCTTATACTGCAGGTGTGGTTCCAGATTATCAAATGTCTGCTTTTTTAATGGCAGTTTATTTTAAAGGAATGACGGTAGAAGAAAGTGCTTATTTAACAATGGCGATGGCTCAAAGTGGCGATCAGATGGATTTATCACCCATTGATGGAATTAAAGTCGATAAACATAGTACAGGCGGAGTGGGAGATAAAGTAAGTTTAGTGCTAGGTCCGTTAGTGGCCTCTTGTGGCGGAAAAGTAGCAAAAATGAGCGGCAGAGGTCTCGGCCATACTGGTGGTACAATTGATAAATTAGAATCATTTCCAGGATTTCAAGTAGCGATTCCAAAAGAGACTTTTTTTGACCTAGTAAATACACATGGTATCTCTATCATTGGACAAAGTGCTCAATTGACGCCTGCAGATAAAAAAATGTACGCGTTGAGGGATGTAACGGCAACAGTCGATTCCATTCCTCTAATTGCAAGCTCCATCATGAGTAAAAAAATTGCTGCAGGTGCAGATGCGATTGTGTTAGATGTAAAATGTGGGAATGGGGCATTTATGAAAACGCAACAAGAAGCAGCAGCATTAGCAGAGTTAATGGTGAATATAGGGGGAAGAGTAGGAAGGCAAACGATTGCGGTTATTTCTAACATGGCAGAACCGCTCGGTCATGCAGTGGGAAACATACTCGAAGTAAAAGAAGCGATTGCTACTTTAAACGGGGAAGGTCCAGCGGATGTGCTGGAATTATGTCTAACATTAGGAAGTTACATGTTACTTTTAAGTAAAAAAGCCGCCACGATAGAAGAAGCACGCGCACAATTACAAACAGCTATTGTGTCAGGAAAAGCATTAGAAAAGTTTCGTACCTTTGTCCTCAATCAAGGCGGGGATAAAACATATATTGACCATCCTGAAAAATGGGGAGATACGAAATTTCAAGTTGATATCCAAGCATCATTTACAGGATACATTGAACAAATAGATGCACATGCCATTGGGATAGCCGCAATGAAACTTGGGGCCGGAAGAGCAACAAAAGAATCGACAATCGATCATCAAGTAGGAATTATTATCCACAAAAAAATAGGAGATGAAGTCCATCCATATACCGTTATTGCTACAATTTATGTAAACAATGAATCATATAAAGAAAGCGTCCAATTAGTGAAAGATGCTTTTTCATATTCAACCAGTATAGTAGAAAAACCAACTGTTTTACTACAAGTTATCCAATAGGCAAGCCACTCGGTTAGAAACCGAGTGGCTTTTTATGTAGGCAAAATCGGAAATAGATGTATAAAAGAAAATAGGTTGGAAAAAATGTGTAGTGAAAAGGAGGCGAATACATATGAGGAAAAAAATAGTGGCAATTAGTCTGCTTATTTTTTTATGTAGTGGAACAATTAGTGATGCAAAAGAAATGGAAATCCCAGCACCCTCCGTAATCTTAATAGAGCGAGATACGGGTGTTGTGTTAACCGAAAAAAATAGTCATGAGCAATTACCACCAGCAAGTATGACGAAAATTATGACGATGATTCTTATTATGGAAGCATTAGATGAGAAAAAAATAACCTTAAAAGAAGAAGTGGTAGCTAGTGAACGAGCAGCCTCTATGGGGGGCTCACAAATCTTTTTAGAAGCGGGAGAAGTAATGACGGTAAACGATTTATTAAAAGGAGTGGCCATTGCATCAGGAAATGATGCATCCGTAGCGCTAGCAGAACATTTATACGGAAGCGAAGAAGCATTCGTTAAACAAATGAATAAAAAGGCGAAACAATTAGGATTAAAAAATACGCACTTTGAAAATGCTACGGGATTACCAGCAAAAAATCATTACAGCAGTGCATATGATATGGCAAAAATGGCGAAAGAATTATTAAAACATGAAAAAATTATCGATTATACGAAGCAATACGAAGATTATTTACGCAAAGGAACAGATAGGGAATTTTGGTTAGTAAATACGAATCGTCTTGTCCGTTTTTTTGATGAGGTAGATGGGTTAAAAACAGGATATACGAGTGAAGCAAAATATTGTTTAACGGCAACTGCTAAAAAAGGAGATATGAGAGTCATTAGCGTCGTAATGGGAGCCGAAAGTCCAAAAGAGCGAAATAAAATGACAATGGACTTATTTGCATATGCCTTTTCTTCTTTTGAAACGAAGAAACAATATACAAAAGGATCGGTTGTGAGAAATGTTCCGATTGAAAAGGCAAAACAACAAACGATTTCGATAGTAACAAACGAAGACGTGTCCATTTTAACAAAAAAAGGACAAACGGAAAAATGGGAAGAGTCGATTCATCTAGATGAACTTACACTTCCAATCAAGAAAGGACAAAAAGTAGGGAAGTTAACGTTAAAACAAGAAGGAAAAGTAATGGTTGAGACAGATTTAATCGCAAAAGAAACGATAGAAGAAGCAAGTGTGTTCACCTTTTTTACTCGGTCATTACGTTCTTTAACCCATCGTTAACAATTGTCAAAAGTGATCACCTTTCTTCTAATTTTGTCATAGAGAAGGAGTTCTTCTCCCCATTCACGAACTTCAAGAAATAGTGTGATTAAAGGAGGAATGGTGAATGGGTCTACATATCGACCTCGAAAAAATAGAAGAAACGTTAGTCGTCCGTTTAATTGGTGAGTTAGATCATCATACTGCAAAAATGTTACGGGAAAGAATGGAACAAATGATGAGTCGAGAACAAATTACGCACCTTGTATTTAACTTAAAAGGTCTTCAGTTCATGGATAGTTCGGGATTAGGGGTGCTTCTCGGACGTTACAAACAAGTAGATGCAATTGGTGGTAAATTAATTGTTTGTCACGTATCACAAGAAATTGATAAATTGTTTGAAATGAGCGGGATCTATAAAATTATCCCGGTGGAAAAAAATGAAGAAGAAGCATTAAAAAGAGTAGGGGTGTGGGTGTAGATGAGAAATGAAATGAAGCTTGAGTTTTTAGCAAAAAGCGAAAACGAATCATTTGCTCGCGTGACTGTCGCAGCTTTTATTTCCCAACTCGATCCAACGTTAGATGAATTGACCGAAATTAAAACAGTCGTATCAGAAGCGGTAACAAATGCGATTATTCACGGCTATAACAACGAGGAAACAGGGCGAGTGTACGTACACGTTATATTAGAAGACGGGGTTGTGATGATTACGATTCAAGATCACGGAGTAGGAATTGGGAATATTGAACAAGCACGTGAGCCTTTATTTACAACAAAGCCAGAGTTAGAACGTTCTGGTATGGGGTTTACGATTATGGAGAATTTTATGGATGAAATGAAAATCGAATCTGCTCCATCGAGCGGAACAACGGTTCACCTTGTGAAAGTGCTGTCAAAATCAAAAGCGTTGTGTAATTAAGGAGAATGGGTATGGAAGTGGAATTAAAGCGTAGCGTCCCGTTAAAAGATGAAGAGGTAAAATCGTTAATTAAACAAGCACAAGAAGGAAATGCATCTGCACGAGACCAATTAATTGAACATAATTTACGGTTGGTTTGGTCGGTCGTGCAACGTTTTTTAAATCGGGGATATGAAGCGGATGATTTGTTTCAAATTGGTTGTATTGGATTAGTAAAAGCAGTCGATAAATTTGACCTTTCTTATGATGTCCGTTTTTCGACGTATGCGGTACCGATGATTATTGGAGAAATTAGGCGATTTATTCGGGATGATGGCACGATTAAGGTGTCCAGGTCCTTAAAAGAATTACATCATAAAATTCGTCAATCAAAAGAAACGTTAACAAAACAGTTACATCGAAATCCAACAATCCAAGAAATTGCCGACGATTTAAATATATCGAAAGAAGAACTTGTGTTAGCAGAAGAAGCGGGAAAAACGCCAACATCCATTCATGAAACAGTATTTGAAAATGACGGAGATCCAATCTATTTGCTTGATCAATTAACAGAAAAATCAGAATCCATGTGGTTTGATAAGCTAGCCTTACATCAGCTTTTAGAAGAGTTACAAGAAAGAGAACGATTAATTGTGTATTTACGTTATTTTAAAGATCAAACACAAGCGGAAATTGCCGAACGGTTAGGTATTTCGCAAGTGCAAGTATCGAGATTAGAGAAAAAAATATTACGTCAGTTAAAAGACCAAATGAGCAAGTAGCATTTGGTCTTTTTTGTATGGTTTTTATAAAAAACAACCATACTACACATAGACGAGAAGGGGGTTTGCAAGGTGGATACAAAACAACGACTATACCTTCACTATGTCAATCGAATACAAGTAGAAGCTGAGGAAATCATTACACTAGGAAAAGTAGCAACGTTATACATGAAAGATGAGCAAAAAAAACAATTGTTACGACAACTACCGATTAAAAAAGTGAACAAAGATGACGGGCGTTTTAGTATAATATCCACTTTATCTGTGATGGAACGAATTCATCAATGGGATGCGACGATTGAAGTGATTTCATATGGAGAAACAGAAATCGTCATTGAACAAAAAGATAAAAAAAAATTACTAAAGCCTTTTTGGATTTTTTTAATCTGGTGGTTACTTTTTATTGGAAGCGGATTAGCTATCATGAATTTTCATGAAGATGTGAGCATGAAAGCGGTACATGAAAAATTATATTATATTTTAACCGGCGAACGAACGAATCAATTATATTGGTTGCAAGTACCATATTCTATAGGAATTGCGGTAGGAATGGTTTTATTTTTTAACCATATATTCAAAAAACGTTTCAATGATGAACCGAGCCCGTTAGAAGTAGAAATGTTTAACTACCAAGAAGATTTAGATCGCTATGTGAAAACAACGGAACAAAAATATGGAGAAAAAAGATGATAGCCATTGTGGTAATCATCGGTTTAAGTGGCGGATTGGCAGTTGGTACAGGATATGTGGCTTTTTTATCTGTGCTTGGAATTTTGCCACGGCTAATGCAACTGTCAAAAACGAACTTTTTTATTCGTGGATATGAAGTAGCGATTATTATCGGTTCGATGATTGGTTGTTTCGTTAGTTTTACTACGGTTCATTTTCATGTTGGGAAAGCTTTCGTGCTATTTGTTGGTGCTTTATGTGGTATATTTATCGGTTTATTAGCAGCTGCATTAACAGAAGTATTAAATGTATTACCAATTTTAGCGAAACGAATTTATGCAGATCATGCTGTTCTTTGGTTTTTATCTGCTCTTGCGCTAGGAAAAATGGCTGGATCTCTATTTCAATGGTTATATTTCATTTGGAAATAATGTATGCGTGATCCATGGTGTTGAAAGAAATATTAGTACGTTTTACACAAAAGAAAAAGTTGGTGAAAAAATGAATCAAACACAATTATATAAGCGAACGGTTTCGGCGACAAAACCGAAAGAACCGATTGGAACTAGGTTGTTTCTCTCTTTTGTGTTGTCTGGTTTATTATCTGTACTTACGGAATGTGGAATTATCCTCATACAACGTATATTCCTTGTATCAATGGATATTGCTATTTACTCCGTTATAATCGCATGGATGGTTATAAGCTTACTAGGAACAAAAATGTACCTGTTTCGAAAATTAAGTTTTTTGGCCGCTGGAGGAATTATGTTTTCTATACTTGGTTTTTTTAATGTTGTTTTTAGCGCTGCCATAGATGCTAGAAAAGAAGGGTGGATAAAAGGAGCGACACCAAAAATTTTCGAACAAATTGCTGTTTTTTTAATGTTTTATTATTTTGTGCAATGGATTTTTTTAAGCAAAGGATGAGGGTGTTGTGTTAAAAAAAATCGGAAAAACATCGTATGTGTTACAAAATCCTATATATATTGAATCGACGGGGTTGTGTGTGGGACCAGAAGAAAAAAAGGGCCCGCTTGGTTATTTTTTTTCTCGCTATTTCCATGACCTGTATGGTGGATATAAAAGTTTTGAATTAGCAGAACGAGGATTAATGTTAGAAGCGGTAGATGAATGTTTTAAAAAAAGAAACATTGCCGAACGAGATATTGATGCCTTTTTAGCAGGTGATTTACTTTTTCATAATGGTACAAGTTCGTATGTTGCTCGCGAGCTAGCGATTCCGTATATGGGAATGGCTAGTGCTTGTTCCACGATTACAGAAGCAATGATTATGGCAGCTTTTATGTTACAAACGAATGATTGTCATCGAGTGTTAGTAGCGGTGAGTAGTCATTTTGGTAGTGCAGAGCGACAATTTCGTTACCCACCAACCTTTGGTGCAGAAAAAAAACAAACAGCGAATACGACAGCAACTGGGGCGGGAGCAGCTATTATTAGTAAAACAGAACAAGAAGTAATGATGACAGCTTTTACGATGGGACAAGTACAAGATATGAATCAAACTGACCCATCTCAAATGGGAAGTATTATGGCACCTGCAGCGGTTCATACGATGTTGCAATGTATCAAAGATTATCCCGGTTCTCTCAATGACTTTGATTGGATTGTGACAGGTGATTTAGGAAGACATGGATCTGTTTTATTCCGAACACTGCTTTTAAAAGAAGGAATAGATGTAGAAGGAAAACACGTTGATTGTGGGATGTTATTGTTACATCCAGAGCGTAAATATTATGCAGGTGCAAGTGGATGTGCTACTCCAGCACTTGTGATGTTTAGTTATTTTTTCGAACATTTAAAACAAAAAAAGATGACGCGAATTTTATTTTTAGCCACTGGTACATTATTAAATGCTGCATTAGTGAAGCAAGGGGAATCGATTCCAGCAATTAGTCATGCTATCGTGTTAGAACGAAGGGAGGAAGGGTAAATGAATTTTGTAATAGTATTTTTCATCGGCGGAGTGTTCGGGTTATTTGGACAACTGCTTTTGCTGAATCGACATGTGACAATGCTGCACGGGTGGCTCATTTTTCTTGCAATCGGAGCATTGTTACAATATTTCTCCTTATACGACAGCTTTCTTAGTTGGGCGAAAGGAGCGCTTATCGTATCGTTGCTTAGTTTTTTTCAGTACATGGATTTGTTTTTTCTCGTTCCATTTTTAACGTGGGTCATTAGTTTTTCTATCCTAGCATACGGAATGGGAAAACCGTCAAAAAGAGGTGAATGGTCATGAAAGCAAAGGAAAGCACAGACATTTTTCCCGAACCAGAAAAAAATGAACAATTTTTCAAACAACATGTAGGGATAGGTACCACATTTGATGTTGGTTTACGAACATTTACGATTTATCGAAAAACCATCCAATTATATTATGTAAATGGCTTATCAGAATCGTTATTTATTATGAATTTAATAAAAGAAGTGGTCAATTTAAATGAAAATCATCCGAAAATAACCGATGTGAAATCGCTCATTCAAAATCGGCTTATTCATCAACAAGTATCGAGTATCCATTCGCTAGACGAAGCAACCGATAAATTGTTGTCCGGATTAATTATTATATTAGTAGAAGGAGAAACGGAAGGTTTTGCAATTGATGTACGACAATATCCTGGTCGTTCTCCAGAAGAACCAGATACAGAAAAAGTAGTTCGCGGGGCACGCGATGGATATACAGAAAATATTATCGTCAATACAGCATTAACACGCAGACGAATCCGAGATGAACGATTACGAAATGAGATGGTACAAGTAGGCGAACGTTCCAAAACGGATATTTGCATTAGTTATTTACAAGATGTTGCAGATCCCGGGTTAGTAAAAACAATCAAAACAGAGATTGAAAATATGTCTATTGATGGGTTACCAATGGGCGATAAAACATTGGAAGAATTTTTAGTGAAACAAGGGTTGTTTCCTTTTCCACTTGTCCGTTATACGGAGCGACCAGATGTGGCAGTTAGTCATTTATTAGAAGGGCACGTTTTAATTTTTGTAGATACATCCCCTAGTATTATGATTACACCAACGACGTTTTTTCATCACGTCCAACACGCTGAAGAATTTCGCCAAAACCGGGCAATAGGCATTTATTTGCGTTGGATTCGGTTTATTGGAATATTCGCTTCTTTATTTTTGCTTCCGTTATGGTACTTGTATGTGTTAGAGCCAGATTTACTACCAAAAATGCTTGATTTTATTGGACCTGATAAAAAATCCGATATTCCTATTTTTGTTCAATTGATTGTGGCGGAGCTCGGAATTGATTTGCTCCGAATGGCAGCCATCCACACACCAACTCCTTTATCGACTGCAATGGGACTAGTGGCAGCAGTATTGATTGGTCAAATAGCTGTTGACGTGGGGTTATTTATCCGAGAAGTCATTTTATATATTGCGCTTGCCACAATGGGGACGTTTGCTACTCCGAGTTATGAATTAAGTATTGCCAATAAAATAGCTCGTCTTGTGTTATTAACATTAGTTGGATTATTCCAAGTACCAGGATTTATGATTGGGGTTACACTATTAGTCCTGTTATTAGTAAGTAAGAAATCCTTTCATGCTCCTTATTTTTGGCCGCTTATTCCGTTTGAAGGACGTGCATTATTCAATATCTTTATTCGACAACCGTTATCCAAAGAAAAAGAACGCCCAAGCATTGTCCATCCACAAAATAAATTACGCGAACCAGAATGAAAGATGGTATTACCTATTGCGAAATATTCCTTCATGTGATAAATTGAAAAATAATTTTCATACTGAGGGGAGCAATTGTGGATGTACTTTCATGGAACAAGTCGAATGAATGAAGATGGACAATTAGAAATTGGCGGAATCAGTGCAGTTGAGTTAGCAAAAACGTACGGAACGCCACTTTTTGTGTATGATGTAGCGCAAATTAGAAAACGTGCCGATGAATTTCAACGCGCTTTTGATAAGGAGCAAGTAAAAGGGCGTGTAACGTATGCTTCTAAAGCCTTCTCAAGCGTTGCAATTATCCAATTGATGGATGAACTCGGACTAGGATTAGACATTGTTTCTGGTGGAGAATTATATACAGCTCAAAAAGCAAATTTCCCGATGGAAAAAATTCATTTCCATGGAAATAATAAGAGCATTTCTGAAATAGAAATGGCATTAGAAGCAGGGATTGGCTATTTTGTGGTAGATAATTTTTTTGAATTACAATTATTAGACCGTATTTGTCAAGAAAAACAACAAAAAGCGAACATTTTACTTCGAATTACACCAGGGATTGAAGCGCATACGCATGACTATATTTCCACTGGGCAGGAAGATTCTAAATTTGGATTTGATTTAACAAGTGGACAAGTAGACGAAGCGATTGAATTTTCAAAAAAGAGTGAATTTGTTCAGTTAGATGGAATTCATTGTCATATTGGTTCGCAAATTTTTACGACGGTTGGTTTTTTAATGGCTATTGAAAAAATCTTTGCTGCTATTTCGGAATGGCAAGAAAACTATCAATTTGTCCCTTCTATTTTAAATGTGGGTGGAGGATTCGGAATTCGTTATGTAGAAGGAGACGAGCCGCTTCCTGCAGACCAATACGTCGAAGCAATCTTACAAACGGTGAAAAAAGAAGCAAAAACACGTGAATTACCACTTCCAGAAGTATGGATTGAACCAGGACGTTCGCTTGTTGGTGAAGCTGGAACAACCTTGTATACAATAGGTAGTGAAAAAACAATCCCGTCCATTCGAAAATACGTTGCAGTTGATGGGGGGATGGGGGATAATATCCGCCCTGCATTGTATCAAGCAAAATATGAAGCGGCATTAGCAAATCGATTACAAGACAAACAAGAAGAAGTTGTTTCAATTGCGGGGAAATGTTGTGAAAGTGGTGATATGCTTCTTTGGGATGTTTCGTTGCCAAAAGCAAAAGCAGGAGACTTGTTAGCAATGTTTTGTACCGGTGCATATGGTTATTCGATGGCGAGTAATTATAACCGTTTGCCACGCCCGGCCGTTGTGTTTGTGGAAAATGGAAAGAGTCAATTAGTTGTTCGACGGGAAACGTATGAGGATATTGTTCGATTAGATCTTCCATATGAAAAATAGAAGAAAATCAATTTTTATGGTATGATGAAAGCGATTTTCATTCGAGGAGGAAAAAAGATGAAAAAAGGTAGCATTACATTTGAAACTGGAGAACAAGTCGTAATTGAATTTTTTGACGAAGCAGCTCCTGGAACAGTAGCAAACTTTGAAAAATTAGCAAACGAAGGATTTTATAACGGATTAACATTTCACCGTGTTATCCCTGGATTCGTAGCACAAGGTGGTTGCCCTTATGGGAACGGAATGGGAGGCCCAGGTTATACAATTAAATGTGAAACAGAAGGCAATCCTCATAAACATGAACGCGGTTCTCTTTCTATGGCACATGCAGGAAAAGATACAGGCGGCAGTCAATTCTTTATCGTATATGAACCACAACCACACTTAGACGGCGTTCATACTGTATTCGGTCAAGTAGTAGAAGGTATCGATGTGGTGGATCGTATTCGTCAAGGCGATGTCATGAAAGAAGTAAAAGTGTGGGAAGAATAAACAAATATCCTGTCATCGGAAGAGAAGCGAAAAATAGGTAAGCATATCTATTGTTCCTTTCGACAAATTGTGTTATTCTTAACCCAATTCAATAATATATTCCTTCGGGGTCGGGTGTAATTCCCAACCGGCGGTGATAAAGCAGAGCGTTTGCTTTTTAGTCCGTGACCCGTTTGGTTTAGCCAAACGGTTGATTCGGTGTAATTCCGAAACCGACAGTGAAAGTCTGGATGGGAGAAGGAAAAATAGTGAGTGTAAAACGTGAAAGGTTCCTATACTATAATAGGTATACCTTTAGTTTGTGTTGACAAAACCCCGGAGAATTGATATTCTTCGGGGTTTTTTGCTCTTTTCATCGACAAGAGAGGAGGTATAGCATGACCAATCAAGAATATATGAAGTTGGCATTACAAGTAGCAGAAGCAGCTCGTGGCCAAACAAGCCCGAATCCATTAGTGGGTGCCGTCGTTGTGAAGGATTCGATGATTGTCGGGATTGGTGCCCATTTAAAAAGTGGGGATGCACATGCAGAAGTACAAGCTATTCGGATGGCCGGTGAAAAATGTCAGGATGCCACTATTTATGTCACGTTAGAACCGTGTAGCCATTATGGTAAAACGCCACCGTGTGCGGATTTAATTGTACAATCTGGTTTCAAAAAAGTAGTAATTGCTACACTAGATCCGCATCCGAAAGTTGCAGGAAATGGTGTCAGAAAATTAACACAATCCGGCATAGAAGTGGTAGTAGGGGTATTAGAGGAAGAAGCAAAAACCGTAAATCGCTGGTTTTTTCACGGATTACGGAAGAAACGTCCTTTTGTAACCTTAAAATTTGCCACGACAATTGACGGAAAAATTGCAACAGAAATAAACGACTCTAAATGGGTAACGGGAGAAGCAGCGCGACTTGATGTGCATCGTTATCGTCATCAATATGATGCTATTTTAGTAGGCATACATACTGTTCAGGCAGATCATCCATCGTTAACGACAAGATTACCGAATGGTGGAATTCATCCACTTCGAGTAGTATTGGATACTACGTTAAAAATAAATGAACAAGAACCGATGTTACATGATCAACAAACGAAAGTTGTTATTTTTACTGGTGCTAACTATGATAAATCGAAGAAACAACAAATGCTTTCCAATCCTCAAGTAGAGATTATTTCACTTACAACTGAAAAAATAATCTTACAAGATGTGCTTGCTATGTTGTATGAAAGAGGGGTTTTATCGCTATTCGTAGAAGGTGGAGCAACTGTTAATAATAGTTTTTTACAAGAACAATTAATCGATGAAATCATTCATTATATTGCCCCAAAAATTATCGGAGGAGCAAAAGCGCCAAGTGCTTTTGGTGGAGAAGGTATCAAAAAAATGATAGACGCGAAGATGTTTACCTTGCAGTCTACTGAACAAATCGGAGAAGACTTGAAGCTTGTCTATAAACGAAAGGAAGATGAGATGTGTTTACAGGAATTATAGAAGAAATTGGAGAAGTTGTTACAATTAATGAAAATCCTAAGCACTACTCCTTTCATATAAAAGCGAATCATATTTTAGAAGATGTTAAACTTGGGGATAGTATTGCTGTCAACGGTGTTTGTTTAACGGTTACTTCTTTTACATCTTCTCAATTTACGGTAGATGTAATGCCTGAAACGGTAAAAGCAACGAATTTATCTGCTTTTAAAAAAGGGACAAAGGTAAACTTAGAACGTGCGATGCAAATGAACAACCGATTTGGTGGGCATTTTGTATCTGGTCATGTGGAAGTGATTGGGAACATTATTCGAACAACATATGATCGAAATGCAAAATATTATGAAATTGAATTGCCGTCTCCCGATTGGATGCCATATATCGCGGAGAAAGGTTCTATAACCGTAGACGGTACTAGCTTAACGGTTTTTGAAGTTAGCGAGCAAACTTTCCTTATTTCACTTATTCCTCATACACGTCAAGCAACTATTTTAGGGGAAAAAGATGTAGGAGATTCCGTCAATATCGAATGTGATATGTTGATGAAATACTTAGCACGATTACTTCAATTCAAAGAAAAACAACCAGAAAAAAAATCATCTATAACGCTCCAAGATTTATCAAATTACGGATTTTTAGATTGAGAAAGGTCGTGACGTACTATGTTTGATTCCATTGAATCAGCATTAGAAGATTTAAAAGCAGGAAAAGTTGTCATTGTAGTCGACGATGAAGATCGTGAAAATGAAGGGGATTTTATTGTTTTATCTGAAAAGGCTACACCAGACGCTATTAATTTTATGATTACACACGGAAGAGGATTAGTTTGTGTACCAATTACAGAAAAAAGAGCAGAAGAATTAGAATTATTTCCGATGGTACCACAAAATACAGATCAATTAAAAACAGCCTTTACGGTAAGTGTAGATCATATTCAAACGACGACGGGTATTTCTGCATTTGAGCGTGCATTAACCGTTAAACATTTAATTAGTATGTTTGCGGAGCCAAACGATTTCAAACGTCCTGGACATATTTTTCCGTTAATAGCAAAAGAAGGTGGTGTTCTTCGTCGGGCAGGGCATACGGAAGCTGCGGTAGACTTAGCTAACTTATGCGGAGCATATCCTAGTGGTGTGATTTGTGAAATTATTAAAGAAGACGGAACCATGGCACGGCGGGATGATTTGTATGAAATCAAACAACAATTTGGATTGAAAATGATTACGATTAAAGATTTAATTGAATATCGTAAAAAATCAGAATCGTTAGTGAAAAGAGAAGTAGAAATCCAATTACCAACAGAATTTGGTGATTTTAAAATGGTTGGGTATACGAGTAAAATTGATGGAAAAGAACACGTTGCACTTGTAAAAGGAGTAATAAAAGAAGAAGAACCAACGCTTGTTCGTGTCCATTCCGAATGTTTAACAGGAGATGTGTTCGGTTCGCACCGTTGTGACTGTGGACCGCAGCTTCACGCTGCTTTAAGAGCGATTGAACAGGAAGGAAAAGGGGTATTATTATACTTACGTCAAGAAGGACGCGGTATCGGATTAATTAATAAATTGAAAGCATACAAATTGCAAGAACAAGGATATGACACAGTAGAAGCAAATCAAAAGTTAGGCTTTAAAGATGATTTGCGTGACTATGGAATAGGTGCTCAAATTTTAAAAGATTTAGGCGTAGGTAACATGCGTTTATTAACAAACAATCCAAGAAAAATTACTGGGTTAAAAGGCCACGGCTTAACGATTGTGGAACGGGTACCGTTAGAAATCGAAGCAAGTGAACATAACGAATCGTATTTAAAAACAAAAGTACACAAATTAGGACACTATTTACACATTTAAGGAGGAAAAATCAATGGGAAAAACATTTGAAGGGCATTTGGTTGGAACAGATTTAAAAGTAGGTATTGTAGTAGCAAGATTTAATGAATTTATTACGAGTAAGTTATTATCGGGTGCAGAAGATGGTCTTTACCGTCATGGTGTGCAAAAAGAAAATATTGAAGTAGCGTGGGTACCTGGTGCGTTTGAAATCCCACTAATTGCTAAAAAAATGGTGGAAAGTAAAAAATATGATGCCATTATTACGTTGGGCACAGTTATTCGTGGTGCAACACCGCATTTTGACTACGTATGTAGTGAAGTATCAAAAGGAGTAGCAAAATTAACATTAGATTATTCTATGCCAGTAATTTTCGGTGTGTTAACGACGGATAGCATTGAACAAGCGATCGAACGAGCAGGAACAAAAGCAGGTAATAAAGGGTATGAAGCAGCAGTTTCTGCGATTGAAATGGCAAACTTATCAAAATCATTTGAGTAAACAAATGTCCCTTGGTAAACACAAAATGAATCTTCTTATCTGCTAGTTATTTTATTGAAAGATGGGTATAATAAAAAGAAGAAGAAAATTTCAATGTCTTTACAGTAATGAGGGATTTTGTTATGTTTATTCGTCTAAATCAAACAAATAAAAAAATTGCGATGGGTTTGCTATCTTTTATGCCGCAACATAAAAAGGTAAAAGAGCTGCAAAAAACAATTGAACGTTATGAAGAATCAAAAAAATGGAAATTGTATTTATGGAAAGAAGAGGATTTGATTGGTGTTCTGGGAATCCATTATGAAGATGATTCCACTGTTACCATTCAAGATATTTGTGTGAACCCCTCTTATCGAAATCAAGGGATTGGACGAAAAATGGTACAGGAGTTAGAAAAAAAGTTTGCTTCTAAAGGAATTTTCGTCCGGACAACGGAAGATACGAATAAATTTATCGAAAAATGTCATTGCTCGAAATAAAAAAATATCCATCATAAATAATGTTTCCACCATTCTGATAGATATGTCGTGAAACCGCCTAAAAAGGGCGGTTTTTTTATGGATGTCTTTTCGTTAACGCATCGACACGAGCGGCGATGACCTGAGAGCGATCACGTAATCGGTGTTTATGGATAATTTGTTCGTTTAAACAGTCAGGGGAGCCAAACGTATACCCTCCTTCTCGACAACGATTTTCTATGTCTTTTTGTAAGCCTGTATCGCGAAATGGTAACACAAAACATTGGTACGGTTGTTTTGCAAGTATTTGTTTTTTTATAGAAAGAGTTTGTTTATATAATGCTTCTGGATCAATGCCAAGTTGTTCTATTTCAGAAAAGTGTTGTTTGAAAATGATACTCGAACGATCGATTGTTTTTTTAGCGCCTTTATAATTGCCACGTCTCATATGATATAAACTAACAGCGAGTTGAATGAAACCAACCCATATATCGTGTTTTTTTTGTTTCTTTTTCCAATGTTCTTCTAATACTTCATGACATTCAAAGTAATCATTTGGACCGTGAAAGTAATATAAGTATTGGATAAATGCTTCTGTCATTTCTCTACCCCTTATCAATCATCTATCATCAGTGTAACAGCCGCTTTTTTAAAAAGCAAATTGTTGAAAGTTTTCGAAATATGCTATAATAACACCAGTTTTTCGCAAGTAGAAAGCGGTGACCATATGGAAGAGTATAAGGTGAAGATTAAAGTTTTTGAAGGACCTCTTGATTTATTATTGCATTTAATCAAGCGATACGAAATAGATATTTATGATATTCCAATGAGTGAAATCACGGCACAATATATGGAATATATCCATACAATGAAAGAATTAGAATTAGATATTGCGAGTGAGTATTTAGTCATGGCAGCCACTCTTTTATCGATTAAAAGTAAAATGTTATTACCTACACCACCAACCGATATAGAACTAGAGGAATATGAGGAAGAAGACCCACGAGAAGTGTTAATAGAGCAATTGATAGAATACAAAAAATACAAAGAGGCGGCGGACTGGTTAAAAGAAAAAGAGACAGATATGTTTCATATATTCACTAAACCAGCGGAAGATGTATCTTATTTAGAAAAACAAGCGGATGATAAATGTTTACAAGTATCCGTATATGATATGCTTCAAGCGGTACAGAAGTTATTACATAGAAAAAAGTTTCAGATTCCGAAAAAAGCAACCGTAACTCGAGAAGACATTCCTATTGAAAGACGGATAGAAGAAATGAGAAAGATTTTTTCAAAAAAGAAAAAAACAACCTTTTATCAACTATTTGATTATGAGACAAAAGCTGAGATTGTCGTGACATTTTTAGCTGTATTAGAGCTAATGAAATTAAACGAAATTATTTGTTATCAAAAAGGAACAGGGGAAGAAATTTTTATACATTTCAACAATCGATAGCATGATAAATGGAGGAGTAAAAGTGGACGAAAAGAAACAGATTGGAGTAATCGAATGTTTGTTATATGTTGCAGGAGATGAAGGACTGACGATTTCAGAATTAATGAAGGGGTTAGAACAAGAAGAAAAAGTCGTAATACAAGGGCTAAACGAGTTAATAAATCGATATGAAAAAGAAGAATACGGATTTATGATTCAAAAAGCAATGGATCGTTATTATTTAACGACAAAGCGGGAATATTCTCCGTACATTCAAACGTTAATTGCGACAAATAAAATGCAATCTCTTTCGCAAGCGGCGTTAGAGACATTAGCTATCATTGCTTATAAACAACCCATTACTCGCGTGGAAATCGAGGAGATACGAGGAGTCCAATCAGACAAAGCAATTCAATCGTTAGTTGGCAAAGCGCTCGTTGCAGAAGTTGGCCGGAAAGAAGGGACAGGACGACCTATTTTATATGGGACAACAGAAGAATTTTTACGAGTCTTTGGTTTAACGACCTTAAAGGAATTACCTATATTACCAGATTTAACGGAAAAAGAAGTAGAAGAAGAAGCAGATTTATTTTTAAAAACAATGGAGCAAACGATGTGACGAACAACCGATAGAGGGGGGTTCGTCTTTTTTGTGTTGGAATAGATAAGATTGTCCTGCATATAGTGGTACAAACTACATTGAAGGCAGGGTTTTTTTATGAAACAATTTCTGTCATTATTTTTAGCACTTTTTTTCTTTTTTAGTACGTGGGAACAAGTGTTATTAAAACAAACACCTCATGTTTCAGCAGCGACCGCTATTGTGATGGAAGCAAGTTCGAAACGAGTATTGTTTGATAAAGATGCACATGAACAAAAAAGAATCGCTAGTATTACAAAAATCATGACCGCTATTTTAGCGATTGAAAGTGGAAAAATGGATGATTGGGTGATCGTAAGTGACCGTGCTATTCGTACAGAAGGATCGTCTATTTTTTTAGAAAAAGGAGAAAAAATCAAATTAGAAGACCTTGTGTATGGATTAATGCTTAGGTCAGGTAATGATGCTGCAGTGGCAATTAGTGAACATGTTGGCGGAAGTGTAGAAGGATTCGTTTATCTAATGAATGAGAAGGCGAGCGAAATTGGCATGGAACATACGATGTTTCAAAACCCGCATGGATTAGATGATCATGAAGAACACTATTCCACCGCCTACGACATGGCGTTGCTCACACAATATGCGTTAGGGAATAAGACGTTTGAAAAAATTTCAGGAGCAAAGCAATATAAATCACGAGCAACGAAAAATGGGCCAACTCGCTATTGGAAAAATAAAAATAAATTGTTGCAACTCTATCCATATAGTACAGGGGGAAAAACAGGATACACAAAACGAGCAAAACGTACGTTAGTTTCTACTGCGCAAAAAAAAAATATGACACTTATTTGCGTCACGCTAAATGCACCAGATGATTGGACAGACCATATGACCTTATTCGAATGGGCATACAATCAGTTTCGATTAAAAATGATTGTACCTAAAGGAAAAGTAAGACTTGAGGGGCGAGAAGAAGTCGTTTTCACGAGACGAGCATTTTTCTATCCGTTGCGCTCGTTAGAAGAAAGGAATGTGAGAACAGAAGTTTTTCTTTATCGCAATCAAGTGTCGGATGAACAAAAAGTAGGGAAAGTCGAGATTTATTTAGCAGGAGACCAACTGGCGGAGCTGCCTGTTTATTCAAAGAAATAAGAGGTGTGTGGATGATCAATGTAATTTGGGTAGGTTTGATTGTCATCAGTGTCTTCTTTGCTTTATGGAATGGGAGAGTGGAGGAGCTAAATGAAGCCATTTTTAAAGGAGCAGAA
The DNA here is from genome assembly GCF_001375675.1 of Massilibacterium senegalense. Classification (NCBI taxonomy): domain Bacteria; kingdom Bacillati; phylum Bacillota; class Bacilli; order Caryophanales; family Bacillaceae; genus Massilibacterium; species Massilibacterium senegalense. Next base: position 938,720 of record NZ_LN831786.1, on the reverse strand, counting down.
GAAGCGGTTACGATTTCCTTTAGTTTAATTAGTATTTTAACTTTTTGGTTAGGGATAATGGAAATTGCAAAACGTGCTCATTTACTAAATAATTTAGCAAAAATGATTCATCCATTAATGATGAAAATTTTTCCGGATATCCCGAAAGGACATCCTGTGAGCAGTTATATCGTTTCAAATGTAGTAGCAAATGCTTTCGGATTAGGAAATGCTGCGACCCCACTTGGCATTAAAGCGATGAAAGAGATGAAAAAATTAAATGGAAATAAAACAGAAGCAAGCCGTTCGATGGTCACATTTTTAGTATTGAATACATCTGGAATTACTCTCGTTCCTACAACTGTTATTGCCATTCGATTAAAATATGGTTCGCAATCTCCAGAAGAAATTGTTGCTGCAACGATTTTAGCTTCGACTATCGCGTGCGTTTTAGCACTAATTATTGACCATTATGTACATAAACGAAAAAAGTAGGTGATGCTAATGTTAGAAGTGATTCAATGGATATCGATTTTATTTATTCCGACCCTTATTTTAACCATCATTTTGGTGGCTTTTTTTAAAAAAGTAGATGTATATGAAAGTTTTGTAGAAGGGGGTAAAGAAGGGCTAGAAATGGCCTTTTCTCTTCTTCCTTTTCTCGTTGGAATGTTTGTAGCAATCCGAATGTTTCGAGTTTCAGGTGCGATGGATATGTTGCTAGTAGCAATTGATCCAATCGCTCAAATTTTTTCTGTTCCCAATGAAATTTTTCCGCTTTTTTTTATGCGTGTCTTATCAGGTACAGCGGCATTAAGTATGACAGCTGAATTAATAAGAGAGTTTGGACCAGATTCCTATGTAGGTCGGTTAGCATCTGTTATTCAAGGCAGTACGGATACAACATTTTACATTTTAACAGTTTATTTTGGGGCAGTAGGAATCAAAAAAATGGGAAATGCATTAAAAATTGGTCTTATTGCTGATTTGTTGGGGTTTGTAATGGCCATTTTTTTTGTGAAAATTATTTTTTATTCGTAAAATAAGTAATCTTGTTTTTGGTTTGTAGGGGCAAACTATGATAAAATGTTAGTCGGAACATTATCCTTTCTTGCAAAGGTTTTTTATAGTTGATGACAATAGGAGGTGAATGAATGGAACGATTACAAAAAGTAATTGCTCATGCGGGAATTGCTTCAAGAAGAAAAGCAGAGGAGCTTATTTTACAAGGAGTAGTTACGGTTAACGGAGAAGTAGTAAAAACACTAGGTGTAAAAGTCACACCGAAAGACCGAATTGAAGTAAATGGTGTACCGATTGAAAAAGAAGAACCTGTTTATTATGTCTTGCATAAACCAGTAGGTGTTCTTTCGAGTTCTGGTGATGATCGAGGAAGAACAACGGTCGTGGATTTGATTGAGGGAGAAAAAGCACGATTGTTTCCAGTTGGACGATTAGACTATGATACGAGCGGGTTAATTATTTTAACGAATGATGGTGATTTTTCACATATTCTGATGCATCCGAGTCATGAAGTAGAAAAAACATATGTAGCAAAAGTAGAAGGAATTCCAAATCGCCATAAGATAAAACAGTTAGAAGAAGGCATTGAATTAGAAGACGGGGTAACAAGTAAAGCGAAAGCAAAACTTCGCTCAGTGGATAAGAAAAATAAAACAGCGATGGTGGAATTAATTATTCATGAGGGACGTAACCGACAAGTTCGTCGAATGTTTGAAGCAATCGGTCATCGTGTCAAACGATTAAAACGTGTCGGATATAGCTTTCTCATATTAGATGGGTTAGCTTCTGGTGAATATAGACGGCTTCGACCATATGAAGTAAAAAAATTAAAACAATTAGCCGTCACAAAATTTTCATAATTTTGCAACCATATCGTCATATTTAAGTTTATGATAATCGTGGAGGTCTTTATGAATAAGAAAAATCGACTTTATATGCGAACAGCAATTCTAATTGTGATGGTGCTTGCAATTGGGTATGCCGTTTTTTCATCGCTTACAAAAGAGGACAAAGCAATTGAGTTAGGGACAGAAGCACCGGATTTTAAATTAGTAGACTTAGAGGGGAATCCTGTAAAGTTAAGTGATTATCGCGGAAAAGGAGTTTTCTTGAATTTCTGGGGCACATATTGTGAACCATGTAAAGAAGAAATGCCAGCGATGAATCGTCAATATGAAAAATATAAAAGCCAAGGGGTAGAAATTCTTGCAGTGAATGTGGATGAACAAGATGTCGTGGTCCAAAAGTTTGCCAAACAATATGATTTGCGTTTCCCTATTGTGATTGATAAAGGTGGCGAAGTGATGGAAGCATACAAAATCAGTCCTATCCCCACCACTTTTTTAATTGACAAAGATGGAATGATTGTCGGACAAATTACAGCAAGTTTAGACGACGAATCGATTGCAGAACAGATGGAAAAAATTAAACCATAGACGATTTAGGTGATGTGAATGAAAGCGATAAAATGTGAGTGCGGACATACAAATCCGTTCGGTACTGAGTTATGTGAAAGCTGTGGCAAGCCTTTACAAGATGTAGGTCAACAACAAGAACTGTTAGATATGCGATATGACGGTAGTGCACGCCGCTCTAAAATTTATAACAAAACGATAGTGGATAAAGTTTGGAACTTTTTTTCATCCGTTAAAGTGGGTGTTATATTAATCATTTTAGTTTTAGTCGGTGCAGCGTTTGGTACCATCTTTCCACAAGAATACTTTCTCCCAGCAGGAGCGAATCCAGCGACTTATTATGAAGAACAATATGGATTTGTAGGAAGGATGTACTATGTATTTGGTTTTTATAAAATGTACGGTTCATGGTGGTTTACCTTATTGCTTGGATTACTAGGGTTATCCATTTTAATTGCTAGTCTCGACCGTGTTATCCCTTTACACCGGGCATTAAAAAAACAAAGTGTTACTCGTCATGATCAATTTATGAAACGTCAACGTCTTTTTAGTCAAACAAAAGTAGAAAATAAAGAAGAAACATTACAAAAAGTAGAACAAGCGTTAAAACAAAAAAAATACCATGTAAAAAAAGAAAATGGCAATCTATTTGCTGAAAAAAATCGTTTTTCACGCTGGGGTCCGTATGTCAATCATATTGGGTTGCTTATTTTATTACTCGGTGGGATGTTGCGAGCATTTCCAGGTATGTATGTCGATGAAATGGTGTTAATCCGAGAGGGTGAAACCGTTGCAGTACCTGGAACAAATAACGAATACTATGTGAAAAATGATAAATTCATTTTAGAAATGTATGATGCTAAAAAAGATGCCAAATTCAAAGATGCTTTAAATCGAATGGGTGGCATGTCACCGAAAAACTATCAAACGAACGCGATACTCTACCGAGTAAAGGGAGAGAAAGTAATCGGTGAAAAGCCAGATTTAGAAAACATAGCAGAACATAAAATTCGCGTAAATCAGCCGTTAAAATTTGATGGGTATGCATTGTATCAAACGAACTATCAACAAGAAATGAAATACATGATTTTTGAATTAACGAATAAACAAACGAATGAAGGACTTGGATTAGTAAAAGTTGATTTATATAATCCAGAAAAAGAATATGATTTAGGAAATGGAAGTAAAGTGAAGATTAATGGCTATTATCCAGACTTTGAATGGAAAAATAATGAGCTTGCAACAAAGTCAAAGTTTCCTAATAATCCAGCATTCGTATTTGAAATGTTTACACCGCAAACACCTGAAGGGGAAACTAGTTTCGTTGCAATTCGACAAACAATTGAACCACTTGGTGAAACCCAATATAAAATGAAATTTGCGGGAATGGAACCTAGTTATTCTACTGTCTTAACAGTAAAAAGAGACTTTACGCTTGGATTTATGATTCTAGGGGCAGCTATCTTTATGATTGGGGTTGTCCAAGGTATGTACTGGAATCATCGTCGTATTTGGTTGAAACAACAGGAAGATGGAATATGGATAAGTGCCCATTCTAATAAAAACTGGCATGGTTTATCAAGAGATTTGGAGGAAATTTTAGCAGGAACATCTCTTATATTACCGATTGATCAAGCGTTAGAAGACAAAGATTCATCAAAAGAGAGGGGGGACAATAGTGACAGAATTAAGTAGTTCGCTTCTTTTAACTGCTTTTATTATTTATGTAGCGGCAACGATTATTTTTGGTATTGCTGTAACAGGGAAAAAATTCAAAAGTGGTCATGAAGAAGAACATAAACAAAAATGGGGTAAAATTGGTTATATCGTCACTATTGTAGGTTTTTTAGCACAATTAGGATATTTTATTACACGTTGGATTGCAGGAGGACATGCACCTCTTAGTAACTTATTTGAATACACAACCTTTTATAGTATGATGTTAGTGTTAGGGTTTATTGTGATTTTTCAAATTTATAAAAATAATTTTTTAGGAATTGTTGCATTACCGGTAGCAATCGTTATCATTGCCTATGCAAGCGTGTTCCCGCGTGATATCGCACCGCTTATTCCAGCGCTTCAATCTTATTGGTTACAAATACACGTATCGATGGCTGCGCTCGGAGAAGGGATTTTATCGATTAGTTTCATTGCAGGGCTTATTTATTTAATAAAAGTAATCGATCAATCAAAACGGAGCAAAGAAACGTTTTGGTTAGAACTTGTGCTTTTTTCTATTATTACAACGGTTGGATTCGTTGTCGTTGCATTTACGTTCCAATTCATGGATTATAAAGCCTCTTTTACATGGGTGAATGAACGAGGCGTAGAGGCACAATTAGACTATGACATGCCAGCTATCGCTGGGCCATATGAAGGAACTTTAATTACAAAAGAAAAATTTGGTCCATTATTCGAAGCGCCATCATGGTTTAATGGGTCTGCCGCCCCGCGTAAATTTAATACACTTATTTGGTCTGTTCTTGCAGGACTTGTGATTTATGGTCTCTTACGACTTATTTTACGTAAACGAATTGGTGCAGCATTGCAACCATTAGTCAAATCAGCTAATATCAAATTATTAGATGAAATCGGATATCGTTCCGTAGCGATTGGCTTTCCAATTTTTACGTTAGGCGGACTAATATTTGCAGCGATTTGGGCGCAAATTGCCTGGACCCGTTTTTGGGGCTGGGATCCGAAAGAAGTATGGGCATTTATTACATTTTTATTTTATGCAGCTTACTTACACTTGCGTTTATCAAAAGGTTGGGAAGGCAAGAAGTCAGCTTGGTTAGCGGTTGGTGGTTTTGCAATTATTATGTTTAATTTAGTTGCTGTAAACCTTGTCTTAGCGGGTCTACATTCCTATGCATAAAAAAACCTCCACGATTGTGGAGGTTTTTTATTTAATACAAAGAGAGATAGGGTACGCTATTTTTCTGTAAAACAATTAATGGGATTTATATACAATAATCTCAGTGATGGAACTTTTTTTGAAAGTATGCTTCTTTTGCTAGTATTTTTTGATAAAAGGGTAGAAAATAAAAGATAGATGGAGGGATAAAAATGCAAAAAGATGGTTTAATTTTAGTTGTAGATGATGAAGAACGTATTCGTCGGTTGTTAAAAATGTATTTAGAAAGAGAAAATTATGAAGTAGAAGAAGCAGAGAACGGAGAAGAGGCGTTAAATCTTGCGTTAGCAAAAGAATATGATGTTATTGTGTTAGATTTAATGTTACCGGGAATCGACGGAATTCAAGTTTGTGAAGAATTACGTAAAAAAAGAGCAACACCAGTAATTATGCTTACAGCAAAAGGCGAAGAAGCAAACCGTGTACAAGGGTTTGAAGTTGGTGCAGATGATTATATCGTAAAACCATTTAGCCCTAGAGAAGTCGTGTTACGAGTGAAAGCGCTATTACGTCGAGCATCTTCAACGAAATTTTTGCAAACAGAAACGACGACAAAAGATGTGTTAGTGTTTCCTCATTTAACAATTGATAATGATGCCCATCGTGTGACATGTGATGGAAAGGAAATTAACTTAACACCGAAAGAATATGAATTGTTATATTATTTAGCAAAATCTCCAGACAAAGTATTTGACCGTGAAAAATTATTAAAAGATGTATGGAATTATGAGTTTTTTGGTGATTTACGTACGGTCGATACACACGTGAAACGGTTGCGTGAAAAATTAAATCGTATTTCTAAACAAGCAGCTAAAATGATTGTAACGGTTTGGGGAGTAGGGTACAAATTTGAGGTTGTGAATGATGAATGATTTGGAAAAGCGTCGTTGGAAAACTATGGATCACAATCATTTTACTCGTTTCCGTTATTCTTTCCATTCTAACTATTTTATTGTTACAACTTTTTGAATCGTATTATGTGAACCAATCAGAAACACAATTAATTACTTTAGCTAAAAAAGTGGCAAAAGTGATGGAGGAAAATGATGATAAAGCCTTGGCCTTAGCAACAACTTGGGAAATTGTTGATGCTAATTCTACCAAAATCATTGTGGTTCCAGATAAAGAAAAAGAATGGATTGCACCAAATCAAAATAAAAAAGAAGAACACGTATCCACTGATGAATTTAAAAAAGATCCAGATTTACAAAAAGTATTAACGAATCGAGAAGTGATTAAAAAAAGAGCGACGTATGCATCATATAAAGATGACCAAGAATTTCGGACACAAATGTTAATTGTTGGTGTCCCAGTCGATTTTATTGAAGGGAAACAAGGTGCAGTTTTTGTTTATCAATCATTAGAGGTTGTAGATAATACCATTAACCATGTAAAAAAAATAATTTTACTTTGTGCAGGTATTGCGATTATCATGACGACTGTATTTGCGTTCTTTTTATCTTCAAGGGTAACTGCCCCGCTACGTAAAATGAAACAAACTGCGCAAGAAATGTCTAAAGGAACGTTTGAAGCGAATATCCCAATTGTAACAAACGATGAAATTGGGGAGTTAGCGGTAACATTTAACCGGATGAGTAGGCGAATTAATACGTACGTTTTAGCATTAAATCAAGAAAAAGAGCAATTAGCTAGTATTTTACGAAGTATGGCGGACGGTGTTATTACTTTCAGTAGCATTGGAAATATTTTAATTACGAATCCCCCAGCTTTACGTTTTTTAAAAGCATGGCAATTTGAAGTGGAGGAAGATGCACCTGTGATTCCTGAACGGTTAAAAGAACTTTTTCAAACAGTGGTCGAAACGGAAAAAGAGCAAACGACGGAAATGGAAGTGCAGGGGCACATTTATACGATAGTCATGACCCCATTGATTGATCAACAACGTATTCGCGGGGCAGTTGCTGTCCTTCGAGATATGACAGAAGAACGGCAATTGGATAAGTTAAGAAAAGATTTTATTGCAAACGTTTCCCATGAACTTCGTACTCCAATTGCAATGTTACAAGGATATAGCGAAGCAATCGTAGATGATATTGCGGAAACGGAAGAAGATAAAAAAGAAATGGCAAGTATTATCCACGATGAATCGTTACGAATGGGAAGGCTTGTAAATGACTTGTTAGACCTTGCGAAAGTGGAGTCAGGTAAAATTCAATTAAATCGAGAACGAGTTAGTCTTCCGTTATTTGTAGAGCGAATTATTCGTAAATTTCAAGGAGTAGCGAAAGAACAACAGATTCATTTACGACTTCTTACAGAAATAAAAGAAGAAGATACGATGTTCGATCCAGATCGTATTGAGCAAGTGTTAACCAATTTGATTGATAATGCGATTAGGCATACTCCAAATGGCGGGATGGTTACGTTAAGTCTGATAGAATTAGATAGAAAATACGAATTTCAAGTAAAAGATACAGGAGTCGGAATTGATAAGGAAGATTTGCCTTTTGTATTTGAACGTTTTTACAAAGCGGATAAAGCAAGAACGAGGGGACAATCTGGTACAGGACTTGGTCTTGCAATCGCTAAAAATATTATTCAAGCCCACGGTGGCATGCTTGAAGTAAATAGTAAGAAAGATGAAGGAACAACCTTTACTTTTACGATTCCCAAATAGTAAACGGAAATAATGATATAGTAATAAGAAACAAGAAATGAAAAAGTGCATTGCATAAACATAATTTCAAGGTATAATGATAAGTAATTATATAATCAGATAAGGTGCTCATGAGAGATAAAAGGGAAGTTGGTGAAAATCCAACACGGTCCCGCCACTGTAATTATCCAACATGCGGATAAAAGTCAGGAACCTGCCTTATTTTTGTAATAGCACAGCCTCGTGGAAAAGGAATCGTGCGATGAAGAAAGTCTTCTTATGTATAACGTTGTTTAATCTTCATCCCTTCCATGTGGAGGGATGTTTTTTATTTTATGTCTATATGATAAAAAGGGGGAGCAAAATGAAAAGATTCTGGCAATTTATGCTTGTTTTTGTCCTTTCTTTCGGTTTGTTGATTGGCTGTAGTGCAGATAATACAGCTGATAAAAAGAAAGAAACAAAAACAGAAAGCGAAGCATATCCAGTAACCATTAAAGATGCAACAGGAAAAGAAGTAAAGATTGAGAAGGAACCAGAAAAAATTGTTTCCTTAATTCCAAGTAATACGGAAATTGCGTTTGCTTTAGGTTTAGGAGATAAAATGGTCGGTGTGACCGATTATGATACATATCCAAAAGAAGTAAAAAACATTGAAAAAATCGGTGGTCTAGATGTCAATGTAGAAAAAGTCATCGCATTAAAACCTGATTTAGTTTTAGCGCATGCTAGTGCAATGAGTACTGCAGAAGATGGGTTAAATCAAATGAGAGAATCAGGAATCACAGTCTTGGTAGTGAACGAAGCAAGTTCTTTTGACAAAGTATATGATTCTATAGAATTGATTGGGAAGGCTACTGGTAAACAAAAAGAGGCAAAAGACCTTGTAAAATCGATGACAACAAAACTAAAAGCGATTGAGGAGAAAACCAAACAAGTGGAAAGTCCGAAAAAAGTATATGTAGAAGTTTCTCCTAGTCCATCTATTTACACAGCTGGAAAAAATACGTTTATCGATGAATTTTTAACGACTATTCATGCAGAAAATGTAGCGAAGGAATTAGAAGGATGGCCACAAATTTCAGAAGAAAAAGTGATTGAATGGAATCCTGATACGATTATTACGTTATATCATGGAGATATGGTAGAAAAAGTAGAGTATAAAATCGAGAATCGAGAAGCATGGTCAGACATTACAGCAGTCAAAGAAAAGCAAGTGGTTGAGGTGGATTCTGACTTAACGTCTCGTCCTGGTCCTCGTTTAGTTGAAGGAGTAGAAGAATTTGCTAATGCGGTTTATCCAGAAATTTTCGCAAAATAATTGGAAATGGATGAGTGTTCTTTCCGTTTTTATTTTTATAGCCGCTTTATTATTAGGGGTATCGATTGGAACTGTATCGATTCCCCTTTCTTCTCTTTTACAAATAGTTTACTATCAACTTTTTTCTAAAGCGGCCATGCCAGATGAGTATATGATGTATGCTAATATTATTTTTAATGTGCGTTTACCTCGTGTTATGTTAGCGATGATTGTCGGGGCTAGCCTGGCTTTAGCAGGGGCAGCGTTTCAAGGATTATTAAAAAATCCCTTAGCAGATCCTTATACACTCGGTATTTCTTCTGGGGCAAGTGTTGGAGCTGTAGTAGTATTATTTTTCCAAATAGAAATCCTTATGTTAGGAAAATTCACACTTCCTGTTGCAGGCATTATCGGGGGATTTCTGACACTTCTCCTTGTTATCGGTTTTTCGCAATTAATTGACCGAAATTTTTCTGTTGAAACGGTTATTTTAACCGGGATTATTGTTAGCTCTTTTCTAGGGTCTTTATTATCGTTAATGATTGCTCTAACAGGAGAAGAATTACGACAAATTATTAATTGGTTATTAGGAAGTGTTGCAATGCGAGGCTATGAGTATATATGGCTTGCTATCCCATTTCTTATAATCGGAACATTGCTCATCTTTTTTAATAGTGATGAATTAAATGTATTATCTTTTGGAGAAGAAACAGCAAAGCAGCTAGGAGTAGAGGTGAAAAAGCGAAAATATATGCTTTTAATTGGTGCTTCTTTGTTAACCGGCTCTAGTGTTGCAGTATCAGGTACGATTGGTTTTGTTGGTTTAGTAATTCCACATATGACGCGTATGCTGGTTGGACCGAATCACCGCCGACTATTACCTTTATCATTTTTAAATGGTGCTAGCTTTTTAGTATTAGCAGATTTAGTTTCTAGAACGATTATTGCCCCGCAAGAGTTACCAATTGGTGTGATTACGGCACTTATTGGTGCACCTGTATTTGCCATTATTTTTTATCAACAACGAAAAAGAAAGTAGGGAGCACTATGATTGAAATCGAACATGTTACTATTTCATATGATGGTTTTCCTGCCGTTCAAGATGTTTCTTTTTCTGTTCAAAAAGGAGAAATGTTTGGAATTTTAGGTCCAAATGGTAGTGGGAAAACAACGTTGTTAAAGGGAATCAGTGGAACTATTCCGCTAAATAAAGGTGATATTTTTCTCGAAGAGAAATCGATTACAATGTTTCTAGCGAGACAATTAGCGCAAAAAGTGGCAGTATTACCTCAGCAGTCGGATATTTCTTTTCAATATACAGTGGAAGAAACGGTAAAACTCGGGCGTTATCCGTATAAAAAAGGATGGTTTCATCCTTATACAAAAGAGGATGAACAAATGGTGCAACAAGCTATGGAATGGACGGGTGTAGACACGTTTAAGCATCGCTTTTTTCAAACTTTAAGTGGTGGAGAACGACAACGGGTACTGTTAGCAAGGGCATTAGCGCAAGAACCTGAAGTGTTGTTGTTAGATGAACCGACGAATCATTTAGATATTTTTTATCAAATGGAACTTTTTACATTATTACGAAAATGGGTAGAAGAAAAGGGATTAACGGTCATTGCCATTTTTCATGATTTAAACATGGCTAGTTTATTTTGTGATCGATTATTGTTGATGGATAATGGAAAAATGGTATCATTAGATGACGTAAATTATGTCCTGACTGAACAAGCATTAAAAGAAGTGTACAAAGTAACGTTAAAACGGAATGAACATCCATTATGCCCAAAGCCAACGATTATGTTTGTACCGGAAAATAAAAAATATGCTGTGCCTTCTTTTCGTGAAAATTTTTCAGTAACGAAAACAACAGAATATATTTATATTCATTCAAAAAAACCGCTTCGAACGTTATCGAGTGCGATGATTGGAGATGGCTTTAGTTGGCGAACAGCATTTGTTAATCGTCATGTTCATAAAAACTATCACGAACTAGATCCGATTGGAGAATATATAAAGTATTTACAAGCATTACACATTAAACAAAGCGATGCAGTGGCCATGATGACCGCTGCTTATTTAGAAGATGCTGTTTTTTTGTTTCATCAAGAAGATGATTTTAACCTTTATTGTGTTGTGACTGCAGGGATTAGCAATGCGGTAGATGTTTCTAAAAGTTATGACAGAAAAGATGTTCATCCACGCCCGGGTACTATTAATATATGGCTTTTTATCGAAGGTTCATTATCAGATGCTGCTTTTGTGCAAGCGATGATGACTGCAACAGAAGCAAAAACAAAAGCGTTGTTTGATTTACATGTGTTAGATCCAGAAACGAACACGATTGCAACGGGTACATCAACCGATAGCGTCCTTATTGCTGCTACGCAAACTAGTATCGACCTTCCTTATGCAGGAACCATTACTTTATTAGGACGATCGATAGGAAAAGTAGTATATGAAGCAACAAAAATAGCAATAGAAAGGAATTTAGTCAGATGGAATCATGGCTCTTCTACCATATAATTGCTATTTGGTTGGCGCTTTGTATAGATTGGTTGATTGGCGACCCGGAACATTTTCCGCATCCTGTTCGTTGGTTTGGGAAATTAATCACCTTTTTTGACCGAAAATTAAATAAAGGGAAACATCGAAAAAGGAATGGATTTGTTGCGGCCATGAGTATGCAACTAATCGTTGTCATTGCAACTGTTAGTATTGTTTTGCTTGCTTACACCGTCGATGTCACAATTGGTATTTTATTAGAAGCTATGTTGATTGCAACTTCTATTTCGCCGCGTAATTTAAAAGAAGCTGCTTTACGAGTGTATGAACCATTACAACAGAATGATATAAAAGAAGCACGTCACAAACTAAGTTGGATTGTAGGACGAGACACCGACCAATTATCCACACCAGAAATTGTTCGGGGTACGATTGAAACCGTATCAGAAAATACGAGTGACGGGGTCACTGCTCCATTATTTTATGCATGGATTGGTGGAGCTCCACTAGCCGTTTTATATCGTTTCGTCAATACGTGCGATTCGATGTTAGGATATCGAAATGAAAAATACGAACTTTTTGGTTTTGCTGCAGCAAAAATAGATGATGTATGGAATTTAATTCCCGCGCGAATTACTGGTTTTATATCTTTATTTGTTTACCCATCTCGCTTTTTTAGGAAACGTACGTTAGTGAAAAAGTGGAGGTCATTTGCTACGTGTCACCCATCGCCTAATAGTGGTTATTTAGAAGCAGCAACTGCGTTATTATTAGGGATTGAATTAGGTGGGAAAAATACATATAAAGGGGTTTCTAGTTTTCGATCCATCATGGGAGAAAAAAAGGTAGAAAAAAAGCCAGCCCATATTTTGGATAGTATTACTATTATGTATCGAACAACTTTTGTATTTGCTTGTCTATTAACCTTACTAGGAGGTGTCTTCTTTGCATTTACCAGCACATGGTGCTAATCCAAATCAACTTTATGAACGACTAGCAGTGAAACAACCTGAAACGTGGATTGATTTTAGTGAAAATACCAATCCATACGGAATCCCATCTTTTTTAACGGAAGAATGGGAAAAGTATCAAACGTTAATCGGCGGCTATCCAGAACCACATAGTGAAACATTAGTGGAAGCTCTCGCAAAACAACATCAAGTAAAAAAAGAACATGTGTTAGTCGGCAATGGGGCAACCGAATGTATTTATCTACTTGCTCATTCTTTTTCACGGAAAAAAGTATTAATAGTAGAACCGACATTTACGGAATATAAAAAAGCATTAGAACAATATGATTGTCAAGTTGACGCGTTTGTGTTGCGAGAAGAAGAGGGATTTCAATGTGCATTTGACAAATTGGCAAAAAGTGCGGAGGAATACGACGTCGTATTTATATGTAATCCTAATAATCCAACTGGTGTTTTGTATGAGTTTCATTCTTTCCTTGAATTTATTCAGAAAATGAATGAACAAAAAAAATATATCGTGATTGACGAAGCATTTATTGACTTTGTACAAAATGGAACATCGATGATCTCATTTTGCCATTTTTTTAATTATTTGATTATCCTTCGTTCGTTAACAAAAATATTTCATTTAGCTGGTGTGCGAATTGGCTATTTGGTTAGTACGAATTTACAAACGATTGCACATATTAAACAATGGCAACAACCATGGAGTGTGAATGCACTCGCACAACAGTTAGCACTTCGTTGTTTAGATCAATCGTCCTTTATTCATCATATACAAGATTGTATTGCCCAAGAACGGCTGAAAATGACTTCGTTTTTAACAGAATATCATTATCCTTTTATTCCATCTGAGACGAATTTTTTACTTATAAAATCACCGCCTGGTCAATCAACAGAATCACTTTTTTATTTTTTATTAAAAGAAGGCATCGTTCCACGACATACGTATAATTTTCAAACGTTGCAAGGTGAGTATCTTCGGATAGCAATCAAACGTCCGGAAGAAAACGAACAGTTAAAAAGCGCGTTAAGGAGTTTTATCTCATGATTATCGTCATTGGTGGAGTGAGAAGTGGAAAGAGTAGTTTTGCAGAACATCTTGCCATAGAGCGACGTATTCAACGCTTAGTGTATATTGCGACTAGTGTGCCGTACGATGTGGAAATGAAAGAGCGAATGCAGCGTCATAAGGAAATACGTCTGTTAAGCGGACAACCATGGGTAACATATGAGCAAGCGGTAAATCTACAGTTACTGATTCCAAAACTACGAGAAGATGATGTTGTATTGTTAGATTGTGTACCGACTTGGTTATCAAATGAATTGTTTATGGACGAGAAGTCGTATCAACAACCGTTATTTCAACAACAAGTGTACGAACGAATGACACAAACATTACAACAAATAAATGAGGCTGTCCATATGCTAATTGTTGTGAGTAACGATGTTTTTTCAAATGCAGAACAATTTATCGACGGTACGTTACCATATATGAAAACATTAGGTCTTTTGCATCAATGGTCTGTCCAAGAGGCCGAAGCAGCGTACGACATCCAATTTGGACAAGTCAATCAAAAAAAGGAAGTGAACGAATGAAAGGGATTATGTTTCAAGGAACTAGTTCCGATGTTGGAAAAAGTGTATTAACGACAGCAGTTTGCCGAATTTTAAGAAATCGTGGCTATCGAGTAGTTCCCTTTAAATCGCAAAATATGAGCAATAATTCATATGTTACAGAAGATGGAAAGGAAATTGGCCGTGCGCAAGGAGTTCAAGCAGAAGCATGCGGTATACCAGCCAATGTATATATGAACCCAATTTTATTAAAACCAAAAAGTGACCGTACTTCAGAAGTTGTCCGTTTTGGTGTAGCAGAAAAAAGTGTGTCAGGATCGTCTTATCGGAAAGAATATTATGAAACTGGTATTCGCACGATTCAACAAGCATTAACCGAACTAGAGAAACGAGCAGATGTTGTTGTTATTGAAGGGGCGGGAAGTCCAGCAGAGGTAAACTTAAATGATCGAGAAATTGTAAATATGAGAGTAGCGCAATTAGCCGATGTACCAGTTATTTTAATTGCAGATATTGAACGAGGGGGCATTTTTGCTAGTATTATCGGGACATTAATGTTACTAGAACCCGAGGATAGGAAACGGGTAAAAGGAATCATTATCAATAAATTTCGTGGTGACATTCAATTGTTTGAATCTGGTATTACGTTTATCGAAGAAAAAACAAATATACCAGTTTTAGGTGTCATTCCTTATTTAGATATTCAAATTGATAGCGAAGATTCTCTGGCGATGCGAAAGTGGATAAATGCAAAACGAGAATTTTCAGAACATAACGTCCATATCGGAATTCTTCGTCCAACGTACATTTCTAATTTAACTGATATCGAACCATTTTTTCTTGAATCGGATGTCACCATTCATTTTCTGACAAATCCAGATGAACTAGCAATGATGGACGCTGTGATTATTCCGGGGACAAAAAGTACGATTCAAGATTTAGCAGCTTTAAAGCAAAGAAACTATGAAGAAGCGCTACATTCTTTTGTACAAAACGGTGGCTTTGTTTGTGGTATATGTGGTGGGTACCAAATGTTAGGGGAAACATTAATGGATGTAGAAGGAACGGATACAGGTATCAAGGGCGAAACAATAAGTGGTTTTGGATTGTTGCCATTAGAAACAAGATTTTATAGCAAAAAAACAACGGTTCGTTTTCAAGGGAAGGTGGATTGGGACCAAACGACATCTTGTGGAATCGAAGGATACGAAATTCACTTAGGACAATCTACATCAACTCGTCTAATGACACCATTTGCTCAAAATGATAAACAATCTGAAGGGATGATGAGTGAAAATAAACAAGTGATTGGGACATATATTCACCATGTATTTTTTAATGATGAATTTCGCCATCTTTGGTTAAATCATATTCGTTCCCAAAGAGGGTTACCTTTAAAAGAAAAAATAGATCGTACAGGAGAAAAAGAAAAGATATATGACCAATTAGGAGTAGCTATAGAACAACATTTAGATATAGAGCGACTCATTGCTATAATGGAAAACTGGAAGAAGGATCAACAATGAAAAGAAGTAGTATCGTGGACGGATGTATATTAGCCTTTCAATTTTTTTCGACCATCCCTATTAAAGTTTCCGTGCCTTGGGATGATAAACGGGCAAAATGGAGTGTACGTTTTTATCCATTCGTTGGATTAATCTTTGGATTAGCGACATACGGTATTTTTTTAGCGATAGACCACTTTACGCTAATTTCTCCTCTTGCAACTAGTATTATTCTATTATTGCTACCGATTTTTTTAACGGGTGGGCTTCATATCGATGGCTTTTTAGATTGTAGCGATGCCTTTTTTTCCTATCGCGATCAAAAAAGGCGATTGGAAATTATGAAAGATTCTCGAGTAGGAGCTTTTGGGGTATTAGCGTTACTTATTTTTTTACTAACAAAATGGTTATTTATCTTTGAAACAATTCAATCAGCCCACTTTTTTTCTCTCTCTCTTTTGTTCGTATTTATCCCGATATTTTCTCGGACGTGGATTGGCTTTTTATTTGTTTACGGTAAGCCAGCAGCCTCTTCAGGGATAGCATTTGAAATGAAAAAATATTTAACAAAAAAAGATAGCTATTATTTTTTAGCGGTCTTATTGGTAGTTGTTTGTTTTTTTAGTTATTGGAATGGCTTTCTTGCCCTTATTTTTGTCGGCATGCTCACATTGTATTTTATTAGTACATATTTTTTTTATCATCGAAATTTTGGTGGGATTACAGGGGATATGCTCGGAGCATATATTGAAGGACAGGAGTGGTTTATGTGGGGAATACTGTGGGTCTTACATTACTTCGTCATGGCTTAACGCAAGAAAATATGGATAAACGGTACATCGGATGGTACGATGCGGTGTTGTCAGAAGAGGGAAAACAACAATTGCGCCATTACACAGGTTATCCAGACGGAGATTATTTCATCATTAGTGATTTAAAAAGAGCGATAGAAACGATGGAAATTATTTTTCCGAATCAACCATATGAAATGAGTATGCGTATTCGTGAGCTATCTTTTGGTGATTTTGAAGGGAAGACATATGAACAGTTAAAAGACAAAGCGTTGTATCGTCAATGGATTGATCAAATGGATGTAATGAAGGCGCCAAATGGGGAGTCTTTGGCGGATTTAAAGCAACGAGTAAACCATCAATTATGGGACACATTACAATTTGCAAAAGAAAAAGGCATATCAAATGTTGTATTTGTCACCCATGGTGGAGTGATTCGTCATATTTTATCACAATATGCCAATGATACGATTCCATTTTGGGAGTGGAAGATTCCTCATGGTTCTGCCACACAAACAAACTGGACAGAAAATAGCAAGGGGGAATGGCAGTGCATTTCATATCAGGAGGTGCCTTTAACGGCAAGAAAAAGGCAGTAAAAAATAGATTACTAGGAGAATATGAATGGTATAGTGCGTACAAACAAGATTCTTTTCCAACTAGTAACGACGTACAAGCGAACTGTGTTGTCATTGAAGGGTTAGAACGATATTTTTATGAATGGAGCAAAAAACAGACATCCATTGATGACATTCGTTACCGTTTTTCCGAACTTGCAACAGAATGGAGACATTGGGAAGCACAAGAAAACAACCGACAAGTGTACTGGATCGGGACAGATATTACAAAAGGAATCGTTCCGTTACAAGCGCTTGATAGAAAAACGAGAGACGTAACAGGCTATTGTTATCAAGATTTAGTAAAACTGTGTACGGACGTGACAGTCGTTTGGTTTGGCCTATTAAAAACAATGAAAGAAGGGAAATAAGATGAAGTTATATACTCGCACAGGAGATAAAGGAACAACAGCAGTAATTGGAGCGAGGGTGGAAAAAGATGATCTACGAGTAGAAGCATATGGAACAGTGGATGAGTGTAATGCTTTCGTTGGACAAGCTATGGCAGAATTAAAAGATCACGAAGCACTTTTTAACGATATTTTAGAAGAACTTGAAACTGTCCAGCACGAGCTATTTGATTGTGGTGGCGATTTAGCCAATTTTTCCGAAAAACGACCATTTAAGTTAAAACAAGAAAATATTGAACAACTAGAAGAAAAAATTGATGCACATTTACAACAGGCAAAGCCACTAGAGCGGTTTATTTTGCCGGGTGGTTCTAAGCCGGGAAGTACGTTGCATATTTGTCGGACGATTGCAAGAAGAGCAGAACGAAGAATTGTATCATTACAAAAAGAACAAAAAATTCATCCATTAACATTATCTTATATGAATAGAGTATCCGATTATTTTTTTATCGTATCACGTATTGTCAATGCGCGATTGCATGTGAATGACGTAGAGTATGTCCGAAGTGCCAAAGTGTTTAACCGCGGTAGAAGAATCGAATCAAATGAAGAATAAAGCACTATTTCTTTCATAAGATAAAAGAGAATGTCAAAAGGAGAGATTTTCTTATGGAAGAAATGCTTCATCGGATTTTAGCAGTTGCTTTTTTGTTTTGTTGTATTTTTGCTTTATTTCTCTTTAGTAATATTGTACATATAGAAGAGTGGATAGGGCAGACGAACCAAGTAGTGGTAAAAGCAAAAGAACAAATTATGATGTTTACCTTTGAAAAATAAAAAAGAAAGAAGGTTTAAAACCTTCTTTCTTTTTTATTATAATTCAATTACACGTACACGAGCAATGGCATCAATTTCGTTTAATTTTTCGATTGTTTCATCTGTAACATGACCATCATATGTAAGAATCATAATCGCTTCGCCACCGATTTCTTTACGGCCAACTTGCATTGTAGCAATATTCACGTTGCTTTCACCTAAAATTTGACCAACGCGTCCAATCATACCAGGGCGGTCTGTATGACGAATATAAAGTAAATTGCGATTTGGATAGAAGTCCACATCAAAGCCATATACACTAACGATACGAGGACCGAAATCTTTAATATATGTTCCTTTGATTGTAAAGTTTGTATCTTCACCAATCACTGTAGCAGATACTAAGTTTGCATAACCGCTATCTTCATTGCGTACTTTTTCACCAAATGTAATGCCACGTTGTTCAGCAATCATTGTAGCATTTACTTCGTTTACACCACCATCTACGCGTGTTTGGAAAAACCCTGCTAATAAAGCACGTGTTGTAATCGTTGTTTCTAATTTGCCAATTTCACCGCTATATTCTACTTTAATTTCATACACAGGAACTTTCACTAATTGTGAAATAATATTTCCCATCATTTTTGTTAAATCATAGTACGGTTGAATTTTTTGGTATGTTTCAGCTGACATTGCAGGTAAGTTTAATGAGTGAGTTGCTGGTTTTCCGTTAAAGTAATCTAGTACTTCTTTTGCAACAGATACTGCTACATTTAATTGTGCTTCTTTTGTAGAAGCTGCAATATGTGGTGTACAAATTACTTTTTCATTTGATAATAATGCAGTGTTGTTTGCTGGTTCTTCTTCGTATACGTCAAGCGCAACTCCACCAATGTGACCATTGTCTAAGTATTCCACTAAAGCACTTTCGTCAATGATTCCACCGCGAGCACAGTTCAATAAGTAAACACCTTTTTTCGTTTTACCGATGTTATGTTTTCCGATTAAGCCTTTTGTTTCTTTTGTAAGTGGAGTATGCACAGTAATAATATCTGCTTGTTCTAAAATTTCATCTAATGAACATAATTGAACGTTCATCGCTTCTGCACGCTCTTTTGTTAAAAAAGGATCGAATGCTAAAACAGTCATTTCAAATGCATTTGCACGTTTAGCGATTTGGGATCCGATACGTCCCATACCAACAATCCCTAATGTTTTGCCGAATAATTCCACACCTTGGAATTTAGAGCGATTCCATTCTCCAGCTTTTACAGAAGCTGTTGCTTGTGGAATATTTCTTAATAAAGAGCACATCATAGAAAATGTATGTTCAGCAGTAGAAATAGTGTTACCATCTGGTGCATTAATAACAATTACTCCATATTGTGTAGCTGCTTCAATATCAATGTTATCGACACCTACACCAGCACGTGCAACAATTTTTAAATTTGGCATTTTGGCAAAAACGTCTTCAGTTACTTTTGTTCCACTACGAACAAGAAGTGCGTCATATTTTGAAAGATCTTCTACTTCTGAAATATGGCGTTGATCCAACACAATATTATCTTTTCCAAGTAATGGCGCTAATCCTTCTTGACTCATTTTGTCTGATACAAGAATGTTATACATACTCTCGTCCCCTTTATATAAATAAGTTTCAACCTTTTTATCGGTTGTTTTATGTAAAAAAATTAAAAAATGAACTAATTCTTTAGAAATACTTTTTAATGTTCGGAAAAACTGAACATTAAAAAGAAAAACTAATGTTATATTCGTAATTTAGCACAGTATCCGAATGATGTCAATATATATCATAATTCTGAATATTGTGACGCAATATGATTGGTCTATTCCTTATCCATAAGAAAGAATAGTGAAGAAAATGTAAAATAAAAAAGCAGATCAAAAGACCTGCTTATTTATTTTGTTCAAAACGTACTTTACATTCGTCGATTAAAGCACTTGCTTTTTCGTGATCTTCCCATCCCACTACATTTGTTTCTTTTCTTTCTAAGTCTTTATAAACTTTAAAGAAATGAGAAATCTCATCTAATACGTGTTGTGGCATGTCTGCAAGTGTATGAATATCTTTAAAACGAGGATCTTCCGCTGGAACTGCTAAAAGTTTTTCATCAGGTCCTTTGTCGTCACTCATAATTAATACACCGATAATACGTGCGTCAATGACACAACCAGGGAATGTAGGGTTTGTTGTGTACACTAAAATATCAAGTGGATCTCCATCAAGAGCTAGTGTATTTTCTAAATACCCGTATTCTGCAGGATAAAACATTGGTGAAAAAAGAACTCGGTCTAATTTAAAAATGCCACGTTCTTCATCATATTCATACTTATTTTGACTACCTGTTGGAATTTCAATAAAAGCTTCAACTACGCGATTATTAGACATGTCATTTCCTCCCTAACTAATATGTATAAAGTTCGTTCATATTATATCAATTTTTCCTTCATAAAGAAAGGAAAGATGTTAAAGGAAAAGATAAGAACTAAGAAACAAATAGAAAAATTTTATTGAGCGAGCATCTTTTGTAGAAAACAGGATAAAAAAATTAGATTTTATACTTTTCTTTCATTTAGAAATGGTACAATATTTGGAGGTAATTACCAAGTTTTTGTTTTATCATTTTCGGTACAAACATGGTTTTGTTGATAAAATAAAAAAGAATGTAACAGAGAAAGGGGAATTTGGATGTATAAAAACATACCAGTAGAACAGTTTGTTCAAGAAATAAAAGATGGTTTATTAAAAAATGAGATGATTGTTGATGTGCGGGAATGGTTTGAATGGAACGAATGTCATTTATCAGATGCCGTTTTAAAACCAATGCAAACCATTCCGCATGAAATGAACCAATTTTCATCAGAACAAGAAATATACATTGTTTGTGCGCATGGTGTCCGTAGCGAACATGTTGCGCATTTTTTAGCTACAAATGGATTTACAAACATAATAAATGTACAAGATGGGATGGCAGCAATTGTTGCTTTAGTGGGAGAAGATAGCGAGTTATTAAAAAAGGGAGAATGAGGGAGAAAAAGGTTGACTATTCAATAGTCAACCTTTCTTTGCTTACTCAAATTTGTTAGCGTCGCCGTCAAAAGCTTCTTCTGCTACTTTAATTGAGTCAGTTGGACAACCTTCAAAAGCATCCATCATATCGTCAATTAACTCTTCAGGAACTTCTTTTACACCTTGGTTGTCATCTAATGTAACGAATGCGATACCTTCATCATCGTAATCATAGATGTCTGGTGCTGAAGCGCCACATGCGCCACATGCGATACATGTTTCTTTGTCAACAATTGTAAATTTTGCCATGTTTATAAACCTCCTAATTGAGTTAAAGATTAACCTGTGAAAACAGATTGTTTGATAAGAAAGAAAATAATTGTTTCCTCTATAAAAATATGTTGGAAACGATTACTTCCTTCATCATTGTAAAGCGGAATGCTAAACTTTTCAATAGTAAAGTACTTTTTTTATAGTCTTATTTAACTTTACCCAAAGAAACGTTGTTTAAACCCACTATTTTTGAAAAAATGATACACTAAAAGAAAAAGAGGTGAGTAGATGAATTTTCGCCAATTTGTTTTATTATATGCATTTTTACAAATGAATGGAGAGCGGACTCCATCAGGCGTTTATCACCTGTTAACTGGTAAGCGCTCGCAACAATCTATTCAAGATGCAAAATGGTATCACTTAACCCCTTTTTATGCTGCTTATATGACATATTCAAAAGAGGATTTTAAGAAAGATATGCGTTTTTTACTAGAAAAGGGGTATGTATATTGTACGGAACAGAACTTGTTTGTGACAGACGATGGTAAAAAACAAGTCCCGTTCTTTATGGAAAAAATACCGAAAGAATTAGATGGATTTACATACGGATATGTCGCAATACATTTTTGGCGACGTCTTATTTTATATATACAAAGTTTAACGAATGTTGTTTTTCATTCAGGAGGATTTATTCCTGTTATTACACATTATCCGACAAAGCTTTGGGTTAAACAACATTTTCCAAAAACGAAACAAGAGCGACAATTTATGTGTCATCAATTATACAAAGAGTTAACCAATATTCTGATACCACTAACGGACAGACAGAAGGAGCTTATTGTGTTTCAATGTACATCTGATCGAGTTGCAGGTGTTACAGTACCTCAGTTAGCAAAACAGTACCAAGAGGATGAAACGTATGTAGCGATTCAATTTCATGCAGGATTACATCAAATCATAAAAGAAGTAATAAAACAATCGGAAGATTATCCTGTTCTTTATATGTGTATGAAAGACGTGATAAAGCCATATGCATTAACGCATACAGCAAATGAAACATGGAATTTTGTACAACGAGGATACACAGTCGAGGAGATTGCGTCGATTCGAAGGTTAAAAATAAGTACGATTGAAGATCATCTTGTTGAAATAGCATTAAACATACCAACGTTCTCAATTGATCCTTATGTCTCTAGCACCATAATAGAAGAAGTCAAACAGAAAACAAAGCAACAAGCTAGCAGAAAATTAAAAGTTTTAAAACAATCCCTTTCTGAAGATGTTTCTTATTTTCAAATTCGCCTTGTGTTGGCAAAAGAGGGAGGAATGTAATGATTGCGTTAGAACAAGCATTAAAACATTATTTTCACTATGACTCGTTTAGGGAAGGACAAAAAGAAATTATTCAAGATGTGTTAAAAGGAAACAACGTATTAGCAATGTTGGCAACAGGCGTTGGGAAATCACTTTGTTATTTATTACCGGGATATATGATGAATGGTACTGTCCTGATTGTTTCCCCACTTTTATCATTAATGGAAGATCAAGTAAACCAACTTCGTAAAAAAGGAGAAAAACATGTCGTTGCGATTAATAGTTTTTTATCGCCTAATGAAAAACGAGACGTGTTAGCATCGTTACATTTTTACCGGTTTATTTATATTTCTCCAGAAAGTTTGCAAAATGAGCAGATTATTCGTGCTTTAGAAAAAATAGCAGTTACTCTTTTTGTCGTAGATGAAGCACATTGTATTTCAGCTTGGGGACATGATTTTCGAACGGATTATTTGAAAATAAGCACTATCCATCATCGTCTCAAAACTCCTCCGCTTTTGGCATTAACAGCAACTGCAACGGAGGCTGTACAAAAAGATATTATAGAACAATTAAAATTATCTAAAGTGAAACGTCATATTTATTCTGTCGATCGACCAAATATCGCACTTTATGTGGAATACGTTCAACATGAATTAGAGAAGCAACAAAAGCTTATAGAATATGTCAAATCTCTTCAAAAACCAGGGTTAGTGTATGTATCAAGTAGACAAAAGACAGAACTAATTGCGGATGCGTTACGAGAAAATGGTGTGCACCATGTTAGTTATTATCATGGTGGGATGACATCAGAAGATCGGATGTTGATTCAACAACAATTTTTACATAATCAATTGGATGTTTTAGTATGTACAAGTGCTTTTGGAATGGGGATTAATAAAGATAATATTCGTTTTATTATTCATTACGGATTATCTCAAGACATGGAATCGTACATGCAAGAAATCGGAAGGGCGGGACGTGACGGGTTACAAAGTATCGCTCTTTTACTGTATGCAGAAGGAGATGAACGAATACCGTTATCTTTTATTGAACAAGATTTGCCGACAGAAAAAGAAGTGGTGCAATGGTTGATGTTATGTCTGCAAACTAAAAATGTCTATCAAGCAACTGAAACAATGGAGCTTTCGGAAGGCAAAGAGCGTTATTTATTGTTTCAATTAGAACAAGCAAAAGGGTATAAAGAAAATGGGGAAGTGGTTGACTTTTCTTTTGAAGAAATAAAACAAACGATAATGGAAGCAATACAAGTACGAAAAAAAACAAAAATAAAAAAAGTGATCCAAATGACACAATGGTTACAAACCGAACGTTGTTATCGTGAAGAATTGTTACGTATTTTTCATCAACAAAAAGAAAAGCAACCAATATACTGTTGTAACCATTGTCAATTTCCATTCGAACCGTTCCTTTCGAAAAAAGAAACAAAGGATGTTGAGTCAATGGATTGGCAGAAACGATTAGCATTTTTATTCCATGAAGAAGAGAGTCGATAGTATGGCAGAAAAACAGGACATAATGAATGAAATATCGGATGAACAAATGCGGAAATCGTTGCTGCTTTCTCAATTTATTTTGTTTAGTTTAGGCGTCATGTTACATATTTTATTTCAAAGGCCGTTTTTTCAAAAAGTAGATTTTGTACTTACTCCTACACTCGTTCTTTATTATGTTCTTATTCCTAGCTTCGTCATTATTTCGATTGACTTCATTTTTGATAAAAAAATGCCGAAAAAATGGATAGACGATGGTGGAATAAACGACCGATTATTTCGTAGTTGCACGAATAGTCAAATTTTTGTGTTCACACTACTCATTGCGTGTTGCGAAGAATATTTATTTCGTTACGTGATACAAGGTCAATTTGGTTGGGTTATTGCAAGCCTTATTTTTGCGTTAGTCCATGTTCGCTACTTATCTAAAATCGTTTTGTTTTTGCAAGTAGTGATAATAAGTTTTGTATTTGGCTGGATTTATAAGGAAACTGATAGTTTGGCCCTTGTAATTTTGCTTCATTGGACGATTGATTTGGTTTTAGGTTTATACATAAAAAAGAGACAAAAAAACCCACGTAGTTGAGAGACGAGAAGGGGATGTTTATGGAAGATCAAGCAGAAAATTTACGTGAAAAAGTGAAACATATACAACAAGAACCACCTCCATCGCGAATAAACTATTATAAACAAAAAAGGGGGAGGATGCGTTTTACAATCGGAATTCCTTTAATTCGCTTATTGTTTATTTTATTTATTTTGCTCGTATTAACAGTTCTGTTTTCTGAACATTGGATGGCTCGTTTGTCTTTATGATTAGGAAACAACTAGTTCTAAGAAAAAAGTACAAGCATATAGTGATAAAAAAGTGAAAGGAATTTTTCGAATGTCGCCATCGATTACTGCGATTTTATTGGAGGAATGTATTAAGCGAAAAAGGGTGATGGAAAAACGGAGGCGTTCTCTTCGTGTAGTTGGAACGATTGTTCTCTTTTTTTTAGGATTAGCAAGTTTTCAACTTCTACAAACAGTATGGACGCTTCGGCTATTTTTTGATTGGTTTTTATTACTTGGACCGCTTTTTGTTGTTTTTATCTTTCAAACTTCGCTATTTCAAGAATCACAAAAGAAGTATGAAGAACTTTGTCATTATATTCGGGAGTTTTCAAATGACTTTTTCATTACAAAAGAAGAGAAAGAACAAGTGTATCATGATTTATTTGTCACATATGATATTAATTTATATTATTCATAGTAAAACAGCTGAGCTTCATTATGAACTCAGCTGTTTTTTTGGAAAATTAGGATAAATAATCATCTGGTGTAATCGAAGTGTCGATAATGACATTTTCGTTTGATTGTTCTATTTCTTCTCTTTTACCTGTTTTCATATGTTCTTGAATATAATAAAGTGCTTCTTTAAAACGTTGTGCATGCACAATTTCTCTTTGACGTAAATAACGTAATGCATCTTTTACACCTGGGTCGTCACTTAATTGGATTAAAGCTTCATACGTTGCTCGTGCTTTTTCTTCTGCAGCAATATCTTCTGCTAAATCGGCTACTGGATCTCCTTTTGCTTGAATATAAGTTGCGGTCCATGGATTTCCGCTCGCGTCGACGTAGAAAAGTGCCTTTTCATGATCAGCAAAATGACTACCTAAACCAGCTTTTTTCATTTCTTCTGGTGTTGCATCTTTAACTAACTTATGGACCAAAGTAGCAATAACTTCTAGGTGACCAAGTTCCTCGGTGCCGATGTCTGTTAATAGTGCTTTAGCACGTTTATCTGGCATGGTATATCGTTGATTTAAATAACGTAAAGCTGCAGATAATTCTCCGTCTGGTCCACCATATTGTGTAATTAAGTATTTGGCAAGTGGTAGATTTTTTGTAGAAACACGGACTGGGATTTGTAATTTTCGTTCATAAATCCACATGTACATCCTCCTGTATTTTCACTATTTTTTCGGGTATTCTAATTCCCATGGCCATGGTTCATTGACCCAAGGACTGTTTCCTTTGAAGCCGTCCGAAAGACCATATTGAAAAAGTGGACCAAATTGTTTTTCGTAGAGAGGTATAAATTCTCTTATATAATCGCTATACTTAGTATATTGTTGTTTTGCAACAGTATCGTTCGGATGCGTATCTAAATAAAGTTGTAGTTCTACTAAGGCAAATTGAACGGCCTGTAAACGATAAAGCCAATTAAAAGCTTGCATATTCAATTGTCGTTCCCCCTTTTTTCGATATAAGGATGGTATAATTTTTTAAAGAGGGTTCCTTTTTGGATAGCTTCAAATAACGGGAATTGTGGAGAAAAATGATCTGAATGAACAGGCTTTTTAGAAGACGAGTTCATGATGTCAACTCCTTTCTTTTTCATGTATATGCGTGGAGGGAAAAAAATTGACGTGAAAATAAGAGAATAGGTATGGTACACATAACGAGTATAAAAAACTTATGCAAAGTTTACACAAAGTGAAAAGGGTATAATAGAAGCAAGAAGAATTCGTTTGGGGGAACATAAATGGCAAGTCAGGAAGGAAAATATAACATTAAAGCAGTATCACAATTAATCGGAATCCAGCCAGGTACGTTAAGAGCATGGGAACGACGCTACCATATTGTAGAACCTGTGCGAAACAAAGCAGGACATCGTTTATATACAGATGAACATGTCCGTACAATTAGGTGGTTAGCAGATAAAGTCAATAAAGGATTTAATATTTCACAAGCAGTGTCAATTTTGGAAAATAAAAGAAATGAAACAGGAAGTTCTTTTTTAGAACATCCGCAAGTAGACAATCGTTTAGAAAAAATGAGAGAGAAATTATATAATGCACTGATGTCATTTGATGAACGAAAAGCACACGCTATTTTAGATGAAGCATTTAGTTTATATTCGATAGATAAAGTGCTAATTGAAATATTAGCAACGTTACTTGTGAACATTGGAGACGAGTGGGAAAAAGGCTTTATTTCTGTTGCTCACGAACACTTTGCTACTTCTTTTTTACGCACACGAATCGGAAACATTTTTCATATGTATCCAGTACACGGGTTTTTACCAAAGGTTATTGCGGTATGCGGACTAAATGAACAACATGAACTTGGTTTATTAATTTTTGTGTTGCATTTGCGAAGAAGAGGGTTTGATGTTGTTTATTTAGGGGCAGGAATTCCAGCAGAAGACGTCAAATTAGTATTGCAAGAAGTACGACCTCGTTTTTTATTTATTTCTTGTACATTAGTTCATAATGTCGAAGAAACATTAGCTCTCGTGGATGAGGTGTCGGAGAATGAGCAGTTGGTTGTCGGCCTTGGTGGTCAAGCATTTGAACAAGTATCAAAAGAAGTCAAGGAAAAATATCAAAAATATCTTTTTGGATCCACCCCAGATGTTTGGGATGCATGGTTAGATAAAATGTTAGCCGAAATGAAATATTAATCTAATATTAATTTTCAGTAAACTTATTGTGTTTTATCTATATTATCGGTACACTTGTGTTATTATCTTTTGTTTTCTGAATCCATGAGAGGTGCGAAGGAGGGTCGCTCATGCGAGTAGAACGATTATCGGTAAATAAAATAAAGGTTTTTGTTACGTACGATGATTTAAAAGAACGTAATTTAACAAAAGAAGATATTTGGCACGATGTACCAAAACTCCATGGACTATTTTTAGATTTAATCGATGAAGCCAACGAAGAAGTTGGTTTTGAAATAGACGGTCCATTGGCAGTTGAAATGTATTCCATGCCAGCACAAGGCATGGTTATTATTGTTACAACACAACCATCTGATTCTTTACAAGAGGATGATGATGAGGAAATAGAAGATGAATATGTGGATATGCAACTTACACTAGATGAACGTCATCACATCTTTTATGAATTTATGTCATTTGAAGATGTGATTTCTTTATCGAGCCGCTTGCATGTGCTCGGAATAAAAGAAGGAATGTTATATTCTTATAATGGATTGTTTTACTTATACTTTGATTGGGAGCATATTGAAATGAATTCGTCTGATAATTTCATTGCTATTTTATCGGAGTTTGGCTATCCATCTACTACAACGGTCTTTAAAGTAATGGAGTACGGAAAAGTATTGATGGAAAAGGAAGCCATTCATCATATTTATCATCATTTTGTCAATCGATAAAAAGAAGGACTGCTTAATTTAGCAGTCCTTCTTTTTATCGATTGTTATATTAGTTAGCAGGAAGTAAGTCTTCCGATGACTCTTGAAAATCTTCTTTTTTCCAAATTCGGATATAATATTCGAAGTTATTATATCGATGGAATGGCTGATTTGTATTATAAATAGTAGGGAAAACACGTTCAACTGATAGATGTTGTGTTTTATGTGCAAGCAATGCTTGTCGGATATTTTCACGTTCATCCATTGTTAACGAAATGGAGACGTCAATTGTTTCGTCTGGATCACCAATAATTGACATACCTGATTGTTCCACAAACGATTGTGGGATTGCTGCATAGTAAAGCGCTTCGATGTTTATGCTATTTTTTAGAGATATCATCGCTTTTAACGTAGCTTCCTGAATAGCGGTATGATCACGATGACCAGAAATGCCATGCGGTGGAAATGTGACGATAATTTCTGGTTTATACTCTAGTAGCAATTCTCGTACTCGTTCGTATAGAATGTTTTCTTCTAAGTCTAGCAATGTTCCGTCTTTAAATGTATCTACAATTAATTCATCCACCCCTAAAATAGAAGTAGCTTGTTCTAATTCTTTTTTTCGTACATTTGCCAGTTCTTCTTTCGTACAAATTGGTGGATTTCCACATTTCCCCGCATCCCCATGGGTAGCAGAATAGACAATTGTCTTTACATTGTTTTTCTTTGCATACCGAGTAATTACACCACCTGTTGTAAAAGTTTCATCATCGGGGTGAGCAAAAGAAAAAAATACAGTTTTCATCATGCCTTCATCCTCACATCATAATTTGAATATAATTAGTATACCGTAGAAAAGTTGTTTTGCACAAATTTCAGAACAAGTTCTTTGCATCTTAAAAAAACATGGTATGATGATAGTAGTTTTTTACGAATAAAGAAGCGATGAACTAGATAAATAGAAGAAAGCTGGAGGTTTTTCTTTTCATGAAAAGAAAATAACACTCCCATTTTCCATCTTTAACACGTGAGAGTGGAGAAAAATAAAAGCCTCCTTTAATGGAAGATTTTTTATATAATGTGAAAGGAGTTTTTTTGATGAAAGTTGCAGTTTTATATGGTGGGATTTCCAATGAACGGGAAGTATCCATTAACTCAGGAAAAGGAATTATGAATGCGTTAAAGAAAAAGGGACATGAAGTGATTGGAATAGATTTTCATCCAGCCCGCTTAGAAGAAGTAATTCAGTTAAAAAACCAAGATGTGGATATCGTATTTATCGGGTTACATGGACGTTTTGGCGAAGATGGACGAGTGCAAAGTTTACTAGATATGCTTGGATTAAAATATGTTGGTTCGAATGTTTTGGCAAGTGCATTAGCCATGGATAAACAACGGGCAAAAGTTTTTTTCAAAAAAGCAGGCATTAGAGTAGCAAAGGATTGTTTAGTAACAAAAAAAACATTTGATGCAGAGGCATTTGACGTGCCATTTTCATTTCCAATCGTAGTAAAACCTAATCATGAAGGATCAACCATTGGGTTAACGATTGCGGGTGATGAGGAGACATTGTTAAACGGGATAGAGAAAGCGTTTGAACACGATGAAGAAGTTCTGCTAGAAGAATTTATTAAAGGAAGAGAACTTACCGTTGCAGTAATGGGAGAATATAAAAAAGAAATGACTTTGCCAATCATTGAAATTATTTCGAAAAATCAATTATACGATTATGAAGCAAAGTATGCTCCGGGTATGAGTGAACATATTGTACCAGCACCTATAGACGAAGAATTAAGTAAAAAAATTAAACAACAAGCAATTTTAGCGCACCAAGCATTAGGATGCGAAGTGTATTCACGAGTAGACTTTTTGTTACAAGATAATGGGGAATTTGTTATTTTAGAAGTGAATACGCTCCCAGGAATGACTGCAACTAGTCTGTTTCCAGATGCAGCCAAAGTAATTGGTTTAAGTTATGAAGCCATGATTGAACAATTCCTTCTGTTGTCATTAAAAAAATAAGGGAATGTATATGTATCTCTCATAAATGGATAGGAAGAATCCCCTCTTCAAAAAGGTAAGGTAGCACTAGAAAACAGCGGAGTGGGGATTACACTTCCTAGTTTAGCTCCGTCGTTAATCGAGCACTCTTCGCCTCTTGTATAATAGTGAAACCAGTTCATCTATGCTTTAATGAAGAATAGCAAACCCTTCACTGATGGAAGATTTCTTGTTTTTTTGCTATCATTAACTATGCATATATGTTTGAACGGTATGAGTGTTCATTCCTATTTGTTGCAGGAATGTAGCTTATCATTGAAGTAGAAAAGATCATTTATTAGGAGATGTTTTGCAATGAAAAAAGAAGATGCGCTTATTGTTGGTGGAGGTCCGTGTGGATTATCAGCGGCAATCGAACTTCAAAAAATAGGTAAAAATCCGCTTGTGATAGAAAAAGGAAATGTGGTACATTCTATTTACCGTTATCCAACGCATCAAACATTCTTTAGCACGAGTGAAAAATTGGCGATTGGGGATGTTCCATTTATCATTGAAGGACGGAAACCGAAGCGCAATCAAGCATTGGCGTATTATCGAGAAGTCGTGAAATTAAAAGAAGTTCGTGTGAATGCATATGAACGGGTTGAAAAAGTAGAAAAGCAAGTGGATGGTTCATTCCATGTGTATACGATAAAACAAGATGGAACAAAAGAACGATATAATACGGAGTATGTTGTAATTGCAACTGGATATTATGATAGCCCAAATTATATGAATGTTCCAGGGGAAGAGAAAAAGAAAGTATTTCATTATTTTAAAGAAGCGCATCCATACTTCGATAAAGATGTAGTTGTCATTGGTGGGAAAAACTCAGCGATTGATGCGGCGTTAGAACTTGAAAAAGCAGGTGCCCGTGTAACCGTTGTCTATAGAGGATGTGAATATTCTTCGAGTATTAAACCATGGGTATTACCAGAATTTGAGTCGCTCGTTCGAAATGAATTAGTAAAAATGGAGTTTAACGCAACAATAAAAGAAATTCGTGATCATGAAGTTGTCTATGTAAAGAATGGCGAAGAAGTTGTTATTGAAAATGATTATGTGTTTGCGATGACAGGTTATCATCCTGATCATTCTTTTATTCAAAGTATGGGAGTAATCGAAAATCAAGAGACTGGAAGACCTCATTTTAATCCTGAAACAATGGAAACAAATGTGGAAAATCTATTTATTGCGGGTGTTATTGCTGCAGGTAATGAAGCAAATGAAATTTTTATTGAAAATGGCCGATTTCACGGAGGTCTGATTGCAAACAAAATAATGGAAAAAGAGTGTTAAATAAAAAATACGTGTAAAAGTTCCTTGCCCTTTTTAAAAGATGGGCAAGGATTTTTTTGTTTTCCAATAAATTTTGTGTAAAACATAAAAAGGAAGCTATAATCTGTTAAAATAAAAGAATAAATGTCATCATAAAGAAGCTATAATGAAAGAAAAAGGAAGGATATTCATTTTGCTAATTTCCTTTTGTTCGCTCTTTAAGGTGCTGCCTAGCTAGTAAAATGGTGAAAGATTATTTTGGAAGGATAGAGTAGCAAACAACGAAAGATGAATCAACATTCAGTTTTGTTCTTTTTAGCTATAATTGATGAAGCTAATATACTTGAAACAGAAGAAATCGTTATAAAATAATAAAAGTGAGGGAACAAATGATTACGATTATTACAGCAGGAATCGCTCCTGGGTTTGCGTTACTTAGTTATTTTTATTTGCGCGATAAATACGTCGAACCGATTTCACTTGTTATTCGGATGTTTTTGTTTGGGTGTTTATTAACTTTCCCTGTTATGTTTATGCAATATATTTTTATACAAGAAGGTCTATTTATTCGTGATTGGCAACAAGCATTTCTTCAAGCTGGTTTCCTAGAGGAATGTGTGAAGTGGTTTGTTTTAATGTATGGTGTGTATAAGAATGGAGAGTTTAACGAACCTTTCGATGGAATTGTGTATGCAGTAAGTGTATCATTAGGTTTTGCTACGATTGAAAATATTTTATATTTATTTGTATATGGAATTGATTTTGCCTTTATGCGGGCGCTTTTACCAGTATCTGGTCATGCGTTATTTGGTGCGGTGATGGGGTATTATGTCGGAAAAGGTAAATTTCAAACAGGAAAAAAGAAAAAGATTCTTTTATCTTTATCCTTTTTACTTCCAATTATGTTGCATGGTATGTTTGATTATGTATTCTTAAAGTTTGACCATTATCTTTATTTTATCGTTCCATTTATGCTTGGATTATGGTGGCTAGTATTATATAAAGTACGACTTATAAACGAAGAACAAATGGCGTTAAAACATACAGAAAAACTTTCTGTATGAAAAAGGATTGAATTTTTCACACAGTTATAGTATTGTTAATTACAAGTTTAATAGGATAGCTCGTTTAAACTTCTTATCAAGAGAGACTGAGGGACTGGCCCAAAGACGTCTCAGCAACCGACCTACTAGTAGGTAAAGGTGCTAATTCCAGCTAGATAAGAAGAAGGTCATGTGAATTTTCCCTTCTTCTTTCTAGAGGAAGGGTTTTTTTGTGTGGAGAATAAAGAGTAGGGTGTGAGTAGATGGAGTTGTTAAAAAAATTACAAAATGATATTTTAATTGCGGACGGGGCAATGGGAACGATGCTATATTCCCATGGGGTAGATCGTTCTTATGAAGAAATGAATTTAACGCATAGTGAAGAAATATACAATATTCATCGTGCCTATATTGAAGCAGGTGCTCAAGTTATCCAAACAAACACATACGCAGCCAATGCAGAAAAATTACAACGATATGGGCTCGAAGCGTTAACAAAACAAATCAATCAAGCAGGTGCTAGAATCGCTCGTCAAGCGGCAAAAGACGAAGTGTTTGTTCTTGGAACTGTAGGTGGTATTCGTGCTCTTCATAAACGTGATAACGAATTAGAAGAGCTCGAAAAAATGATTTCAGAACAAGTGTATTGGTTAGCACAGGAACAAATAGATGGTTTTTTATTTGAAACATATTATGATTTAGAAGAATTAAAGATAGCAGTGAAAGTCGCAAAAAAATTAACCAACCTTCCGGTTGTTGCACAATTATCTCTTCATGAAGTAGGAGTGTTGCAAGGCGGAAAGAAAGTAAAAGACGCGTTTGCAGAGTTAATTGACTTAGGGGCAGATGTAGTTGGATTAAATTGTCGTTTAGGTCCACTTCATATGTTACGGTCGTTTAAAGAAGTACCGATTTTTGATCATGCTTTTTTAAGTGCATATCCAAATGCTAGTTTACCGCAATATATTGACGGAAAATTCTCATATTCAGAAAATCCAAAATATTTTGGCGAAATGGCAACAGAATTTGTGAAAGAAGGCGTTCGTTTAATCGGTGGATGTTGCGGAACGACACCAGAACATATTCGCTATATGGCAGAAGCAGTTCGGGAATTAAAGCCGATTTCAGAAAAATCATTCCAGGAAACGAAAGCAACGCCAGCAACGCTTTCTGTTACGAGGAAACGTAGCGATGCTCCGCTTCAAGAGGTTGTAAAAACGAAACGATCCATCATTGTGGAATTAGATACACCAAAGAACGTGAACATGGAACCTTTTATCGAAGGGGCAAAAGCATTGCATCAAGCGGGAGTAGAAGCAATCACAATGGCTGACAACTCATTAGCAACCCCAAGAATTTCGAATATGGCGATGGCGTCCATTTTAAAACAGCAATATCAAATACGCTCATTAGTTCATCTCACTTGTCGCGATCGTAATTTAATCGGATTACAATCGCATTTATTAGGGCTACATGCATTAGGGATTCGAGATATATTAGCCATTACAGGTGATCCTGCAAAAGTAGGTGATTTTCCAGGCGCAACTGGTGTATATGATCTGTCATCATTTGAATTGATCCGTTTTATTAAACAACTAAACGAAGGATTATCGTTTTCTGGTCAGTCATTAGAAGGGAAAACGGATTTTTCGGTCGGAGCTGCTTTTAATCCGAATGTGAAGTACGTAGAAAAAGCAGTGCAACGGATGGAGAAAAAAATAGAAGCTGGTGCAGACTTTTTTATGACACAACCAGTTTATTCGGAAGAAAGAATTATCGAAGTGTATGAAGCAACGAAACATTTGCAAACGCCTATTTATTTAGGGATTATGCCATTTACTGGTGCGCGAAATGCAGAATTTTTACACAATGAAGTACCAGGGATTCGGTTAACAGAAGATATTTTAACGACAATGAAACGTTGTCAAACAAAAGAAGAAGCAACGAAAGAAAGTTTAGCTATTAGTAAATCACTTTTAGATGTAGCATTGGAGTATTTTAACGGTATTTATTTAATTACACCATTTAATCGATATGATTTAACAGTTGAACTTGCTCAGTTTATTCAGGCAAAAGACCGTAAGAAACTAGCATCGATTTAATTTCAAACAAGAAAGGACGTAGAACAATTGGGAGTATCTTTATTAGAAAAACAACTAAATGAACGAATTCTCGTACTGGACGGGGCTATGGGAACGATGATTCAAGCTGCTAATTTAACGGCTGAAGATTTTGGGGGAGAGGAATATGAAGGATGTAATGAATATTTAATCTTAACGAAGCCAGAAGTTATTGATCATATTCATCGAGAATATTTAGAAGCTGGTGCAGATATTATTGAAACGAATACATTTGGAGCTACTTCATTAGTTTTAAGTGATTATAATTTAAGTCATTTAGCGAAAGAAATAAATGTAAAAGCTGCGCAACTTGCGAAAAAAGCAGCAACGGATTTTTCAACAGAGGAGTGGCCAAGGTTTGTTGCTGGAGCGATGGGGCCTACAACCAAATCACTTTCGGTGACAGGCGGAGTAACATTCGAGAAATTAATAGATACTTATCAAGAGCAAGTAGAAGGTTTAATTGAGGGTGGCGTTGATTTATTGCTACTTGAAACTAGCCAAGATATGCGAAATGTGAAAGCCGCTTATTTAGGTATCGATCGAGCATTCCAGAATATGAATGTCATTTTACCAATTATGGTATCAGGAACGATTGAACCGATGGGAACAACGTTAGCTGGTCAAAATATCGAAGCATTTTATTTATCATTAGAACACATGAAACCAATCGTAGTTGGATTAAACTGTGCAACAGGTCCAGAATTTATGCGTGACCATATTCGTTCTTTATCGGAATTAGCAGATACAAGAATTAGTGTCTATCCGAATGCAGGGCTACCAGATGAAGAAGGGCATTATCACGAATCACCAGAATCATTTGCGAAAAAATTAGAAGGATTTGCAGAAAAAGGATGGATCAATGTCGTGGGAGGATGTTGCGGAACGACACCTGCTCATATTCGCGTTGTTCGAGAAGCAATGAGTCGTTATCAACCACATCAAGTGAAAACACTTCATCCACATGCAGTTTCTGGGATTGAGCCATTAGTGTATGATTCTTCTATGAGACCGTTATTTGTTGGGGAAAGAACAAATGTGATTGGGTCTAGAAAATTTAAAGAATTAATAAGCAAGGAACAATATGAAGAAGCAGCGGAAATTGCTCGGGCGCAAGTGAAAAAAGGTGCACATGTCATTGATGTTTGTTTAGCAAACCCCGATCGTAATGAATTAGAAGACATGGAGAAATTTTTACAACAAGTAGTAAACAAAGTAAAAGTACCTTTTATGATTGATAGTACAGACGAAAAGGTCATTGCAAAAGCCCTGACATATACACAAGGAAAATCAATTATTAACTCGATTAACTTAGAAGACGGGGAAGAACGATTCGAAAAAGTGTTACCGCTCGTTAAAAAGTTTGGTGCAGCTGTCGTAGTTGGAACCATTGACGAACAAGGGATGGCCATTACCCGCGAACGTAAATTAGAAATTGCGAAACGCTCGTATAATCTTTTAGTAAATAAATATGGAATTAAGCCGAGTGATATTATTTTTGATCCACTTGTTTTTCCAGTAGGGACTGGGGATAAACAATATATCGGTTCTGCGGAAGAAACAATCGAAGGAATTCGTTTAATCAAACAAGAAATGCCAGAGTGTTTAACTATTTTAGGGGTAAGTAACGTTTCGTTCGGTTTACCAAATGTCGGTCGAGAAGTATTAAATGCTGTTTATCTATATGAGTGTACAAAAGCTGGTCTCGATTATGCCATTGTCAATACAGAGAAGCTTCAACGATATGCATCGATTCCAGAAGAAGAGAAAAAACTTTCAGAAGATATTCTGTATCGTACCTCTCAAGAAACGGTAGCAGCATTTGCGGCGATGTATCGTGGCAAAAAAACGACAAGTTCCATTGATGAAAAGAAAAATTTACCATTAGAGGAGCGGATTTCTAGTTATGTAGTAGAAGGAACAAAAGAAGGATTAATTGATGATTTAAATGAGGCATTAAAAAAATATAATCAACCATTAGATATTATTAATGGACCATTAATGACTGGAATGGCGGAAGTAGGTCGTTTATTTAATAATAATGAATTAATTGTTGCAGAAGTACTACAAAGTGCAGAAGTGATGAAAGCATCCGTTGCACATCTAGAACAATTCATGGAAGCTTCTGAGGATGCTGGAAAAGGTAAAATATTATTAGCCACCGTTAAAGGCGACGTGCATGATATTGGAAAAAATTTAGTGGAAATCATTTTATCGAATAACGGATTTGAAGTAATTAACCTTGGAATTAAAGTACCACCCAATGAATTAATTGAAGCGGTAAAACGTGAAAAACCAGATGCGCTTGGATTATCCGGATTGTTAGTAAAATCAGCGCAACAGATGGTTTTAACTGCACAAGATTTAAAACAAGCAAATATTAGTATTCCAATGTTAATCGGTGGTGCGGCATTAACACGTAAATTTACAGACTTGAAAATTTCACCTGAGTATGATGGTCTCGTCCTTTATGCAAAAGATGCAATGGAAGGATTAGATTTAGCGAATAAATTAAGTAATCATGAAGCGCGTGAAAAAATGTCAGAAACGTATTATGAGCGTTTAAAAGAAGTTACTGAAAAAGCGCAAGCAAAAGCGAAAGAGAAAGCATCTGTCGAAGAAGTACAAGAAATGGAGAGAAAATCAACTGTTTCGAAGGACGGAAAAGTGTGGGTACCTCATGACACGAAACGTCATTTATTAAAAGACTATCCGCTTCATACGATATTCCCATATGTGAATTTACAAATGTTACTTGGTCATCACTTAGGGGTTAAAGGAAAAGTAAATAAATTAATAGAAGAGAAAGATCCAAAAGTAACCGAGTTATACAAATTACTGAAAGAATTAGTAAAAGAAGCAGAAGATAAAAAATGGATAACAGCAAATGCTGTCTATCAATTTTTTCCTGCACAAGCGGATGGAAATGATATTATTATTTATGATCCAAACGATGAAAAAACAATCATCGAACGCTTTACGTTCCCTCGTCAAAAAGGAAATCGCTTTTTATGTTTAAGTGACTATTTAAAAGATGAAGATAGTGGTGTGATGGATTATGTCGGATTTTTCAATGTCACAACAGGAATTGGTGTTCGAGAAGTGGCAATGAAACTAAAAGACGATGGTGATTATTTGAAATCTCATATGTTCCAAGCACTAGCTCTAGAAATGGCAGAAGGATTTGCAGAACGTGTTCATACGTTAATGCGTGATAGATGGGGATTCCCGGATTCCGTTGACATGACCATGAGTGAACGTTTTTCAGCTAAATATCAAGGAATTCGTGTATCATTTGGGTATCCTGCATGTCCAAATATCGAAGACCAAGCAAAATTATTTAAGTTATTAAAACCAGCAGATATCGGTGTAAATTTAACAGAAGAATTTATGATGGAACCAGAAGCAAGTGTCAGCGCAATGGTATTTAGCCATCCAGAAGGTCGTTACTTTAATGTTTAATAAAAAGCTAGCCTACGTAGCTAGCTTTTTTTGTATAAAAACAGAAAACAAGCAGACAATAACAAGTAAAGATCGAATTTAGGAGGCAAAAAATGTGGAAAAAATGTTCAATCTGTCATTGGATTATTCTTTTTTTACTTGTTGTTTTCATTGGAAGTCACCACACAACCTTTGCTTTTTCTGATCAAGTTATTCAGCGGGGAGCAACGGGAACTGATGTGACAGAATTACAAACACGACTTAAAAAAATAGGATATTACAAGGGAGAAATTGATGGGGTGTATGGTTGGTCCACTTATTGGGCGGTCCGTAATTTCCAAGACCGTTTTGGATTACCTGTTGACGGTTTAGTCGGAAGCAGCACGAAGCAAAAATTACTTCGGGCTAGTGGAGAAGTAACGCTTCCAAAAGGAATAAAAAAGGCATCTAATACTCCAAGTGGCTTCTCTAACAATGAAATACGTTTAATTGCGAATGCTGTTCATGGGGAAGCGAGAGGAGAACCATATGTTGGGCAAGTTGCAGTTGCTGCTGTTATTTTAAATCGTTTAGAAAATGCTGCATTTCCGGACACTGTATCGGGTGTCATTTTTGAACCACGCGCATTTACGGCAGTAGCTGATGGACAAATTTGGTTAGAGCCAAATGAAACATCAAGAAAAGCGGTAATTGATGCGATGAATGGATGGGATCCAACGGGAGGGGCGATTTATTATTTCAATCCAGATACAGCCACTAGCCCTTGGATTTGGACACGTCCTCAAATTAAAACCATTGGTAATCACATTTTCTGTCATTAAATGAGGTGAAAGAAATGATTCGAAATACGTTAATCGTTGTGTTAGCTATTGCTTTAATCGGGGTTTCTTATTTTGGGTATCAAGAGCGTCAACAAAATACTGCATTGTCTATTCAAACAGAAAATAATTATCAACGTGCTTTTCATCAGCTGGCGGGACAAATGGATCAGTTAGAAGAACAAATTGCGTCTACTTTAGTAATGAATTCACGGGAACAGTTATCACCGTCACTTGTAAAAGTGTGGAAAACATCGCTTCAAGCACAAAATGACATTAGTGAATTGCCACTTTCAGCGGTACCTATTAATCAAACGGAGGAATTTTTAGCGGAAATTGGAGATTTTTCGTATCAAGTTGCTGTACGCGATTTGTCAGAAAA
Source organism: Massilibacterium senegalense (assembly GCF_001375675.1). Lineage (NCBI taxonomy): Bacteria > Bacillati > Bacillota > Bacilli > Caryophanales > Bacillaceae > Massilibacterium > Massilibacterium senegalense. The sequence goes on along the minus strand of NZ_LN831786.1, from coordinate 898,927 downwards.
GCCATTAACTGACGACGAAATGAACCATTTAAAGTCGTTACATGAGCAATCAAAAAACATGAAAGAGCAAATAAAGCAAATGCAAGCAACAGTTTTACAAGAGCAATTGAGATGGGTAGATGTAGATAATGCGCTTCTTTCGAATGAAAGCCCAGAGGACAATACGATTATTGATGGTTTTAAAACAATAAATGATCAAGTGACGCATTATAAAAATACAAATGTTCAATCAGATCAAATGGTTCGTGCCAAACAAGAAGAAAAGCGGTTAAAAACCATTTCCGGACCTGATATTAATCAACAAGAAGCGGTGAAGCGAGCAGGAACGTTTATTGGTAAAAGTACGGAAGATGCAAAAGTGATCAAAAATAAAAAAGGCGCACAGTTTCCTTTTTACTCTGTGACGATACCGAATGGAGGAAAAGGAGAATACTTATTTGATATTACAAAAAAAGGTGGGCATATCGTTTGGATGCTTCATGAACGTCCGATGGAGAAAGTGCAACTTTCGCTTTATGATGCACAAGTACGAGCCCAACAATTTTTAAAGCAAAAGGGATTTTCTGATTTTGTCATCCAAGAAACAATTCAATATGACTCAATAGGATTATTTACATTTGTAAAAAAACAACAAAACGTTCGGATTATTCCACAAATGATTAATATCAAAGTAGCATTAGATAATGGGGAAATTATCGGTTTTGATGCAAAAAGTTACTTAATGAGTATAAATGCTCCACAACCTTCATTAACACCAGTGTTAACGAAAGAACAAGCATTAGAAAAAGTAAATAAACAAGTGGATATTCAAAGTGAGGACTTAGTCGTGATGACGAATTTACTTGGAGACGATGTGTTATGTTATGAGTTTACCGGTGTATATGAAGATAAAACGTATCGAATTTTTATTAATGCCAAGACGGGACATGAAGAAAAAGTAGAACCGCTAAAGCAAATGGATAAACAATATGAAAAAGTGTAGTAACAGAATGCCACAAAAGGTTTGGCTGTGATTAATCAAACCTTTTGTGATGATTTCTTTATTCTTGATTTTTTGTTTCCTCATGTACTAACTTTAAATATGTGATAATTTCTTGTGCTTCTTCTTCATTGACAATTCCACCTGGCATTGTACCTTTTCCATTTATCAAAATATGCATCAATTCTTCGTTACTATATGTTTCTGTTGCATGTTGAATATTAGGTCCTACTCCACCTTCTAATTGTCCACCGTGACAAGCAGTACAAGTTTGTTGGACGATATCTCTTCCTGTTAAAGGAGTACGTTTTTCAGGAGGAGTATTTGTGTTAAGTGAATAGTTACTGGATTGCGAAACAACATATGCAGCTATTTGTTTTACTGTTTCTGGTTCAAATGAGTCTGAAAAGGCAGGCATTGCACCGTTCCCGTTTTTAATGATAATCTGTATTTCTTCTTCTGTTAGACGAGAGCCGATATCAGTAAAAGCTGGACCAACTTTATTCGTTCCGTGACATGTTAAACAATTGTTCGAAACAATTTGTTCAATCGATTCTTTTTGTACCTTTTCTTTTTTTGGTAATTCTGTTTTTTCTTTTTGCGTACACCCGATTAAACATAGGGTAATAAAAAAGATGATGTATACATGCTTTTTCAAAATGTATCCCCCTTATTACTATCTCCTGCTATTTTACCGTATTTTTTAATTTTATCGTCATTTTTTGAAAAAAATAAAGAAAAACATGACTTTTTGACTAAAAATAAATAATGTTTCTTTCCCTTTTTTCTGTCTCATGTCATAATGATAATAGAGAATCATTCGAGATAAGGGGATGGACTATTTATGATGCAAGTCGGCATGCCACTATTTTTGGAAAGAGTTGATGATAATGATGAAATTATTACGTATCGTAGCCGTATTGTGGAATTAAATGATACAAGTATTTATATTGATTATCCTATCAATCAACAAACAGGTAAAGTTACTTTTTTACTAGAAAATACTCCTTTTACCGCTTGGTATGTAGGGGTTATTGATCAAGCAGTGTATCGTTTTTTTACAACTGTGTCAAAACGAGTGTATAAAGAAATTCCGATGATTGAATTAACACGCCCAGAAGTAAAAGATATTGAGCGGATTCAACGGAGACAGTTTGTGCGAGTGGAAACGGCTGTTAATACCGCTTGTCATCCTATTCATCAACCGTTTGAACCATTTGTGACTGTTTCAGAAGACATAAGTGGTGGAGGGATGTCGATATTAGTTCCAGATACGTGTAAATGGGAGCCTGATTGGGAAGTAAATCTTTATTTTTCAATTTACCAAAAGGGTGATCAACCAGTCTATTATCAACAATTAGCAAAAGTAATCCGACTCACAGAAGTAAAGGAATTAGAAAATCGAAAACGAGTATCTTTAGAATTTGTCGATATTGACGAGAAAGTACGACAGGAACTCATACGTTTCTGTTTCCAACATCAATTAAAAATGAAGAAAAAAGGGATCATTTAACAATACAAGATGTGCTACTTATAGCACATCTTGTATTGTTAAATGGAATATTTTTCTTTGTATAGCTAAACGGAGAACCAAAGGACGACATTTAATCTTTCATTAATGGGAAGTAATACTGACACTTCAAATTGTTAAGATAGCTCGAATCTATTTCAGTAGGAGTAATCCAACTCTGAGCTCATCTTAATAATCTAGCTACGTGGGGGCCAGTGACTTCCACTATAAATAAAAAAACATATAGGAGCAAAAAGTGCTTCTTCCGGTCTTCATCTTATAGCTTGGTCGTTGAACGAGCCATCTCCCCCTTTTTTGATAAAAGTGTAATAAGTGCACATAACCATCAGCGGGAGAAGTACGAAAACTCCGACTGATGGTTAGATTTCTTTATGATAGTCGCTCGATAAGACAGAACGAAGAAAAAAAGATTATATATTTCAAATAGAAACAAAAAGGAGGGTATGATAACATTAAGTGCATCAAGTCATTATTTTAAGGAGGTTATTTACGATGAACCATCGTTTAACGATTGCTATTGACGGCCCTGCTGCAGCAGGAAAAAGCACTATCGCAAAACGTTTAGCAAAAAAATTAAATTATACATATGTGGATACAGGCGCTATGTATCGCGCATTAACATATAAATGTTTACAAAAAAATGTAGACCTGCATAGGGAAGAAGAAGTTATAAGCATGTTACATCAAACGAAGATTGAATTAAAACAAGCAGATGATACACAAGAAGTATTTGTGGACGGAAAAAATGTTTCAGATGTAATTCGTACACAAAATGTTTCTAATCACGTATCCATCGTTGCGCAAATTAAAGAAGTACGAAAAGAAATGGTTGAGTTACAACGACAAATGGCAACAGAAGGTGGCGTTGTAATGGACGGACGTGATATCGCAACAAACGTTTTGCCAAATGCAGATATTAAAGTGTTTATGGTTGCTTCTGTTTCTGAACGTGCAAGAAGAAGGTTAGAAGACTTAAAGGAAAAAGGAGAACATCCAAATCTTTTAGAATTAGAAAAAGAAATTGCGAGAAGAGATAAAATGGACTCTGAACGAAAAATAGACCCTCTAAAAAAAGCGGAGGATGCAGTAGAAATAGATTCAACTCATTTAACAATTGATGAAGTGGTAAAAAAGATTTTAAAACTTGTGGATGAAAGGATTGGTTAAGGTTGGCTCTTTACAATATATCTAAAAAAACTGTAAAAGCTCTTTATTCTTTCCTTTTTAAAGTAGAAGTCATTGGCTTAGAACATACAAATATAGATGGCCCAGTCATTGTGTGTGCGAATCACATTTCGAACTATGATCCTCCGTTATTAGGGATTACGTTTCCTCAGAAAATTCATTTTATGGCAAAGGCAGAATTATTTAAAGTCCCTGTTTTATCCACTTTATTAACCGATTTTGGAGCTTTTCCTGTTAGTCGGGGTGCAGGGGATAAAAAAGCATTGCGAGCAGGGTTACAAATATTAAAAGATGGAAAAGTGTTAGGGTTATTCCCCGAGGGTCATCGAAGTAAGGATGGCTCATTTGGGGAGCCACAATCGGGTGTCGGTTTTTTTGCTTTAAAATCAGATGCAACAGTTATTCCTTGTGCAATTATCAGTACATATAAATTCAAAAAACGGGTAAGAATAGTATATGGGGAACCTGTCGACTTATCTGAATTAAAAGAAAAAAGAGGAGCGTCTAAAGACGCGGCGAAAAAAATTATGGATGAGATCATTCGGCTTCACGATACACATAAATTTTAAGGAATTGTAAAGATATGTATAAGAAAGGTGTTATTGCTTGACAAATCACTCCATTTGTTAGAAGTTAGAAAAAAGGGCATATGTTGTGCCGTTTTTCGTAAGTTGTGACGTACCGTATTTTTATGGTGATTTAAGGAGGTAGTATAAATGGTTGGAGAAACGAATTTCGAACAAGCAAATGCTCCTCAAGTAGGGGACATTGTAAAAGGTAAAATTGAAAAAGTAGAAGAAAAACGCGTTTGCGTTAAAATTGGAGATAACGTAGAAGGTATTATTCCAATCAGTGAACTTTCTAGTTTGCATGTTGAAAAAGCAAGCGATGTCGTTTCTGTTGATGAAGAAGTAGAATTAGAAGTAATAAAAGTGGAAGAAAATCAAATCGTTCTTTCAAAAAAACGAGTAGAAGCAAAAAAAGCATGGGTAGATTTACAAGAAAAGTTTGCAAGTAAAGAAATTATTGAAGTCGAAGTAAAAGATATCGTTAATGGTGGCTTAGTGGTAGATGTAGGGGTACGAGGCTTTATTCCAGCATCATTAGTAGAGCGACATTTTGTGGAAAGCTTTGATGACTATAAAGGAAAAACATTACAAGTAAAAGTTGTGGAATTAGACCAAGAGAAAAATCGAGTAATTTTATCTCATCGTGCAGTGCTAGATGAGAAAGCAGAACAAAACAAAAAAGAAACATTACAAGCCATTGAAGTCGGTCAAGTAACGGAAGGAAAAGTACAACGATTAACAGACTTTGGTGCATTTGTTGATATTGGTGGCATTGATGGACTTGTACATATTTCTGAAATGGCACACTACCACGTGGAAAAACCAGAAGAAGTCGTGCAAGAAGGCGACACGGTTCAAGTGAAGGTGTTAAAAGTAGATGTTGAAAACGAACGAGTATCTTTATCTATCAAAGAAACACAACCTGGTCCTTGGGAAACAGTTGGTGCGGAAGTAAAACAAGGAGATATTGTAGAAGGAACAGTCGCTCGTCTCGTTTCTTTCGGTGCCTTCGTAGAAATTAAGCCAGGAGTAGAAGGATTAGTGCATATTTCCCAGTTAGCAAATCGACATGTACAATCACCTTCTGAAGTATTAAAAGAAGGTCAAACAGTGAAAGCAAAAGTGTTAGAAGTACATCCGGAAGAAAAAAGAATTTCATTAAGTATTCGTGCGCTTGAAGAAGAAAAAGAAAGTCCAGCACAACCAAAACAAGTACCTGTAGAAGAAGAAATTCAAACTGGATTTTCGATTGGTGATATGATTGGAGAACAATTAAAAAAATTAAAATAATTGCGGTGAAAAAATGACTCGTAAAGAACGAAAAATTGATCATATAAAATACGCACTTAGTACAAGGGAAACGAAAAACAGTACGTTTTCAGATATTGTTCTGTTGCATCAAAGCATCCCTGAAACATCATTAGATGATATTTCGTTACAAACGATAATTGGAGAAATCTCTGTTTCTTCACCGATTATGATTAATGCGATGACTGGCGGTGGCGGCGAGCATACACTAGCGATTAATCGCCAATTGTCAGAAGTAGCAAAAGAATGCCATATTCCAATGGCCGTCGGTTCTCAAATGGCGGCATTAAAAGACCAAATGGAACAAGAAAGTTATCGAATTGTTCGACAAACCAATCCAACTGGTATTGTTTTTGCTAATTTGGGTAGCGAAGCGACGGTTGATCAAGCGAAGTTAGCTATTAATATGTTAGAGGCGAATGCGATTCAAATTCATTTAAACGTTATTCAAGAATTAGTCATGCCAGAAGGTGACCGTGATTTTTCGAACACATTAAAAAATATTGAAGCAATTGTAAAAGGTGTTTCTGTTCCGGTTATTGTAAAAGAAGTAGGCTTTGGAATGGACGCATCTGCTATTGGGAAACTTGTAAATGTGGGTGTTTCGATTGTAGACATTGGTGGTTTTGGTGGGACTAATTTTGCAAAGGTGGAAAATGAACGACGGGTAAATCCTGTTTCCGTATTTAATGAATGGGGAATTACGACACCAGTAAGTTTAATTGAAGCAATTAGTACGTATCCTCTTTTATCCGTTATTTCATCAGGTGGGGTAAAAACAAGTCTTGATGTTGCTAAATCCATTGCGTTAGGTGCATCAACATGCGCGATTGCTAGCCCTATTTTGCAAACTTTATTGGACGATGGGGTAGAAGGAGCTATTACACTAGTAAAAGCTTGGCAGGAAGAATTACGTTATATAATGTGTGCGTTAGGTGTTACTTCTATTAAAGAACTTCAAAAGGTTCCGGTTATTATTAAAGGAGAAACATACCATTGGGTAACGGAAAGAGGTATTGATACGAAGAAATTTGCAACACGAAAAGCATCCTTTTTATAAGGGATGCTTTTCGTGTTTTTATTTTGGTGTGAAGTTGTTCTTTTAATTAATATTTGGTAAGATAAACTAGCCAAAGGTGAATGTATCCCTTCTTCGACAGAGAAGGGTTTTTATATTCGAAGAACGTGCAAACAGAAAGGAAGGATGAAAATGTCTAAACCAACCATAGCAATCGTCGGAAGACCGAATGTTGGGAAATCCACCATTTTCAATCGAATTGTTGGAGAACGAATCTCTATCGTTGAAGATGTACCAGGTGTAACCCGAGATCGAATTTATAGTAAAGCAGAATGGTTAAATCATGAGTTCCACCTTATTGATACAGGTGGAATCGAAATTGGAGATGCACCGCTTTTACAACAAATGAGACAACAAGCAGAAATTGCGATAGAAGAGGCAGATGTTATAATTTTTATGGTAAATGGAAGAGAAGGAATAACAGCGGCAGATGAGGAAGTAGCATCTATGCTTTATCGCTCTAAAAAGCCAGTTGTACTCGGTGTAAATAAAATTGATAACTTTGAAATGCGAGAATATATTTATGATTTTTATGCTTTAGGCTTTGGTGATCCATATCCATTATCTGGCTCTCATGGGATGGGGATTGGTGATTTGTTGGATGCAGTCGTTGCGCATTTTACAGAAGAAGAGGAAGAAGAGTACGACGATGAGACGATTTGTTTTTCTGTTATCGGAAGACCAAATGTTGGGAAAAGTTCATTAGTGAATGCTATTTTAGGAGAAGAGCGGGTGATTGTGTCTAATATTGAAGGAACTACTCGCGATGCAATTGATAGTAGTTTTACAAAGGACGGACAAGAATATGTCATCATTGATACCGCAGGAATGAGAAAACGTGGAAAAGTGTACGAAACGGTTGAAAAATACAGTGTCCTTCGAGCACTTAAGGCAATCGAACGTAGCGATGTCGTCTTAGTAGTCTTAAATGCAGAAGAAGGTATTCGTGAACAAGACAAACGTATTGCAGGATATGCACATGAGGCAGGGCGCGCCATTATTATAGTCGTAAATAAATGGGATGCAATTAAAAAAAATGATAAAACAATGAAGGAATTTGAAGGAAAAATTCGGGATGAATTTTTATTTTTAGATTATGCGCCGATTATTTTTGTTTCAGCAAAAACAAAACAACGGCTGAAAGAATTATATCCGATGATTAACCTTGTAAGTGAAAATCATCATTTACGCGTTCAAACGAACATCCTAAATGATGTTATTTTAGATGCAGTAGCGATGAATCCTGCACCTTCTAAATATGGACGCCGTTTGAAAGTAAATTATGCTACTCAAGTTGCGGTTGCCCCCCCAACATTTATTATTTTTGTCAACGATACAGAATTATTTCATTTTTCATACGAACGCTTTATTGAAAATACGATTCGTAAAGCATTTGGTTTTAAAGGAACACCTATTAAAATCTTTGCAAGAAAGAAAAGTGAATAGGAGGCGAGTACTACGGACGTTTTATTAGTTATCATTAGTTATTTAATCGGAGCAATTAGTTTTAGCTATATATTAACTAAAAAATTTAAAAAAGTAGATATTCGAAAAATGGGAAGCGGGAATGCCGGGGCAACAAATACGTTACGCGTTTTAGGTGTGGGTCCTGCCATCACCGTTCTCTTATTAGATGTTTCCAAAGGAATCATTGCTGTTTTATTAGGAGTAACGTTTTCTGGGGATGAATGGGTGATTGCACTGTGTGGATTGGCTGCCATTATTGGTCATAATTGGCCGATTTATTATGGATTTCGTGGGGGAAAAGGCGTAGCTACGACGATTGGTGTTTTAGCAATGCTGATGTTTTTTCCTGCACTTTATGCCGGTATAATTGCGATTTTAACGATTGTTCTTACCCGTTATGTGTCACTTGGAGCACTTTTATTTATGGCTTTTACAACTATTTTTGCAGGTTTTTCAAAAAATGTACCAGACCCTTATTTTTATTTAGCAATGATCGTTACTCTTATCTCCTTTTGGAGACATCGTACTAATATTCAACGTTTATGGAATGGAACGGAAAATAAATTATCGAAGAAAAAAGATTAAGGGGTGTATGAAATTTGAAAAAGATAGCATGTATCGGTGCTGGTAGTTGGGGGAGTGCGTTAGCGCTTGTATTATGCGACAATGGACACGAAGTACATATTTGGTCAAGAAGAAAAGAGCAAGTAGAGGAATTAAATAACCATCATACGAACGAAAAATATAATCCAGGAATCGTGTTTCCAGCTTCTTTAAAGGCCACCACTTCATTAGAAAATGCAGTAAAGGGAGCAGATGTCATTCTTTTAGCAGTTCCAACAAAAGCAATTCGAGCGTGTGCGAAAGCAATGGTTCCTTTTATCAATCATAAAGTCTTCATTACACACGTTACAAAAGGAATTGAACCTGATACGTTAAAACGGGTATCTGAAATGATAGCAGAAGAAATTCCAGAGGAAAAGCGAGAAGATATTGTTGTTTTATCAGGTCCTAGCCATGCAGAGGAAGTCAGCAGAAGACTTCCAACTACGATTACGGCTTCTTCAAGAAATAGTAAAAATGCAGAATGTGTACAAGATTTATTTATGAATAACCGCTTTCGTGTCTACACGAATCCAGATGTAATTGGTGTTGAATTAGGTGGAGCATTAAAAAATATTATTGCATTAGGTGCAGGAATTAGCGATGGATTAGGGTACGGTGACAATGCAAAAGCAGCTTTAATTACGCGGGGGTTAGCTGAAATTACACGCTTGGGAACAAAACTTGGTGCTAATCCGATTACATTTGCAGGGTTAACAGGCTTAGGTGATTTAATTGTAACGTGTACGAGTGTCCATAGCCGAAATTACCGAGCTGGTTTTGCGTTAGGCAAAGGCGAAAAGTTAGAATCAGTATTAGAATCAGTTGGCATGGTCGTTGAAGGTGTACGAACAACGAAAGCAGCGTATCAATTGTCCGAAAATCATCATGTCGATATGCCGATTACACAAGAAATATATGAAGTGTTATTTTTGAATAAAAATCCCAAACAAGCAGTGGATGATTTAATGACCAGAATGAAAAAAAGTGAGATGGAAAATTTATACGATCCAACGTTTTTACATCAATAAGGCACCATGTTCTCTCCTTTACATACAATAGTATGGATAATGGAGTGTAAAGGAGGCATGTATGTGAAAGAGCCAAATCATTTGTTTAACGAAATAAATAATAAAACAAAGCTTAATCCATTTGACATCTTTCAAATTGCTGATTCTTTAAAAGGAGCAAATTTTCAAGATGAGCAAACGGTTCGAAGTCTTGTTCAACAATTATCTCAATTAGTACAAATTCCAATTGAAAAAGAAAAAGAGGATGAGATCGTTAATGCCATTGTCAATAATCACGTTCCGAATGATTTATCTAGTTTAATGGATATGTTCAAATCAAATGGATAACAATAGGTATTAATCTATACACGAAAAAACGTTCTCTCATAAAATAAGGTGATGAGTAAAGGGGATTGACAAGGAATAAGTTAGTTTTGCTGGGGGATACCCCAGCTTTTTTCTTTGTGATTGCGAAATAAGCAAAGTAATTATATGATTATAAAGAAATCTTTCATTTATGTAGGATTTTTGACTCGATAACGAGAGGTAAACAACTATAAAAGGATTAATATTGGAGGATTATATCATGACACCAGGACTTTTAAAAATGACCATTTCTTTAATTGGAATTCTATTAATGGTTTTAGCGTCGGTTATTATTTATTTTACAAGAGAAAAATTACAAGGCGTTCCAAGATGGATTGGAACGATTATTGCTTACTTATTTATGGCTGTTTCTTTTGTTATTATGATTTTAATTGTTTTTGATTATTCATCAGTGAAGTAAGGAGAGATAGACGGTGAAAAAAATTGGACTTTTAGTATTTATGATGATGATTAGTACGTTATTGACGGGCTGCTTATTTCCCGATGATCAAAAAGCACAAAAGCAAATTCCCTATGAAACACAATTACAACTTGTTCAAACAGCTGTGAATCAGTACCAGGAAAATACTGGTGTTTTGCCGATTAAAAATAAAGAAGCAAATACACCTATTTATGAAAAGTATCCGGTTGATTTTCAAAAGTTGGTTCCAAAGTATATGGAAGAACCACCAGCGAATTCATTTGAAGGTGGGGGTATTTATCAATATGTATTAATTAATCCTGAAACCAACCCAGAAGTGAAATTAATCCAATTGGAAAATGTGGGCGAAGTGCAAAAGTTACAAGTGCGGCTAGATGTCTATAAAAGAGAACATGGATATCCTCCATATAAAGACGTACTCCCAGATGGTGTATTTACGTTAGATTATAAAAAATTAGGTTTAAAAGAAGAACCACATGTGATTAGTCCCTATTCTAAAAAAAATTTACCGCTTATGATTGATAAAGAAGGAAAAGTTTTTATTGATTATAGGATGGATTTATATGAGATTATAAAAGAAAATCAAATACAAGAAGGGGAAGATATTCGTCCTTACTTAGTTGAAAATTCTCCGTTTGTGCCAGTGTATTCAAAGCAATGTGTGGTGAAAAATGGGGAGCTGATATTGATAGAAGAAAAATAAAAAGTGTTTTAAATAATGATTGCTGTATCATAACAATTGTAAAGAAAAGATCACCTGTTTGACAGGTGGTCTTTTCTTTACACAAAACAGGAATTTCTTTTTTTACAACGGATGCTTAGATATAATTCCCTATCCTTAAATAAGGAGCTCGATGCCAACTTTTTTTTGGAACGGTTTAGTTGTGATGAATAAGAAAAAAAATAGAAAAGAACTTTGAATTATTGTCATAAACATATCGGACAACATCATACATATACATTGTAATAAAGTGAAACCTTTAGAATGCGATGATACGCTCTTCACCATCTGAATGGTTACACTTACGTTTATAAAAGGGTAATGGCAAAAAGTGCTGTCGTTTTGAAGGTAAAGGGTGGATACGTGCAAGTAACCATCCATCACGGTTCAAGGATGGAAGATTTCTTTATCCCACAATAAAGGACGAGGAGAATGACATATTCTTACTTGTAACGTGCAATTAGTAATAGTGGTGAAGACAGCGCCATTTTTGTATGTTTTGTACGCATAAAAAAGGTAGGTAAAAAAACATACTGCCTCATGTGGGATAAAGTAGATATGTTAAGGAGGGAACATTTTGGAAAAAGTCGATCTGTTTAAGGACATTGCAGAACGAACGGGTGGGGATATATATTTAGGGGTCGTTGGAGCAGTGAGGACAGGAAAATCAACTTTTATTAAACGTTTTATGGAACAATTAGTGCTGCCGACAATTAAAGACGAGCAGGAACGAATTCGTATGCAAGATGAATTACCTCAAAGTGCAGCTGGAAAAACAATTATGACAACAGAGCCAAAATTTGTTCCAAATAAAGCAACGAGTGTTCAAGTGGAGGAAGGATTAGAAGTAAATATTCGCTTAGTGGATTGTGTTGGATATGCAGTGGAAGGAGCAAAAGGATATGAAGATGAAAATGGACCAAGAATGATTCACACACCTTGGTATGAAGAACCAATTCCATTTCATGAAGCTGCTGAAATCGGAACAAGAAAAGTAATCCAAGAACATTCTACGCTCGGTGTGGTGATTACTAGCGATGGAACGATTGGGGAAATTAATCGTTATAATTACATTGAAGCGGAAGAACGAGTCATAGATGAGTTAAAAGAAGTTGGAAAGCCATTTATTTTAGTTATTAATAGTGCTCAACCGAATCGTAATGAAACGGTTCTTTTACGCGAAGAATTAGAAGAAAAATATGATATTCCAGTTCTTGCTATGAGTGTAGAAAGCATGAATGAACATGATATTCATAATGTATTGAAAGAAGTATTGTTTGAATTCCCTGTATTAGAGGTAAATGTTAATTTACCAAGTTGGGTGATGGTACTAGATGAGCACCATTGGTTACGGAAAAGTTATCAAGAGGCAATTAAAGAAACAGTAAAAGATATTAAACGATTGCGAGATGTGCATCATATCGTCGAGCAGTTTAGTGATTTTGATCATATTAGTCATGCTACGTTAGCGGGTATGAATATGGGGCAAGGAACAGCTGAAATTAATTTATATGCACCTGAACACTTATATGACGAAATTTTAAAAGAAATTGTTGGAGAAGAAATTCGTGGACGAGATCAATTGTTAAAATTAATGAAAGATTTTTCCCATGCTAAAAGAGAATATGATCAAGTGGCAGATGCACTAAAAATGGTGAAGCAAACTGGATATGGCGTAGCGGCACCAGCATTAGTAGATATGAGTTTAGATGAACCAGAAATTATTCGCCAAGGTCCTCGTTTTGGGGTGCGATTAAAGGCAGTAGCTCCTTCTATCCATATGATTAAAGTAGATGTTGAAAGTGAATTTGCTCCAATCATTGGAACGGAAAAGCAAAGTGAAGAGTTAGTTCGATACTTAATGCAAGATTTTGAGGATGATCCATTATCGATATGGAAGTCGGATATTTTTGGACGTTCGTTAAGTTCCATTGTTCGGGAAGGTATTCAAGCAAAATTATCTTTAATGCCAGAAAATGCTCGTTACAAGTTACAAGAAACACTACAGCGAATTATTAATGAAGGTAGCGGTGGATTAATTGCAATTATCTTATAAAAAATCCCTCTTTTTTACAGAGGGATTTTTCTTTTTTTAAAAAAATGAGAGGAAACGTGAAAAAACATTATGTTTCATGATGAAAAATATTGAATTATCGATAGTTTTCGTTTAATATAAGGCTTGTCACCAACTTAGACGTCAACTTATTCGTTTCTTTTTGGAGGAGGTGAATTAAATGAATAAGACAGAATTAATTAACGCTGTTGCAGAAGCAACTGAACTATCTAAAAAAGATGCTACAAAAGCAGTAGAAGCTGTTTTTGATACAATCACAGGAGCATTAAAAGATGGCGATAAAGTTCAATTAATCGGTTTTGGTAACTTTGAGGTACGTACTCGTTCTGCGCGTAAAGGACGTAACCCTCAAACTGGGGAAGAAATTGAAATTCCAGAAAGCAAAGTTCCTGCATTCAAACCAGGAAAAGCCCTTAAAGATGCTGTAAAATAATACGATAAGCCCTAGGGAAAAAATGTAAAATAGTTTAATACATAGGGCAAAAAAAGAAGAGCGCATTTGTAGCTCTTCTTTTTTGCGTTTCGATGTCTGTTTATGCTACTATTTTCTTGATACTTTGAAATAGATGAACAGATAGATACTCGAATGGGGGAGAAATGATTGGCTGCAGTTAATTACAAACAGATTGAAGAAGCAGTTAAACTTATTTTAGATGCTATTGGTGAAGATACAGATCGGGAAGGATTGCAAGATACACCAAAACGCGTTGCAAAAATGTACGCGGAAGTATTTTCTGGATTAAATGAAGATGCAAGTGAGCATTTAAAAACAGTTTTTAGTGAAGAACATGAAGAATTAGTATTAGTAAAAGATATTCCATTTTTCTCAATGTGTGAGCATCACTTAGTTCCGTTCTTTGGAAAGGCTCATGTGGCATATATTCCAAAAGGTGGTAAGGTGACAGGGCTAAGTAAGCTAGCTCGTACAGTTGATACCATTGCAAAAAGACCACAATTACAAGAACGTATTACAGCAGATGTAGCAGATGCAATTATGGAAAATTTATCACCACATGGTGCGATGGTTGTAGTAGAAGCAGAGCATATGTGTATGACAATGCGTGGTATTAAAAAACCCGGAGCAGTAACTGTTACTACAGCAGTTCGAGGGGTTTTTAAAGAAGAGGAAGAAAAACGTAGAGAAGTGTTAGCGCTCATCAAATAATATAATAAAAATGGAGTGAAAGTCATGTCTCAAAAAGAACAAGGAGTTAATGAGTTTGTTGTCATTAAGGCAAATGAAAATGGGGTAAACGTATTTGGTTTAACTCGCGGAACAGAAACGAAACTTCATCATTCTGAGAAATTAGATAAAGGCGAAGTAATGATTGCGCAGTTTACAGAACATACATCCGCAGTTAAAATTCGTGGGAAAGCAACGATTTTGACGAAACATGGTCAAATAGACAGTGAGTAAAAAGCAGGATTTCCTGCTTTTTATTTTGAGATGTTACATTTGGTCTTTGTTACGTTTTCTTTATTTGTGATATAATGTGTGAAGATTAGTAAATGTACGGAAGGAACGAGTGAGATGGACAGAGATTTAGCAATGGATAATAACGAAATAATCATGAATTCTTTACTGCAAACGATGAGGCATCCATTTGTGGGAAAATATGCTACTTTAGCAAAAGTGGATGAGGATAAAATTATGTTTTTACAACATATCTTTCGTCAACATTCTGTCGAAGAAAAACAAGAGAGAGCATACATTGAAGCAACTATGTTTGTTCAATCTGCACTCGATACACACGATTTTGTTTCAGAAGGCGATATGTACAATGATCAAATGCGAAAAAATCGTCAGTTGACAGTTTTGTCTGGGGATTATTGTAGTAGTTTATATTATTATATATTGGCGAAAATAGGGGAAATTTCTACGATAAAATTACTAGCAATTGCTATTGAAGAAATTAATGAAGAAAAAATGAAACTATATAATCAAGATTATCAATCAATAGAAGAGCTAATAGAATCGTTCAAAACAGTAGAAACGAATTTAGTCACTGCATTTGCAAAGCATTATGCATGCGGAGTGGAAGAAACACTGATTAAAGAATTTTTCTTTTTAAAACGATATGTTGTCGAAGAACAATCGCTATTAAATGGCCAATTTTCTTTATTATTTCACAGTTTGTTACCGGTTCTTTTTACTAAGCGAGAGTTAAAAAAACGCTCGGTGGATTCACAAATGAAAGAAAAACAAAATAATCAAATGATAGAAGCAATGGCAACTGTATTAAAACGCTCGAAAGAAAAAATTTCTACGCTTCCAGTGACAGAAGAAATAAAACAACGTATCGAAGTTTTCACGAAAAAAATCTCATGAAAGATGGATGGATATGAAAAAAGGGGAATCAATGAAACAATCAAAAGAAGAACGTGTACATCATGTTTTTGAAACGATTTACAATCGTTATGATTTTATGAATTCTGTTATTAGTTTTCAACGCCATAAATCATGGCGAAAAGATACGATGAAACGAATGAACGTACAGCCTGGTCAACAAGCACTAGATGTGTGTTGTGGAACAGCAGATTGGACCATTGCCTTAGCTGATGCAGTCGGGAAATCTGGGAAAGTGTACGGGCTTGACTTTAGTGAAAATATGTTAAAAGTAGGCGATGAAAAAATTGAAGAGCTTGGTTTAAGCCAAGTAACATTACTTCATGGAAATGCAATGGAGCTTCCTTTTGATGATAATACGTTTGACTTTGTTACTATAGGTTTTGGATTACGAAATGTCCCTGATTACATGCAAGTGTTAAGAGAAATGACGCGAGTTGTAAAACCTGGTGGAAAAGTCATTTGTTTAGAAACAAGTCAACCAACGATGCCGGTATTTCGACAATTTTACTATGCCTATTTT
This sequence comes from Massilibacterium senegalense, assembly GCF_001375675.1. Lineage (NCBI taxonomy): Bacteria > Bacillati > Bacillota > Bacilli > Caryophanales > Bacillaceae > Massilibacterium > Massilibacterium senegalense. The sequence continues at coordinate 882,724 of NZ_LN831786.1, read as the reverse complement.
AGTTATATTATGCCTGTTTTAGGAAAGATTTTTGCAAAAAGTTACGACGAGTATTCATGGCTACAAGAGTCAGCAAAAGATTTCCCTGGACAAAAAGAGCTAGAAAAAATGTTTGAACAAACTGGGCTGGTCGATGTAGTTGTGAAACCATATACAGGTGGCGTTGCTGCGATGCATATGGGGACAAAACCTAATAAATAAAAAGAAGTGGAGACGTTAATGTGTTAAGGAAAGTCAAAATCATTTTAGAAATGATTAAATTTGAGCATACCATTTTTGCATTACCATTTGCTTTTTTAGGTGCCATCCTAGGAAGTATTTCAGTAGAGGGGACATGGCCTACTTTACACGAATGGGTTTGGGTTACAGTGGCAATGGTAGGTGCCAGAAGTGCAGCGATGTCTTTGAATCGTGTCATTGATGCACAAATTGATAAAAAAAATCCGCGAACAGTAAATCGAGCGATTCCAGCTGGTTTACTGAAAAAGACGGAAGTATACTTTTTTATCCTTGTATCTTTTGTACTTTTATTTTACGCTGCGTATCAATTGAATATGTTAGCAGTTAAATTACTTCCGATTGCGGTTTTCTTTTTAGTAATTTATTCGTATACGAAAAGGTTTACATGGGCTTGTCATTTAGTTTTAGGTATTGCAATTGGACTAGCTCCTCTAGGAGGATGGGTAGCAACTACCGGTTCTTTAAATCTTAATGCATTTTTATTATTTATTGCGGTTATGTTTTGGATTGCTGGTTTTGATGTTATTTATGCTACGCAAGACGCGGATTATGACAAAGGAGAAGGCTTGTATTCTATTCCGAGTTATTTTGGCTTAAAAAAGGCATTAATCATGGCAAAAATGATGCATGTGGTAAGTTTTGCTGCTTTTATTGCTTTATTTTTTACCGTTTCCGAATTAAGTTATCTTTACTTAACCGGGGTAATTATCTCCGGCATCATTATGATTTATGAACATGCTATTGTAAAACCAGATGATTTATCGAAAGTAGATGTGGCCTTTTTTACGATGAATGGAACACTCAGTATGGTTATGTTCATTTTTTCGATAGGAGACTTGTTATTATGAAAAAATTTGTAGTTGGGATTACAGGAGCTTCTGGTGCTGTTTATGGAGTACGCCTTGTGCAAGAACTACAAAAACAAGGGCACTTTGTGCATTTGTTGTTAACAGAGGCAAGTTTTCAAGTTTTTAGAGAAGAATTAGGTTGGGATACTAGCGACCGTCAGCAACTAATTAACGAAAAGCTGAAAGTACAAGAGGACTTATTAGCCATCCATTCATTGCGCGACTTTAAGGCCCCTATTGCAAGTGGATCATATATTTGTGATGGGATGATTATTATTCCTTGTTCAATGGGAACGCTCGCAAAAATTGCAAATGGAATTTCAAGTAATGTATTAGAACGTGCGGCGGATGTAACATTAAAAGAAGGAAGAAAATTAATTGTTGTTCCTCGAGAAACACCATTTAATTTAAATCATCTTGAAAATATGAAACGGCTTATGTTAGCTGGAGGGACAATTATTCCTGCAATGCCAGGATTTTATCATCGCCCACAAACAATTGATGATATTGTTCAATTCTTAGTTGGAAAAGTAATGGACTCATTAGGTATAAAAAATGACTTATATACCCGTTGGGGGGGAGAAAGGTGAGTATTCGAATTGGTGAAATTTCATATACGAATATATTGCCTATGTTTTATTATTTAGATCGAAAACTATTAGAAAAAAATGGTGTGACATTTATTCCACAAATTCCTGCAGTGTTAAATAAAAAAATAGAGGAAGGTTCGATCGATTTTGGCGGTATTTCGTCTTTTGCATACGGCAAAAACTTTGAGAAATTTCAGTTGTTGCCGAATGTATCCGTAGCATCTTACGGTAGTGTTGGCTCGATTTTTTTGTTTTCAAAAGTGCCTATTTCTCAATTGAATGGCAAAAAAATTGCGTTAACATCTAGTTCCGCAACGAGTGTAGCATTATTAAAAATCATTTTACAAACATTTTTATCGTTAGAGCCTTCGTATGATGTGATGACACCAAATTATCATGAAATGATGAAGCATCATGATGCCTGCTTATTAATTGGGGATGATGCAATTCAGATGAAATGGAACCAACCATCATCGATTTATCGGTATGATTTAGGAGATTTATGGTATCAACATACTGGTTATCCAATGACATATGCTGTATTTGCGATACGCAATGAAGTTGTGAAGGATGAAAGCCAATTAGTAAAAAATTTATACGAACAAATCATCGCCAGCAAAAATCGTTGCATAAAAGAACAGTTTAATCCAATGATTCAACAAATCGAAACATCTTTGGGTGGCGATCGCTCGTTTTGGGAGCGTTATTTTGCAGGTCTTCATTATGACTTTGACCAAGCACAACAAAAAGGGTTACACTATTATTATTCTTTAGCCTATGATTTAGGATTGTTGCCGAAGAAAGTGACCTCATTACATATTTTGGGGTCAAAAGGAGAAATGCCATTTTTCGTGAGTTAAGGTGGAAATGATGAAACTAAGAGACATTTATTCAAATTTAAGCAATGACATTCAAAAAGTTGAGAAAGAACTAGAACAATCATTACAAGCGAAGCAACCTGTGTTAAAACAAGCATCCCTTCATTTATTAAAAGCGGGTGGGAAGAGGATTCGTCCTGTCTTTGTATTGTTAGCTGGAAAATTTGGTGACTACAACATCGAAGAAATAAAAAAAGTAGCCGTTCCATTAGAGTTAATTCATATGGCTTCCTTAGTGCACGATGACGTCATTGACGATGCCGAAATGCGGAGGGGACGTAAAACGATTAAAGCAAAATGGGACAACCGAATTGCAATGTATACAGGTGACTATATTCTTGCCCGCGCTTTGTCGGTTATTACTGATTTACAACAAGAAAAAGGCCATCAAATTTTATCACGGGCGATTCGAGAAATGACCATTGGAGAAATTGAACAAATTCGCGATCAATACAATTGGGACCAGCATTTATATCATTATTTAAAAAGAATTAAACGAAAAACAGCTCTTCTTATTGCAGTAAGTTGTCATTTAGGTGCGCTTTCGACAAATGTGAAAGAAAAATACGCATGGGCCCTGTATCGTTTTGGTTATAACGTAGGAATGTCGTTTCAAATAACCGATGATATTCTCGATTTTACTGGAACGGAAAAACAATTAGGGAAACCAGCTGGTAGTGATTTGTTACAAGGGAATTTAACGTTACCAGCATTATATGCAATTCAAGATCCACTTGTTCGTGAAAAAGTAGATCAAATTACGAAAGAATCACAATTAAAGGAAGAAGCAATAGAAGAAATTTTGACGCTCATTCGTCGATCAGGTGGAATTGAATATGCCGATCAATGTAGTAAACGTTATTTAAAACGTGCATTTGATGCATTAGAAATACTACCTGATATTGATGCAAAACAATCGTTATTCGAAATCGCTAAATATATTGGGACAAGAAAGTATTAACACTGTTGCTTCATAAGCAGAAATTTGATAAAATTTATCGCAGATTACTCGGTTATGGACCCCTGATGACGACATGAGAAAATAGCAAGGAAAATAGGGGGGAAATACGTGTAACATATCCGATATATACATTTGACTTCTCGCAAGTGAATGCAATCGGTTCAATCGTAAAAAATACATAAAGAATTGAGGGAACAAAATGGAAAAAACATTTTTAATGGTAAAACCAGACGGAGTACAACGTGGATTAATCGGAGAAATCGTTCGTCGTTTTGAACAAAAAGGATTTAAAATGGTGGGCGGAAAATTAATGGTTATTTCTCATAGTTTAGCTGAAAATCACTATGCAGAACATAAAGAACGTCCATTTTTTGGTGAATTAGTGGACTTCATTACATCAGGTCCAGTTTTTGCAATGGTTTGGGAAGGTGAAAACGTTATTGCAACAGCTCGTCAAATGATGGGTGCGACTGATCCTCGTTATGCAGATCCAGCAACAATTCGTGGTGATTTCGGTGTAACAGTTGGTAAAAATATTATCCACGGTTCAGATTCACCTGAAAGTGCTACACGTGAAATTGCATTATTCTTCAAAGAAGAAGAAATGTTAGACTACGATAAATTAATCAACAACTGGATTTATTAATTGTAAAAATCAGTATCTTTGATACTGATTTTTTTTTTGCATTTCTACTTGTGTCTTTCCTATTTTTCGTTGATTAAAATACGAAAATATGGTAAAAAGGAAAGAAGTATGTAGAAAGGGAGTAGTACAATGGAAACTCATGATTATGAACAATTTATCGAGAATATAAACAGGAAGACAGGTATTGACCTTTCTCAATATAAAGAAGCCCAAATGAAACGGCGCCTTATTTCACTATATGAAAAAAAAGGATATAAAAATTTTCAGGAATTTTATGTAGCGATGAGCAAAGATCAAGTATTATTCGATGAGTTTTTAGAGCGAATGACGATTAATGTTTCTGAATTTTATCGGAATAAAAACCGATGGGATGTGTTGGAGAATAAAATTTTACCTGAAATGTTACAGTCTAATCGTACATTAAAAATATGGAGTGCAGCTTGCTCGACAGGAGAAGAACCGTATACTATTGCGATGATATTATCAAAGTTTTTACCGATGTCTAAAATTAAGGTACTGGCAACAGATTTAGATAAAACAGTGATTGAACGAGCAAAAGCGGGCGTATATACAGCACGTTCTTTACAAGAAGTTCCAAAAGAAATGGTGCAGAAATATTTTCATAAAGACGGTATTTCTTATCAAATTAGTGATGACATAAAGCGTACCGTTACATTTCGAGAACAGAATTTACTAGCTGATCGATATGATCAAGGTTTTGATTTAATTGTTTGTCGGAATGTGATGATTTATTTTACGGATGACGCGAAAGACATTTTATATCGCAAATTTAATCAGGCTTTAAAAGTTGGAGGCGTATTTTTTGTAGGGAGTACGGAACAAATTTTTAATCCGCAAAAATATGGATTTGAAATTATTGATACATTTTTTTATCGAAAAGTTCGCTCGTTATAATGGTTTATCGATTTGATAAGCCATTTCTTTCTATTAACATATGAGCAAATTTTTCGAAAAATCAATATTACAAAAAAGCAAAGGTTATGGTATGATATTTAGTACATAAATGCTTTAAAGAGATGAAGGAGGAAACAGCTATGCGTTACTTAACAGCAGGGGAATCACATGGACCGCAGTTAACAACAATTTTAGATGGAATTCCAGCGCAACTTACATTGTTGCCTGAAGATATAAATGAAGATTTAGCACGTCGTCAAAAAGGACATGGACGGGGAAGACGAATGCAAATTGAAAAAGATACCGTGCAAATTTTAAGTGGTGTTCGTCATGGGAAAACACTCGGCTCTCCCATTACGTTAGTTGTTCAAAATGATGATTTTAAACATTGGACAAAAATTATGGGGGCTCTTCCGGTATCAGAAGAAGAACAAGATGATATGAAACGAACGATTACACGTCCTCGTCCTGGTCATGCTGATTTAGTAGGAGCAATTAAGTATGGTCATCGCGATATGCGAAATGTTTTAGAACGTTCATCTGCACGTGAAACGACTGTTCGAGTAGCTGCAGGGGCTGTTGCGAAAAAAGTATTAAAAGAACTTGGAATTGAAGTAGTAGGCTATGTGAAAACCATTGGCGGAATTGATGCAAGAAATCTTCCTTATAATTCGATGAAAGAATTAAAAGAGACAACAGAACAATCACCGGTTCGTTGTTTTGATAAATTGGTAGAACAAAAAATGATGGATGCGATTGATCAAGCGAAATTAGACGGTGATTCCATCGGTGGAATTGTGGAAGTTGTAGTAGAAGGAGTTCCACAAGGACTAGGTAGTTATACGCTATATGATCAAAAATTGGATGGGAAAATTGCACAAGCGATGTTAAGTATTAATGCCTTCAAAGGAGTAGAGTTTGGGATTGGTTTTGAAGCTGCGTACAAACCAGGTAGCCAAGTACACGATGAAATTGTGTGGGATAAAGAAAAAGGGTATACACGTCTTTCTAACAATCTTGGTGGTTTTGAAGGTGGAATGACAACTGGTATGCCAATTGTGGTTCATGGTGTCATGAAACCAATTCCGACCCTTTATAAGCCATTACGAAGTGTTGACATTGATACGAAAGAACCATTTGAAGCTAGTATCGAGCGTTCCGACAGTTGTGCAGTTCCAGCAGCGGCGGTTGTAGCGGAAGCGGTTGTCGCATGGGAAATTGCCAAAGCTATTGTCGAGAAATTTGGTGGAGACCGTATGGATGAAATAAAAGAAAATATGAAGCACCACATCGAACGAGCAAAGGGGTATTAAGCATGGAACGAATGTTAATTGAGACAGCTTCTAAAACGTATCCGCTCGTTTTAGGAAACGGTATTCGTCATCAAGTATATGATTTGATTCCTCATTCGTATTCGAGTGTATTAATCATTACGGATTCCCATGTGGCAAAATTGTATTTAGAAGATGTTGTTACATCATTTGATAAGCAAGATGTCCCAGTACATTCATACGTTGTTCCTAGTGGTGAAGCATCTAAATCATTTGAACAATATTATCAATTACAAACATTCGCACTAGAATGTTCATTAGATCGACGTTCCTTAATTATTGCTTTAGGCGGTGGAGTGATTGGGGATTTAGCTGGTTTTGTTGCTGCGACGTATATGCGCGGTATTTCTTTTGTTCAAATTCCAACGACATTACTCGCACATGATAGTAGTGTTGGAGGAAAGGTGGCAATCAATCATCCGCTTGGAAAAAACATGATTGGGGCGTTCCATCAACCAGACGCGGTGTTGTATGACTTAGAAACGATAGCTTCTTTGACAGAAAGTGAATTGCGTTCAGGGTTTGCTGAAGTAGTGAAGCATGCCTTAATTTGGAATAAGGACTTTTACCATTTTTTAATCGAAAATATTCATTCATTTGATGATTTATTAGGAGAACATTTTGCTTATGTGTTACGTACAGCCATTCAGGTAAAAGCAGAAATTGTCCAAAAAGATGAAACAGAACAAGGCATTCGTTCTTTTTTAAATTTTGGTCACACGTTAGGACACGCGATTGAAGCTGAGCTTGGATATGGTGGAATTACACATGGAGAAGCCGTCGCTATTGGGATGATGTATGCGATGCGCGTAAGCGAAGCATATTACAACATTTCCTTACCAATCAAAGAAATAGAGAGTTACGTCCGTAAATTTGGGTATTCGTTATCCATTCCAGTATCTTGTAAAAAAGAGTTCTTACTTGAAAAAATGAAAAAAGACAAGAAGTCTCAAAAAGGCACTGTGAAAATGGTATTAATGAAAAAAATAGGGGAAGTAGAAGTTCAAGCTGTTTCGGACGAAATGTTACTGAAACAAATGGAAGGGGGAGGAGAGATTAGTGGTTCGAGGAATTAGAGGGGCAACAACAGTTTCGCAAAATAACATCGATGAAATCATAGTAAAAACGAAAGAAATGTTTGAGGAAATGATTGAAAAAAATCACCTTCAACCTGAACAAGTGGCACAAGTCATTATTACCGTTACCCACGATATTGATGCAGCTTTTCCTGCTCGGGCACTGCGGATGATCGATGGTTGGATGTATGTACCGGTTATGTGTGCGCTAGAAATCCCAGTTCCTAATTCATTGCCAATGTGTATTCGCGTCATGATGACGGTTAATACAGCGACAGAACAACAAGAGATAGAACATGTTTATTTACACGGGGCACAAGTATTACGGCCAGATTTACAGGTGAAATAATACATACTTATCATGTTGTATAAAGATAGATAGGAAAAAAAGAAAAAATAGGATTGACAACTTTTATGTGATTCGGTATGATAATGCATAAGTTGAGAAAACAGTTTAGTTCGTTTAGCGAAGAAAAGAAAAAAGATTAGTTTAGTAGAGAAAAGTGAAGTCGAGATGAGCGGAGTTGAGATGAGACGAGATTGGGAACATTCATGCCTGGAAACGTCTTGTTTCTAGGCTTTTTTATACCCCAATTCCCTCTTCAACTCCCTCATTCTATCAAATGAATGAGGTGATGAAATGAATACAAACTATGATGAGTTTCGACAATCAGCCAAACAATATACATTGGTTCCGATTGTCGAAACATTTAAAATCGATAGTTTTACTCCTGTGCAATTATTTTCAATGTTTAAAAAAGACGCGTTTTGTTTATTAGAAAGTTATGACGATGATTCGCTTTGGTCACGTTATTCTTTCATTGGATTACATCCTTTTTTGACGATGAAAGAATCAAAGAATCAGATTCAGGTGAAAGATGATTTACATCAATCCAATATCGTCGTTTCTACGTTACAAGAAGCATTTTCATATGTAGAAGATTCCTTTTTGATTCAACCAATACAATCGGAAACACTTCCTTTTGTTGGTGGAGCTATTGGGTATATTTCGTATCATTATTCTGCTAAGCAAATGGGAATTACGCTAAAGCAAGATAACGAGGAGTCGAATGTTCATTTTTTGTACGGTCGACATTACCTTATTTATGATCACCATTTGCAGCAATGTAAAATTATTGTGTACGTGTATACTCCGACTAATCTTTCCGAAACAGATCAAAGGAATTGTTATGAAAAAGGAAAACAAACGTTAAATGAGTTTATTAACCAATTAGGTGAACAAATAAACGAACGTCCATTACTTTTAAACATAAAACAAATAGACCAAGTACCAACCTTCTATTCTAATTATTCCAAAGAAGCATTTTTACAACATATACGAACAATAAAAGAATACATTGCGTCTGGTGATGTGTTTCAAACGGTGTTAAGTCAAGCATTTACGTGTCATACCCATTGTTCAGGGTTTGAGCTATATCGCATGTTAAGAAAAGTAAATCCATCGCCTTATTTATTTTATTTAAAATATCCGTCTTTTGAATTGATTGGAAGTTCTCCAGAACGAATTATCGAAGTAAATCACAATCAAGTAGAAATTCATCCAATTGCAGGAACGAGACCACGCGGGAATACGCAAGAAGATGATGACCGTTTAGAAAAAGAATTATTGCAAGATGAAAAAGAACGAGCCGAACATTTGATGTTAGTTGATTTAGCTCGTAATGATATTGGTGCAGTTTCTAAGCATGGTTCTGTGCATGTGTCTGAATTTATGAAAGTAACTCGATTTTCCCATGTGATGCATATTATTTCGAAAGTAAAAGGCACGTTGAAAGACGATATTCATCCGATTGAAGCTTTATTAAAAGCAGCACCTGCAGGAACATTATCTGGTGCACCTAAAAAAAGAGCGATGGAAATTATCGAGGAGTTAGAACCGACTAACCGTCATATTTATGGTGGCACGATTGCTTATATTGGATTTGACGGAAATATTGATTCATGTATTGCCATTCGGACGATGAAAAAAGTGGACGATACGGTTTCTATTCAAGCAGGAGCAGGTATTGTGGCAGAATCAAAGGAAGAAAATGAATTTGAAGAAACGGTCAATAAAGCAAAAGCATTGCTCACGACTGTCGCTCTAGCAAATGCCTATTTTGGAAAAAAGGGAGAGTGTAAAGATGTTTCAACAGCTATTAAATAAATGTGTGAATGGCCAAACATTAACCATAATAGAAGCAGAAAAAGCAATGGAAGCGATGATTTCTGGAGAAGTATTCGATGAGCAAATTGCCGGTTTTTTATCCATTTTGCATTTTCGAGGAGAAACAATCGAAGAGATGATTGGTTTTACACACGTCATGCGATCGTACATGGTGAAAATTAATTATCCAAAAGAAATGGTTATTGATACGTGCGGGACCGGTGGAGACGGAGCGAAAACATTTAATATTTCTACTACTACTGCGATAGTATTATCTGCTCTAGGAGTGAAAGTTGCCAAACACGGTAATCGTTCTGTCTCTTCTAAAAGCGGAAGTGCGGATGTATTAGAGTATCTAGGAATGGATATTCAAATGAATGAAAAAGAAGCAATTGATTCTTTAAATAAATACCGGTTATGTTTTTTATTTGCCCCCAACTACCATGATGCGATGAAAAAGGTTGCCCCTATACGTAAAAAATTAGGATTTCGAACCATTTTTAATTTATTAGGTCCATTATTAAATCCAACGATGTGTCAATATCAGTTAATGGGGATTTATGATACGAAATATGCGGAAAAAATGGCGAGTGTATTAGATGGGTTAGGGACAAAACGAGCTTGTATCGTAACAGGAGAAGATGGATTAGATGAGTGTTCGATTGCAGCCGGAACAAATGTGGTGGAATTGAAAGACGGTCAAGTACAAAGATATATGCTTTATCCAGAAGATGTTGGGTTGTCGCGTGGCTCTTTAGAGGAAATAGAAGCTTCGTCACCGAAAGAAAGTGCAGAAATTATGGAAAATATTTTCTTGAATCAGGCATTAGATAGTCAACGCGATATTGTTGCGTTAAACAGTGGAATGGCGTTGTATGTAAAAGAATATGTTACTTCTATTGAAGAAGGGGTTCAAATTGTGAAAGATGCGTTAGCATCTAGAAAAGTTTATCGTCACTTTCAAAAAATAATCGGAAAGGAGCAACTTTATGCTTAAACGAATTGTGGAGACGAAAAAAGAGGAACTTACTCGTTTTTATTTATCAGAAAATAAGGAATTACCTGAATATTCATTTTATAATGCGCTGCGAAATCCAAAACGATCGTTAGCGCTTATTGCAGAAGTAAAAAAAGCTTCTCCGTCTAAAGGAATTATTTGTGAAGACTTTAAACCAGTGGAAATTTCCAAAAAGTATGAGGTAGCGAATGTCGATGCGATTTCTGTATTAACGGATGAAGTGTATTTTAAAGGGGATGCATCATATTTATCAGAAATTAAACAATATGTTGCACTACCTGTCTTACGAAAAGATTTTATGATTGATCGAAGACAAATTATAGATAGTAAACATATGGGAGCGGATGCCATTTTATTAATTGCAGCTATTTTAGACGTAGAAAAGCTGTATGAGTTTTATCTAGAAGCAGAAGAGCTTGGTTTAGATTGTTTAGTGGAGTGTCATACAGAAAAAGAAATAACAACGATTTTAAATAAATTTACACCTAAAATTATGGGGATTAATAATCGAAACTTATATACGTTTCAAACCAATCTCCGTCAAACAGAAACGTTACATTCCTATTTACCAAAAGAAGTTGTGACCATTAGTGAAAGTGGTATTCAAACATATGATGATATAAAAAGATTACAAGCGTTGCAAGTATCTGGAATGCTCGTTGGGGAAACATTAATGAAACAAAAAAATCCAGAAAAGATAATTAAACAATTATTCGGAGAAGAAAAATGAAACTTTTTATTAAATTTTGTGGATTTCAATCGGATCAAGAAGTCTTAGAGGTAAGAAAGCTTCCAGTCACTCACGTTGGCTTTATTTTTGTGCCTAGTAGTAGACGGTATATTGAGTATGGAACAGCGAAACGTTGTGTTCCCTTACTTAGTCACGATCAATCAGCGGTATTAGTCATTCAAAATAAAACAGTTCATGAAATAGGAATTATTCTCTCAGATATCCCTTTTTCCGTTGTTCAATTACATGGAAAAGAAAGTCCTATATTTTGTAAGCAATTAAAAGAGAAAAAAAATATTTTGGTTTGGAAAGCACTTCCTTATACAGAAATTCATCGATGGAAAGATTATGCACCGTATGTCGATGCCATTTTATTAGACCATACGAAGGCGGGAAGTGGAAAAACATTTGATTGGTCGATTGTTGAAACTGTGTATGAACAAATGAGGGAAGCACATTGTTTGTTAATTATTGCAGGTGGGATTAACGCAACAAATGTTCGAACGTTATTACACCATCCGTTAGATGGAATTGATGTTGCAAGTGGGATTGAAACGAACGAAAAAAAAGACGAACAAAAAATGAAAGAATTCATAGAGGTGATTCAACATGGGTAAAGAGACAGGACGTTTTGGTCCGTATGGAGGACAATTTGTTCCAGAAACATTAATGCATGCTTTAAGTGAGCTAGAAAAAGGATTAGAAGAAGCGATGAATGATCCAACGTTTATTGCATTATACGAAAAAGAAGTTCATGAATATTTGGGAAGACCAACGCCGTTATACTTTGCTGAACATTGTAGTGAAGCGTTGCAAGGATCGAACATTTATTTAAAAAGAGAAGATTTAAACCATACTGGATCTCATAAAATTAATAATGCAATTGGTCAAGCTTTGTTAGCACGTAGATTAGGGAAAAAGCGTGTAATTGCAGAAACGGGAGCAGGGCAGCACGGGGTAGCAACAGCGACGATTGCGGCAAAATATGGGATGGGATGTATTGTGTTTATGGGAAAAGAAGATATGAAACGGCAAAAATTAAATGTGTTTAGAATGGAGCTTTTAGGGGCAACGGTTGTGCCAGCGGAAACCGGGAGTCAAACGTTAAAAGATGCAACGAATGAAGCGATTCGTCATTGGGTTAGTAATGTGGAAGATACGTATTATATTATCGGTTCTGTTGTTGGTCCGCATCCGTATCCAACCATGGTGCGAAATTTTCAGCGGATTATTGGCGATGAAGCACGTGCACAATTTGTACAGGAAAAAGCAACATTACCAGATGCCTTAGTTGCTTGTGTTGGTGGCGGTAGTAATTCGATTGGATTATTTTATCCGTTTTTAGAAGATAATATTCCGATGTATGGGGTCGAAGCAGCGGGTTTAGGAGTGAATACAGCTAACCATGCTGCCACGTTAACAAAAGGGACAAAAGGAGTTATTCACGGTGCGATGACGAAATTAATCCAAGATGAAAATGGACAAATAATTGAACCGTATAGTATTTCTGCTGGTTTAGATTATCCTGGTGTTGGACCAGAACACGCTTATTTACATGAAATAAACCGTGTTCATTATGAAACGGTAACCGATAAAGAAGCTTTAAAAGCTTGTCAATATTTATCCCGAACAGAAGGGATTATTCCTGCACTTGAAAGTAGTCATGCCCTAGCATATGCATTCCGATTAGCAAAACAAATGGGTTCAGGTAAAAACATTGTTGTTTGCTTATCTGGGCGGGGAGATAAGGATGTTTATACAATCATGGATGCAGTGAAAGGAGGAGTATTACATGTTTAAGGAAAAAACACGCGATTTATTTATTCCATATATCATGGCAGGAGATCCAAGTTCTGAAGCAACCGTGCAAATTGCACTCACATTACAACAAAGTGGAGCAGTAGCATTAGAACTTGGTGTTCCTTTTTCTGATCCATTAGCAGATGGTCCTGTTATTCAGCGAGCAGGAATGCGAGCATTAGAAGCGGGAATGACGTTAAAAAAGGCAATAGAATTAGTGGAAGAGATGCGTCAAAGTGGGGTAGAAATTCCTATTATTATCTTTACTTATTACAATCCTGTGCTACAATTAGGGAAAGAATACTTTATCTCGTTATTGCTTCACTCCGGTGCAGACGGAGCGCTTATTCCAGATTTACCGTATGAGGAAAGCAAAGCGTTAAAACAAATGTTTCAACGAAATGGTTTATCGCTTATTTCATTATTAGCACCGACGAGTAAGGAACGGATGGAGCGGATTTCAAAAGAAGCTGATGGGTTTTTATATTGTATTTCTTCCTTAGGCGTAACAGGAGAACGAGAAAACTTTCACGAAAATTTACAAACATTTGTTTCTACTGCTAAGCAATATGCAACGGTACCTGTAGTGATTGGTTTCGGAATATCGAATCGAGAACAAGTAAAGCAGATGCAGCAATTGTCAGATGGTGTCATTATCGGTAGTGCCATCGTTCGTGAAATCGAACAGTTATCTCCATTATTTCAAACCGATGAAGAAAGAGCAATAGAACAACTTAGACTCTTTATTCAAAAATTAATAGAATGAGGATTATGAGGAGGGATCGATATGGACGTGAAAAATCAAATTAAAACGCTAAAACCATATCAACCAGGAAAAACAATTGAATCAGTAAAAAAAGAGTATGGCCTAGAAAAGGTTATTAAATTAGCATCAAACGAAAATCCTTTTGGATGTTCGAAAAAAGCAGTACAAGCCATTCAACAATCTCTTCATGAGTTGGCAATTTATCCGGACGGTTACGCTACAGAGCTTAGAGAAGCAGTAGCAAAAAAATTAAATGTGGACGAAGAATCGTTGATTTTTGGGAATGGATCAGATGAAGTGATAGAGATTTTATCACGTTCTATTTTGCATCCTGGAGATAACATTGTCACAGCTTGGCCTACTTTTTCCCAATATCGTCATAATGCTATCATTGAAGGAGCAGATATTATCGAAGTTCCTTTGAAAGATGGAGGACATGATTTAGAAGCAATGAAACAAGCAATCAATGAACAAACAAAAATCGTCTGGGTATGTAATCCAAACAACCCAAGTGGTACATATGTATCCAATGATGTACTCGTTTCCTTTTTAGAGCAAGTACCATCTAATATACTAGTTGTGTTAGATGAAGCGTATAAAGAATATGTCGTTGCCGAAGATTATCCTGATTCTATTGCTTTATTAGAACGTTTTCCAAATGTAACGGTTCTTCGTACATTTAGTAAAGCATATGGTCTTGCTGCATTACGCGTCGGATACGGAGTAGGGAACAAAGAGTTTGTTACGATGCTAAATGCTGCGAGAGAACCGTTTAATAATGTTCGGATGTCCCAATTTGCAGCAGCTGCCGCGTTAGCCGATGATGATTTTATTGAAACTTGTCGTCAAAAAAACCGGGAAGGATTAGAAAAATTTTATTCGTTTTGTGAAAAACACGGGTTAACTTATTATCCATCTCAAACGAACTTTATTTTAGTTGATTTTAATCGCCCTGGGAATGAAGTATTTGATTATTTACTGAAAAAAGGATACATCGTTCGTTCTGGAGAAGCATTAGGTTTCCCAACATGTGTCCGGATTACGGTTGGAACAGAAGAAGAAGTGGACGGTGTTCTTTCAGCCATTGAGCAACTAATCAAAAAGTAAGGATGGAGCAAATGATGAAAGAAAATATACTAGTGATTGGGCTAGGTCTCATTGGTGGATCGATTGCTTTAGCTATTAAAAGTGAAAATAAAGGGCATGTTGTAGGATATGATGTGTTTGATAATCAAATGAAAGCAGCATTATCGTTAGGAGTCATTGATGAAATGGCTCCTAATCTTTCTAAAGCAGCTAGTGAAGCAGACGTTATCATTCTAGCAACTCCTGTTGAGCAAACAAAAAAATTGATTACAGAACTTTGTAAACTTCCATTAAAAGAAGAAGTCATTGTGACGGATGTTGGGAGTACAAAACAAACAATTGTACAAGCGGCATCTTGTTTTGAGGAAAAAAATGTTTCTTTTATTGGGGGCCATCCAATGGCAGGTTCTCATAAATCAGGGGTTACAGCCGCGCGGTCGCATTTGTTTGAAAATGCTTTTTATGTGTTGACCCCAAGTGAACTAGTGACGGAATCGGCAATTGAACGATTAAAAGACGTGCTTCGTCCGACACGTGCGCGTTTTATTACTTTATCACCAAAAGACCATGATCAACTGGTTGGGGTAATTAGTCATTTTCCACATATCATTGCCTCGGCATTAGTACATTTAGCGGAGCAAATGCAACAGAAACAACCGCTTGTTTCTAGTTTGGCAGCAGGGGGATTTCGTGATATTACCCGTATTGCTTCTAGTAGTCCGGTAATGTGGCGAGATATTTTATTACATAATCGTGACGTTTTATTAGATATTATGGATGAATGGCTAGAAGAAATGACGCAAATGAAACAAAAAATCATGGATGCAGATGAAATGGCTATTTACGAATTCTTTTCTGATGCGAAAAAATTTCGTGATGCATTACCTCAAAAAGCTAAAGGAGCAATCCCAAATTTCTATGACTTATATGTAGATGTAAAAGACTATCCTGGTGCTATTTCTGAAGTAACAAGTATTTTAGCGAAAGCAGAAATTAGTATTACAAACATTCGCATTATTGAAACGCGAGAG
Source organism: Massilibacterium senegalense (assembly GCF_001375675.1). Lineage (NCBI taxonomy): Bacteria > Bacillati > Bacillota > Bacilli > Caryophanales > Bacillaceae > Massilibacterium > Massilibacterium senegalense. The sequence continues at coordinate 866,641 of NZ_LN831786.1, read as the reverse complement.
GATATTATGGGGGTATTACGTTTGACGTTTAGAAGTGAAGCGGACAGAGAAAATGCAACAATTCTTCTCCACTTATCCTCATTTGAAACGTTTTTAACCCTGTAAAGGAGTGAAAATGATGACAAAGTCGATCCAAATGAAGCAACCGGTATCGTTAAAAGGAGAATTAATCATTCCAGGTGATAAATCTATTTCGCACCGTGCAGTGATGTTTGCTTCCATTGCAGAAGGAAAAACAGATATTTCAAACTTTCTACTTGGAGCAGATTGTCTAAGTACGATTGATTGTTTTCGAAAAATGGGTGTGAAAATTGAGCAAGAAGATTCTGTTGTCACTGTTTATGGAAAAGGATTAACTGGGTTAACAGAGCCTGAAGATGTATTAGATGTTGGAAATTCCGGTACAACGACGCGATTATTATTAGGAATTTTAGCTACTTTACCCTTCCATGTAGTAGTAAATGGCGATGAGTCGATTGCAAAGCGACCGATGAATCGTGTGACAAAACCGCTAAAGCAAATGGGTGCGAAAATTGATGGACGTGAAAACGGAAATTATACACCAATTTCTATTCGTGGTGGGGAAACGAAAGGGATTTCTTTTGAATCGAGAGTCGCTAGCGCTCAGGTGAAATCATGTTTGTTACTGGCAGGTTTAAATAGTGAAGGAACAACCATTGTTTCGGAACCATTTTTATCACGTGATCATTCCGAAAGAATGTTAACAGCGTTTGGTGCAAAAGTAACGAGAAAAGGTACAACGGTCACAATAGAAGGAAAGCAATCATTAAAAGGAACATCCATTACGATTCCTGGCGATATTTCCTCCGCTGCCTTCTTTTTAGTAGCAGCTGCAATTACACCTGGTAGCAATCTCTTACTAAAAAATGTGGGTATGAATCCAACTAGAATAGGCATTATAGATGTGTTACAAAAGATGAATGCAAACGTAACAATTTTGAATGAACATATCGAAAATGAAGAGCCAATCGCAGATTTGCGCATTCAATTTTCTACCTTACAAGCAACGGAAATTGCTGGAGAATTAATTCCGCGATTAATTGATGAAATTCCAGTGATTGCTTTACTAGCCACACAGGCAGAAGGAACAACAATCATTAAAAATGCGGAAGAATTAAAAGTAAAAGAAACAAATCGAATTGATACGGTAGTAAATGAACTGAAAAAGCTAGGAGCGAATATTGAACCGACAGACGATGGTATGGTGATTCATGGGAAAACAATGCTTCATGGTGGACACGTGACGAGCTATGGTGATCATCGCATTGGAATGATGTTAGCAGTTGCTTCCTTATTAACAGATGAAGCAATCATCCTAGAACAAGAAGAATCCATTAAAGTGAGCTATCCTACTTTCTTTGAAGATTTTGAAAGAATCCTACATGTTGAATAAGTGTCGTTCAAATGGCAACAAGAATAACATGCACGTCTGTATACAGACGTGTCTTTTTTATCTCTTATTATTAGGCAGAAATGGTCGCGCGGATGGCAGATTTCTTTATTATCTTTAATATAAAAAAGTGTGAGATACGTGAAAATCTGATATTCTAACAAAGGGAAATCATGTAGGAGGGAAGAAAAAGTGAAAATCGAACAAATTAAAGAAAGACTAGACGCAGGGCAATTTGAAGAAGCGCTTGTTCTTATGACGGATTATAAAAAGGAAGCGAGCGATAAAGAACTCTATGAATTAGCAGAGATATATCAACAATTAGGATTTATGAATGAAGCGTTAGTTATTATTGGGAAATTAAAGAACAATTATCCGGAAGATACTTCGTTAGTATTAGCATATAGTGAAATATTGATGGATATAGATCGGGAAGAAGAAGCCATTCAAGTTCTTTATGAAATTGGGGAAGACGATGAAAATTACGTTGCAGCTCTTTTATTATTAGCAGATTTATATGAAATGCAAGGATTAACAGAGGTAAGTGAACAAAAACTTTTAGAAGCTTTTGAAAAACAACCTTCCAATCATTTACTAGCATTTGCATTAGGGGAATTTTATTACGCTGAAAAAGATGCAAAAAAAGCGATTTATTATTATGAACAGGCAGTAGAAAAAGAAGCGGTTATTTTAGAAACAAGTCTACATGTTCAACTAGGAAAAGCATTAAGCGAATGCGGAAAATATGAAGAAGCATTAGAACACTTTGAGCACGGGTTAAAAGATAAGGTGGACCTAGATAGTCTTTTTTCTGCTGGTATGACTGCTTTTTATGCACAAAAATACGAAGTGGCTATCCGACACTTAGAGGAGCTAAAACAGTTAGATTATGAATATACGACACTTTATTATTTTTTAGCGAAAAGTTATCAAGAAATTGGTGCTTTGGAAGAAGCGGAAGAAAATGTAGAAAAAGGACTTTATTTCGATAAGCATAATGCACATCTTTATTATTTAGCAGCAGAAATAGCATATAAAAAAGGAAATATGGAGGAAGAAAAAGAATACTTACTACAAGTCTTACAAATAGAAGAACATCATTATGATGCTTTTCTACGTTTGCTAGAAGTGTTTTTTGAAACGGGAGAATATGAACGAATTATTGAGTGGGCTTCGAGTGTAGATGATACGAAAGAGTTCCCTATGTACCAGTGGTATCTTGCAAGGGCATATCGAGACTTAGAGAGGTATGAAGAGGCAGCGGAAGCGTTTGAAAAAGTAAAGGCAACGTTTGATGAAGATGAAACGTTTTTAGAAGAATATGCTTCGTTTTTAATGGAAGAAGGGAGAAGAGAAGAAGCATTAGAATGCTTGAAAAAAATAATAACCATTAATCCGGCTCGAACAGATATTTTTGATCAAATGGATCGATTAGAGTTTGATGACTTTTAACGAATGTTTTTGATAAAATGGAATAAACTGAAATAAAAGAAGCTCCCAAAAGGAGGGATGAATTTGGAAAGTGCGGTTTCGGTGAATGCAAAAAGAGAGTTTTTACAATGGTTTTTAAAACATTATCAATTAAAGCGTCGGGAATGTGGATGGATTTTGAATTATTTGTTAACAAAAGATGAAGTGATGCAAAATGTTCATTTTGTAGAACAAGTCCAATACACTCCAAGAGGGTTATTCATGGCAACAGAATGTGTAGATGAACAACCGTTTTGTTTTTATAAACGACATATTCGAACAACAGATGCCGAGAAATCTTTTCATGATATTCGTCTCAATCAAGATGAGGAGATTTATATTGAATTATTGTTTCAATCTTCTTACTTCGTTCCGAAATATAGAGCAGTATTAGAGGAAAATCCATTTGTTCCAAAGCACTTGCAAGTGAAAGAAAGCGATCGTTTGCAGGCGGAAAGATTATTGAAATTTTCTATTCGTCAATTTGAAGTGACAACATTAAAACAAAAAATTGATGATGCTCTTGATCAATACGACTATGAGCAGTTTATCCAACTAACAGAACGACTAAAAAAGATAACCGCTCAAAAATAATGAGCGGCCTTTTTTTGTGGTTATATTTGTTTCATTCATATTTAACCTAAACAGATAGTGATGGGTTATTTTAGCGTGTTAGAAAATACGATGATTTGAAGTAGGAAATGCACCCTCCCTAAACTATCTTTGTAGAGCGGATGTCTTTGCAAATATGAGTGTATGATCCATCAGCGTGGAGCCCGTTGATGGGAGATTTCTTTGTCTTTACTTTTTGTACTATTCGATTTACAGTAAAGAAAGTGAAAAAGGGGGAATAAAAATGAAGTGGAAAACAACAGATATTGATATTTACTTTCAAGCTAAAGAATATGTAGATACTGCATTAATCCCAATCTTTCCAATTGGATGGGGAGAAGAAGTAAAAACAACTGTGTCATTAGGTGAATTTATTGTCTTATTTGCGGATGAATTAGAACGACAATTTAAAGGCAGACTCGTTCAATTTCCACCTTTTACGTATGTAAAAGATGAAGTAGCGAAACAAACGAGATTAGTAGAGTGGGTAAGACAGTTAAAAGAAGCGGGATTTCAGCATGTTATTTTATTAACAAGTGATGTAGATTGGAAACGGTATGAGCATGAGTTGAATGGTATGCTTCTATGGTTGCCTGTTCTGCCACTAGAACATGTAGAAGCACAATATAAACAAGAAATGTTAGCTTCTCAAATGAAACAAATTATTCAATTAATTACAACAGAATGGCAAAAAGAAAAATAAGGGGAAAAGCAAGCGCTTATCTTCTTATAAATTATCACATTTTGTTGACAGTTTCGTAACATTTAAGCTATCATGATATTGTCCTAGTAATATGTGTGATTTGACTGTCCAATCGGACTTTACACTGTGAGATAGAGGGGGGAAACGAATGAGCAAAGAAGTAACACGTCGCCAATTTTTAAGCTATACGCTTACAGGTGTTGGTGGATTCATGGCTGCAGGAATGCTGATGCCTTTAGCTCGCTTTGCAATTGATCCTGTGTTAAAAGGCGAAGCAAAAGGTGAGATGATTTCTGTTATGAATATCAGCGATATTACGACTGAACCACAACGGGTGGACTTCCAAGTTCGACAAGTCGATGGTTGGTATGAATCAGATGTACCGCAATCTGCTTGGGTATTTAAAAACGACAAAGGCGAAATTGTGGCACTTTCGCCGGTATGTAAACACTTAGGTTGTACGGTTGACTGGAATACAGACCCAGTGCATCCAAATCAATTCTTCTGTCCTTGTCACTATGGACGTTATGAAAAAGATGGAACAAACGTTCCGGGTACACCACCATTAGCTGGACTTGATATTTATGAATATCAAGAAAAAGGTGGGAAACTACTATTAGGTAAACCTGTACCACGAGATAAATAGAAAAGGGGGTCGAACTGAATGCAAAAATTGTACGATTGGGTCGATGAACGATTAGACATCACCCCAATGTGGCGTGACATTGCAGACCACGAAGTTCCTGAGCACGTAAACCCTGCATATCACTTTTCTGCGTTTGTTTACTGTTTCGGTGGTCTAACATTCTTTGTTACCGTCATCCAAATTTTATCTGGTATGTTTTTAACTATGTATTACACACCAGATATTATTAACGCTTATCAATCTGTATACTATTTACAAAATGAAGTAGCGTTTGGTGTAATTGTTCGTGGTATGCATCACTGGGGAGCGAGTGTTGTTATTGTCATGATGTTCTTACATACGCTACGTGTATTTTTCCAAGGTGCGTATAAAAAACCACGTGAACTTAACTGGGTAGTCGGAGTACTTATTTTCTTCGTTATGTTAGGGTTAGGTTTTACAGGTTATTTATTACCATGGGATATGAAAGCCTTATTTGCTACAAAAGTAGGTCTACAAATCGCAGAAGCTGTTCCACTTATCGGAGGCTTAGCGAAAACATTACTTGCAGGAGATTCGACAATCGTTGGAGCTCAAACTTTAACACGTTTCTTCGCGATTCACGTATTCTTCTTACCAGCAGCCTTGTTTGCTTTATTAGCGGCTCACTTTGTGATGATTCGAAAACAAGGTATTTCTGGACCACTGTAAACCGATACGTTTAAACGTGTGTGAGTAAATTGAAAAGGAGGGAAGACGATGCATCGCGGAAAAGGGATGAAATTCGTCGGGGATTCACGTATTCCTGCTGATAAAAAACCAAATGTACCAAAAGACTATTCCGAATATCCAGGTAAAACAGAAGCATTCTGGCCGAACTTTTTATTAAAAGAATGGATGGTAGGTTCTGTCTTTTTAATCGGATTTTTATGTTTAACTATTGCTGAACCATCTCCTTTAGAGAGAATGGCAGATCCAACTGATGCTGCGTATATTCCATTACCAGACTGGTATTTCTTATTCTTATATGAATTATTAAAATATGAATTTGCTGCAGGTCCTTACACTGTTATGGGTGCAGTTGTAATGCCAGGTATTGCTTTTACAGCATTAATTTTGGCCCCTTGGCTTGATCGTGGACCAAAAAGACGTCCAGTGGATCGTCCAATTGCTACAGGATTAATGTTACTTTCTTTAGCTTCAATCATTTTCTTAACATGGCAATCTGTTGTAACGCATGACTGGAAAGCTGCGGAAGAACAAGGGAAAGCTGTTGCAGAAGTAGAAGTTGATATGGAGTCAGAAGGCTATAACATCTTTGCAAATCAATCATGTGTAACTTGTCACGGAGAAGATTTAAAAGGTGGAGCAGCTGCTCCAGCTTTAGTTGGTAACCAACTAAATGTGGAAGAAGTAACAGATGTAATTAAAAATGGTCGTGGCGCAATGCCAGGTGGACAATTCCAAGGTTCTGATGAAGAACTTGCAACTTTAGCTGAATTCATTGCGAGCTTAAAAGCGGAAGAATAAGCGAAAAATTGGGAAAGCTGACTATATAGTCAGCTTTTTTCTTTATGGAAGATATCTTCTCAAAAAATGAACATTTGTTTCCTTTAGAATGGAAAGAAGGAGAAGAAATTGTGAAGGAATGGTAAAAAAACATTTGTAACAAGGAGGAGTGTAGGTGCAAGCTTTTGTTTATTTTTTAGGTAGACGTCCTATATTGTGGATGTTATTAATAGTGAATGTATTAGGGACACTATACGGATACTATTGGTATCGCTATCAACTAGAAGAAACACCGATACAATTTTTGTTATTTGTTCCCGATAGTCCAACAGCAAGTTTGTTTTTCGTGATTGTATTAATTGGGTTTTTGCAAAAAAAACATTACGGATTATTTGAAGCATTAGCATTTGTTAGTCTAGTGAAGTATGGATTGTGGGCAGTAGGAATGAATATCTTTTTAGGAATAAAACTTGGTGAGCTGGATATTATGAGTGTCATGCTAATTTTTTCTCATTTAGCAATGGCGATAGAAGCCGTTTTATATGCACCGTACTATCGAATAAAAGGTTGGCATTTAGCGGTAAGTGGAATTGTTATCCTTCACAATGAAATCATTGATTATGTTTTTCAAATGATGCCTCGATATTCGATTTTAAATGAATACATTTCACAAATTGGATATGTAACTTTTTGGTTAAGTATTGCGACGATTGTTATCGCATATCAAATGATGCTTCGTAAAAAGAGAATGGTAGTAGAACTTCCTTAGTCTAAGTTTCTTTCTTGTTTCATACATTGAAGCAAGGAGGAGTGAAGATGAAAAAAGCCCTTTTTTTAATTTTTATTCTATTTTTTATTGGAAATGGACAACTATCTAGTGAAAGCGAGTATATACAAAAGCTTGTTCAACACTCCGATGAATTGTACCAAATGATTAGAAATAATCAATTTGAGCAAGCTAAACAACTATCGCAACAAATTGAAAAAGATTGGTCCTCTAAACATTATTCATTAACATTAAAAGAAACGAAAATGTTATCTTTCACTTTTTTTCAAGTGAAAGAATCTTTAAACCAGGCAGCACTATCAAAAAAAGAATGTGAAAATCGTGCTTTACAATTTCGATTAGTAACGGATACGTTACTAACAAATTATCAACCATTATGGAAAGAGTCAAAAATAAACGTAATCAAGCAATTTGAACAATGTCAACAAAACAGTACAGAATGTAGTATTTTTCTGGAGCAATTTTCTTTATTACTACCTGCTATTTCGTTAGATATAACAGAAGAACGATATGTTCGGTTACAGTCTTATGTAGCCTTTATCGAACGTTTGACTAAAGAAAATGGGACAAAAGAATATGCTGGACAAATGGAAGAAATAAAGCAAGAGTTGGTACTTTTATTTGAGCAACAAGAGGAAAATTCAGTAGATCCAGGGTTCATCTGGTTTATATCGATGGTCGGGAGTTTTATTATTTTATCTTTAATCTATGTGGGTTGGAAAAAATATAAAGGGGAACAAGAAGCGAAAAAAAGAAAGGAAAAAGAATAATTTTTTTGACTTTTTAAGATGTTCTTTTTACACTAAATATAGTGAAAAAATGAGGAGGTTAGGTAATTGTCGATGTTACTGTATTTTGCACTTCTTATTCTTATTCCTCTTCTTGCGCAATGGGGAGTAAAAAGCACGTATCGTAAGTATGCCGATGTCCGTAATACGAGAGGTGTGACAGGAGCGGAAGTAGCACGATATATTTTAAATCAAAATGGTTTATACAGTGTACAGGTAGAAGAAGTACCAGGTACGTTAACCGATCATTATGACCCACGAAATAAAACGGTCCGTTTATCAACGGATAATTATTATGGAACTTCTATTGCAGGTGCATCGGTGGCAGCGCATGAAGTAGGACATGCCATTCAAGATGCAACGAACTATTCTCCACTTCGAGTTCGTCATGCGCTTGTGCCAGTGGCAAATTTAGGTTCTAGTTTGTCATGGATTTTTATTTTAATTGGTTTGATTTTAAATTCTTTTCAACTAACATTAGTTGGTGTGATTTTTTTTGCTGCTGCAGTATTATTTCAAATCGTTACGCTTCCTGTAGAGTTTAATGCAAGTCATCGAGCATTAGGTCAATTACAATCGTTACAGTTATTAGGACCAAATGAAGTATCAGGATCTAAAAAAGTATTAACAGCAGCAGCGCTCACGTATGTAGCAGCTACATTAGTAGCAATATTACAGCTAGTACAATTTATTCTTGCATTTTTAGGGCAAGGAGACGAATAAAAAAATTCGCATTTATGATACGAATGGTTCCATCGCTTCTTGCGGAATACTTTCAATCAAATGATGTATGTGGAAGGCGATATCATTATGTTGTAATTTTACTTCTAAATCTAAAGGGGAAATTAATTGATTCATGTTATAATCTTTAAACATAAGGACACTTCTTTCTGTTTGAATTTTGTATGGTAACTTAATTTTATCAGAAAGTGTCCTTTTTTTGATTAAAAAATAAAGCCGGTGAAATTTTTCCTTGTCGTAAATTTTCATCGGCTGATTCTATTCAGAGGAGGGTTTTGTCCCAGCCTCTTATGAATTATTGAAAATCTTAAGGAATCAGATTTCGTTCGTATGGAAAAGTGGAGTACAGGTCAAGGACTTGAGGAATTTGATATCGAAAGAATGAATTGCCTGTTGGAAGGAAAATATAGAATATCAATCATTATTATAATAGCACGCGTGTTGATTAGCTAAAATTATTCAGTATTTTTTTGATATAGCTTCCGATGAAACTTGAGTATCTTTTTGAGAACGATTCGCCATTCGATTGGCAGGGTAGTACACAGAAACTGACGTGTAAAACCAGTGAAAGGTAAGCGTTTACAGTTTTTTTAATCATTCGACATGCAAAAATTTGAGTAACACATAGGCAATGAAAGCAGAAAAAAGCTGGTTTAATACTGTATTTTTGGTCGTGCCAATTAACAATGGTTTACTTAATCCAGCGAAAAAAAGATTCCATTGTTCAACGTTCCTTGTACATGCCGGCGATTTCTTCCGCTGTTACATCACGCACAATTGTGCCTTCGTAATCGATAAACTCCACAACACGATGACGTTCTTTGGTTTGTTTTTGTGTTATACCAAGGGTACAAGTGAAGCCAGCAACTATGTTAGATCCTTCAACTGGTGTTCTTTTTAAGGATTTCTTGCGATTTAGTTGAATATTATCTTTTTAATGGATGACAAAATCTTAATTTGTTTTTGCATAACGAGCGGCTTTATCAATCGAAAATAAGCACAATCTGCAACGATGATAAAACGTTTATCCTCAAGGTCCACACCGATTCGACCATTGTGCTTTAAGGCAGTATTTTCAATGGCTAACAGTTCTTTTTCCACTTTCATTTTGCGTTTCACTGCCCGGTTTAATCGGTTGGCAATCGATTCAAGGATTCGTTTGACAATCAGGTAATTCAGTTCACCTAAACGTTTCGAAAGTGTGGAATAATTCACGAATTTTAAGCCTTTTTCTGTTGCCACATCGGAAGCGAAACGTAAGCTTTTTCATTCAAATGCAGCATCGCCAACTAAGTAATTCAGAAGTGTTGATACATCTCATTTACGAGCAGTATTTTCAAAATCAAGTTTAGTAAGATTTTCCTTAATTTCTTTCTGTGAAATCAAGTTTTAAAGTAATATGAAAATTGTGACATTTTTAATCATGGAGGATTCTTCCTCGTAAAAGTTTGTGTCGTAACTTACATTTTACATGGAATCTCTCTTTTTGTTAATTTTTTTACTTATTCCGAAAGAAGTCTTCCACTTCTAAATGTGAAGGTGCGATAGCACCAATGAAAGTGGGGGATGAATTTCGGTTAGGCGTAGCCTAAAGTTGTCTCTTTTTTTGTGCTTTGATATAATCAGTATTAGATAAAATAAAATATGTTATACCAATGTAATTAGACAATAATAATAATTCGGTATTCACGTTGTATTATCACCTTGATCTGGTCGTGAAATATCGAAGAAAAGTGATGGATGACACCATTTCTGACTATGCAAAAGACATGTTTGTTCGGTTAGGTGAAAATGATACTATTTCCTTAGTCGAATGGAATCACGATATGGACCATGTGCATATTTTGTTCAAAGCACATCCAAATACTGAAATATCAACGTTCATCAACACTTATAAAAGTGCAAGTTCTTGACTTATCAAAAAGCATTTTCCGCAAGTGAAAAAGAAACTTTGGAAAGAATACTTTTGGTCAAGAAACTTCTACTTACTTACAACAGGTGGTTCGCCCATTGAAGTGATAAAGAAGTAGATAGAAAATCAAGGGATGAAATGAGGTGATTCGATATGGCAAACAAAGCCTATAAGTTCCGTCTGTACCCAACGCAAGAACAAGCGCAACTTCTTGCGAAAACCTTCGGTTGTGTCCGTTTCGTCTATAACAAAATGCTTTCGGAACGCAAGGAAATGTATGAGCAATTCAAGGACGACAAAGAAACATGGAAGAAGCAAAAATTCCCGACTCCCGCTAAGTATAAGGAGGAGTTTGTATGGCTCAAAGAAGTAGATAGTCTTGCATTGGCAAATGCTCAACTTAACTTGCAGAAATCATACAAAAATTTCTTTTCTGGTCGTGCTGAATTTCCGAAGTTCAAAAACCGTAAGGCAAGACAATCCTACACAACCAATGTGGTCAACGAAAACATTATGCTTTTGGATGGCTATATCAAATTACCGAAACTGAAACTTGTGAAAATGAAGCAACATCGGGAAATTTCGTCCCATCATATTATCAAGTCTTGTACCGTTTCTCGAACAAAAACAGGAAAATACTACGTTTCTATTCTCACCGAATACGAACATCAACCTATACAAAAAGAAGTACAAGCTGTTGTTGGCTTAGATTTTTCCATGAATGGCTTATTTGTCGATAGTGAAGAAGGTAAGACAGCCAATTACCCTCGTTTCTATCGCCAATCACTGGAGAAATTAGCAAAGGAACAGCGTATCCTATCACGCAGAAAGAAAGACTCTAATCGTTGGCACAAACAGCGTCTAAAAGTAGCGAAGCTACATGAAAGAATTGCGAACCAACGAAAAGACTTTCTCCACAAGGAATCGCACAAATTAGCGAAAATGTATGATTGCGTTGCTATCGAAGACCTCAATCTGAAGGGAATGTCACAAGCCCTCCATTTCGGAAAAAGCGTTGCTGATCATGCATGGGGCATGTTCACGACATTTCTCCAATACAAGTTAGAGGAGCAAGGGAAAAAGCTGATCAAAATAGATAAGTGGTTTCCATCATCCAAAACTTGTTCCTGTTGCGGTCGAGTAAAGGAATCTCTATCTCTTTCTGAGCGCACATTCCACTGTGAATGTGGTTTTGTGGCAGACAGGGATTGGAACGCTTCTATCAATATCAAACAGGAAGGATTGCGATTGTTAGCATAATCATATAGATAGAGCACGGAATAGGCTCGATAGCTAAGTAAATTTCGTACCGTTAGGTACGACTACCTTAGAAGCTCCCACCTCTAAGCGAAGCGTAGGTGGCGGGTAGTTCACAGAAGTATATTTCAAGATAATTAATAAGGAGGATACTAAGGATGAACAAGTCGCTCGTTAAACTGAGTAAATATGATTTTATTGTTTTCTTTAGAGAACCCTTTTTTGCTCTTCCGATATTAGTGTTACCAGGCATTTTCTTCTTTGTATTCATGAAGATTTTTAGTGCGCAAATTGGCGGTTCGGAAAATTTCGGTCCATATATACCAATATATGCATTATTAATTTCGTTTTTAGTTTTATTTTTTAATATTGGGTTGCAATATGTTACTGAAAAAGAGAGAGGAATACATAAACGACTTGTTCTTTCATCTGTAAGTATCTATCAAATTATCTTCACCTATGTCATAAGAGGGGTCCTTCTATACTTGTTAGGTTTTTTTGAAATTTTAGCAATTGGCATTTTTGTATTTGACACAAGGCTGACGGATCATATGTTTTTATTTATTTTAACCTTTATAATCATCATTGGTATTACATTATTATTTAGCTTATCGACACATAATTTATTTAAAAATTCTAGACAGGTTTTACCGTATACTATAATCATGTTCCAATATGTACTATTTGGTTCTGGCTTAATGTTTCCAACAGATGGGATTCCAAGTTATTTGAAATTTTTAGTTGATATAAATCCTTTTTACCACATGAAAGAAGTACTTTTAGGTGTATGGAATTGGACGGGCATTGAACTTGTGAATGTCCTTTATTTAGGGTTTATTATTATCTTATGTTTAGGTCTTATTTTCCTTAAAGCGCGTTCAAAGGAGTATTAAAGTGTTCCGGTGCAAAGAAGTGATGCTGGATTGAAACTGGGGGAGAATATCATGAAAAATGAATAGAATCGGGCACTAGAGTTACGGACAAATGGATATTTAATAAATTGGTAAAGAAATTTTCGGATGATTCCTCACTAAATTACTAATGCGCATGGAGTTATGATTTATTGGAGGAAGCAGCAAAAGTGTCCTTTTTTATGAAAGGGCAATCGAATTAAGGTTGGCCAAAGCGGATTTGGTTGAAGCAATAATTGGTCTAAGTAGGACGTATCGAACATTAGCGCAATATGATAAATTACATGAGGTATTAAATAAAGGCAGATAACTGTGACCTTCTTCTGTTGCTTCAATGTTACTTGTTTCATCTTGTGAAAATGTTCCGAGAGGAACACGATATCGATTAGATTTATACCATATCGTGTTGTCCTTCTGGATGGTTCTTGTCATACTAGATGCATAATTGTTATCGAGATAATTTTCGATAGAGGAAGAGATTGGGCGTAAGTGTTTTTTTTCAAGGGCAAACACTGCGACTGGTCTCTTTTTTGTTGTATTATGATACTTATAATTTCCTGTTCGTTCAAGCCACTTCCAACCATCCTCATTCCAGGTATTTAATCCATGATAAATATGGTGTTTAGCAAAATTTTGTTTCATATATTTAACAACATTTTCAATTTTCCCTTTACTTTTTGGATTGGCTTTTCTGCACATATGTACAACTAAATTTCTATCTTCTTTATATGATTGGGACTCCCGGGTTAAGATAAGATTTCCTCCATTTTCACTAACGAGAATTAACGCATCTTGGTCGTAAACAAGTTCATCCGCAATCCCTCCATAGTAACGAAACACATTTTCATGAGATTGAATGACATCTCTTGTTGTAAAAGGCCTATCAAGCCATTCTTTATACTTATAACGAGAGTTTGCAAGGACAAATGCTATAAAACGGAGTGTAATTTGCTTACGATCTGGTGTGAGTTGTTCTGTCTGTCCAAAATCAATCTGCATTTGTTTATCTAAAGGAATTTCAGGTATAGCTTCATAAGATCTAGCTGTTGATTCCTTAGGAATATCATGTTCTTTGCGAAGCTCTCTTATATACAATCGAACTGTGCTTTCGGCCACTTCTAAATCTTCAAATTTTTCTTGTAACCAATCCAATATCTTGGCTGTTGACATATCCAGATGCTCTTGAAGCTAGGAAAGAATATTTTTTTATAATCATGTAGTTTCTTTTTTCTCGTTCTTATATGTTCAACCCATTTAGACATTGTTTCTGGATTTCCCTTTATATAGCGATAAACTGTAGCTTTTGAAATACCTAGTTTTTCTGCGACTTTTACCGTACTAAAACGAGCCGACCCGTTGCATAATAAAAGCTCTAACTTTTTGGGGGCACTATCTATTGTTAGCGAGTTTTTTATTCGTCATATAATGGTTTTTTATTTTCATCTAATGTAAATCCTTCGCCTAGTACTTCATGAACATTAGCAATCGTAATAAATGCGTGCGGATCGATGGCCCTGACATAAGATTTTAATCGAAATAATTCATGACGGCTAACTACACAATATAAAATTTCTTTTGTTTCTTTCGTGTATGCTCCTTTTCCATCTACAATTGTGATGCCACGTTCCATTTTTTCCATAATAGTTGTTGCTATGTCATCAGCACGTTCTGAAATGATGATGACTGCTTTGGCAGCATATGCACCTTCCTGAATAAAATCAATGACCTTGGCACCGACAAAAACGGCGACTAGCGTGTACATAGCTTGCCGATAATTTAAATAGACGAGGGAAGTAGTTATGACAAAAAAATCAAAAATGAACATTGTTTTTCCCATATTCCAACCAATGTATTTTTTCACAATGCGCGCAATAATATCAACGCCACCAGTTGTTCCACCGTTTTTGAAAATGATTCCTAGTCCGATACCGATAAAGACTCCTGCAAATAAAGCAGCTAACAATAAATCATCATGAAGAGGGATTTGAAGTTGATATTTTTGAAAAATAGCTAGAAAAAGTGATACGCTTACAGTACCTATAACGGTATAAATAAACGTTGTACGACTAAATAATTTGTAGCCGACGAAAAAAAGTGGGATATTTAACACTAGGTTTGTAATAGCTGGATTGAATTGAAACATGAAATATAACAGTAAGGTAATACCTGTAAATCCACCTTCCGCTAGTTGGTTTTGCATGTTAAAATGAACAATTCCAAAGGAAAAAATCGCTGCCCCTATTAAGATGGAAAGAATATTGGTTATTTTAATATTAATTTTCATAAAAATCGCCTCAAATACATGATAATTGTTGCGTTTTTATTATAATGGATAGTAACGTGAATTTTCAAATGTTTAAAAGGAAGGAGGAAGCTCGATTATCAGAATGCAAAAAAGGAACGTGTTGATTGCCTGTTCTCAAACATCTAAGAAATAAAGGATGAACAAAAAATAAGAACCCTTTTTTCATAATGAATAATCGATAAGATATAATGGAGAAAAAAACAATGCAACAAATGCAGCAAGAAGTAGATGAGTACATTGGCCAATTTAAAGAAGGGTATTTTACACCATTAGCAATGCTTGCTAGAATGACAGAAGAAGTCGGTGAATTAGCCCGGGAAGTAAACCATTTTTATGGAGAGAAAAAGAAAAAGGATACAGAAGAAGAAAAAACGATGGAGCAAGAAATGGGAGACATTCTATTTGTGCTCATTTGTTTTGCAAATTCTTTAAACATTGATTTAGATGAAGCATTTACAATGGTCATGGAGAAGTTTCAAACGAGAGATGAACATCGTTGGACAAAAAAATAAAGGAGAGATACATAATGAATCAAACAATTAAAATTGTCATTGCTGGAGCACGGGGAAAAATGGGGAGTGAAACGGTTCAATTAATTCAAGAAACGGAGCATTTTGAATTAATCGCTGCGGTTGACCATAAATATATTGGCCAAACTGTTGGAGAAGTGTTAGGAATGGATGGTGTAACAGCGCCAATCTATCATGATTTAAAAGATTGTTTACAAAATGTAGAAGCAGATGTTTTTATTGATTTTACGAATTACGAAACAGGAATGAAACATACCGAAATTGCAATTGAAGCAGGCGTTCGTTCTGTTATTGGGACTAGTGGATTTACAAAAGAAGATGTGGCGCGATTACAAACGTTAGCAGAAGAAAATAATACCGGTGTCATTATTGCGCCAAACTTTGCTTTAGGTGCTGTATTAATGATGAAATTTTCAAAATTAGCGGGGAAATATTTTGATGATGTAGAAATTATTGAAATGCATCACGATCAAAAATTAGATGCCCCAAGTGGAACAGGAATTAAAACAGCAGAAATGATTGCGGAAGTAAGAAAGCCACATCAACAAGGGCATCCAAATGAAAAAGAGCTATTAAAAGGAGCACGCGGTGCAGATTATGATGGAATTCGAATCCATAGTGTTCGTCTACCAGGTTTAATAGCGCATCAAGAAGTACTTTTCGGAAGTGCTGGAGAAACATTATTAATCCGTCACGATTCTTATAATCGTCATTCCTTTATGTCTGGTGTTAAACTAGCGGTAGAACGTGTAATGGAACTGAATGTTCTTGTGTATGGCTTAGATAATATTTTAGAATAGCAGGTGGTTTCATGAAAATAGCGTTGATTGCTCATGATGCAAAAAAGAAAATGATGGTTGATTTTACAATAGCTTATGAACCAATTTTGATTGAACATGAGCTTTATGCGACAGGTACAACCGGGAAAAAAATAATGGAAGCGACGAATTTGCAAGTTATTCGTTATCAATCTGGCCCTCTAGGTGGCGATCAGGAAATCGGATCAATGGTGGCAAAAAATCAAATGGATATGGTTATTTTTTTTCGCGACCCTTTAACAGCACAGCCACATGACGTGGATATTTCTGCTTTAATGAGATTATGTGATGTGTATGATATTCCACTTGCGACGAATTTAGCATCAGCAGAAATTTTTATTAACGGATTAAAACGCGGCGATCTACATTGGCGTAAAATTATTCATGAACGAAGAGGCGAATAAAATGGAAAAAAAAGAGGGAGAAAACGCACGTATTCTTTTAAAAGAAGAAGCTAAAAA
Organism: Massilibacterium senegalense; assembly: GCF_001375675.1. Classification (NCBI taxonomy): domain Bacteria; kingdom Bacillati; phylum Bacillota; class Bacilli; order Caryophanales; family Bacillaceae; genus Massilibacterium; species Massilibacterium senegalense. The sequence continues at coordinate 849,801 of NZ_LN831786.1, read as the reverse complement.
AGTAGATATTTTAGCTTTCGGTGCTCATCCAGATGATGTGGAAATAGGGATGGCAGGATCCATTAAAAAATGGACGAATGCTGGATATAAAGTGGCGATTTGTGATTTGACGTATGCGGACTTATCTTCAAATGGTACAGTAGCGTTACGGATGAAAGAAGCGGAAGAAGCAGCAAATCGATTGAACGTACAAACACGACTTATTTTAGGACTGAAAGATAGGGGCTTGTTTATGACGGAAGAAGCGATTCAGTTAGTCGTACAAACTATCAGGCAATATCAACCTACGTATATTTTTATGCCTTATGAAGTGGACCGACATCCTGATCATGGGAATTGTTCGAGGATTGTTAAAGAGGCGATATTTTCTGCGAAAATAAAAAATTTCGCACCGTCATTAGGAGAAAATTGGGCTATTCAAGAATCCTTTTATTACATGATTAACGGATTCCATCGCCCTCATTTTGTGATGGATGTAACAGAAACAATGGATGTAAAAATAAAAGCTTTGCAAGCATACGAAAGCCAATTTTCTAAAAAAACAGGAACGATTGATACCCCATTAACAAATGGATATATTGAAACGGTACGTGCTCGTGAAACGTTGTTTGGAAAAGAAGTGGGTGTTTCTTATGCGGAAGGTTTTATGTGTGATAGACCGCTTTTATTTAATCCATTGTTGGGGGGATTTTAATGGCCTATAAAATTGGGATTACGTGTTATCCAACGGTAGGAGGGAGCGGTGTCGTAGCCACAGAGTTAGGGAAATTACTAGCTGAAAGAGGGCATGAAATTCATTTTATTACATCTGGGCTTCCGTTCCGTTTACAACAGTTTTATCCGAATATTTTTTATCATGAAGTAGAAGTGAATGCTTATTCTGTTTTTCAATATCCGCCCTATGATCTTACGTTAGCTAGTAAAATGGCACAAGTAGCACGGCGAGAAAAATTGGATTTAATTCATGTCCATTATGCGGTGCCTCATGCTGTTTGCGCTGTATTAGCAAAACAGATGGTTGGGGATCATCTAAAAGTAGTAACGACACTTCACGGGACAGATATTACCGTACTTGGATATGATCAAACGTTAAGTGATATTATTTGTTTTGGCATTAATCAATCGGATGCTGTGACGTCTGTTAGCCATGATTTAGTAGAAGAAACAAAGCGACTTTTTGACGTAAAAAAGGATATTCATACTGTTTATAATTTTGTTGATACACGAGTGTATCAAAAAAAACATAATAAAAATTTAAAAGCAAATTATAATATCCACGAAAATGAAAAAGTATTGATTCATATTTCTAATTTTAGAAAAGTAAAACGGATTCCAGATGTTATTCGAATTTTTGAACGTGTTCAAAAAGACATACCAGCAAAGCTATTATTAATAGGGGATGGACCAGAATATAGCAACGCATGTAGTATGGTTCATGAAAAAAAACTAGAAGATCATGTCATTTTTTTAGGCCGTCAAGAAAATATTTCTGATTTATTAGCGATAAGTGATGTTCTTCTTTTAGTAAGTGAAAAAGAAAGTTTTGGACTAGTAGCATTAGAAGCAATGGCTTGTGGTGTACCGGTTATCGGATCTAATGCAGGTGGAATTCCAGAGGTTGTACTTGATGGACAAACCGGATTTACTGGCCCGGTTGGAAATGTCGAAGAATTGGCTGAAAAAACAATCCGTTTATTAACGGACGATGTTTTGTATGAAAAGATGGCAAAAGAAGCATATATTCGTGCGACTACTGTATTCAGTGCAAATCAAATCGTAGAACAATATGAATCCATTTATGCGTCATTGATACAAAAGGAGTCGTAGAGGTGAAAGATTCATCAATCTTTTTAAAAGCAATTCCGATTATTGAGACTATTCAACAACATGGATATGAAGCATATTTTGTTGGCGGGGCAGTTCGTGATTACTTTTTACATCGTCCAGTCCATGATGTCGATATTGCTACTAGTGCGTTACCAAATGAAGTAATGGCGATTTTTAGCGATACGATTCCTTTAGCAACCGAGCATGGTACAGTCATTGTTCGGTATAAAAAGGAACAATATGAAGTAACAACATTTCGAAAAGAGGAAGCATATATTGACTTTCGGCATCCTGAAAAGGTTCAATTTATTCGTCGATTAGAGGAAGATTTAAAACGACGTGACTTTACGATGAATGCGTTAGCGATGACGAGTCAATTTGAAGTAATTGATTTATTTTTAGGAAAAACAGATATTAAAACAAAACTCATTCGTACAGTAGGAAATCCAGATGACCGTTTTCAAGAAGACCCACTTCGTATTATGCGAGCGGTTCGATTTATTAGTCAATTATGTTTTCAACTAGAAAAGAAAACGAAACAAGCAATGAGGCGTCAAAAAGAAAAATTGGCATATATTTCGGTGGAACGAATTAGTCAAGAAATGGATCGGTTATGGTTGGGTCCTTGTGTGTCTCAAGCGTTAACGGCGATGAAGGAATTGCAATTATTTTCGGTGTTACCAGGAGCAAAATGGATGACGGATACCATCATACTTCGTTTCGACGGATTTGAGCAATGTGAGACGGTAGAACAAGCATGGACGTTATTTGCTTATATAGCGCAAGTCTCAAATTTGTCGACATTTTTACGTACATGGAAGTTTTCAAGAGAACGAATGAAAAAAGTTACGATATTGTATGAAGGGATAAAAGCGTATCAGGACGCTTCTTTTTCTGATTACGACCGGTTTCGATTAGGGAAAACATTTCTTTTAGACGTTGTCCGTTTATATGCTATTCTTTCCAACAAAAAGGTGGAAACGTGTATTCGAAGGGAAGCGACTTTATTTGATGCCCTGCCGATAAAACACGAAAAAGAACTGGTGATTACCGCAAAAGAAATGATTGAAATTGTTCAGAAAAAGCCAGGCCCATGGATTCGCGAATGTCAGAAAGAAATTATTCAAGGTATCCTCGATAAAAAAATCGAGAATGATTACCATACACTAAAGGAGTGGATCAATCGTTGGCATCAACATTAAGAGAAAAATTATTACAAATATTGTATGAAAACGAAGGAGAATTCATTTCTGGACAAAAAATAAGTGAAATGTTAGATTGTTCAAGAACTGCAGTTTGGAAAAACATTGAGGAATTACGAAAAGAAGGGTTTGAATTAGAAGCAGTTCAAAAAAAAGGGTATCGGATTATTAGTAAGCCGGATCGACTTGCAGAGCACGATATTCAATTTAATCTGAAAACAAAAACGTTTGGACAAATCGTGTACGCGTATGAATCGATTACGTCAACCCAAGAAGTTGCGAAACAACTTTCTGTTGAAGGGGCAAAAGAAGGAACCATTGTTGTAGCGGAAGAGCAAACAAAAGGGCGGGGTCGGATGAATCGACCTTGGAATTCGAAAAAAAGTGACGGTATTTATTTTAGCCTTATTTTAAAACCAAAAATTTCAATTCAAGAAGCGCCGCAGCTTACGTTACTTGCAGCAGTCGGGATAGTTCGGGCAATAAAAAAAGTAACTGATTTAGATTGTCATATTAAATGGCCGAATGACGTGTTGTTAAATGGTCGAAAACTAGTGGGTATTTTAACGGAATTACAAGCGGAAGCAGATCAAATTCATTCTGTTATGATCGGAATCGGGATAAATGTTAATCAAAAAAGGTTCCCGAAAGAATTAGAAAAGATAGCAACATCTTTATATTTACAAATGAATAAAAAGATAGAACGTGTACAAGTTTTACAAGCTGTATTAGAAGAATTAGAAGAATTGTATGAAGACTATATTCAATACGGTTTTGATGTTGTAAAAATGTTATGGGAAAGCTATGCTATTTCAATTGGGAAAGAAATTCATGCTCATACACTTCGGGGGACCATAACGGGAACAGCAAAAGGAATTACGAAACAAGGAGTACTATTATTAGAAGATGCCAATGGTGTCGTGCATGAAATTTATTCTGCTGATATCGAAATTGCTTCCACAAAATAAAGTATTTTGTTATACTACTGATGGAATGGGCAGTATCGTTCGAGCTGCACCGATGGTTAGACAATATAATGTAATCAAGATCTGCCTTGATCCACAAAAGGACTAGGACGGAGGGATGAACAATGAGATGTGAAGTCTGCCTTCTTTTCCTAGGAAAAGAAGGTTTTTTTATCTCCACTACGAACATACATCTTACGCTATTAGAAAAGGGATAAAGAGACTACCATCAGTGGTAAATGTATGCTACGGGTGGAATGGCTATTTTATTGTTCACTCTCCCTTTGAAACAGTAAAGGAGAGATGAATTATGAAAACAGTTCGAGATTTTTTAAAGATGAAACAACAAAATGAAAAAATTGTAATGATGACGGCGTACGATTATCCGACAGCAATGTACGCAGAAAAATGTGGAGTGGATATGATATTAGTCGGGGATTCACTTGGAATGGTCGTTTTAGGTTATGATTCTACGTTACCTGTAACAGTAGAGGATATGATTCATCATACAAAAGCTGTTCGAAATGGCGCCAAAAATACATTTATCGTAACGGATTTACCGTTTATGTCTTATCATTGTTCATTTGAGGAAACAATGAAAAATATTAGAAGAATCATGCAAGAAGCACATGCCAATGCGGTGAAACTAGAAGGTGCATCCAAAGAAATATTGGCACTTATCGAAAAATTATCTGCTGCAGGAGTACCTGTTGTTGGTCACTTAGGACTCACACCACAATCAGTTGAAATATTAGGCGGTTATTTTGTACAAGCGAAAGAAATGGAAAGTGCTAAAAAACTAATAGAAGAAGCAAAACTATTAGAACAACGTGGCGCAGTTGCCATCGTGTTAGAATGTGTGCCACATCAAGTAACAAAGTTAGTGCGGACACAATGTTCTGTACCTATTATTGGTATCGGCGCTGGTGGAAATTGTGACGGACAAGTACTCGTCTTTCATGATATCGTTCAATTTGGTTCACATAAATTACCGAAATTCGTCAAATCATATGCAAATATGGGAGAGACAATGGAAAAAGCGATAAAGCAATATGTAGAAGAAGTAAAAAATCAAATTTTTCCAACAGAAGAACATCAATTTACGTTAAAAGAAGAGGCAGTCGAAGCATTATATGGAGGTGAAAAAAATGATTGTGATTCAAACGATTAAAGAGATGCAAGAATGGTCTATGCGTGTAAAAAAACAAGGAAAATCAATTGGATTTGTTCCAACGATGGGATATTTACATGAAGGTCATCTATCGTTAATGAAACGAGCAACAGAAGAAAATGATTTCGTTGTAGCGAGCATTTTTGTAAACCCACTACAATTTGGTCCAGATGAAGATTTTGAATCTTATCCACGCGATTTGGAACACGATGAAAAGCTAGCGGGAAGTGTCGGAGTAGATGTGGTGTTTTATCCATCTGTAGAAGAAATGTACCCGCATCCATTATCGGTTTCTTTAACTGTTGAACAACGAACGGATGTATTATGCGGGAAAACGAGAACGGGACATTTTGATGGTGTTGTAACAGTATTAATGAAATTATTTCATCTTGTTGGACCAAATCGTGCATATTTTGGTATTAAAGATGCACAACAAGTAGCAGTAGTGGAGTCGTTTGTTCGAGATTTTCATTTTCCATTAAAAATTGTGCGCTGTCCAATTGTGAGGGAAGCAGACGGGCTTGCTAAAAGTTCGCGGAATGTGTATTTAACGAAAGAAGAACGAGAAGTTGCGCCAATCCTTTACAAAAGCTTACAATTGGCAAAGCAAAAAATCGCCGAGGGAGAAACGAATCCAGAAACAATTAAAGCCACGATTCAATCGGCATTAGAAGAAACAAAAAAAATAATTGATTATATTGAAATTTATTCATTTTCAGATTTACAGCCACTTCCAATCTTAAAAGGGGAAATTATTATTGCCATTGCAGTTAAATTTAGTAAAGCTAGATTAATTGATAATGTGATTTTACAAGTAGGGGGTAAATGAATTTGTTTAAAACAATGATGAATGCGAAATTACACCGTGCAACGGTGACAGAAGCAAACTTACAATACGTTGGGAGTATTACGATTGACCAAGATCTAATGGATGCTGTAGGAATTGAAGAAAACGAAAAAGTACAAATTGTGAATAATAACAACGGTGCCCGCTTAGAAACATATGTGATTCGTGGGACACGTGGAAGTGGAATTATTTGTTTAAATGGTGCAGCCGCTCGCCTTGTGCAACCAGGGGATCAAGTAATTATTATTTCGTATGTACAACTGGATGCAAAAGAAACGAAAAATCATCGTCCAACAGTTGCGTTATTAAATGAAAAAAATCAAATTATTGAAATGTTAAGTGAAGAAAAAGAAAGAACAATGGTATAATGGGGAGAAAAAAGCAATATAGTGGCCACTATATCGCTTTTTTTCTTGCAATTTTTTTTGCATGTGATACGTTTATATGGACGTTTGGCAAACAGTTGAGGTGAAAATATGAAAGTACAAAAAATGGTCGTCATTGATTTTGAAACAACCGGAAATCAATTGCAAAATGGAGATCGAATCATCCAAATTGGAGCGGTTGTCGTTTCTAATCATGAAATTGTTGACACCTTTTCTACATATATTAATCCTGGAATTCCGATTCCACCATTTATAAAGCAATTAACAAAGATTACAGATGAAATGGTGAAAGATGCCCCGTTGTTCGAGGACATTGCGCCAAAACTTTTAACGATGCTAGATGAGGCTTATTTTGTCGCACATAATGTTCCTTTTGATTTATCTTTTTTACAAATGGAATTAAAACGTTGTGGGTATGATGGTTTTTATGGGCCTTCCGTTGATACAGTTGAATTATCTAGGCTCTTATTTCCAACTATAGATAGTTACAAATTACAAGATTTAGCTGACTTTTTCCAAGTTACACACCATCATCCGCATCAAGCGGATAGTGATGCGCTTGTTACAGCCGAAATCTTTATTCGCTTACTTGAAAAGTTGGACTCACTCCCATTACCAACCTTACAAACATTTAATCGTTATAAAAAAGGGTTGAAAAGTAATTTAGATGTTATGTTAGAAGATATCATTTACGATAAAGAGACAAATGTATGGGAAGAAAAAGCGGAAGAATATGATATTTTCCGTCATATTGCATTACATAAAAAACAACCAAATGGAGAAGAAGAAGTACCTTGTACACTATCGTTTTCGGAATGGAAAGAAACTATCGATTCTCATTTACAAAGAGCAATGGATACGTATGAAATAAGGGAAAGCCAACTAAAAATGATGAACGATGTAAATCAAGCGTTACAAACATCGATGCATGCTGTAATTGAAGCAGGTACAGGTACGGGTAAATCATTGGCATATTTACTTCCAGCATTATTTAAAGCAAAAACAGATGAGAAATCAATTATTATCAGTACACATACTGTTCAATTACAAGAACAATTAATGGAACGTGATTTGCCCATTTTAAAACAAGTACTTCCTTTTTCTTTTGACGTACAAGTGTTAAAAGGAAGAAATCATTATGTATGTTTACGCAAATTTGAACAACAAATGAATGATACATATGGACAAAATTATGACGAATGGTTTACAAAATTACAATTACTAATATGGCTTACAGAAACAACAACAGGGGACATCGAAGAATTACATTTATCGACGGGTGGAAAACGATTATGGTATACGATTCAAAGTGATGCTAATAGCTGTTTGAACAGAAAATGCCCGTGGTTTTCGCGTTGTTTTTATCACCGAGCTCGTCAAAAAGCCCAAGAAGCTCATTTAGTTATTACCAATCATGCGTTATTGTTTACTGATTTAACGAATGACCATCGCTTATTGCCTAAATATGAACATGTTATTATAGATGAAGCACATCATCTCGAACATGTAGCGAGTGAGCATTTTGGAGAAGAAATTGATTATTTTACACTGTCGCGAATGTTTACCCAATTTTTTGAGCACAGTGGTCCGTTAGATTTTCTATTTACATTACTAGAAGAAACAGATGTTTCGTATACGGCATATGAAATCGAACAATTGAAACAAAATGGACAAATGCTCATGCAAGAGATAGATGATTTATTTACGATGATTCATTACTATACCGTAGAACGGTTTAAAACAGAACAGAGCGGGAGATTGAATCACCGCTATAAAATATCCGACTTACCAGAACCACTTTATGATTGCAGCAAGCGGGTAGATATGCTTTTTTATGATTTTTTAAAAAATGCAGATTGCATTCAAAAATCATTAAAAAAATATCAAGATCATTTTACGGATGTACAGAAAGGAAAAATAGTTGATATAGAAGGACGTTTCGTGAAATTTGAAGAAGCGAAACAATTGCTTGTACATTTATTGCACAATCATCGTGAAAATGTCGTGTACTGGATGGAAGTGGATTCGCATAGTGCTAGAAATGCCGCTTTTTTATATAGCCAACCGATTGAAGTTAGTGAACGATTAGCAGATGATTTTTTTGGTAAATTAAAAAGTGTTATTCTAACTTCTGCTACTCTTTCTGTCAATGGTTCGTTCTCTTTTTTAGAGAATCGTTTAGGATTAACAGAATTCGAACCATTAAAATCAATTATTGAATCTCCTTTTCGCTATGAACAACAAGCAAAAGTAATGATATCAAGTGATATTCCAAATATAAAAGGAACAAAACAAGAGGTACTCATTCTATCCATTGTGGAACATATTTTTCGAATTGCACGTATTACAAAGGGGCGGATGCTCGTTTTATTTACGTCGAATCACATGTTAAAAGAAACGTATCAAGCATGTAAGGAACATCCGGATTATGAGTCCTTTACATTTTTGGCCCAAAACATGAACCAAGGTAGTCGTTCGAAATTAACTCGTTATTTTAAAGAATTCGACAAAGCGATTTTATTAGGTACTAACAGTTTCTGGGAAGGAATAGACATTCCTGGACAAGATTTATCTTGTGTCGTTATTGTTCGATTACCATTTTCACCACCAGATAATCCAGTGTTTGAAGCACAAAGTGAAGTGTTAAAAGCAAATAGACAAAATCCTTTTATGGAATTATCGATTCCGCAAGCTGTGATTCGTTTTAAACAAGGATTTGGTCGATTGATCCGAACAAGTCAAGATAAAGGAATTGTATACGTGTTAGACCGCAGAATTGTGACGACACGTTACGGGAAGTACTTCATTCAATCGCTTCCAAAGGTAGAAATTATCGAAGCTCCATTAGAAAAGCTAGCAGAAGAAACAAAACGCTTTTTAATATAAAGAATTTTTCCATCAGTGGGAGTTGTGCCACCTGGTTCATGATGGATAAACAAACAAGCGCCGTGCACACTATATATGATGAGCTGATGTTTCGTCATTCTTTTTCCACCGAAAAACCATGGTAGAGGAAGTGATAGTGTTGTATGGCGTTTTATGTTCTATCTTTATTAGTTTTATGATAGGGATTGTTCCAGAAGAAAAGATCGATGTTACATTAAAAGAAGAAGAGTTGTTAGTTATTTTTTTACCGATGCAAGAAGGAAGCGCTGTTTTAATAAAAGATAAAAAAAATCAGTCGATATTAGTTGATTTAGGTGGTACTTATCGTAAAGAAGAACTAGTATATTATTTATCCATGTATAAAATAAAGATGATTGATACCGCTATTATATTAGAACAAACAGACGAAAAAAAAATGATAATCGACCAAGTTCAGAAAGATGTTCCGATGAAGGAACTTGTGTTTCCGGCTGAACAAAACGAGATAGAAATATGCACGGACATATTTTTTGACCATCTTCACTTGCAATTTATCGATAGTGGTATTGAAAAAAAGCATATTCGGTTAACGTATGGCGACCATCATTTTTTATTTTTAAATAAAGGAAATATTTCGATTTTAGAAAAATTAGTTACTGAAAAACCAATAGAACTAGTTTTTTTACATGAATCGCTCCTCCAATCTTCTTTTTTAGAATCTTTTGTAGACAATAATGATACAGAATTAATTCTTTTTCATTCAAAGAAACAACAGAAAGAGATTGTAGAAATGATGCGAGAAAAATGGATTGAAATCTATAATATCCACCAAACCGGACATGTCGTGGTAAAATGTACAAAAGATACATATGACCTTATTTTTGTTCAAACAAAATGGGAAGGAAAATAATAGAAAGATGGGAATAACATGAAAATAACTTTTACTGATGGAATCATCGTTCGGAAAAGAGATGGTGTAGTAAGTGGGCAAAACGAACCAATGACGATTGAAAATGGTACCATTGCTTCTTTTAAGCGGGAAGTGGATGCGGACGTCATTTCTTTACGAGGAAAGTGGGTGTTTCCAGGGCTTATTAATACACATGGTCATGCAGGCATGACTTTTTTTCGTGGAGTTGGGGATGACGTTCCGCTAGAAACATGGTTACAATCCTATATTTGGCCAAAAGAAGAAAAATTAACAAAGGAAGACATTGTTCGAGCTACCCGTTTAGCGATGGTAGAGATGCTTAAAAATGGTACCACAACCTTTTTAGATATGTATCATCCTCTATATACAAATGAAATCGCGGCAGAAGTAGAAGAAAGTGGCATGCGGGCATCTATTATGGGTGGCATGTTAGGATTTGGTGAAGAAACAGCTTGGGAAGCAAAATTACAACATACAAAATCGTTTATTGAGAACTGGAACCAAAAAGGAAATGGTCGTATTACCACGATGGTAGCACCGCATTCCACGTACACATGTCCAACAAGATTTTTAGAAAAAAGTTTAGATTTGGCGAAACAACTCGGAGTAGGAATGCATCTACATGCCGCGGAAACAAAAACAGAAGTGGAAAATGTAAAACAACAAACTGGGAAAAGACCGATTGAATACTTACATGATTTAGGTTATTTCGAGTGTCCTACTTTACTTGCACATGTTGTTCATGTCACAGAGCATGAACTAGACTTGTTACAAGCATATGATGTGTCTGTTTCGCACAACCCAAACAGTAATCTTAAATTAGGTTCTGGAGTTGCTCCTATTACTAAAATGATGGAAAAAGGAATAAATGTATCGTTAGGAACAGATAGTGTGGCATCGAATAACAATTTAGATCTTATTCAAGAAATGAGGGTTGCGGTCATGTTGCAAAAAGGGGTAGAGCAAAAAGCAGATGCATTATCGGTACATGATGCGTTATTAATGGCGACGGAAAACGGTGCAAAATCTCTACAAATGAACGATATTGGGACTTTACAAATTGGAAAAAAGGCTGATTTTATTACAATTAATCCTCAGAATAACGTGCATCTACAACCAGAAAAAGAAATGGTTAGTCATTTTGTGTATGCAGCAAGTGGACAAGATATCTCAGACGTATACGTAAATGGACAATGTTTGATGCGAGATAGAGAATTGATAATCTTTGACGAAGAAAAAATTATGTTTGAAGCAAAACAATCAATGGATCGATTACAAGGATAAATAATTGAAGCAGACTCGAATATTTTTTCTAAAACGGAAGAATTTTAACTGTTAATTAAGAAAACAATTGCTATAATGATAATAGGTAGTCTTTTACACTATGGTTATAGTGTAGAAAAAAGTAGGAGGATTTTTATGGAAAACAAGCAAGAGGTGTTGTCAACTGTTCGAATTGAGCAAGCAAAAGATTTATATAAAGTTGTTGATTGCTTAAATCGGACGTTAAAAGACCAAGATTTAATATTTGGTCTTTCATTAGATGAAGAGGATGACGATAAGATGGTCTTTACCATTTATCGCACGTAAAACTGGTGATGCAAGTGAAAAAATGGACTTGGATAATCGTTGGAATCGTCATCGTCATATTTGGTCTCTTAACGGCATATTATCAATCTATTCGTCATGATGTAAACAGTAGTCAAAAAAAAGCAGTTCAAAAAGCGCAGCAAGAAGCGAATATCGAGCGCATTGATACTGTCACATACTATCACGGTAATGAATCGTATCACATTGTTCAAGGTCGTACGCAGGATAAGAAAAATGTACTTGTTTTTGTTCCTGAAAAAAAAGGCGACTTATTCGTTGTAGCTGCTTCTAAAGGAATGACGAAAAAAGAAGCTATCGAACAAGTAAAAAGGGAACAACAAGTAACAGAATTGGTCGATATTCGATTAGGAATGGAAAAAAACACACCATTATGGGAAATCGTTTATACTGACGAAGAAGAAAATTATAATTATCATTATGTCCGTTTTACTACGGGAGAGCTTTATAAACGGTATACCCTCTCAGATAATTAATATTTAATTAGCTGCATCAAGTGAAAAGGCCTATATTGATGCAGGTGTCATTTTTACATTTTAAGGAGGAATTTTTGTGGTTAAATTATCAAGTCGTGTAGCAACATTAACACCATCTTCTACGTTAGCAATAACAGCAAAAGCAAAAGCACTAAAAGCAGAAGGTTATGATGTTATTGGTCTTGGAGCGGGTGAACCAGATTTTAATACTCCGAAACACATTATTGACGCTGCCTTTAAAGCAACAAATGAAGGACAAACGAAATATACACCTTCATCAGGACTTGCTTCTTTAAAAGAAGCCATTATTAAAAAATTTGAAAGAGATCAGCATTTAACATATAAACCGAATGAAATTATCGTTTGTACTGGTGCAAAACATGCTTTATATACTCTTTTTCAAGCCATTTTAGATGAAGGTGACGAAGTAATTGTTCCAACTCCTTATTGGGTAAGTTATCCAGAACAAATTAAGCTTGCAGATGGTACTCCTATTTATGTAGACGGGAAAGAAGAAAATGAGTTTAAAATCACTGCACTAGAATTAGAGGCAGCTATTACTGATAAAACAGTTGCGGTTATTATCAACTCTCCAAGTAACCCAACTGGTACACTTTATACAAAAGAAGAGCTTCAAGCAATTGGAGAAGTATGTTTAAAACATAATATTTTAATTGTATCAGATGAAATTTATGAAAAATTGGTGTATGGAGATGCGAAACATATTTCTATAGCTGAATTATCAGAATCATTAAAAGAACAAACAATTATTATTAATGGTGTAAGTAAATCTTATTCGATGACAGGTTGGCGGATTGGATATGCTGCAGGAAATGAACAAATCATTAAAGCAATGACGAATTTAGCTTCTCACTCTACAAGTAACCCAACAACGATGTCGCAATATGGTGCAATTGCAGCTTATGAGGGACCACAAGAACCAGTGGAAGAAATGCGTCGTGCATTTGAAGGACGTTTAACTAAAATTTACGAACGTTTAGTTAAAATTCCAGGTGTAACGTGCGTCAAACCAAAAGGTGCATTTTATTTATTTCCAAATGTGAAAGAAGCTGCTAAAATCAGCGGATTTTCTTCCGTTGATGATTGGGTCAAAGCATTGTTAGAAGAAGAAAAAGTCGCCATTGTTCCTGGGTCAGGGTTCGGAGCACCTGATAACGCTCGACTTTCTTATGCAACAAGTTTAGAATTATTAGAAGCGGCGATTGATCGTATCACTCGTTTTATGGAAAACCATACAAAATAAGAACAAAGAAGAAAGCAATCTGGTTCGCAGGTTGCTTTCTTCTTTTCATGGTATAATACGATTGAGGTGGCAAACATGAATGAACAAGATTACGCATTAAAATGGATAGAAAGTGGATATACTTCCATTCCTAACTTATTTTTAAAACATTATAAAGATTTAGGAATCAATGAAACAGAAGCTTTTTTTCTGTTGCATGTACATGCCTTTCTTTCTAGTGGAAAGAAATTTCCTACGCCAGACGATTTTGCTTCGGTCATGACATTATCTAGTGCGGAAAGTATGGAAATGATGCAACGTTTAATACAAAAAGGGTTTCTGAATATTGAAGAAAAAATTGAAGATGATTTTCGTCAAGAATATTATACGTTAGTTCCATTATGGAAAAAGTTACTGTTAGTGACAGAACGGGAAGAAGAAATGGAAAGTATGATAAAAGAAGACGATGTGAACGTATTTCTTACATTTGAAAAAGAGTTTGCTCGTCCGCTTACTCCGATGGAATGTGAAATGATTGGAAAATGGTTAGATGAAGATTTATATCCTGAACGAATTATTTTAGAAGCATTAAAAGAAGCGGTTTTTTCGAATAAATTAAACCTCCGTTATATTGATCGGATTTTATTTGAATGGGGGAAAAACGGTATTCGAACAGTGGAACAAGTAAAAGAGCATACGAAACAGTTTCGCAAAAAACAATTAGTTCAGAAACAACAAGTAAATGCTTCGAAAAAAACAAATATTCCTACTATTGCCAACTGGCTTGATTTATAAGGGGGATTTTATGTTAACAAAAGCGCAAATTCGTACCGTATTAGATACAATAGGAGAAATGTTTCCGGATGCTCATTGCGAATTACACCATCAAAATCCTTTTGAACTTTTAATTGCTGTCATATTATCTGCTCAATGTACGGACGCGTTAGTCAATAAAGTAACAAAGGACTTATTTCAAAAATATAAAACACCAGAAGATTTTTTAGGAGTACCATTAGAAGAGGTAGAACAAGATATTCGCTCTATTGGATTATATCGAAACAAGGCAAAACACATTCGAAATTGCTGTCAAACGTTGTTAGAAGACTATAATGGGGTAGTGCCACAAACAAAAGAAGAATTAATGAAACTTGCTGGTGTTGGTAGAAAAACAGCTAATGTTGTGTCTTCAGTGGCATTTGATGTACCCGCTATTGCAGTAGATACTCATGTAGAACGGGTTTCGAAGCGATTAGGGATTTGTCGTTACAAAGATACCGTATTAGAAGTGGAAAAAACATTAATGAGAAAAATCCCAAAAGAGGAATGGTCAATCACGCATCATCGTTTCATTTTTTTTGGAAGATATCATTGTAAATCCCAATCTCCGAAATGCGATAGTTGTCCATTATTAGAGCTTTGTCGTGAAGGAAAAAAACGAATGAAAAAAGAAAAGAGAGGATAGCATGAAAGAAATGCACAGCTTAGCTTCTCTTCGTAACAGTCCATTTGATCAATGGGGGACGAAAATAAAGATGGACGATACTGCACAGTGGGATACGATCTTATTACTTGCTCCTTTTATGCTTGATCAGCTTGACGGAATCGCTCCCTGGGAAAACCCAAATGCTTATCTTCCAACTGTCTTTTTATCAGCGCAACAAAAACTACAGCAGGCCAAAGAATGTTTTCAACAAAGAAAAAAAACAGAAGCAAGTAAACCACTTCTATTTTCATTGGCTTTATTTTTAGATGCTTTATTTTGGATGAATCATCGCCGATTTGTTTCTCTTGACGACTTATCCGTGATTATTTCATCTTTCCAATGGAAACCGATTAATGTGGTGGAAAGAGTAAACTTTATCTTACAAAAACCAACCTTATTTCATTCTAGCATTCAATTAGAACAATTACTTGATGAATTAATAAAAGTAAATGTTAAGAGAAAAATAAAAGCGGGGGAATAGCCGAATGGCATTCCCTCGCTTTTATAACGTACTTAATTCGTAGAAGGTTGTGGAACAGGTTGCTTATTTGTAGATGGGGTAGGAGCCTGTGGAGTCGGAGCTGGAGTTGGAGTTGTTGGTGCAGGTTGTTCTTGCTGATTTTGTTCTTCTTCTAGTTTTTTCTGCTCTTCTTCCAATCGTTTCTGTTCCTCTTTCAACTTCTCTTCCTCTAGCCGCTTCTGTTCCTCTTCTAATTTTTTTTGTTCTTCTTTTTCTTTCTCTTCATTTGGTATTTTGATGGAAGCTGTTCCAGGCGGACTATCTTTTTCTGTTTCTTTATCAATAGCAATGACTGTAAATGTATACGTTGCATCTGGAATAGCATTTGGAATTGTGAAAGAAACATCTGTTGTGACGGTTTCTGTTTCTTGTCCATTTACCGATTGTTTTACTTTAAAGCCTTTTATTTCTCCTTTATACGCCCATGAAACGTTGACTTGTTTTGTAGTAGCGTCGTATTCTGCTTTAACTGCCGGTGCTGTTAATTCTTTATTTGGTGCAGGGGTAATTTCTTTAGGAACTGTTCCACGAATAAATAATTCGCTCGTTACTAAGTCTTCCGGTGTTCCTTCGCCTGCTTTTAAACCTGTTGTTTTATTAACTTTTACACGAACAACCGATTTGGGTTGAGTGAAATCTGTTGTTTTTTCCCCTTTGGATATTTCGGTCATTAATGACTTAAAGATTTGTTGAGAAATTCTAGAACCAGTTTTATCGGTTAAATATTTCGTTTTTGTTGCTTTATCATAGCCTGTCCAAACTGCAACCGTATAATTGGTCGTATAGCCAGCAAACCATGCATCGCGAACCGCATCTTTTGGAAATCCAAATTTGTCCTCAAAATTGGTTGTACCAGTTTTTCCAGCCATCGGTAAACCAGAAATGCTTGCTCTCGTTCCAGTTCCTGAACGAACGACATCTTTTAACATATCGGTAATCATATACGCAGTGTAATCATGCATCGCTTGTTCTGATTCTGGCGTTAAATCTAATTCTTGTCCATCAGGGTAGACAATTTTTTCTACAGTATGTGGTTTATTGTATACGCCATTATTTCCAAACGCCGCATAGGCTCCTGCTAAATGAATAGGGGCAATACCATTATCAAATCCACCAATGGCATATCTTTCGCTTAATCCATCATCTAAGGGAACACCTAATCCTTCCGCAAAAGTTCGAACGTTTGACACTCCAACTTTTTCAAATGTTTTGACTGCTGGAATATTTAATGATTTTCGTAGTGATTCCCGAATGGTAATGTTACCCGCATAGCTATTGTTCCAGTTATTAAGTTTTTTTCCTGAGGAGTATTGATACGGCTCATCTTTTACTATTTTTGCTGTAGGCCATTTTAAATACTCAATAGCTGGTCCATAAGCTAAAACTGGTTTTGCAGTAGAACCTGGTTGACGTTTAATTTGTGTTGCATGATTTAATCCTCGAGAAATTTTTTCTTGATGACGTCCACCACCTAATGCTAAGACAGCACCTGTTTTTGTATCTAATAGTGTGACACCAGCTTGTAATTGTTCATCTGGATAGCTGACATACTCTTCGGTATTTAAGATTTGATCTAATGTATCTTGTGCTTTTGTATTTAACGTCGTATAAATTTTTAATCCGCCATTATAAATATCGTTTTTATCAATTTCTTTCGTTTCCTCGAGCTCCTGAATAACTTGACTAATAAATGCATCGTATTTTAATACTTGTTCTTTCGGTCGTTCGACTTGGATTGGTTTTGCTGTCGCTTCGCGAGCTTCGTCACTAGTAATAAAACCGTATTTTTCCATTTGGCTAATAACGATATCCCGACGTTCTTTTGCTGCTTCCGGGTTTTGAACAGGATCGTAATAACTAGGTCGCTGTGGAATACCAGCTAATAGGGCTGCTTCATCAATGGTCAGTTCTTTTGCACTTTTATTAAAGTACGTTTTCGCAGCTGTTTCCACACCATATGCGCCTTGTGAAAAATAGATTTTATTCATGTACATTTCTAAAATTTGATCTTTTGAATAATTTTGTTCTAGTTTAACTGCTAAATATTGCTCTTGTACTTTCCGTTTAATCGTTTTTTCTGGCGTTAAAAATGATAACTTAATAACTTGTTGTGTAATCGTACTTGCACCTTCAGAGCCATATCCTTCTTTTATATTAGCAATAACAGCACCAAAAATCCGTTTCGGGTCAACTCCGTGATGTTCTCGAAAACGAACATCTTCAATTGCAATAAAAGCATGTTCAACGTGTTCCGGTACTTCTTGAATATCTACTGCTGTTCTTCGTTCTGCTCCTTGTAATGTAATCTCTTCATTATCACTCGTAATAATAGTAGAAGAGAGTGGATCTTTTAACATTTTGTCATCTAGTTCAGGAGCATCCTTTATCATGACAAAAAAGGTAACAATTCCAGCAACCATCATCACGACACCTACTAATAAAATAGACATCATGATTTTTTTCCATACATTGCGTTTCGGTTTACCTTTTTTATTTGCTTTTTTTTGTTGTGCTCGTCGTGCAGAGCGAGATTTAGTATTGTCTGTCATAAGAATCCTACCTTTCAATCGAAATAATGTCGATCGATAATTGATAAATAATCAATCCTTGGTTGATAGCTAAAAGGGATGAGATGTGCCATTTCTTCAATCCATTTTTTTGGCATTGATTTTCGTTCTTTGTTATCCCAAAAACTAATCAAATGTTTAGCGTCTAATAAATATACTTCATCTGTATGGGTGAAGCGAAGGATAACAAAACAGATTCCTTCTTGTTGCATAATTAAACGCATATGGTCAATTTGATGCTCCTGGAAGTTTGCAAGGGGGAAAGACTGCTTTTGTTTCGTTTCTTTCGCTTCAAAATCAATATATTTCCCTTTATAAATTCCGTTGTAGTCCGTTGTAGACGCTTGGCGGAAGTAGGCTTCACGAATAACAGCCGCACTTCGCTTCGGATAATCTACTTTTACAATTTGAATAGGCGTTGGCTTTTTATGAATAACGGCTCGTCCAATTTGTAAATAATAGTTGTTCGTTGCATTTAAATCATCTTCTAATGACATCCCTCGATTAGCATAGTTCACTTCTTGTTTCGGTAGCGTCCCGGAAAAAGAACGATTTTTTTTCCCATTTGGATAATGAAATTTCATTGAAATCTCTTCCTCTTATTCATTCGTTTAAACTTAAATTTTTATTATCATAACATATGCTTTCTTTAATTGCTATGATGCAAGGGGACACCTTTATTCTACACCTTTTACTGTTTTGTTGAAACATACATATAGAAAAAGGTATGGCGATAATAAATTATCTCATATCTTTCTTTGTCTTTCAAGAATAGTAGAATTCGTCGAAATAGAAAGGGAAATAGCACTAACTTTAGCGAGAAGACACTAGTTTTGTCATTCATGAAGGAGATGCTTTCTTTAGCTGGAAAGATTCAACGTAAGAAGGAATAAAGGAGGGACAAAGATGGAATGGAAGACGAAAGAAGTGGCAGAAAAATTAGGGATTAATCCAAGAACGATGTTGTCCTGGATAAAATATTTTAACATCCGAATTTCTAAAAATGATGTTGGTCATTATGTGTATGGGGAAGAAGATATTGCAGTATTATCAGAAATAAAAAAACAAGTTGATAACGGAACGACATTATCAGAAGTATCTTGTGCGAAATGGGGAGAGTCTCCTAAAGAGACAACGGTGTCTGCTTCTTTTGATGAGTTGATGCATCGGATGAATCATTTAGAACGAATGGTGCAACAAAAAGCAGACGAAGTAGTAACTGTACAGTTGTTAAATCATCGGAAAGAATTGGAGTTAATAACGGAGCGATTACAAAAAATGGAGGAGATTATCGAATCGCTAAAAAATAAAAACGTAGTAGAAGCAAAAATTGTGAAACCGACGAAAAAAACTTGGTTTCGTTTTCACCGCTTAAAAGAAAGTCATCAATAGTGCTAAGGAGTACGAATTAGATGTAGGGAAAGTATGCAAAGGAATCAGAATGAAGTGGATGAAAAGGGGAAAGGGAAATGGTAGGGCATATAAAAAAAGCTACGGATTTTTCCGTAGCTTTTATTTATGTTCACGATCAAAAAGTTGTAATAAATCTTTTGCTGCTTTTGTTGGTGATAATCGACCAGCTAAAACATCTTGTTCAATAAAAGGTTTTTGCTCTTTGATGACTGGATGTTGTTTGAAACGGAATAGTAATTGTTCTTCTACCATTTCATTAATCCAATCTAATGTTTGGGACTCGCGTCGCTTATGCAATACGCCACTTTTCACCATTTTTTCTTGGAATGTTTCCACAACATTCCATATATCAGAAATTCCTTCTCCTGTATAGCTAGAAGCAACATGAGCTTGCGTCATCCAACCTTCTGTTGCTGGTTGTAAGTAGTGAAGTACTTGGTTGTAATCCGCTCGAGCAACTTTGGCTTTTCGTAAATTATCGCCATCCGCTTTGTGAACTAAAATAGCATCTGCTAACTCCATGATTCCTTTTTTGATTCCTTGTAATTCATCTCCTGCACCAGTAATTGCAAGTAATAAAAAGAAATCTACCATATTCCGAACAGATACTTCGTTTTGTCCTACGCCAACAGTTTCCACTAAAATGACATCAAAACCAGCCGCTTCACAAACAAGCATTGTTTCCCGACTTTTTCTTGTTACCCCACCTAATGTTCCACCGGATGGAGAGGGACGAATAAAGGCATTTTTTTCCCGACTAAGTTGTTCCATTCTTGTTTTGTCCCCAAGGATACTTCCACGCGTAACCGTGCTACTTGGATCGACTGCCAATACGGCAACTTTATGTCCTTTTTTACATAAATATTGCCCAAGAGCTTCGATAAATGTACTTTTGCCTGCACCAGGAACTCCAGTAATTCCGACACGGATAGATTTTCCGGTATGAGGTAATAGTTGTTGTAATACTTGTTGTGCCATATCCATATGCTTTGGAGCATTACTTTCAATTAAAGTAATGGTTTGTGCAAGAACACTTCTATCGTTGTTTAAAACACCTTTTACATAATCCTCAATACTTAGTTTTTTTCGTTTTACGGATTTTTTTTGCGAAGTAGGGGAGGGAGATGAGTCGTTAAACCCATCATGCCCATGCTTCACACCTTCTGCAACACGACTTGTGTCGTGCGCTTCGTTTTGTGCCCACTCCGGCTTTTTAAAATTCGTCATCTTATTCCTCATCCTCTAAGCGACGTTTAATTTCCTCAAGAACTTTTTGTGCAGCAATTGGGATAACGGTACCTGGGCCGAAAATAAGTGATGCTCCTTTTTCATATAAGAATTCATAATCTTGTGCAGGAATTACGCCACCGATAATGACAATAATATCTTCACGACCTAATTTTTTAAGTTCTTCCACTAGTTGTGGTAATAATGTTTTATGACCAGCAGCAAGAGAACTAAATCCAACAACATGTACGTCGTTTTCTACTGCTTGAAGAGCTGTTTCTTCCGGTGTTTGGAATAAAGGACCGATATCAACGTCAAAACCTAAGTCAGCAAATGCTGTTGCGATAACTTTTGCACCGCGGTCATGTCCGTCTTGCCCCATTTTTGCTACCATAATACGTGGACGGCGACCTTCTTCTTCTTCGAATTTGTCACACATCTCACGAACAACTGCTACTTCTTCTTCTTCACCATATTCTTGGCTGTATACTCCAGAAATCGATCTAATCACCGCCTTATGTCGACCGACTACTTTTTCATAAGCGTCGGAAATTTCGCCGAGACTTGCGCGTGCACGGGCTGCATCAACAGCAAGAGCGAGTAAGTTACCTTCTCCTGTTTTTGCTGCTTTTGTAATAGCATTAAGTGCTTCTTGTACACGAGTTTCATCGCGGTTTGCGCGTAATTCGTTTAAACGTGCGATTTGTGCTTCACGAACTGCAGTATTGTCAATTTCTAAAATATCGATCGGGTCTTCTTTTTCAAGACGATATTTATTCACACCAATAATCGTTTCTTTTCCTGAATCGATATGCGCTTGACGACGAGCCGCAGCTTCTTCGATACGCATTTTTGGAAGACCAGTTTCAATCGCTTTTGCCATACCACCGAGTTCTTCGATTTCTTGGATGTGAGCCCATGCTTTTTTCACAAGTTCTGCCGTTAATGATTCTACATAGTATGAACCACCCCATGGATCTAGAACACGAGTAATACCAGTTTCATCTTGTAAATAAAGTTGTGTATTACGTGCAATTCGAGCAGAGAAGTCTGTCGGTAATGCGATTGCTTCATCAAGAGAGTTTGTATGAAGCGATTGAGTATGACCAAGGGAAGAAGCAAGTGCTTCAATACATGTACGAGCAACGTTATTAAACGGATCTTGCTCTGTTAATGACCATCCAGATGTTTGAGAGTGTGTCCGCAATGCTAATGTTTTTGGATTTTTTGGGTTAAATTGTTTCATTAACTTTGCCCAAATTAATCGACCTGCACGCATTTTCGCTACTTCCATGAAATAGTTCATTCCAATTCCCCAGAAGAAACTTAGACGTGGTGCAAAAGAGTCAATATCAATCCCTGCTGCAAGACCTGTACGAGCATATTCCAAACCGTCAGCAAGCGTGTATCCTAGTTCAATATCAGCTGTTGCACCAGCTTCTTGCATATGGTAGCCAGAGATACTAATACTATTGAATTTTGGCATATATTTCGATGTATATTCAAAAATATCCGCTATAGCTTTCATAGATGGTTCTGGCGGATAAATATATGTGTTACGCACCATATATTCTTTTAAAATATCATTTTGAATTGTTCCAGATAATTGTTCTGGTTTAACGCCTTGTTCTTCTGCTGCTACAATATAAAAAGCAAGGACTGGAAGAACAGCGCCATTCATTGTCATAGAAACAGACATTTTATCTAACGGAATGCCATCAAATAAAATCTTCATGTCCATAATGGAGTCAATCGCAACACCAGCTTTACCAACGTCTCCAACAACACGAGGATGATCAGAGTCATATCCACGGTGTGTAGCAAGGTCAAATGCAACGGATAATCCCTTTTGTCCAGCAGCTAAGTTTCGTCGGTAAAAAGCGTTACTTTCTTCCGCAGTCGAGAACCCTGCATATTGACGAATTGTCCATGGACGTTGCACGTACATAGTTGGGTATGGCCCACGAAGGTAAGGTGCAATACCTGCAACATAATCTAGATGCTTCATACCATCAATATCATCTTTTGTATAGATAGGTTTTACATCAATTTGTTCCAATGTTTTAAACAATAACTGATCCATCGATGTACCTAGCGTAGCTTCTGCTTTTTGCTTCCACGCTTCATAGGAGTCGTTTCCGTGGTCCATCGTTAATGAGATTTTGGAGAAATCCGGGTTTTTCATGCTAAGACTCCTTTCTCTTTTTGAAGTAATGCTAATAAATCATATGTGTTACAGCCAGCATAAATCATATGTTCTACACCAGCATTTTTTAATGATTGTTGTAATTCTTCAGTTGGTTTACCTGCTAATACGATTGTTACGTCTATAGCTTGTTCTTTGATTAAACGAGCAGTATCAGCTGCTAATTTTTCGTAGTATTCATCTGTAGAGGAAATAACAACAATTTTCGCTTTTGAATCAACCGCTTTTTTCGCTGCTTCTTCTGCTGTTTCTGAACCTTGTCCATAATCGATAGCAAAACCACCAGTTTCAAAAAATGCTTTTGCAAAATCAGCACGAGGTTTATGCATTTTTAATGCACCAAGTGTTGCTAAGTAGACAACAGGTCGGCTACCGTTTTTCTCCATAAATTGGTCAGCGTTGCGACGTAATTCCTCAAATAACTCAGCACCGCGGAATTCCTCAATAGGAGTAACTGTTCGTTGTTCTGGAGTAAATGTATCAATGATAGAAGAAACAGATACACCATCTTTTAACGCAGCTTCTAATGATGCAACAGAAGAAATTGCTGTAGAACAAGCTTTTACTTCTTTTCCTGCCCAATATGCATCGCGTACTTTTTGATGTTCCTCATAATTAGAAGAAATGGATTCTTCATGTAAGTTAGGGTACATATTAGTACCAACAAAAATATCTTTTCGCTTTTTAATATTGGCAATTTGTTTTTCTTTCGTTTTATTAAGTTTTGCTTGTATTACATTTGATTCAAGTGCATCTATGATAGTCCCGTTTTTCTCAATATCTTGGAACGCATTCCATACATTTTCAGCAAATGCGAATGTTAAGGATTCAATGAACCAAGAACCACCTGCTGGGTCTGCAACTTTAGATAAATGAGATTCTTCATTTAAAATAAGTTGTGTATTACGAGCAATTCGTTCTGAAAATTCATCATATTCTCTAATTTCTTCATCAAATGGGCTTACGTGTAAGCTTTCCACGCCACCGATAATAGCGCTAAATGCTTCTACTGTTCCGCGAAGCATATTTACATACGGATCATAAACTGTTTTTGTAAAACGAGCGGTACGTGCGTGAATATGAATTTTTTGAGATGTTTCATTTCCGCCAAATGCGCTAATGATGTTTGCCCAAATAGCACGAGCAGCACGTAATTTTGAAATTTCGATAAATACTTTCGAACCGATTGAAAATTCAAAACGAATGCGTGGTGCAATATCATCAATTGATAACCCGCGACTTTGAAGTTCACGAATGTAATAAACAGCAGTCGCAAAAGTATAAGTTAATTCATCAATAGCATTTCCGCCACCGTTTTTATAATGATGGCCGCTAACAAGAATAGTTTGAACATTTGGTGTATGTTCGATTGCCCATTTTGTTTGTTCTGCCATCCAATCGAGAGTTTCTTTTACGTTTACTTTTAAAGAACCATTTGTCGCTAGTGTAGCGATAGGATCATATGCGATGGATCCAGATAATTTAGCTGGATCTTGTCCTTTTTCTTTCATCACATCAACAATCGTTATATGATATGCCATTGGGAAGAATGGGGCGTTTACATATAAAGGAACATTTTCTAAATCAATGCCATCAAATGCGATTTTGACATCTTCATAGTCAAGCATATTTGTCCCTGTAAAAATTTCTTCGTTCCCAGTGTTTTTCTTTTGTTGATTCTCAATGCGAACATTTAAAGCAGTTTGTCCAACCGTTAATTGTTTTTTGCTCACTTCATTGAACGACTTTGGATCAAATAATTGAATTTCTTGCGCTACATCCCATGGTTTTTGGACGTAATCTAATACAGTTGTACTTCTAAGATAAGGGTATTCTCCAGGAAAAGAAGCGGTATATAAATTTTCAATATCTTTTCTTTGGTACATAGGTTGTAATGTAATACCTTCGTAAGTCTCCGTTAGTAATCGCTTATTAAAATCAGCGCCTTTTAAAGATTTGATTGCCGCTTCTTTCCATTCTTCGTAAGTAGGTACTGGAAATTCATTAAATTCATTTAATTCTTCAATTAAAGTTTTCTTTTCCATAGTACATGCAAGCTCTATCACAAGAGGATAGATAGTTGCTTCTTCACTCCTTTCACCTATTTGAAAATCCATTGCAGTTATGTATCAATGTATAGTCGCACGGTTTGTTATAGTACAAAACCAATATAAAGACAAAGCAATGGTCTATCTATATTTATTATAGACAACAAAAATCTATTTATCTAGTATTTTTGTAGAATATTCAGTAAATGGTGATAGAAAAAGACGACTAGTGCCGTCTTTTTCATTCCTCCTATTCATCGTTCGCCAAAGGTCTTTTTGCATCATATAATAACTCTGTAATATCTAAAATGGGATTAAAATCAAAATCAAGATCGTCACGATGTGTTGTCAAAGTAAGCCCTCCTTTGCATGGTGATATAGCAAATGATAATAAGGTCATCACATAAGTGTAACAAACACTTATGTTACATTTTATCAAAATATAAAAGAAAAATACAGGAAAAATCTTTCTATCCCATATATTTTTTTGCCTTTTTTCAATAAAAAAAGGAATACTAATACGATAGTACAGGTGAAAAAGTCTAGGCAACGTTGTAAGCAAAAAGAGCGATATCAGTACATAAATGTTACAATTGTGTTGGAGTAAAAGGAGTGAAGCAAATGATTCGAAAAATTGAAATTCCAGTTACAATCGTTGCTGGATTTTTAGGTGCTGGGAAAACAACGCTTATGAACCATATTTTAAATGGGGACCACGGTGAAAAAATAGCTGTTATAATGAATGAGTTTGGAAGCGTCTCCATTGACGATCAATTATTAAACAAGACAAAATATGAAACCATTCATACATTGAAAAATGGTTGTATTTGCTGTGTAACACAAAATGAATTAGAAGACGTATTAGCGCAATTAATGATGAAATTTTTAAATGAAGAACTTGTTTTCAATCGATTAGTAGTGGAATTAAGTGGAATGGCTCATCCTTTACAAGTCATTCATACATTTTTTAATGACCAACTCATTCGAGAAACCTACCATATAGATTGTATTGTAACAGTTATAGATGCTATCCATTTTCCCAAACATATTATGTATGAGGAAAATGAAGTGCAAATTGGTTGTGCTGATGTTGTATTAGTGAACAAAGCGAACGAAGTGGAACCAAATATTCTTGAATCTGTTTTTCAGCAATTGCGGGAAAGAAACGCCTTTTGCGAAATGAAAGCTGTTTCATTTTGTGATGTTCCATTTTCAACAATATTTAATCGTTTTACTTTTGATGTTCATCCGACAATGGATTTTGTCTATGAGTCAGTGCCACACCTCCATCATGCAAAAGTGGAATCGATGGTGTTAGAAGAAACAAGACCACTTGATGTTATGAAGGTTCATCACTTTATTAACGATGAACTTCATATGCTAGGTGATAATCTTTTACGTTATAAAGGTATTCTGTCCATTTTTGGAAAAAATAAACGTCTTGTTTTGCAAGGATTGTATCATTTATTTTCTAGTGAGGTAGGAATGGAATGGAAAAAGAAAGAAGAACGCAAAAGTCAACTAGTTTTAATCGGAAAATCATTACCGAAAGAAAGGTTACAACAACAATTTTCTTTATGTGCATCAATAAAGAATGAAGTTTAAAAAAGTGAGAGACGGGTAAAACAAGAAAGACCATTATCTATATGTTGACGATGGATAAGAACAAGAAAGAAGTGAGATATCGATGTTAGTCAAATTTTTCTCGATGAATCAAAAGACTAATGAGTTAGAACCGAGAGACTCTTTTGATTTTAATGAACAAGAGATTAAAGCAATGCTATTAGCAGAAACAGTTTGTTTACCTAACTATTCGTTAGAATATAAAATAAGTGAAGTAAAATTTATTGCAAATGATCGTCCTTCTTATAAAGTTGTCTTAGAACACAAATAACCGAATGATAAGTGAAACAACCCGAAAAAAGTTGGTGGCAAAAATTGTCGTTTGTCATCAACTTTTTTGTCGTTAAACTTTGCAAATTGTCTTTTATTCCATTACGATGTAGGGTAGAAAAAACAAAAGGAGTGACGAAGAATGTCATGTGGTAGAAAAAAAGAAGATTTAAAAGGAGTTTCACTTTTAGGAAGTTCGGGTACAAAATATGCAATGGATTACGACCCTAGCGTTTTAGAGACATTTGAAAATAAACATCCTCAACGTGACTATTTTGTGAAATTTAATTGTCCAGAGTTCACTAGCTTATGTCCTATTACATCGCAACCTGATTTTGCGACTATTTACATAAGTTATATTCCAGATATAAAAATGGTAGAAAGTAAATCATTAAAACTATACTTATTTAGTTTCCGAAATCACGGTGATTTCCATGAAGATTGTATCAATACAATCATGAATGATTTAATCGAACTAATGGATCCGCGGTATATTGAAGTATGGGGGAAATTTACGCCTCGTGGGGGGATTTCCATTGATCCATATGGCAATTATGGTAAACCAAATACAAAATATGAGGAAATGGCAACTTTTCGATTAATGAATCACGATATGTATCCAGAAAATGTCGACAATCGCTAAAAAGCGTTTCGATATAGAAAACAAATTTGTTAAAAATTTATAAAAATATTGGATAATGAATCATGTAAGTGTATAATATTAAAAAAGTTACATAATTTTCTTATGATGTTGTTGGAGGTCTTGTGTATGCAAGATGTGCAGTTTTTAGCGAAACTTAATCAATACCAAAAAAAAATGCAAGATGTGATTATTTATTTGTCAAATGGTAGTAGAATTAGTGGAAAGCTAGTGAAGATTAACAAAATGTTTATATCTATTTCTGTCAGAGAGAATCGTGTTGTTGAAATATTAGCTACATCGATTGTAAAAGTGGTTCCGAAAAAACCAGCTTATTCAATTTTATAAGGAAAATTAAAAATGTACCTGTTTCTCACGGGTACATTTTTTCTTATCAATAAGGAGGATAAAATGATTGTCGTAAGTGCTTGTTTAGCGGGTGAAAAATGTAGATATGACGGAAAGGATAACAAAACCAACCCCATTAATGAATTAGTAGAAAAAAAACAAGCTGTCATCGTTTGTCCAGAAGTTTTAGGGGGATTACCAGTACCCCGAGAACCTGCGGAAATCATAAATGGGACAGCGGACGATGTTTTAGAAGGAAAAGCAAAAGTGATCACGAAACAAGGAAAAGATGTAACAAACGCTTTTTTAAAAGGAGCGCATGAAGCGTTACAGGTAGTAAAAAAAGTTGGTGCAACAAAGGTAATTTTGAAAGAATCAAGCCCATCGTGTGGTAGCAACTTTGTGTATGATGGAACATTTTCCAATTATAAAATTAGTGGTCAAGGCATAACTGCTGCTTTATTACGAAAACATGGAATAGAAGTCATTTCTGAAAAACAAGTAGAAAAGGGGATTGGAATATGAAAATTGTTGTAATTGGTGCAGGGGCAGTTGGTGGATATTATGGTGCTCGGTTAGCAGAAGCGGGAGCAGATGTTACGTTCCTTGTCCGTGCCAATAGATTTAAACAGTTAAAAGAGGAAGGATTGTACATTGAAAGTGTAAATGGGAATACATCTATTTCTGATTTGAAAATGGTGACAGAAGCAGATGAGGTAAAAGAATGTGATCTCGTGATTCTAGCAGTAAAAGGGTATCATCTTGAAGGAACATTCCCTACGTTAGATGAGTTGGTAAAAAGAGGAGCAAAAATTTTACCTTTATTAAATGGATATGAGCATTATCCGATTTTACAAGAGAAGTATGGCAAGGAGAATGTACTAGGTGGTTTATGCTTTATTATTTCTACTTTAAATGAAAAAGGTCATATTTTACATACGACGAAAAATGATCAAATCATTTTTGGTGCGTTACATGAATCTCAACATGAATGGTGTGAAAAATTAAAACAAATAACAACTAAAGCGAATATGACAGATAAATTAGCACAAAATATTTTATTTT
Source organism: Massilibacterium senegalense (assembly GCF_001375675.1). Classification (NCBI taxonomy): domain Bacteria; kingdom Bacillati; phylum Bacillota; class Bacilli; order Caryophanales; family Bacillaceae; genus Massilibacterium; species Massilibacterium senegalense. The sequence continues at coordinate 820,870 of NZ_LN831786.1, read as the reverse complement.
ATATTTGGAGAAAATACGCGTTTATTGTTCCTTATTCAGCTATGACTACTACATCTAGACGTCCGATTGGAGCAGTTCGTGAAAAAGAAATGGTATTGAGTACCTTTCAAGATGTTGCAATGGAAATGTATCAATTAGCAAAATCATTTGGTGTTCAGTTAGAAGATGATTTTAGGCAAGTGGTGACGGAACAAATTACACGTTTACCATATGAAAGTACATCCAGTATGCATCAAGATTTACGAAAAAACCTCTTTCTAGAAGTAGAACATTTACAAGGTGGTGCTTTGCGCTTAGCAAACCAACAAAATGTCACAATGCCAAAAATAGAAACGTTATATAGTATTTTAAAATTAATAGAAAGTCCAGAGGAGCGTCAATAAAAAACCTTTTCATCGGTGGAGGACGTTCTTCCATCACTACAGTGTTATAGTTGTTACCTAAACATATGGAAGCGGAGAGCATGCTGTAGAATAAAAAATAACTAGCAACGATTTCATTCTGTAATGGGTAGGAGTATGATAGAAAATCCTTTATCCCTTACTAACAAGCAGTATGTCAACCACTTCAAAATGGCAAGGTAGAACCTAAAAAAACAATTAAGTAGCGGATCAAACTGCCCGTATTTAGCTACGAGCGCTAGGGGCACTGTTTTTTTGATAAAAGTGGGATAAGTTGATTTAACCATCAGTGAACGGAAGTGCAAAAGTCCTGCTGATGGAAGATTTCTTTATCGAATCAGCATGTAGCTAACGAACTGAACATTAAAAAGGCGTCTCCTTTACAAAATGAAAGAAGGAGTCGCCAATACTGATTAAAATAAGTGTTTATACGGGGTAAGATCGATAGCCTTTTTTTGTAACGTTTTAATTAAAAATTTATGATCTCTTTTTGGTGTTGCAAGGATATACCCACGGATAATAAGGTCATTTGTAATGGTAGAAGCTTTTTCTTTAAGAGCAATTTCACTAATTTTACCAGCAATTTTTTGTTTGGCTACATCGCGAAATAACTCGGGAACAGGTTGAACCAGTTCATTTAACAATTGTTTTGCTTCAGGTATCCACATTGGTAAAGCTTTTTTAATATAATAATCTTGCCAATCTAGTTCACTCATTCCATCGGCTTTAGGAAGCCTTTTTAAAAATTTTCGAAACATAAAGAAACCACCAATAGACATGAGTACAAACAATACGATGGTCCAAAAAATAATAAAAATAGAAAATCCAGTTGACACGTTTTTCCCTCCGGTTAGTATACTTATCTCTTATCTGTAAGTAGCTAGCATGTATCAAAAACGATGATTAGACATTTCTGTTTGCTTCATAAAGTAAACAATCAGTTGGAGAAGTCTACATATTTTTACATGACAGTTTCCCTCATTTTTTAATCATACTATGAAAACATTTATTTTTAAAGGAATTGATGGGATGAATTACGAATAATACGAATAATAAATAAATGCAATGAAGAAGAAAGGTGGGTAGGATAAATTGAAAGATAATAGAATAGACAAATTAAACAAAAAAGTAGAAAAGCTTGATTTCGCGCAACAGAAAATTTCGTTAGAGTTATTAAAAGTAAAACACGAATTAGAAGCAATAGTAGCGCAGCAGAATCCATCGATATCAGTTCAGGAAGAAGTAGAACAACAAAAGATGAAAAGTGTTTCACATCATCATATGGACAAAACCGAACTATTAGGGGGACATGACCAAAATGTGATAGATAGCAAAAGTCATCCTCGTATTGGAAATTTAAATCCAACAGAGGAAAAACTAGTTTCTGTTTGGTTTGCGAGAATAGGTATTTTATTATTTGTTTTTGGAATTGCTTTTTTTATTAAATATTCATTTGAATTTTTTTCCCCAACAATTCGTGTCTTAATGGGAAGTGCAATTGGACTTTTATTATTTCTTTTAAGTTATGTCATTAGAAAAAAATATGCCACATATAGTCAAGCGTTAATAGGTGGGGGCGGATTAACATTATATTTTTCCATTTTTTCTGGCTATCATTTTTATTCATTATTTTCTAGTACAACTGCTTTTATTTTATTTGTGATTATTTCTGGTGTGATGATTGCATTATCTGTGTCTTATAATGCCCAAGTCATAAGTGTTATTTCTATTATATTTGCTTTCATTGTACCGTTGCTTATTCAAGATACAACAAAAGATGGTACGATTACGATTATCTTTTATTATCTACTATTAGGGATATCCGTTAGTCTTATTAGTATAAAAATGCACTGGTATGCTTATTTGTTAGCAGGGTTTCTTACTCATGGTTTTCTTTCATTAAGTTTATATATGGTTGCAATGGAGCATCATCCCTATGCATTATTGATTTATGCGATTAGTATGTGGGGAATCTATGCTTTCACTTATTGGAAACCACAGGAATATGTTTTTTCTTTTGTCATTAACATTATGAACGTTTGTTTATTTTTATTAATCGTTCCATTTATCATCAGTCAATTTCCATTGGAAAAAATAATACAAGGAATAGTTGTAATGGTTATGGCTGCTATTTTATTTGGATTAAATGTAAAAAGGGAGCAGACAAAACCGGTATTTATTACGTTGGCGTGGATTATCTCTGTTTATCTAATGATTATTCCTTTTTTTTATTATGATTTTTATGCAGCAATCGTATGGAATATCGTTCTCATCATTACATTGTTCTTGATTGCATCTTTGGTGAGTTCGCATTATTTGGTCATAAGTTTCATATTAGGATGTTTGTCATCATTTTTTGCGTTAATAAACTTACCATTTCGTCTTTTTGCTTTTAATAATCTCGGATTAGAAGAATTTATTTTTTTCTTTAATCTACCAACATTAGTCACATTATGCAGTTTATTAGTATTGTTTGCTATTTTATTTTTAAAACGAGAAGTGTTGCATAAACTTGTGCTTTTAATTGGCGGTATTTTCTTTATTATCGAAGGATTATTATTTGTCACATTCCAAATTAATGATCTTTTTGATGATTTTAATACTAGAATGATGGCATTAAGTATTGCTTATGTTATCATTAGTATTCTTTTATGGACGGTTGGAAAACGTAAAAACAAAAAAGAACTTAGAATCACCAGTATCGTTTTGATTATCGGAACAGTATTAAAGGCGGTTTTTGTTGATGCTTCATCATTAGCGTTAGTATATAAAATTATCATCTTCCTTATGCTCGGTCTTGTTTTATTAATTGTTTCGTTTTTAAATCAAAAAAGAAATAATAAGCAGGTAGAGTAAAAACTCCAAATCGTAAAGATTTCTTTATGCGATAGATGTGATTTTTGATAAATTGGTATATAAAAAACAAGAATGTTGTGTTTTTAACATTCTTGTTTTTTTGCTTGTTACAAGTATACGCGATTTTTAGATGATTTTTTATACTAATTTTTGAATAATCTCTTCCTGATTCCCATAAATATAATCAATAATAGGAACTTCAATCATTGTATACGCACCCGGACGTTGTTTTACGACAGCCCGACAAGAAGCAGCTAAAACTTGGGAAGTAAGCGCTGGATTATTAATTCTCATTTCAAATTTTAACAGTTGATTTTGAGTAGTTCCGGAGACACCTTTACGTTCCATCGATACACCGTGGCCACGATCAATTAATTGTTCTACATTATCCACAGCAGTGACATGTGTTTCATCATGTTTAAAATAGTCATCATTTAAAATAGCTTGTTTCACTGTTTCAAAATTAGCTCCATCATTTAATTCCACGTAAACCATACGGCGATGAACACTTGTCCCAAGTGGAATCGTCATAGATAGGGCATTTTTAACACCTTCAATCGCTTTTACCGCAACGGTATGTCCCATACTCATACCAGGACCAAAGTTTGTGTACGTTAATCCAATAGGTGCCATAAATTCCATAATACTACGGATCATAGAATCTGTACCTGGATCCCATCCAGCAGAAATAATAGAAGCAACATTATTTTCTTTTGCTACTTTATCTAATTCACGACGTAAGTGTACGATTTCATTATGAATGTCAAAACTATCTACTGTATGTATTCCAAGAGATAAGCATTCTTTTGCGTACTGTTCTACTAAACGTGTAGGGGTAGATAAAATAGCTACGTCCACATCTTTTAATTCTTGAATAGACGTTACTACAGGGATTTCCCGTAATTCACTAGGTTGTTCATTAGAGATAGAGCGACGAACGACACCGGCAATTTCTAAATCTTCTGCAGCTTGAATTGCGTCTAAAGCATATTTACCAATGTTTCCGTATCCTAAAATGGCTACTCGAATTTTTTTTGTCATAAAAAACAACCTCCTAATTAGTTAAGTGTACTTCATTATAATGAATTTAAAAAACACTCGTCAATAGCAGTATAACAAAAAAACGGAGTAGTTATAGTAAACTACTCCATTTTCATTACAACAGCACTGCCTTCGATTACCTTTTTATTCTCTTCATTAAGAACATTTGTTTCAAGGGTCATGATTTTTTTATCATCACGTTTATCGATTACCTTTACAACGGCAGTGATGGTATCACCAATCCGAACGGGTGCAGTAAATTTTAAATTTTGCGCAAGATAAATCGTATTTGTCCCTGGTAGAGTTGTGCCTAAAATTGTAGAAATAAACCCTGCTGTTAACATTCCATGTGCAATGCGGCCTTTAAAAAGAGACTCTTTTGCAAATTCATCATCTAAATGAATAGGGTTAACATCACCTGTTAATTCAGCAAATGTTACAACATCTTCGTTCGTAACAGTGTGTGTAAGAGTTGCTTCGTCACCGATGTTAATTTCACTATACGACTTTGAAACAACTTCTTTTGCTTTATCGTAAATATTCATGTCATGAGACTCCCCATTCTGTATATTTCTCACCCAACCTAAATGACAAAAATTATTTGTTACTAAGAAAGCTCATTGCATATTCAGTGTTAGCTTGAACCGCATTAGCTATACCTTTTTGTGTTTCTTTTACATGATTAAAGAAATTAGAAGCTAATGTTTCCATTTCATTACGAGTTTTTTCTTGTTGTGAAGTATAACGATTAATCATATCTTGCCATTGTGATTGGAATTGTTCCACATATTCTACAGTTGCTTTATTTGGAGTTAAAGATAATGTTTGAACTTGTTTTGCGATTTCATCTAAACGTTTGTTCCAATTAGCTACTGATTTTCCTACTTGTTCGCCACCAACTTTTGAAATGTTCGTTTCAAGTGCTTGACGCATTTCATCCATCATTTTGCGAAGTTCTTGTTCAACCTTATTGAAGTTTTCTTGTGCTACTTCAATGTTTGATTGTTGTTGAGACACAGCATCAAGCATTAATTTTTCCATTTCTTTTTGAGAAGAAAAAATCATCTTCATTCCATTTACATATCCATCCCACATTGCATCAATAAGGTGTGTGGATGTTTGGTTTAATACTGGATTTTCTTTTTTAACAGTTGCCATTAATAAAAACCTCCTTAGTATTTGTGAAAATATAGTTAAATGCATAAAATGCATTTTCACATAACATTATTTCTTTTCATTTTTGTTCTCTTCATGATTTAATTTTGAATTTGAGGGTAAGAACATACTAGTGTAAATAGAAAAGAATTGATCTAACATAGACTGATACTGCTCAAGTGAAGTTGCCCATGAATCTAAATATTGCTCCCCGGCTTTTGTAATGGAATAGACACGTTTAGCTGGACCACCAGAAGAAGTATCCCATTCAGATTTAATTAGATTATCTTTTTCTAATTGTCTTAGTGTACGGTATACATTTCCTTGATCGATAGAAGAAAAACCAAAATCAATCAATTGTTGAATAAGTTTGTATCCATGTAAGTTCCAGTTACGTAGACTAAGCAATAAAAATGGGACGATAAAATTTTTCGGCGTGCTATTCGTTACAGCTTTCTCACTTTTTTCTTGATCTTTGTTATTTTGATTTGTTGACATTTTTTCACACACCCACCTTGCAAAAGCTCTATATGTGTATTTTACACCTATGGAAAAATAAAAGCAACATCATTTTGATAATTAATCTAAATTTTAACAAAAATATGGTTTAAAACGACTAAATCAAAGGTATATAAATAGTGGTAGAGGAGGGAGGAAAAAAAGTTTTTTGTTTTTAGAAAAAATTAGTCATAAATGAAAATCTACAGCATATAAATAATTATGTGTCACAGCATGATGTGAAAAAACATTTGCAAATGATAAGGAGGATAACGAGTGAGCGATCAAAAAACATTTGACCCATTTACAATGTGGAAAGAATTTTATAATCAATCGGAATCTTATTGGGGGAAGGTTTTAAATGAAACAATGCAAAAAGAAGAATTTGCAGAGTTTATGGGAAATGTATTAAATGCAAACTTATATGTAAAGAAAATGATGAATGAATCTGCAGAGGAATTTTTGAAAAATACGAATATGCCATCGAAACAAGATCTTGCTAATGTAGCAACATTAGTGATTAATGTCGAAGAAAAAGTTGATGAGCTTGAAGAAAGACTAGATAACGAGGGATCGAAAAATGAAGTCGTAGATGTGAAGCGAGAAGTAACTCGTTTAAAAACAGATGTGAAAAATTTAGATAAAAAATTTGAAGCTATCTTGGAAAAACTTGAAGAAATGAATGCAACATTACAAGAAGCTTCGGCAAATCAAAAAGTTCAAACACCTTCAGCTTCAGAACCAACAAAAGGAACTACAAAATAAGAAGTATTGAATTAGGATAAAGTGGGGAGAGTGTTGAGATGGTAGTTTTAGAAAATCGTGTAGCTATTGTAACTGGTGGTTCTCGTGGAATTGGAGAATCCATTTCAAAAGAGCTGGCGAAGTACGGAGTAAAAGTTGTTATTAATTATTATTCGAGTAAAGAAAAAGCAGAACTACTCGTTGAAGAAATTAAAGAACTTGGCAGCGAAGCTATTTGTGTAAAAGCTGATGTTTCAAAAGAAGAGGATGCTAAATTACTAGTAGATGCAGCTATGGAAACATTTGGGCACCTTGACATTTTAGTCAACAATGCTGGTATTACACGAGATCGCACTTTCAAAAAACTAACTGGTGAAGACTGGAGAAAAGTGATTGATGTCAATCTTAATAGTGCTTACAACACTACTAGTTATGCACTTCCACACTTATTAGAATCAGATGCAGGACGAGTTATTAATATTTCATCTATTATTGGACAAGCAGGTGGATATGGTCAGACAAACTATTCTGCAGCTAAAGCAGGTCTTCTCGGATTTACTAAATCACTTGCACTTGAAACGGCGAAAACAAGCCTCACAGTTAATGCTATTTGCCCAGGTTTTATTAATACAGACATGGTTGCGGAAGTACCTGAGAAAGTGTTAGAGCAAATTGTAAACAAAATCCCAGCAAAACGTCTTGGTAAACCGGAAGAAATAGCAAGAGGCGTATTATTTTTATGTCGCGATGGCGAGTACATTACAGGGCAAGAGTTAAACATTAATGGTGGACTTTATATGTAACCATCATTAAAAGAAAGGACGGGAAAATGATGACATCAACACAAAAAATATGGGAAGAAATGGTTCCAACGGAAATTCGTGAATCATACGAACGCTGGATTAAAGCTACACAGGTTTTGACAATTGATGCGCAACCGCAAGTAGGGTTAACACCTAAAGAAATAATTTGGAAAAAAAATAAAATGAAGCTGTATCGTTACATATCTAATGAACCGAAAAAATTTAAAACACCTTTATTAATGATTTATGCATTAATTAATAAACCGTATATTTTAGATTTATCTCCTGGCAATAGTTTTGTTGAATACTTGGTAAATCAAGGATTTGACGTTTATATGATTGATTGGGGAACACCAGGATTAGAAGACCAGCAACTAAAAATTGATGATTATGTGTTAGATTACATTCCTAAAACTGTGAAAAAAGTGCTTAAAACTTCAGGGGCAAAAGATTTATCTATTTTAGGGTATTGCATGGGAGGAACGATGACTTCTATCTACGCTTCCTTACATCCTGAAGTACCGATTAAAAATTTAATTTTTATGACTAGCCCATTTTCTTTTGAAAATGCAGGTTTATACGATCAGATGACTGATGAGCGTTATTTTAACCTTGATGGAGCAGTAGATGTATTAGGAAATATTCCTGGTGATATGATTGATTTTGGAAACAAAATGTTAAGCCCACTTGGAAGTTTCTACGGTCCCTATGTTAATTTGGTTGATAAATCAAATAACGAAAAAATAGTTGAAAAATGGAAACTAATGCAAAAGTGGTTAACAGATGGAATTCCATTTCCAGGAGAAGCTTATCGTCAGTGGATCGGAGAGTTTTACCAAAAAGATAAGTTGATTAAAGGTGAATTTATGATTCGCGGTAAAAAAGTTGATCTTTCCTCTATTACAGCAAATGTGTTGAACATGGCTGCTCAACATGATCAAATTGCACAACCTCATCAAGTTGAGGCGTTAATGGACGTTATTTCAAGCAAAGATAAAACATATAAATTGTTACCTACAGGTCATGTATCTGTGACTTTTGGTAGTAAAGCACGTCAAATTACGTATCCAACAGTTGGGGAATGGTTGGCAGAAAGATCTAAATAGTCAACAGTAAAAAAGAACGGCTGTTCGCAGCTGTTCTTTTTTATTACAGATTATGATATATTTTTAATAGACATTTCACGAAAGTATGATATAAAAAGAATAGAAATAAGATTGATTTTAATATAGGTATAAAGGAGGATATATAATAATGAGTGCAAATGAACAAGGTATTTTACTAGAAACAGGAACAAACGAGTTAGAAATTGTCGTTTTTACGGTCGGTAATGCAACATATGGAATTAACGTAATGAAAGTACGGGAAATTATTAACCCTTTACCAGTAACGAGTGTTCCAAATGTTCATCCACACGTAAGTGGGATTATTCGTTTAAGAGGCGAGGTACTGACGCTCATTGATATGGCAAAAGTTCTGGGAGAAGCTCCATCGGAACGTCCTGAAAATGATAAATATATTGTGGCAGAATTAAATAAGATGAAAGTAGCTTTTCATGTACATAATGTTTCACGCATTTATCGTATTAGTTGGGAACAAATTGAAAAACCATCTAAATTGTATGAAGGTGATGACACATTAACAATCGGTGTTGTAAAAATGGAAGATCAAATGGTATTATTATTAGATTATGAGAAAATTTTAGTAGACATTAATCCTGATTCCGGAATTAATGTAAATCAGTTGAAAGTATTAGGATCACGCGAACGTTCAATGAAAAAGATTTTTGTAGCAGATGATTCTGCCATGTTAAGAGAATTAATTCGAACGACGTTAAATGAAGCTGGTTATGAAAATATTGATTTCTTTGATAACGGTCAAATGTTGTGGAATCGATTAGAAGAATTAGAAGAAGAACATGGAGAAGACATAACAAAAGAAGTTCAACTAGTGATAACAGACATTGAAATGCCTCAAATGGATGGCCATCATTTAACACGTTTAATTAAAGAAAATGAAACATTAACTAAAATTCCAGTTATTATTTTTTCTTCTTTAATTTCTCCTGATTTACGACATAAAGGAGAAGAAGTTGGGGCAAATGGACAAGTAACAAAACCTGAAATTGTAAAATTAGTTCAAATCATTGATTCACTGATTTTATAAGCTAATCATTAGGGGGCTGGCAAGATGAGAAAAAAAATAAAACAAGAGTGGCTGCCTCTTTATGTGATGTGGGGGTTTATCACATTATTTCTGTTGATTCTTTTTTATAAAATTTTTGTTACACCATTTGAAATTGACTTTACCATTTTGATCACTTTCTTACTGGCCTTATTTTCGATGGCATTTATGTTTTTTATGTACATTCGAATTCAAGCAATGATGGAGGAACTGAGACAGTTAGTAAATAACCAGATGACATCCACTTCTAGTACAAGTATAGAACCTATTAGAGAGAAAGAATTAGAAAATAAAATATTACTTGAAGAACAAACTATTCGTTTGAAAGAAGAAGAACAAACGATGTTATTGTCAAAGATTACGCAACAAATAGACACGTTATCGGATGATGAAAAAGAACAGTATGTAAAACGAATTCAAGAAATTAATGAAGAAGTGGTACAAAGTAAATTTCAAATTGCAACTTGGAAAGAAAAATGGACAAATTCACTTGCGCTATGGTTTCCATCGATTGAACGGAATAAACAGTTAAAAGATATTGTATGGAAACTAAATATTCCAAATGATGCATCCTTTCAAATGATGAATGATCGGTTATCAGCCATGTATCCACGATTATCTAAACTGGAGCAAGAAATTTTACGTGATGCAGAATATATCGATCAAAATTATCAATTAACAAGAGTAGGATATCGTGAAATACAAAAAGTACTAAGCAAATAAACCGACCATATGGGGTCGGTTTATTTATGTTATGACATTGACGTATGAAAAATAATGTTGTAAAGTAAATAAGAACGTGCGTTCCAATCTTATTGGCCAAGTATCGTTACTTTATGTATTTCAAGATTGCAATGTAAAATCGGAATACCTACCATTTTTTTTAATAATTCGACTAATTCCCTGTGCCAAGAAGTTATATCATCCATTAAGTTCTGGAGTAAACGGATAGTGCAGTGTAATTGAATGTTAATCACATAAAATCCATTTCGTTTTATCGTTACAGATAAAACTTCTTGAACAAAAGGTGTTGGACGACTAAAATGCAAAATATAATCGCGAATGACTTGATTCTCAATTGTAATCCGATCTCGATGAAAACTAGGATGGACGATTGTTTGTTTTCCAATATTTCCTTTTTTAGGGGAGAAAATAGTCATCACTTTTGTTAGTAATTGTGTATAAAAATGTTCATCAATTTGTGTAGATGATATTGGAATCGTATGAAAACCTTCTACAGAACGAGAAAATTTTGCAGCTGCAATTTCTTCCTCTGATAATACAGAATCAATAGTAAATATTTTTTGGATACCAGGCAATTTCAATGCTTCTACAATTCGTTTGATCATTTTTTCGGAAGTTCCTAAAATTAATAATCGAGTAATAGGATATTGACGTAAAGCGTTGATTACCTCTTTTTGATGATCTTCATAAAAAAAGATTGCTCGTTTGACAGCAGCAAGTTTTGTTTTTTCGTATTTTGCAGAAGTACCCGCAATTTTTTTTCCATTAATAATTAATAAACCATCATCAATAATAGCGGGAATATGGTACTTTTTTGCAATATTTTTAGCGACTGTACTTTTTCCAGTTCCGCTTGGCCCAATGAGTGCAAATATATACATGTATAACCTCCATTATAAAGTGTGGTGAATTTATGGTAGCAACAACACATCAAATTTTTGGTTTTTTATTTGGATTGATTACGATTTCCATTTTTAATTTTATTGGATTGATACCTACATATTTTTGGGAAACAATTTTATTTTTTTTGTTTGTTTTGTTTGGGAGTCTTTTACCAGACTTTGATAATCCTAAATCAAAATTAGGAAGAAAAATTCCTTTTTTATCGTATCCGATGTATTGGTTGTTTGGTCATCGTACGTTTACTCATTCTCTTCTATTCGTTATCATAACATGGATGGTAACAAAAATCATGGTAGTTTTATGCGGGGCTAATGAACTTTATGCATGGGCGATAGCAAGTGGAGTTCTTTCTCACATCATAGGCGATATGGTAACTAAAAAAGGGGTTCCTCTTTTTTATCCTATAAAAAAAAATATTCGATTTTTTATGACATTTAAAACAGGAGGGACAGTTGAGAAATTAGTAGCTGCTTTTCTTGTTATTATCAACATTTATCTTTTTATTTCATACATAAAAAAAGGATGGATACACATATAAAAGCCAAGAAACATATTCACTTGGCTTTTTGTGTTTGGCTCTGTTAAAGTTAGTTGTTGAAAATTCATTATCAGGAACGAATGTTCTATAGTTAAACTAACTACAATAGGGTTGGTGATGATTGTGAGAGAGACGGAAATTCTTAAAGCCATTCAAAAACTAAATCCAGCAGAGAAACACCGATTGCGAGAATATTTAATTGATGCTCTAACTGCATCAATCTCAACTGGAACCGTTCTTCACGAAATTTCGGAACGTAAAAATAAAAATGGGTATCAATGTCCAGACTGCGAATCTGAACATATTGTTCGCTTTGCTAAATAAACAACAATCGTTGATGGCGATGAAGTTAAAAAGCAACGTTTTCGCTGTAAGGCTTGTAAAAAGCCATTTACTGACTTCACAAATACAGTTCTTTATCGAACACGTCACCATAACCAGTGGATTAAATTTGTTGAATGTATGAGGTTACTTTCTCTGTAAGTCTGCTGATTTAATTGGAAACATTACTCACATCACGCTATTTTATTGGAGACATAAACTTTTGTCTTCTTTGAAACAAATTGAAATTTCTAATTTTGAAGGTATCGTTGAAATGGACGAGACCTATTTCCTGTACTCAGAAAAGGGACAGAAGAAAATTAAAGATAGAAAGCCTCGTAAATGTGGTGGTTCCTCAAAGAAACGAGGAATTAGCAATGAACAAGTATGTGTATTGGTTGCGAGAGACCGAGACAAAACTACTTTCTCGGAAATATTAGGTATGGCAGATTAACGAAAACTCAATTAGATAAAGCCATTGGACATAAGCTCTCAAATAAAAATGTATTATGTACAGATTCTTGGCGTGCATTTAAAACGTATACTATTGAAAAGGGAATGGATATTTATCAATTCAAATAAGATGGTAAGGTTCGTACTAAAGGAATTTACCACATTCAGAACGTTAATAATTACCACAGAAGACTAAAATGGTGGATATAACGATTTAACGGTGTTGCGACTAATATGTAAACAATTATCTTGCTTGGTTCCAAGTATTAGAAAGTATACAACATCAAAGAAATGAAATTACGATGAACGACTTGAATATTAGAGGAAATTTAATACAAAATATGTAAATTTATAATATGCTTAGATTAACTAAATTCGCCTTATAAACACTGATGCTTATCATACGAACGAGGCAGGTTAATGCAGAAGCAATGATTAACCGACGTTCAACAATCAGAGCCAGATTGTTGAATTTTAAGGAGGGTGGAATAATGGATGATTTTTATACAGCACTAAATTATGTAAATAAAATGATTTACGAGACTATTGAATTAACTGTGGAGTCTGTTCAAGAAGAAAAACAAAATTCTAAGTATGGTGCTGGTACATTTAAATTATCTTCTAAAACAGTTCGATTCAGAGTTGCGAATATAACTCCCACCAAAGTAGGTCAGTTTGTTGCATTTTGGGAAAAGGACGAAAATAATAAAAATCAACCTTATTTATATGAGGAAGCCCCTGATTTATTAGTTATAACAACCTTTAAAAATGAAAATGAGTTTGGTCAATTTATTTTCCCAAAAGAAGTTCTTTTAAAACAGAACATTCTTAGGTCTACTTCAACAAAGGGAAAAATGGCAATAAGAGTTTATCCTAACTGGGATAGTCCAAGTAGTAAACAAGCGATGAAAACTCAAGAATGGCAGTTACCTTATTTTGTTGATATGTGTAATCCAACTAAATTACCTTTAGAAAAAATACAAGAACTGTATTCTTTTTAACCCTCTCCAATCAGGTGTTTTAGTTGAATAAGACATTATCGAAAATTAGAACCTCCAATATCTGGAGGTTCTAATTTTTCATCTTATATCAACATTGAAATGTAACAGATCTTTGTGTTTAAAATAAGTCATCGTATTTTGAAAAGTCAACTTTTTTTGCCGTTAATACTTTCTTAACGCGCTCTCTATCCTTTTCTGGTGACGCTAGTATGTATCCATGAACAACATTATCAACAGTCACTTCATCACCTTCTGCAACTTCTACAATCCTTTTTTCAATTCCTCGTTTAGCCATTGGACGTGCAAAAACAGGAATTGGGCTTAATAATTCTTCAAATAAGTCTTTCGCTTCTTGACTCCATTCCATTACGATCATCCTTTCCTTTTTATTTTGTCTTCCTTATTATAACGAATATTATCACATTCGTTAAGATAATGATAAAGGAATCTTTTCTTCTTCTTTTTTATAGGAATAAAGGCTACAGAGGAAAGCGAGGAAATGACTATTGAATAGGTTCCTCCATATTATTTTACTTGAATCTTCACTTTTTCTGTGAATTTGACAAAAATTCAAATAAGGAAGACATTGTGGTAGCATGACATTTGTTATAATAGAAAGAAACTAGCAAAACAGCTTTTTTAAACCTCTTTATGACAAACATAAATAAAGAAGAAGGAGTGTTACAATTGTATACACAGTTTATTGAGGATTTTACCCGATTTTTAACAGAAGAAGAGTACAGGATGTTAGCAGATTCTTTACGTATTCAAATACCTGGTTTTAAAAATAATGAACGTGTACCTATTCCACTACTCCAACGATCCGTTTCGAATAAATTGCGGCGAGATGTTAATATTCCTAGCTTTTTATCGACATCCTTAGATAAATATAGTAAACCATATGAAAATAATACATATTCAGAATTTTTATATAAATTAGAATTAAATAAAGAAATATCGAATGCGATGAAATTAGCATTATTTTTTCATTTGTATCCCGAAAAATATGAAGAGTCAAGGATTAAAATGATAGAAAACCTGGAATGTAATTATTCGATGTTTCAAGGGATGTTAGCAAATGATCTTCATTTTGATAATAAAATTCAAACGTTAAGCGAATTATCACTCGAATGTGTACAAGAAAATGCTGAATTGATTTTGGAATCTATTACTATAAAAGAAGGAAAAGCAGAAACGATTGAAACATTTATTATTGATCAATACGACTCGTATGAAGAAGGGGACTTTCTCTATTATTTTGTGAAACAGAAGCAAGAATGGGAACATTTTGAACCAGCATTATGTTCGGCTTTTTTGCAATTAGTCTTAAAAGAAAGTTTGCAAATGAATGGTATGTTATTAAAAGACATAGCAGAAAGCACGAAACAAATAGAACAATTAAAAGAACAAAAAAAGAAACAACAAGAAAAATGGGAACGTTTATTGGAGGAAAGAAAATCATTAGAGAAACAAGTGGAAATAGCGACGAACCAAGTAGACGTGATGCAACATAAAATGGAAATGCAACAAATAAAACATATCGAAGAAATACGAAATCTTCAATTTGAATTGAAAGAATGGAAAGAAAAAGAACTTGAAAAGGTGCTTCAAACAAAACCTCCAATGATTGAACCGTTATTTTTGTCTGAAAATTTCTATTTTTTTACGAAAGAATGGAATGAATTATTTCGGTATTATTTTACAGATTCCCATATGCTAACGTTTCAGCATGTACAAGATTTACAAATTGAGTTAAACAAAGAAAAGTATCGAGAACAGCTTATTTTTGTAAACAGTAATCAATTATCCAACCGACAGCAATTTTTATTAGAAAAGGAGTTTGAGAGTGCTCATATTCCTTATCGTTTCGTACATGGTTCATTGCTAGAAATAATAAAAAAAATAGCATTTTATTTAGAAGGAGAAGAAATTTATGAAATTAATAAAACCTATAGCGCCACAGCTACGAACTGATATTGAAAAATGTTATTTTGTTGGTAGACTCATTACAGAAAATGAAGCACATATTTATACGACCCAAGAATCGAATGTGCATATTACAACGACAGACTTAATCTATTTTCATCTTAAAACCTTATCTCCATTACCAGTTTGTTTACGAGAAGTGATGCCAAACGAGCAAAATATTTTTACTGGCAATACATACGAAAAAGTAAACGATGATCGCCTATTAGAATTTTATCACTCCTATGATACACAAGATGTAAAAATAAAAAAAATAAAACAAAAGCTAGAAAATTGCCTATTTATTTTTTCTGTTTATTTCCAGGATGCTCAAACGGTATATGTTCGTTTACATCAAATAGAAGATGTACAACCTGCGGAAAATTACTATGTCATTCCTGGACCTGAAATGACGAGTATGAAAGAGCAAGAAGAAGAATTTGAACAACGTTTAATTGAGGGAGAACGACCAATCAAATTTGCACATTACCCTAAAATTTTTTCAAGACCACAATTAATTTTTAAAAATCAAAAACTATATCATGCTTTAGAGTTACGACAAAGCGGGATGGAATCAACTGTTTATTATCCAAAAACACCATGCCAAGCAACGTATGTACGAATTTCTTTAGAAGATTTTTCAACTGTTGTCTCGGCTCGAGTTGGGCAAGATCTTTATTTTATAGAAGAAAAACAATATCAAAGTTTATTGAAGATGGTCATGGAAAAAGAAAGTCGATTAGTTCCGAAACATGTAGAAAAGACGATGCAGCAGTTAAAAGGAAAAACCATTTTCACTGATCATACTAATGAAGCAAGATTTATTGATTATTTAGAACAATTAACAATGGAGCATCAACTATTTTTTAAAAGGGAAGATTTGATATACTTTCATACGAGCATCAAAACAACCCCATTAACAATCATTGGAGGAAGAAGTGGTATTGGAAAAACAAAATTAGCGCATTTATACGGAAAAGCATTAGGTTTAACCTTTAATGAAAACCTACGTATTATTCCCATTTCTCCAAGTTACCATGAACCCAGCGATTTACTAGGCTTTTATCATCCTAATCGAAAACAATTTTATGAAAGTGAAGCGGGTTTAGTTTCTTTATTACTTCGAGCTGCAAAAAATCCGGATAAACTTCATATGGTAATTTTTGATGAGATGAATTTATCACAAGTAGAACATTGGTTTAGTCCTTTTCTGTCCCTTTTAGAATTAGAGGAATCATATCGTTTTTTAACGTTATACGGTGAACACGAGCAGATGCTTGAGACGATTCCACCAAAAATTCCAATTGGGGACAATGTCCTATTTGTAGGAACGGTCAACTTTGATGAAACAACGCAAACATTTTCCAATCGATTATTAGATAGAGTGAATGTTATTACACCGGAAACATATTCTTTTAAGGAAATGAGTGAATTGTTGAAACATGTTCCGAAACAAATAGAACAATCGTCTTTAACTATTACGAAATCATTATTTCGAAATCAATGGCAATATGAACAAGACGGCTTTCAACAGTTCAATCATCGTGAATTAGATTTTTTTGATGATTTGAACGAATTATTATCTAATTATGATCCGCAACAAGGAATTTCTTATCGTGTTATTCAAGCGATTGGTCGATACATTGGAAATATTCCATTTGATCAAAATGGCCGTGTGCTCATTGATAAACAGCACGTTTTTGATAGACAAATTGCACAACGTATACTAACGAAAATAAGAGGACACGAAGCGTTAGTAGCACCATTAGTAGGGAGTTTTTCAGAGGGAAAATATGAAGCGGCAGCCCTTGGAAAATTATTTACACGTCAAGACTATCAAGTATTATCTAACTTTGATTATTGTAAAAAAATTATTCTAAACAAAGCAAAAGAGCTGATGCATTATGGTTTTACACATTAACGAAAAAACAATCGTTCTTCCGTTTGAGTTATTATTAGAAGAAGGGATAGGTAGTAATAAAAAGTACATGGCTATTGATCAACTGGCAGTTATTCCTACCTTTCATAAGAAATATGTATATCATGTAACAGAATATAAAAATTTAATGATTCAATGTAAACAAACAAACCAATCGTTATCCGTTGAAATTAAACGTGCTGATGACGATACGGAAAAATATGATTTCTCTAAAAATGAGGCAAGGAATAAAGTTATTTTTGATAGTAAATATGATTCCTATTATCCTTGGCCATGTGGTTATTATATGTTTACTGTAACCACAGGATTACAAGTTTTTTATGGATGGCTAAAAATTGTTCCTAAAAATTTTGATGAAGATCAATTGTTTTATATTCATGAGGCATTAAATGCACAGTTACAAAACTTGGCGCTTAATATGATGAATGAAGAAAACAATATAAAGAACGGAACTCTATTTTTCCACGAAAGTCGTTTTTTCATGGAATGGTTGGATAAATATGAACATCTTATTTTTTCTAGTGTTTCTTATATTGAACAACACCATGCAACCGAATTAATAATTCATTATGAATGGGGAAAACGTCCAGAACGACAAACCATGCAATCCTATAAAAAACAAGTGCGGCACCCTGAGAAAACATGGATGCATCTTTCCTATAATCGAAAAATACAATCCACTAACTCTAAAGAAGGACTTGGGTTTGTAAAATATTTTTTGCAAGAGTTGTTGTTTCAGATTAAAATGCTGAAGAATTATCTTCCTGAAAGGCAAGAAGTGTATCAAAAAGCGTCCAAATATGAAAAGAAATGTTTACATTGTTTAGCATCACCCGTTTTTTATCAAGTACAAGCCGATAAACAGTTACGTGTAAATTTAATGAAAAAAAATGGATATGCTACGTTGTATCAATTATATCGCGATTTTAAGGCTAAAAATAAAAAAGAAAATTTTTCTCTGTTAAAACCAACACCCGTTTTATATGAATATTATTGTTATTTCGTCGTGTTGCATGTATTAAAATCGCTTGGTTTTACCATTAATCATGATATTCTTTTAGAACAATTAGAAAGGTATTTTAAAAATAATGAATTAGATGACGGGGCAACTGTCATATTAAAACGTGGGACGAAACGACTTTCTGTCATCTTTAATGATCGATTGAAAACATATTATCAATTACATGATGAAACAGGACTTTTTTCACAAGATGAACGAAGAAAACCAGATATCCGAATTGATATGTATGAAAAAGAAGTATATACGGGCTCTATTATTGTAGAAGTAAAGTATCGTCCTTTTCAAAATATTTATCGATATCAAGATAGTTATACGGATGCGATGAAACAAATGGATTGTTATTGGTTAATTAAAAGAAAAGGAGAAAATAACCGTTTTGATTATCATCCCATCAAACAAGTGATTTGTTTATTTCCAGGAAGTGAAATAGAAAAGGAAAAAACACATTCACCAGTAGGTATTTTTATCCCCATGTTTCCAAAAGTTGAAAATGGAATAATGAAGGAAATAATCGGTGAAAAAGGCTTAACGACAGAATTAGAAAATTGGATAAACGAATAAAACGAAGGTAAGAGATTTCCTCTTCCTTCGTTTATTTTTTAAAAAGATGCATCCGTGTATTAAATCATCAGTGTGAGAAGAATAGAAGCCTTACTGATAGAGAATTTCTTTATGTATCATTATTCATTGTCTATAAATAATTTTTCCATTGCCATAATATCTACGTATTTTCCGTGAACGAGCCCTTGTTTTTTAAAAACACCAACAGGCGTATAACCTAGTTTTTCATATAGTTTTTGGCCATGTGTATTTTCTGTTAGCATGAATAAGACAAGTTTATGAAAATCGTGCTTTTGAGCATGTTCTTCAAGAATGTTTAGTAGTTGTACACCATAGCCTTTTCCACGAGCAGATCTATCAAAATAAATAGAGATTTCACCAATTCCTTGATAAGCGTCTCGAATGGAGTACTGATTAATAGCAGCCCAGCCAATAATTTTGTTATGAACAAGCATTACGAATATTTGAAACCGTTCATTGTGTGCATCAAACCATTGTTTCATTTCTTCTGTTGTTTTTAGTTTCATTTCAACATTGGAGGAATCTTCCTCAATTCCTTGGTTATAAATTTGACGAATCTGTTCTAAGTCCATTAAAGTAGCGGGTCGAATAATAGTATTTGACATGCTATCGCCTCCTTTGAAAAGGTAGAATACTTATGCATAATATCTTAAAATTCCACAAATGTAAATTAAAATCCTTTTATTTTTTGTTAAATAGCTAAAAAACTTTAGGCATAGCTAATTTATTGATAGTACAGAAAATATATGAGTAAAAAAGAAATGGTAATACGAAACTTGAATAAGGAAAGTAGGATTGATGAAGAATAAAATAGGACGACATCAAAGGGTCAATGAAGAGATTTCTCTTAGTTAAAAGAGGGAGAAAAAATAATAAGCACATGCTAGTTGCATGTGCTTAAGAGGGGGGAAATGATGAAATATTTTTGTGCGTTTGAGTAAATTGAAAAGCTTACATTAATATAATGCGCTTTTAATAGTAAAAGAGCAATGTCAAAAAGGTGAACGAATAATGAAGAAAGTGTGAACGAGTAAGAAAATATGATTTTTTTTGTGATTTTAGTTTGATGTTATCTACGATGTTAGTTGGACCGAATCGTATGTTTGATGTTTTTCTTAACGGAATGAAGATCTTTACCATTTTGATTAATGATATAATCGACATTGTTTCTCCCATTTAAAGAATAATAACCAAAAATGCAGGTAGTATTGAAACAGCGAAGTAGGGATGAATCCAGTCCGAGTGGCTATGAAGTTCTAAAACAAAGGAAAAAAGAGCGCTACTGAATGCACTCTCTGTGCTCAAAAAGCTAGAAGCGTGTTTCGAACGATTAGTGGCGAAAAAGCGAAAGCTCCAACTGGAGGAAGATTTTTTTGAAAATGAGATTACAATCATAAAAAAAAGAAAGGATTTTTATCGAATGTCGCATCATAAAAACGAAATAAAAACGAATGAACGGACACAAGGTATTATATATATTTTAATAGCATATTTAATGTGGGGAATTTTACCTCTTTTTTGGAAGCAGCTAGAATCATTTTCTGCTGGCATAATACTCGCTCATCGTATTATATGGTCATTTGTTTTTGTGTCTATTTTGTTGACCATTACAAAACGGTGGACATTATTTAAAAAAACGTTATTCCAACGAAAAAGTAGTTTTTTTCTATTGGTCAGTTCTATTATTATTAGCATCAATTGGTTCGTCTATATTTGGGCTGTTAATCATAATCATATTATTGAAACGAGTTTAGGCTATTATATCAATCCGCTTATTAGTATTTTACTTGGAATGTTACTATTAAAAGAGAAGTTAACTGTTTGGCAAAAAAGTTCTCTTTTACTAGCATTTATTGGCGTCATGATTCAGGTTGTTTCATTTGGGGAAATTCCTTGGATAGCTCTCATTTTGGCAATCAGTTTCGGTTTGTACGGACTTGCCAAAAAGAAAATGATCGTTGATTCTATGGTAGGTCTTGGAATAGAAACTCTTTTTATCGTACCATTAGCTTTGTTTTTTTTATATTTAAGAAAAGAAGAAGTAGCTTCAGTTGTAGAGTTAGATATAAAATTAGCTAGTTTTTTAGTGTTAGCTGGTGTTGTGACAGCACTTCCACTTTTGTTTTTTGCAATGGGTACAAGAAGAATTCCATTGTCAACTGTCGGTTTTTTACAATATGTCTCTCCTACTATTACATTGATGATGGGTTTATTTTTGTATAATGAAACGTTTACTGCATACCATTTTGTTAGCTTTACTTTTATTTGGATAGCGTTAATAGTATACTCTTTATCATTTTCGTTAGAAAAATATCAATCAAAAGGATGAAAACATGAATCCGTTCAAAAAGACAATTTTCTCCTGCTTATTGGCATGGTTCTTATTAGTATGATACGTTTTCAAGTACACTTGAATGATCAAAAAGGATTGATCCAACCAACAAAACAAACAATAAGAGGGTAAGTTACAAAAGTGATAGATGGAGATACGATGGAAGTGAAGTTTTTAAATGAGAAAAAGGAAAAAGTTCGTTTTTTATTAATTAATAGCCCTGAAACTGTTGGGAAACAACAATCATTTGGACAAAAAGAAAAATTGTATATAACAAAATTATTGTTGCATAAGGAGGTGGAATTACAAATAGATTTAAAAGAACGAGACAAATATGGAAGATTGTTAGCATATATTTTTATCGAAAATAGGAATATCCAAGAACTTTTACTATCTAAAGGTTTGGCAAGGGTAGCTTATGTCTATAATCCAAATACGGAATTTGTGGAGGAATGCTGTAAAATGGAGCGAATAGACAAAGAGAAAAAATAGGTATTTGGAGTACCAAATACTATATAACCGAGTGTAAGATAAAAAAGAATAATAAGATACATAGAAACTTGGATGAAGGATGGCTTACCGGATAAAATAAAAAATGTCAGGCATTCTAGACAACAGTAAATACCCATAAACAAGACGATCACACAGCTTTAATTGAGTTGAAATATAAATTAAATTGTTTTGTCAAGTGTAAAAATGACAAAAAAAAGTGAATTATGATAGATTTTTAAGTGAATTGTGAAAAAAATATTAAAAATTTGTGACAAAATTATGAACAAAACTCTTTTCTTTCATCTGAACATCTTGTATAATGAAGACATAGAGATGGAACGAAAAAAAGAGGAGAGTGGATAAGATGAAAAATGTTATCGCGTATTTAAGTTTAGCAGCAATGATTGTCTTTGCATTAACAGGTATGCCACTTTTAACATTAGCTGGATTTGTAGTATTAACAGTTGCAGTAATCGCAAGTTTTATGGAAGCAGAGCCAGAATCAAAAGTTGTTTTTTCGAAAAATGCACAATCTAAATCACAAATTTCTTAAATTCCTATAAATCCGCAAAATTGCGGATTTTTTTATGTGTAAAATAAAAAGGTCTGTTTATGATGTATTTCCATAAACAGACCTTTTATAATAATTTTTGTTTCATTTGGACGGGTAAATCAACTTTCTTCATATAAACACCTCGCAATTTTAAATGGCGTCTGCCACTAATACTTCTAATTGATCGTTAGTCAACGTTTGGATAAAATCAATAAAGTCAATTGATGTTTGAAAACCATATTTTTCACACGAATGTAAATATTTTTGCCAAGCCATTTCATATTTCTCCATTTTTGTCATAATATCGACCCCTTTAATTGTTATAAAACAGTATCTTTATTGTTGTAAGGTTATTATATAACAGTTTTTGATTAACGTCAACATTGTTTGAATAAAAAAGTGAAAGAAAATTCAAATAATAAGAATAATTTTATCCAAGTGTATGTTACATACTTATAGATAGCTGATATATAGTAGAAATTAGAGGGCGTGAGTGCAATTTTATGAGAGAAATGGGATGTAAAATAAAAAACTGTATTATAACAGTGAGGGTACACGATTGAAAAAGGATATATGTAATTTGATGGAAAGGTTATTTTGTACATATAAATACATAGGTTTAGAAAAAAAGGAATCCTTCTACTTTGTAAAATTAAAGAGAGGACTCCTTTGAGCCACAATGAAGGAAACGTTTTAATATCCAACTTGTACAACAGCAATAACCATGTACATTAAATCATTTTTATCTCCTTTATCTGCAAGGACTACACCACTTGAGGTAGCTAATCCTCCATCAACAACTTCCATTGTTTTTTGTCCATATGGAAAAACATTTTTTACTTGTTCAACATCAATTAGTTCTTTATCACATGGAACAGCGAGTTTAATATGTACTTTCATTTCGTTAAAATCTTCGTTCGGTAAAATAGATTGAAGTCCAGGCATCGAATTGTGACCAATTGCTCCGCGACATGCACGTACACATGCTTTTGTAATATCTTGTCCATGTAAATCTACGCCCATCCCAGACTCTATAAAAAAGACTGTTTCCATTTGCATACATCCTTTCTTTATACATAAAGGGGGCATTTCCCATTCGGGAAATGGCTTCCATCTTATACTAAAGTAAACATTTATCTTAATTATACTATACTCTTGTTTAAAACAATAACACAAGAGGTAGGGTCATTCGTTTGCAATATCGAAGAAGCCCCATCATGTAATGAAAAAATACTCATAATTAGTTGTAAAATGAAATTTTTAACCATTTCCGAAGGGATTTTTTCACTTCTATGTGCGAAGGTACGGCAGCACTAGTGAATGTGAAAGATGAATTTTGATTAGGCGTAGCCTAAAATTATATCTCTTTGTTAGGATAAAAGGGATAGTTGTTATGATCTAAAATCAAGAGAGGGAGTGAGGTGATGCGATATGGCAAAGAAGGCATATAAGTTCCATCTGTATCCAACGAAAGAACAAGAGCAACTTCTTGATAAAAACTTTGAGTGTGTTCGTTTCGTCTACCACAAAATGTTGGCTGAACGAAGGGAAACATATGGGCCATTCAAGGACGACAAAGAAATCTGGAAAAAGATAAAATTACCTACTTATTCCGGAAGTAAAAAGGAGTTTGTATGGCTCAAAGAAGTTGATAGTCTTGTGTTAATAAACACTCAACTGAATTTGCAGGAGGTATACCAAAACTTTTTCTCTGGGTCGTGCTGCATTTCCAAAGTTCAAAAGCCGAAAGACGAGACAGTATTATATAACTAATATGGTACACGGAAACAGAATGCTTTTGGATGTCTATATCAAATTACCGAAACTGAAACTGGTAAATAGGGAGCAATTCCATCACATCCTATCATCAAGTATTGTATGGTTTCTCGAACAAAAACAGCAAAATATGATGCTTCTATTCTCACTGAATACGAACATTAATTTTCACAAAACGAAGAACTAGCTGTTGTTGGCTTAGATTTTCCATGAATGGATTAATTATCGATAGCGAAGAAGCTAAGACAGCTAATTCCCCTTGCTTCTATCGCAAGACGAAAAAAAATTAGTAAAAGAACAACGTATTATATCAAGTAGTAAGAACCACCTATGTCATTCTTACTTGAGCATAAGTTCACAAAATAAGGCCAAGAATAATAATTTTATACTTTATCGTCATTCATTTAGAAAGTAAACTCTATTTTTATGGAAAATTCAACTTAATAGTATTAAATACAAGTCATGTAGCAGACTAACCCCTTGGCTAATTTTTTTGAATAATTTGGTAATAGAGAAGCTTGTTCTAGCTTCCTTTACTTGAAAAGAGTGGTTGTTCATTTTATCCAAACCAAAGCCAAGTTTAGCTTCCTTCCTATAGTTTTCCATCGTTTCTCTTTTCTTGTATATACGAGCGATATCCTTTGGAGAAAATGCATCTATCAAGTTTGTTACAAAAAATGAATGTGTGAAGAACCATTCGTCCTCAGGGTGAACAGACTAGATCATTACTTTCCTAAGCTTAGACGATGACTTTGCTTGATATGCAGTTTTCTCCTAATAACACGCTGTTCTTGTTGTATCAGATGGTGCAGAGGCAGGATGTAACTCGTTGGCAAGACGTTGTAAATGGGCATGTGATTTTAAGCGAATCACGTAATTTACGGACTCGTTTTCACATAAATCATACAAAGCAGGGACAACAAATCTACTATCTCCTCGTAAAAATGGGATAGCTCTCTGGAAACCTTCTGTTATAATACTCAATAAGAGGCTTGATAAACTCCACAACACCGTTAGAAATATAGATATGTCCTGGCCTTCGTTGAGCTTTTAGAAAATCACCCGTTATTCCATCGAAAGCAATTAATGGATGAAAACCAATCGTTCTGTAGTGAGAATTATAAGAGGCCGATTCTTGTTTTCCATGCGTATCCGCATGTGTGGAATCTAGGTTCATCATAAGTGCCTTTGAATTTCTAATTTGATGCGCTTTGTCTATAAGTTCTTGATTGGCATGATTTAATTGCACCATAGATTCACGATTAAACCGTGCAAAAAAACGAAATAAACTAGGTTGGGAAGCGAACGCTTCCGTTCCGATAATTTGTGAACACGGGATCCTCCGTCAATTGATTAGTTACATCATCTTCAAAATATCTAGCAATGATTTGATAAATCTTTTGACGAAGCAAATTTTCATTCGAATGAAAATGGTAACGTCATTCATCATTTCATCGTAGGTGTTTAGTTAATGTCTCTGGGAATTTGATTTTTTCATCGAATTCTCTAAAAGAAATTCTGCCGTATCGGATGAAAGAGGATCTTCATCCTTTGATAGTCTCATTTTATGATTGAAATGCAATGTTAATTGCGGTAAAGTAGACATTATAAGAATCCTTTCTATTGGTTATTTTGTCGTTATTTAACAATAATAGAAATGGATTCTTTTTTCATTTACTTGGTGCATAAGAAAATTAGTTGAATTACCGTATACATAAGTACTTGTAAGGTTATCAATAAATTTTTATGAATAATTCAGGCGAAAGTTAAAAAAATACATGAAATCTCTCTTTAAAGGAAATATTGTTGTTTGACTGGCATTTTGATTTGGGAAAATCGATAAACTTAAAACCAATGTTCATTGAGGAAATGGTCATTTTATCGTATAATAACAATGTTTGTAAGTGGTTAAAGTGAAATAAGTAAAAATACCTATAAAAAGATAACTATGATGTATGCACGTGCTACAGGGGGATTATAAATGAAAGAAATTAATGTAATAAATATGATTATTAAGCAATTACCACTTGCGATATTGATAATCAATCAAGAAGGAAAATTAAACAGCTTTAATAAAAAAGCTGAAGAATTATATTATCATGAACATAAAGATGTTCTTCCATTAGAACAAGAATTAAATATTGAAGATATAATAAATCCATTATTAGCGAATGCGATAAAAGAAAAATTTTGTTGGATGATTGAGCATAATAAACCAAAATTGAATATCGCTCTTAATGTTCCTAGGACTACGAAAGGTTATAAAGTTTCGATCATCCATCTTAGACAAGAAGGTCCTGATATAATTGAAGAGCTTTTTTTAATAAGTATCCATAGCGATCATTTTTTTGATGAATTAGAAGCAGTTATTAAAGAATTAGATGATATTCGGTATGCATTGGAAGAATCTTCTATTGTTGCAATTACTGATTCCTTTGGTACTATTACCTATGTAAATGATAAATTTTGTGAAGTTTCTCATTATAGTCGTAAGGAATTGATAGGTAAAAATCATAATTTATTAAACTCAGGTCATCACTCAAAAGCTTTTTTTCGCACTATGTGGAGAACCATTCGAAAAGGGGAAGTATGGCGTGGTGAAATTAAAAATAAAACAAAGAATAATACATTTTATTGGGTAGATACGACGATTGTTCCGTTTATTGGAACGAATGGAAAAGTAACACAATTCGTTTCTATTCGGAATGATATTACAGACCGTAAAGTAGCTGAAGAACGGATACGTTTTATTGCTTATCATGATGATTTGACACAACTTCCTAATAGGCGTTTTTTACTACAACATCTCGATGAAAAAATCGAGAGCCGTCTGATTTCGAAAAAACCGTTTTTTATTTTTTTAATGGACTTAGATCGGTTTAAAATTTTAAATGATTCATTCGGACATCGCGCAGGAGATCGTTTGCTTGTTAAAATTAGTGAACGATTACATCGTTTTAACGAAAAAATAGATATTCTCGCACGGTATGGTGGAGATGAATTTGTGATTATAGCCGAACTAGAAAATAGAGAAGAAGCGATGGAGTTTGCGCAAAAATGTTTAAAGGAAATTCGAAAACCAGTAGTAGTAAATGGTCAACCATACTATATTACTGCTAGTTTAGGAATTAGTCAGTTTCCTAATGATGGAATAGAAGAAGAAGAATTAATAAAACGCGCTGAAATGTCCATGTACTTTACGAAAGAAACCTCGCAAAATAATGCTCAATTTTACGATGAATATATTAAGCAAAGTATGAACAGAAAGATAGATGTAGAAAAAAATTTGCGGCAAGCATTTGATACAAATGAATTATACTTAGTATATCAACCTAAAATTAATACGAGAACAAAAGATGTTTACGGAGTAGAAGCACTGACGAGATGGGAATCGAAAGAATTAGGTTTTGTTAGTCCTGGTGAGTTTATTCCGATTGCTGAAGAAACAGGACTAGTCTATCAATTAGATTCTTGGGTTCTCGAAACAGCTTGTCGACAAGCGAAAGAATGGCAAGAAAAAGGTTTCCAACCCATTACAGTCGCAGTGAATATTTCTGTTGCACATTTTGAAAAAAATGAACTAGTACAAGTTGTAAAGCGGGTGCTAAATAAATATCAAGTAGATCCAGGTTATTTAGAAATTGAAATAACGGAAAATTTATCATTAAATGAAATAAAATATGTTCATCATATTCTTAGCGATTTAAAAAAGTTAGGAGTGAAAGTATCCATTGATGATTTTGGAACAGGTTATTCCTCTTTTGGTTATTTAAGGAAATACCAAATTGATCATTTAAAGATTGATCAATCGTTCGTCCAACGATTCGATATTTCCGAAGATGAAATTATTCTCCAAGCGATTATCCAATTAGCTCAAAATCTTGGGATTGATTCAATTGCTGAGGGAGTAGAGGAAAAAGAACAATTAGATTTTTTACGTGAGCATGGATGTTATAATATACAAGGGTATTTATTTAGTAAACCGGAACGAGCAGAAATTATTGAACGTGAAATTTTTTATAAAGATTCAACATTGCACTTAAAAATTGCAACAATTTGTGGTTAAATAGAAAGAATCAGAGGAGTAAATCTTCTAACTGATTTGAATACAGATTGGAGTGATAAGAATGAAAGTAAAAATTGCTAAATCAAGCAGTGAAATTTTCTGGTATCGCAATCATATTGGTGAAGTATATGATATTATTGATCAAACAACTGAATATGTGCGTGTATATGCTTATGGCCAAATTCGCAATATTGGAATTAGAGATTGTAAATTTGAATAACAGTAAAAAAACCTTTGCAAACGCAAAGGTTTTTTACTGTTTATCTAGGATTAATTGGCAGTAAAATGAAATTTGCGTCATGGAAGGTGAGCATGTAAAAGTTAAGTGGGAAATGTAAAAATTTCCATAAAAAATAAATAAGGATATCTTATTATTATGACGGGTAAAGCACTACATAATAATAAATGTCTTCTAGTATAGTAATTTCTATTAATCTGTAAAACTTGATGTAGAATAAAATAGAAAAATTTACAAAATATATTTTTTAACATGAATAAAGAGGATTTTTGTCATTGTTGTAGAAGAAAACGGTGAAAAGTAAGATAGAATATTCGAAAAAGGGGTTTTGCCTTTGAATACTGATGTGCACGTGAGATGTACGAAAAAGGAAGAAATTCTTCGTGATTTGGAATTGTTACGTCAACAAATGATAGAAAATGCACGTCGGTTTGGAATGAATCATCCAATAGTGATGTATAACAGTAAACGGATTGATTATCTAATTATTGAATATTATAAAATAATAGATAAAAGGGATAAAAGACATGAGCAATAAGGACTGTTTTTATGGAATTAGGGTATAGTTTTAATGAAAGTAATTGCAGATGAAAAGAGAGGAGCCTTGTGTTGAAAGTTAAATTTATCGAAGCAGTTAATCAAGCCACAAGTTATATACTAGAAAACCATTTAGGGGTTATTGTACAAGCAGATAAAGCATTAGAAAACCAAAAAATAGTCGATTCTGAAGGAGTATCTGTTATCCTTGGTTTTAATGGTGATTATGATGGCCAATTAATTTGTACAATGTCAGAAGAAGTTGCAAAAAAATTAGTAGGTCAAATGATGGGCGGAATAGTAGTTAGTGAGTTTAATGATTTAGCTGTAAGCGCCATTCAAGAATTAGGAAACTGGATTGGAGGTAAAAGCTCAACAGAATTATCCAAATTTGATGTTTTTATTGATGTTACACCTCCAGTTGTCAATCAAGGAAACTCTGTTTATCATATGACTCATTCCGTAGTAGCAATTCCTTTTAAAAGTAAAATAGGTAAATTTTTTATTCATGTTTCTATTGCAGAATAGAGGACGTTACGTCCTCTATTTTTATTAAAGGTAGGGAAGTTTCTTATTAACGGGTTGTAAGACCTCCACTTGTAGCACTGCAATCAGTTAGGAATAGATAAGGCCGTCTAATCATCGTTTGGGGGAGTACGAAAATCTCACGGATGGAAGGTTTCTTTATTGATCCTTATCTTCTTTTGTTACAAAATCCTGTGGGGTATCAGAAGACCCATAAGCTAATACCGATTGTAACGTTTCATCTTTATCCCATGTAGGTTCTTTTTGAGAAAAGGTAGGATCTAAAATCTCTTCCTCAACAGGACGGTTATGTTGTCGGTCCACCTTATTAGCATGCTCACTACAAAATTTAGTTTCCGGAATAGCTAATAATCGTTCTTCTTCAATTGGTTTTTGACAGATGCTACAGAATCCATACGTTCCTTTTTTCATTCTATGAAGCGCATGAACAATTTCCTCTAATCGTTCATTTTGTAAAGATTTTAATGCTAAATCCTTTCCACGTTCAAACATTTCTGTACCTAAATCTGCAGGATGATTATCATAAAGCGAAAGTTCGCCGGTACTTCCTTGCAGGCTATCATTAAGTTGAAAAGAAGGGTTCATTTTCATGCTTTTCTCAATTTTTTCTTTTTCCGTTAATAAAACTTTTTTACATTTGTTTAATAAATGTTCATTCATAAGGTCCCTCCTTTTTTTTAGTTTGTCACAAAAAAATAATATTATGTATAAGATAATAGTTGTATTATTTATATGTTTTGTATACACTACGCTTAATAAATGTACTATATGACTCCACAAGGAGATGACACATTTGCAGAGGAAAAAATAATTGTTGTCGGAGCTGATCCTGGTGGTTTAGGAGCATTATTTTTCTCTAGTAAAGGGTATGATGTTACTGTTTCGAGAAACAGGCTTTAGTAGACAAACGGAATGGGAAATTTGAAATGGATGGATTTCGATTGGACATTGGTGCAACATTTCTTAGTATGGTGCAGATAGCAGAAGAAATGTTCGAGGAGAGCGGGAAAAAGTTATCTGATTATGTAGATTTGGTAGAATTAGATCCTATGTATCAACTTGTATTTCCACACGTTTCTATCGATATGTCGAGAAATCAAACAAAAATGGTTCACCAGATTGAAAAGATTTTCCTAGGGAATGGGGATGGATATCTTCGGTTTATGAAGGAACAAAAAAATCGTATAGATGCATTAATGCCAGTATTACAAAATAAATTTGATTCTTTTTTTCATTACATCAATCCACAGTTTGCACAAGCATTGCCACAACTTAATGTGACAAAAAATATAGATGAAGTACTATCTCAGTATTTCGATGATGAATATTTAACAAAGAGGAGGTTTAATATGAATACACTATCTGAAGCTTATGATACGTGTGAGGAGATGATTAAAGAACATTCTAAGACAGACGTTTTATCGTGCTTTTTCTATGCTACCTAAACAAGAAAGACAAGCTATATACGCTATTTAGGGGGTTTGTCGCAAGGCAGATGTTGCGATTGATGAATCACCACAACCCGAAAAAGCATTAGAGGAACTAGAGCAAGAATTATATAGTTTTGCATTTGGAAAACCAGTGAGTGATTCTGTGTGAATAGCCCTATCAGATGTTTTTGAATTATTTCTAATGGAAATGCGACCATTTTATGATATTATGACTAGTCAACATATGAATATTACAAAAAAATGGTATATAACGCATGAAGAATTAAAAGCGTATTCGTACCATGTAGCTAGTTCTGTCAGCTTTATGTTATTGTCTATTTTAGCTCCGAAAGCAACAAAAGAAATGACAAGCCACGTAATCTCTTTAGGAATTGCGATGTAAATCACGGACATTTTACGCGATGTAGGAGAAGCTTTGGCACGAAATCAAATTTACTTACCAAAAGAATTAATGGAGAAATATTCGTATAGAGAAGCTGATTTAAAAAAATAGTGAAAGAAGCGTTTGTTGAATAATGATAATATTTAGATAAAAAGGAATAAAAGAGCTAATTTGAATTAGGGGAATATTTACATTTATATTCGTTCGTGGCTCGAAAAGCAGTCGAAGGAGCGCTGATTTTATATCGTTCGATTTTAGATAAAGTAAGAAAAAATAATGATAACGTATTTTCTAAACGGGCGTATGTAACCCAAAAAGAACCCATTTTAAAAACATTAACTTCTTAGGCAATCGTATTTGAACGATTGTTTTTCTTTTTAAAAAAGGATTTTTCTAGTTTATGTCAAATAATATTAAATAACAAAAATTGTGATGGCAAAAAGAAAGTTAATACCAAATGAAACAACGGACTGAAAAAGAATGGGGAGCGATAGAATAAGAGAAGCTTTTCATTCTTTTGCTTTTTTTATACGACTAACAGTATAATATTTCGTGTAGTGAAAAGAAAGGAAGAGTGGGGAAATGAAAGTAAAGCGAAATGATTTATGTCCATGCGGAAGTGGGAAAAAATATAAAACTTGCTGTATGAATAAAGAACAACAAATGGACAAGAAGGTTTGGATTGAAAAATGTAATCATGTACATCAACAATTACTGAAATATACAGCTAGTCTAGAGAAGCCTTTCTATAAGGAATGGAAACGAAAATATGAATCACTTGGTGAAGTATTTGATGCGTTATATATGAGTTGGATTGTTACGCAACCACTGCAATCAGAGAAGAATGCTGTTGAATCATTTGTAGAAGCAAAAAGAAAAGATATTGATATTTTTATTCGACCTTTATGTGATGAATGGGCAGAAGCATTGTTTAATGTATATGAAGTGAAGCGAATAGAAGAACGATACATACATGTTGTAGAGATAAAAAATCAACAAGAAAAAAATATTTTCATCCCACAAATACGAGTAAGCGAAGGAGACTTTATTATTGGCACAACGTATCGTTTTGATGACTATGATGTTTTTACAGAACGATTTGTTGTGATTCCAAAAGGGCAAATAATCAATTTTAAAGAAAAAGTACTACATTCACCAGAAATCATAAATGTTTCGTCTGCAGAGCGTTTTGATGCATTTGTAACGTTCTTAATGGAAGGATTACAAGGTGAAAAGCAACAAAATTTAATTGTCTTTGATTCTAACAAGGAAGAAAATGTAGCGGAAGGAATCACCAAATTTTTAGAGGAAGAATCATTATCTATTTCTCATGATTATGCTTTAAAAGTATGGAAAGGTTTTGTGCTAACGAATGAACCAATCATTAGAAAACCAGAAGTCTTTACAGCTGCATTATCTTTTATATTTATGCAAACGAAAGATCAAACAATTACAAAAAAAGAAATAGCGGAACGTTTTGAGGTTTCTGTATCATCTTTATCTAAAAGAATTAAGGAAATTGACGATTACATGTTACAAGAATTAGAGAAATTCATGAAAACAGGACAATCTTATATTTTCGATGGAGAAAATATAAAAGATGAATTAAAAAAAGTGTTAGCAACCATAAATTAAGAATGAATGGAAGAGGCTGGGACATAACTAGCTTCAAACAATGCAAAAAGTGAAATTGAGCTCACTCCATTTCACCTTTTGCTATTTTTTTATATGAATCTTTATATCTTTTAGTTAATGGCCGTGAATTTCCGCATATTCACGGCCATTAATGCAAGACCCATTTCATTTTCAACCTTCGATTTTCCTCGGACAGAAAATCGAGTGAAACGCAAATTAGCCTTCAAGAATCCAAAAACTGGTTCTACGTCAATCTTACGTTGACGATAAATAGCCCCTGTTTTTTCTTCTGAAAGCTTCGCTCTCACATATTCTTTTTGCTGTTCCCATTTTTCATTCACCATTAATTTTCGGTTATTTCCTTCTTTTGCTTTTGTACAAGATGAACGAAGTGGGCAACTGGAACAATCTTCACACTCATAAACTTTAAACTCACGCTTGAAACCTAATGGATTTGTTCGCACAGAACGGTATTTAAATACAAGTTTTTGTTGGTTTGGACAAGTATACACGTCCATTTCTTCATCATAATCCCAGTTAGCTGTATGGAACTTGTTTTGTTTGTACTTTTTCTTCTTTTCTTTTACATACATGTTATAAGTGATTAAAGGTTCCCGTTTACGATTTGAAAGGATATCGTCATAATTTTGTTCACTACCGTATCCTGCATCTGCGACGATATGCTTTGGTAATTCGAAATAATATTGTTCGATTTCATTTAAAAATGGAATGAGTGTGCGTGTATCTGTTGGATTCGAAAAAATACTATAGGCAAGTGCATACTGACCTTCTGTTGCGACTTGGATATTATAACCAGGCTTTAATTGACCATTTTTCATATAATCATCTTTCATTCGCATAAATGTTGCATCATGATCGGTTTTGGAATAGCTATTACGCACGCCGAAAATTTCAAAGTCCCGTTCATATTTTTGTTTACGTACGGTATAGTCCACTAATTGTTTGTGGGCTTGTTTTGGAAACTTTCGTTCCCTTCTTAGCACTTTTCGTTCTGTCACATCTGACGATGCTTCAATTTTTTGATCATACTCAGAAACAACTTCATCCACTTTTTGAACCATTTGAGAGAGTTCTTCTATTGATAAATGTTCTTCACTTTCACGTTCAATTTCTGGTATGATTTCTTTCTCAAGCAGTTCATCGTATAGCTGGTTCGACTTTTCGATTAAACTGTTGTGATATTTTTCAATTGCTTTCTTCCAAACAAATGTAAATTTATTCGCATTCGCTTCAATCTTTGTGCCATCAATAAAAATCGCTTCTTGTTCAATCAACTTTTCTTCTACCAGCTGGCAGCGAAATTGGACGAAACACTGGCGAATTAATTCTTTTACTTCAGGATAAACACGAAAACGGTTGATGGTGCGATAGCTTGGTTCATAACCTTGAGCTAGCCACATCATACGAAGACTGTCTTTTAAAAGTGCTTCTATTTTACGCCCTGAAAAAACAGATTGCGTATAGGCACATAAGATAATTTTCAACATCATGCGTGGATGATAAGCAGGACAACCCGTATTTCGAAGAAATGGTTCGATCGCTTCTTCCGGAATACTTTCAATTAAATGATGGATGTGGAAGGCAATATCATTATTTTGAAGTTTTACTTCTACATTTAAAGGCAAAATTAATTGATTCATGTTATAATCTTTAAACATAAGGACACTTCTTTCTGTTTGAATTTTGTCTGGTAACTTAATTTTATCAGAAAGTGTCCTTTTTTTGATAAAAAAAAATAAAGCCAGTGAAATTTTACGTTGAGTAAAAATTTCACTGGCTTTTTCAGTTCAGAGGAGGGTTTTGTCCCAGCCTCTTTTTGTTCCTCAATAGGCATAGTAAGATTCTCATTTTACATGAAAGTAGCTCCACGTTTGAAAACTAGGTTACGACACTTTCCTTTTAGGATAAATGGTTATCAGAATAACTTGAAAAAGATAAATGATCCATTCCATCTTCTTTTGAAAAGAAAAGCATTATATTAAAAAATTTCTTTTACTGTAAAAAATTATTTTATGTGAAGAGGGTTTTTTGCTACAACAATCCCGTCCTCATCTGCATAGACGTAATCTCCAGGAATCCAATTTACGTGTCCAAATTGTAGGGTTACATTTTTTTGCCCTTTTCCTTGTTTCACACTTTTTTTAGGATGTGTTCCTAGGGCAAATACTCCAACAGGGATCGTTTTTAAATCCCCAGCATCTCGCACGCGTCCGTGAACAATAATGCCTGCAATATTTCTTTTTTCAGCGATAGCAGCTAAATTATCTCCAAGTAAGGCGCAATAATCTGAATTTCTTCCATCAACGACTAATACTGCCCCTTCTGGAATTTCTTCAAGTGAAGAACGGACATGTGTATTATCATTTAAAACATCTACTGTGTAGATAGTCCCATGAAAAAAATCCTTTCCCCCAAAAGAACGCCATTGAAGCGAACAAATTTGAAGAATATCAGAAAAATCATCACATAAGTCAGTGGTTTTTACCAATGGTTGTTCCATTTTATCAATCTCCCCTTTATCTAAAAATTGACATGATTCCATTTCACCTATTCGACAAATACTCTAAAATTCCTTTAAATTTTGAATAAAAAAGTAATTTTTTTTGTTTTTTTAGGGAAATGGTTGAGAAGTATGATAGATAGTGTTATAAAAGGACATAGAGAGGGTAAAAAGACTTAAGTGGTAATAGCATGAAAAAATTAGTGTTTAATAGCTGATTTTATAGAAAGGTAGGAGGTAAAGATGAAAAAAAGCAATACGGCAAAAAAGGTTTTTCTAACAACTGCTGCAGCTTCCATCGTTACTCCAGCTGTGAGTGCGTATGCAACAGAAATCACTATTCAGCCAGGAGATACGTTATCTAATTTGGCGAAAAAGTATAATACAACAGTTTCGGACTTAAAAAAACTAAATAGCCTTACTTCGGATATGATTTATGCAGGCGAAATCTTAAAAGTTCCAGGTCAAGAGACAAACGATGCAGGACAAAAGAAAGTAGTAAATGATACTAGAGCTTCTTATAAAGTCGAAGCGGGAGATAGTTTGTGGAAAATTGCAAAAAATGCCCAAATATCTGTTGATGCATTAAAAGCGACAAATCAGTTAGACTCAGACCTCATTTATGTTGGTCAATTATTGACGATTCCAAGTTCGAATCAAGTAGTTTCTAGTCCTGTTTCTAAAACAACGATAGTTAGTAATACACTAGTGAAACAAGGTACATATGTCATTCAACCGGGTGATACATTATCAAAAATCTCGAGAGAAACAGGTACTTCCATTTCAAATTTAAAAGCATATAATCAATTAAGTTCAGATCTTATTCATGCTGGAAAAACGTTAAATTTAACTGGTTCAACGGAAGCTCCTAAAGAAGTTGCCCAAGCTACAGAAACACCTTCTGTTAAAATTAATGTGCAAAATAATCAAAAAATAAATGGAACTTCTTATACAGTGCAGCCAGGAGATAGTTTATGGAAGATCGCTCGTAATAGTGGAGTTAGTGTAGGGCAGTTAAAACAATTAAATGGGCTTACATCAGATGCTATTTATGTCGGAATGACACTTTCTTTACAAGGAAAAGCATCTGAATCAAACGTCCAAACGACAACACCTAAAACAACACCAGTAGCAACAGAAGCGCCAAAACAACAAAAAACTAGTCAAACAATTACAGGAGACACATATGTGGTACAACCAGGAGATAGTTTGTGGAAGATTGCTCAAAAAACTGGTCTGACTGTTAATCAATTAAAACAATACAACCAATTAAATTCAGATCGGTTGAATGTAGGAACGAAGTTAAGCTTACAAAAAACTGGTCAAGTTGTACAAAATCAAACATCATCATCACCTGCACCGCAACCTGTTCAAGTTACGAATCAATCGACGTATAAAGTGCAAGCTGGTGATACGTTGTCTGGTATAGGTCAAAAATTTAATATGTCAGTCGATACGTTAAAAGCATTAAATCCTGAAGTATCAAATGGAATTGTATATATAGGCCAAACAATTAAAGTAGCAGGTACACCAAAACAAGTTGCTGCTCCTCAAGGAACAGGAAATATTATTTCCACTGCTAAACAGTTTATGGGTGTTCCGTATGTTTTTGGAGGAACAACGCCAGGTGGCTTTGATTGTAGTGGTTTTACGCAATATGTCTTTAAACAAAATGGTAAGTCCATTCCACGTACTGCTGCTGCACAGTATAATGCAGGTCAATCTGTTTCCCAACCACAAGTTGGAGATATGGTCTTCTTCGAAGGAACATACAAAAGTGGTGTTTCGCATAATGGTATCTACTTAGGAAATGGACAATTTATTCACGCTGATTCAACGAAAGGTGTGACGATCAGTAGCTTATCCAATTCTTATTGGAAAGCACACTATGCAGGAGCAAAACGTTTTTAATTCATAAAAAGAAACGAAAAGCTAACAATTCCTTAGCTTTTCGTTTTTTTTTGAAACAATAAAGGGTATGATTAATAAAGATAGTTGTAGAAAGAGATTATTTATCTTATGATGAAGAATCATGAAATTTGTAGAAATTTTCATTCGTACAAAAACATTTAAAAATCTGTGTTTGAATGGCGATAAATAAAAGGAGAATGAATGATGAATTTTTCAATTGATGCTGGTGATATGATGACATTAGAAGTTGTAAGAAAAGCTGACTTCGGCTATTTTTTATCTAATGGAGAAGAGGATGTGTTATTACATAATAATGAAATAACAGAGGATTTAGAAATTGGTAGTGAAGTAGAAGTATTTATTTATCAGGATCACAAAGGGCGAAATGCAGCAACAATGAAAAAACCAAAGATTACGACGTTGCATTATGATTTTGTGGAAGTAGCTGCTATCCAAGAACGATTAGGGGTTTTTGTTAATATCGGAATTCAAAAAGATATATTGATTTCTTTTGAAGATTTACCGAAAGATACAAAAAAATGGCCGCAAGTCGGTGATCAATTATTTTGTGGATTAAAATGCAATAAAAAAGGTCGTTTATTTGCAATGATTGCGACAGAAAATGTGATTGAATATGAACGAAAAGATGCGACGGAAGAATTGTTTAATGAAACGTTAAAAGGGAATGTTTACCGTATGCTTGATGATGGAGCCTTATTACTTACAGAAGACCGTTATGTTGCTTTTATTTATAAGGACGATCAAACACACCCATTACGCCTTGGGGAAGAAGTTACCTTTCGAGTTAGCTTTGTAAAAGAAAACGGGAAAGTGAATGGATCGATGCGTCCACGAAAAGAAGTTAGTTATGTGCAAGATTCAGAACACATTTTTCAATATTTGAAAGAACGTCAACAAATGCCATATACTGATAAAACTAGCCCGGAAATTATTAAAGAAAAATTTCAAATGAGTAAAGCGGCATTTAAACGGGCATTAGGGAAATTAATGAAGGAAAATAAGATTGAGCAAAAAGACGGTTGGACACGCTTGAGAAGATAATTATAGTAAAAGAAAAGTGCGTTTTTTATGTTTTATTCTGCAAATAGAATAGTTCGAACTATCCTTTTGATATGTTTGGTTTATACTAATGAAGACCGGTCGTTACTAAATAGTGACGACTTTTTTGGACATGTATGACAATACATAAGGTGGATAGGGTGATGATGTTTTGAACAAAAGTTACGTTTTAAAGGGAGGCGAAAATGTTGTTTGACCCAACAGCATACGAAAATATTAAAGTAGTTCTTGAAGGAGCCGTATATGATCAAGATTTAAACGGAAATATTACTGTTTCTAAAAGAGATGATATTGTGAACCTTGCTGCCATGAATCGGCGTTATCATATTTCTTTTTATTTAAAAAATAAACCAATTAGTGCACAAGCTACACTTTCCCTTTATAGTGATACAGAACAATTATTAGGTGAAATTTTAGGGTGGGAGGAATTTGCCCCTTATTCTGCTTATTTAGTAGTAGAATTTAAAATAAATGTTAAACAACCAAATTTAGAACAATCTTTTATTGATAAACAAATGAAGAAAATTTGGGGGGATGCGTTTGAAGTAGAATATACGTATTCTTTCCAAAAGATAGACCAAGAAATTTTTCCAACAATGATGCAATTTAAACCAATGGTCATCAAAGAAGATAAAATGGATACGATGGCTGTTATTGTTTCAAACGTAACGAAATCATTAGAGTGGCTTGTGTATAGACGATAAAAATTATTCATCATACAATAGTGTGCTTTTTGATAGAAAAGGAGGTGCGACACATGAGACCTTTACAAATTTCTCCTGAAACTGCTATGAAATTAGCTGAAAAATTGAACGTACCAATAGAACAACTGATGCATATGCCGCAGCATATCTTAATACAAAAAATGATGGAGATTACACAAGAAAACGATAAAAAAACAGAAAATGAATAAGAATGTTATATAACAGTGAAAAAAAGTTATCCTCATGTTATAATAATAGAAAATATGAGAATCAGGGGGATAAAAAATGCGAGTAAAAATTCGACGTTTTGAACATGAAGGTAAAATTACCGTCCAAGAAGGATACGGTCTGGCTGTTATTTCTATTAATCGTCCCAGTAGTTTAAATGCGTTATCCTCTATTATGTGGCAAGAGTTAACATCCATCGCAAAAGATTTAAAATATTCAAAAAAAGCACGTGTCATTATTTTACGAGGAGTAGGTGGCCATTTAACTGCAGGATCTGATATTAAAGAATTCCATGTTATGTCCATTGAAGAAGCGAATAAAGCATTTTATTACATGGAAGAAGCAATTCGAGCATTTGAAAACCTTCCACAACCTACGATTGCAACAGTAGATGGAGTAGCTTTAGGAGCGGGATTTGAACTTGCTTTAGCTTGTGATTTAAGAGTCGGAACTAAAAATACAAAAATGGGTATTCCAGTTGGGCGTTTAGGAATTAAATTAAACCGTTCATTTGCAAAACGTATTAGCGATTTGATTGGTCCTAGCCGTACGAAAGATTTAGTATACACAGGTCGCTTGTTTAAAGGGAAAGAATGTGAAGAATTAGGTCTCATTAATTACTATGTAGAAAATGAAGATGTTGATCATTTTGTTATGAAGTTGGGTGAGAAAATATCTTTACAAGCACCTTCTTCTTTACGGGCAGTAAAAGAAGCAGTTAGCTACAATTCACCAAGAGTAGAGTATCCTTTTGAACACCCAGAACAAGTAGGAATGGTAGATCCAATTGATTTTCCTGAAGGGATTTCTTCTTTTGTAGAGAAAAGAAAACCTAGGTTCTACGTAAAAAAGAAAAATTCAATGGAGTGATTTTAGGTGTTAAAAAAAGAAGATACAGCGTTAGTGCTTATTGATGTGCAAGGCAAGTTAGCTTCTTTAATGGATGAACAAGATGAGCTCATTCAAAACTTAGAAATTTTAATAAAAGGAGCAATTTTTTTAAATATTCCGATTCTTTGGTTGGAACAATATCCAGAAGGACTAGGGGAGACTATTCCTGAAATCAAATCATTATTAATGGAACAAACACCCATTGCAAAGCGTTGTTTTAGTAGCTGTTTAAAAGATGAATTTATGGATAGACTAAAAGAAACAAATTGCAAACAAATATTAGTCTCGGGGATTGAATCGCATATTTGTGTATATCAAACCGTTCGTGATTTGTTGCAGTTACAATATGAAGTAGAAGTGGTCGTGGATGCTGTATCTTCTAGAACGAAATCGAACAAAGAAATTGGATTACAAAAAATGTTCCAGTTAGGTGCGAAGGCTACTAGCGTGGAAATGGCACTTTTTGAACTTTTAAAAGAAGCAGTTGGGGACGAATTTAAACAAGTTAGTAAGCTAGTAAAATAAACAGGCTGCACTCTCGCAGCCTGTTTATTTTTATCCTTTAAATAATTGGACAAACATTTTCCCGTAAGGACCGCCATTTACAATGCCGATTCCTACTTCAGTATATTGAGAATTTAAGATATTCGCACGATGTCCTGTAGAATTCATTAAGGACGTATGAGCTTTTTGAACTGTTTGATTTCCTGCAATATTTTCTCCAGCAGTGCGGTATGAAATCCCGTATTTTTTGAGCATATCAAAAGGGGATCCATAAGTAGGGGATTGATGACTGAAATAGTTGTTGTCAATCATATCTTGAGCTTTTAAACGGGCTACTTTCGTCATTTCGTTATTAATAGTTAATGGTTGTAAGCCTTGTTTTTTTCGTTCTGCATTGATTAATTCTACCATTTCTTTTTCTTCAGCTGTTACATTTGTTGTTGTTTGCGTTGGGGCATATGGTATGTTCGTAGTTGTTGGGTTTGTTGGCGTTTGTGCTGATGCATTAGTCGTTACATTTGGTTTTTTTAACGTATAATAATGGTAGTAGTTCTTTTTAGACGAATATTTTTTTGCTTCTGCTTCCCCTTGGTTTCCGATAAAACTTGTAGATAGTAATGAAAGAGATAAAAGTAAAATACATGTTCTTTTTTTGCGCATGATGCACCTCCTGATGTTTTTCACTTATTTCTTCGACACAAACTAATAAAACTATGTCGTAAAATAGTAGTGTAAATATTGGAAGTTTATTGACTGTTAGAAAGCGAGTTTATAAAGGAATCTTCTATTCAGAGGGCTTAAATTCGATATTTCAAGATATACTAAAAGAAAAAAATTAAAAAAGAAAGGAAGACGTATATGTTTGAAAAAGTAAAAAAATTATTTTTAGTTGCGATGAATGATTGGGATATGATGCAAAAAACAGAGGGGGACGAGGGGGAGGATTGGGCAATTCGTTTTGAACAGCACTATTATGATTTCTCTGATGCTTTGCGAGAATGGATGTATCAACAAAAAACGCTTCCTAAGACGTTAGAAGAAGCGTATGAACTAAAGGAAATTAAATGGATACAAGACAACACACCTGCTCCATTACAATTAAATTTAGACATTGAAGTAGAAGAAATCATCGAAAAGAGAGTGTTGACGCGATATGATGATTAAAAAAAGAAAGATTCGTGCGCATCATTTATTATGTTTACATGGATTTAAGGGGATGGGATATAGTCCTGAATTTGTAGAAGGAATGACAGAATATGTACAAGAAATGTGGAATCCTAATCAACCAGTACAATTAACCGTTATCATCGGTCAAGATGAACTTTGTAAAAATTGTCCACATGATGGAGGGGAAGTTTGTTTATCGGCAGATCGTCTAGTTCGACAGATTGATCAAAAAACAGTGGAGAAATTACGTCTTACACCTAACCAGACATATCAAAAGGAAGAATTGTTGCATCAAACAGCTGAGAATATTCAACCAGAAGATTTGGAATATATATGTAAAGGTTGTCAGTGGCTAGAGATGGGGGTATGTAAAGAAGGAATAAAACAATTAAAAAATGGGGTACATACATTTTTTGTAAAAAAATAAAATTGAAAAAGGAGCAACAAATGCTCCTTTAGTCTTTTGAGTAACTGACATCCTTTGTCGGATGCATAAAACGAGTTTCAGGATTACTACGTCTTTTTTCTTCTAATAATTGATGGTTTTCCTTTGCATTCCAACCAATATCGTTCGTTGGATGTACCCATTGATCACCAGCCATGGTAGCAGGATCTGTTTCTTTTGACCATTGATTCAGCGGAGAGTGTTCAGAGTCGTAATGGCTATCACCAATGATAACCCCATGTTTATTTATAAATGGCTTTTCTACCTTTATATTTGTCCCTTTAAAGGATGGGGCGCTAATTTGATGAGGCATTGTTTCATCAATCATGACGGATTTGAGTTCTTCGTCTTTTGGCATCATAATCCTCCTTTCTTTTTTAGTTTGATTCAAGGAGGGTTATTTATACCGACGTTTTTTTATTTCATTTTTGTATTGAATAACAGCACTTAAAATAAACGAATCACTTCCTACTTTACAACCATCAATGGTAAATAATAATGGTTTTTGATACATATAACGAACAAAGGCATAATTTGCCCAATCTCCAACTGGATAAAATGAAATTTCATATAGTTCATAATAAGTCGTTAATAATGGAAATTTAGAAAAACGTTTTGTCGTAAATTCATCGACTAGCATATGTTTCTTCCTCTCACTTTTTGTTTTATTCTACTATGTAATGTTGTCAAATAAAAATGTAAAAAGAAATATTAAAAAAATGTGAAAAATTAAAGGAATTTTATGAAATGAACTGTAATAATATGTACTAGACATAGTTATCTAAAAATAATTGTCGAATTTTGGATTTTGGGAGGCATGGTGATGAATTCGATTACAAATCACGAATCATCTGAAGCAACCTCACAGCTAGTGGCATCTGCATCAATTATTCAAGGATTATTTATCCGATTTGATCAGCATTTTAACATTATAAGAGCTTCAACACAGTGTGAACAATTACTTGGATATTCAAATCAAGAATTAGTTGGGAGATCATTTTGTCATTTTATCCACCCGGAAGATGCACAACGATTAACTTGGTATTATAATGCATACTTGAAACATAAAAAAGAAAAAGATTATTTTAAAGTAGTGTATCGTATTCTAACAAAAAATAATGGGTATGAGTGGTTAGAGAGTATTTTTTGGGTAAAAAAATCAAACGGAGATAAAATACTTGGTTTTATTGGATATGCAACGAGAGCGCTTCGTTTTGCAAAGCATTATGAATTAATAAGGACACAAACAAAGTGGTTTCAATCCATATTAGAAGATTTAAGACAACCAATCGCAATTGTATTTGAGGATTTATACATATATGCAAATCGTGCCTATGTAGAGCTATTTTTTGATAAAAAAGAATATTCCCTAAGTGGTTGTTATATTTCAAATTTTTTATCAAAAGAATCATCTGATTGGATGACGAAAAAAATCCAATCGATAGAAGAAAATGATCAATGCGAACGTCTAATTACTTCGTATTGCGGAAAAATGATTGATGCTTCGATTCGATTTTCTTCAATTGATGATGGAAAATGTCCATTAATAAAAATAGAAATGGAAGATTTATCAGAACAAAAAAAAGTAAGAGAGGTAATGCTTCATTCCGAAAAGTTATCTGCCGTAGGACAATTAGCAGCAGGTATTGCACATGAAATTCGTAATCCATTAACAGCGATAAAAGGTTTTATTCAGTTATTAGAATCGAATTCACATCCATATTTAAAGATTATTTTGGATGAAATAAGTCGGATTGAAACGATTATTTCAGAGTTATTATTATTATCAAAGCCGCACAATAAAAAAATGAAAAGCATAAATATTTTTTCCGTCATTCAACAAGTAATTGATTTAATGAAACCACACGCCATGATGAATAATGTGTATATACATGTCAAAGATTTATCTTCTACATTATTATTGTGTTGTGATCAAAATCAAATGAAACAAGTATTTTTAAATATTATTAAAAATGCGATAGAAGCGATGGAAAAGAGGGGGAATATTTATATTGATATACTTGAAACAGACGGTTCTTTTCAAGTAGTTGTTCAAGATGAAGGGG
Source organism: Massilibacterium senegalense (assembly GCF_001375675.1). Taxonomy (NCBI): domain Bacteria; kingdom Bacillati; phylum Bacillota; class Bacilli; order Caryophanales; family Bacillaceae; genus Massilibacterium; species Massilibacterium senegalense. The sequence continues at coordinate 776,196 of NZ_LN831786.1, read as the reverse complement.
TTGGTATTCCGAAAGAATTAATACCGAAAATAAAACAGCCTTTTTTTACAACAAAGGAAAAAGGGACAGGATTAGGCTTAATGATTTGTGATCAGATTGTGCGTGAACACGGTGGGATGATGGATTTTCAGTGCCTAGAAAAAGGAACAAAAGTGACCATTACATTGCCAAAATAGACAACATAGAAAGTGGGATAAAATGAAAGCAATTATTATTGTGTTAGTAGGAGCCATTAGTTATGGAATTTTATCGACTATTGTAAAAATAGCATACGCAGAAGGATTTACTGTTCAAGAAGTATCTGGTGCACAATTTGGAATAGCTACCATCATCATTTGGATTATTGCCTTTTTTAAAATGAAAAAACAACTTTCCGTAGTAAAACCGTCACAAGTTGTTTCCTTATTACTTGTTGGCATTACAAGTGGGTTAACCGGCGTATTTTATTACAGCTCATTACAATATGTACCAGCTTCTTTAGCCATTATTTTATTATTTCAATTTACTTGGATTGGAGTTGTTATTGATTCAGTTGTCAATCAAAAAAAACCAACAAGAGAAACGATTTTTTCATTAATTATGCTTGCAATTGGAACAATATTCGCAAGTGAATTAATGGGAAAACAAAGCGGTAATATTCCCTTTTTAGGAATTTTATTTGGCTTATTTTCGGCTATAACATATAGTTTGTTTGTGTTTTTTAGTGGGAAAGTAAGCCAAAATGTTCATTCTATTTTGAGAAGTACATTTATTATTACGGGCGCAATGATAACCGTTTTTATCGTTTATCCGCCAATGTTTATATTCCATCAGCCTACGTCTTATCATTTGTTTTTTTATGGATTACTACTTGCGCTTTTTGGTCCTATTTTACCTACCTTAGCATTTACATATGGTGTGCCTAAAATTGGTCCAGGGTTAGCGACAATCCTTGGGGCTGCGGAGTTACCAACGGTCCTTATATCTTCTATGCTCATTTTAAAAGAAACGATTACACCTATACAGTGGTTAGGTGTAGGGATGATTTTACTCGCTATCGCTTTACCACAAATGAAATTTTTGCGTCATTCTAAAGCGATATGTAAGAAAAATCCAAAATAAAAGCGAGTTATTATATTGGAAAATTTGGTTTATTTCGATCAATGCGGTACAATAAAATAAAGAACAAAGAAAAGAGGCGACCGACATTGAGGTATACGGAATTACCAATTTGTCTATTAGGAAAAAAAGTACTGCTCGATCACGATAAAGAGTTTATTGTGAAACATCAAGAACCGGTTTCGAACAAACGAAGTGCTTGTTTACTCTTTCAAAAAGATGAGCCGTTCATTTATGCGGAGATAAACCATTTAGGTGAGTTTAGTGATTCATTTTTTATTGAAGAACATGAAACACCTCATTCTCGAGAAGTCATGAATCGTTACTTAATGATTAAAGATAAAAGAAAAACGCATCATTTAGCACAAAGTGACTTAAAACATGCATTAAAAACAACAGAAGGTTTAAAAGAAAATGGTAAGTTATTAAAGGTCATTGTAGATGAATATCTTCAAGACATTAAACATGTATGGCCTTCGAGATTAATTACTATCGAACGGATGCTAGGAAAAGAAGACTCCTCGATTATTTTACAAGGGTTAGAAGTTGCCTTAGCAAAAGCAAATCCTAAAAAGGCATTTGAGTTTTTACGGTTTCATCGTTTAGAATCGTATGTCCCGCTTTTATGGAAAACCAATCAACAAGACACAGCTGACTTAATCCAAGGAATCATTGATTACTATGAACAATATAATCAACATGTTTTATTAGATGATATTTTAGCCAATATAACAGAAGTGATTCATTTAGAAAAATATCAAGATATAAAAGAACTATTGATGTTTTTTTACTTTAAACGTCCAGTTGTTTTTGAAAAACGTTTCAAAAAGTTGTACAATCGAGCGAATAAAGAGTACGGACCAAAACGAAAAAAATGGTTACTATCTGTACTGAATGCTGGAGAAATCGGCATACCGAAACCGATGAAAGAAGAGATCTTAACATTCTTTAAGAAAAAAGCATGATTTTTTCTTCTTTCCTTGTTACAATGACTGTAAGATTGAAACAACTATTATGTTAAAACGTTTCAATTGAAAGCTTGGTTGAAATAGAAGGAGGATAAAAGAATGTCATTATCATTTGAAGAATATATGCGTCAATCGGTTCAACCGATGCGTGATGAACTTGTAGAAGCAGGATTTGAAGAATTAACAACGGAAGAAGAAGTAGATGCATTTATTCAACATGTAAAAGGGACGACATTAGTTGTAGTAAATAGTGTATGTGGCTGTGCTGCGGGACTTGCACGACCAGCGGCTATTCAATCATTTCATCATTCCAATCATCCTGATCATAAAGTAACAGTGTTTGCTGGACAAGATCGGGAAGCAACTGCAAAAATGCGGATGTACTTTGGTGATGTACCACCTTCATCTCCTTCTATGGCTATTTTAAAAAATGAACAACTTGTTCACTTTATTCCTAGAGAGCAGATAGAAGGTCAAGATGTAGAGGATATAGTAGCTAATGTAAAAAAAGCTTATGATGAGTATTGTAAATAAAAATGGATTTAATACCATATTAAAAGGAAATAGATGAAGAAAAACCTACCTAGGTTTATAATATTTATAAACAGGTAGGTTTTTCTGTAATTTAAACAAGAAAGAAATGGAGATTTTAAATTAGTAATTTGGGGTATAAACTAGCACATACTAGCATAAAAAGGAGGAATAGATTGTGACAAAAGACGAAATCATCCGAAAATTAACAGAAGAAAAATACGAAGAAATATTAGAATTAATTGAAGATGCAGAAAATGGGGAATTTGAAGTATTAGAGTTAGCGCCATCTTTAGGATTAATACGTGATCCAGCATTTAATCAAGAAGTTATTCAATTATTAGACTCGCTAGGAATCACAATTGAATATGTGGAAGAAGAGGATGAAGAATAATGAATCATCGAGTAACAGAAGAAGCATTAATGGTTGCAGAATATTATGAACAAATTCAAAAAATAATCAATGATGCTTATTTATCAGACGAAGATTATTTAGAGAAAGCGAAAGCTCATATTCCGAAAATTAGAACGATTTTAAATAAAATAGAGCATTTTTATGCGAAATAATAAAGAAAACTTCTATTCGTAACACCATGTGAACGCGGATAGAAGTTTTCTTTATCTTTTTGAATTGACAATAACGCTTAGAATCGTTAATCTATAATGTGCAAACAGAATCATTACGATTTAAAAAAGTAGCGAGAAAGGAAGAAGAATAAAAATTGAAAGAAAAAATAATGGAGATAGAGAGCGTTTCCTTTCATTACGGCGAAAAATATGTATTGAATAATATAAATCTTTCGATAGAAAAAGGATCGTTTACAGCGATTGTTGGTCCGAATGGTTCCGGAAAATCGACGTTATTAAAGTGTATTTTAGGTGTATTGCATCCACAAAAAGGAACAATTCGTTTATATGGAACCGAGATAGAAGCTTTCAAGGAATGGAATCGAATTGGATATGTTAGTCAGAAAGCGAATAGTTTTAATACTGAATTTCCAGCAAGTGTGTTTGAAGTAGTTTCGATGGGTCTATTTCGTAAAAAAGGTCTTTTTCGCAGGTTAAATAAACGAGATAAAGAAAAAGTAGTGGAAACACTTCGTTTAGTCGGAATGGAAAATTTTGCTAATAAGAGTATCGGAGAGCTTTCAGGAGGACAACAACAGCGGGTTTTTATTGCGCGTGCATTAGTAAGTAATCCGGAATTACTCGTATTAGATGAGCCGACTGTTGGGGTAGATGCAAAAAGTGTTTCAGCATTTTATGAATTACTAGAACATCTTCATCGTGAAAAAAAAATGACGTTACTTTTAGTTACGCATGATATCGGAGTGGCAACCAATCGGGTGACTAATGTCGTATGTCTAAACCAATGTGTATATTTCCATGGTGACGTAGAATCTTTTCAACATATACAAGAAAATGATGAATTAACCAAAGTGTACGGGCATTCAGTACAAGTGTTAGAGCATAATCACTAAAGAGAGGAGGAATGGTTTTGTTTTCCGATTTATGGACGTATGAATTTTTGCGAAATGCATTTTTTACAGGCATTCTTGTTGGAATTTTAGCACCAATGTTAGGAGTGTTTATCGTTGTAAGAAGACAAGCCTTAGTCGCAGATGCACTTAGTCACGTTACGCTCGCGGGTGTAGCGTTTAGTTTATTTTTAGGTAGGACGCAAACGTTTTTCCAAACGTTAAATCCGATTTATGGAGGAATTGCCTTTTCGGTTCTCGCTTCGTTATTTTTAGAACAACTCCGAAATGTATATAAACAATACAAAGAATTAGCGATTCCCATTATTTTATCTGGTGGAATCGGGATTAGTGTTGTTTTTATTTCGTTAGCGCAAGGATTTACAACTGATTTATTTAGTTATTTGTTTGGTTCGGTTACCGCGGTTAGTAAAAGCGATTTTTATATTGTATTAACTACGACTATTTTTGTCACAATCTTTTTGTTTCTTTTTTATAAAGAACTTTTCTTTTTGTCATTTGATGAAGAACAAGCGAAAATTTCTGGGATTAATGGGAAATGGCTAAATAAATTATTTATTATTTTAGTGGCAGTGGTTGTAGCTGCATCGATGAGGGTAGTAGGTATTTTACTTGTATCTTCCTTAATGACGCTACCTGTTGCGACCGCCATTAAAGTCGCAAAAAGTTTTAAATCCACTTTTTTCTTGTCCATTCTTTTTGGAGAAACTTCTGTTTTAATCGGACTTTTCTTAGGGTACTATTTAGAAATTGCTCCAGGTGGTACAATTGTCTTAACGAGCATCGTCATACTCATGTTATCGATTGTCATTCAAAAATGGCGCTTAAAAGTCGTGAAATAAGCAGGAGGGAATAAAGTGGAAATCGTTCAACCATCTAAGTTATTAACGTCATTTGCAGAAGGAATTTTTAATGAATTAAATGCGTATAAGCGAAAAAAAGAACAGTCAGGCTATCAAATGATTGATTTAAGCATAGGGAGCCCGGATCAAGCACCTAGTGAAGAAATCCGGAAGGTAATAGCAGAACAAGTGCTACGGGATAATTGTTATGGGTACTCTTTACATGGCACAGAAAAATTTCATGAAGCAGTAGCAAGTTTTTATAGAGACCAGTATGAGGTGGAGCTTGATGCTAAAAAAGAAGTACTTCAAACGATGGGTTCGCAAGATGGACTTGTCCATTTTCCGATGACCATTTGTAATCCAGGAGATATCGTCTTAGCGCCAGATCCAGGCTACACTGCCTATGAAGCGGGTATTACACTTGCACAAGCAAAATTATACCCGATGCCGTTATTAGAAGAAAATCAATTTTTACCTGACTTTCGTCAAATTCCAGAAGAAATGTTACAGAAAGCGAAAATGATGATTTTAAATTACCCAGGAAACCCTGTACCAACTCTTGCAACAAAATCATTTTTTGAAGAAGTAGTCCAAATAGCAAAAAGATATAATATTTTTATTGTCCATGATTTTGCTTATTCAGAACTTGTATTTGATCAACAACCTTTAAGTTTTTTATCTATTCCAGGTGCAAAAGATGTGGGGATTGAATTTAATTCACTCTCGAAAAGTTTTAATTTAGCAGGTGCGCGTGTTGCATACGTTGTAGGAAACGAGCATGCGTTACAATTGTTACAAAAGTTAAAATCCAATTTAGATTATGGTGTATTTTATCCAGTTCAACATGCAGCAACAGAAGCATTATCAACGTACCGAGCATTTGCAAAAGAAAATCGGGAAAGATATCAACAGCGTCGGGACGTGTTTGTAAGAGGTCTACGCGAGATAGGCTGGGATGTAGCATTACCAGAGGGTACGATGTTTGTTTGGGCGAAGGTACCGGAATCGTATACATCTGTGTCGTTCACCTATGAATTAATGGATAAAGCAAACGTCGTTGTAACACCAGGAAATGCTTTTGGTGCACACGGAGAAGGCTACGTCCGCATGGCCTTAGTTCAATCAATTGAACACTTGCAAGAGGCTGTGTTAAGAATTAAAAATAGCGGGATGATAAAGTAAAAATAGTCAAACGTTCGTTCTGAAAAAGCATATTAATAGAATAATAGGAAGTGAATGAATGTGACAGAAGAAGCACTAGTTTTTATATTTATCGAGTGGTGTAAAAAACATTCGTTAGACCCCATTCATATGTACGAAGAAACGTATCCAAATCAGCCGATTCCTGAATTATTAAAAGAAATGGTAAAAGAAGAAATGGTCTCTAATGCAGAAGTTTCAGACGAGGCAGTGTATCATGTCATGATGGATGCAGAACAATATGAACTAGCAGAAAAAATTTTCTCTTTTCTTTCTCAAAAATAAGTAGTAAAAAATCTACTTGTGGAAGATTGCTATCTGAAATAATTTATGAAAGTCCATTACCAGTCGGTGATGGATTTTTTTATGGATAGAACAAATGATTGGTTTTCCTTTAGATTATTCATTGGTAAAAAGATTTGAAAGGAGAACGCACTCCTAAAGCATAAACTGGAGGGAAAGAGGAAATATAAGTAAAAAGAACGTTTCGTGTGACTTTTTATTCTTGTTTTTTTACACTAGTAGGAAGGAGGAAAAAAATGAACTATTACACGTATGAAGTTTTTCAGCAAAAACAAAAACGAAATCCCTCTTTATTTCTTGAAAAATTAATGAGTTTTCAACGTGAACTATCAGGGAAACCGATTCAAACACCGTTACAACAATTAATTAAACATTTACAAGACAAAAGGTTGCGAGTGGCATTTTGCGGCCATTTTTCTGCTGGTAAATCTACGATTATTAATCAAGTGATTGGTCAAAAATTGCTACCATCGAATCCAATCCCTACTAGCGCTAATGTGGTCACGCTTTCTAAAGGGGAAGCGTATATGCGTTTTTATGATGAACAGCAGCTCCTTTATGAGGAACGCCAATTGAATTGGAATAAAATGAAGAAAATTTGTCAAAACAGTCAAATTAAAAAAATAGAAGTGGCTGCACCAACGCTTTTACTACCAACTCAATTGCTTATTATGGACACACCGGGCATCGATTCAACAGATGAAGCGCATGAAATAGCTACAATGTCTCAACTATATTTAGCAGATGTCATCGTATATGTAATGGACTATAATCACGTTTTATCAGAAATGAATCTTGCTTTTTTACAATCGATGACCAAACGTGGAAAGCGTTTAATATTACTCATCAATCAAATCGATAAGCATCGCGAAGAAGAAATTTCAATAATAGAGTATAAAGAAAAAATTACGAATGCTTGGCAAGAAGCTAATATTGCCTTCGAGCATTTATTTTTCACGACAATGCTAGAGCAACATCATGCATTGAATGAATATCCGTTATTTATTGAGGTGTTAAATGAAATGCTTGCGCATCGTGAAAACGTGATTTACGACAACGTTCATCGAGAATGGTTTCAATTACTTCTTCAATATCAACAGGAATTATATGAACAAGAGAAATCCATGTTAGAAACATATCAAAATCAATTACCAAATCGGGATTCTCTTTCTATTGTGCAGAAAAAACAGATGTATTGGATGCAAAAAGAAAAGCAACTAACAGAAGAAAAAGAACAATTTATAGAACAATTTTTATTACGTCTTAAACAACTTTTTGAAAATGCGAATGTGATGCCGTATCATACACGTGAGCTTGGGCGTGCAGTGGTAGAAGTGAGCCAAGTAGACTTTCGTATCCGTGGATTATTTGGAAAAAGGAAAACAAAAAAAGAACAAAAAAATCGCTATACACAATTTTTGCAAAGTTTAAATGATAATTGTTTGACGTCCATCGAAATTCCATTAAAAAAAGAATTATTAAAACATTTGCAAGATTATGACTTAACGGAAGAACGTTGGCGGAATGAGGTACATCATTTACACCATACGTTTATCGAAGAAGAGATCAAAAAGCAAATTAAAAAAGGTGCCGTATTTACCGATGCGTATGTCCGACAATTTTGGAGAGATATAACTATCTTTGTGGAAAAAATATATCGTGAATTAGTCGTAGAAATAATCGATAAAGCAATGATGAAACTTCAAAAAACATCAGCACAAAGAGAGAAAAAAATGAATGAACAACTTTCTTTTCTACATCAACAAATCGAAACTCTTCAAGCCATCCAACAAATTGAACATGGAATTGATCTAGAAATCGAAAAATGGTTGCAATTCTTTACAATAATAGAGGAAGAAGCGACAGATAAAACGCAGGCGCCTGAACGTGAATCAGAGAAATTAATAACGTCTTTTGAAAATATAGAAAAGGACACAATCGATTTAGCATCGTTTATGAAAGAAAAATTGAATAACAGTGATTGGATTGATTCGAAAGAACATCGGACATTTGCGATGAAGGAAGTAGAACGGATGATGAATGATCTTCCTTCTATTGAATGGTTAGAAGATGGGAAAAAGTTATTTCAAAATAAACTAAAAAGAATGACCAATCATACGTATACAGTTGCGTTATTTGGAGCATTCAGTGCAGGAAAATCAACGTTTGCGAATGCATGGTTAGGGGGAAAATTATTTCCGGCATCGCCTAATCCGACAACAGCTGTTATTCAACAATTGATGAAACCAACGGATATGAATAAAGATGGAGATGTCGTTGTTTTTTATAAAACAGAAGAACAAATTGTCGAGGATATCAACCGGTTATTTCGGTTATCTCAAACAGCTATTATTTCATTAGAACAATTAGAAGTAGAACAACAACAATTTGAAGAATGGAAAAAGAACGAAGAGAAAAAACAAATCGAACTAGAAAAAAATCAGAATGAAAAGGAAGAACAAGAAAATGTAGATATTCCAATCATGGCAGTTTTATCTGATGAAGAAATGGCATTTGTCCAAGCAGTGCAGCAAGGGGCTTCTTTTTTAATGGAGAAGTTAGGGACACAAGAAGTCATAACCGAACGAATCTTTCAAGATTTCGTAACAAAAGAATCAGTTGCTGTTTTTATCGAGAAAGTAGAACTATATAAAGACTGTGAGGTTACAAAAAAAGGGATTATGCTTGTCGACACTCCTGGCAGTGGATCGATGAATGAACGACATACGCAAGTAGCCTTTAATATGATTAAACATGCAGATGCTATCTTATTCCTAACTTATTACAATCATGCATTTTCTAAATATGATGATGAATTTTTAAGAAGAATTGGACAAATGAATGAATTTTTTGATCATGATAAATTAACATTCATTATTAACGCGAGTGATTTGGCACATTCTTATCAAGAACTGCAAGACGTGTATGAACATTTACAAAAACAATTACAAGCTTTTCATTTAGAACATTCGATGATTTTTCCGGTTTCTAGTTTGCAGGCATTATTAGGAGAAAAACAAACAAGTGGCTTTGCTGTTTTCCAGTCTTACTTTGAAACGTATTTACAGGAAACGCTTCATCGTTCTAACGTAGAACAATTACGACAAATGGCATTAAAAATGAAGGAACAGGTGGAAGAATCTCTTTTTCTCTATGAAGAAGCACAACAGAAAAAAGAAACACAATTAAAGGCTGTTGAGAACCACATTAACGAGTTAGCGAACCAAATCCATGCTGCCCCTGTAGTAATAGAAGAAGATTTACTTGTCCAAGAAATAAAAGAGTTACTTTACTATGTAAAACAACGTGTTTATTATCGTTATTATGATGAGTTTAAAGAAATCTTCACGCCTGAAATATTAAAGAAAGATGATTCTATTATAGTGGCGTTACAAAAAGCAACGAAAAAGATAGTAGACTTCACTATTTTGGATACTATTCAGGATCTTCGTGCTACTACTGCACGGGTTGAATATTATATGGAGAAACGCATTCATCATTTTTTTGAAGAAATGTTGTCTATCTCTAACATGCTCATAGACGTTTCTTTAGAGCCCTGGGTAGAATTTATCGTTCACGAAAAAGATTTCCCTGATATATCCATGACAATTTTTCAAGAGTTATATAAACCTTATAAAACCCATCAAGACTTTTTTGCTGAAGAAGGGGTAAAACGAGTAAGAGATGGATTAGATCAATTAATCCAACCGTATGTAACAGCTTTTATGAAACAATGTGAAGATCAAATCATTGTTCAATATAAAGAACAGTTTGTAAAAAGATGGGGTGAATTATGCCAGGCTAGTTTAACGCAATTAGAACAAGCGATGCATTATGAAAGACAACGATTCATGAACATGGTAGATAAAAATACATTACAAAAAACAAAAGAACAATTAGAAAAAGTCATTTCATTATTTCCATGATACACAAAATGAAAACCAGCTTTTCAACAACTATATCTGAACGGTAAACCTTGTAGTTAAACACTTGTTAGATGGAGATTTTGTAAGCTTCTACAAGATCCGATACCAACCTTCTTTGGTATTGTCTACACTTATACCTCTCCATCTGATTGGTGTTCCGTGTAAAGCCCAACTATTCAGATGGAGTATTCTTGCTGTAAAAAGATGAAGCCTTTTTCTTATGTGAAATTTACGATACATTGTCGGCAAGATAAAATCACGGTATAATGAAAGGTAAAAATAGTCGCTTCGTGAAAATAATTGAGTTATCGATCGCTACATCATGGTAAAGGGGTAAAAATAACGAATGAAAATCGATGAAGTGGATATCCATATCATACAGGAACTTTCGAGGGAATCTCGTTTATCGATGCGAGAACTTGCAAAAAAAGTAAATCTTTCAGCGCCATCCGTAACAGAACGCGTGAAGAAATTAGAATCCACTGGTGTGATAAAAAATTATACCGTTACGTTGGATTTGGCGAAAATTGGCCTACCGGTCCAGTGCTTAGTAGAAGTAATTATTCATCAAGGGCTTCATGAAAAGTTTATCGATTATGTAAAAACATATCCTTTTGTTGAATTTTGTTATCGGACACTTGGGCATGCCTCATTTATCGTAAAGTTAACAGTACCGTCTTTGGAAAATGTCGAATATTTTATTAATAAAATTTCTGACTATGGTCAGACGGAAACACATGTTATTTTAACAACGGTTGATGTTAAAAAAGATATCCAAAAAAAATTAGAGAAATAATAGAGTGATATAGTAACAAAGTTACTGTACGATGTCTGGAGGACTATCGATGGAAATTTATCTTATTCGCCATGCAAAATCCGAAAAAAGTGGAGGTGGCCAAAAAAATACTGGCTTATCTGAACTGGGGCAAAAACAAGCTAAAAAGATTGGCCGATTTTTAGCTGGAAAACCAATTAAAAGAGTGTATACTAGCCCACTTCAAAGAGCAAGCATAACTGCTAAATATATAGCAGATAACTGTCAAGCGCCACTCATTTCAACTAGCCTACTAATGGAAAGAACTCATGGCATTTTAGATGGTCTAACAGAAGAAGAAAGAAAACAAACATATCCCATTCTTTATCGTCAGTTAAAAGAAAATCCGCTTCTTGCAATGCCTGGTGGTGAATCTTATGAGGATGTAAAGAGGCGGGTGGAAACAATTTATCATAGGATTGTGCAACAAGAAAAGAAAGACGCATGTATTGCACTTGTTAGCCATGGAGAATGGTTAAACATCTTTATGCATACAATCCTTCATCTTAACCCAACACTATATCCAGCCTTTCATTTTAAAACTTCTTCTTATTCGCTCATTCAAATAAAAGGTGATCGAATTCAAGTTCGCTATTTAAATCGAACGAACCATTTATAAAACTAGATAGAAAAAGAAAGAGTGCTGCCATTTCACTGAAGAAATAGCAGCACTAACATTATTCGTACGTTTCGACGAATGATGGACGTGGGAAAATAGATTGTTGATCCACGCCTTCTTTTGTTCCTCTTTTTTTATGAGCATGCTGATAGGCATTGGATTCTTGCCAACGAGTAAATGCTTCTTTCGATTCCCACATCGTTAATATCACATATGTATCATGACTTAAAGGACGTAATACCCTAATTGCTACAAATCCCCTTTCTTTTTCAACTAAGCGTGCACGATTCATAAAACGTTGTTCAAATAAGTCACGCCCCGTTTCACTCACTGGAATGTTATTTAATACGACGAATCCATTTGGAATGAAGCTTCCTGTCGCATCAAGGATTCCAAACACTTCACATTCTTCTCCAGGATGTTTTACAGTCTCACGCATTAAAAGTACTTGTTCTTCATTGGAAAAACGCATCCATCGATGTTTCGTTAATGTTAAATCTTTATTCCGGATTAAAGATAAATAATACATTACAATTTCATCCTTTCTTTTCTTATACATTTTCCCTAATTCCTAAAAAGTAATCGAAAACAAGTATAGGGGAATGCAATATTTTTATTTTACATAAATAATAAGATGATTGCTTGACAAACGATATAAATCTTACTATGATTATGTAAAAAGTGAAAACATTATGCGATGAAGGATCAATAGTATTTGAGTTCTTTTCTATAAAGCGACTTAGGGACGGTGAAAGCCTAGGAGAAACCTCAAAGAAACGGCAATCTTGAGCATTGTAAAAAAAGTGGTTGCATATTTGCAACAACTAGGGTGGAACCGCGGGTATAACTCTCGTCCCTAGGCTGTATCAGCCTAGGGACGAGAGTTTTTTGTGTTTTCTGTCCTTTAGTAAAAGAAAAAATAGGAGTGGATGAGCATGAGTTTATCAATGGATCAAATTGTGAATTTAGCGAAACATCGAGGATTTATTTTCCCCGGTTCTGAAATTTACGGAGGACTTTCAAATACATGGGACTATGGACCATTAGGAGTAGAATTAAAAAATAACATTAAAAAAGCATGGTGGAAAAAATTCATTCAAGAATCCCCATACAACGTTGGCTTAGATGCAGCAATTTTAATGAATCCTAAAACGTGGGAAGCATCAGGGCATATTGGTAATTTTAATGATCCGATGATTGACTGTAAAAAATGTAAAGCACGTCATCGAGCAGATAAATTAATTGAGGAACAAGCAGAAAAAAAAGGCGATGAAATCGTAGTAGATGGATTATCTTTTGATGAAATGAAAAAATTAATGCAAAAATATGAAGTAGTATGTCCAGATTGTGGTGCGAATGATTTTACAGATATTCGTCAATTCAATCTCATGTTTAAAACATTCCAAGGTGTGACAGAATCAAGTGCCAATGAAATTTTCTTACGTCCAGAAACAGCACAAGGTATTTTTGTAAACTTTAAAAATGTGCAACGGACAATGCGTAAAAAACTTCCTTTTGGTATTGCACAAATAGGAAAATCATTCCGAAATGAAATCACTCCAGGAAACTTTACTTTTCGTACTCGTGAATTTGAACAAATGGAGCTTGAATTTTTCTGTAAACCTGGAGAAGAATTAAAATGGTTTGAATATTGGAAAGACCATTCATATAATTGGTTAAAATCATTACGTGTTCGAGAGGAAAATTTGCGATTACGTGATCACTCAGCAGAAGAATTATCACACTATAGTAACGGAACAACAGACATTGAGTATAAATTCCCATTTGGTTGGGGAGAATTATGGGGTATTGCTTCAAGAACAGATTATGATTTAAAACAACATATGAATCATTCTGGAGAAGACTTTAACTACCATGATCAAGAAACAAATGAACGATATATTCCATACTGTATCGAACCATCATTGGGTGCGGACCGTGTAACATTAGCATTTTTAGTGGATGCATACCGAGAAGAAGAATTAGAAAATGGAGATACACGTACCGTTCTGCAATTCCACCCAGCTATTGCACCATTTAAAGCAGCTGTTCTTCCTCTATCTAAAAAATTATCAGAAGAAGCAAGAGCTGTATTTACACAATTAGCGCAAGATTTTATGGTGGATTATGATGAATCAGGTTCTATCGGTAAACGCTATCGCCGTCAAGATGAAATTGGAACACCTTATTGTATTACGTATGACTTCGATTCCAAAGAGGACGAACAAGTAACTGTTCGTAACCGTGATACGATGAAACAAGTACGCATGCCAATTGCACAATTAAATACATTTTTAGCAGAAAAATTAAAGTTCTAATCTTTTTATCCTTCCTAAGCAAAAGAAAATTGGTCGAATGAGAAGAGGATGAGTTCTTTAAAAAAATCATTCTTTTCTCCTATTTTTTGCTTGATGATAAATATTATCATTGGTTATAATGAATTATCTTGAATGATAAATGGAGGGAAAAAGATGATTAGTGATAAATTATTACAAAAGTTAAATGACCAGTTAAATTATGAATTTTATTCTGCACAAGTATACCTTGCGATGGCTGGATATTGTGAAGAAAAAAGTTTACCGGGGTTTGCCAATTTCTTTCGTGTTCAAGCAGAAGAAGAGCGCATGCATGCTATGAAGTTTTTTGATTTCATTACTTCACTTGGACAGCGAGTAAACATTACCGGATTTGGGACACCTAAAAATGATTTTGTTTCCATGGTAGAAGTGTTTGAAGTGTCTATTCAACATGAAAAAGAAGTAACAGCGAGAATTTATGAATTATCTGACATCGCATTGAATGATCGTGAACATGCTACGATGAGTTTTCTAAAATGGTTTATCGATGAACAAGTAGAAGAAATGGATTTATTCGATAAGCATTTACAACGTTTACGTCGAATTAATGAAGATAGCAGCGCTTTCTTTATGATGGATGATGAATTAGCAAAACGAACACTTCCACAACAAGTATAACGATTCTAAACCGTATCCTTTTTAAGGGTACGGTCTTTTTGTTTTCGGGTACAATGTGTATAAGGATACAATAATAAAAAGGAGGGTGTACAATGCTTTTAGAAGAATTGCTAAAGTCAAACTATACGGTGGTATTTACTGGTGCTGGAATGTCAACAGAAAGTGGACTACGTGACTTTCGTTCAAACGAAGGATTGTGGAAAAAGTATAATCCACAGGAGCTATCATCCGTTGATGCGATGAACAGTAATCGATCTTTATTTACAGATTTTTATCATGAACGAATTCAACAAGTGTTGGACCATGAACCGCATGAAGGACATTATATTTTAGCAAATTGGCAAAAGAAAGGAATAATCCAATCGATTATTACTCAAAACGTTGATGGGTATCATCAAAGGGCGATGGCCAAAGGTGTAGTAGAATTACATGGTACATTATCGTACGTTCATTGTTCTTCTTGTGGGAAACAGTATGATAGCGAAAAATATGCACGAGAAGATTACCGATGTGATTGTGGTGGTTTTTTACGTCCTTCCATTGTTTTATTTGGGGAAATGGTAGATGAACAACAATGGGATCGAGCATTTAAAGAAAGCGAACAAGCAGATTTATTTCTAGTGTTAGGTTCTAGTTTAGAAGTATCGCCTGCTAATCAACTTCCGCTTATTGCGAAAAAACATGGTGCAAGAGTTGGAATTATAAATATGAATCCAACGGTATTAGATGAGCAAGCTCATTTTGTCATTCAAGGCGAAAAAATTGGTCGCGTGTTACATCAGACGGACGTACAACTATGGAGCAAGTTATAATGAATATTCCAAAGCATCATACATTATATCATTTAGAAGTGGAACTTTTAGAAGGACGAACGATTCAAGTCGGTAAATTAGGTACGTTCTTTTTTCAAAAAGGTACGTATGTGTACGTTGGAAGTGCCAAAAAAAATATTCAAGCAAGAATTACTCGCCATATGACAAAAGATAAAGTAAAAAGGTGGCATATTGATTACGTCACACAATATGCGACCACTATTCGTCATGTTACGTATAGTGGGAATGAGCAAACAGAGTGTGAATTAGCAAAGAGTATTCAAAAAAAGTTGGATGGAAAAGTAGTGGTCAAAAAATTTGGAAGTTCGGATTGCTCGTGTGTTACTCATTTTTTTTATATTGGTTAAGCTACTAGGATGGATTCTAGTAGCTTTTTCTTTTATTATTTATTGAAAATAAGTTACTATTCTATTATACAAACAATAAACGAAATGGTTTTTCTTTTTAGTGAAGAAAATCACATAATATGTAAATAATAAGACAGAAACAAGTATGAAAAATAGCCGAAGTTTCATGTATGATAGGGGGAAACATCATGGAAAATATTGATTTTAAAACATGGTATGAACAGCAAATACCCAATCCAGCGTTATTAAAACAACGGTTAACATATTTGCAGCGTCAATTTCAAATGGACAGTAAACGGATAGATAAATTAAAAAAGTTGCAACAAAAGTTAGAAAAATTTGAATGGTGTATTGCATTTAGTGGTCATTTTTCTGCGGGGAAATCTACGTTAATCAATACAATTTTAGATGTACCACTTCTCCCGAATAGCCCGATACCGACAAGTGCCAATATTGTTACCGTTCAAAAAGGAAACGCTTCTTTTGTAATGGTTATTCGGGAAGATGATCAAGTGGAACATTTAACATCTTTTGAAGATGTTTCCAAGTATGCAAAAGAAAATGATATAAAAGAAATTAATTTACATATGAAGGATTTTCCATTGCCGGAGTCGTTCGTGTTAATGGATACACCAGGGTTAGATTCAACGATTGAAAGTCATCAACAAAAAGCATTAGATGCTTTATTTTTTGCAGACGTGGTCATTTATATGATGGATTATCGACATGTAGAATCGAAAGAAAATGTTGAAAAAATAAAAAAAATAGAATCACTCGGAAAAAAAGTGATATTGGTAGTGAACCAAATTGATAAACATCAGAAATCAGAGTTGCCGTTTCATCTTTATAAAGAAAACGTGTCTTCTTTTTTAAAACGATATACATTAGACCATTTGCCAATTTATTTTCTCTCTTTAAAAAACTTTGAAATAGAAGAAAATGAATGGGAGATATTTACGAATGATATTTCTCACTATTTAAACAAACGGAAACAGACAGTAATCGAAACAATTACAAAAACGATGTATATATTAATTGAAGAACATCAATCATTTTTGTTTTACAGATATAAAGAAGAATTCGAAACATTATCTGCAAAAATTTCATATCGAGAATCTCTAGAAATGTTACGAAAGCGAATTCAAAAAATGGAAAAGCACTTGCGAGAATATGAAGAAAGACCAGGAAAATTTGAAAAAACAACGACAGAACAAATCAATCGGTTATTATGGTATGCCAATATTATGCCTTATCATACGAGAGAAAGAGTTCGGGAATTTATTGAATCGAATCAAGTGGACTTTCGTGTGAAAGGATTTTTTTCTAAGCGTAAAACAGCAAAAGAACGACAGCGTCGATTAGAATTGCTCCTAGAATCGTTAAAAGAAAATGCGTTTATTTATTTAATGCTTCCTACAAAGAAAATTTTAACGAATCAATTTAAAGAATACCGTATTTTAACTGAAGATTTCAAAGAGAAAATCCAAGATTTTATGGTTGAATTAAATGAATCCATTGTACTAGATACCTTTAAAACTTCAGCTTTGTATAACGAACAATATGTACAACAATTTTGTCGGGATATTTCAAGAAACGTCCAACGACTATATCGGAATGATTTGTATCGATTTATTGAACAGGGGCAACATCAAGTCCAATTAGTAGCAACTTTGAACGAAAAAGATTAGTACAGCAGTTAACCGACTATTATGAACGACTGCGTGTGAATGATGCATTAGAAAAAATAGAACAACAAATTGCATCTAAAATTACGCTTTATAAAGAAAAAACGATTATGAAGAGCATTGAACCAATTCGTATGCAGGACGATGTCATCGATGCTCTTTTTTATCAAACAAAACACAAAGGTGTATCGAAAAAAATCATTCCAATTGACAAAGTATCAAAAAGAATTACTCGCGTTCCGTTTCAAACAATAGAGATTGTGAAAGAAGATCAGTTATTAAAAAAAGCGAAAGAAACTGCTCGTGTCATTAAGAACATTTCTCCATTAGAAACGAGAGCGAAACGATTAGAGAAAAAAATAGAGCGCGTAGAAAATAAGCTATTCACGCTTGTATTATTTGGAGCCTTTAGTTCTGGTAAATCTTCTTTTGCGAATGCTTTATTAGGAGAAGAAATTTTACCAGTTTCTCCAAATCCAACAACAGCAACGATTAATAAAGTGTGCCCGCCGAATGAACAGCATCTACATCGTACAGTAGAATTAGTGTTTAAAACAAAGGAAGAATTATTGTTGGAACTAAATCAACTCTTAAAAACAAAAAATGTTCAACTGGAACATCTGCATGAATTAGATGCTTTGCTTTTAAAGGAAGAGACGGTACTTTGTCTGAATCAAACAGAAATGGAATGGTTACATGTTATTAATTTACACTATAAAAAGACGGAAAAAGAATTTGGAAAAGTAAAAGTAGTCGATATTGATACATTTGAAATGTATGTAAAAAAGGAAGAATATGCAGCGTTTATTAAGGAAATTAAACTTTATTATGATTGTGCTTTAACGAGAGAAGGGATTATTTTAGTTGATACGCCTGGGGCAGATTCGATTCATCTACGCCATACAGAAACGGCATTTCAATTTTTAACAGAGTCTGATGCTGTTTTTTATGTAATGTATTATAATCATTCTTTTTCTCGGTTTGACCGTGATTTTTTAATGCAAATTGGACGTGTAAAAGAACAATTTGATAAAGAAAAAATCTTTTTTATTTTAAATGCATGTGATTTAGCAGAAAAAGAAAATGAAATTCTCCTGGTCGTTGATCATTTGAAAGAAAATTTACAAAAGATGGGTGTAAAAGAATCGAATATTTATCCTGTTTCTAGTCATTATGAAAAACAAGGAGAAAAAGAACATTCTGGATTTCAGACGCTTTCAAAAGATTTATTTTCTTTTATTATTGGCCAGTTGCAAAATGAGGCATTGTATAATATTCAACAAGATATTGATTTAATTTCTCAGACGCTATCCCATTGGTATGCATTGTCGTTAGAGCATAGTGAAAAAAGAGGGATATTGAAAAGAGAATTAATGAAAAAAGAGGAAAAAGCAGCTTTGTTTATTGAATCGTTAACGTTTAAAATGGAAAGCAAGTGGATAAAAGAAGAAATTCATGAATTAATGTATTATGTGAAACAACGTATTTTTTATCGTTATTATGACGAATTTAAACTGATTTTTAGTGCACAACAATTTAAAAGGGAAATATCTTTTCAAACCAATTTAAGAAAGTGTGTCATTGAAATGATTCAATTTTTGCAATACGATTTAATGCAAGAAATGCGAGCAACATCCTTCCGTATTCACATGTATATTAACCGAACAATGAAAGAAATCACCAAAACAATTAATGATCAATTACGGTTCTTTTCAGAAGATTTATCCTTATATACATTTGAAAAATCATTAATGGAACCTCCCGTATTAGAAGAGTTGTTAACTGGATTAGACGAGGAAAAGTTTCGTAATTATTATACTCGTTATTCAGATACGACTGATTTTTTTGTTAAAAATGGCGATCTTTTATTACGAGAAGAAATGGAAAAAGAAATGCGGGAGCCGTTACGATTATTTATTAGTAACTACCAAGCTTTATTTGATGATGCGTATGCAACAAAATTCGAGCAGCTTATTCCAACGATTAAACAATTTTATGTTGAACAAATTCATGAGTATTTTGCGGGGGAAATGAGTGCGTTATCTTTAGAATATTACTCCGAGCAATTAAAAAGAATAATCGAACATTTAAAAAACTGATGAAGATTACTTCATCAGTTTTTTTATGATTGACAATGTCAGATTAGAAGGATAGCGAACAGGTAAATCAAAGCTTGTGGTTTGTTTTAGTATGCTTTTTTCATGTGTAAATGTGTCAAAACTATATTTTCCATGATATCGACCAATTCCACTAGGTCCAACACCACCAAACGGCAGATGTGAATTAGCGAGATGATATAGTGTATCATTTATACAACCACCGCCAAATGATAAGGTGGAGAGCACTAGATCTTCGATTTTTTGTTTTTCTGTAAATAGATATAGCGCCAGAGGTTTTGGCTTTTTCTGCAGGATAGAAATGATTGTTTCTAAACAATCATATGTTAAAACAGGTAAAATAGGGCCGAAAATTTCATCTTTCATAATCGAATGTTCCCATGTAATATCGGATAGAATGGTAGGTTCTATTTTTAAGGTCGACTGATCATATTTACCACCAACGTATGTTGTGCCATCTTGTAAAAACGGAAGTAGACGATCGAAATGTTTTCTATTAATAATTTTTCCGTATGATGAATGTTGTAATGGATGTTTTCCAAAAAAAAGCTCTATTTCTTGTTTTAAATAGAAGATAAATTTTTTATATACTTTGTTATGAACATAGATAAAGTCTGGAGCTACACATGTTTGACCTGCATTCGTGAATTTTCCCCATACAATTCGTTTTGCTGCTAATTTAAGATTGGCAGACGAATCAACAATTGTTGGGCTTTTTCCTCCCAACTCAAGTGTAATCGGGGTTAAATGTTGACTTGCTTTTTCCATAATAATTTTTCCTACTTGTGTACTTCCTGTAAAGAAAATGTAATCAAACGGAAGATTTAATAATGCGGTTGTTTCAGGTACCCCTCCTTCTATAACAGCAATAAATTGCTCATCAAAAAATTCCTTCATCATGTTTCGTATGACAGTGGAAGTATTTGGAGCATATTCGGATGGCTTCAGAACTGCACAATTACCAGCAGCAATGGCGCCGATTAGCGGAGCTATGGATAACTGGAACGGGTAGTTCCAAGGGGCAATAATCAATGTTACTCCATAAGGTTCTCGTATAAGATAACTTTTCGCTCCTACATGTGTGAACGGGGATGGAACAGGTTGTTTTTCCATCCATTTGGAAAGGTTATCTATCATAAAATTAATTTCTGTATATAGTAGTCCTATTTCTGTTGTATACGCTTCAAATCGTGACTTATGTAAATCTTCATATAAAGCTTGTTCGATAGAAGTTTCGTACTTTTTAATGGCTTTTTTTAATGTTTTTAATTGTTTGCGCCGAAAAGCTTCACTTTTTGTTTCTTGACTATAAAAAAATTGCTGTTGTTTATTAAAAATATGTTGAATCATTCCAAATTCTCCTCTCAAGAAACGAATCATAATCTTCTTCTTATTATTCATTGTCCACTTTTTATTTTCAAGTAATTACCCTTGAAATGGTGTATCTTTTCGAAAGAATCGCTTTTCCTTATCCGACGAAAGTTTATAGTCAAATAAGCATGATAAAAAGGTTTTATTCTTTTATAGAAGGGAAAAAGAGTACATTAGATGGATTATAAGTTTTTATTTTACAGTTAGGAATGCCTATTTAAACAGGAAGATTTTATTGTTTTTATGCTATAAATTGTGTAAATATGATAAAATCACCTTAATAGTGGATAAAATGGAAACAGGTGTTTAAATGAAACTAGTAACAACTTGGCTAAATAAAAATCGAACGTTACGTCAGCAATTGCAGTTTTGGGGAAGTTTTTTAACTATTACTACAGCTTTTTTATTAATAATCGTTATGACAACAATTGAAATATATCAAATTACTCATGAAAAACGAATTGAATTAGTAAACTCCTTAAATAGGCAGGAAAATTTTGCGGATCTTTGGTTAGAAGAACGTACACATGACATAGAATCGCTATCTAAACTAAATGCTATTCAAAATTTTAAGATAGAAGAAATCGCTTCCTATTTTGATGAATTTCTGAATACGAACTATATTTATGATGATCTTGTATTGATCAATGCAGATGGATTTGTCGTCTTAGATACACAAGGAAATCGAATAGAAGATCAAATTTTCGTTAGTACTCGTTCTTATTTTAAAAAGGCCATGAAGAAGGAACAATCGATTACTGATATAACGACTAGCCGAGTAACAGGAGAACAAATAATCATCATTGCTAGTCCCATTCTGTCAAAAGAAAATGTATTTAAAGGTGTTCTATTTGGAACTATTTCCTCAGAGAAACTATCTAAAGTTATGTCCTATCAAAGAGGAAATACCTTTGAACATACATATATTATTAATAGTGATTATCAATATATCAGTGGACCATTACAAGAAGGAAATCACCAAAAGAAAATAGATGAGGAAACGTTGGAACTGATTCTTAACATTAGCGGACAAAAACCGCAGTTAGCATTTGAAAAGTGGTATTCACCTATTTTTTTAACAAGCTCGTTTATTGATGGAATGGATTGGCTAGTTGTATCAGAAGTGCAAATAGTTGATGTGTTACGTCCGCTATTTGGAAAGCTATTCTTTATTTTTATTGCTATATTCATCAGTTTTCTTTTATCTTCATGGATTATGGTATATATGTCTAAAAAGATTGAACAACCTATTCAAGCTATGTTTGGAATGGTGAAAAAAGTAGAGAATGGGGAATTTAATGCACCCATTCATCAAGAAAAACTACAATCTAATATTTATGAATTTGAAAAATTGTATGAATCATTTAGTGAGATGAGTTCGAACATCATGGACAATGTGAATAAACTAGAGAAAAAATCTCATACATGTTCGCTCACACAATTAAACAATCGTTATGCACTAATGGAACAAGGGCAAATAATGTTAGATACAGCTCGCATACAACAAGTCTCATGTTGTTGCTTGATTTTGATGTCGATCATTTTAAAGATGTAAATGATACGTATGGACATATTATCGGTGATAAAATCTTAAAACATATTGCAAAAATTTTAAAGCAGACAGTTCGTTCTTCTGATATTGTTGCAAGATTTGGAGGAGAGGAGTTTATTATTCTGACGTATCAGATGAATGAAGAACAAGGAAAACAACTTGCTGAAAGAATTAGACAGGCAATTTTTGAAACGCCGTATATAGATGAGGATACGAAACAAACTATTTCTGTAACAGTAAGTATTGGGATTGTTCATTATGTTCCAAAAAATGAGGAAGAGATTCTTTGCTTAAATGATTTAATTGAAAGTGCAGACAAAGCATTGTATATAGCAAAAAATAATGGACGTAACCAAGTAGTAGTTGCAAATGTGGGGAATAATTGAAGCATCAAAGTAAGGGATATCGATTTGATCACGATATCCCTTTTTATGTTGTTTTTTTAATAATATATCGAAGAAAAGGAGGAACAACAATCAAAATAAAAAGCAGTCGAAATAGTTGATACGCTGCAACGATTGCTGAATCAGCCCCTATAGCAATTGCTGTAATCCCCATTTCTGCCATCCCGCCTGGAGCGGTGCTTAAGAAAGCGGTAGCTAGCGTAAAGTGAGAAAAGAGAGTAAGTAGTTTTCCAAGAAATAAGGTGAAAAAAACAAGTAAACTACCAAACAAAGTAGCGTAAACGGTTAAGCGCTTACTTTGTTTCAATGTTTCTGGATTCAGCATCAGTCCTAAATGCGCGCCTATCATTAATTGAGATGCAGATAGAATGGTGTTTGGAATAGATGGTGGAAGAAATCCACTGACAGAAAGTAATATTCCAGCAAGCATCGGACCTAATAAATAAGGTGTAGCTAATTTAAAACGAAGCGCAATAAATAAAAAAAGAGCAATCACAATCCCGTATAATAAAATGTTCCATGGAGATTGATATATATATAAATGATGGATATTTTCTGTTTTAGCGGGAACGGATGGCATAAAAGAATCACTACTAACGATAAAGGGTACTAAAAAAATCACAGCCATTACTCGAATAACTTGTAAAATAGTGACAGAGGTAAGATTAGCATTTTTATATTCCTCTGCTAGAATAACCATTTGAGATAACCCACCAGGCATACATCCTAATAAAGCTGATTCAATTGATATATCTGTTCGCTTTACGATAAAATATGCACCGATCAAACTAAAAAGAATCGTCATAATCGTTGCAAATAACACAAAACCAATCTGATCAATTAACAGAAGGAGTGTTTGTTTCGTAAAGGATATACCAAGAATATAACCAATGACAATAAGCCCAGCATCTCGCAAATGCTTAGACCATATAAAAGAGATGCCAAACAAAAATCGCAATAAAACAATGATGGTTAGTGGACCAAGTAAAAAAGGAAGGGGAAACTGTAAAATAGTAAATAACAACCCACCCATAATTGCAATAATGAATGTTTTTATATGATCGATAAAAGTAAATTTAAAGGAAAAAAGAATTTTTTTCATTGATTGCTACCATGCATCTGTTTCTAGTTTTGTAATAAATTGATTCATTTCATAAATTTGTGTCAATTGATGATGATCCCATCCATAATACTGTCCAATAGATTGTAACATGGCATTTATTTCTTTCTCGTTAGATTCTATGATTGGTAAAACACTTGATTGTTGAAGTAATTCTTCTTTTTGTTTGAAAATATGAAAACTATCTATTCGTTTCCAATAAAAATCATTATGGTATTCTTGTTTCATTGATTCTAGTGAATCTAAATGATGTTCTAACAAGTAATGAATATAGGACAAAGAAACTGTTTTTGTCAGTGTTTTTCCATAAGGACTTTTTAAGAAACGACCAAGTATTTCCAATGACATCTGATACGTTAAGGAAAGAACACCAGAAGCATTTTGATTTTGAAAATATGGTAAAAAGAAATGTTCATAGAGACCTAAAACGGATTTTTTCAGTAAACGTTCATCTCGTAAATGAAACTGATTGTATAAAAATGCTCGATACATGTCTTTGTTGAAAATTGGGAAGAATGAAGGATTGACTAAATGACAAAGTATTGTTTTCCATTCCACTTGCTTACACGGAATTAAATCAAGAAAGCCAATATCCTCTATCCCTTTCCCTTTATATGTATTGATTAAATCTAAACTGGCTGCTAGCCGTTGAATTTGTCGAATCCTACTAGGATGACGTTCACCATTTGGATCAAATAATCGATATAAATCGGCTTGTTCAAGTGCTTTTTTTTCTATTAATTCTTGGATGAGTGTGTATTTTGCGTAAATATCTTCAAAGCGATGAGCTTGATTTGCCCATGTTTGACTAAAATGTTCGATTGATGCGCTATTTATTTCTTTTAATATAATCATGTGAGTAGCACCTACTTTTTATTTGTTCATCATAAACTTTATCATATCAAATTTTTATAGATAAAACAGAGAAAAAACATCCTCAAAAGAGAAAGAGGATGTTTTTTCTTAAAGATCATGCCACATGTAGGATTTACCTAATTCTTTAGAAGCAATTTTAATTCCAACATGAGCTCCTTGGCCAGCAACCACTACCGCTTGGCTTTCAATCATCGTTTGAAGCCCGGCTAAGTATAAATTCTCGATTTTTGTTTCCCCTTCATATCCAATTCCGATAGCGGATTTAATTTTTCCAGAAGGAATAAATGGATTTGTATCGGATGAAATATCAAATGACTCTAGAATAGATTTATCCATGTTAGAAGCTAGCACGACATACTTCGCTTGATATTCTCCTTCATTTGTTTTAATGGTAAAAATGTCCCTGTTTTTTTCTACATTTATTACTTGTTCTTCAGATAAAATAGCTCCAAAAGGTTTAATTTGTTCCTTTATTTGGGTAATTAATTCAGTACCTGATATTTTTTCGAATCCAGGGTAATTTTGTAATTCTTTAACTTTCGTTATTTGTGATTGGTTTCCATCGAATACGAGGGTTTTTAAACCAGCTTTCGCTGTATACATGGCACATGTTAATCCGCTAATTCCTCCACCGATAATGATTACTTGTTCCATAAGATTCGTCTCCTTTTCTCGTTAAAATGTAGGTATTCTCAAGATACTCCATAAATAGTATATCAAATTTTTAAGAAGGAAATATCCATATTTCGTGAACGATTTCTCATTTTGAAGAAAAAAGTAGATTTTTACCTAAATATTTTTAAAAAGGACATTTAGTGTCCATGCCATACTGTATGATAAGGAAGTACTATAAAAAGGCTAAGGTGATTACAATGAGTGAGGACTTATCAAAATCTTTGCGAATGATTTCGATGTTTGATCGACTTTGCAAAGGTGAAACGATTTCAAAGGTTGAAGAAGCAAACCGATATGGTGTTGTGGAAAAAACAATTCAACGAGATATTAGTGATTTACGAACATATTTAAGTGAGGCTTACCACGATACAATCCGAATAGCATATAATCGTCAAAAGCAAGGATACATGTTAAAAAAAGACGATAATTCTTGGTTTACCAATGAGGAGATTTTGGCGATTTCTAAAGTGTTATTAGAAAGTCGCGCATTTAATCGGTATGAAATGAATCAATTGATAGGAAAATTATTGCAACAATGTGAGCCGGAAAGCAAAAAACAAATCAAAGAAACAATCAATAATGAGTTACATCATTATTCGGAACTTATGCATAAAAAAGATGTAATGAAAACTTTGTGGGAGCTTTCTGCGGCGGTACGGTCGAAAAATAAAGTAAAGATTACATATAAACCGAACGCAAGATTTAACGTTAACAGAACGATTCGACCAATGGGTGTAATATTTTCAGAGTATTATTTTTATCTTGTAGCTTATAATGACAAGAAAGTGGATTCTGATTTAATACCTTATCGTATTGATCGAATTGATAGGTACAAAATATTAAAAGATAAGTTTCAAGTAAATTATAATGAACGATTTGAAGAAGGAAGATTTCGAAAACAAGTACAGTTTATGTATTCGGGAGAATTAACGACGATTGAATTAAAGTGCCACACACTGGCACTCGAGGCGGTGTTGGATCGGTTGCCAACAGCTGAAGTAATAGCGGAAGAAAAAGACTTTGCTTTTATTAGAGTAGAAGTGTATGGAGAAGGTATTATCATGTGGTTGTTAAGCCAAGGACATCGAGTAAAAGTATTAAAACCAACCTCTCTTCGGTTAAAAATGAAAGAAAAAATATATAAGATGCAGCAATTATACGAAGATGACAGCAATCAAAAAGAGGCTGGGACATAACTAGCTTCAAACAATGCAAAAAGTGAAATTGAGCTCACTCCATTTCACTTTTTGCTATTTTTTATATGAATCTTTATATCTTTTAGTTAATGTCCATGAATTTCCGCATATTTACGGCCATTAATGCAAGGACCATTTCAATTTCAGCCTTCGATTTTCCTCAGACAGAAAATCGAGTAAAACGCAAATTAGCCTTCAATAATCCAAAAACTGGTTCTACGTCAATCTTACGTTGACGATAAATAGCCCCTGTTTTTTCTTCTGAAAGCTTCGCTCTCACATATTCTTTTTGCTGTTCCCATTTTTCATTCACCATTAATTTTTTGGTTATTTCCTTCTTTTGCTTTTGTACAAGATGAACGAAATGGGCAACTGGAACAATTTTCACACTCATAAACTTTAATCTCACACTTGAAACCTAGTTGATTTGTTCGCACAGAACGGTATTTAAATACAAGTTGTTGTTTGTGTGGACAAGTATACACATCCATTTCTTCATCATAATCCCAGTTAGATGTATGGAACTTGTTTTGTTTGTACTTTTTCTTCTTTTCTTTTACATACATGTTATAAGTGATTAGAGGTTCCCGTTTACGATTTGAAAGGATATCATCATCATTTTGTTCACTACCGTATCCTGCATCTGCGACGATATGCTTTGGTAATTCGAAATAATGTTGTTCGATTTCATCTAAAAATGGAATGGATGTGCGTGTATCTGTTGGATTTTTTAAAAATACTATAGGCAAGTGCGTACTGACCTTCTGTTGCGACTTAGATATTATAACCAGGCTTTGATTGACCATTTTTCATATAATCATCTTTCATTCGCATAAACGTTGCATCATGATCCGTCTTAGAATAACTATTACGCACACCAAAAATTTCAAAGTCCTTCTCCTATTTCTGTTTTCGTACGATGTAATCAGCCAATTGTTTGCGAGCTTGTTTTGGAAACTTTCATTCCTTTCTTCTTAGCGTCTTTCGTTCTGTTACATCTAACGATGCGTCTATTTTTTGATCATATTCAGAAATAATCTCGTCCACTTTTTGAACCACTTGAGCGAGTTCTTCTGTTGATAATTCTTTTTCACTTTCGCGCTCGATTTCTGGCATCATTTCTTTTTCAAAAAGTTCATCGTATAACTGGTTCGACTTTTCGATTAAACTGTTGTAATATTTTTCAATAGATTTCTTCCAAACGAATGTAAATTTATTCGCATTCGCTTCAATCTTTGTGTCATCAATAAAAATCGCTTCTTGTTCCATCAATTTTTCTTGTACCAGCTGGCAGCGAAATTGAACGAAACACTGGCGAATTATTTCTTTTACTTCAGGATGAACACGAAAACGGTTAATGGTGCGATAGCTTGGTTCATAGCCTTGAGCTAGCCACATCATACGAAGACTGTCTTTTAAAAGTGCTTCTATTTTATGCCCTGAGAAAGCAGATTGCGTTTAGGCACATAAGATAATTTTTAACATCATGCGTGGATGATAAGCAGGATAACCCGTATTTCGAAGAAATGGTTCGATTGCTTCTTCCGGAATACTTTCAACTAAATGATGGATGTGGAAGGCAATATTATTATTTTGAAGTTTTACTTCTACATTTAAAGGAAAAATTAATGAATTCATGTTATAATCTTTAAACATAAGGACACTTCTTCCTGTTTGAATTTTGTCTGGTAACTTAATTTTATCAGAAGGTGTCCTTTTTTTGATAAAAAAAATAAAGTCAGTGAAATTTTACGTTGAGTAAAAATTTCACTGGCTTTTTCAGTTCAGAGGAGGGTTTTGTCCCAGCCTCTTTTTGGATGTCTATTTTTTGAAAAAATCGGGTAGATATAAAAAGAAAGAAAATTCAGAAAATTGAAGGAGAGGATATAATTGTTACAAAATATCCGTATATTAGATTTAACACAATACTTGCCAGGACCTTTTACTACGAGTCGATTAGCACAATTGGGGGCTGAAATCATTAAAATTGAAAGTCCATCTGGTGATTTAGCACGTTCCATGACAGGGAAAGAGACAAGCCCTATTTTTGAAGCAATGAATATCCAAAAAAGAAGCCAAGTGTTTAATTTAAAAGTGGAGGCCGATTTAAACACTTTTTACGAAATGGTAAAATCAGCAGATGTTGTAATGGAAAGTTTTCGTCCAGGCGTAGCAAAACGATTAGCGATTGATTATGAAACCTTAATACAATTTCAACCTAACATTATCTATTGTTCTCTTTCTGGGTACGGTCAAACTGGAACGATGTCTTCTTTCGGTAGCCATGATTTAAATTATATGGCTTTAACCGGTGTACTAAGTCAATTAAAAGACGACCAGGCAAAACCGGTTCATCCAACGATTACGTTTGCAGATCTAATTGGAGGAATGTATGCTAGTGAAGCAATTTTAGCGGCTTTATTACAGCGAGAAAATAACAATCAGGGTAAGTATCTTGATTTATCTTTAATAGACCCTCTTCTTTCGTTTATGCAAATCCATCAACGTCTGTATGAGGAAGAAAAAACGTTATATGGATTAGAAGATTTAAATGGCACGATTGTTAATTATGCCATCTATGAAACAAAAGATAATCGGTATGTCGCATTGGCTGCATTAGAAAAGAAATTTTGGGATAATTTTTGTTGTGCTGTTAACAAAGACGAATGGAAAAAAGGCCATTATTCTAAAACAAGTACAGAAAATCCTTTGTTTCCAGAAATAGTATCTTTATTTCAATCGAAAACATTACAAGAATGGGAAGGTTTTAGTAAAAAACATGACTGCTGCTTAACTCCTATTTTAGAAATTAAAGAATTAGAACATCATTCGCTTCATCAAGAACGCAATGCATATCGTAAGGATAATAATTCTCTTCACTTTTACTGTTATCCATTTTTAAAGAAGCAACGACCAGTAACAGCCCCTCCTATTTTAGGTGAGTATTCTTTTGAATAAAAATCTTAATTTGCAGGAATGTTCTTTTTTTATTATGATAATTGTCGAACAGAATTTTTTATCGATAAATTCTGTTCGTTTTTTTATTCCTCCTTAATGGGAAGGAAGATTCTACTTCTAGTTGAATGATGGTACTAAAAAAGAAGGAAATAGGGGAGTGAAAAAACTCTACTAATGGTAATTTTTTATTGTAAAAATCATCAAATGCTTTTTCGCAAAACCTAGAAGTTTAAAATGCACAAAAAATGTACTTTTTATTTTAACTACTATTTTGAGGTGAAAGAAATGAAAGTTTATTTAGCAAACGGATTATTTTCAGCTGCTGATCAATTATTTAATCGTTATATCGCAAATGAAATTCGTTCCAAATGTTCTATGATTGACTTGTATGTTCCTCAAGAAAATGAAGCGTTAAATGATAAAATGAATTTCGCTGATAGTTTAATGATATTTAATGGTGATAATCGATTTTTAGATGATTCGCTAACTTTAATCGCCGTTATTGATGGTGTAGAAATTGACAGTGGTGTTGCTGCGGAGATTGGTCGTTTTTCTATGCTTTGCGAAAAGGATATTTTACAAAATGGAAAAACAAATCGGCGTATATTAGCTTTATATACTGATGTTCGTCAACAAGGAACGGAAAATGAGAAAAAAATAAATGCTCTAAAACAAGATCCTACAGAAAATCAATTTCTATATCGTAATCTTTATGTGGTAGGTGCCATTAAAAAATATGGGAAAATCTTTTCATCTATTGAATCGTTAGTTGATTATTTACAAAAAAATCAATAGAATCTAAAATTTCTTGTCTTCTTACTTTTTATTAAAGAAGGCAGAATGGTTTTTTTCGATGAAATATTCAATAATTCTGAAATTCAATGACCTATTGAGACAGATTCATTACAATAAATAAATCTTCCATCAGTGTGGGAAGTATTCTTTATACATCTTTCTTATCCCGCTTTTTCTTAAAAATTGGAGGGTGCTCATCAGGTACGATAAGCATATAACATTTTCCCCATCGAGCAAGATAGTTAGATTAGGTCGTTTTGATTGCAAATTCACCATTTTAATTCCACTATACCATTTAATTATCGGGACTTATTAAAGATGGGTAAAAATTGTCGTGAAGTTGGTTGATATATTTTTAAAAATAATACTACTTAAAAGAATTAAATGTAACCAAGTAAGTATAAATATTATTTTTATAAATAAAAAAGATTTATTTCTATAGCAAAATACATAAAAAAATAAAAAACAATATATTTCATTATGGTAAAATAGATGTGTATAAGTAAAATAAATGGAGTTTATCTAAAGAGGTTATCGTTTTGAAGGGGGAATCAAACGATGGAACTACTTTTTGTATATGGGACGTTAAGAAGGCATGGTGTGAATCATACTGTTTTAGAATATGCAAAATGTAAATATAAACAAGCATGGACAACGGGAAAATTATATAACACGGGACGTCGTTATCCTGCCTTTATACAAATAAATGATGGAAGCAATATTGTGTACGGGGAACTTTATGAAGTGACAAAACAACAATTATTTACATTAGATGTTCAATTAAAGGTAGAAGATAACGGTAGTGAAGCGATGTACATTCGAAAAAAACAACGTATTTATATGGAAAATGGTTCCGTAATAGCTCATATTTATCTATATAATCTTTCTTGCTGTTATAATTATCCTATACCACATGGTGACTGGAAATTTCAGTTTTTTCTTAATAAAACCGACGAGCATTTTTACTTTTTTGATTACGAAACTTGTTCTCTTCTCCCTGACCATCCAAATAAAATGATTGGATATTCGAAAGATTATCTGGTTGATGTTACGTCTGGATATGTACATTTAAAAGAAATAGAAAATAGTTTAGTGGAAGGTACTCTTATTCAATTACCTTGTGAAATGCTAAGTAAATTATTAGAGTACTATCAGTTTTTTCAAAATGTATATCGTCCTACATTTTTAGATGTCATGATTGATGATGAGTTATATAAAGATGTATTAACATTTGTGTTAACCGAATCGGCATTAGCATTATCTTCGTCTTTTCCAAAAGTATCTTCGTAACATTTGGAAACAAGGTGCTCTTGCATTTTTATGATGTTCCTATTAAACTTGTAAAATAGATAAGGGAAGAAGAGGAGGCAGACAATTGATTCATTTACAATGGATAAATCGTCCAATAATAAAAAAAGTAACATGTGTTCATACAGACGCAAAAAAATATATTGTAAACAACGTTTTAACAGTAGGAAAAAAATATGATGTAAAAAATGAAACAGCGGAATTTTATTTTGTCATTGATAACTCTGGACATGTTGGTGGTTTTTATAAAGAGTATTTCGAAGAAAAATAAAAAGAAGAGGAATTCCTCTTCTTTTTATTTTTCTTCGGTTAATCCTTCTGTAGATGAATTTTCAAGCAACTTTTTATTTACTTTTTCTTGTTCTTTTTGGAAGGTTGATAGTTTATCCATTATTTTTTTATCTTCTTGAATATCATTTGTTAAAGTAGTGATTAATTTTTCTGCTGTCTCTTTTTCTTCTTTTGTTAAATCTTCTTTTAATGCCATTTTCCATTGATTATCTTTTTTAATAAATAATGCATCGGTAACATCCCTAAATGATAAATCATTATATTCATAGGTGACCTCAATTAAAGAAATAGCAAGGTTTTTACTTTGACGGAAGTATAAAGAATTTCCAATCGTAATAGAACCATTTGCACTTTGGAGTTGGTTAAACGATGTTTTTGCTTCCTGCAGATACTGTTCTTTGTTTTTATCATTTTTAAAATAAATATAGTCACTACTTGTTTTAAAATCACCGTTCGTTAAAGCTTCTGTTTGTTTCGTGATTATTTCTGTCGTTTCCTTTTTAATTTGTTCATCCTTTGATTGACAGCCAGCAATGAAAAGGAGGAAGAGGGAAACAAGAATAATGAATGTCTTTTTCATATTTTTTCACCTTACCTAAAAATGTATAGTAATATGGATTAGTATATCATAAGAATCTTTTATTTTTCGTGACGATCTCATGAATAATTGACTTCTTTATGATACTGAAAATGAAGTCCCTTGTAAGAGACCTCGTTTTCGTTAAAATTGAAATACATGTAAGGATGTTTTTAATTGGCTAGACATTTGTGCTAATTCTGCAGCAGCTGCAGCTACTTCTTCTAAGGAAGCTGTTTGTTCTTCAGCAGAAGCGACAATATCATGAGTATCTCCAGAAATTTGTTCTGACATTTGTGTGATTTGGTGCACATCGTCAATTAACTTCATCATTTGTTTATAAAGTTGTGCAATAGAATCTTGAGTTGTCCCCATTTTTTGTGATACATACTCAATCGATGTATTAATATTAGAAAAGTATCATTTACTATTTTTTTACCTTCCACAACAGCTTGATTTCCTTCTTTTATAGTATTCGCTACTTGTTTTGTATCAGACACAGTTTTTTTAATCATTGTTTAAATTTTTTCGGCAGCTTTTCTAGATTCTTTGGCTAATTTTCGGACTTCATCTGCAACAACAGAAAATCCTTTTCCGTGTTCTCCAGCACGAGCAGCTTCGATTGATGCGTTTAAAGCTAATAAATTTGTCTGATTCGCAATAGTTGTAATAAGTAAGAATTTGTGACGACTGATTAGAAAGTTTATCTACGGCATCAGCAACTTGATTAGAATGTGTGACAATCGTATCAATTTGAAGTGTGATGTTATCAATAGCCTTCTTACCTTGAGCAGATAAATCAACAGCATCTTGTGAATATTGATAAACAAATTCAACATTTTCTTCGATTGTTTCCATTTGTTTATCTTTTTCATTCGTAATTTTTTTACTATATTCCATTAATTCTTTAGAATCATCACCTAAAATAGAAGAAGATATTAGAAGTGCTTCGTTCATTTTTCCTTGATTCATGTACTTGTTTACGAATTTCATAATGATTTTCACGCATAAAATTTTTTTGTAAAGACATATAGCCCCTGAGTGCAGAATTTGAACGTACCATATGAAAAGCCATATCATTATAATATTTCATAATTTTTTGATTCGTTTAAATTTCCTTTGATTACATTATAAATATTAGTCTGATTTATCACTACTATAAAAGCAATCATGATAAAAAAAATAAATAGTTTTGTACGAATTCCCACTCGTTTGTTCATAAGGGCTTTCCTATTTTTACATTTAAATTGGGATTATACGAAAAAATAATTTTTTTCACTTTTTCGTTTTTTAATCTACTAAATGAAAGAAAAATTTTTATCTGCTCTAGATACATAGGTCTATATTCTTATTAATGTAAAGATTTTGTAAAAAATATAAATAAAAAGTCACTATTTAAAAAAGATTGATAAAATAAAAGAAACTATAGTAAAGGATGGCTTTTTTTATGTTGAAAGGAAAAATGCTCTCGTTACGCACTCTTATTCTTTTATTTACGCTTATTCCTCTAATTATTTTGATAATCTATCATTTATCCGTTTCTTACTCTATAAATAAACAAACGCTAACGGAAGAAGTTTTAAAAACAAATGAAGCATATGCTAAAAAAGTTGCGAAGACGACGGAAGATTATTTTCAAACAATGACACAGGTAATGGAGGCAAATAGCCGATATATCGCAACTTGTGATGGATTAACCCCTTGTATAGAGGAAGAACTCCACCGACTAAGTATTCAATTTCCATATTTTGACGCAATTTTAATTACGAATAAAGAAAATGAAGTTATGGCAACATCGAGTGACAGGGCAAAAATAATTGGGGAAAAAATAAATGAAAAAGAAATTCAATCAGCTTTTAAAACACAAAAAACATTTATATCAAAACCATTTCCTTCTATGTTAAAAAATGATTTACAAGTGATGGTGGCAGTCCCAATTATAGATGAAAATAACGAGTTTCAAGGATTTATTAGTGGATTATTTTTCATTAAAAAAGAAAATATTATTACAAAATTAATGGAAGATCATTACTATAATCAATATTCAAATGTATATGTCATTGATGAAGAAGGAAAGATTATTTATCATAAATATCAATCTAAAATTTTTAAAAATATAAAAAAATATTCTTATGTGAAATATATATTAGCGAATAACAACGGGTATTTAAATACAGAAAACATGGCTGGAGAAAAGGTATTAGTTGGATATTCAAAAATAGATGGTGCAAACTGGTATGTTATTATTGAGCAACCAATCTCTTTTACAATAGCGTCAATTCAACGTTCTATGCATCAAATTGTAAAACAAGTTGTTTGGTTTTCGATTATTTTAATCGTAATAATGTACCTTTTATCTTTTTATATTACAAATCCCCTTTCAAAACTTGCAAAGTATTTACAACAAGTAAAAGTACAAAAGCAAGAAGTGATGATTCCTAAAATCAATGATTGGTACTATGAAGCCAAAATGTTACATAAAAATATTGTGAATAGTATATATGGATTTTATGACGATATTTATACTTTAAAGACGGAATCTAAAACAGATGTACTAACTGGTCTTTTAAATAGAAAAACGTTAGAAGAATATTTTACGCATTGGGAAAAAACGAAAACACCTTTTTGTATCCTATTTTTGGATCTTGATTTTTTTAAACAGATTAACGACACATATGGACATGATGTAGGGGATGACGTATTACGATTATTTTCCACTATGCTACAAAAATTTATGAGGAAAACAGATGTTTGTGCTCGGTGGGGCGGGGAAGAATTTATTGTACTTTTACCCGAAACATCTATGAAAGAAGCGTTCACGATTGCTGAACGAATAAGGGAAAATATGTATATAGAGCCATTGTTAAATGATAAAAATGTGACGGTCTCTATAGGAATTGCGCAATATCCATACCACCATAAGCAAATAGAGAAAGTTATTAAAAAAGCAGATGATGCCTTATATATGGCAAAAAGAAATGGTCGGAATCAAACAATCATTGCAACAGAAAAAGAGTAAACATTTTTGGGAAATAACTATGATTTAACAAATGTTTAGATTATACTAAATAGGGTATATGAATTACGACTTATTCACCAAGTCATTAGATGCAAAGTTTGGAGGGGATTTGTATGAAACCAGAAAAAATGATTGCCGTATTTGCTATTTTAATTGTTATCATTGCTGTTTTTCTAACAGATATTTCAAAAGACAGTAGTAATGAAGTAATAGAAAAAAGTAGCAGTACTGATGCAGAAAGCCAGACATTAACTTTTAATCCGCCTAGTATAGAAGATGTTCCAGAAGGACCAGTTGGTGAATCTATTAAACGTGGACATGATTTAACAGTTAATACTGCAGAGTTATTACCAAATAACGTAGGGAATAAGTTGTCATGTATTAGTTGTCATGCAGATGCAGGTGTAAATGAAAGAGAAATTCCATTAGCCGGATTTGTTAGTCAAACACCAATGTATCGAGCACGTGAAGCAAAAGTTTTAAATGCAGAAGACCGTATTAACGAGTGTTTTGTCCGTAGTATGAATGGAGAGTACCTAGATCCAAATGGAGAAGACATGAGAGCAATGATTAGCTATTTTAATTATATTGCGCAAGGTGTACCAATGGGGGAAAAGGAAATTCCATGGCGTAATCAAAATGATTTAAAAGAATTAACTGTTCCTGATGTGAAAAACGGAGAAGCCTTATTTCAAAAGTCATGTATTGCTTGTCACGGTGGAAATGGAGAAGGAACACAAGCGGGACCTCCTGTTTGGGGACCAGAATCGTACAATGATGGAGCAGGATTAGCGAGATTATCAAAATTAGGAGGATTTGTTCAACGAAATATGCCAAAAGGCGCGGAAGGTTCATTATCAGAACAAGAAGCAATCGATATTGCCGCTTATATTTTAATGCAAGAACGACCTGAATTTGCTGGTAAAGCAAATGATTGGCCAAAAGGTGGGAAACCAGCTGATTTAATTAACAAAGAAGCAAGAGATGCAATAAATGCTGGTACTTTAAAATGGGAAGAAGCAATTGTACTTCCAGAAAAATGAAAGTAGTATAAAAAGAACTAACTGTAAAAAGTTAGTTCTTTTTTTATATGTACATGTTAAGAAAATAAATGAATGAGAAACTATTTATATGAAGGAAGGAGAGATAGAAATTTAATGTAAAAAACGATTATACTGTCCTTAATAAAAGCAAGAAAATTTTCCGAATATACAATGGTTAATCGTAGTTTTCATGATATAATACAATAAAGTTTTTTACATATTCAAATGATAAAAATAAATGACGTATTTTTTAGAAATATAAAAGGAATCAATATTGTTCAGTAAAAAGTAACAAGAAATTAGACCGTTTTATGAATGAACAGTTTAGTTGGAGGTACTGAAGTGTTAAAACGAAAAAAATGTTCATTGCAAACGATTATTATGCTTTTAATTACATTATCTATGCTAGTTACAATGAGCGTTAGTATTGCAACGAGTTATCTTGTTAATCGCGAACAAACTATTCAAAACACGCTACAGTCAAACGAAGCATATGCCCAAAAATTAGCAAAGACTACGGATGGGTATTTAAATGATATTTTGAATATTATGGACCGCCACACGATTGATCTTGTAACATGCCAAGAAAATAAACAATGTTTATCTATAAAAGCTGATGATTTACGAAATGAAATTAAACTTTTAGATAGTATTGTGATTGTTGATGAAAAGAGTATTATTGTAGGGAGTTCACCACAATCGATGAATATCGTTGGAAAAAAAGCAACGGCTGAGGAAGTACAACAGGTTTTAAAAGATAAGACCGCTTATATTTCAAAACCTTATATTGGGCCATATAACAAAAAACTACAAGCGATGATTGCTGTTCCAATTTATGATTTTTTTGGGCAATTTAAAGGTGTTTTGACTGGGCGCATTTATTTACAAACAGATAATATGTTACATCAATTGTTAGGGGAGCATTATGAGAAAGATGGTACATATGTTTATGTCGTAGACCAAGAAGGAAAGGTTATTTATCATAAACAAAAGGACTGGATTAATCAAAATGTATTAGGAATGTCACCAGTATCAGAAGTTTCAGAAGGTAAAACTGGTGCTATTCGTTTTAAGCAAGAAGAAGGGGAAATGTTATCTGGTTTTAGTCCCATTCAAAAAGCCAATTGGGGAATAATAGTAGAAAAATCAACAAAAGATGCATTAACATTAAATACAAAAATAATGTATCAGACTATATTAACATCAGCTATTTTTATTTTTTTTATTATGCTTATTGTATGGATTATTTCCATCAAAATGATTCAACCATTAAAGACTCTATCTCATTATGCTAGTGTAGCAAAAAATGCAAACGAGGACATACCGCCACCTGTAATCTCTACTTTTTATGTCGAGGCGGCTCAATTAAAAGAAACAGTGTTAGATAGCATTCATATTTTACGTAAAAATGTGAAGCATTTTAAACAAGCTTCTACTATTGATCCGTTGACTAAATTGGTAAATAGACGGGCTGTTGAAAATTATTTAGATCAATCAAAAGAGACAAATAAACCATTTGCTGCGTTATTAATTGATATTGACTATTTTAAAAGGATTAATGATACATATGGACATGATATCGGGGATCAAGTACTTGTTCTTATTGCACAAATATTAAAAAAAGAAACCCGTCATGGGGATATTTGTGCGCGATGGGGCGGAGAAGAATTCCTGATTATTTTACCAGAGACTCCAGCAGAGGCTGCTTTCCATGTGGCAGAACGTATTCGATTATCTATTATGCATGCAGATAATCCTAGTGGGGAAACCATAACCGTTTCTATTGGCATTGCTAGATATCCAGACAATGATGAAGATTCATTAGAAGTGATTAAATTAGCTGACGAATCGTTATATCAAGCAAAACGAAATGGAAGAAATCGAGTTTGTTTATCAAATAAGGAATAAGAAAAATATTAAATAAAATGATGAACGTAAAATCCCTATATCAACAATGTAAAATGTCGATACAGGGGTTTTTATTTATACAATAGGCCAATCGTCATCTGTCCGAATTTTACTGTATAACTCTGGTAAATAATAGGAAATTTCTTTTTGCTTACTTAATTCTTGTTCGAAATTTGTTTCTATTTCGTCCTGCATATTTGAGATTAAAGAGGCGGATTGAAGAAAATATAACCATTCTAAATCGCTTTGACAATATTTTTTAGCCCAACTGTCCACCTGTTTTCCCCAGTCTGAGGCGTTTCCATAATCCGTGACTTCTAATAATTCTTGAATTTTTTCTTCGCTCCATCGATTTTTACTGAATGGACCAGCTAAAGCACTTAATAAAGTGATAAAAGTACGATTATGTATTTTTTTAGCGGTTTTTTCTGCCCATAAATGATAAACAAAGGCACGTTTAAAAATATTTTCGGTTTTTTCATCTTGTAGATATTCAAAAAATGCTTGATAACTATTCATTGTATCATTATTCCTTTCTTTTCTT
This sequence comes from Massilibacterium senegalense, assembly GCF_001375675.1. Taxonomy (NCBI): domain Bacteria; kingdom Bacillati; phylum Bacillota; class Bacilli; order Caryophanales; family Bacillaceae; genus Massilibacterium; species Massilibacterium senegalense. Next base: position 736,799 of record NZ_LN831786.1, on the reverse strand, counting down.
GGTTAGCAAAAAGTAATATTATATTAAAAATATAATAAATGTCTACGATAAAAGAGTAGTTTCTACATCATTATAGCATGAAAAAGGATTCAAAAAATAATATGAACATACGAAACCTCCCATTGAAAGGAAAGATGCTGATGGATGGTTTCGTATGATTTAATAGATTTCTGTTGTAAGTTTTTCTAAGATAATATAAATTTCCTCTAGTTTTTTATCTAGCGATTTAAATGCTTCTTCTATTTCTTTTTTGTTTTGTTGTTCCACTGCATAAATAATCTGTTTTCCGATATTGAACAGTTGGGCATGGGGTATTTTTAACGATTGAAAGCTTGGCTTTGTAGATATAACAGGATCTTGAGCTAAACGTTCAAACCATGTTGAAAGCAAGCAATGTTCAGAGTCAGTCAATGAATGAACATCATCAGTGAAATAATGTAATGTAAAATTTGAAATTTTCCATCGCCAAATTCCATATTCTGCCTTTAATATTAAAAGTAAATACTTATCATGAAATTGTGGAATCGATTGAAAGGACATTTGACGAAGATGATTCATTTTTACACTTATATCATATAATGCCTTACCGGTGTAATCTACATCCGCTTTCGTTAGATTTGTATAATGTAACATGTCATTTATTTCTTTTGTCATTTGTTGTGTTGCAACGGATTGTTCTTTTGATACATGTGCAATATTCTTTGTATGGTCACCAATTATTTGAATTTTAGTAGTAATATTTTCAATTGCTTGGATAGCATCTTTAACTTGATCGGTACGTGAAGTTAGTTTTTCTTCTAATTGGCCACTAATGGTTCCGACATAATCAGCACCACTTTTTAACTTTTGCATATTTGTAGTGATGGCTTTAGCTGATGTTTTTGTTTGTTCTGCAAGTTTTTTTACTTCATTTGCCACAACATTAAAGCTACGTCCTGCATCGCCAGCTCGTGACGCTTCAATAGAGGCATTTAAGGCAAGGAGGTTTGTTTTTTCGGCAACTTCCTCAATAAAGGTAATCACTTGGGAGGCACGTTTTACTTCGTCCATTAAATGATGCATTTCCTTTTGCATTTCTTTAAAATCATGACTCATTTCTAAAAAGCTTTCAAGTGATTGTTCGATGACAAATTTCCCTTGTTTTGCTTCTTTTATAGTGAATTCTGTTTCTTTGGCAACATCTGTTGCTTGATGAGCTACTTTTTCAATAGATTGTGACAATTCTATTGATTCGTTCGTTACGGTATTAGCTTTGTTACTTGTTTTTTCTATCGTCTTTAATAATTTTTGAATTGTTGTAATGTCTGTAATTGTTTGCATTAAATCATTTTCTTTTTTTATCGTTCGTAGATCATTTGTCTCTTGATATGCTTCTAAAACAATTTGTGAATCGAATGTAATAATACGAATAAGAGATAAAAGAATAGATGATAGTTCTTTTGGTTTAGTATGATATTGATTAACTAGAGTCGGAATTATATGTTCATACACACGAACATAAGAGCCAGTGTACCATTCTGGTGTTAGTTTAATTTTACTATGTACTTGTCCGATTTTTTTACGACTAGCAACATAGGAATCATTTATTTTTGCTTTTGGAATACTTCTTAAATAATGACTAAATGTTTTGGAGAGTCGATCAGTCGTTGAATGTTTATCGATAATGTGTTGAAGAGTAGAAAACCTACTTAACATTTTATAATGGAAATCGGAAATTATATCTGCATGTTCGTCCATTACGCTCTCTAATTTCTTTAGATTGTCTAGATCGTTGTTCATTAATTGTATAAAACTTAATTTCTTTTTTAACTCATGATTACAATTAATATCCGTAAGTGTTATTTGTGTAGGAAATGGGATTGCGCTTTTGTTATGTAAAAAAAACATAGATTTATAGCTCCTTTTTCATCATTTTTCATCCATTATTAACGGTGAGGAAGTCCCCTGTCAGAACCTAAAAATAGGTAAGTGGAGGTTCAAACTGGCCGAATCCAGCTACGATGGACTATTGACTTCCGCTATAAGTAAAAGTCTTCTAGAAGCAAAAAGCACTTTTTCTGGTCTTTGTTTTATAGTTCCGTCGTTGAACGAGCCTTTGATAAAAATGAGATAAGTGCAAAAATGCTCATTGAGGAGGATTTCTTTATGTATTATATTGAAAAATAGACAATAATCGCTGAAAGCATACAACTCAAAAGTAGTAGCTTGATGTATTCATTTTTGTTAAAAAAGACCTATTACTATTTTACCTATAGTTTATTTTTAATATATGTAGAAAGTAAAAACAATACATTTTTCCAATCTTTATGAATAATTTACTTAGGATTAATAAAACGTTAATAATTAGTGCACATTCAAGAATCTAAACTACACTTTAGGGTATAGGTAAGATTTATGATTAGCGCATAAAAAAAGATTTTGTCATTTTATATATCTATGAGTGGTTGGACAATTAATTGGAAAAAATTGAAAGAAACTGTGAATGATTTTGCACAAAAAAACACTAGAGGATCTATAATCCCCTAGTGTCTTTATGCATGACGGTTAGAACGTTTTCGATTTTTTTGTGGACGAGTTCTTTTTGATGAATAATCTGCTTTTTTTCCATCTCTGCGACGACGGTCGTTACGTCGATTGTTATCTCTTTTAGAAGAAAAATCTTTATTTGAATGAGAACGAGATTTTCTTTTCTGTTTTCTTCTTAAAGGAGCTACAGGTGATAATTGAACAGGATTAGAATTCATTTCGGGCATTAATAATTTTAATGCAGTAGATACTAATTGTTCAGGTGAATATTGATAGATAAAGGATTTAGCTGCTTGTTGATATATTTCTCTTGATTCTTTTTCCAATGACTTTTCAAATTGTTCGATGACTTCTTCTAATTGTTTTTTACGTAATTCTTCCTCAGAAGGAGCTTCCATCCAAATCATTTTTTTATCAATAAACTTTTCATATTCATGAATAACGTCTTCTTCACTAGGCGTGACAAACGTAATAGCGATACCGCTTTCTCCTGCACGACCAGTTCTTCCAATTCGATGGACATAACTATCAACATGCTCTGGTACATCAAAATTATAAATGTGAGATACACCTGTAATATCGAGACCGCGAGCTGCGACGTCTGTAGCAACTAAAACTTGAATATTATTATTTTTAAAACGAGCTAGTGATTTTTCGCGACGTGCTTGCGTTAGATCACCGTGTAATTCATCTACCCTAAAACCTTTGCTTAAAAGAGCTTCCGTTAATTCCATAACGCGTTGTTTCGTTCGACCGAAAACAATCGATTTTTTAGGTTGATGAAGCAGAAACAAACGGTGAAGTAAAGCAAATTTTTTACTTTCTTTCGTCAATATACAATATTGATCAATTGTATCAGCCGTTAAACTTGTTCTTTTAATGGAAACAATGACAGGATCTTTCATCATTTTTTGTGTAAAGTTCTCTGGAATAGTAGCAGAGAACAGCAGAGTTTGATGATTTTCAGGGACAGTTGTTAAAATATTTTCAATATCTTCAATAAAATCCATGCTTAACATTTCATCTGCTTCGTCTAATACGACAGTATGCACGCTTTCTAAACATAATGTTTTACGTTTAAGATGGTCAATCATACGACCAGGTGTACCTACCACAATATGTGGTTTTCTTTTTAACGCACGAATTTGTGGATCATAACTTTGACCACCGTACACAATGGCAACATCAATTTTTTTTCTTGTACCGAGTGATTGTAACGTTGCGGCAACTTGTTTCGCTAATTCTCTCGTAGGTGCGAGGACGATACCTTGTGTTTCTTGTAATGATGGATTGATTTTTTGTATTAGAGGAATTCCAAAAGCAGCAGTTTTACCTGTTCCAGTTTGAGCTTGTCCTATAACATCCAGTCCCTTTAACGCGACCGGTATCGTTTGTTCTTGAATAGGGGTCGGTTCATGAAAACCTAATTTATCAATCATGGACAAAATATCCATTTCAATATTTAGTTCTTTAAATTGCATAGTAATCTCCTTTTTGATAGAATGCGTTCATTATATAGAAATTAACGATAAAGAGCAAGGATTATATAGATAAGTTTAGGATAAGTAATTTTTTTATAAATTATACAAGTAAAATTTGTTTGTTTTTTTCTATTTAATTTGGGGTAAAATAATGAAGAAAATTGTATGGATTAGGAGCGTTTTTGAAAATCCCAAATGGATAGACGCTTAAATAAATGTAGACGTTTAAAAGGACGGGGGATGGAACGTGATGTTTGTCGTAAAAATGGGATACATCAATTTTTTAAACTTGTTCATCGTCCAATGAACATATTCAAACATTATATTCCTATAGCAAGAAAAAATAATGATAGCAAGTAAGAAAACTAGTTGAAGTAATCCTGATAGTTTTTATGTGATAGAGTATAATTTTTATAGAAGGATGAGTCAAAACATATGAATGGAATACATTTTAATTTTTCAATATAAATGGTGAACCATTCCATCTGAAATTTCGCAAAAGATGAAGATTTATTATATAATGGTCATATAGTTAGAATGTATATTTTTTGGAGTAAGTATGAAGAGATGATAAAAGGAGCTGTTTAAAATGGAATTTCAATTTACAGAAACACCTAAACCACAATTTTTTTATGAGCAAGATGGAGAAGTGTTAGCAATAATCACCTATGACGTTGTAGATAATGATGTCTTTGCAGTTGATCATACATTCGTTTCTGAAAAATTACGTGGACAAGGTGTTGCAAAACAATTGTTAGAAGCTGTTGTGGATAAAGCACAAAAAGAAAGTAAAAAAATTAAGCCTATTTGTTCCTATGTAGTTACAGCGTTTAAACGCAACCCAGAATATCAAAAATTAGAGGCCAAATAATCGAATCCCTTCTTATTTTATAAGGAGGGGTTCGTTCTCTAAGTAGTGTAAAAACTGTCTTGAACGTGTATAATAAAAGTATGAAAAAGAAAGGGAGATAGTTAGAAAATGAAAAATATCGTAAAAATCATTATGCTAGTTATTTTTGCTTTTGGAACGATGGGATTTGTTGGAATTGATCAAGTGGATGCGAAAGGAATGAAAGGCGGAAAAAAATTTACGCCTGCACAAAAGCAAAATACAAACAATGATAGTAATGTAAATGCCAAAAATACGAAAGAAGACCCGAAAAAAACACAAACAAATCAGTCATCTGCTTCAAACAGTAATAAAGGTGGCTTAATGAAAGGTCTTTTATTAGGTGGTCTTGGTGGTTTGTTAATTGGTAGTTTATTTGGTAATTTAGGTGCATTAGGTTCTATCTTATCTTTCCTCGTTAATATGTTAGTTTTTGCATTAGTCATTATGCTTATTTTAGTTGTTATTAAAAAGTTGAAAAATCAATTAAAAAAACCAAAAACGATTGAATAAAGAGAATCAGCTATTACCCTAATGTAGGGAATAGCTGATTCTCTTTTTGCTTCAAATGGCTAATGTGGTCAATAAAATCTAATGTCAATTCATTAAATTCTGCTGGAGCATCAATATTACATACATGGCCGGAACCTTTAATAACGGATAATTTTAAATCTGGTTGATGTTTAATCAATTCTTGAACAGGCGTTAAAAATAAATAATCTTCTTCCCCCATGACAAATAAAGTTGGGATGCCATTATTAACAAGTTGCAAATATTTTAAGTAGGGATTAATTGATTTCGTTAGTGAAAACCACCGAATAAATTCTTTTTGGTACATTTTTTTTGCTTGATTTACAAATGCTAAACGTGATTCTTCGTGAGTAGATTTAGGCATGATAATCCATGCAAATAAACGATAAAGCCACATATAAGGAATAAAATATTTAAACACGTGCCCAACTTGTAAAAAAAACTTTGTCCGGATATTTAAATGAATGACTGCTCCACCTAAAACCATCGAACGAACTTTTTGTGGATATTTTTTTGCAATGGTCTGAACGACAATCGTACCAAGCGAAATAGAGATAAAGTGAGAAGAGTTGATGTGTAAATGATGTAAAACATCTACCACATCTTCTGCAATATCAGCAAATGTATCTCCTTTTTTCCATTTTATTGATTTTGATTTACCATGACCTCTTAAGTCAATCAGTAAGATGTTATAAGTTGATTTATATGCTTTAATTTGTTTATACCAGATAGAAGAGCTTCCCCCTGCACCATGAATAAATGTAACCCAAGGGGCTTTTTCGTTTATCTCGTACGTTCGATAATGCAACACTACTGTTTTCCCTCACAATCTAGTTTAATCTTTAATAAAATTTCTCTTTTCACTAAAACATAAGAATGATAGAAAATCAAGATACGTCCATGATTTTTCTAATCGGAAAAAGCATGAAACTATATTTTTATGGTATAGTAAGAAAGGTAAAAAAAGAAGAATACTGCTCAAGCAGGAGAGGTTCGAAAAATCCCTCTATAAAAAACTAACAACTTAAGGGAAAAGAACACTCTTTCTTCTTTTCATTCGAAAAGGGAGGAGAAATTGTATATGAAAAATGAAAAAGCAATTGTTGTCTTTAGTGGAGGACAAGATAGTACGACGTGTTTGTTTTGGGCAAAGGAACAATTTAAAGAAGTAGAAGCTGTGACGTTTGATTATGGGCAACGTCATGCAGTGGAACTTGATTGTGCTAAAGCAATCGCAAAAGAATTAAACGTACGTCATCATGTGTTAGATATGACGTTGTTAAACCAATTAGCACCCAGCGCATTAACACGTGATGAACCAATTGTAACCAAAGAAGGATCGTTACCATCAACATTTGTGCCGGGTAGAAATTTACTCTTTTTTTCGTTTGCTAGCATTTTAGCAAAACAAATCGGTGCTAAGCACATTATTACTGGTGTATCAGAAACAGATTTTAGTGGCTATCCAGATTGCAGAAATGCTTTCATTCAATCACTAAATGTAACAATTAATCTTGCGATGGATGATCAATTTGTGATTCATACTCCGTTAATGTGGATAGATAAAAAAGAAACATGGCGACTAGCAGACCAGCTTGGTGTATTTGATTATATACGTACGAAGACGTTAACGTGTTATAACGGGATTATTGGAAGTGGTTGCGGAGAATGCCCTGCTTGCAAATTACGAAATAATGGTCTTCAAGCATATGTAAAAGAAAAAGAAGGTGAACAATCATGATGCAACAAATTTACCCTTCGCCAATTCATAATTATCATTATGAGTTGAATAAAGATTTTCATTTTGCTGCAGCGCATTATGTTCCTCATAAAGATGCAGGAGTATGTCAAAATGTACATGGTCATACGTATTTTGTGAATATTACAATCGGCGGTGATGCACTGGATGATTCTGGTTTTTTAGTCAATTTTCAATTGTTGAAATCCCTGATACATAAACGGTTTGATCATACATTATTAAACGAAGATTCTGGTTTTTCTAATAAAAATGCTGAGTCATTTCCGACGACAGAAGTAGTAGCACGTACGATTTACGAAATTATTGCTGAAGCATTACAAAAACAACCTAACAATCCAGTTTGTCTACAAGTATTCGTAAGGGAAACACCTACGAGTTATGTGGTTTATCGACCAAAAAGGAGAAATAAAAATGACTAAAATTCCAATTATGGAAATATTCGGATCTACCATTCAGGGAGAAGGAATGGTTATTGGGCAGAAGACCATGTTTGTCCGGACTGCTGGTTGCGATTACCGTTGTGTTTGGTGCGATTCATCTTTTACGTGGGACGGAACGGAGAAAGAAGCAATTCAAATGATGTCAGCTTCTGAAATATGGAATGCATTGTATGAAATGGGGAATGAACATTTTACGCATGTTACATTATCAGGGGGAAATCCAGCTTTATTACCTCAATTAGATATGCTCATTTATCTTTTGCATGAAAAAGGAATCAAAGTAGCACTTGAAACACAAGGGAGCAAGTGGCAATCATGGATGGTCGACATTGATGATTTAACGTTGTCTCCGAAACCTCCGAGTGCACAGGTGGAGTTTGATGAAATTAAGTTTCGGAGTATGATGAATCTGTTAAAAGGTCATCCGAATATAAGTATGAAAATCGTTGTATTTAGTGAGGAAGATCTTGAATTTGCAGTGTTCATGCATCAACATTATCCGAATGTTCCATTCTATTTACAACCGGGAAATGAAAAGCAATCATTAGAAAACGAAAATGACTATATACAGTATGCGAGAAAACGTTATTTATGGCTAATTGACAAAACAATGGGACGAACAGAATTTAATGACGCAATAATACTGCCACAACTCCATACATTTGTTTGGGGGAATAAACGTGGTGTGTAAGACAGTGAGAAAACCTCACTGTCTTTTTTTATGTGCGCCCAGCATGGGCGATAACTTGGTGGTGAAAGTCCACTCCACTACAGGCTTGGCAGTAGGAACTGTTAGCCGATATCAAGGGTGTCCACCATGAGGTGGAATCTGAAGGAAGCTGGAGGCAAATTCTCGAACTGACGAACAGAAACTATATATAAGGCGGAAGTGGGACGGACGAGTCTGCACACCAAGATAAAGTCCAATACTGCCCGAATCCCATACAGTAAATATAGCAGTTACATGAGAAGAAGGTTATCGCTCTTACCCGGGGAGATCTCACGGACGTGCAAAACTTGCGTGGTTGAAACAAGATTTATCGTGAGAAGTCAGCAGAGGTCATAGTAGTTTCCAATGGAAATGAAGGACTGAACAATCTTAAATCTTGGAAAACAAGGAAGGTGTAAGCATCTCGCCTAAGCGCAGAATACATCGTGGTATGAACCAAAAGAAGAAGTGGGTTGGAAACCAAAAGGTACATAGGAGTGCGTAGAGATGCAAGCATGGATATGAAAGAACAAGATGGTATCAATATCAATCTAATCAATAAAGTTATCGCAAACGAGAATCTTTGGAGAGCATACGAAAAAGTTTATAGTAACAAAGGTGCTCCCGGGGTAGATGGAATTATCGTATATCAATTGAAATCACATATGAAAAAATACTTTCAACCTCTCAAACAGAAACTTATGGAGGGAACCTACGAGCCTCAACTCAACCGGTTAAAAGGGTTGCTATTCCAAAGTCAGATGGTTCCAAAAGGATATCTAGGGATACCATGTGTGTTGGATAGAGTGGTACAACAAGCCATCCTCCAAGTAATTGAACCAATCATAGACCCATATTTTTCTGAGAATAGCTTTGGTTTTCGCAAAGGAAGGAATGCCCATCAAGCAATTAAACTTGCCGAACAATATTATCAAAAAGGATACCAAGTAGTAGTGGACTGCGATTTGAAAAGCTATTTTGATACAATCCACCACCAAAGAGTAAGAACATATTTGGAAGAATTCATTTCGGATAAAATTGTCCTTAAACTGATTTGGACGTTTCTTCGTTCAGGTATTCTTGACAAAGATATCTATATTGAAACTGCAGAAGGAGCACCACAAGGTGGTCCATTATCCCTTATTTTAGCAACTATCTATTTGAACAAACTGGATATAGAACTAGAAAAGAGAGGACACCGTTTTATTAGGTATGCGGATGATTTCGTCATCTATGTAAAAAGTAAACGTGCAGGCGAAAGGGAATGGATAGCGTCACAAGCTACATCGAAAAAGACTTTGCGCTAATTATCAACCAAAAAAAAGCAAAGTCTGTGGTGCAACATCGGCTACATTCCTTGGATTCAATTTACAAAACCTCTTGGGAAAGTCGGATGCCGACCATGCACGTCGGTAAAACTACGATTTAAAGATAAATGGAGGAAGTCGACGAGTCGGAAACAACCGGGAACTTTTGAAGAAATCACGAAGAAGATAAATCAGCTAATCACTGGATGGATTAATTATTATGGAATAGCACGAATGAAAAGATTCATCTTAGACACTCAATAATGGTTAAAACACCGACTTAGACAACTAATTTGGAAGAGATGGAAAAAGGTAAGGACTAAATGCCGGATGCTCCGTAGTTATGGAATCAACCATGATGATGCAATGAAATTAGCTAGTTTCCGAAAGGGATATTGGAGGATATCGAAAAGTCAAATCATTCATCAAGCGATAACAAAAGAAAAACTCACAAAGTGGGGATTAAAAGACATTTCCCAATTTTATGAGTTACGATACTTAAAAGGTTGAACCGCCGTATACGGAACCATACGTACGGTGGTGTGAGTGGTAGGGGATTAAAAATCCCCTCCTACTCTATTGAAAGCGAATCTCTGTCGATAAGCGGTATTCGCTTGGGGGAATACCGATAAATTTTTTGAAAATGGAACTAAAATAGTTAGCAGTATTGAATCCGATATAATCTGCAATTTCTTCGATTGTTTCATTGGTATGACGAAGTAACCAAACTGCTTGTCGTAATCGTAAAAATGTTAGATATTCCGAAAAACTTTTTCCAGTTTCCTTTTTAAAGCCCCGGCTAAAATACGTGTAGCTAATATTCATATGATTTGCAACTTCTTTAGCGCTTATCGGTTCTCGAATGTTTTCTTCTATAAAATGAGTGTATGTTTTGATTACTTCATTTTTCGGAACTTCTTCAAAAAATCGTAAGTGGATGTTTTCAAATGGTGGATGTCGTCTCGCCTGTTTGGCTTCTTGGAAAGATAAAGAAAGATTGGCTGGATGCTCATGGATAGAGCCAACTCCTAAATAAATTTGAATTTTATATTCTTGGAGTAACGTATGAATAGCTTTTTCTAAGCAATGAAATTTCTCTTCCCATTCACGGATAGAATGAGTGCCATTTGGTGGACGAAGTAAAAGTAACAAATACCGCTGATATGGCAAAAAATAAATGGAAGAGCAATGTTCGGATAATTGTTTGTTAAAAACGGAACGAATAATAGAAAAAGCGCGATGTTTCACATCAGGTTGTTCAGAAAGATGGATAAATCCTTGTAAAAAACAAACGACTGTTGGAAATTGCTCTTTATGAAACAACGAAAGAATCTTGTATATTTCTGGATGTGTGGTAAGTTCTTCTTGAATAATTTGTCGCAAACCAATTAACTTCAAAGATTCATGACAAGACTGATGTCCATGTGTACAATGAATAGTTTGTGAAAAAGAATGAGTATCTAAGATTTGTTTAAAAGCCCGGTAGACATGTGTTGAACGAAGTGGGTAAGAAAGAAAGGATTGAATAGGTAAAGAAGTAGCTATTGATGCAGAGTATGTAAGAGTATGATGAATCAAAATGACATAAATTCCTGGATATTTCTTCTTATATCTAGAAAGTTTAATCCAATCAAAAAGTGTATGAATTGGATAGACAATAATTTGGTTAGAATGATCCGGTGTTTCATTTCGATAAAAGTAAAAGGTATGATAATTTAACGGTTTTGTCCATGCTATAATCTTTTCTTGCTCGTCTTTATTTATGCACGAAAGGTTTACGTGAATCGCCACACCATTCCTCCTTTGTGTTAGATATCCTTCTCATGATGCGGTCGTCTTTACTTGTTCAAAAGGAATCCTATTATTTTTTATTGTAATAAAAAAGCAGAATTTTCGCAATAGTGCAAAAAAATATAAAAAGTGGACAAGTAATCGTACGGTTATTTCACAAAATATTCAATATAATGAAAAAAAGTGAAATGGAGGCGAGAAGAAAATGAGCGAATACAAAATGACCGATGAAAACATAGGTACAGTGGATGTTAAAGAGTTAGGATCCTTAGACAAAGAAACAAATTACATTATGAAATCTGAATTTCGGACTGGGGTAGTGTTATCTATTCTTTATTTAGCATTTGTTTTTTTTATACCTGTCATCAATTGGTACTTTCCGAAAGTTGCTTTTCATTCATTATTTGGAGGTATGTCACTTAGTTGGTTCTTAACTTCTCTAGTTGCGATGGTCATGGCTTTTTTTATTGCTTATATTCATACAAAATTGTACGAGAAACGTTTGAAAACATATCATACATTTTCGAATCAAGATAACCAATCAAATAAACGAGGAGGAAATATTGCATGACAAATGTGTTATTAGATCCAAAATATATTTTTACAATTTTATTAATGGGGACAATCGTCTATATTACGTATTTATCGAAAAAAAATACAACTGCTAGTGATTTTTTTGTTGGGGGACGTTCTTTTGGATGGTTTACAAATGGTTCGGCCATTGCAGGCGACTATTTAAGTGCTGCGACATTTTTAGGGCTAGCAGGATTAACGTTTGCTATCGGTTATGATGGAGCCTTTTATGCATTTAGCTTTTCCATTGGTCTTACGTTATTAGCTATTTTTGTTGCGGGTCCTTTGCGCCGATTTGGTGCTTATACAGTAGCGGATTTTGTAGCATATCGTTTTCATAGTAAACGAGCTCGACTTGCTGCTGTTATTGTAGTGTTAGCTATTTCAGGATTTTATGCTGCGCCACAATTACTTGGCGCAGCCCAAATATTAAGTATGTTTTTCGGTACATCTTATGAATTTGGCATTATTTTTACATGTATTGTGATGATTTTTTATGTTGGTATTGGTGGGATGAAAGGAACTACATTAAACCAAGCATTAGAATTATGGATTCGCTTTGGAGCTTTTTTATTAATGGTTGCAGCTGCTATTTATGGGGGACTTCATTACGAAAAGATATTAGCTACTATTCAAGGTTTTACAGGAACGATTGCTAATACAGCACAGTATACGCTGGACGGAAAAGATGTAGCAGTGAACGGAAAAGAATGGATTACGTCAGGAGCTTTTAATCCTTCTTTTTGGCATAGTGCTTCGATGTTAATTGGACTAGCATTAGGGACATTAGGTCTGCCACATATTTTATTACGTTTTTATACGAATCCAAGTGCGAAAGCTGCACGAAAGTCGGCATTAATGGCCATTGGCATTGCTAGTATGTTTTTTGCTTGTGCGATTTATTTAGGAGTTGTTGGACGTGCAATCTTTTTAAACGGTTCAGCAAGTGGAGAGGTGATGCAGCAATTAATTACAGGTGGGGATAATATGGTAATTCCCTCTACTGCAGAAGTTCTTGGTGGAAAATGGCTTTTAGGTCTTGTTATAGCAGGGGCATTTGCCGCGATTTTTTCGAATCTTTCTGGTTTATTTATCGCTAGCTCTGGAGCGCTTGCACACGACTTATATGCTTCGTTATTTAAGAAAGATATTACACAAAAACAACGTGTCATTGCTGGGAAAATTTCCATCTTACTTTTAGGGATCGTTTATGGGTTGTTAGGTATTCTTGTAAAAGGGGCATCTATCGGTCATTTAGTGGCCCTTGCTTTTACGGTAGGTGCAAGTACATTTGCTCCCATTTTTATTTTTGGTATTTGGTGGCGAGGTATGACGGAAAAAGGAGCCATCACTGGTTTGTTTGTTGGGTTATTTGTTTCGATGTACATGATTTTCTTTTCGTCTACACTCCCAGAATTTTTGCAATTTAGAGTACCAGGATTAATTACGGTACCAATTGGTTTTTTAACAGTATATATTGTATCTAAATTAGATCGAAAAGTACCAGCTGATGTAAATGAATTTATGAAAAAAGTACATTCCAAAGAACGAGAAGTTGCTTAAGCTCTCTGTTTAACTAAAAAATTTAAAAAGATGATGACTGTTCACAATGCAGAAATCATCTTTTTTTGTGTATCGCCTTTTTTCTTATGATTAGGGTAAAGACATATATAAGAAGTACGAAAAGAAAAGATTTACCGAGTAAAAAAGATGTCATATGCGAATAGGTGAAAATTACACACATTGACAATTAGATACGTTATAATATACATACTATAATGTTTCTTTGTTTTTAGGAAAGAAGGAGTGAATCGAATGAAGTTTTTCCATACAGCAGATTGGCATTTGGGAAAATTAGTACAAGGTGTTTATATGACTGATGATCAACGCTATATTTTAGAACAAATGGTGGAAGCAATTGATAAAGAACAACCGGATGCAGTCCTAATTGCTGGAGATTTATATGATCGCTCTGTTCCACCAATTGAAGCGGTTGAACTTTTCAATAAAGTATTAGTCCAAATAGTGATGGATAAAAAAATTCCTGTTTTAGCCATTAGCGGAAATCATGATTCTAGTAACCGAGTCCATTTCGGATCAGATATTATGAAAGAGAACCAACTATTTATAACAGGGGAACTTTCCCTTCCTATTGAGCCTGTCATGTTAGAGGACGAATTTGGCTCTGTCCATTTTTATTTAATTCCATTTAGCGAACCACAAAAAATAAGACATATTTTTGAAGATGATTCCATTAAAACACATGATGATGCAATGAAGGCTATTGTTCATCATATTAACGAGCAACGGAAGCCTGGAGTACGTTCAGTTATTGTGTCTCATGCATTTGTCACACCTTATGGAGAAGAAGAGAAAAATACAAGTACTTCTGAACGTCCTTTGGCTATCGGCGGCAGTGAGTATGTTCAAGCAAAACATTTTGAATCATTTCATTATACAGCGCTGGGTCATTTGCATCGTGCTCATTTTGTGAAACAAGAATCAATCCGCTATTCAGGTTCTCCTTTGAAATATTCGATTTCAGAAGAAAAACATGAAAAAGGATATTATATAGTGGAAATGGATGCAGAAGGATCAGTGAAAGTAGAAAAACATCCACTTATTGCAAAAAGAGATATCCGGACCGTAACAGGTACATTAGACGACATTTTAACACATGAAAAAAATGAAGATTATGTGTTTGTAAAATTATTAGATGAAAATCCAGTTCTTTATCCAATGGAAAAAATTCGTACCGTCTATCCGAATGCGATGCATGTGGAACGGATTATTTCTTTTGCTAAAAATGATGAGATAACAGCGTCTGAAATGAAACGAAGTGATATGGATACGTTGTCCTTATTTCGTTCCTTTTACAAAGAAATGAAAGGAATTGAATTAGAAAAAGAAAAAGAACAACTTTTTAAAGAAGTAGTAGACGAAATCCTCCGCGAAGAACAATAAGAAACGAAGGGAGCAAAAGAATGAAACCTCTTCAATTAACTATGACTGCTTTTGGACCATACAAAGAAAAAGAACAAATAGATTTTAGGAAACTCGAAAATCACCAATTGTTTGTTATCTCGGGTAATACAGGTGCGGGAAAAACTACGATTTTTGACGCCATAAGTTTTGCGTTATACGGAGAAGCGAGTGGGGAAGAAAGAAAAGACTCCAAAATGCTTCGCAGCCATTTTGCAGATGATGAGACGAATACCACGGTTAACCTTGTATTCCAATTAAAAAATAAAACCTATCGAATATATAGAAAACTTGGCCATTTAAAGAAAGGAAATAAAAACCCAAGTCTTTCTACGGCAGAATTTTACGAAATACAGGATGAGAAAGAAATCCCTTGTTGTCCAGCTAAAATCCAAGATGTCAACAAAAAAGTAGAAGCATTAATCGGCCTAACAAAATCACAATTCAGTCAGATTGTGATGCTTCCACAAGGTGAATTCCGAAAATTACTTACGTCAGACACAGATAACAAGGAAGAAATTTTACGTCGAATTTTTAAAACAGAAACCTATCAACGGTTAAAAGAACGTTTTGATGAAAAACGAAAAGATGCACAAAAAGAAACCGAAGAAATTGTAGCAAAATTACAATTGTTATATGGAAATATGCAAACATTAATTCCAGAAAGAGAAGCATCGACGATTCACGATTGTTTAAAAGAAGAACAAGTAAATCATCATCAATTAACTGCAGCATTAGAAGAGGAATCATCCCATTATCATCAACAAATTGTAGAGAAAAAGGCAATTTTAGAGCATTTACAAAAACTTTTTAAGGAAAAAGATGAACATTTTCATCAAGCAAAACAATTAGAAGAATGGTATAGTCAATATGAATTGTCATGTCAAAAGAAACAAACTTTACTTATCAAATCAAAGGAAATGAATGATCAACGTTTCTTGTTAGAACGAGCAGAAAAAGCATTGGGTATTTTACCTTTTGAAGAGAACGTACGTATAGCGCAAAAACGAAGAGGAGAAAAAGAACAAGAAATTGAGCAAACAAAAGAAAGTCTCTCCAATCTAAAAAACGAACAAGCGCTCATTCAATCTACGTTCGAAATAGAAAAGGAAAAAGAACCAGAACGAAAAGAAAAAGAACAATTACTTCATCAATTAACAGAATTAAAACCGGTTGTTCAAACGCTTGCAAAACAAGAAAAAGAAGTAGAGTCTTATAAATTAAATGTGCAACAAATGGAACAAAAATCAGAAAAAATACGTGACACTCAAATAACTTTTGAAAAAGATAAAGCGGAAATAATGGAAGAAATCAAAGAAAAAGAAGCAAAAGTGACCCCGCTTACTAACTTAAAAATTGAATCGGAACGATTGATTCAAGATGGAAAAAGATTTCTTAAACTTGTAACGACGAATCAAGAAATAGAATCAAAAAAACAGGAAGTTCAACAAGCAAAGGAATTATTTCAAATAAAAGAAAAGCAATATGGTTCCATTGAACAAGCTTGGATTGAAGGACAGGCAAGTTTACTTGCTCTCCATTTGCACGACGGGGAAGCATGTCCAGTATGTGGTAGTCTTTCTCATCCTAATAAAGCATTAAAAGTAGAAAATATTCCAACAAAAGAAGAAATCGAACATGCTAGAAAAGAAAAACAAGCATATGAAAAAGAGTATCAAGCTCGTCAAAACGAATGTATCGTATTAGAAAATAATAAACAAACGCTGCGAGAAGAATTAAAAGAACGTGGTTATTTATGCGAAAACGCAGAGCTAGAGTTAGAACAGCACCGTGAACGGTTTAAAGAGCATCGGAATAAGATTCGTTCACTAGAGCTAATTCAATTGCAATTAGAAACGAAAAAACATCAAAAAGAAGCATTAGAGAAACGATTAGAAGAATTAGCACAAGAAAAGGAACAAATTCAACAACAATTAATCGTTGTTCGGGCAAAATATGAAAATGGCAAAGGTAGTTTAGATGCAAACAGAGAAAAGATACCACGTCGTTATCAAAGTGAATTTTTACTCACAAATCAAATAAAAGTAGTGGAAAGAGAGAAAAAAGCATTAGACGAAAAGTGGGAAGAAGTCCAACGGAAAAAACGAGAAGTGGACGAGCAAATGATTCAATATACGAGTCAATTAGTGGAAAAGGAAGCATCCTTAGCAGAATTGAAGCGAAACGAACAAGAAGCATTAGAGCGGTTGCAAAAAGAATTATACCAAGCAGCTTTTCGTACAATGGAAGATTTTCAACAAGCTAAAACATCGCTAGAAAAAATACAACAAATGAAACGTAATATAGAAAACTACGAACGCGATACGAAACAAATCGATCAACACATTCAACATTTAGAACAACAAATAAATAAAAGAGAACGTCCTGATTTAGTGCAATTACGCAATCAATTAGACGGATATGAAAAAGAAAAAATAAAAGCTTTTGAGGATGTTCATCAATTACATGCCCTTGTCGAACAAATGGAACAATTAAAAAAACAATATGAAACATTACTAAAAAACGGAGAAGAAAAAGAACAAAAATATCGTATGGTTTTAGATTTGTACGAAATGATTAGAGGAAATAACCAGAAAAAAGTCTCTTTTGAGCGATATTTACAAATTGAATTTTTAGAAAAAATTATTTTTGTCGCAAACCAGCGATTATATCAGTTATCGAATGGGCAATTTTCATTAAAACGTAGCGATCGAGTAGAGAAAAATGGAAAACAAAGTGGTCTAGGGTTAGACGTTTATGATGAATATACCGGACAAACACGCGATGTAAAAACATTATCAGGTGGGGAGAAGTTTAATGCCTCCTTATGTTTAGCGCTTGGGATGGCGGATGTGATTCAAGCATATCAAGGTGGCATCTCTATTGAAACAATGTTTATTGATGAAGGTTTTGGTTCACTTGATGAAGAATCATTGCAAAAAGCCATTGAAACATTAGTAGATTTACAAAAGAGCGGGAGAATGATAGGGATTATTTCTCATGTTCAAGAATTAAAACAAGCTATTCCTGCTATTTTAGAAGTGAAAAAAACAAAAGAAGGGCACAGTTATACTCAATTTGTCTTTAAGTAACAAAAAGACATCTACCACAGTTAGTTGGTAGATGTCTTTTTTACTTTGCTTGGATTTTTTCTTTTTTAAAACTTGCACATTCTTCAAAACTATTATAGTTGCATTTTTGACAAACGGACCGATCTATTATCGATAATGCATAGGTTAACGCTTCACCGGTACTTTTAAAAATATGATTAGCAGTTATTTTTTGATACAGACCACTCTTCATTAATAGTTCTAATGAGTCTTTTTGTAATCCCGACAGAAGAATGATACCACCTTGATTTTGAAAATCTTGAATAAACGTACGTAACTGATTTTCACCAGTCGCATCTATCATGGAAACATGCCTCATTCGTAAAATCATTACTTTTGGTTTGCGATTAATATTTCGCGTTAAGACTTGTTCAAATTTCGTTGCAGCGCCAAAAAATAAAGGTCCATGAATAGTATAAATCATAATTTGTGGACAACGATGTCCAGCTTTAATTGGATCTGGTGATACCTTTCCGTGATGTTCACTACTTGGAAGCACCTTTTCTACTTCCAATAGATGGCTCATGCGTTTGATAAATAAAACCATCGCTAATAAAAGACCTACTTCAACGGCTACGGTTAAGTTTATAAATACTGTTAATAAAAACGTAATCGATAGAACAAGAGAATCACTGTTTTTTAACTTTAAAATTTGCATCACTTCTTTTCGCTCACTCATATTCCAAGCAACAATCATTAATATACTAGCCATGCTAGCAAGTGGAATGTAAGATGCAAATGGTGCTAATACTAAAATGGTTACCAAAATAAAAATACTGTGAATGATACCAGATAAAGGACTTACTGCACCACTGTTTATGTTCGTAGCGGTTCGGGCAATTGCTCCGGTAGCAGGAATTCCTCCAAATAAAGGGGTTACCATATTTGCGACACCTTGACCGACTAGTTCTTTGTTAGAATGATGACGTGATCCCGTCATTCCATCTGCAACCACTGCTGATAATAATGATTCAATACCACCTAAGATAGCAATAACGAAAGCAGGCCCTAATAAGTCTATTATTAACTGCATATCTAGAGTTGGAAGATGTAAAGATGGCATTGATTGGCTGATACCACCGAATTTAGAACCGATTGTCTCGATTTCATTTGGATAAAAAATAGTTGCTACAATCGTAGGGATTAATAAGGCAATTAAAAGGACTGGTGCTTTTTTTGAAAATCGTGGAATTGTAATAATGAGTATTAATCCAATTGTAGCTGTTAATAAACTATATATATTTATCGTGTGTAAATGGCTCCATATTTCCTGCATATTTTCATGAAAGTATTCTTTTTTTGTTATATTTTGAAGACCAAAAAAGTTTTCAAGTTGACCGGTAAAAATAATAACCGCAATACCTGCAGTAAATCCAATGGTGACGGAACGAGGAATATACGTGATAAGATTCCCTAATTTTAAGATTCCCATTAACAAAAGCATGATTCCAGCAAGAAAGCCGGCAATTAATAACTTTTCATAGCCATATTGAATAACAATAGCAAGTAGAATTGGAATAAAGGCTCCTGTAGGCCCAGCAATTTGAAAGCGGGAACCGCCAATTAATGCGACTAAAAAACCAGCAATAATCGTTGTATATAGTCCGTATTCTGGCTTTACTCCGGATGCAATAGCAAAAGCCATTGCTAGTGGGATAGCAACAATTCCAACCGTAATACCTGCTATAAAATCTTTTTTTAAATCGCTTAATTGGTAGTGGTTGAAGCGATCATCTTTAAACAACATTTTCATCTCCCTATATTAATTGCTATTATAGAAAAATATCTATAATAGTGGTATCCGTAAAAACAATGGATAATGAATATTGTAGAACAATAAAAAAAGAGGTGCAAATGGATTTAGATTTGTTCATCATTTATTCATTATTTTTCTATACATATATTATTATAATTTATACGTTTTATCATAGTTAAAAGTAATAAACGATTTATTGATTATTGGTTAAAAATAAAAAGACTACTTTTAGGGCCTACTAATAGAGTATGGAGTCCAATCACTCAAACAAATTGATACCATAAATTAATACTTTTACAAAATGGGTTATTTCTCCTGCATAAAATAGAAAGAAATCAAAAATAGTCCCATCCTTAGTATATAGTAGATAGATGAAAGGAGTCGAACGTTTTAAGGTAACGTACTGTAAAAAAATTTCATATACCATATTAAAAATAAAAAACTCCTCAATTTTTAGAGGAGTTTCAGTACTTTTTATAAAATATAATAGTATAACAACTTGCTATTAAATAAATCTACTTTTTACCATGTTGTGTTTTCTAAACGGTTTGGATTATTTCGAATGGCAAAAACGAAAAATGGACTTAAAGAGCTAAGTGTGATGGCATTAAAAACGGTCATGATCGTAGCGTTAGTTGAATATTTTTCAAATAACCAATGCATAACGATAATATAAAAGATAACGAAAGCAATTGAATAAACACTACCAAGTATTGGAATCCAAGATAAAACCAAGTTTAAAAGACCGAGAATTAACAAAATCATTGGTGCATTAGTTCCTAATTTATGCTTTACTAGTTCCCCTAATGTGTAATATTGAGCGACTGGAATCCAAGCAAGCCAAGGGTTGTTAATGTTTTCTCTAACCGCCATTTTGTACAAACCTAAAGCTAAAAAGATATACAAAACCGCTATGATAATAAGGCCAATGAAGAAAAGCCCCATCATCCCAGCAAAGACAGCTGCATCCTCATTTGTATACATGTTTTTTCCTCCTTTAAATTAATAAAATTACAAACCAAACATATTATACTAGTAATTGAATATTTTTATCAATAAAATTTTGGGAAAAATATAAATATGATATAAAAGGACGAGAAGAATGTATGTGTAAACAATAGATGCTTCTAAGCAATGTTTCATGTACGATAGGAGAAAGGGGGGAGAATGTTTGATTCGAATTTTAGCTATTACCAATCAAAATGAAATAATCGATGATGCGTCAATAGACGATGTTTTTAGAAGTAAATACAAATGGATGTGGATTGATTTTCATCAACCAAACGAACAAGAGATAAAACTACTCTCGAATCCTTTAGCTTTTCATCCACTTGCGATTGAAGATTGTATTTATGATTCTTTACAACGTCCAAAGTTGGATTATTATGATGATTATTTGTTTTTAATCACCCATAGTTTAACGGGAGAAAATCATCAAAAACAAGAGGTGAATTTTTTTCTAAGCAATGAATTTATTGTGACTTATCACAATAATGAATCGAAAGAAATTAATACGATTTTTGCAGAGTGTGCACAACAAAATTCGGTAGAAAATTGGAATCCATATTTTGTGTTTTATCGAGTTTTGGATCAGATTGTCGATGAATATTTCCCGGTTGTTTATGCGTTAGAGGATATAATTGGTACTATTGAAGAACAATCTAGAAAACAGTCCATGGATACATTATTAGACGAATTATTTGAAATTCGGCATGAACTTTTAGTTGTGCGTAATAGTATAAATCCAATGAAGGAATTGTTATACCGGATATTAAACTCTCATCGATTACTCGGCATTCAGGAACGGAGTAAATATTTTTCGGATATCTATGATCATTTATTAACATTAGTAGAAATTATCGATAATAATCGAGAGATAACAGTAGATTTACGTGAAAGTTATCTTTCTTATAATAGTCATCAAACGAATCGAATTATGCAAATTTTAACGTTAATCACTACAATTTTTATGCCACTTACATTGATTGCAGGTATTTATGGCATGAATTTTGAGTATATGCCCGAATTAACGTTTCAGTATGGCTATTTCATTATATTAGGGATGATGCTTTTTATTGGAATTACGATGTTTGTTTTATTTAAAAAGAAAGGCTGGTTTAAATAAAAAATCCATTATTTTAAATGGTTTTAAAATAATTTATGCAAGGAATAAGAAGAAAATACCTAATCTAAAGTTTTATATATAAAAAATGCAAAAGAAAGGTGAGGAAATGCGATACTTATTTTGCCCAAAATGCGGAGGGAAATTAAAATATTCCCCTACTTCTATCCACCCTATATGTAGCGATTGTCATTTTATTTTTTATCAAAATCCAATTGTTGGTGTAGCAGCAATTGTTATTGAACAAGAAAAAATATTATTAGGGAAACGTGCCGGTAGTTACGAGGGGAAATGGTGTATTCCATGTGGCTATGTAGAGTGGGATGAAGATGTAAATGAAGCTGTAAAAAGAGAGTTCTATGAAGAAACGAATCTTTTCATTCATACGTGTAACATTTATACAGTTCATTCTAATTTCCATAATTCAAATCAGCATACAGTTGGTCTATGGTTTTTGACTACATCATATGAAGGAAACCTTCAAGCTGGTGATGATATAAAAGACGCTCGTTTTTTCTCTTATGATGAACTACCACCATTAGCTTTTCCAACAGATCGTTTGGTTATTGAACAATTAAAGCAAGAACAAAAAATAAAATAAATGGGTTACACATTTGTAAAGACAGTAAGATGGAAAGTGAAAGGAAGCGAATTCGATTGATAGAAACAGCAAAAAAAATGCTCACTACATATTTTGGTTATGACGAATTTAGGACTGGGCAAGAACAAACTATTCAACGTATTCTAAATAAACAAAATACTGTCTGTATCATGCCAACAGGTGGTGGGAAATCACTATGTTATCAAATCCCAGCTTTAATTTTTAAAGGTACAACACTTGTTATTTCTCCGCTCATTTCCTTGATGAAAGATCAAGTTGATACGTTAAATCAATTAGGTATTGCTGCTACCTATATTAATAGTTCCTTATCAAATAGAGAGATGAATGAGCGTCTAACGCTTGCAGCCCAAGGACGCTATAAATTAATGTACATTGCACCTGAAAGACTGTCTCAACCAACCTTTTTGGATCAATTAAAGGAAATGAATATCCCGCTTGTTGCCGTTGATGAAGCTCATTGTATCTCCCAATGGGGACATGATTTTCGTCCAAGTTACATGCATATTAAGGAGTTATATGATTTTTTACCGCATAAGCCAATTGTTTTAGCATTAACAGCAACAGCGACGAAACAAGTGCATCAAGATATTTGTCATACGTTGCATATTCCGTTGCAGCATACCGTTTTAACCGGTTTTGCGAGAGAAAATTTAACCTTTTCTGTATTGAAAGGCCAAGACCGAAAATCGTATTTGATGCAATATATAAAAGCACATAGAGAAGAATCTGGAATTATATATACCGCAACAAGAAAAGTTGCAGATCAAGTGTATGAACGGTTAAAAGCAAAAGGAGTAAAAGTTGCTCGTTATCACGGTGGACTAAGCGATCAAAAAAGAATGGAGGCTCAAGAATCTTTTTTAAAGGATGATGTATCGTTAATGGTAGCGACAAACGCTTTTGGAATGGGGATTGACAAATCAAATATTCGATTTGTCATTCATTATCAATTACCAAAAGATATCGAAAGTTATTATCAAGAAGCGGGGCGAGCTGGTCGTGATGGATTGCCGAGTGAATGTATTTTGTTTTTTTCTCCGCAAGATGTGCAAATTCAGCGTTTCCTTATCGAACAATCTTCTTCGCAACATCGATATGCATTTGAGTTAGAAAAACTACAGCAAATGATTGACTACTGTCATACTGAATTATGTTTACAATCTTATATTTTAGACTATTTTGGAGATACAAGTTCGCAAAAATGTGGGCGATGCCAAAATTGTATAGATCAAAGGGAACAAGTAGATGTAACGCAAGATGCACAAATGGTTCTTTCCTGTGTCATTCGATTACGAGAGCGATATGGGAAAACATTGGTCGCCCAAGTTTTGACTGGTTCAAAGAATAAAAAGATTATCGATTTGAAATTAAACAATGTTAAAACATACGGAATCATGAAACAAAAATCAGCTAAAGAGGTTGGAGAGTTTATCGATTTTTTATTATCTGAACAGGTATTGGCGGTAAAACATGGTGCTTTTCCTACTATATTTGTCACAGAATTAGGAAAGCAAGTCTTGCTTGGACAACAAACAATAACAAGAAAAGAACAAATGAAAATTCGAACTATGTTAGAAGAAGATCCATTATTTAATGAATTAAAAGCACTTCGGAAACAATTAGCTGAAAAAGAAGGTGTCCCACCATTTGTTATTTTTTCAGATCGTACATTAAAAGATATGTGTGAAAAATTACCGATGAATGAAGAAGAATTTCTATCTGTTTCGGGAGTGGGAGAATTTAAAAAAGACAAGTACGGTGCATTATTTGTGGACGTGATTGTTTGTTATTACGAAAAAAATCCAACTGTTATTGAAAGAAAACAAGAGATTAAACCAATTGCACCATCCATAAAAAAAGAAAAAGGTTCCCATTTAGAAACGTATACGCTATTTCAGGAAGGACTAGGTATAAAAGAAATTGCAACTAAAAGAAATTTATCTGAAACAACAGTGGAAAATCATCTTATTACATGTGCCGAACATGGATTATCGATAGATTTAAAAAAGTTTATACCAGATCCCTATATTTCGTTAATTGAGGAAGCAATTGCTCAAGTAGGAGTAGAGCGATTAAAACCTATCAAGGAATTGCTCCCGATGGAAATCACTTATTTTATGATTAAAGCATATCTAATGAAAGATAGAATAAGAAAAATAAACGTCTAAAAAGATAAAAAAGCGTATCGAATGATATGCTTTTTTGTCAATTAATTGATAAAAAATGAATAATTATTGAAAAATTTTAAAAATTCAATAATCTTTGTTATACTTAAGATGATCTCAATAATTGTCGAAAGGATGATGCAAATGGCGCAACCAAAATATATAACGAGTATCGAACAAATCGATCAGTTATCTGAGTTAACACGACTTACGTTGAAACCAATTACAGAAAAGTATGTCTTTCGTGCCAATGACTATTATTTAGGATTAATTGATTGGAAGAATCCAGATGATCCTATTCGAAAATTAGTCATTCCAAATGAAAATGAATTATTAGAATACGGAAGATGGGACGCATCAGATGAACATACTAATTATGTTGTTCCGGGCTGTCAACATAAATATAAAACTACGGCATTATTATTAGTATCAGAAGTTTGTGGTTCCTATTGTCGATATTGTTTCCGAAAACGCTTGTTTCGAAATGACGTAAAAGAAGTAATGTCAGATGTCACATCAGGTATCGAATATATTCGAAATACACCAGAAATAAACAATGTGTTATTAACAGGTGGTGATCCACTAATTTTATCTGCTAAAAAACTTAGAATGATCATCGAAGAACTCCGCGCCATTGAACATGTGAAAATTATTAGGATTGGTTCCAAATTACCCGCTTTTAATCCAATGAGAATTTATGAAGATCAAGAATTACTCCAAGTTATCCGTGACCATTCTTCCCCAGAAAAAAGAATTTACATCATGGCTCATATCAATCACCCTAGAGAAATCACAAAACAGGCAAAAAAAGCTTTTCAAGCATTACATGAAGCAGGTGCAATTGTCGTCAACCAAACCCCTGTATTAAAAGGAATCAATGACGATCCAGCCGTTTTAGGGGAATTATTAGATAAATTATCGTGGGCGGGAGTAACCCCATATTATTTTTTTATTAACCGTCCAGTAGCTGGTAATAGCGATTTCGTCTTAACGTTAAAAGAAGCATACGAGATTGTGGAAGGTGCGAAAGCTAGAACATCTGGTTTAGGAAAACGAGTCCGTTTATCGATGAGCCATACATCGGGAAAAATTGAAATTTTAGCAATTGAACATAACAAAGTATATTTAAAATATCATCAATCAAGAGACGGAAATTACGGTAAGTTTATGGTGTTAGATTGTCCAGATGATGCTACCTGGTTTGATGATTTACCAGGAAACGAGCAATATTGGACAAAACCAAAAAAGAAATTGAAGGTATGATGCTAATAGATGATTTTGTAAATAAAAAATCCAATTTTTAAATAAAAAAATTATTATATATATAAAATAGTAAAATATACAAATACTGTCCTTCCTAATTGTTATGTCTTGACAAGACAAACATAATAGGGGAGGATTTTTTTATGAAGAAGTATTTTATGTTTCTATCGCTACTATTACTTATTTTTTTAGTAGCATGTGGAAATGACTCGAAAGAGAACGGTCAATCAAAAGAAAAAGCATTATTAACAGAAGAACAATTTAATACGATGCTTACGAATCCAGATGAATACAAAAATCATCAAGTGAAGTTTTATGGCAAAGTGTTTACCGAGCCAGAAAAAAATGGCGATGAACTTGCATTTCAAGTTTTTACGAATCCTGAAAAGGCTGAAGGGAATATAATTGTGTATGCAGATGCAACGAAAGTTCAAGTAAAGACAGATGATATTGTGGAAGTATCTGGAAAGGTTATAGGAGGTTTTACAGGTGAAAATGCTCTCGGTGGAGAAATAACTGCTGCTAAAATAGAAGCGACAAAAGTAAAACAATCCGATTATATGACAGCATTTAGCCCGGCAGAAAAAACAGTAAAAATTGATCAAGAAAGTGATCAACATGGGGTTACTATTTATGTAGAGAAATTGGAATTTGCTAAAAATGAAACAAGACTTTATGTAACAGTTAAAAATAATTCTAACGAAACAGCTTCCTTTAACGATTATAGCGCAAAAATTATTCAGGGCAATCAACAATATGAAACAGATAGTTCCTTAAGTTATGATGAGTACGAATCAGTTAGTAGTGAAATACTACAAGGTGTTGAAACGTCAGGAGTATTAGTATTTCAACCATTACAAGAGAAAACAGGTGATGTTACAATTTATTTAGAAGCGGAAAATGAAAATTATGATTTGGAATTTGATCCATATACATTTAATGTACCGTTAAATTAAGTAAAATCCCCAAAGTCAGAGTATTTGGCTAAATTGGGGATTTTACTTTTTTGGTCGTCAAAAATATTTTAAAAAGGTATTAACCACTATTTCAAAATGTTAGATAGCATAAAGGAAAACCTAAATTGACTCATCTTATGACTAGTCGGAGAAACTCTGTGGAGATTAACCTTAAGACATAGGAAAGTACCTTTGCTTCTAAAAGAATTCTGAACAAATAGGCTTCTATTTTTGATAATTTAGTGTCAGTGTTAGTGGTTTTCCCTTAAGAGTAAAAGGCGGTTGTTAGAGAGAACAAAGATGGACGAGTAGATCTATTTATCGCTATATGAAGATTTTTTTAGGAGAAAAAGTACCATCACAAGAAAAATAATAGCCATTAAGATGCACTTTTCCATTTCGAGTTGGTCAACAGAAACCTTCATTTTTGTTCCATCACTTAAATAAAACACATTTAACATACCGTGCAAAATAGCTACTGGAAAAACAGATTTTTCTTTTTCTCTCAAAAAAGTAAGGATGTAAGATATAAAAAATAGAATTAAAAGGTAACTAGTGATTGTAGCGGAAGGATGAAGATATGGTTTATAAAAAATCGCAATAGGGAGGTGCCAAAGTGACCAAATTACCCCTGTAATACAAGCAGTTTTCCAAACATTATAACGTTGTCGCAAATAGTAATGATAATTTCCTCGCCAAACCACTTCTTCTAAAAAAGCTGATATACTACTAATAGAGATTCCAATTAGTAATAAAGGAATGAGTTGATGTAAATCAATAAAAAGAAAGTACCCTTTACTCGTTAAATAAAAATATAGATGCATTGCAAATCCTAAAAATAGTGGTAATAATATACAGATAATGATTGTTGAAACTTTAGTTTTTTTTATTGCAAAAGTGTGTCTTATAGGTATTTTCTTAAACATGTATTGATAAATGATGACTGTAAATAAAGGAATAAACATTGTGAGTCCTAAAAAATTACGCGCATTTTCAAATTGGATTAAAAGTAAGTGAACAGTGAGTGTAAAAAAATAAATCCAGATTGTTGTTATTATTACTACAGAACTTTTAATTTTTAAAATCACATCCTACACTAATATTTTTATATTTTAGGTTAATATTGGTTATATCATATTGTATCGTAATTGACGAATTGTTGTAAATTACAAAAAACCGCGATCATTATTATGGCATAGTATAATTAGGGGTCCTGCCGACAAAACGCAGATATTATACGCTAAGTGATTTTTCAAGAAATAAAGCTTTGAGTTTTCTACGCTAAGCCGAAAACTCAGGGCCTTTTTATATCCTTAGGGGAGGTAGAGCATGTATTGAATTCGATGTTTCAGCTATGAATATTCACCTAAAAAATTTATGTGTTCCCATCCCAATGGAAAGGTATGAGATAGCAATTCTTCTCTATATTTTCCTGGCGTTTTTGAATGTTCAGCAGCTTGAGTCAAATATACAGTATTCCAAATACTAATAGCATTAATAATCAGATTTAAGGCACTGGCACGCTGCAAATGATCTTGTAGCGCTCTTTCTCTAAGTTCCCCATGTTTACCAAAGAAAATAGCTCGTGCTAAGGCATTCATAGCTTCGCCCTTATTTAATCCACGTTGAATTCGCCGACGTAATGTTTCACTAGAAATATAGTCTAATATAAAGAGTGTTTTATCAATGCGTCCCATTTCTCGTAATGTAGTAGCATGGCTATTTTGTCGAGAGTAAGAACCTAGCTTCCTCATAATAAGAAAAGCAGAAACGGTTCCTTCACGAATGGTTTTTGTATTGATTCTTCCACGCAGCAACTTCCACAGTTCTAGATATTGATCTAGTTTTTCATATGAATAAAGTTTTGAATCTGCAAGGTCCCTTAGTCTTGGAGTAAACCGAAATCCTAACAAGTTGGTTAGTCCAAATACTTGATCCTTATAACCAGCCGTGTCTGTATAATGTTCTTCAATTTGCAAATCTGTCTCATGATGTAATAAACCGTCTATAACATGAACAGCATCTCTAGCGTTTGCATTGATTATTTTTGTATAAAAGCTAGAGAATTGATCACTAACAAACCGATAAATCGTTGAGCCTTTTCCGGTTCCATAATGAGGGTTCGCCTCGGCGAATAAAGATGAGACGCCTACTCGAACACGCATCCCATCTGAGGAAGAAGTTGTCCCATCTCCCCAGTGGGATGATAAATTTAGCTGATGCTGAAAATTCACTAAACCAGCCTGTGCTTTATTCAGAGAATCTTCATATAAGCGCCACTGTGAGGCTGTGGACATTTGTCTGTAAGAAACTTCTTGTGCTGCTTCTGCCAATCTTAGTAAGGCCTATGTTTGTTGCCATCGCCATAATAGCTGCCATGATTGCCGGCTTTTCTTCTTCCTTTGGGGGATGTAGCGTGGAAGCATGAAGAAACTGCTTGTCAAATCCTGCCCATTTTGCAACTTTCATGAGCAAATCGGTTAACTTTTCACGAGGTATCAGTTGATAGAGAGACAAACTATATTGTCGTGCTGTTTCTGGAACATTTTTCTCTAAATGATGGGCATGCAGCCGTCCATCTTCAAAATTAACCCCATCTAGTTCTGTGATATTTGCTTGAATCCGCTCAAGCCGCTTATGTAATGCTTCCATTTTCTCTGTTAAATATTCATCAAATGAAGGAGGTGCAGTAAGTCTATTAAGGTGCTTGCTTTGCCTCTTCGATAGAGTTCACGAAGTCTTCCCAAGGCAGAATAGCCTCTAAGGTCTCAAACGGATCCTTGCCTTGTTCTCTTGCTTGAATTAATGTTGTGCCCAAATCTGCAAAATGATTAACCTTTTCATTTGCATATTTTCCATTTAATTTCTGCATCTCTTCTTGAGTTTTACGCACTTTTGATTACAATAAGGTAATTTGTCAATCGTGTATTTCAAACGCATGGTCGGTAAGGTTTTGGCTAAGTTGTAGGAGATGTAAAATTAGAAGTGCAAACTTTTTATTTTCTTTAAACCTCCAGAATGAACGGGGCTCATATTTGGAACCCAAGCGTGCTAACTGCAAGGTTCGATTTAGATGAATTTCTTTAATATCCACATGAAGTTGCAAAGATTGTATGACTTGAAGACGTTGTATAACCTTTAAGAACGCATCTGAAGAAGATTGACCAGGAACCTCTCACTGCCAAGCAAGAGGCGTCATTGAATAGGTGAAACTGACGTCAAGTAATTGATTTAACTGTGATTTTTGAGATTCGTTTAAAGTAGAGACAATAGATTTTAAAATTTTCTCTTCTGCTCGTTGACGTGCCTTCCATACGATTCCCTCAATTGTTGTCATAGCTGGAAATATAACCTTTAGTTTTCTCAATTATTCAATAGTTGAACGAATCAAGTAATCTATATTCCCATTTTCAGGAGCGCATTGAAGAGTGGATTGTGTAATTATTCGATAGGTACCAAAGGACAAATTTTTGTATCCAGATTGCTGCCGAATTTCCTCTAAGTGTTCATTTCGAGTTGCGATTCGTTTCGTATACTGTGCATATTCTTCTGGGGAGACATTAATTTATTTTGCAATTTAATCGAAATTTGATTAGGAATGTCTTTAATTTGAAATAAAGTCCGTCCTGGATAGCGTAGAACGGCCAGCTGTAAAGCAATTCCTAAGCGATTATGATTTCTTCGGTGCTTTTGATAAATCCAAGCTCTTCTGAGGTAAAAGTATAGTGTCTTTCTATGTCATGTTCATTCATATCATCGGGAATAGACATAAATAGATTCCGATGGTCATGGGTCAAGAGTTCTTTCCCTTATGTTACACCTCCTTGTCAGCCAATTCTTTATTTCCTAAGTAATGATATATGTTGTTGCGCCTATTCCTGTAGCTTCTTTAATTTGAGATAAGGAGTAGTCGTTACTTTCATACATCTTTAGGGCTAATGTGATTTTTTTGGATTCAACCTTTGGTCTAGCTCCATTTCTTCCCCTAGCTCTAGCTGCAATTAGCCCGTCTTTTGTTCGTTCACTCATAATATCTCTTTCTAATTCATCTATACTGGCCAACATTCTGAAAAAGAATCGCCCTATAGCTGTTGTGGTGTCGATTTTATCTTGAAGGGACACGAAATGAATTTCCTTTGTTTCAAATTGTTCCATGAGCTCTATTAAATGTTTGGTACTACGACTGATACGATCTAATTTATAGATAACCACTGTATCACCTTTACACAGAACTTTAAGAAGCTCATCCAATTGAGGGCGACTTTTTCTCTTTCCTGATTCTTTTTCTTCAACAATCTGATCCACTTCATAATGGTTCAACGCATCGAGTTGTAATGATAATGATTGGTCCTATGTACTCACCCTTGCATATCCAAATTTCAAGACAAATTCCCCTCTTTCGTTATACATTTACTATACCAAAAAGGGCTTTGATGGAAGTATATTGGTAGTTAGATTTTGGTTATATATTTTACTAGTTTTTAATTACTTTCAGAAATTTTTTTTCCATAACCAAAAACGGTCGTTTATGGTATACCATCTCTAAATATGTCCTTACAAAATATCCATTCATCAATAAGGCGACATTAATTTTTAAGTGAGGAATTTTCCAGAATCGGGCCATTTAATTGAATAAGGTACAAGTTATATTATTTCAGTTCATATTATATCGTTTGTTACGATATAATCGGTTTAAACGATTTAAATTGGGGTGCTTATAGTGATTCAAGATATAAACAAATACTTTACTGACATTTATTTTAATTTACATCCTACACAAGAAGAAGTAATTTCACATCAAAGTGTCCGCATCTTACAAAGGGTTAAAAACAGCAATATGTCGTGATTCGTGACATTGCTGAGCAATTATCAATTTCACACAATACAGCATCGGAACATGTAAAAAAATTAGTGAGTAACGGTTGGTTGTATAAAGAGAGGTCGGATAAAGATCAACGTAAAGTATATTTATATTTAACAGACGTAGGTTCAGTAATATTAAGGAAGAATACAGAATTAGATGAAAATAAGCTTCAAGTAGCACTTAGCAGATTATCGACAAATGAAAGAAAATAGTTGAAGCATTTCGGCTTTTAAGTGAGGCGTCAAAATAATGTATTTGCTAATAAAAATTATAAGTTCAGTAGCCATTATTGGTATCCTTACGGAATTAACAAGAAGATACCCTGTATATGGAGGTATTATAGCTGCCTTATCGTTAATTAGTATATTAAGTACTATTGGTTAATAATTCAGGGAGAAACTACTCAAAATATCAACAAGTTTACACTCGGCGTTTTAGCAGGATTTCTAGCAACAATGTTCATGCTATTTGTAATGTATTTTGCATTAAAACAATCTGTTCATTTAACGCTAGTGATTTCATTAGGAATAGTCGGTTGGGCAATATTTTTAATAGCTCAAAAATATATAATGGCAGTATTTGTTTCGTAAAAAATTCTATAGTACTTAATATTCAACAATCGGGCGCATTAGCTTAATAGACCAAAATTTAAAAGTCGGTTCTTTAGCATACAGGAATTCGACTTTTTTAAGTTAAAATTTACTTAGAGTACAATATTTGCGTCTTGTCGGCAGGACCCCAATTAGCACCAATAAAAATTTCATTTACCATATTATTTTTAAAAAATTATGTACACACAAAAAAGTCTTGACATTATGAGAAAAAACGGTGATGAGAGTGTATGTTCTTTTTTGGGAGGCGATTAATATAAATCAAGTCAAAAGTTTTACTTCATATGTGCGGTGACATGATGATTTTTTTGTGGACAAAGTTGTTCGTTGGTTTGTCATGATTATTTTGATAGAGAAAAAATATATCGTAGACCATTCGTGTGATCCACCTTGGGATTTTTCTGGGCAGTTACTTTGCACTTATGAAAATTTTAGATTAACTGATTATGAGACATTACAAGATTTTTTAGAAAATGAGTATACTGGGCAGTCTATCGCATCATTTATGAGCAATTGCGGCTTTTTCACGAAACGTATGAAGAAAATTTGGATGCGATGATTAGTGAATGGTTACTACCATTAGCACTTGAATTTTATAAAGATGTGTAACGAGAAAAAATATTGGACGAAATTTTTGATAACGAACAATTTATTGATTCTCAAGAAAGACTAAAAGAAATCGTTTTTTCTCTTGATGTGAACATTTTGTATAAACAAGGTGAATTTTCTGCAAAAAAGATGTTAATGAATGCTGCAAAACAAGCGAAAAAAAATAAACATTTAGAGGAACAAGAGAAACAACTAGCTGAACAAACATTACATTTATTATCAAGTTTATATAGTGAATTACACAAAAAACCATATCCTTCCCATATAAAAACTTTTTTCACCACCTTTGTTCTTCCACTATTAAAAATCCAAAACTTTCGGGAACAGGAATTCAATTATTGGAGAAATACTATTCAGAGCTTTTTACTCATTTCTTGCTAACTTTTAAAAAAGAAAAACATCGTAAACAAGTATACCTAGTTACGATAAAGTCGAGGATATCTTCATTTAAATATCCTTTAGAAAAAGTTTTAAGGAAAATGAAAATATTGTTTTTTGAATAACAAAATACATCCTGTTGCATCCTTTCAGTATAGTGTGATATTTACATTCAATAGGAAGGTGCAGTGAAAGTGGAAATAAAACCATTTATGCCTAATCTTGTTTATTTTGAACCGAAAGCATTAGAATATCCTTTAGGGGAAAAATTATTTAAAAAATTCAAAAAAGAAAATATTGAAATTCGTTATACGACATCGCATAATCAAGTAAGGAATTTGCCAGGAGAGAATGATTTGCAGAAATACCGGATTGCGAAGTCAACTTTAGTAGTAGGAGTTCGAAAATCATTAAAATTCGATACATCTAAGCCGTCTGCTGAATATGCGATTCCATTTGCAACAGGATGCATGGGACATTGTCATTATTGTTATTTACAAACAACAATGGGTAGTAAACCTTATGTACGGACGTATGTAAATGTGGACGAAATTTTAGCGACTGCCCAACAATACATCGACGAGCGAGCACCAGAAATAACCCGTTTTGAAGCATCTTGTACGTCTGATGTGGTTGGGATTGATCATTTAACACATTCATTAAAACAAGCCATTGAATTTTTTGGACAATCGGACTATGGAAGACTTCGCTTTGTTACTAAATTTCATCATATTGATCACTTGTTGGATGCGAAGCATAATGGAAAGACAAGATTTCGCTTTAGTATGAATAACGCTTATGTGATTAAACATTTTGAACCCGGTACTTCTTCTTTAAAATATCGAATAGAAGCTGCAAAAAAAGTAGCACAAGCAGGTTATCCGCTTGGTTTTATTATCGCACCTCTTTATCTTCATCAAGGATGGGAAAATGGATACCAACAACTATTTGAACATTTAGCGAAGGAACTCCCAGTCGAAACGAAAAATGGGGTGACGTTTGAGTTAATCCAACACCGTTTCACCAAACCGGCAAAACGTGTGATAGAAAAAAATTATCCGAATACCCAATTAGAGTTAAACGAAGAAAAAAGACGATATAAATGGGGAAAGTATGGAATTGGAAAATATATTTATCAAAAGGAAGAAGAAACAAAGCTGCAAAAAACAATTACGTCTTTTATCGAAGAATATTTCCCAAACGGGTCGATAGAATATTTCACATAAAGTTTTAGGAGATATGAGTGATGCGTCAAAAAAACATGATAGCCTTTAAAGTATTGGTGGGTAGTCATAATTATAACCTACAAGTGCCAGAATCAGATGAAGATTATAAAGTATTTTATTATCCCGCATTCGATGATTTGTATGATGGAAATAAAGCTTCTACAACAATGGTGTCTAGAGAAAAAGATGTTGAATTTCATGATATTCGAAAATTAACCATAATGTTATGGAAAGCGAATGTGAATTTTTTAGAAGTGCTGTTTTCTCAAAAAATTGTGTTAAAAGATGTCTTACTCGATGAGTTAATGCTAAAGAGAGAAGAAATTGCTCGAATGAATTTACCTTATTTATATGACACTTGTGTAGGGATGTTTTTTCAAAAAAGAAAAGAATTTATTCGTGATCAGCAATTAGAAAAAGTGTACAAACATGCGATGACGATGTGGCGGATTTTAGATTTTCTACAGCGATATGAGCAAACTAATTTTACCAGCTTCCAACAAAGCATGTGGTATGAAAACCATGATTTCCATCGACAACTTCTTTTCGACATTCGGAATAAACAGTATACAATAGAAGAAGTAGAAAACATGATAACTAAAAAATTTCATGAAATTCAATCTTTATCTTCGATGTATAAAAGATACCAAACGAACGAGAAATTAAGAACATGGATAAATTCAACCATTAAAGAGTATGTGATAAGAAAAATTAAAATAGAATTAAGTAAAAAGGAACTTTAAAGACTGTGAGTATAAACTTTAAGGTTCTTTTTCATTTTTTAATCATACATTCCTAATTTTGAATAATAATCAGTGGACAAGAATATGATTTATTATCAGAAAATTTTGTAAATAAAAAGGAGGAGAAAGATGACAAAAAATTATTCCTTATTTATTGATGGGAAATGGGTGGATGCCGTTTCAGGGAAAACATTTAATTCTTATAACCCCGCTACAGGACAAATAAATGGGATTGTAGCAGAGGGAGATAAGGAAGATATTGATTTAGCAGTACAGGCAGCTCGTAAGGCATTTGAATCCGGACCTTGGAAAACAATGACACCAAGCGATCGAATGCGTTTATTATACAAAATCGCACAAAAAATGCGTGATCATTTGGAAGAACTAGCGGAGATTGAGTCAAAAGATAATGGATTAACAATTAACGAAACAAAACATATTGCGTTACCAATGGCGATTGATGTATTGGAGTTTTATGCAGGACTTGCTAATAAAATTCAAGGAGAGACATTAAGTTCACCTAGTAATCGATTTAATTATACATTACGTGAACCAATTGGCGTCATTGGAGCTATTATTCCGTGGAATTTTCCAATCATGTTAGCTATGTGGAAATTAGCTCCTGCCTTAGCTGCCGGAAATACAGTTGTGATAAAGCCAGCGGAACAAACACCAATCAGTATCTTAAAATTAATGAAAATTTTTCAAGAAGCAGGTTTACCGGATGGGGTGATTAATGTAGTAAATGGCTATGGAGCAACAGCGGGGAAAGCTTTAACGGAGCATCCCGGTATTAATAAATTAACTTTTACCGGCTCTACTAGGACTGGAAAAATGATCATGCAAGCAGCAAGTCACCATTTATGTCCAGTAACATTAGAGTTAGGTGGAAAATCCCCCAACATTGTATTTGAAGATGCGAATATGGAAAATGCAGTAAACGGTTCGTTATTTGGTATTTACTTTGGACAAGGACAAGTATGTATTGCAGGTTCACGTTTATTTGTTCAGGACAGTATCTACGATGAATTTATCGATCAATTTGTAAAACGATCAAAAGAGATTCGTGTAGGAAATCCGTTAGATCCAACGACGCAAATGGGCCCTCAAGTATCAGAACAACAATTACAAGTCATTGAACGTTATGTTGATATCGGAAAAAAAGAAGGAGCAACGCTTGTAACAGGAGGAAAACGGAATGAGCAACTAACTGATGGATATTTTTATACGCCAACCGTTTTCGCTGATGTAACGAATGACATGACGATTGCGAAAGAAGAAATTTTTGGTCCAGTCGTATCTGTTATCCGTTTTAAAGACGAAAAAGATGCATTGAAAAAAGCAAATGATACGATTTATGGATTAGGGGCAGGTGTATGGACAAATAATGTTAAACGAGCACATCGAATGGCACGGCAGTTACAAGCAGGAACAGTATATGTGAATACGTACACAATGCTTGATAGTACGGCTCCTTTTGGTGGCGTGAAGAAAAGTGGTTTCGGTCGTGAACTTGGATTAGAAGCGATGAATATGTATACACAAGTAAAGAACGTTTGGATGGATTTAAATGAGGAAGGATTTAATTGGTACCGATCTTAAGACATAGTAAAGCTGTCGATTACATTCGGCAGCTTTTTTCACATATAATTTAATTATGAATAAAATATTTTGTAACAACCACGATACAATGACAGATAGTCGCACTAATCAACATCCAACCCAAAAACTTTCGATTTTCTTTTATTTCATTGATTCCTACTAAGAGAAAAAGAACACTAAGGAGTAAAAAAATAAAAGGTAATAACTGGTCATCTTTTGTCATCAATGAATAAACGGAAATAACAATCAGAATAATTGATAACGAAATTTGAATAACTTTTGACAAAAAACAACATCCTTTCTTTAAAAGTAACTAGAATTGATATTATGTTTCAATGATAGGAACGTGTGTATGTTATTTTATGATGATGAATAAATCGTTAACATGAGAAGAGGTAAGGATAAAGGTTTTTAGTTGGGGAAGGGATGGTGGGATCATCTAAGATTTTTACTTTTATGGTAATATGCCCGCAAAAAAATCATCGCTTCTTCAGCTGTTTGAATATGAGCGTATTCCAATAAATAAGCTATTTTTCTACAGAATGAATCATCTAAAATGGAGTTATTAGTTTTCATCATGTAATCTAATAAAACATTGATTACTGGTTCTGTTAACGATGTTTGTTTTCGTAACATTTCAATAAACTTTTCATCGAGCGGGCAAATGTTTCCGTTATGATAGATTTTAATGATTTCTTCAGCAGAAGTAGAGTTAAAAATGAATAGAGCTTGTTCGAATGGACTTTTTTCTTTCGATAACGGTCTATGATTCACTGTGCAAACCTCCTCTGATGATCTTTATATAAGGAATGTTATTTTAATATGTTAAACATAATGGATAAAAATCCTCTTTTATATTTAAAAAAACCAGAATCATTTTGAAATTGATTCTGGTTTTATATGGGTAATTACTTATTTATTTTGTTCGTACATCTCTTGAATTCGTTTTTGTAATGCTTCATCTTCTAAATATTCATCATACGTTGTTTCTTTATTGACTAATCCCGCTGGAGTAATTTCAAAAATGCGATTTGCAATCGTTTGGACAAACTGGTGGTCATGAGACGTAAAGATAATTGGCCCCTTGAAATTAATTAATCCGTTATTTAATGCAGTAATAGACTCTAAATCTAGATGGTTAGTTGGTTCATCTAACAATAAAACATTTGCACCACTTAGCATCATTTTTGATAACATACAACGAACTTTTTCTCCTCCAGAAAGGACACTAGCTTTTTTAAGTGCTTCTTCACCAGAAAAGAGCATTCTCCCTAAGAAACCGCGTAAAAAACTTTCACTTTGATCGTTTGGAGAATATTGACGTAACCAATCCACTAATGTGTCTTCTACACCTTCAAAGTATTCTGTGTTGTCTTTTGGAAAATACGCTTGAGATGTTGTAACACCCCATTTGTATGTACCACTATCTGGTTCCATTTCACCCATTAGGATTTTAAATAAGGTTGTTTTAGCTATTTCATCTTTCCCAACAAGTGCTACCTTGTCATTTTTATTTAATGTAAAACTGATGTTATCTAATACTTTTACACCTTCAATCGTTTTTGTTAAACCTTCGACACGAAGCAGGTCGTTTCCAATTTCACGCTCCGGAGAAAAATGAACGTATGGATAACGACGGGAAGATGGTTTAATGTCTTCAAGAGAGATTTTATCTAACAATTTTTTGCGTGATGTTGCTTGTTTTGATTTTGATGCATTAGCACTG
This sequence comes from Massilibacterium senegalense, assembly GCF_001375675.1. Lineage (NCBI taxonomy): Bacteria > Bacillati > Bacillota > Bacilli > Caryophanales > Bacillaceae > Massilibacterium > Massilibacterium senegalense. The sequence goes on along the minus strand of NZ_LN831786.1, from coordinate 698,058 downwards.
AAGCGAGCAATAAAGTTTTGTAATTCTTTTATTTTTTCTTCTTTCTTTTTGTTTGCATCTTGTGCCATTTTTAATGCTAATTGGCTGGATTCATACCAGAAGTCATAGTTCCCAACATAAATTTGAATTTTACCAAAATCTAAATCAGCAATATGTGTACATACTTTATTTAAAAAGTGGCGGTCATGGGAAACAACAATAACGGTATTTTCAAAGTTAATTAAAAATTCTTCTAACCATTGAATTGCTTTTAAATCAAGGTGGTTAGTAGGCTCGTCAAGCAGTAAGACGTCAGGCTTTCCAAATAATGCTTGGGCTAGTAATACCTTTACTTTTTCTCCACCCGTTAACTCCGCCATTTTTTTTGTATGAAGTGATTCATCAATACCAAGCCCTTTTAACAGGATGGCAGCTTCTGATTCAGCTTCCCATCCATTTAATTCCGCAAATTCTCCTTCTAATTCAGCTGCTTTAATACCATCCTCATCAGAAAAATCAGGTTTCATGTAAATTGCATCTTTTTCTTGCATTACTTCATATAAACGGCTATGTCCCATAATGACTACGGTTAAAACTTCAATATCTTCATATTCAAAATGGTTTTGTTTTAAAACGGCAAGTCTTTCGTTTGGTGAAAGCGTAACAGAACCTGATTGCGGTTCGATTTCACCAGATAAAATTTTTAAAAAAGTGGATTTTCCCGCACCATTTGCTCCGATTAATCCATAGCAATTTCCTGGTGTAAACTTAATATTCACATCTTCAAATAGTTTACGATCACCATAGCGTAAACCTACATTACTCACAGTTATCATTTAATTTCCTCCATAAAAACGTAATCCTCAAAATTGTACCATGTTCAGGAAAGAAGCGCGAGAGGTGGGAGAAAATTAACTGCAAAAAATATGAGTTGTGCTTACTATTCAACTTACACGTTTTTGAGACAAAACTTTTATTTTTCCGTCCATACAATAGTTGTTAGGAAAAGCTAGTGTCTTTCGTTAGCGGTAATTAGTTTTACAAATAGTTGATTGATTTCTATCCCATATCGTTTAATCATAAGATGATAATATGAAAAGAAAATTATAGTAAAGTATTATTTATTTTATATAAATCCGTTTTTTTTCTCATTTTCATCAAAAATAAGTATATTAATATATCTTTTAACAGAAAAGAGCGATAGTTTAGTTAAATTGTTCTTTTCATTTAGGACAAAACGTGCACCCCCTTTTTTTATAAAAAAATAAAATTCAGAAAATAATAGTAAATATCTAAAATAAATGATATATTGTTGTATAACAAGAAAAATAGAGTTGAGTTATTTGTTCTTTTTTTATGCATTAATATTTTAGTGCGGGAAAGGATTAATCGGGATAAGCGGTGCAGTAAGAAATGAGCAAAGTAGCCGTTCATCTTTAAATACTCATTCAATTTAGAAAATTAGATAGAAAATAGGGGTGTTTTAGGAATGTCAGAAGTGAAATTTTACTACGGGGAAAATATTCCATTAGAAATGCATAAAGTTCGTATCGTTCAAAAATTGAACTTACCTCCAGTTGAACGTCGTTTAGAGGCAATGAAAGAAGCGGGGTATAATACATTTTTATTGAAAAATAAAGATATTTTTATGGATATGTTAACAGATAGCGGTGTCAATGCGATGAGTGATCGCCAACAAGCTGCTATGATGTTAGCTGATGATAGCTATGCTGGTTCTGAAACTTTCACAAAACTAGAAAATAAAATCGAGGAAATTTTCGGTAAAAAATATTTTCTGCCAACACACCAAGGACGTGCTTGCGAAAATATTATTGCTCAATCATTGGTTAAAAAAGATTCTGTTGTTCCGATGAACTATCATTTTACAACGACACAAGCACATATTACGTTAAATGGTGGTAGCGTAAAAGAAATTTTTACAGATGAAGCGTTAAAATTAACGAGTGATTGTCCTTTTAAAGGGAATTTAGACATCGATAAATTAATAGACGTTATTGAATCAAATGGAGTAGAAAACATTCCATTTGTTCGTATGGAAGCAGGGACTAACTTAATCGGCGGCCAACCATTTTCTCTTGAAAATATGAAAGAGGTTCGAAAAGTTTGTGATCAATATGGTCTTACACTTATTCTAGATGCGAGTTTATTAGCTGATAATTTATATTTCATTAAAATTAGAGAAGAACAATGTAAAGACATGAGTATTCGTGAAATTACGAGAGAAATGGCAGATTTAGCGGATATTATTTATTTCTCTGCCCGTAAATTAGGGTGTGCTCGTGGTGGTGGTATTTGTACAAGTAACGAAGAAATGTACATGAAGATGCGTGAATATATTACGCTTTATGAAGGTTTCCTAACATATGGTGGGATGTCAGTTCGTGAAATGGAAGCGATCACCGTTGGATTAGATGAGACAATGGATATGGATATGATTAATCAAGGGCCACAATTTATCGCATATATGACAGAAGAGCTTCAAAAAAAAGGCGTACCAGTTATTACACCAGCAGGAGGGTTAGGTTGTCATATCAATGCAATGGGATTTGTAGATCATATCCCGCAAAATGAATATCCTGCAGGTGTACTTGCTGCAGCTATATATATTATTAGTGGGGTTCGCGGGATGGAACGTGGAACGATGTCAGAGCAACGTGATGAAAACGGCAATGAGCCTTTAGCAAATATGGAACTTGTTCGTTTAGCAATGCCTCGTCGAGTATTTACACTTTCTCAAGTGAAGTATGCCGCTGACCGCATTGCTTGGTTATACGAAAATCGCAAGTTAATCGGTGGATTAAAGTTTGTTGATGAACCAAAAGTATTACGATTCTTCTTTGGAAAATTAGATACATTATCCGACTGGCCAACAGAATTGATGAAGAAGTTTAAAGAAGATTTTGGAGATAGTTTATAAAATTTTGCTTTTACTAAAAAAAACGAATAAAAATCCAGCATCCTAATTATCGGATGCTGGATTTTTCATGTGAAAAATGGTATGACTGTCGATACGCTACGAATATCTAAGTTAAGAAGAAACTTTCTTATTGCGGAAATATTTTTTTATTTCATGATGCCGCTTTTTAGGAGCTAGAAGATATAAAATATCTCCTTCTAGTAAAACGGTATTCCCATTGGCGGAAATAAGCTCACTATCTCTTACAATAGCTGTAATCATCGTTTTCTCTGGTAGTCTTAACGATACAATAGGCTGTAAAATAACGTGTGAATTGGATTGTAAGATAATCGTTACAATATCCATCGGTGATTTTTCTTTAGTTAGTAACTCCATTCGAAACGGTATTGGTTTCGTTTCACCAGTTGTAAGCTGTAACTTTTCAGCTAAAACGCTCAGTGTGGTACCTTGAATTAACGCAGATGTTAGAACGATAAAAAATACGACATTAAAAATAAGATTACTATTTTCTATACCAGACAACATAGGGTAGGTTGCTAGCATGATTGGTACTGCACCTTTTAAACCAGCCCATGATAAGAAAACCTTTTCTTTCAATGTATAAGGCATTTTCAACGTACTTATAAATACAGCAATCGGTCTTGCGATGAAGATGAGTACGATAGATAGTAATAAACCTTCTATTGTAATTTCCATCAAATCAGAAGGAAAAACAAGCAATCCTAATAATATAAACATACTGATTTGCATCATATTCGCAAAACCATCATGAAACTGTTCAATTTCTTGTTTATAACGAATATCTGCGTTTCCAATGTAAATAGCCATTAAATAAACAGCTAGAAAGCCACTACCATGAATAGCGGTAACGATACCGTACGTCAAGATAGCAAACGATAATAAAAAAAGTGGATACAGTCCTGAGTTTTCTAATTCCAAATGATTAATAAACCAAACAGTTATTTTTCCAAAAGCAAATCCTAAAAGTATCCCAACCCCCATCTGCCAAAAAAAGCTTCCAATCATGGAAAAGATAGATGCTTCGGGTGTTGTAATAAGTGTAATCAATGTTAAAGTTAAAAAAACTGCCATCGGGTCATTTGATCCTGATTCGAATTCCAACGTTTTTGTTAATTTCTTTTTAATATTTGTATTACCAAAAGCAGCAAAGACTGCTGCAGCATCAGTAGAACCTACAATCGCACCTACTAACAGGCTATGAAGCCAGGATAAATCCAAAATCCATTTTGCGAATAATCCTGTAATGAATGAAGTAATTAAGACACCAAAAGTAGCAAGTGAAATGGAGGGAATTAACACATCCTTTATGTCGTTTTGTTTTGTTTTTAATCCCCCTTCAAACAGAATGATTACTAATGCAAAAATGGCAAATAATTGTGTCATCTTAGCGTTATCATAATAAATGAATCGGTTTAAAAACATTCCAACTAAAATAAAAGGAACTAACGAAGGGACACGTAACGTTGATGATATTTTAGTAGATAATACGGAAATAAGAAGTAACAAAGCAGAAATAATAATAATTGTATTGATAGCCATTAAAACTAACACATCCCTTCAAAATTTTGATGTTATTTAGATATAAAACAGTATATAATTCCATTATTTTCATAAGGAATCATTGCGAAATGTTCTAACTTATTCTTGAAAAGAAAGTTACTTAAAAGTGAAAGAGTTTTATCAATGGGTGTTAGAATGATGATGTAGCGCGGGATGTTAATTTATTAAAATAGCAATTATTCTATAGTGAAAAAGAAAGCTCCACATTAGTTGAGGAGAGAGTACATATTATATTATAGCATGATAATAGAAATATCTCATTTTTTGGACTAAACGGAACAGACTCAATGGTTTTGTGTTATGTATCCAGAGAAAATTGGTACTTTTATTCGAGTATTCGAGATGAAATGATGAAAAGGGAGCGGTGGATAGAAAATGTAAAATTTCGTTTACCGTATTTATTTTTAATAAAAACAAATAATATCACTTTTATCATTATTAAAAATAAGTATTCTAACAAATTCTAAATCGTGTACCATGATTAGAACCTAATATCGGGGGACAGACAGAAAAACGGAAAAATTGTACGTTAAGGTTTCAAACATTGATATAAAAGGATGGTTCCAATAAGACAGGGTTACTGCTCTAGACCGTAAAGTATAAGGAATTTAAGAAAAATAATGTCCTAAAAGAAGAATTACTTCCACACATTTCATCTTTAGGATGGGAACATATTAATTTTCTTGGAGAATATAAATTTGATTCAAATAGATTACCAGGAAACTCATAAAGCCCATTAAATAAAAACTAACCAATAACATAAGCCAAATCCCTTAGCGTACAGGAATTTGGCTATATTTATATCAAAATTTGCTTAGCGTACAAAATTCCCGAAATGTTGGCGGTACCCCTATCAGAAAATCCTAAATTTCCTGCTTATAAAATATTTCATTATAACAGGCCTCATTAACTTCTATAAGAAAATAACGAACTAGAATTCATTGCATACATGACACTTATCATATATCACATATGACACCTGTGTCTACAAAATATTTTCGCCGTTCTTTATGATACATATAGAGCATGAGGAAGGGGAATTACAAATGGCAAAAACAATGAAAAATAATTTAAAAGAAAAGTTATCTCCTTATGAAAAATCATCAAATAAAAATAGTGTATGGCAACTAATCAATACAATGGGACCTTTTGTACTTTTATGGTTTTTAGCTTATCAAAGTTTAGAAATTTCATATCTTTTAACGCTAGGAATTGCGACAATTGCAGCTGGATTTTTAGTCCGAATCTTTATTATTTTCCATGATTGCTGTCACCATTCGTTTTTCAAAAATCGCCTTGCTAATAAAATTGTGGGAACGTGTACAGGTGTATTAACGATGTGTCCATATGATCAGTGGCAACGTAGTCATTCTATTCATCATGCAACGAGTGGTAATTTAAACAAACGCGGCATCGGCGATATCTGGATAATGACTGTAGAGGAATATGAAACTGCATCAACTTGGCAAAAGTTCGCCTATCGAATGTACCGTAATCCATTTATTATGTTTGTAATAGGTCCAATTTATATTTTTCTTATTGCATATCGTTTTAATCGGAAAGATGCACGATCAAAAGAACGTATAAACACCTATGTGACAAACTTTTCGATAATAGCAATATTCGCTTTATTTTTCCTTACAATCGGTTGGAAAGCTTTCTTACTAGTGCAAGGTCCCATCTTTTTGATTTCTGGTTCCGCAGGTGTTTGGCTCTTTTATGTGCAGCATCAATTTGAACACGTTTATTTTGAAAGAGAAGATAAATGGAATTACGTAAAAGCCGCACTAGAAGGTAGTTCCTATTATAAGCTCCCAAAAGTATTGCAATGGCTTACAGGGAATATTGGTTTTCATCATATTCACCATTTAAGCCCGAAAGTACCAAATTATCATTTAGAAGAACTTCACAATACTCATTTTTTAAAAGAAAATATCCCAACCGTTACGTTATCATCTAGCATTCACACTTTAAAATACAAGTTATGGGATGAAAAACAGAAAGAACTCATTACCTTTAAAGAACGTAAAAATAGGACTGGAATAAAAGAAAACCCAACAACATATATATCGTCAGAAGCAAAGTAATAATCGCAAGAAAGAATAGTTAGGAGAGAAACATCCCTAACTATTCTTTTTGTGATAAACTAAAAATCAATATTCTTTTAACAAAAAGAGGGTAAATCAATGAAAAAAAGAAAAAGTATTTTTCAAAAAAGTGGGGGAATTTCACCGTATATTTGGACGTTTTTTAGTATCTTACCTTTTTATTTTGTCTTTCAATCAACGGATATGACGAAGTTAATCGTGGGCATTGTCCTTACTATCCTTTTTTACATCGTTTATCGATTTGCCTTTCTTTCTCAAGGTTGGCCAGTCTATTTATGGACAAGTATTTTAATTGGTATTTCGGTAACGATGACTATTTTATTTAGCTTTATTTATTTTGCATTTTTTATCGCTTATTACAATGGTCATATAAAAAATCGAGTTGCCTTTTTAACGTTGTATATTCTTCATTTGATTGCTACAACGTTTGCAATTAATTATTTAATTGTTCTACAAGAACCATTTTTTCTAAAACAAATTCCTTTTATATTAATTATTTGGATAAGCGTTATTCTTATGCCTTTTAATATTCACAACAAAAAGAAACAAGATGAATTAGAAAATAAATTAGAAGATGCAAATAAACGAATTGCAGAATTAGTAAAGCAGGAAGAAAGACAACGAATTGCAAGAGATTTACACGACACATTAGGTCAAAAGTTATCGTTAATTGGTTTGAAAAGTGACTTGGCGAGGAAAATTATTTATAAGGACCCTGAAAAATCCAAAAATGAAATGAAAGATGTGCAAGAAACTGCGCGAACTGCATTAAATGAAGTCCGGAAAATGGTTTCACAAATGCGTGGAATTCGTCTAAAAGATGAACTCGCCAATGTACAACAAATACTTGAAGCTGCAGAAATTGACTTCCTTTTACACCAAAATATGCGAGGGAAAAGTATCTCCTTATTTGTTGAAAATATTTTAAGTATGTGTATGAAAGAAGCTGTAACGAATGTCGTGAAACATAGCCAGGCCACGCAATGTCAAATTATAATGGAACAATCTTTACAAGAAGTCTGCATTACTATAAAAGATAACGGAATTGGCTTTATTTATAATGATGATATCGATAATGGGAATGGATTACTAGGAATAAAAGAAAGATTGGAATTTGTCAACGGCAATTTAGATGTCGTTATTGATCATGAAACAGCGATAGTTATGAAAGTCCCGCACGTAATTAAAAAAGAGAACGAAGGGGGATTTTAGATGATTCGTATTGTCATAGCAGAAGATCAACGAATGATGTTAGGAGCATTAGGTTCGCTTTTGAATTTAGAAGAAGACATGGAAGTGGTAGGACAAGCCTCAAATGGGGAAGAAGCAGTTGCATTAGTCCGAAAACATCAACCAGATATATGTATCATGGATATTGAGATGCCGATTAAAACAGGGCTAGAAGCTGCAGAAGAATTAAAAAATAATCCATGTAAAGTCATCATTTTAACAACATTCGCAAGATCCGGTTATTTTCAACGGGCTATCAAAGCAGGTGTAAATGGTTATTTATTAAAAGATAGTCCAAGTGAAGAATTAGCAAGCTCTATTCGAAGCGTAATGGCTGGTGTACGAATATATGCACCAGAATTAATCGATGACTTATATAGTGAAGAAAATCCACTAACAGAACGTGAAAAAGAAGTATTAGGTTTAATAGCAGACGGTAAAAATACAAAAGAAATTGCTGGTGAATTAAGTATTAAAACGGGAACCGTTCGAAATTACATTTCTTCGATTATGGATAAATTAGGAGTGAAAAATCGTATCGAAGCAATTACCCAATCGAGGGAAAAAGGCTGGTTTAAATAAGAAAATCATTTTTTATCAATCACACTGGTCATAAAGTAAATGTAGAAACTCCAAAAGTATTAGCAATCGTACTTAGCTTGAAGAGCATAATGACAAAGCAAATGAGTATTTTACGAAATCTGAGAAGCTTCATCATAGTGATGATTAGCTTCTTTTTTTAAAAATATAGTTAAACGCTACGCAGATATTACGAATTTTACTATTTGTGCCAATCTGTTCCATGAAACAAAATGCAAGGTTTAAGGGAGAGAGAAGGCAGTGCACAATGACCGGTAGATAAAAAAGAAAAATCTAGTTTACATAATATATATTATACGAAGTAATTATAATTCCATCTCAATATTAAAGTATTCTTATTATATTGAGATGGAAGAAAAAATTTAAAATAATCCTTATGATAAATTAAAATCATGTAATTCAATGTTGATTAAGTTGTTGTTTATAAACATATTACTTAGTTATTATCAAGGTTCTGTTTGTTTGGAATCCATTAAACTTTTTTCATCTTTTTCATATTGGATTCGGATTGCATCTAACTAAAAAGATTTTTTGTACAATCCAATGATTCATTTATTCTATCGTAATGTAAATTAACGGTATCCACACATGAAAAAGGAATCTATCATCTAACTAAATTTATAGTCTAGTAGATAGATTCCTTTTCTATTCATAGAATGATCATTGTTACTAATCTTATTAACTATATTATTTTTATTGTTTTTTGATTGTAATTGACCATTGAGCATCGCCGATTTGTTCGAAATTCGTCACTTCATGGCCGTCTTCTACTGCCCAGCGTGGCAAACTTTCTGTTGCTTGCGTACAATCAAAATCAATCACTAATTCATCCCCGCTTGCGATTTCATCTATTGCTTGTTTTGCTTCTACTAAAGGAAATGGACAAACCATGCCTAATACTTCTAATTTTTTTTGCATCATCATTACCTCCTACTATTTTATGCTGTTTGCACAGATGCATTTGCTTTTTGTCGTGGACGAATCATTGTAAAGTAAGCAGCCGTCCATGTGCCGAAAATCATAAATGGTAGTGCGATCCAACCTTGCCATGTGAAAATTGCTGTTCCGACAAGCCCATTACCAATAGAACAACCACCAGCTAAACTAGCGCCGATTCCCATTAAAATCCCACCGATAAAACTAAAAATCGTCGTTTTTGCATCTGGCGTTCTCCAACGAAATTCTCCACTACCTTTTGCCGCAATAAGCGAACCTAAAAAGATGCCTAACACTAAGAATACACCCCAATTGATATACGAAACATCTCCTGAAACTAAAAAATGCAAAATATTCGCAGTTGGTGTTGTCACGCCTAAACCGTACATACGACCTGTTGCTTCACTTAATGGCCAAGCTAGAATCGCAATACATCCAACAAGAATCGCTGTAACAAATGGATGCCAACGTTTTTCAAATAAAACGTGTGCAATACCTGTCTTCTTTTGTTTTAATGATGGTATTTTTACACTTGGTTTTCGTAATTGCTTCCAAACGAAATATCCAGTAATCACAGATAAAAGGATAACAAAAACCCAAGGAGATACACCGAAAGAATCATAAATTGTCACATGATTGACAGTATAAGATTGCAAGGAATCGTTGAGTGATTGCAACACTCCTCCCTTCATCATCGCACTAGAAACCATGTATGCGATAAGTGCAATCCAACTTCCAATCAAGCCTTCACCAGCACGATACCATGTACCAGTTGCGCAACCGCCTGCCAATACAATGCCAATACCAAAAATAAAAGCTCCTATAATCGTGGCTAACCACATGAAATTTCCTTCTTTAAACTGGATTAGACCAAAAGAATATAATAAAAATACACCAATACTTTGAACGGCGATAGCTAATATCACGGCAATAAACATCCGATTATCCTTCGTTAAATACAAATCGCGATAAGCTCCGGTTAAGCAAAACCGTCCGCGTTGCATAACAAATCCTAGTAAGGCCCCGCAAAGCAGCCCGGTTAAAATTAATTGCACCATCAAACCCCTCCTAATTCCCACTATTTTTATATGTTTTATATTTGTAAAATGATTATATACCGATAAAACATATTAATCAAGTAGGTTTTAAGTAAAATAAAAAAGTAGTTCTATTGATGTATCTTCCCACTATGCTGTTTATACCGAAAATAAAAAAAATAGCATTACCAAGCTAGCTGGCAACGCTATTTTTTTCTATTATGATTTTGGTGTTATTTCTATATAAGCAGATGCAACTTCACCTACTACCTCTTCGTCTATTACAAATGATCCATTGCTATACCGATCGCTATAATGATAGTGAGCTAACGAAATAATTTCTTCTTCCCCTTTTTCTGTCGCAATATGAAGCGTTTCATCATGTGTTTTATCGTTTAATAAAATTTGTATAAACATAATACGATGTGGGTTTTTCTTTAACTCACGAAGCATGATTAACCCTCGTTTTGCCCGATTTTGCCGTTCAAATTCGGATATTTTCATCCGTTTAACCGCACCGCGTTGAGTTACAATAACTATTTCTGATGTATCTGTCACGACAAATGCTTGAATAATGATATCGACTTCTTTTAAATTTATTGCTTTTACTCCCGCTGCACGAACGCCAATTGGTTGTACATCTTCTTCATGAAAACGTAGGCCATATCCAATGTATGTTCCAATAAATATTTCATCATTACCGGATGTTTTTAAGACGGAAACCACTTCATCATCTTCTTCTTTTAACCGAATTGCTACAAGTGGTTTCGAGTAACGAGTTGCTTTATAAAGAGATGCTTGTGATTTTTTAATCATTCCTTTTTTCGTTACAATCGTCACATATTCGTTTTCTTTAAACTCTTCAAATGATAAAGCAGCAACAATATACTCATTTCGTTCAATAGGGATTATATTTGCGATATGCTGTCCAACATCTTTCCAACGAATGTCTGGCAACTCGTATATCGGAATGAATAAGTAATTTCCTGCATTCGTGAACAAACAGAGGGTATCCGTCGTTTGTAAATGAAATTCATCCAATAACACATCTGTTTCTTTCATCCCACACGGTTCGCCGTTACTAGCTGCATAAGAACGAGGGCTTGTCCGTTTTACATATCCTTCTTTTGTAACCGTTACAATACAATCTTCTTGTGGAATCATGACTTCCACGTTAATTTTAATTTCTTCAATTTCCTTTTCAATATCGGTCAAACGTTCATCATTATATGTTTTCTTGATATCTAATAATTGCTTTTTAATTACTGTTAATAAGCGTTTTTCGCTATTTAAAATAGCTTCTAATGTTTTAATTTTTTTAGCAAGCTCTTCTGCTTCGGCTTCTAATGTTTGTACATCCGTATTCGTTAAACGATATAGTTGTAACGAAACAATCGCTTCTGCTTGCGGTTCTGAAAATGCAAAACGTGCGATTAAATTATCTTTGGCATCCTTTTTATCTTTAGAAGCACGAATCGTCGCGATTACTTCATCTAAAACACTTAATGCTCGAATTAATCCTTCAACAATATGAGCACGATCTCTTGCCTTTTTTAAATCAAACATCGTTCGTCTAGTTACGACTTCTTTTTGATGATCAATATATGCTTGTAACATCATTTTTAAATTCATTAAAACAGGACGCTTGTTATGAATCGCAATCATATTAAAGTTATAACTTACTTGTAAATCTGTATTTTTATATAAATAATTTAATATCCCAGTAGAATCTGCATCTTTTTTTAATTCAATCGCAATTTGTAACCCATCACGGTCCGTTTCATCACGAACTTCCACGATACCTTCTACTTTTTTATCTAAACGTATTTCATCAATTTTCTTTACAAGATTTGCCTTATTTACCTCATATGGCAACTCGGTAATAATAATTTGTTCTTTTCCTGACTTTAACGCTTCAATCGTCGCTTTCCCGCGAATCACAATGCGACCTTTCCCTGTTGCATATGCTTTTTTAATACCGTCTAAACCTTGAATAATACCTCCCGTAGGAAAATCAGGCCCTTTAATTACTGTTAGCAACTCATCGACGGTACAATGTTCATTTTCTATTTGCATAATGGTTGCATCGATTACTTCTCCTAGTTGATGCGGTGGAATTTCTGTTGCATATCCCGCTGAAATCCCTGTTGAACCATTGACTAATAAATTCGGGAAACGTGCTGGTAACACTACTGGTTCTTCGATTGAATCATCAAAGTTTGGCGCAAATTCCACCGTATCTTTTTCGATATCCTGAAGTAATTCTTGTGCAATATTAGCTAATCTAGCTTCCGTATAACGCATAGCAGCAGGAGGATCCCCATCAATGCTACCGTTATTTCCGTGCATTTCCACTAACACATTTCGTAATTTCCAACTTTGACTCATTCGTACCATTGCATCATATACAGAAGAATCCCCATGCGGATGATAATTACCGATAACATTTCCGACTGTTTTAGCTGATTTTCGGAATGGTTTATCACTTGTATTTCCATCTTGATACATTGCATATAAAATTCTACGTTGTACCGGTTTTAAACCGTCTCGTGCATCCGGTAAAGCACGGTCTTGGATAATATATTTACTATAGCGACCAAATCGGTCACCAATGACATCTTCTAAATTAATTTCTAAAATACCGTCTTGGGACGCCATGTTATTCTTCCTCCTTTACAACCGAAACAAAGTCATAATCAAGAATATTAGATTCCTCATTTAAACCAAACGCAACATTTTCTTCAATCCATTTACGGCGTGGTTCTACTTTATCACCCATTAGCGTAGTAATCCGTCGTCCTGCACGTGCTGCATCTTCAATTCGGACACGGATAAGCGTTCTCGTTTCAGGATTCATCGTTGTTTCCCATAACTGATCCGCATTCATTTCCCCAAGCCCTTTATAACGTTGCACCGTATAACCGCGACCGACCTTTTTAATCGCTTCTTGTAAGCCGCTTTCATCCCATGCATATTCAATGATTTCTTTTTTTCCACTGCGTTTACTCACTTTATACAAAGGAGGTAAGGCTATGTATACTTGACCAGACTCAATTAAAGGACGCATATAGCGATAAAAGAAGGTTAGTAACAAAACTTGAATGTGTGCACCATCTGTATCAGCATCTGTCATAATAATAATTTTATTATAATTGGAATCATCCACTATAAAATCAGGGCCAACCCCCGCACCGATGGCATGAATGATAGTATTAATTTCTTCATTTTTAAAAATATCTTGCAGTTTTGCTTTTTCGGTATTAATGACTTTTCCTCGGAGTGGCAATACAGCTTGGAATCGTCGGTCACGACCTTGTTTAGCAGAACCACCCGCAGAATCTCCTTCGACCAAATATAATTCATTTTTTGCGGGGTTTTTTCCAGTAGCAGGTGTTAATTTCCCACTTAAAATACTTTCTTTCCGTTTTCCTTTTTTGCCGCTACGCGCTTCCTCACGAGCCTTTCTGGCAGCTTCCCGTGCTTGCGCTGCTTTGATTGCTTTTTTTATTAACAATCCACTAATATCCGGATTTTCTTCTAAAAAGAATGTTAATTGTGTTGAGACAAACGAATCAACTGCACTTCTTGCTTCGCTCGTTCCTAACTTTCCTTTCGTTTGTCCTTCGAATTGTAATTTTTCTTCCGGTACACGAACAGAAATAATAGCTGTAAATCCTTCGCGAATGTCAGAACCTTCTAGGTTTTTATCTTTTTCTTTTAACAATGCAACTTTCCGAGCATAATCATTAAAACTTCGAGTGAAAGCTGAACGCAATCCAACTTCATGTGTACCGCCGTCTTTTGTTCGAACGTTATTCACAAAGGAAAGGATTGTTTCAGAAAACCCATCGTTAAATTGAAACGCGATATCCATTTCGATATCATTTGCTTCTCCACTAAAGGACGCGACTGGATGCAGCGTATCTTTATCTTCATTTAAATAGTCGACGAATGCTTCTAATCCTTTTTCAAAATAAAATGTTTCTTTTTTTCCATCCCGTTCATCAATTAGCTCGATTGTCATGCCTTTCATTAAAAATGCTGCTTCTCGTAATCGTTCACTAATGGTATCAAATTGGAACGTTGTCGTAGAAAAAATCGACGCATCCGGTTTAAAACGTATCGTCGTTCCAGTTTTTTTTGTCTTTTCTTTCATTTCTAGCGTTGTAACCGGATGGCCCCCTTGTTCAAAGCGTTGTTCATAGATATTCCCTTCTCGATAAATGGTCACCGTTAACCATTCACTTAACGCATTTACTACGGATGCACCTACACCGTGTAATCCACCAGATGTTTTATACCCACCTTGTCCAAACTTTCCACCTGCATGAAGAACCGTTAAAATCACTTCCGGCGTTGGTTTTCCTGTTTTATGAATTCCTGTAGGCATGCCACGCCCTTCATCAGCAACTGATAGACTTTGATCTTTATGTATCGTTACTGTTATTTTATTTCCGTATCCCGCTAACGCTTCATCCACTGCGTTATCAACAATTTCATATACGAGGTGATGCAATCCGCGAGTATCTGTACTCCCTATGTACATTCCTGGTCGTTTTCTAACTGCTTCTAATCCTTCAAGAACTTGAATTGCATCTGCATCATATTGCATCGATTGTTTCCCCATGATAAAACCCCTCTCAAAAAAGAGAACGTTTGTTCCTTATTTTTATTTCATTATTTATTATTCCATTGAATAGTGGAAGAAGCAAGAAAAAGTTATAATCTGCTTCTTTTTCACTATGAGTATCATTAAAAACACATCATTATTTTACCTTTCTCATTTTGCATCTCCTAAAAGATGTTACTTGAAAAAGAGCGTTTGAAAAACCTCTATTTTCATTTTTTCGAAATAGAGGCTTTTCAAACATTTCTTTTATTTAGTCATTGCGTGTTCTACTTTAATGCAGCGATCCATAATGACGGTCATTCCTGCTTCTTTGGCAATTTGATATGCTTCTTCGTTAAAAAGCCCTAATTGCGCCCAAAAAATATCCGCTTTTATTTCAGCTGCTTCTTTGGCTACTTCTGGCAAAAATTCGCTGCGGCGAAAAACATTGACGATATCTACGTGTCCTTCAATATCTTTTAATGATTTTACTGCTTTTACACCTAAAATTTCTGTTGCTTTTGGATTTACTGGGATAATTTCATACCCTTCTCGTTGCATCGCTTCTGACACCATGTAACTTGTTCGTTCTGGATTATCCGATAACCCTACAACTGCAATTCGCTTTTTCGTTGCTAAAATTTGTTTGATTTCTTCGCGCGATGGATTTTCAAATGCCATGTTATCTTCTCCTTTTCCAACCGATAGTTAAATTATGTTTAGTATAACAAGAGGTAGAGACCTTTTCAAATTCATTTTTATCATAAATGCCTATTCCCATTTTTGTTTCTTGTGCATATATCATTATAGAGAATAAAAAAAGCAAGGAGAGATGCTTGTGTATCCATACGATTTCGATTTAATCGAACAAGATGAGTTATATCGCAATCCTAATCCATTTCCTTTCCACCATCGTCCACGACCTTGGGGCGGTTTTGCTACTGGATTAGCAGGAGGATTACTTGGCGGTTTATTAACTGGAGGATTTTTCCGTCCGCCATATTACGGATACTATCCTCCATTTTACGGGGGGTACCCTTATTATCCTGGAGGATTTTATGGCGGGTTTGGAGGATATCCATTCATCTGGTAAAGATTTAATGCTTTTAAAATCGTTTCGTGAAATATCAATTTCACGAAACGATTTATGTTATACTAAACATAACATAAGATGAACTAAGGGTGATATCATGTCGTTATTTGCAAAGCTCAATCAAACCGTTACAAAACAACCAAAAATAAAACAAACGTTAGAAAATTCTTTTCGGTATTACGATGAAATGCCGGATTTTATTCAATCTTACGTGTTAAGTCGCTTAAGCTTGCATTATTCGAAACGTACAATCCAACGGTATTTATATGATTTTAAATACTTTTTTGATTATGTCTTTTCATTTGCAAAAGAAGATGTTTCAATGCGAGATATTAAACGGCACGATTTTTTAGAATTAGATCGTTCTGGCATAGAAGCATATGTCCAATTTTTAACGTTAGAAGTAGGGAATGCACCAAGTACCATCAACCGAAAAATTTCTGCGTTACAATCTTTATTTCAATTTTTAATGCAACAAGGATACACCAATCATAATCCTATCGATGGAATTGAACGACCAAAAGAAAAAAAGAAAGATCCTGTATATTTAACCCATGAAGAATCACAGCAATTTTTAGACGGAATATCCCAAATGATTGGCATTACTAAAAAAGCAGCACCTTTTTATAAAAGGTTACAAAAGCGGGATTACGCCATCATTTATTGGCTAATGAAAACAGGATTACGAATTAGCGAATTACAATCGTTAACGATGAAACAATTATCGTTTACATCGGAAGAGATTTCCGTCATCGGAAAAGGAAATAAACAACGTACCATACCAATTGCCGAGTCGACATTTACAGTTTTACACGAATACATACAATCACTACCTTCAGACGTTCGTCCAACAAAAGGAGATGATTTTGTTTTTATCGGATACAATCCCGCTACGAAAAAATTCACAAAAAATATGACCATTCGTTCTATCCAATTAATGATTGAACGTCATATTGAACGATTAAAACCGACGTTACCATTTTTGCATTATAAAACGATTACTCCGCATAAACTTCGTCATAGTTTCGCAACCGAGCTCATTCATTACGGAGTAGATGTATTAACAATTCAATCGTTATTAGGACACGAATCCGTCGCAACTACCCAAATCTATGCGCACATTCAAAAAGATGCGAAGAAAAAGGCGATTCAACAACTTGATCATTGATTTCCTCACCTACCTCTCATTATAACTATCCAATGATGAGAGGTTTTTTGTTGCGTAGTAGGACAAGACACCATCACATTATATTACAACAGTTCTTTCGGTTTTTAGTTTACATAACTTTTATTATGTCATGATGATTCGCTAAATTTTTTGTTACCCTCCGTCTGAATATTACCTATATGTTGCTAAGTGAACTTCTTTACCATCTAAACGAAACTTAAGATAATAAAAAAGAGCATTTTGCTTCCCTGCCTTTTCCGTTTACAAAGTAAAAAATATGAGAAAGCGGTGATACTGACGATGGATCAGAGGAAAAACAACGGAGAAATGCAATTAAACACGTTCTTCCTATGACAACCTTTCATCGTTACAAAGGAAAAACATTACTTCATCCTGATGATTTGCCTTTTTTATTAGCAAATATCCAGCTTTCCTTTACTAATTTTCGTAAAAAAATAGAAAAACAATTATCCATCCGACCACTGTTTCTGAAACCACAAACATTACAACCATAAAAAACACCTATACCAGTTACTACCGTTCCAACTTTAGCATCGCTTAGCTATCAACAGGTAGACATACATATAAAAGGCGGAGAATAAAGCGGCATTAGCTCGATTACACGACTACTTTTTTGTTTTAAAAAGAGCATCTATGTATAAACAAACAAGAAATGGATTGCTTCATTTTAATGATTCTACTAAATTTTCTTTTTATTTAAGCCATGGAAATGCATCTCCACGTGTCATTTATCACACCTTGCAACAGTATGTACAAAAGTACGAAAAAAACGAATCTACCTATTGGATTTTTTCGCGTTGCTTTTGAGAAATTACTTTTCATTTTTTTATCAAACATATATAACAAAATTTTTTACTTCCTCAGGAATTTTACAATAAAACATTCCATTTCAAAAAAAGAAGAATGGTTTTTAGCTTGGATGAATCTTGAATGAATGGGGAGACAGGCGAACCTTTCATTGATGCCAACATGAAAGGATTGAAACTAACTGGCTATATATCGAATCGAGGGCAACAAAATGTGCCAAGCTATTTCATCAAAAATTTGCAATACAATGCTGGTATCGGAGCGGACCTCCGTAGATTTCGCATCTTTCACATCCATAAACAACAAAAACAATATGATCCAAATAAATCATACATTCGAAAATGGTTGTCCGCAGAAAAAATATAGACGTACAAACCAATCGTATCGTTAGATTAATCATCCAAAACATCAAAAAAATGTATCCATTCATAAAAAACACTAGTCTGTTTTTTTACAGACTAGTGTTTTTATTAAGAACGAATGCTCATATCTTTATTTTTACCAAAAAACGTTTGCCATGCTTGGAAAATTAACACTAGGCAAAGAGCTAATAACGCAATCGCAACTCCTGAAAGAACATAATTTTCTTTTGCGATATTTTGTTGAATCAACATAAAAAGTGCACTTAATGTAACGATAAACATAAAAATCATTGGAATGAGAGTAAATAATGGTTTTGCACCTTTTTTCGTTAACCATGCCGTAACAGCCAGTAATGCAATTGCTCCTAGCATTTGGTTTGCAGCACCGAAAACAGGCCATACAGAAGACCATGTTCCACTAAACGCAAGAAGAGCAGCACCTATTAAAATAATAGTAGTAGAAATAGTTCCACTTTTCGCAATTTTAGGTACTCGTTCTTCACAAAACTCCTGCACTGCGTATCGACCAAGACGGCTAGCTGAGTCTAATGATGTTAATAAAAATGCAGAAACCGTTAATGCGGTAAATGTAATACCAGTTTGTTGTGGAAGACCGAAATTGCTCATAAAATACCCAATGCCATTAGAGAAAATACTTACTGGTGTAGCACCATCTTCCATTAATGCATTAAATTTTCCTTGTGATAAGTACGCAACTGTACCTACTGCTATAATGGCTAAAAATGCTTCAACTAACATACTTCCATATGCAATAAAACGACCATTTTTCTCATTGTCTAATTGTTTTGCTGTCGTCCCAGAAGCTACTAATGAATGAAAACCAGATAAAGCACCACAAGCAATGATAATAAATAACATTGGGAATAAATAGCCTTGACTTTCGTTATAAAAGCTTGTGTATCCTGGGAATTGAATTTCTGGTGCAGTAAAGATAATTCCTAATACAGCGCCAATCATCATTCCATATAATAAATAACTATTTAAATAATCACGTGGTTGTAACAACATCCATACTGGCAATACACTTGCAATGAAAGCATAAACAAGTAATACAATTAACCAAAATTCAGATGACATTTGCCATGGAAATTTAACTCCGATATAAATTGAAGCAAACATCGCAATAACTCCGAAAATAGTAGCAATTCCTAAATTAATTCTTAATTGGTTAATAATAAATCCAAAAATAATGGCAATTGCAATAAACAACATGGAAGCTGTCGCTGCCTCTGGTACCGCTTCGAATGTATCAGCTACTAAAATCATAAAGACACCAACGATTAGCATAATCGTTGCGATAGAGAAAATTAAAAATAAAGTTTGCCCTTTTTTTCCGATGTATTCTTTAATAATTGAACCAATTGATTGGGCTTTATGACGAATAGATGCTTGTAAGGAAGCATAGTCATGTACGCCACCTAAAAAAATACTTCCAACTAAAATCCAAATAACTGCTGGAATCCAACCAAACACTGCTGCAGTAATTGGACCAACGATAGGACCTCCCCCTGCAATTGTCGCAAAATGGTGCCCTAACAATACTGGTTTTGAAGCTGGCACATAGTCTACTCCATCAGCAATCGTAATGGCCGGTGTTTTTCTATTAGGATCTACACCTAAACGCTTTTCAAGATATTTTCCATATGTGAAATAGGCGATCAATAGCAAAATTCCACTTACAATTAATAATGTTAGTAAATTCACAAAATATTCCCCCTACAAATAAATATATCTTCTATTATTTTTCTTTTTTTCTTGCATCAAACCCTTGCAAAAATGGCTTTGCTTTTTTGTGAATGTAGATAGTTTGATGATGGTAATCGATAAGTCCGATATAGTATTCAAACCAACCATGAAGGCCATATTTCACAAATCTAAATTTTCTGAATTTTTTCATAAATTTTTTTAAATCATTGTCTACTTCCTTATCTGAGACAATTGGTATTAGACCGATTACAATCGTGGACATATGATCTTCATTTTTGGTTTCATTTTCTTCTATCTCTTTTTTTAAAGATAAAATAAACTGTTCCGCTTCTTTTTTTGTGATCATAGTTGTCGGTTCTTGGACGAAAATATGTTGTTCATGTTCAATTCCCCACATTTTAACTGCCTTACTCATTAAATACCGTTCATCCCGTTGTGCATAATGAGCATGAAAATAGATAGGTTGTTGTTGTACTTCTATATTTCGTAGGATGTTAAAATAAGCAACATATCGGTTCGCGACTTCATTTAAATAATCTTTTACTTCCTTCATCATAATAGTCCCCTTCTACATCAACGGCGCAATTCCAACAGGTGATAAAAATTTAAAAGGTCCAAAACCAGACAGTTTTAAGGTTAATTCATTGTTTCGTAAGGGCAAATTTTTCTGCACATACACAATTAATTGATTATCTAGTTGAAATGTTTCAAATCGGTTCGTATCTTTTGGAGCCCCCCATTTCGCTACAAGTTCAACGACTCCCGCACAACATCCAACAGGATCTAATAATGAAATCGTAACTGCATGCTCCCTTTTTTTTATCCAGTTGATTGTGGACTCATCACAATGTAGTTGTATCAAATCTACGCCCCCTTTTTTGTTATGTAATAGATAAAAATATTTACAGAATATTATAACAGCTTTATTAAAGAGTACAAGCCTTATTCTTATAGTAGAAACATCTTTTTTGATAAAGTCGGGAAAAAGTATGTTTTTTTAGTAAAAATCGATTTAAAAACGCAAAAATTTGTTAAAATAATTGTTGGTCACTAAAATAACCTTGGGATCCTTTTGATAAATAAGAATCAATTTCGTCTTCTAATCTAAAAAAATAGGAATAGTTTGCATCATACAAAGAGAATCATCACCGAATGAAAACGAAAAGTTTACTTTTAAAATAATTGTGATTACATTATACTTTTGAAGGAAACATTAATAACCAAAACTATATAATGAAATAATTGATGAGAAGGAATAAATAATAAAATTGTTCAAAAATGTTTTCTTTCTTTCATTAAATAGGGGAAAATGATTTTATCTTAAAATAATGCTAGGTAAAACATGCTTATCTTTCATTTTTATTGTAAAATAAATAAACAAGTAAGAATTTACTTTCTTGAATGTCTTTTATGCTAATTTGTCTAATAGTATTATTTTACCTTGGTACAACATCATTATTCTAATCATTTTTAGATCGTCGGAAGATACCGATGTATCATATTTTTATTATGATGTTTCTGTACATAGTTAAAAACTATCGCCTATTGTACATGAAAGCAAAGCTATTCTATTACAAAAATGATGCTTTTCTCATAAATACTTGTCTCTTAAGGAGGATTTAGATGGAAATCAATTCAATCGAAACACTAGTTAAAGTACTTAGTCAAATGTTTCCTCATGAAGCTTCAATAGTTGTTGGTGATAGAAAAAAATACATTTACTACCAACCAAGTAAAAATATAGATTTACGTATCAATTCTGGAGATTTAATTCCAGAAGGTTCTATTTCTTATGAGGCTTTACGATACAAACAGCGAATCGCTAAATATGTGGATAGTGATGTGTTCGGTATGCCATACTATGCAATGGCGATACCATTAGTTGAAAACGGACAAGAAGTTGGGGTTATTACAGCCATCTTTCCTCCTTTACCTGGTATTGAAACACAAAAGTTACCACAACATCATTTCTTAATCGGTAAAGGAGATGATAAATGGATTCCAATCCCACTGCAAAATGTTTACTTTATTAAATCAGAAAACGGAAAAACGTTATTATATACGGACATTGGAGTATATCAAAATAAGTATACATTAACGGAACTAGAACGATTTTTACCGCATGACCAGTTCATTCGTTGTCATAGGGCGTATATTATTAACACGTATGCAGTTACTGAAATTCACCCAGATTTTCATTCTACTTTTATCTTAGTAATGAAAGATGATAATCGTTCTCGTGTACCAGTAAGTCAGAAATATGCGAGTGTTTTCAGAAAACTTTTAGGTTTCTAACCGCTTTTTTAATTCTTTACCTAAATTTTAGCTACTTTAAAACGCTTTTTTCTCTTTTGATGGCTTTTTAATGAATTCTGAATTTTTACATGATACTTTTAGTATAGTGTATTTATCAGCTTTTATAGAATTGACAGGGGGTTACATAAATGTCAGGAGAATTAGTAAACAAACGTATTCGTAATGAAGTATTAAGAAACAAAATTGTTGATGTAAAGGAAGCAGCATCTTGGATTCAAGATGGGATGACACTAGGTATTAGTGGATTTACAAGTTCTGGTGATGCGAAAGCAGTTCCTTTAGCACTAGTAGATCGTGCAAATAATGGCGAAAAATTCAAAGTAAACTTATACACTGGTGCCTCTATTGGTTGTAACATTGATGCTTTGATGTCTGAAGCAGGAATCTTAAATAAACGTTTACCATTCCAAAGCGATTCTAGATTACGTAAACAAATCAACAAAGGATCTCTTTATTACATGGATCTTCATTTATCTGTTGTTGGTGAACAAATCCGTTCAGGCGCACTTCCTCCAGTGGATGTTGCAATTATTGAAGCAGTTGCTATTACAGAGGAAGGAAACATCATTCCTACAACTTCTGGTAGTTTAAGTAACGTTTATTGCGATAGTGCGAAAGAAATTATCGTAGAACTTAACATGACTCAAACTGAAGCATTAGAAGGTATTCATGACTTCTATACACTTGAAGAACAAGGAAAACGTAAACCCATTCTAATAGAAAAACCATCTGATAGAATTGGTACACCATACATTAAAGTAGATCCATCTAAAATTCGCGGAATTGTGATTAGCGAAATTTCAGATACTCCGTCAGTTATTGTTCCACCAGACGAAGAAACACAACAAATGGCTGATTACTTAATCGATTTCTTCAAAAAAGAAGTAGAAGCAGGTCGTTTAACAAATAAATTAATGCCATTACAATCTGGTGTAGGTAGCGTTGCAAACGCTGTATTACACGGCTTTATTAAATCTGACTTTGAAGATTTAGAAGTATTTTCTGAAGTTCTTCAAGATTCAGTTTTTGATTTAATTGATGCTGGAAAAGTATCCTTCGCTTCTGGGTGTGCTCTTACATTATCAGGAGAAAAAATGAAAGTAGTAAACGAAAAATTCGAAGAATATGCGAAAAAAATCGTATTACGTCCACAAGAAATTTCAAATAACCCAGAGCTTATCCGTCGTATGGGATTAATTTGTATTAACACTGCGTTAGAAGTAGATATTTATGGTAATGTTAACTCTACTCACGTAATGGGACGTAACATGATGAATGGTATTGGTGGTTCTGGAGACTTTGCTCGTGCTGGTCGTCTTGTTATTTTCGTAACGAAGTCATACGCAAAAGGTGGAGACATCTCAAGTGTTGTTCCATTCGTAACACATGTCGATCACACAGAACATGATGTAGACGTAATCGTTACAGAACAAGGTATTGCAGATTTACGTGGTTTAGCTCCTCGTGAACGCGCAAAAGTAATTATCGAAAACTGCGCGCATCCTGACTACCGTCCAATCTTAAAAGAATACTACGAAGAAGCACTTAAAAAAGGTGGACAAACTCCACACTTATTAGATAAAGCATTTGAAATGCACCGTCGTTTTGAAGAAACAGGTTCAATGAAATAATCATATTTTTGAACAAGCGAGAATCAATTTGATTCTCGCTTGTTTGTTATTTAATGGCTATAAATCGTAAACGCTCATAGTCAGCAAACCAACCCTTTTCCGTTTCAAACAGTGGTTGGACCTTATGGATTACTTTCTGTATGACCTCTTCTCTCTCCTCTTTTGTTAATGGAAGCAATAATTCATACGCGAAATTTAATAACCAATAGCGAACAGATAGTTCATTATCCCCTATTTTTGTTTTTCGTTTAAAATGAATCATCATCAAAATCTTAAAATTACCTTTTTCTAATTTTTCACTGTATTCCCCGATACTTGGAAAGTACCATGGCATCATAAAGTCGCTTTCTCTGCCAATCTCCTGAAATGATTGTTGTAATGCTTGAATAATCGTTTCGATGTTTCCCTTCGCTCCCATTTCTCCAATAAATCTTCCACCTGGTTTTAAATAACGATAAATATTTTCAATAACAGTATCTTGTTCTTTCATCCAATGGAGAGCAGCATTTGAAAACACCGCATCCGCTACTTCTTCTTCGTCGATATCCATCGCATTTCTTTGTTCAAATGTAATATTCGGATAATTCTCGGTTGCTTTTTTAATCATTTCAGCGGATGCGTCAATACCTTTTACCTTTACACCACTTCTAGCAATTTTTTCTGTAATTTGTCCTGTCCCGCAACCTACATCTACAATATATTCATCTTTTTTAGGTTGTAAAAGAGCAAGTAAATCCTCTCCGTATTCATAGACAAAATATCCATGTTCTTCATATAATACCGGATCCCATTTTTGTTCCATCTGTCTCTCCTCCTTTTATTTATATTCATTCTATCTGGATTGTTATATAATTAAAATTAATTATTTTTAATTATTTTAATTAATTTTATTAATGAATAGAGGAGAAGTGATGGAGTTTAAATGGATTCGAACATTTTTACTTGCAGCAAAAACCGAAAATTTTAGACAAACGGCTGATATGTTATACATTTCCCAACCCAGCGTAACGGTTCATATTCACGCATTAGAGGAAGTTTTGGGAGTCTCTTTATTTCAAAAGTCTGGTCGAAATATCACACTTACGACGGAAGGAGTTTCTTTTTTACCATATGCAGAAAAAATCATGGATACATACGAGAAAGCGCTAGAAGAAATGAAGCTGAAAAAAAATGGGTACAAGCAAAAGTTATGCATTGCTGTTGCACCGCAAATTGCATATTCTTACCTCTCTACTTTTTTGGTTATCTTTATGGCCAATTATCCAGAAATCGATGTAACCATCAATGTTGTACCATCTCCCTATATTGAAGAAAAAGTAGCAAAACATGAAGCACACTTCGGATTAAGTAGGAGTGCTTCTCTACAGCGAAATTTAACTTCTTCTTTGCTATACACTGAACCTATTGTCTTTGTCGTTCCATCCAGTTGTACGTACGCTTCAATAGACGACATCTTTTCATCTTATCGTTTATTAACCCATCATCATCATCACTCAGATTATTGGGAGGAACTTTTACCTATCTTACATCAAAAATATAGACACATTCGACCAATGCATGTAAATCAAGTGGAGATATCTAGAAAATTTGTAGAGAATGGATTAGGCGTGTCATTTTTACCAGCATCTGTATTTCAAGAAAATGCAACAAAACTAAGAAAGATAGAAATGGAAGAACTAGATTTTTTGAAAAATAATGTTTATGCCATTATAAAACAAGAAGATGAAACAACTTCATTCTTTTTAGAACAATTTCACCATTTTTTTCGTCAACAACATAATTAAAAAATCCTCTATATCCATAATTAAATGGATATAGAGGATTTGATTATTTCTTTTCTGACTTTAACATACCTACTTCGATCGAATCATCAAATGTTTTAAAAGTACCATTTTCCATCACGTGACTCATATTGTTTTCAAGAAGTTGATTTTTTTGAACAAATTTTTCTACAAATTCAGCAGCCATATC
Organism: Massilibacterium senegalense; assembly: GCF_001375675.1. Classification (NCBI taxonomy): domain Bacteria; kingdom Bacillati; phylum Bacillota; class Bacilli; order Caryophanales; family Bacillaceae; genus Massilibacterium; species Massilibacterium senegalense. Next base: position 671,943 of record NZ_LN831786.1, on the reverse strand, counting down.
TTCTGTTACTTCTTTAAACCACGTTCCATCTGGATAACTAATCACCACTGGTGCATCTTTACAACGTCCATTACAACGCGTTCTCGTTGTATGAACATAATCATCTAGCCCTCTTTCTGTTAACTCCTGTCTAATCGCAAGTGTTGTTTCTTCTGCTCCTTTACGATTGCAACTACTTCCGTTACAAAATAATATATGTTGCTTCGTTTTCGATAAATTCCATGTAGCCATTTCTACACCTCTCTTTTCTGTCTAAACGCTTCACTTGCTTGAATCCAACGATCAACTACACTAGGATTAGATGCGAAATGAAAATGAACATATCCTGCTACTAATTGATACATTCGAACACCATCTTTTTTTGTACCTCTAATTCCTTTCGTTTCATAAGCAAAAGATAGGTTTTCCGCACTTTCATAACTGGAATAATGAAATTCATGCCCTTTTGCCATCGTTTGTTCGGTTAAAAGAAAGTTACCTTCTGTACCTAACATTTCCCGATAACCTAGTGCTTTTCGTTTTGTATGCATCGTACATTTTCCAGGTATTAGTCCAACCATCGGAAAAGATGTTCCTTCGGTTGTTGTAATGCTTTCTGTTAAATACATAAAGCCACCACATTCTGCAAGCGTAGGTGTTCCTTGTTCGATTGCTTCTTTCACGGATTGTAGCACTTCCTTTTGTTGCGATAATTCTTGTGCATATTCTTCCGGGAAACCGCCGCCTAAATATAAGCCATCCACATTTTTAGGAACACACTCTCCTTTTAAAGGAGAGAAAAATACAATTTCTGCCCCACGTGCTTCTAATAACGCTAAATTCTCTTCATAGTAAAAATTAAACGCTTCGTCTTTTGCGACAGCAATCTTTACTTTTGGCTCTGTTTTTTTGGTAAATAGATTCGAAACAGTCGTAAGACTACTAGCTTCAGCAAATGCTAATACTTGATCTACATTTATTGTTTCTCTTACTAATTGTCCTAATTGATGAAAAAAGCTATCTAATTCCCCGCGTTCTATCGATGGAATAAGTCCTAAGTGACGTTCTGGAATCGCTATATCAGGGTTTCTTACTAAATAACCGACTACTGGAATTTGACATTCTTTTTCAATTGCTGCTTTTACAATTTTATAATGTCCTTCACTACCAACGTTATTCGCAATGACGCCAACAATCCGAACGTTAGGATCAAGCATTTGAAATCCTTTTACAATCGCAGCTGCACTTCTAGCAATACTAGCGCATTGTACGACAAGTAAAACGGGTGATTCCGTAATGACACTAATTTCAGCTGTACTTCCAATGTTGCTAGTAGGTTTTTTCCCGTCATAAAAACCCATCACACCTTCAATAATAGAAATATCTGCACCTTCACTAGCTCGAAGGTAAATTTCCTTTACTACTTCATGGTCAAACATAACACTATCAAGATTTCTTGATACCCTTCCTGTTACAGCTGTATGGTAGGTTGGATCGATATAATCTGGTCCACATTTAAATCCTTGCACTTGTAATCCTTTTTGTTTTAACGCAGCAAGCAATCCAATGGTAACAGTTGTTTTTCCTGCGCCACTCCCTGTTCCTGCAATCACTAAACGTTTAGCCATTTGTTTTTCCCTCTATTCTTCAAACGATAATGTACCGATAGAAATCGTACAATTTCCTGATTTCTTTTTCGTTAATACTAAGTCATCTCGACCGATATATCGTTTTACAGCAGGTTCACTTACGCCATAAACACCCGTATATTTATAAACAGTGTCAGAAGGAAGAGCTACTTTCATTTCATTTAGTTCTTCTTTCGTATAATAAACAAATTCCCATCCATATTTTTTACATACTTCTAAAAGCCCAATTTCATCTTTTTTTAGTTCAAATGTACATAATGCTTTGATACTTTGCATAGATAATTCGTGTTCTTTCATTGTTTCTTGAATCACTTGTTCGAGTTCTTCTGCGCTTGTCCCTCGGTTACACCCCATACCGATTACAACAGATTTAGGACGATACACTACACCATTTTGTAAAACGATAGCCTCTTCATCTGCTGTTAATAAACGATGCGTTACGACTAAATAGGCGTTTGGTTCCATTTTGGTTGCTTCCTCAATCGTTTCAAAAATATGAATGTTTTCTGGCATTTTTGTATCATGCATCCACCAGTTTTTCTCCCCTGCTTCTTGCACAACTGCTACTGGTTCTTCGTTGACAACAGATGCACTTACCGGGGTTAATTTATCTTCGTTTTCCCACTTCCAGCCAAATCTAGCACCAAACAAGTCAACTGGAATCGTTTTTTGGACATCACTTGCTGTTGTAATAATAGGACAAGCTCCTAAAGCATACGCTACTTCGCGAGTTAATTCATTCGCACCACCTAAGTGTCCAGATAATACACTAATAACATTTTCTGCTCGGTCATCCACAACGACTATACCTGGATCTGTTTTTTTATCTACTAAAATAGGGGCAATCATCCGAACAACAGCACCGAGGGAGATGATTAAAATAAGACCGTCATATTGTTTAAAAAGAGCTGGAAGCAACATACGTACACTTCCAGTAAACAATTGAATACCTTTTTTTTCTTCATCCCCACGCGCAAACTTTTCCATATAATAAAAATCAACTCGAGGTCCAAAAGCCTTCATTAGATTACGCCCAATATCAATCCCATGTTTCGTAATGGCAACGACAGCATAGTTTCCGGTTACCTGAATTTCTGGCATGACCCCTTCTTGTAAGGCAATAACTTTCATTATTCCTTCACACCTTTACGAAAACCGTGGGTAAAGGTTTTATCATATAGTTTGGAACGGTATTCTTTTTTATAAATTTCAGGATCTAGTGCCCAGCCTGCTAAAATCATCGCTTGCTTCCGGACACCAGCTTTTTTCATATCTTCATCTAAGTTTTTCACCGTTGTTCGGACAATTTTTTGGTCTGGCCAACTTGCTTTATATACGACTGCCACTGGTGTATCTTCACTCCATCCAGCGTCTATTAATTCTTTCACTACTTTTTTCGTTAACGTAGCACTTAAAAAGAATGCCATCGTACATTGATGTTCTGCTAACGAGCGTAGCTTTTCTTTTTCCGGTACTGGAGTTCGTCCTTCCGCACGGGTTAAAATAACCGTTTGTGTTAAATCTGGAATCGTTAATTCACTTCCAACAGCCGCAGCTGCTGCAAACACTGAACTAACACCAGGAATAATTTCAATTTCTACTCCAGCTTCTTTCAATAACACCATTTGCTCCATAATAGCTCCGTACATAGCAGGATCTCCCGTATGTACCCGTACCACTTTTTTACCTGCCCGTACATAATCAACCATGATTTGTACCATTTCTTCCAATACCATACCAGAAGTTTTTAATACTTCCGCACCTTCTTTTACTTGTGTAAAAAGTTTTTCGTTCACAAGGGAATCAGCAAATAAAACGACATCTGCTTCTTGGATTAAGCGTTGTCCTTTTACCGTAATTAATTCCTCATCTCCTGGTCCCGCACCAACAATATAAATTTTATCCATTATTTTTTCACCACCATTAATGACAAATATGGTAACTCTGCATTTTTCAATTCACGAATATCACGGAAGATTACTTCTTCTTTACTTGTTACTTTTGTTGCTACGGTTGCACAGTCTACTAATTGTAATTCTTCTAGTAAATCAATCATTTGTGGCAATACTTTTGCTACTTTAATAAATACGACACAATCATGATTTAACAACACGTCTTTCATTTCTTCTCTATTATCATTGGCAGGAATAATACCGATTCGTTCATCCCCATCTGCTAGTGGGAAACCAAACTGAGCTGCAGAACCGTTCACAGACGAAATGCCAGGAATCACTTTCATTGCAATCCCTTCATATTTTTCTTGCAATATTCGCATTAAATGAATATATGTACTATATAAAAATGGATCTCCTTCTGTTACAAAGGCAATATCTTTTCCTTCTTTTAATTTTCCATATACCTCATCTGCAATTTTCGCCCATTTTTCGTCTAGAATTGTTTGATCTTTTGTCATCGGAAACACTAAACCAAGCATTTCTTTTTCATTCGGATTAATATAACATTCTACAATTTGATGCGCGTAACTCTTACTTCCTTTTCGTTTTTTCGGATACGCAATCACATCCGCTTCTTTTAATATTCGAAAAGCTTTTACTGTAATTAATTCTGGATCACCAGGTCCTACTCCTACCCCGTATAACGTACCTAATTTACTCATGTTCCGCCTCCTTTACTGCAGTAATACTATAAATTGGATTTAACGCTTCAAAACGCGTCATATGTAAAATTGGTTTACTGCGTGAAACTTGATATAAGCCGACATCTACTTTAAAGCCTGCTTCTTTTAAAATGGAAAATGCATCCGTAAAATTATCGATGGTAACTGCATTAATCACAATCGTTCCATCTTTTTTCAAGCGACCAGTACAATAGGAAATTAAATCGCGTAAATTACCGCCCGTACCTCCCATAAAAATAGCATCCGGGTCTTTAAATTCGTCTAAACGGTCAGGCGCTTTCCCGTGAACGACCGTAAAATCTGTTCGAAATTTTCTCATGTTTAGCTTACAATTTTCTATATCCGCTTCATTTTTTTCAATAGCAAATACTTCTCCGTTTCGAGCAATACGTTGTGCTTCGATGGCCATCGAACCAGTGCACGTACCAATATCCCAAACGATACTATCTTCTTTTAAACGAAGATTTGCTAAGCTTAAAACACGAATTTCTCTTTTCGTAATTAACCCTTTATCTGGTTTACGTTGAGAAAATTCTTCATCAGGAATACCTAAGTGCCAAGTTGGTCCAGGTGTTATTTGTTTTAAAATCATTACATTTAATGGATGAAAAGCAGTATTTTTCATTTCATCTAACGTATAAAAACCCACTTTTTCATCTTTTCCACCTAAATCTTCTCCAACAAACGCTTCATATTCTGTCATATGAAACGTTTGTAAATAAGTTGCAATAGCACTCGGTGTATTTTCTTCATCTGTTAAAATAGCAACTAATTTTTTTTCGTCTATTTTTTGCGCTAATCCTTTTAACGGACGACCATGCACACTAAGAAATGTGGCATCTTGCCATTTTTCTTTCATTTTACTAAACGCAAGTTGAATTGAAGAAAGACTTGGATATATTTCTGCTTGCAATTTATCTGCTAAATAGCCACCAATGCCATAAAACAACGGATCCCCACTTGCTAAAACGACAACGTCGCCATCATGATCCTTCATTTTTTCGATGACTTGTTTTAACCCACCTTTAATGATCACTTTTTCACTATGATAATCAGGGAAAAAGGCAAGTTGCCTTTCCCCGCCTACTAGCATCGTACTATTCTTAATAAATGATTGGTATAAAGGAAGTAAACTTTCTATTCCTGAATCTTGAATTCCAATGACTTTTACCGATTTAGCCATGAACGACCTTCCTTCCTAATAACTTCCCTTTTAGCGTTGTAATAATCGTTTCTACTGCTATTCCATCACCAGCATGGGCAATACAAGCATTTGAACACGCTTCACTTACAATATTAAAAAATGTAGGTAAATTTGCTTCTTCCATTAAAGTAGCAACTTGACTGGCTGTATTAGCTTCTACAATCTTAGTTAAAAGTTCTTGATCTGCTCCTGCTTTTTCAGCAAGAGAAGCTAGAAAATGAAAATCGACGGGTGCACTTTTCGAATGGACCATCATGACACCTTGCGCCACTTTGCTAAATTTGCCCATCATCCCAGATATAGAGATTTTTTTTATTCCTTGTACACGACAAGACTTTACTGCGAAACCAACAAAATCCCCCATTTCCACGAATGCTTCTTCATGGAGCTCAGGATATAACTCCATTGCAAATTTTTCACTCCTACCACCAGTAGACAATACAATGTGGTCACATCCATTCTCTTTCGCCACTTTAATCGCTTGAACGATACTTGCACGATAAGCTGCTGTTGAAAATGGCACAACTATTCCACGAGTACCTAAAATAGAAATACCATTTAAAATGCCCAGTCGCCCATTTAATGTTTTCTCAGCCATTTCCACTCCTTCTGGAACAGAAATTTTTACGCTAACCCCTTGATTTATCTGATTCTGTTCTAACACTTCTTTTACAATGTTTCGAAGCATTTTTCTCGGAACAGGGTTAATAGCTGCTTGTCCGACCGGAACTGGTAATCCTGGTTTTGTCACACGACCGACACCAAATCCACCGTCTAACAAAATGTCGTCACTATCTACAAAACGTACCGTTGAAATAATGGTGGCTCCGTGAGTTGCATCGGGATCATCTCCAGCATCCTTAATCACTTTGGCATACGCGAACGAATCGGTCACTACACATTCCTCTAAGGTAAAAGTAACCGTCTTCCCTACTGGAAGTGTAATCGTAGATTCCGTTTGAACTTTTTTCGTAATAAGCGCGGTTAACGCAGCTTTCGTGGCCGCCGTTGCACATGCACCGGTCGTATAACCGGAGCGCATTTCTTTTGGGTCTTTTTGTTCTTTTGACTTCACGAGTCATCATCCCTTACTTTTGTTTTGTTGCAAGTAGTGATAAGGCATTAACAGTTGCTACAGCTACTGGACTTCCCCCTTTACGTCCAATATTTGTAATGAAGGGAATATCCAATTTTGCTAGCTCTTCTTTGGATTCTGCAGCAGATACAAATCCCACTGGTACCCCAACGATTAAACTTGGGTTTGCAATACCTTCTTTTACTAAACGAATTAATTCTAAAAGAGCAGTTGGGGCGTTACCAATCGCATAAATTCCACCATCAACTTCTTTGATTGCTTTTCGCATAGAAATAATGGCACGTGTCGTATTTAAACGTTTTGCTTCTTCCATGACATCTGCATCCGAAATATATACGCGTACATTTCCTCCGAATTTTTCAATACGCGGTTTACTAATTCCTACTTGAACCATCTGTACGTCTGCTACAACTGGTTGTCCTTCTTGAATTGCTTTAATCCCTGCTTGAATCGCATCTGGATGAAAGACCATGCTGCGACCTAATTCAAAATCAGCAGAAGCATGAATGACACGTTGTACTACTGGATATTGTTCTTCTGTGAAAGGATGTTCTCCTAATTCCTCTGTAATCATGTCAAAACTATTGCTTTCAATTTCTTGCGGTTGAACTGTAATTGGTTTAAATTCTGTTTTAAAATCCATGATTTATTCCCCTCTCAACGTTTCTTTTACATATTGAATTAATGGTTCAAACGATTCAAATGCAACATCATACTTAATTTTAGGGCGACGAATCATAATCGTTGGTATTTCTAATTCTAGTGCCGCTTCTAATTTTTCATCGATAGAACCAACTTTTCCACTTTCTTTTGTTACCATCAAGGTTACCCCGTATTGTTGATATAATGCTCGATTTAACTCTTTTGAAAATGGCCCTTGAATGGCGACAATATTTTTTTGCTCTACACCTAAACGTTCGCATTTTTCCATGTTATCTTTGCGCGGTAGCATACGGGCTACTAAACGACATCCATCTATCCCAATACAATGCTTAGCAAAAATATCTAAGGTTTTACTACCAGTCGTTAACATAATAACGCCTTTTTGTTCTGCGGCTCGTTTTGCAGCTTCCTCGTACGTATCTACTAATTCAACAAGTGGATGATTGCTAAAAGCTTCTACTTTTTTTCGTTCATAACGAACATATGGTACATTTGCCAGTTTCGCAGCTTCCATCGCATTTTTGGATGCTTCTTCTGCATATGGATGACTAGCGTCAACAATGATCTTTCGATTTTGTTCCTTTATTTTTTCTGCCATTTCTTCTGCTGTTAAACGACCGATATGCACTGGTAAACCTGCTTCTGCTAATGATAAACTAGCATTTTCTGTCACTACTGTCGTCATTAAATCAAAGCCATGCTCTTTTAATTGAATAGCAAGATTTCTAGCATCGCTCGTTCCTGCTAAGAAAAAAACCATCTTTATCTTCCTTTCTATGACTTATGAACTTCATGATGCACATGATCATGACTATGTTCATGATGGTGATCGTGATGATCATGGTGATCCATATGTTCACTTGCCTCCAAACGATATTGACATGTATCACAGTTCATTTTTACTTCATCTCGTGTTGCTTCTTCTACGCGATCTAATAATACTTTCTTTAATAGTGGATGGAATCCAAAATAGTTTGCTAACGTAAACGTATGATTTGGATACATGTCATGGTATTCTTTCACACGATTTTCTAATCGTTTAATTAAAATGCCCGTAAATAAAAAGTACGGTAAAATGACAACATGTTTTGCACCAAGCTTCAAACATCTTTCCACACCAGCATCTAAAAGGGGATCTGTCACGCCAATAAAAGCAGTTTCCACCATCCCAACCCGACGTTTTTCAAAAAATAGACGACTCATTTTATATAAATCACTATTCGCATCTTGGTCACTACTTCCACGTCCTAAAATTAATACAGCTGTGTCTTTATGATTTTGTGAAAAGTCAATCCCTGACTCTTCAAGGCGACTTTCTAATATTTCGATAATCGTTTCATGAATTCCTAGCGGACGTCCATATGTAAACGATACATTTGGATATTTTTCTTTTGCTTCATCGATAGCCATTGGAATGTGAATTTTCGAATGACCTGCTGGAAATAAAATAATTGGAATCACGATTACTCGTGTCGCACCTTTTTCTACGCACGTATCAATGCCTTGTGCGATTGTTGGCTCTTCAAATTCCAAAAAGCACGTTTCCACAATCGATTGTTTCATTTCGTGACGAATTCTATCGACATATTGACGAATTTCTTCATTTCCTTCTGGGTCACGAGAACCATGTCCAACAAATAAAATGGCTTCCATTTTTGTATCCTCCTTATTCGTCACCGCATAATAAAGGTTCTAATTTCGGTGTTGGCATTTCTACATGCTTAAATCCTGCCACATTCCCTACACGTTTAAAGTATTTAAAAAATCGTTCATTCGGATGACCTTCTTCAATATATGCTTCAATAATTTTTGTTAACGTTGGTACAAGCATCTCGGGTGGCATTTCTTCTGCAACAGGAACACCGCTGTGTGCTGTTCGTCCGACCGTTTTAGCTCCTAGGAATAAATCAAACTTTTGACGACGATAAACAATTCCGATATCTTCTTTTACTGCTCCATAACAAGCCATACCGCAACCATTAAAACCAATTTTTAATTCTTTCGGTACTTTCATGCCGTTAAAATTCTCGTAAATTTCATTTGCATATGGAATCCCGCCTTCTTTGTCACCATCGCAAAAATCACATGCTTTTACTGTAATGACATCTCCGATTGGCGCTAATAAAAGCCCTGCTTCTTGAATTTGTGTTGTAATAACAGATGGGTCTTCACATGGAATGCGAACAACCAGTTGATGATCTGTCGAATATTCCAACGAACCATTATCGCCAACGATTTTAGATAACGTCATTAATTGTTCACTCGTCATTTTTTTGTTTGCTACACCAGGGCTAACAGCAAATTCAAAAATACTTTCTTGTTTAAACGGAGAACTTTCACTTTTTTCTCCTGTTACAAGTGTTAAAGCTTCATTTGCCAAATCTAGTGAAGTAGCTTGTGTAGATGTTTCTTCTATTTCTTCTCCCTGATGCAATGCCCAGGGTTCATTTTCTGCTTTTAATCGTTGATGAGGACGAAGTGATTGTTTCTCGGAATCTAGCGTATATTTACGTTGATACCCACGAGGAGTAATTAATTTTCCATCATATAAAAATGTCGCTGAATTTCCGATAATAACCGTTGTCAACATACCTATATCATGCTCTAGCATTTCTTCTAAGTTTGTAATCACAACTTGCTGACGGTCCCGATATGCACTTTTTACCAGTGCTACAGGTGTTTCTTTTTTTCGATATTTCAAAAAGATTGCTTGTGCTTCTTGAATTTGTTTTGTTCGACGTCCACTTTTTGGATTGTACAATGCAACGACAAAGTCTGCACTTGCTGCAGCTTCTAATCTTCTTTCAATAATTTCCCACGGTGTTAAATGGTCACTTAAACTAATCGTACATGCATCATGCATGACTGGCGCACCGACAAGGGATGCACAAGAGTTAATAGCTGAAATCCCCGGAATCACTTCTACTTCTACGCCGTCTTTTTCTTTCCATCCTTTTTCGATTAACACTTCGTAAATTAATCCTGCCATTCCATACACACCAGCATCACCAGAAGAAATAACTGCTACCTTTTTTCCTGTTTCCGCAAGACGCACAGCTTCTTGTGCACGACTTACTTCTTCTGTCATCCCAGTTTGGACAATTTCTTGGTCTTCAGTTAGTAAATCTTTAATTAACTCCATATACGTTGTGTACCCAATAATACAATCACTCTCTTGTAACGCTTCCTTCGCACGTTTTGTGATATGTTCGAAGCTTCCCGGTCCAAATCCGACAACGAGTAATTTCCCTTTTTCCACAAATACCGACTCCTTTATTCTTTATTTGTTACACCAGCACTTTCAAACGAAGCCATTTCACGCATGATGTTAGATGCCATATCAATCATTGGGAATGTTATGGTTGCTCCTGTTCCTTCCCCTAACCGCATATTCAATGGAAAATATGCTTGTAATCCTAAAGCTTGCAATGCATTTGTATGTCCTGGTTCTACAGAATGATGGGATGGAATCATATACGCTTTTGCATTTGGAGAAATCGTTGCTGCACAAAGTGCGCTTACAGTAGAGATAAATCCATCAATGACAATGGGAGTTTTCATGATAGCTGCACCTAAACAAAGGCCACAAAGAGCGGCTAACTCTAATCCTCCTACTTTTTGTAACACATCGACAGCATCTTCTCGATTCGGTTTATGTAATTCAATTGCTTGTTTAATCACATTTGCTTTATGTTTTACTTGTTCTTGGTTAAGTCCTGTTCCTGCACCAACGACATTAATCGGTTCAATATTTGCTAAAACGCTAAGTACAGCAGAACTTGGTGTTGTATTTCCAATTCCCATTTCCCCTGTTGCTAATACTTTTGCACCGTCTTCGATTTGTTCTTTTGCTACTTGAATTCCGACTTCAATCGCTTGCCAAACTTCTTGTTCTGTCATTGCAGGTTCTTTTGCAAAGTTTTTTGTACCAAAAGCAACTTTTTTATGAATCATTCCTTCGAAAGAAGAGATATCAGATGCAACCCCAACATCGACGCAAACGACACTTGCACCAACTGTTTTAGTCATTACATTAATAGCTGCCCCATGGTTTAAAAAGTTTTGGACCATTTGCGGTGTTACTTCTTGTGGAAATGCAGACACACCTTCGGCCACTACTCCATGGTCCGCTGCCATAATGACGACTCTTTTATCTTTGTACTGTGCGAATGGATCTTGACTAATACCCGCAAGTTGAACTGCTAATTCTTCTAAACGTCCCAAACTACTAATTGGTTTTGTTAAATGATTTAAATGATAAATTGCTCTTTCTTGTGATTCTTTATGTAATGCTTCAATGTTTTGAATCATTTCTTGGATGTTCATTGCTTTTTCCTCCAATTATTTAAGTTTATTTTTCATATATTTGAGGCAATGTAAAATATAGCACTTTTTGTCGGATGCTTTTTTCTATCATAGTCACCACTTCTTTAATGCGCGGATCATTTGAACGTATTAATAAACCAATTAGTGATCCGCTATGCGCAATTACAAGCCCAACATCATACATAATGGCTAACTCATAAAAAAACAAAAAGTGTTTTTTTGGTAAAAACATTTGGTTCAGGCTAGCGCTTTTTCTCGTGGCTTCAAAAATGATTGGTATGTTTTGTTCGGTTATGCCTTTTTGAATCAGATGAAAAAGTTCTTCCATTTCCTTAGCATGATGGTGACGTTTCTCACACATAAGACGATGATATGCATTCGTATCTACTGTCCCGCCATCGTCAATCCCGATAATGGTAAAAGGAAGTGTTTTTCCTAAACGGCGAATAATTTTTCCAGTTGTTTGTTGAAACAGGACGAATTCATCGATAAAAATAGGATCAGTCGGCTCTACCCGACATAGCAACTGTGCTATGTCTTCTTCTGGTATGTTACAAGCATACGCTTCGCTTAAACAACGTAATGTTGCGACTAAATCAGCAGAGCTACTTGCAAATCCTTTTGCCGCAGGAAGCGAAGATTGAAAGCGTAATTCTCCAACCACTTTTTGACCAGCCTGTCTTTCCCATTGTGCTACCAGTGTTGCTACTTTTTCTTTTTCTTTTGGAATGATGAGGGGGCCTATTTCTTTTTTAATAAACGTTACCGTGACAGTTTGATTAATCGGTAAACTAACAAGGAACGGTTCCTCTCGATAAAAGCCTTGTACTAATTCTCCGAATGTATAAAATGCGTTGTGTTTATATCGTTCCATCACAAGTGCCATCCTTTAATACTTGACAAAATGCTTTATGCGCTTCACCTTCTCGATTCGGATGTTTTAATAACGACTCCGAAGCGAAATATCGCAATAAAGCATGGCGCTTGTCATCATTGGCAATCGTTTCTTGAATCGTTTCTCTCCATCGTTTTAAAAAATATAAATCTTCGACAATTTCTTCATCTAAATGATTCTTTATGTTTTGCCCAATTTTTTTACTAATAGATGGAGAAATACCAGACGTAGATACAGTGATACATAAAGGCCCTTCAACAATCACAGCAGGGACATGAAATTGACTTTCACTTCCATTTGATGAAACATTCACCCATTGGTGTTCCTTTGCTATTTTTTTGATAAAATCATTCAGTTTTGAATCATTCGTAACAGCAAACACCAGTGTAGCCCGGTCCAAATCGGAAGGAGAAAAGTTTTTCTTTCGCCATTCTAATTTTCTTTCTTCACTCCACTGTTTAATGGTTTCTGTCACTTCAGGACTTACAACCAAAATATCAGCATTTGTTTGCAGTAATGAGTTAATTTTTCGTTGTGCGACTTTTCCGCCCCCAATAATAGCGACTTGTTTATGTTGTAAATTTACATGAATCGGGTAGTATTGCATCATTCATTCCTCATTTTCATTTCTGATTTACGTTAATTGTCGCACAATCTCTTCTAAAAAACGATTGGTTTCTTTATGATTCGTTTCCTTTGAAGAGAGTCCCAATTGATGAATAGCTTCTTTTGCCTTTTCTCCCATACAAAATGCATGGTCAATTTCAATGGATAAATTTGCTCGCTGTTTCTCTTTCATCAACATCTGAACACTTCTTTCATTCGGGAAGACAACAGTCGAATATTTTTTATGTTTCAGCCAATGAGTGATAGCAGTCGTGTATTCTTTATTCACTTTTTGTTCAAATAGCACCCAGCCGTGTGGATGTTTTAACACACCTTCATCTCCAAAATATAAAGCGTCTTCTAATGATTCTGTTACCATTTCTGCATGTAAACCGAAAGTCGCTAAATGTTTTTTCGTCATCATTGACTGGACATACAATTGTTGTGTTAATTCTCGAATATCTATATGTAGTTGATAAAAGTAGTTAAAAAACACATCAACGCTTTGCTTTGATGTAAAAACAAAAGACTCAAAAGAACGAATCATTTTCTCCCATTCGAAAGGAGAAAAACCTTTTTCATGAAAATAAAACTTTGGAAATTCTACAACATCTGCACCTAAACGTAGTAACTCTTTTGCTAATGTCCCGGATTCAGCACTAGCTTTCGCAACAAGGATAGATTGATGGAACAACGGTTTTTTCTCAAACCATTTCACCTCGTCTCGTACATCTACAACATTACCTACTAACACAATAGCGGGATTCGAAATGTTCGACTCTTCTACACATTGCACAATCGTTTCTAATGTACCGGTTACCGTTTGTTGTGATCCCATTGTTCCCCACTGAATAACCGCCACTTTTGTTTCTTTTGGCTTTCCATTTTGAATTAATTGCTGACAGTTATGTTGTAAATTTTTAATCCCCATGTAAAAAGCAATGGTGTCCATTCCTTCGGCTAATGCTTGCCAAGGAATAAGTGGCTTTCCTTCTTTTGATTTATCATGCCCCGTAACAATGGCAAACGTTTCACCGTATTCCCGATGGGTAACAGGAATTCCTGCAAACGTGGAAGCTGCAATACCAGAGGTAATACCAGGCACAATTTCAAATTCGATGTTGCGCTCTTTTAAATCTCTTGCTTCTTCTCCAACTCGTCCAAAAACAGCCGGATCCCCACCTTTTAAACGAACAACTGTCTTATTTTCCATTGCTTTTTCGATTAATAATTCATTAATCTTTTCTTGGCGTAGTACATGCATTTTAGGGAACTTCCCTGCAAAAATTAGTTCACAGTTTGGTTGTGTATAATGTAAGATTTGCGGATGAACAAGTCGATCATATAAAACAACATCTGCCTCTTTTAAACATTCTACGCCCCTTACCGTAATTAATTCAGGATGTCCTGGTCCTGCTCCTACTAAATATACTTTTCCAGGCATTATACCTCACCTACTCTTCGTAACATTTGTAAAATTTCCTCTTTTTTTGTTGGATACACTTGCGCTGGTGCAGCTTTATTTTTTACTAGTTCTTCATACACAAGTGTAATCCAAGGTTGTTGAAGATGTGCCTTTTCAATTAAGCGATGATTTGAAAAAATATAGGAATGTTTCCCCATATCTAGCAATGTTCCTTCCGACATCACAATAAAAATATCTGCCCATTCATAGGCAAAGTCAATGTCATGTGTAGATAAAATAATCGTTTTTCCCGCATTATAAATAGATTCTAATGATTCAATCATCAATCGAATGTAAAACGGATCTAGTCCAGCTGTCGGTTCATCTAACACGACCACTTCTGGATCCATCGCTAATACGCCAGCTAACGCTACTCGCTTTTTTTGTCCATAGCTTAAAAAATGAACCGGTTTTTCAAGAAATGGTTCTACTTTCATCTGTTGAATGGCTTTTTCGATAAAAGGTTTTGCTTGCTTTGCATTTTTCCAAATATTCAATGCTCCAAAAGCGATATCTTGATATACATCTGTAGAAAAAAGTTGCATATCAGGATTTTGAAACACAATCCCCACCTGCTTTCGGATGTACTCTATGTCTTTTTTTCGATAGGAAAATGGTGTTTTATCAAAATAAACAGTCCCTTTCGTTGGTTTAAATATCCCATTCAAATGAAGCATTAATGTCGATTTCCCACAACCGTTATTGCCAAGAATAGCTATTTTTTTATGTTTTGGAAATGACAATGAAATGTTTTTTAACGCAACTGTCCCATCTGGATATTGAAAAGACACATCTTCTAAGCGTAAAATGCTCTCATTCACAATCAAACGACCCCTAACTATACGTGACCCATAAAAGGGCCAGAACATAAAATATAAAAAACAACCAAAATCGTTTGGAATAACGATATTTTTTTTCTATCTGCCTAAGCATCCCATCATCATTTTTTGCTTGAAGTGCATATGCAAATTGTTGTGATTGAATCATAGACTTTGAAAACAATGATGCAATTAATAATGCTAGCGACCGAAAACTTTTGCGATACGTCGCATATCCTAACCTTGATTGTTGTGCGGTAAAAATTGCAACACTTTGGTCAAGAACAATAAAAATAAAACGGTACACATACATAAATAGCTCTAATAAAATAGTTGGAACATGGATTTTTTTTAATAACTGAAGTAAATCAAAAATAGTCGTCGATAAAATTAAAAAGTACAAACAGCTTACAGAAGCAAAAGATACTAAAAAAAGATTTGTTCCCCGTTGTAAAGACTGCTCTGTAATAAATAACGAATAATTCTGTATACGGAGAGATAGTAATGCATCAACTGGTATTCCTTTAGAAAATTCAATGATAATTGCAACGATACTCATTAGTAAAAAGAAAATAGGTAAAAACAAACTTTTTACGTAAAAGAAAAACGGAATCCGGGCGACGACGATAATTGCAATAGACATCATACAAAAAATAAAAATAGAAGCATACGCATCTCTTGCAGAAATAAGAAAAAAAAGAGAGGATAGAGAAAACAGCACTTTTTCTCCAGGATGCTGTTTTCTTAATCCATTAATATAAGCATATTTGTCAAACATCATCATTTTCTTTATGCCTCATTATTTTTATTTGCTGTTTTCTTTCCTTTTGCATATCCAAAAAAGTAAGCAATAAATCCTGCGCCAATCGCTGCTTGTAACGCGAATAGTAAACTTTCAATTTCGCCGCTTGGCGGTTCCCAAATACTAGAGAACCATGGTTCATAGTTAGGTTGTACTTCGGTAATTGCTTCTTTTGCTTCTCCGTCTGCACCACCAAATTCTGCGCCACTATTGATAATTAAAGGGATTAAAATGAGTGCAACGACTCCTAAAAGTAACCATGTATTTTTTTTCATTGCTTCTGTCCACCTCCAACCACGACGTTCAGTTGCTTTAACTCATTGGCATGATAATTTTTCAGAAGATTCACAACGAATACCGTTAATAAACCTTCACTTAGCGCTAACGGAATTTGTGTAACAGCAAAAATCCCCATAAATTTCACTAAAGAAGCTGTAAATCCTCCCACATCTGCTGGGAATGCTAGAGCTAATTGAAAGCTTGTCATAACGTATGTTGCCAAGTTTCCTAGTGCTGCAGCTAAAAACACGTTGATTCCTAACGACCAATCCATTTTTTGTCCTAATTTAAATAATCCGTATGTAACTAATGGTCCAACTACTGCCATAGAAAAAGCATTTGCACCTAATGTCGTTAAGCCACCGTGAGCTAATAATAACGATTGAAATGTTAACACAATAAAACCAATCACACTCATGACAAATGGTCCGAAAAGAATTGTTCCAAGTCCTACACCCGTTGGATGAGAACAACTTCCTGTTACAGATGGTAATTTTAATGCAGATAAAATAAAAGCAAATGCCCCTGATAATCCAAGCATCATTTTGTATTGGGGATCTTCTTTGATTGTTCTTTGAATAGATCGTAAGCCAATTACTAAAAATGGAATAAATAGTGCCCACCAAAAAATGGCCCATTTAACTGGTAAAAATCCTTCCATGATATGCATCGCATATGTTGCTTTTGGTACAGTAAAAAACAACGCAAGTAATGGTAAGGTTTTTAATAATAGTAACCCGTATCGTTTCATTTTCCTCTTCCTTTTCTATAATAATTCGTTCATTTGTACGCCCAATAAAAAAAACATCTTTCCATACAGAAAGATGTTTCCATTCCTATTTTTACTAATTTCAGGACATGTAACCACACTAATCCAAGATAAATGTCGGAACAAAACACCTCCCTATCCTCGTAGGTTTCGATGGTGTGTCTACTAATAAGGCAGGTCTCCTGGCTTTTGATCATCACATCCCTACGTCTTCCCATTTGTTGAAACAGTGACTATGTGTAGGTTGCTACCAATTACAGTGGCGGGACCGCGCCGGTTTTTCACCGGTCTTCCCTATTATGTAACAATTAAATTGTTACACCTTATTAACAAACGATATGAACTTAACGTTCATTATATCAAACTATAATTTTAATTGTCTAGTTCCATTTTTGATATACGACACCTAGCATAGTATTTTTTTTTCGAGAAATAACATCATTCTTTCACCTTTTTTCATAAAAAAACAACCATTGGTACAAATGGCTGTTTATTTACAAACGAAAGAGTCTTGATAGGCTAACCATTCTTCCTCTGAGATAAGAAGGTCCTTTTTATTCAGTAGCCCTATTTCAAAAGCGCGTTCGATAATCGAAAATGATTTCTTTTCTAGTTCCCTATGTCCATACTTCATTTCTATTCCATGGTGTTCATGATACATTTTAGAAACATAGCGAATATTTTCTTCCCGAACTACTTTATTTTCTTTTAAAATTTCTTTAAATGTAGAAAATGGTATAGGGTTATAAAAAATTGTTTGATCTGCTAATTTCATCAAACGATATTTTGCAACATAAGTCATTTGCATATAAGCACGTAATTCGACATATTTATGACTTTTATGGGCCATTTTTACCCTCCATTCAAGATTTTCTACCATTATATTACCGTATTTCGTCAAAAAATTGAGTGGATTTACATAAAATTAACATTATTTTAATGAATGAAGGGTATATACTCAATTTGCAATAAAAACATCTTCCATCAATAAGAGTTTTCGCACTTCCCTCATTGATGATTAGATGCACTCAAAAAAGCAGAGGGCGCTCGTTCATGGACGACAAGCATAGGATAGATGGTGGGATGAGTGATTTTTTCATAGAACCATCCAGCTACTGAAGTCGTTAGCCCATCGTAGTTGGATACAGGAAGTTTGATTCCCCATTTAACTATTTTTCGGTCTTACCTTAACATTTTGAAATGGGGTTATCCTACCCGTTAATAAAAGATAAATTTAACATGTTTTTAACATTTTCATAACGATATTCAATAAGTGCTTGTTCATATGACTCATCTATTTTTCTTTGCAATTCTACAGCTAACTCTAATTGATGTCTAGCTAGAGCTATCATTTTTTTATATTCATTTGTGACATTGTCTATATCTGCTTGATATTCTTTTTCCACCGAAGCATCCATACAACATTCAAACGTATCGACAATAACATCACCTTCTCTGCTTTTTGATAACGGATGAGGGGAAGTTCCGTCGATAAAAGCGATCAACCGGTCTTCTAAAACAACCATATCTAAGCTTTTCGGATCGAAAGAACACGGATATATCGTTACACTTTCTTTTCTATCACGAGCTGCTTGCACGATTTTTTTCATTAACGTTGATTTTCCACTACCAGATCGTCCATGAATGATATAGCGTTGCTTCACTGTTTTCGTAATAGAATCAAGAAAATTAATCGGCCCCTTTGCAGTAAAAGTACCAAAAAAACGCTGCTTCACTTCTTGATTTGTCGCTTCTACTTTTTCTAAAAATACCTCTTTAATTAATGAATCAGCTAAAGAATCAGCCTTTTGAAAATCGAGAGAAGTACGGTAAATATGTTCTTTTTGAAAATGAATTTCTTTTGCTTTCTTTAAGTACGTACAGCATACCTTTTCATGCTGGTATTTCAAATTAATCATTTCAGTTACATTTTTTGGCAGTTTATTTCGTTCGATACATTTTTCTAATGAAAAAATAACTTCCTTTGCGACAGGGTATTTCCATAATGGGCGATGAAAAAGGAGTGCTTTCTTTTTTCTAGGGTGTAAAAAACCAATCACTTTTTCTGGATAATAAAAAGAATGAAAATACTCCACCTCTTCATTTTCATCCCATTGAATTTCCTTTATTAGTTGATACGGAAATAGGCCGTAAGAACCAGTTACGTAATGCATCGTCTGAACTTCTTTCATTACATCATGGATTCTCGATTGATATCCTTCGCTTGTAAGCGCATCGATAAACGAATGTTTCGCCATTTCGCTTCACTCCTTCCTTACCGTTACGATATGCATGAAAGATAAAAAAAATACAAAAACGACATTGTAAAAGACAATGTCGTTTTATGTAAGCTATTAGTTATGGTTCATATTTTGTTCTTGGTTTTCATTGTTTTCGTTATTCATTTCTCCATGATCCATGTTGTCATTGTTCATTTCTGCATTTTCATCTAAGCCACCATTTGGTTTGTCTGCGTTATAACCTTTCATATACTTCATTGCGTGATCACCAGTTGCTTCAAATGCATCCGCAATTTTTTCAGATTGTACTACCTCTCCGTCTTTATCTAATACACGGATAACAGCATACCATTTTCCACCCATTGCTACAGGTAAATCAAGTTCGTATTTCCTGTCACCTTTTTCTTTCATCGTTCCTTCAATAGGATGGTTCATGCCTTCCATGTTGATATAAAGATAAACATTTTCAGGTTTTTCTCCACCTTTTACATCAACTGTAAACGTGCTGAACTCACCTGAAACAGGATTTTCTGGATTTACTTTCAAATCAAATGTGTACGCTTGTTTTTGTTCTTGTTTCGTCTCTGCATTTGTTTTTTCTTTGTTTGTCTCTTCAGCATTCCCACAACCTGCAGCAACCATTAACATAAGCGCGCTTACACCAATCAACATTTTCTTTTTCATTTTTGTTTCCCCCTCATTATTTATCTTCTTTTGCATGACAACACGAGCATGATGCTTGCGACACCATTTTGTCCATCGCTTTGTCAAAAGTATATACCTCACCGCCAAACCCCTTCACAAATTTTTCCGCATCTTCTTTTTTATCAAAAGGTAAAACTTGAGGCTGGCAACATTGACAGTCAATAGATGTTCCTAATACAAAATGAGCATTTACCGCAGAAATGGTCGTATGTAATAAAAAATCAGTACAAATAGCTTGGATAACTTGACCTTCTTTTTGAAAATGGCGGATTAGGCCACAATGACTGCAACACATATGTTCAATAGTCCCATCTTCTAAAATTAGCCGATACGATAAAAAGTCATGGATTGGACGGTGGCATACTGCACATTGATTATTAGTGATTGCCGATGCTTCTTGTTCATTTAAACGAATTCCGCCAAATGTTTTAGTAACAATTCCTGCTTCTACAAGTGACTTTACATCACGGTGAATCGTCATTTCTGAAACCTCTAGCAACTCACTTAATTCTGAAATTTTTAAATGTTTTTTTTCTTTAATTAGCGTTTTTATTTTTTCTCTCCGCTCACTAGCTAACATTTTCATCACACCTTTACATAATGTTAGAATAACACAAAGTCTAACAATATGTCACTGAACATAACTTTAGACGATTTTTTTTTGTTTTTCAAGAATTTTTCACTTTTAATTGTGACAAAAATATGAACAAAGAGAACGCCACATTAATAGCGTTCTCCCATTACTTCGTTATGATTCGTGATTATGTTGTTGCTTTTTTGTGTTTACTATTTAAGATAATATTTAAAAATATGGCTGTCAAGCTTCCTGCTACAATCCCATTATTCGTTAAAATTCGAATAGAAGCTGGTAGTTTAGCAAATAAATCAGGTTGGACTGTTACACCTAATCCAATCCCAACAGAAATGGCAACTATCAACAAATTATATTGATTCGTAAAGTCCACTTGACTTAAAATCCGAATTCCACTCGCAACTACCATTCCAAACATCGCTAACATTGCTCCACCTAAAACTGCAGTTGGAATAATAGTCGTTAATGCTGCTACTTTCGGTAATAATCCTAAAATAATTAATATTCCACCTGCTGTAGCAATCACTTTTCTAGATTTCACACCAGATAATTCAACTAATCCAACATTTTGAGAATAAGTTGTATACGGAAATGCCTGGAAAATACCACCTAGAATAGTGGCAATACCTTCTGCACGGTATCCTTTTGTTAAATCTTTTTCATTTATTTCCTTGTCACAAATTTTACCCAGTGCTAAAAAGACACCTGTAGATTCTACCATACTAACGATTGCAACTAATGTCATTGTTAAGATACTAGAAATATGGAACTCTGGTACACCGAAATAAAATGGTTGTGCCACATGAAACCAACCAGCTTCAGCTACTGGTGATAGATCAATCTTTCCAAAAAAAGCAGCGACGATTGTTCCTACAACAATTCCTAACAAAATGGAAACAGCTCTTAGAAATCCTGTTGCATAGCGATTTAGAAAAATAATAAAAATTAAAACACCAAAAGATAACAATAAATTAGAATAAGAACCAAACTCAGGATTCCCCACTCCACCAGCCATGTCATTAATGGCTACAGGAATTAATGTAAGTCCAATAATTGTAACGACAGATCCTGTAACAATTGGTGGAAAAAAGTTAATTAATTTCCCAAAAAAACGAGAGATAAGTAACACAATAATACCTGAAGTAATAATTGCTCCATAAATCGATGTCATTCCAAAATCTTGTCCAATCGAAATCATTGGTGCAACAGCTGTAAAGGTACATCCGAGCACGACTGGCAAACCAATACCGAAAAACCGATTGCTCCATATTTGAAGTAATGTCGCAACCCCGCACATAAATAAATCAATAGAAATAATATACGTTAATTGTTCATGGGTTAAATTTAATGCCCCACCAACTATTAATGGAACGATAATAGCCCCTGCATACATCGCTAAAACATGTTGAAAACCTAACGAAAAAATTTTCCCTTTAGATTGTTTCATAGTGTTCTCCCTCAACAAACGTTATTTTCCCATTTTGTAAAGAAGCTATTCTTGCTAGTGATTCTACTCGATACCCAGCTTCTTGTAATTTTTTTGCCCCACCTTGAAATGCTTTTTCAATTACAATTCCAATTCCTACAACATTTGCACCTGCCTGTTTCACAATATTTGCCAATCCTAACGCAGCTTGTCCGTTTGCTAAAAAATCATCAATAATTAAAATAGAATCTGATTTTTTTATAAATTTCTTAGCAACACTGATTGTGTTTGTTTCTTGTTTTGTAAAAGAATATACTTCAGCTGTATACAAGTCATCTGTTAATGTTAACGATTTTCTTTTTCGAGCAAAAACTAGCGGTGCTTTTAACTCATTTGCCGCCATAATAGCTGGAGCAATTCCACTAGATTCAATTGTCAAAATTTTAGTGATTTTTTCTTTAGAAAATCGACTTACAAATTCCAATCCAATTTCATGCATTAATTGTGGATCAATTTGATGATTTAAAAAGGAATCTACTTTTAAAACTGTGTCCGATAAAATAATTCCTTCCTCATTCATTTTTTTCTTTAAAGCTTCCATTATGAATATCCCCCTCTACTAAACTACGAAAAAAAACACAAAAACAGACTCTACGAATGTGAAGACTGTTTTTGTGCTTTTATGCAAAGCTGTCCTGAAAGATTAATCAGGCATAGCAGTACCTCACCCGTAGTCGAGTCATTTACGGTGACTCGGTAGAGACTCGCAAGCCATATTCTTGCAATTATACGAGCTACAAAATATTTTAAAATAGTTTTTATTTTATGATAATAGTATTATAATACAAATAAAAATAGAAGAAAAGAGAATAATAAATAAAAAACCGAACCATTTATATAGATATAAAAATATAGTTCGGTTTTTTCTGAATATTCCGATTCATATTAAATGAAACTTTCGATTTTTACCATTATTTTTCTACTATAACAATAATTCCTTCCCTACAATATCACATTTCAATCTACACTTAATAGAAGTTTGTTTTTAATTTTAAAAAGGTTCCACCCGAACAGTTTCTCCCTTTTTTTATTATGAAACCAAAAAAAGGATAAAGAACCAAATTTATTCGATTCGAAGTAATAATACAATAGATAGTAAAAACACGCTTAAAAATAATAACACCTCTCCCATCTTCATCCCTCCATACTTGTTAATATATGAAGTTTTTTTCAAAACTAGAACTATTTTTTCTGTTTATCATAGAAGGGCGAGAAAAAGATGAGGATTCAAATAATAGCAGTTCTTTGTTAGATACTATCTATTCATAATCTTGCTATGTACATTTAATAAGAAGATGCGATTTTTTTTCAACGAACGCAGGAAATTTATCCTTAAAAGATTGCCAATTGTATCCAATGTTGT
The DNA here is from genome assembly GCF_001375675.1 of Massilibacterium senegalense. Taxonomy (NCBI): domain Bacteria; kingdom Bacillati; phylum Bacillota; class Bacilli; order Caryophanales; family Bacillaceae; genus Massilibacterium; species Massilibacterium senegalense. The sequence goes on along the minus strand of NZ_LN831786.1, from coordinate 648,368 downwards.
AAAATCACTTAACGAAATTCCTGATTCCTCATCCTCGTAAAGAAACGTTTGTGGAACTGGAATTGGCTCACTAATACCTGTTGATTCTATCAAGATATAATCAATATCTCCATTCTCAGCAATTCTTTTTACTTAATTAAATCGTCACGCAACGTGCAACAAATACACCCATTTGTCATCTCGACAAAAGCCTCTTCCGTACGATTAATATCTACTTGATTTTTTATATGTGTTGCATCAATATTGATTTCGCTCATATCATTTAAAATTAATGCAATCTTCATATCATGTGTATGATGAAGGATATATTCAAGTAATGTTGTTTTTCCTGAACCTAGATAGCCACTTAATACTGTGACAGGAATCCTTTTCATTATAATACCACTTCTTAAATCGTAATAATTACGTTTTACGATGTAGTAGAGTTTCTTCTTTTTGTCAATGACGTTTTGTTTACAAATCGTAATCGTTCCGATATAATACATTCTGAATGATGATTTAAGAAAGGGGGCTTTTTATGTTTCGCAAATATGGCTTAAGTGCTTTTGCATTATTTTCTGCACTTATTTTAATACTAGCTGGATGTTCTTCAAAAGAAAATAAAATAGCTAGTAAAGACAGCAAAGACAAAATTGTTGTATATACAGCTTTGTATCCACTTCAGTATTTTACAGAACGCATTGGTGGAGAATATGTTGAAGTGAATAACATGATGCCATTCGGTGGGGATGCCCATACGTTTGAACCAACGTCTAAAGAACTAACAAAAGTGGCAGAAGCTGATTTATTCATTGAATCTGGTGGTGGCATTGAAATGTTCGTAGAAAAATTAGAAGATTCCATGAAAAATGAAAATGTTACATTCGTCACTGCTTCAAAAGGTATTCAGTTATTAGAAGTAACAGCAGATAGCCATGCCCATGAAGGCAAAGCTACAACTGATGAACACGGGCATGAAAACGAAGCAACCGAAGAAGATGAACACGAAGGACATAATCATGGCAACGTAGATCCGCACGTTTGGCTTGATCCTATCTTTTCCATTGATATGGCTGAGAACATTAAAAACGAATTAGTAAAAAAACAACCAGAGCAAAAAGAAGTATTTGAAAAGAACTTCGCTTCATTAAAAACAGATTTACAAAATATCGATGAAAACTTTAAAAAGGTAACAGAAGAAGCAGATCAAAAAGCATTTATTGTGTCTCATAAAGCATATGGATACTGGGCAAATCGCTATGGACTAGAGCAAATTGGAATTGCTGGACTATCGTCTACAAATGAACCTTCTCAAAAGCAATTAACGGAGATAATTGAGATTGCAAAAGAAAAAGATATTAAGTATGTGATCTACGAACAAAATGTTACGCCAAAAGTTGCAAAAGTAATTGAAACAGAAATTGGCGCTAAAACACTTCGCCTACATAACCTTGCTTCTTTAACAGAAGAAGATTATAAAGAGAAGAAAGATTATGTAGCGTTAATGAACGAAAATATCGAAACAATGAAAACGGCATTAACAAAATAGAAAAATAAAAGCGTTGAATCACTTAGGATTCAACGCTTTTTTCCTTATTTGTCGTTTTCTTTTGTAAAAGGATACATGTAATCACACCAATAATTAAACCATTATTCGCAATTGTTCGAATAGACATTGGTAAATGGCTAACCGCCTCATTCGGAATATAATTCACCCCTAATCCTACCATTAACGAAATTCCTACAATAACTAATTGTTGAAAAGATGGTTGGGATTTGACAAGTTCGCTAATACCTAAAGCCCCCATGTTTGCCATCGCGATAAAAATTGTGGCATACCCTACTGGTGCAGGTATGGATGCTAACATAATCATCAATGATGGGATAAAACTAATCGATAACATAATAAGTGATCCAATGATAAATGGCAATTTGCGTTTCATTTTAGTCGTTAAAATAAATCCCGCTGAACCTGAAATCGGGACATTTCCCATACTGGAAAAAACAGCTGCAATTATCTGATTGATTCCCATAACAATGCTTGATTGACGATATCGAACGTTTTTTTTCTTTTCATCCATCACTGCATTCATCGCTTCTATACTTGCTAACATATTTGTTAAAAGTAATAATGTGGAGATAATAACAGTAATAAGCATGCCTAAATTAAATTGTGGTAAACCAAATGGAAATACTTCTGGGAATACTGAAACACCTGCTGCTTTTATTGCTAAAGGTTTCGTCAATCCTAATACGTAAAAAAGCGCCCATCCAAGCAAAAGACTCCATAAAATAGAGTACCGTCCAATCCACGACCACCTACTTTTTGAAAAAAGAATCGACATGATTAATATCGCTATCGAGGCTAATGCTACTTTAGCATTCATAGATGTATCAAAATAGCCAATACCAAGCATTCCTTTTAAAAACGGACCACTTAATTGTCCCATTAATAACAATAAATAAGTAGCTGTTACTAATGGGGTAAAAATAGTTATTAATCGATTTAATTGATTGAAGGCTCCAAGAAAAATAAAGATACATCCACTAATAATCAAGCCCATCATCAATTGTTGCCAAATGACCGTACTATCTCCTATTTCCACAGCAACGGACGCATATATTAAAAACACTCCCCACCAAACACCAGCTGGTCCTTCAATAATAGGCAATTTATGACCAAACAGTACTTGCAAAATAGATGTAAGCCCAATAACAAAAAATGACCGTTGTAACAAACTTGCTATTTGTTCCACATCTAGTTGAAAAGCAACACCAACCGATAAAGGTGCAATAATCACACTTGCCATTATAAACGCGAACCACTGTAAAGAAGAAAAAACAATTTTCATCCAATAACCTTCTTTCTATCTTCTAGATGAAAAATAAAAAACTACTGTGCTCACAGTAGTTTTCTTTTTTTAGCCCTTTCATACGCTTCGTGCCAATCTGGATAATACTTTCTTATAACAATTGGACGAAAAGAATCTTTTTTTACACAAATATGTACCGTTTGTCCTGTAACACAAAGTTCTTCTTTTTCATTATATACTTCGTACGCATACACTACTTTTAACCCGTTATATGATTCAATCCATGTTCGAACCAACGCTGTTTCCCCATATAACACTGGTCGTTTATAAGATACTTCAACTTCTGTTACAGGAGAGACGATTCCATCCTGCTCCATTTTTGCATAATCAAATCCAAGTTCATGAATGAGTTCCGTCCGTGCCACTTCAAACCAAATTAAATAATTAGCATGATACACAACACCCATTTGATCTGTTTCCGCATAACGAACCGGAACTTTTGTTTCAACTGTTAGCATATAATTCCTCTCTCTTGTCATGTACTGTTATCAGTATATCACATTAAATGGGAATTTCCCATCCATCAATAGAAAAATAAAATACCCACTTGTCTTTTTCTTTCCTTATGTAGGAAAAAGAATGTTATGTACAAAACATGCAAGATGTGACAAACCAAATGTTAACTATCCCATTTGCCTACACAACCATCGGATATACCAAGTGGAGTTTTTTTCATAATTAACAATTACGAAAATATTGAAAAATTCCACTATAATCGTATCACGTTATTTCATTTCATCAAAAATATCACGAACTTGGCTTTCTGTTAAAGGACCAACATGTTTGTAATAAACTTTTCCATTAGAATCAATAAAATAACTTGTTGGAATCGTAAATGCTGTATACATTTTGCCTACATTCCCGTTTTCATCTAAAAGAATTGGAAATTCCATTTCATATTCTTGTACGAATTCTTCAATCGCACTAGGGCTTTTTTCTTCTGTTGTTAAATTTACTGCTAAAATTTCTTCATTTTCATTTTTATTTTTATAAAAAACATTTAATTCTGGAATTTCTACTCGACAAGGAGGACACCACGTTGCCCAGAAATTCACCATTACTTTTTTTCCTTTGTAATCAGACAATTGTACAACATCTTCTTGCATGTTTTTCAATACAAAATTGGGCGCTGTTTGATTCGGCTCTAAACCAACAGTAGTGTTTTTAGCTTCAGAAGTTTTGGCTGTTTCCGTCGTAGCATCTTCTAACTTTTGCTTTTTGTCCCATTGATTATATACGGTAATTCCAATTAATAGAACAATAATCAAAATAGGAATCATTTTTTTCATTTTAATCGTCTCCTTTCTAATCGTGAATTCTGATTAGCTGGTATAGATAAATCCTGTTCTTGTTTTTCTTTCTCTCCAAAGTAATGAATTGTAAGGGAAAACATCCCGGCAATTAAACTAACTTGAATAGTTGTAAACCCAAAAAAACTTGTCGGTCCGTTGTTTAACAATAATTCTACCGCAAAAATCATGGCAGTAAACCATAAATAAGCCTGATAAACATGCTGTTTTTTAAACTTCAACAGTCCCCACATCAATACTGCTATAGTCAATATTAGTCCCCAATATACAATGGAACTATTTTGCTGCATTACATTACAGATAGAAAAGATAAAAAAACCTAAAAAGATACTTTCAATCACAATTTGTACATCACGGATAATCCAATTTGATTTTTTACACTTATATCCCACATATAAAATAGCTGCTATTAATCCTAATGTTAACCCTTTACTTCCTCCATTAAAATAGAGGAGCCCCAATGGTTGTTTTATTAAACTCGGTTGAAATAAATATATAGAAAATTTCCAAAATAAAAAAACAATAAACAAACTATTTTCCAATGTATTCATAATTATTTCTTTTGCATTCACTTGTTTTTTTATATAAAAAAGTGCCAATCCGATTGTTATTAACGCGTACAACCAATCCATTTGGATAAATAAAGGACCAATTTGAATTGTTTCTGGCATACTTTCCCCTCCAATAAAATACTCCCCCCACTATTCTATCAAAAAATTGATTCTCTGTATTGTTTTTAACTAATAAAGTTATGGAACATTTTTTTCTTTGTCTCACTTTGAATTAGGTTCCTTCTCTTTTTAAAAAATTGGAGCACCAACAATGTACGAAAAGCGAACCCACTGCTGATATAAAATTTTGTTTTATTCACTTTTTTAGATTAAGAGGTAAATGATTTATCTGATAATGAAATATTTTATATTATAAATATGGTAATTGAAATTTTAATACGACTCCTAACATATTGATTACTTTTTTTATAAATTGTTTAAAGCGATGTATTATAAAGTGAAAACATTCGATCATCATCGCAGACTTGAAAAGAAGTTTAGTGTGAAGAAGCGTCTACTTTTTTATCAAAAAATCTTCCATCCGTAAAAAGTTCCTGCTAAAATGATTTAATCCACTTATATACCGCCTAGACCGCTCATCCTTAGATGAAAAGCATATAATGGATTGCAGGATGGAATATTCTTATCATACGCAGCAATGCAGCTTATGATAAGAACCCTTAGCATTTTGACATGGTAGCCTTCTTGCACATTCATAAGGCGTGTAAAAAGAAAAATGTGATGATCACGAATGATCATCACATTTTATTATTAAGCGTTAGCTAATTTTTCGCGAAGTACCATTTGAAGAATACCACCATGACGGTAGTAGTCAATTTCAACTTCAGAGTCGAAACGGACGATTGCTTCAAATTCTGTTACTTTTCCTTCAGCGTCTGTTGCTTTAACAGCTACTAATTGACGAGGTTTAACATTTTCATCAACTTGTACTTCGAATGTTTCTTTACCATTTAAACCAAGTGTTTCAGCACTTTCACCTTGTTTAAATTGAAGTGGTAAAACACCCATTAATGCAAGGTTTGAACGATGAATACGTTCGAAACTTTCAGCGATAACTGTTTTAACACCAAGAAGGTTTGTACCTTTTGCTGCCCAGTCACGAGAAGAACCCATACCGTAATCTTTACCTGCGATTACTACTAGACCTGTACCGTCTTCTTTGTATTGCATAGCAGCATCGTAAATAGACATTACTTCACCGTTTGGTAAATATGTTGTCCATCCACCTTCTGTACCAGGTGCAAGTTGGTTTTTGATGCGAATGTTCGCAAATGTACCACGCATCATTACTTCATGGTTACCACGACGAGAACCGTAAGAGTTGAAGTCTTTAACTTCTACACCATTTTCAAGTAAGTATTTACCTGCTGGTGAGTCTTTTGCAATTGAACCTGCTGGTGAGATATGGTCAGTTGTTACTGAATCACCAAGTTTTGCAAGAGCGCGTAAACCAGTTAATGGAGCAATTGTTTTTGTTTCTTTTGATAAGTTTTCGAAGAATGGTGGGTTTTGAATGTATGTTGATTTATCATCCCAAGTATATAAAGCATCAGAAGATGTTTTAATTTTGTTCCATTCTGCGTTACTTTCGAATACATTTGCATATTCAGCTTCGAAGATTTCTGGTGTTACAGAGTTATTGATTGCTTCTTTAATTTCATCAGCTGTTGGCCAAATATCATCAAAGAATACATCGTTACCATCTTTATCTTTACCGATAGGATCGTTTTTAAGATCAACATCAACAGTACCAGCTAATGCATATGCCACAACTAATGGTGGAGATGCTAAGTAGTTAGCTTTTACTAATGGATGGATACGTCCTTCGAAGTTACGGTTACCTGAAAGAACAGATGTAACAGCTAAATCGTTATCAGCAATTGCTTTATCGATTTCTGGAAGTAATGGACCAGAGTTACCAATACATGTTGTACAACCATATCCTACAATGTTAAAGCCAATTTGCTCTAAGTAAGGAAGTAATCCTGAGTTTTTAAGGTAAGCTGTAACAACTTTTGAACCTGGTGCTAATGATGTTTTAACGTATGCAGGAGGAACTAATCCTTTTTCAACTGCTTTTTTCGCAACAAGTCCAGCGCCTAACATTACAGATGGGTTAGAAGTGTTTGTACAGCTTGTAATTGCAGCGATTGCAATTGCACCTGTTTTCATTACGCCTTCGCGTCCATCAGCAAGTTTTACAGGAACTTCTTTTTCTTTTTCTGCTTCTGTTAAACCTAAACCATGGTTTCCGTTAGGAGCAGTTAAAGCGCGATTGAACTCTTCTTGCATTTTTTCTAAAGGAATTAAATCTTGTGGACGTTTTGGACCAGAAAGATTTGTTCCGATTTCGCTTAAGTTGATTTCTACTACGTCTGTGAAAATTGGCTCAACGTTTTCGTTGTAGTATAAACCGTTGTTTTTACAATATTGTTCAACGATTTGAACTTGTTCTTCTGAACGGCCAGTTAAACGTAAGTAGTTTAATGATTCATCATCAATTGGGAAGAATCCACATGTTGCACCATATTCAGGAGCCATGTTAGAAACTGTTGCACGGTCAGCAAGTGGAAGATCTTTCATTGCTGGTCCGAAGAACTCAACAAATTTACCTACTACGTTTTTCTCACGTAATACTTGTGTTACTTTTAACGCAAGGTCAGTTGCTACTGAACCGCTTGGTAATTGACCAGTTAAACGAACACCAATCACTTCAGGTACTGGGAAATATGAAGGTTGTCCAAGCATACCTGCTTCTGCTTCAATACCACCAACACCCCATCCTAATACACCGATACCGTTGATCATAGTTGTATGAGAGTCAGTACCGAATAATGTATCTGGGAATGTTTCAAATGTTCCATCTTCGTTTGCTTTCGCATGTACAACTGGAGCTAAGTACTCAAGGTTAACTTGGTGAACGATACCAGTTGCTGGAGGAACCGCACGGTAATCTTTGAATGATTTTTGTGCCCAGCTTAAGAATTTGTAACGTTCTTGGTTACGTTCGAATTCTAAGTCCATGTTGAATTGTAATGAATCTGCAGAACCTGCTTTATCAACTTGTACTGAGTGGTCAATTACAAGATCAACTGGAATTTCTGGGTTAATTTCTTGTGGATCTCCACCCATGTCTGCCATTGCTTTACGAAGAGATGCTAAATCTACAACTGCTGGCACACCTGTGAAGTCTTGTAAGATAACGCGAGAAGGTTTGTACGGAACGTCGATTTCAGGATTTACTCCATCAGTTCCCCATTTCGCTAAGTTTTCAATGTGTTCTTTTGTGATTACTCGTCCATCGTATTGACGTAATACAGCTTCTAAAAGTACTTTAACTGAATAAGGTAATTTAGAAACTTCCGCTACTTTTGCATCTTCAAGAGCTTGAAGATTATAGTAGTTAAACGTTTTACCGTTTACTTCAAATGACTTACGAGCATTAAATACGTCTTGTGTCATTATGTATTACCTCCTTTAATAATTATCTCTACTCTAGCATATAAAACTTGTCGAAAAAATGAAAGCGATTTTACCTATTTTTTTAAAAACAACGGTTAATATCGCAATTTATAGCTTATCATACATTCGTGTCATAAGTAAATTCCAATAAAATTATCGAAATCAATAAGTTTTTGTTATACATCTTTTTGTCATCACATTTTACATTCCTTTATCATTAGTCGTATTTCTTTGTTTTATGTACTTCTTTAAAGATAATTTTTTCACCATATTTTATACATTTATATATGTTTCGTGACCAAAATGTGACCATTTTTGCTTTTTAGTTATCCAAGCACAGTCATTTGTGCGGTTGATTTAGATTTAACGAACTCTACGGTTTGCTATGTCATAAACGCAGATGGAACTGTCCTTGCACTAAAATTTATCAATCAAGAGAAAAAGACCAAGTTCGTATCATGACTGAATTATGTAAAAAATTTAAATGTTTCACAAAATATGCTTCTATTCCTCGCTACTGGTATCGTATAGATGGGCTACAACATTATATTTTAGTGAATTTGACTGCTGAAATCATCCGTACGCAAGGATGTGATAGTATTTAAGTTTTTAGCAAATCTGGGTGTACTAAAAGCTTGTTACGGTGCGAAAAATTGTATAGGTAAAGAAATGGCTCACTATTTTGGAATGCGCATAGCAAAAGTCAATACTCATCATACAGATGGGTAAGAAGAAGGGACAAGAACTACACGCAGAGACGGGGCTATATTCAAAAACAGTAAAACGTATCATACGGATTTTTTAGCAATCTATAACATTGATGCACGCCATTTCATGCGTGAAATAAAAAACCATACCTAAAAAAGATATGGTCAGAAGTGACGGGAAAAGTTCCATCGCTTACGTGAAGAACACAGCAGACATTGGCTTCATTCATTCCTTTACGTACGGTTTACAGCTTCTCGTAAGAAAAAACTTTTAGCTTACTGTTTGTTTTGCGTATTTAAATCAATAGAAGTATTTTCTAAATCTTTGATTTGATAAGCGAAGTTCACGTCATCTAAAGTATGTATTAAGGGACTCTTTTTCATCTCAATAATATATTTTTCCGGTCATTGGAAAAGGCATTTTTACTCCAATAAAATATTTATGAAGATTAGATACAGATGTAATGACTTGTTGTCCATCTATTGTGCGAAAAAGAATTTGATTGGACTCCAAAGGTTGCATTAAAAAAACTAGCGATTTTGACTCCTTACTTTCAAATTCATATCCTTCTTTAAATACTAAGACTTCTAATTGCTCCAATGTTTTAATTTTCTTTAAAACAGACATCATATCCCTCCTTTTATCTTCGTTACTATCATTACGTATAAATATTAAAGGAATTCTGTATTTAATTAGATTTTTTGTTAAAAGAATGTAAAAAGGTAACTCTATCAATTGTGGATAAGTGTGGATATTTTTTATAAATTTCCTTTTCATTACGGAATTCTTTAAAAATGCGTTACTTGTAATATGATTAGCAGAAAAACTGATAACTAGTTTAAAATAAACCCCTTCCAACCGTGGAAGGGGTTTTGAGTTACATTTTTATGCATACGCAATAATTTGATATAAAAAAAAGAGGATGACAAAAACCCAAGCAACTTTCCCTGGACAAATAGCAATTCTCTTATTGGTTTTTGGAATTTTACATCCAATCGTGCAACTTTTACCTTTCTCCATTTTTACACCCCCTACCGTATTTAATATATCAAATATCGTCCAAAAATAAAATGATTTCTTTCTAAACAAAAAACGTGATTCATGAATCACGTTTTCCCTTTTATTTTGTAATTGGATTGTTTTTTCGATAATCATCGTAAAATGATCTAGAAGTTGGTTCACAATGGTTAGTTATACAACTATTTTTAGAACCACATGATGCACAGATACCTTCTTTGCTTTTTTTTATAAATCGATACATCATATAAAAACCGTATCCAAAAATAAGAACACCTAATAAAATATTAATCATTTGTTATCATCTCCCTATTCAAGACCAATCAAACGACCACCTTGATAAATAATAAGTGACACTACATACGCTACGACAAATGCATACGTTACAGCAATAAATGTCCATTTTTTTGATCCGAGTTCTCTTCGTATCACGGCCACAGTGGCAAGACAAGGAACATATAATAATATAAATGCCATAAAACTATATGCACTTAACGGTGTATAATGCGACATTAATACGGTTTGAAACGCGACATCTTTCGCCCCCTCTTCTAATCCATAAATAATTTTCATAGAAGCAACTACTACTTCTTTTGCTAGAAAACCTGGAATGAGCGATGCAACTGCTTGCCATGTTCCAAATCCTAATGGAATAAATAGTGGCGCAAATAACCCACCGATTAATGCCATAAAACTATTCTCTACCGCTACATCGATTCCTCCTGGCCCCGTGTAACCTAATAACCAGATGATAATCGAACCTGCTAAAATAAATGTTCCTGCTTTTTTTACAAATCCTTTTCCTTTATCCCATGTACTACGAAACAATGTTTTCGAATGAGGCATACGGTAAGGTGGGAGTTCTACCACAAAAACACTCGATTCATTTTTTAAAACAAATGCCGAAAATAATTTAGCAACAATAATAGCAACGACAATTCCTAAAACATATAAACTTAAAATAACAATTGCTTGGTATTTTTCTGTAAAAAACATAGAAACGAATAAAGCATACACCGCTAGTCGAGCCGAACAGGACATTAATGGTGAAATAAGAATTGTTAATAGCCGCTCTTTCGGTTGTTCAATTGCTCTAGTTGCCATTACTCCAGGAACGTTACATCCAAATCCAATAATCAGTGGAATCAGCGCTTTTCCGTTTAAGCCGATTTTCTCCATAAAACGATCCATTACAACTGCAACCCTTGCCATGTAACCGCTATCTTCAATAAATGAAATAAAGAAAAAAAGTGCAAATATTTGCGGAACAAAGACTAACACACCGCCAACCCCAGAGATAATCCCATCCGTCACAACATCTTGAATAAAATCGTTTGCACCAATAGCTGTTAACCACTGAATAGTCCAATCGGTTAATGGTCCACTAAAAAAGGCATCTAAACGATCGGATAACGGTGTCCCAATCCATTCAAACGTAATTTTAAACATAAAAAATAAAATAACTAAAAACAATGGAATTCCAAAAATAGGATGCGTCGCAACAGCATCTAGTTTTTTGGATAATGTTTTTTTATGAAATTTTTCATTTTTAATTACTACTTCGGATAATAATTCTTTAATATAATGATTACGTACTTGGTATAAATATTGACTCATCGAAGGAACATGTAATGCTTGTTTTAATGCCTCTATCTCTTTTTTAATAAATGATATCTCTTTTTTTGAAAGTTGTTTCTCTACTTGTTGCCAAACAACCATATTTTCATCTAGAAGCTGAAGAACATACCATCGTTTTGAAAGATTATGATTCTGGAAATAAACGGATAATCGTTTGATGGATTGTTCTACAATTTCGCCATAATCTAGCTGAAAGTTTGCTCTTTTTTTATTTTCAAAGTGACTAAGTGCTTGTAGTACATCATCTGATCCTTTCCCAATTCGTGCTACTACAGGTATTACAGGCACACCTAATTTTTCTGCCATTTTCTCTGTATTAACAGTAATGCCCCTCGCAGATGCCACATCTAACATATTTAAACTAAGTAATATCGGGCGATTCATTTCAATTAATTGAATTGTCAAATGTAGATTTCGTAACAATTGAGAAGCATCTACAATATTAATGATTCCATCAAAGGATTCGTTCATTAAAAATTGCGTCGCAACTCCTTCATCTTTTGAAATAGGAGATAATGAATAAATACCTGGAAGATCGACTAATTTTCCTGATTTATTCGTTAATTCACCTATTTTCTTTTCAACAGTAACCCCTGACCAGTTTCCGACATATTCATAAGAACCTGTAAGCGCATTAAAAAGTGTCGTTTTCCCGGTATTTGGATTACCTGCTAATGCATATTGTTTCATACTGCTTCTACCTCAATACACTTCGCGTCATTGTACCGAAAACTTATTGTTTGTCCTTGGCAATCAACGATTACTGGACCTTTAAATGGCAATACTCTATATAAAGATATTTCTATCCCTTCTATTAATCCTAAATCATTCATTCTTTTTTTTACGATTGGTGTTACATTTCCTAAATTTAAAATACGTACGTTTGTTTCTGCTTTAAAATCCGCTAGTACCATACGAAACGGCCTCCTTTTTATCTATTACCATTTTAGTGATAAAGATTATCAACGTCAACTGTTTTTACTTCGTTTTTCTTTATGAAAATATTTTTTTGTTCTCTTTCTTTTTATTCACAATAGGCTTTATTATACGGTAAATGTTAGAAAGGAGCGTGTAGTCTATGTCTAAAGCAAAAACACTCATCGGTGTTCCTTTGGCTTGTTTACTAGCATTATTGTTAGCTTTTTTGTTGTTACCAGCATTTTTAATTACAAATGACATTGTCATTTTTACTAGAGTCATCGATTATATTACACTTCAAACAGGAAGTTCCCCACCTAACTAGGCGACATGTTTCGTCTAGTTTTTACTTTTTTATTCCTCGTCAATAGTCAGGAACCCCCCCTTACAAAAGATTTCGTTTAAGGAAATAAACTATAAGTTTACAAAATACTAAAAATATTGTATAATTTTAGTAAAGTTTGTAGAGAGGATGATATGAAATGTTCCAGCAACAAATTGAGCAATTGTTTATGTTTCATGAAGCTTCTAAACTTTCTTATAAAGAAAATAAAAATTTTGTACCACATATTCAGAAAGAAAAAAAGAAAAGGCGGAATAACGCTCACTTTCTTCTTCCTAAAATGCCTGTCGATCGTTTATTTCGTCTGTATCATTACAGCCATATGAATAATTCCATTCAACCGAGTTTTACGGTTCAAACATTAAGTCAACTGTTGTTTTACTCCCATCATTCGTTTACAAAATCTCATCCTCAGTTCGAAGCAGCCCCTTTATTTTGTTATATTATTTCAGCAGCCCTTCCACCTTTATCAGCTTATCCCTTTATCGGAAAATATGATGCAGAGGAACATACAATCGAAATAATTCGTACGTTATCAACAGAAGAATGGGGAATACTTACAAAAGGGATGATAAAACCAAATTGGTTTCTTTGTATCACAAGTCAATTTAATAAAGCTTTCAAACATTATCATTTCAAAAAATTTCAAATAGATGTTGGACACTTGCTTACGAACTTTCTAATTATTGGCCAACAATTAAATTTCCATGGTCAATTAATTTCTCATTTTCATCCTTCTATGTTGGATGAGTTGTTAAATGTAACTTCTGGAGAGCGTTGTGAATGTGTGTTAAATTTTCAACCTAATTTAGGAATACCTATTCCTACTGTACTACCACACAGCCCACCGACACAGCGTCATCGCATTTCTCCATGTAATGAAATTGCACAAACTTTACAAGAACTGACGCATAAACAATTATTACAACCGTTGGTACAACGAAGAAAAGTAGAAAAGAAAAAAATTTTAGAACGAAGACGTGTGCAATCGTTGGAACAAGGTACTCACTTTGACAAAACGTACATCATGCCATATGAAACGTTTGAACAAATTTTACAATCATTAGTGACGACACTTCTTCATTTGCGGCATGAATGGCTGCCTTGGAAAGAGTCACTTCAGTTCGCCATTTTTATTAATCGAGTTACTGGCGTTAAACCTGGTTTATATTTTTTATTTTTAAATGATAAGCAAATGACTTCCTTTCGGAGCCAATGTAAGATAAAGTTTAAATGGAAAGAAATAATTTCTAAATACCGCTTCTTTCTTCTGTATGAAGCTTCTCTTGATGAAATGATTAGTGATATTTGCATAGAAGACCCTTTTATAAAAAATAGTTGTTTAACGATGAGTTTTGTTACTTCCTTTAAACCATTTATTAGTACATATGGTGTAAGCATGTATCAACGACTATTTTGGGAAGCAGGTTTACTTGCTGAATTAATTCGTTTAGAATGTCGGTTGGAAACATTAGATACAGTCGGTCATCCATTTTTTTACGAACAACTTTTTGAAAAAATTATGGGGATTTCTCATTACAAAGAATATATGAATACGTATCATCTATCTATCGGTAAATGGAGTAAAGGAGATTCTTAATTTGAAACGTTTTTTACTTGCTATTATTCGTTTTTACCAAAAATTTATTTCTCCCATCAAACCACCGACATGCCGGTTTTATCCCACATGTTCACACTATGGGTATGAAGCGATTTCACGGTTCGGACCATGGAAAGGGTTATATCTTACCATTAAGCGACTATTAAAATGTCATCCATTCCATCCTGGTGGTGTTGACTTAGTTCCTGAAAAAAATACAAATAAAAAAAATCGTATCGATACATGATACGATTTTTTTGTTTGTTTAGAAAATGCCGATAGCTTTTCCATCTTCAGTTATGTTCATCTTTAATGCATTTGGTTTTTTAGGTAATCCAGGCATTGTTAATACATTACCAGTTAACGCGACGATAAAGCCTGCTCCAACAGAAGGACGCAGTTCCCGAACAGTAATAGAAAATCTTTCTGGTCGGCCGATTAAACTAGGATCATCTGTTAAACTATACTGTGTTTTTGCCATACAAACAGCAAGGTGATCCCAACCAAACTTTTTAAATTCCGCTAACTGTTGTTCTGCTTTTTTTGAAAAAACAACACCTTCCGCTCCGTATACCTTTTTAGCAATCGTGTTCATTTTTTCTTCTAATGATGCGTCCAGTTCATACAAAGGTGCATAAAGATTTTCTTCTGATTCAATGACAGACATCACTTTTTCTGCTAATTCCTTTCCACCTTCGCCACCTGCACCCCATACGTCTGTTAATGCTACTGGGGCACGGTGTTTTTCACACCAATTTTCTAAAAAATGAATTTCTGCTGGAGTATCTGTTATAAACTTATTGATGGCAACAACATAAGGAACAGCGAAAGATTCAATCGTTTCTAAATGTTTCTTCAAATTGCTTAAACCAGCTTCCAACGCAGCTACATTTTCTTCTTTTAATTGGTCTTTTGCAAGCCCTCCATGCATTTTTAATGCTCGAATGGTTGCAACCACGACAACCGCCGCTGGTTGCATATTTGCTTCTCTCATTTTAATATCTAAAAACTTTTCTGCTCCTAAATCTGCACCAAAGCCAGCTTCTGTCACGACATAATCTGCAAGTTTTGCTGCCATTTTTGTTGCAATAATACTATTACAACCGTGGGCGATATTGGCAAATGGTCCACCATGAATGAAGGCTGGTGTATGCTCAAGCGTTTGCACCACATTTGGCTTAATTGCATCTTTCAACAGTAACGTTAAAACCCCTTCTATTTGTAAGTCTTTTACGGTTACCGGTTCCCCGTCCATATTGTACGCTACGACCATCTCTCCTAATCGTTTGCGAAGATCTTCTACACTAGTAGCTAAACATAAAATAGCCATAATTTCCGATGCAACGGTAATGTCAAAACCGTCTTCGCGTGGCACCCCTTGATTTTTCCCGCCTAGACCAATCACGATGTTACGCAACGCACGGTCATTTAAGTCTAATACACGTTTCCACACAATATTTCTCGTATCGATATTTAATTCATTTCCTTGATGTAAATGATTATCTAGAATTGCAGCAA
This sequence comes from Massilibacterium senegalense, assembly GCF_001375675.1. Taxonomy (NCBI): domain Bacteria; kingdom Bacillati; phylum Bacillota; class Bacilli; order Caryophanales; family Bacillaceae; genus Massilibacterium; species Massilibacterium senegalense. The sequence goes on along the minus strand of NZ_LN831786.1, from coordinate 632,430 downwards.
CGGTGTTATGCGCTGTCGTAATGGCATGAAAATCTCCATTAAAGTGGAGATTAATTTCTTCCATCGGCATTACTTGTGCATAACCACCACCAGCTGCTCCACCTTTTATCCCCATATTTGGTCCTAAAGAAGGTTCCCTTAAAGCAACAATTGCTTTTTGACCAATTTTATTTAATGCTTGTCCTAATCCAATCGTTACCGTTGACTTTCCTTCCCCGGCTGGAGTCGGATTAATAGAAGTAACTAAGATAACTTTCCCATCTTTTTCTTGATCTAACCGCTCAAAAAGATCTAAAGATAGCTTCGCCTTATAATGTCCATATGGCTCCCACTCATGTTCTTGCACATTTAATGGTTCAATAATGTCTTTTATAGGTTTCATTTTTGTCTCTTGCGCAATTTCTAAATCTGTTTTTATAACTTTTGTTGTCATACAATTGTCCCCTATCTTCATCATTCATTATCGTTTATTGTACACATATTTTTAAAGAAAAAAAAGCAAAGTCTTATTTTTCAAGGACTTTGCTTTTTATTTCTTGCCACATCTCTTCTTTTGATTTTTGAGGACTTGGGCATGAATCAATCGCTTTTTTTAACCATTTTTTCATGCATTGATCATATTGATGATCAATTTTTTTCATCATCCTTGCTCCTTTTACTCCGTACAGTGATGGCGTAAAACATCTTTAAATTTTAATTTAGCACGGTAGAGTCGTGATTTAACCGTACCTAAATTTATTTCTAACGCTTCTGCGATTTCTTTATCTTTTAATTCTGAAATATATTTAAGCATTAATACTTCTTTAAATTTTGGATCAAGTTTAAATAAACAATGATAAATCATTTCTTGTGTATCCGACTCTTCTACTTTCTTTTCCACCACTGACATCGACTGTTTTTTAGGTTCATTATTATCTATTAACACGTCATCAGTTGTTCGTTCGTTCCATCTTTTTCGTTTTCGTCCCTCATCAATGGCGGTCGTAGTCGTCACAGTCGTTAACCAAGAACTAATTTTATCTTTATCTTTTACTTTATCTAAATTTTTATACACTTTAATAAACGTTTCTTGCACAACATCTTGAGCTAAATAAGGATCCTTTACAATATAAAAAGCTGTTTTATATACTCTATGAGAATATTTTTCAAATAATTCTTGAACCGTTTTTTCCTTCTCCATCATTTCTAAAATAGCAGGCATACTTTTCCGCTCCTCAATGTATCATTCTACCTTTATCATATGAAAGAAATGCCTAGAAAAAAGAAATTTAAGGAATATTTAATTTTTAAGAATTTGAAAGAATTTTCTGAATAATTATAGTTGATTTTCTCCTTTTTCATAGTAGAATGGAAAACATATAGCAAAACTTTTGATAACAAAAGAATAATCCTTCGTTTAATAAATCAATCATACGAAATCTTTTACGTAAAAAATATCTTCGTATCACCAAAAATGAGGAGGTTCTTTCCTTTAAGGCACATCAAGAAGGGGACATCCGAACTTTGATTGGCGCAGGGAGATACCACATTTCACTTTTTAGGTTATCTCATATTTAAGTGAAAGTCTTACTGCCTATTAACGAAGGATAAAATACTACAAGGTGGGGAATTAGAAAAATGGAAGAAAGGAAACATATTTTATGGCAAAATGAGGGCTTTTTTATTTCAACAGACACACAATTAATCAATCGAGAGGTAGTATTTGAATTCTTATCAACCAAAGCATACTGGGCCAAAGGAATTGATCGCGCATTAGTTAATAAATCCATTGATAATGCTAGTATTTGTTTTGGTGTATATGAAAAAAATAAGGTTGATAAACCGAATCAAGTTGGATTTGCACGCATTATTAGTGACTTTTCCATTATTGCATATTTAGCAGATGTTTTCATCTTAGAACAATATCGTGGCCAAGGATTGGCTAGAATTTTAATCGAGGTTATTTTAAGTTACCCAGAATTTAAAACACTTCGTCGTTTTATTTTATCAACGCTCGATGCTCATGATTTATATAAAAAATTTGGATTTGTTCCTGTAACAAATCCAAATACCTTTATGCAAATTTCCAGACAAACTTATTCATAAAATTTTTTTCGAAAAGAACCTTTCATCATAGATTGAGGTGCTTTTTCCGATTTTATATAGCCATCCTTTATCAGTTCTCTTATCCATGAACAAAGAAGACCAATATTTTAGCAAGTATCGTTTGTTTACAACAATCCAAATGTTCTTTATTATAGGATTAAAGGCTAAGAAAGGGGTATGTTACATTGAAAACCGTTATTCAAGCATTGGTTATTTCGTTTGCCCTTCATCTAACTTATCTAGTAGGAGAAACAATGGTTAGTGTTATAAAAACATGGCATTATGAACCGATTATTTTCCAAAAAGCAAAAACCGTACAACATGAAGTTGCATTTGGAACAGTGAATTCTCCTTTTCTCTTTCTTATCACTTTCTTTGGAGTAGCGTTCATTACTGGATTCATTTTATCATCATCCCAAAAAAAAGCATAATCATCGAAAAAAGAAGGGAAACCTAGCGTTAGTCAAGGTTTCTCTTTTATTTTTCAAACTTCGTATAAACACAATAGAATAGATGAACTAACCCCTTTCTCTAGATAGAGCAGGATATAGGTACTTACTCTTGTTTTTTTCCACAGTGTTAACAATCTTTACGTTCCCTTAATGAAACAAGGCTTTTTTTCACAACAACATTACGTTGTAATATTGTTCTTCTTGTTACAATAAAAACAAGAAAGGAGGTGACTAAATACTTAACCCTCTCTTGTCAGAACAAAATTAAGTGTTTTGCTGTTCCCCCCTTTATCTTTCAAATACGCCAACCTCTTATTTTTTCTCCAAATTCCACATTTTTTCTCTTCATTGAGAAAACACCTTCCAAAAATTTGGAAGGTGTTTTTCTTTTATTATCCGTTAAATAGTTCGATTATTTTTCTCCTAAATACTCCTCTAATGTAATCCCTTTTTTCGTTATTTCTGTTGCTGGTTTTACTCCGACATAACGTAGGTGCCACGGTTCATAACTATAACCAGTTATTTCTTCTTTTCCTTTTGGATATCGGATAATAAACCCATATTTATGAGCATTATCTGCAACCCATTTTCCTTCTTTCGTTTCGCCAAATTCTTCTACCACATCAAAACCAACCGCTTCACACGTTATATCCATCACTAAACCGGTTTGATGCTCACTTTCGCCTGGTTTTGCACTAATCGCATTTGCCTTTTCTTCTCCCATTGTCTGCACATTTCCATTATAAATCGTTACTTGGCGTTCATAACTACGGTAACCAGATTGTCCGTATAAAAATAGACTTTCTTTTTCAGCAGCTTGAAACATTTCTGCTAAAGCTTCTGCGGCATCCTTTTTTATATATTTTTTTTCAACATCTTCTTCATATGGAAAACGAACCTTTGGAATAACCAAATCCGTTGGACGATTATTTTGATCAATAGCATGATTTTTATTAACTAAAATTAGTAAGGGGTTCTTTTTCAGTTCTTGTTTTTCCGATTCACTCTCTTTGTTTATATTCGTTTGTACTTGTTGTGTGTTTGATACCTTTTCTACTCCTACCTCTTTCTTATCTTCACATCCGCTTACTAGCAAAATGGCAAAAGTCGTAACAACTAGTGCTTTACAATTCATCTCTCGTCACTCCTACTTTTCTTTTTTCTTTAGAATACTAGATAATAGTGAATCTGAAAAGAATTTATCTAAAGGATAAAGACCGAAAATATAGTTCCATTTTCGAAGATGGTGTAAAAAAACTTTTTAATTATGAATAAAAAAAGCAACCTTTTTCTTTAGTTTATTTTTTCAAATATAAAAAAATAAAGACTTTTACTTACTAAACGAAAATACATTTCACAAAATATACATAATGATAAAATGTTTTTTAACTTAAATAATTATATTTTCTTTTTAAGACATCACTAAAAAATCATTTATAATATAATTCTTTATTCATTTTTATTTTATATTTATACATTAATTCTTTTTTATAAAAATTCGTAATAAGCATTGAATTATCGACGTTTTTTATATAAATGTAAAATAAAGTATTTTATTGAAAACGATTACTTATCATTTCATATATGTATTCTATACACCCATTTTATTATTTTAATATAGTCTTATTTTTTTATATTATAAAATCATCCATTCATTTAATCTTCTATTTACTATAATTATACGCTTTTCTCTTATTTAAAAGTAATTGACAATTATTTATTATTTTTCTATTATAATTATATACTATCTCATTGCTTGAAGGATCGATTGTGAAAAAGAATAAGGAGTGGATATAAATGGTGCAACAAGAGATGTTAAATCCCTTTAAAATTGTTCAAAGGCAAATTGAAATTGCTTCTGAAAAACTTGGATTAGAAGACGAAATTGTTGAAATATTGAAACATCCACAACGTGTATTAACGGTTACCTTCCCAGTAAAAATGGATGATGGAACGACGAAGGTCTTTGAAGGGTACCGTTCTCAACACACCGACGTAGTAGGTCCAACCAAAGGAGGCATTCGTTTTCATCCTGATGTTACCATCGATGAAGTACGCGCTCTTTCTATGTGGATGACGTTTAAATGTGGGGTCGTTGGCCTTCCTTATGGTGGTGGAAAAGGCGGGGTCGTCTGTGATCCTAGAAAGTTATCTAAAAGCGAAGTGGAACGAATAAGTCGCGGATTTATCGAAGCACTTGGTGATTTTATTGGTCCAAATCGAGATATCCCTGCACCTGATGTGTATACAAATGCTCAAGTAATGGGTTGGATGGTCGACACGTACAGTCGATTACACGGAGATGCGTATACTCCTGGTGTCATTACTGGTAAGCCATTAATTCTAGGAGGATCAAAAGGAAGAAATGAAGCGACGGCAAGAGGTTGCGTGTTCGTTATTGAAGAAGCAATGAAAAAACTAGAGAGACCATTAAAACACGCTTCTGTAGCTATTCAAGGATTTGGAAATGCAGGACGTGTAGCGGCAAATTTACTGCATGACTTGGGTTGTAAAATTGTTGCGATTAGTGATTCTAAAGGAGCCATTTATAACCCCGATGGTTTGGATTTAGAAAAAGTGGAACTATTAAAAGATACAGCATCTATTTTAGATTACGGAGAATCCTATCAAATTAATCCACTTGATTTATTGGAATTAGATGTTGATATTTTAGTTCCCGCTGCATTAGAAAACCAAATTACATCACAAAATGCAGATCGAATTCAAGCAACATTAATCGCCGAAGCAGCGAATGGTCCAACAACACCAGAAGCAGATGCTATTTTAAAAGAAAAAGGAATTGTTATTATTCCAGATATTTTAGCAAATGCTGGTGGAGTTACTGTCTCTTACTTTGAATGGGTACAAAATATGATGAATTATTATTGGACGGAAGAAGAAGTAAACGCTAAATTAAAACCTATTATGGTAGATTCATATAAACAGGTAGATCGTCTAGCAGAAGAATATCAAACTGATTTACGGACAGCAGCTTTTATGCGATCTATTTTACGTGTAACCGAAGCAATGCGAGCTCGCGGTTGGGTGTAAAAAAACAGACAGGTATGGGTAATCTCCACTCCTGTCTGTTTTTTTATTTTTAAAAATATCATTTTCGTTTTTTTAAGAAAATTCCGTCTGTATCCACTTGATTATAAAGCAAATCAATTTCTTCACGAGTTGGCGCTAATGTTTCTCCTTTTAATCGTGAAAAGTCTAGTTCAAATCCACAATTTGCTTGTAACTGTTCTTTTGTAATACCTGGGTGAATCGTATCAACATACATTTCCCCAGTAGTCTCATCAAACCGAAAAACTGCCATGTTAGAAATAACAGCAGAAGGTCCACCAATGAATCGTTTACCATACGCTTTTTGACGAGACACCCATTCCCCGCTTGGATGATTAACGAATCGCCATCCAGGAGAAGTAATATAATCTACTTTTTCTTTAAAACGTCGTTCTTCTTGCACCATTAAAAATACTGTTCGTTTTGCCATACTGTTAATATCACTATTTCCACCACTTCCAGGGAAACGGAAATCAGCATTTAAATATTCACCATGGACTGTTGTGTTCACATTGCCGTATTTATCAATCTCTGCCCCACCTAAATACGCTAAATCAATCGTTCCGCGTTGTAGTTGGTTGAAAACATCAAATAAACCAGAGGCAACCGAACATTGCGTTACACAACGCGCATCTCCCACAGATGAAGGAAGAACCGTACTCCAAGAGTCAATTGTTCCAGCTTCATAAATGAGTTTACTCGTCGGCGCTGTCGTTAGTTTGGCAAGTGCAATCGCTAGCATCGGTAGCCCTGTACCAGCAAACACAATTTCTCCGTCTCTTACTTCCCTAGCCGCAGCTACTGCAAGTAAATCGGTAATCGAATATTCTCCTGGTGACAAATACTCTTTTTTCTTTTCCATTACATTTGTCATCGTTTACACCCCTCTTTTCAACCGTGTACTATATTTCATGTAAGAATTGGCTTTAAATTTATCTAAATATGAAGCACCTAATTTATCTAAGTATTCATCATGAGACGAGATACCATATACCCATTCATTTAACCACTCTCGTGTTCCTTCTTCCGTACGTGTTGCTTCCGCAAGTTTGGAAATAAATGCACCATCAATATCATATGCCCCATATGAACCTGTTGGGTGGGCATTCCAAGGTAATTCCACAATCGCATCTACTAAATAACTAGGAATTAAGTTAGCTGCTGGATCTTCGCGTAAATATGTTTCTGGAACCACTTCTTCTGCGATTACAATTACTTTTTTCGCCGCTTTTATTGCTTCCTCATCCGTATATGTTTGCCCTAAAATACGCAATGTCCCTTCTTCTCCTACTAATTGAGCAGAAACAATGCACACATCGGGTCTTGCAGCTGGAACATGGATTAATGTTCCTTCGTCATAAAATGGGTCTTCTTGGAAGTCGAATTTCTTTTTAGGAATATGTGGATCTTCCCCAGTACGAAGATTGTTATTTCCTAACATATCATAATCTGGATTTAAAATATCAGAACCTTTTGCAGCATATGTAGGTAAATACGGAACACCATAAGCACCTGCTGCTAAACGATACACCATATGTTGATGACTATAGTCTTCTGCGATAATCGTTCCTTTTTTTAATTCACGGTTCATACAATGTGGTACTTTACCAAACAACTCATGACCTATCCAACAAGACTCCCATATTTTAACACATCCAGCTCCAATTAAAAGCTCTGTATGTGTACCAGAGTTTACCTCGACAATGTGTAAATCTTTCTTTTTTTGACGAATCATTTCGTATACAGCCGCCATTGGGCGTCTCCAAACGGTAAAACCACTAAATGTCACCATATCTCCATCATTAATTAATGCGATGGCTTCTTGCAATGAGTAGCGTTTATTTTTCCCCATTTTGTTCCTCCTTTAACCCTTGCTGTGGATATTCGTAAAACATTTACTAACTTTCCTATTCCCATTTCTTTATATTTTAAACCCATTTTCAATAGATTTCTTTACTATTATTCTACTTTATCTATTATTTCTCCTTTTTATAAAAATAAAAAAAGTACAGAAATCTGTACTTTTTTATCTTTCTACATATTCTTTTACCATTTCTATTGAAACAAGTTTACGGGTAGGGACAATTCCTTGTCTAGCTAATTCGTTGATTTGTTTCGTAATGTCATTGATTTTTCCCACTGAACATATACCTGTTTTCTTCATTTGTTCTATTGCTTCATCAATTGCTAATTCACGCATCATATCTAGTTGTTTAAAACGCACGATACGCTCATGTTGTCGTTTAGAATGTTCCGTTAATTGTTTATGTACACTCATTTTTTTCCCTCCATTTTTTCTTCATTATAGCACCAAAATTCTCACTAGTCATTGTTTGAATAATTTCTGTTTAATTGACCATGCTAGATGAAAGGGACAAAGAAACAAATTTGTTCTGACTCCCAAAAAAATAAGAAAAAATCACGATAATCAACAAGATTTTCATGAATCATACATAGAAAAGAAAGGACGATTAAGATGGATGAATTATTAATGACACGTTCATTATTTGGTACAACGATGGCATTTCATATTATTTTTGCAACAATGGGGGTGGGATTACCGGTCATTATTTTAATTTCCGAAATATTTTATGCACGCACCAATGATCTCCACTATTCATTAATGGCAAAAAGACTAATTCGAGCACAAGCGATTTTACTAGGTGTTGCGATTCCATCTGGAACAATTGCAAGTGTTCAGCTATCTTTACTATGGCCTCAATTTATGGAAATCGTCGGGGAAGTGATTGCACTTCCGTTCCAAATGGAGATATTCGCCTTTTTTTTAGAAGCGATTTTTCTATCTATTTATATTTATGCCGCGGATAAATTAAATACAAAGTTACGTATTATCAGTGTTTTTTTCGTAGCACTTGGTGCCATCTTGAGTGCGGTATTAATTACAAACGTCCACTCTTTTGAAGCAACACCACAAGGGTTTGATGTATTGCCAGACGGAACGATAACAAATGTAGATCCTATCGCAGCTTTTTTTAACCCAAGCTTTTTTATTACAGCTTATCACGTGGTCACATCGGCGTTAACAACAGTTGGTTTTATTATCGCGGGTATTAGTAGTTACTTTTTATTAAAAAGGCACCATGAAAAAACGAAAGCATTTTATCGAAAGGGGCTACGAATAGGGATGTTTGTTGGTGGTATTTTTGCTATTTTAACTGCACTAAATGGACACACAGCAGCACAAATGTTACATACGCAACAACCTGAAAAATTAGCCGCAGCAGAAGGACTATTTGAAACACAATCTCAAGCCCCTTTAGCTATTTTTGGTGTTGCAGATAAAGAAACAGAAACGATAAAAGGTGCCATTGAAATCCCTTACTTGTTAAGCTTTCTTGCTGGAAATGACATTAACACTGTCGTTCGCGGATTGAAGGAATTTCCGGAAGATGAATGGCCACCATTATATATCCATACGTTGTTCAACGGAATGGTTATGATTGGTTCTTTTCTCATTCTTCTATTTATTGTCTACCTCATTTATGAAAAAAGAAAAAAAGAAATTCCTCGTTTCCTTTTAGGAACATTTATCGTTAGTGGTCCTTTGGCCATGCTATCAACTGAATTTGGTTGGATTTTTTCTTGTGTTGGTAGACAACCATGGACGATTTATAAAGTTCAAAAAACAAGTGAAGCAGCTACATTAACCGGAAATATTGGAGTATTTTTCTTTTTGTTTACAGCGTGTTATGTTCTGTTACTTGTAACAACAGCCTTTGTACTTTATCGGTATTTTAAGCGAAGACCAATTGAACAAGAGGTGATGAAGGGATGACCCAAGCAACGATTGCGATTTTGATTATTTACACTTTGCTTATTGTGTATGCTGTATTTGGTTCGATTGATTTCGGTTCTGGCTTTTGGAGTATGTATTATCAAGGACAAAAAAACACAACAGCAAAAGATTTATCCCAACAGTTTTTATCTCCTTTTTGGGAAATATCAAACGTTTTTCTTGTGTTTTTCGTTGTATCTCTTATTACATTTTTTCCGAAAGCTGCTTTTTTATTTGGGACATTATTACTCGTTCCCGCTAGTATCATTTTATTATTGTTGCTCATTCGAAGCGCCATGATGGGCTATGCGCATGCAGTAAAAAAACGAAGTGAAGTATTAATTACCATTTCAGGTATTTCCGGAATTTTAATTCCTGGATTATTAATTAGCGTCTTGCCCGTTGCTCAAGGCGGCTATATCGATCAAGTGGATGGAAGGTATGTATTGTCCTTAACAAAACTTTTTACAAGTCCATTAGAATATAATTTCCTTCTGTTCGGGGTGATGAGCAGTTTGTTTATTTCTGCTTTGTTCCTTTGCCAACGAAGTTTAAAACTTGGAGATAAAAGTGCCTTTGATAGCTATTTAAAAAATACATTGGTTACTGCACCCATTAGTTATTTTTTAGGTGTATTATTGCTCGTTACTATTGCGTATGAATCCCCTTGGTTGTATGAAAAAATGCGGGTACAAATGCCTTGGTTACTTGCATCTAGCTTGTTTTTTATCATAGGCTATGCGCTTTTATTTTACAAAAGACAAGAAATGCATCAAAGTTTATTAAAAACACCACTCATCCCTATTTTATTTGGGATTCAATTAATTCTTGCTGCTTTTGTTTATGGTAGAGCACATTTCCCATACATTATTTATCCTATTTTACCAATCGATATAGGAATGACTAATTCCCCTATGTATACGGCACTCCTATACACTACCATTATTGGATTGATCATCATGGTTCCAGCCTTTTATTTATTTTTTAAACTGTTTTTTAAAACACATCAACAAGAAAATTCTTAACCGAAAAAAGTCGATTATGAGGATTTTTTTGTATTGTTTTCACTTCTTTTGTAGAAAGACTTTCTTTTTTTATAAAAATTGGTCATAATAATGGACGTGCGTTATATATAAACACTTTTAGTAGAGAGTATTCTCCACAAATAGAAGTGAAATACCTGTTTTTTCATCATGGGATTGCTACACAACAAACAGGAATAAAGAGAACTGTTTTAGGAGTGAGTATAGGGGTACCATGAATAGTATAGTGAATGCCATTGAAAGAAAAAGAGAAGAAATGATTCATCTTGCACAAGATATTGGACTAAGTGCAATCGAAACAGTACAATGCAGTCAAGAACTTGATCACTTATTAAATTTATACCAACATGATAAATTCACCAAACAACCTTTTCATCAAACAAGAAGAATACGTTAATCACTTTTTTTTGCTACAATAACCTATTCTTCTAAAAAAAGCTAAACCACTTGAAGTGGTTTAGCTTTTTTACATGATTTGTCCTAATTGCTGGCGTGCTTCTTTTAGTTGACTTACATTGACATTCATCGAAAGAACCGCTAGTTTTCCCGCAAAATATTCATTTGCTTCTTGTATTAAGTTCTGTTCCATGAGTGCTATTGCCTCTTTGAATAAATCGGAATAATATTGTTTTAATTTCTGGTTTTCCTTTTCTAAATAAAGAGATACTGGCTCATCTAGTTGGTCTTGAAGATGATCGCGCATCTTTGTTTTTCCTTCTCCTTCAAAAAAGTGTTTTCCGTTTTTAAAGAAAGAAAGTACTTTTTGAAATTTCCCTTCATTTTCTAAAGCAAACGTATCTTCAATCTGTGGTGTTGCATAGCTCATTGGTTCATAAGGTAAAAATGTCCATTCACCCGTCTTTTCTCTGACTTGCTTTTGAAGTTTTTCATGTACAGTAGCTAATGATGTTTTCATATAGTTTTCCGAACGTAATGCCGTTGCACGTAATTCTTGTGCTAAATCAAAAGATGTCATTTGCATAAATTCATCTAAAGATTTTTGTAACGCTTTTTTCATATCACGTCCATCTTCTACAAGAGAAGCTGGATTAAACGCCGCATTGAAAAAATCTGGATAACGTAAGAACAAACGTTGTTTAACATAATATATTAATTCGGTAATTTCTTGTTCCATACTTCGAATATTCGTTTCCTCATCCAGTTCTTTTAAAATATGCAGCACACTTTTTTGTAACTGCTCTGTTTCTTCCTTTTTCTTCAAACGGACAGATTGATCAGCAGTTGCATGTTGAATGAAATCATCTAACGTTCCTTTCGCTCGTTCTATATCAGCCTTCGCTGCATTAATGGCCATTTCCGTCAATTCTGTAATCGTAAACGTAATGAAATCTTTTTCAAAAATATTCATCCCAGATTGTTGGAATGCTTGTTCAGCTGGCATTAACATTTCTTTCGATGCTGTATGTTTACGATATAGGTGCTCTTGTGCCTCGTTTAATTGATTGTGATGATGTACTTTGCTTAAAAGTGCTAATTGACTCGATACTGGATACATGCGCGGGTTTCTAATTCCACACGAAACTAAATTATCCGAGACATGTGTCAGTACCCCTTCGAGTTCTTCATCGCTACTTGCTAAGTCTTTCGCATTAACGAGAAAGAACATTTTATCTAGAGCAAACGTATCTTTCACACGACCAAGTTGGATTAAAAACTCTCGGTCAGCATTACTAAATGCATGATTGTAGTATGTTACAAATAATACAGCATCTGCATTTTTAATATATTCAAATGCAACACCTGTATGACGAGCATTAATGGAATCGGCTCCTGGTGTATCTACTAACATAATTCCTTGAGCTGTTAACGGGCAATCATAATACAATTCAATCCATTCCACAAAACATGCCTTTTCTTCTTTTGCTACGTAATCTTGAAAGGCAAGAAGGTCAACGATGACTTCTTCTCCTAATTGTTGTTCTACCGCCTCATACCCACGCACAACTGCTTGTAAAAAGGACAAATGTGGTTTTGCTTTTGGTTCCACCACATCAAATTTCATTGTTTGAGTCGTTTGAATAGCTTCTTTTATCGTGTTTGCAGTTAAATCAAATATTTTTAAGGAATGGCGTAAATCTTCTTCCATCTGTGTAACACTTTTTAACTTCACACGAACGGTACCATGAGGATTTTGTTCATCCACAGGTAAAATTTTATTAATAGTGGCCGTTGTCGGATTTGGTGATACCGGTAAAATATGTTCTCCCATTAAAGCATTCGCAAAGGAGGATTTCCCTGCACTAAACGCCCCAAATAAAGCAACTGTAAAACGATTGTTTTTTAACCGTTTGCTTCGCTCACGCATTTCTCTTGCCTGTGTTTCAAATCCAATAATAGATTGGATTGTGTCTGCTGCAAGTTCTAACTGATGGCTCGTTTCGATTAGTTGTTCTTTTGCATGAAGTGGTACTTCTATGTCTGTCGCTTCTTCTACTTGTACTTTTTCTTGTGGCTTGTGAATTAACTGCACATCAATCGTAGCTTCTTCTTCTTTATACTCACTATGTTCAATCGTAATAGACTCTTCTTTAAAACGAAATCTATTTAAGGCTGCTTTTAGTATGTCTTGTGGAAAATCTTGTTTCGACAATACTTCTTGGTATTGAGCATAAACTTGATTTCTTTCTTCATCTAAATGTAATAAAGCTTCAATAACTGCTCTACTTTCTTCTAATGGTGCTAGTTTTTCTTGCATTTTTTCTACTTGTTCTGCGTGATTTTGTTGAAATAGTTCCACTAAATATTCAAATTGTTCTTCTGTTTTTTTACGATATAAACGTTTTACTAATTCTGCGGTTTCTTTCGTATAATGTAACACATAATCCCCGCTCACTTCTTCTTGCGCCCGGACTTTTTCATGAATTAATGATTCTGGGACTTCTAAATTTACATCATACACTTCTTTAAAAAATGCTTCATCATATAAATCGTGTTGTTTTCCATATTTTACAATTAAATCTTTCAAATGCCAATCTAATTGTGCTTTTGCCTTTTCATTTAAGTCGTGTAAAAATGCTGCTTGACGATTTTGTTTTTCTTGTTCTGTTTTTTGTTTGGCAAAAAATAATCCTACTTTGAAATTTTTTTGTTGTGATTCTAAAAATAACCTAGCATAATCTCGTGTTTCAAATGGCATTAAAATGGCGTTATTTAATATTTTTTGCATTTGTTCTTTAAAAGAATCCGTAAAGCTTTCTTCTTCTGTACGCAATGTATTCTTTGCATCATTTAATTGTTTCCATTCTTCTATCCGTGCTTGCTTTTCTTCTTCTGTTAGAGAACCTATTTTACTTTCTAACTGGATTCTTTCCGCTTCTTGATTTTTCTTTAACCATTGTTCATGTTCTTCTAACAACGCAAGTGCCGCATGTTGTACACTTTCAAGCATGAATGAATCTTTTTTTTCCATCCAGGTGTGGATTTGCGCTTTTAAACGATCTAAATCATTATGAACATGCTCTTTTTCACGTAATGTTGTATAAAAAATGCCATCTGGTTCCACATTCCAATTACGGAACGAATCGACAACACCTTTTTGAAACGAAGCAAATGATAGTTCATATTCATTATGTTTATCAATTTGGTTAATGACCAAATATACTTTTTTACCATGTTCTTTTACCATTTTTGTGAAGTTAAAATTTAATTCTGATTGGACGTGGTTATAATCCATCACGTATAAAATAACATCCGCTAAATGAAGCGTAGATTCAGTTGCAACACGATGTGCATCATCCGTAGAATCAATTCCTGGGGTATCCATCACACTGATTCCTTTTGGTAATTCTTCTGAAGGGTGACTAATCTCCACTGCATCTACTTCATCACCATCTACACAAAAAGCTTTAATTTCTTTAATATTGTAAGGATAAGGAAATTCAATTGGATCTTGATGCTTAAAATAAACACGTGCATAAGCACGACCTGTTTTCACTTTTACAACATTGGCGCTAGTTGGAATAGGACTAGACGGCAATAAATGGACCCCTGTTAATTCATTAATCATACTTGATTTCCCAGCAGAAAAGTGCCCGCAAAACCCGATGACAAACTCATTATCCCGAAGCTTTTCTAACAATTGGTACAATTTATGTGCAACGGCTTCATCACCAGATTGATTCACTTTCTCGTATACATATGTAATACGTTGAAAAAGTTCATCTTTTGTAAATTGATTTTTTGCAACGATTGCTTGATCCCCCATAAAAAATCCTCCTTCATCTATCTATATCCCTACTTTACCACAATTCATGACAAATTTATGACTATTTTTTCTGTTTTGAAAAATAAAAAGCGGAGGGCGAAAGGCGGAAGAAGCGTCTTTTGCTTCTGTAGAACTTCAACATTGTACAGAAAAATTGTTTTTTTATATAGATTTGAAACATATCCATACAAAAAACGTTGCACCTTGTATGATGCAACGTTTTATTAATCACGAAATTCTATGCTATAGTATTCCCCTGTACTTAAGGTAAAAATAAATCGATCAACGGTTGTTTCTTGTTGGCGTTCAAAAAAATGTTGGACTTGACAGACAATTTCTTTATTATCGAAAATCATAAAATTGACACCAGTTGCATTTCGTTCATTTTGAAAGAGTAAAAAGTTATGACAATAAATGCAATGGTACAATGTGTAATGAAATTTACTTAATCCTTTCACAAGCGAAAAAAATGCGCCATCGTTTAATTCTTCTAACAATAATTCATAAGCATACATATACGTTCTTTGAAAACGTACTTTCATACCTGTTTTCATGGAAATAACATTCGTCGTTGTGCGAAAATAATCGTTTTTTATTTTCACTTTTTCCCAAACACCATTTAATTTACATTCAAATGGAGCTTCGATATCCGTTAAGTAATAACTTTCTTTGTTTTCCTCATCATAAAACATCCATTCTCCATAATCATTTTTTTCTAAAATACCTTGACAATAAAAATTATCTATTCCTAGTGCCTTTAAACGGTCTTTATGTTTCATTTTTTTCACCCCAACCCATTTGCTATTTTTCGTACAAATGGTTTCATTCGTAATGATTTCCTTATTATTATTTTACCCGGCACTATTCGATAAAAAACGCTATTAATTTTTAATTTGAAAAATTTTTTTCAAAAAAGAGCGTAAATTTTTTAAAAACACACTAAAAAGCGGGTCAACCGGTGATATATCAACATTTATAGAGGGAGGTTTAAAATGTTTTTGGTATATTTTCTATTTTAAAAAGCATCCTATCTTTTAGGGAGGTGTAACGTGATGAAGAAAGTATGTGTAGAACAATCATTAAGCCATATACAAGATGCCCTCAAACAAGAAGGCTACGATGTGGTGGAAATGCAAACAGAAACAGATGCACAAGGATGTGATTGTTGTGTTATTTCTGGTTTTGATGAAAACATTATGGGCATTCAAAATACAGTGACAAAAGCTCCTGTCATTAACGCTAGTGGACTCTCTCCACAAGACGTTTTGAATCTTGTGAAAACAAAAACAAAATAAGAAAAAAGACTAAAGTGATGCTTTAGTCTCTTTTCATTCCATATTAGAAAAATAATTAACAATGACGAAACGTATTTTTTACTTTTTTTATCACTTCTTCGTACTTAGGTCGACTCCATGAATTATATGAAGGATGAGGTACATTTTCAATCACCGTCCATGTCGCACTTTTACATTCTGTTAAATGGAAAAATTTTTGTGCAAATCGTCCACACGGAACAATGACAATTGTTTTGGACTTTAACGGTTCAAGCCTTTCTCTGAAATGATTTAGCACTAATTGTTGCATCACATTCCACGATGCTTGTCGGTAATGTATCGTTTGATTATTACTTCGAATTCCTTCTAATGCATCAAAAAAAGTTTCGTACTCTGCTTTTAGCGTAGCATTTTGATATGCTATTTTTTGCATCGGAATGTTACAAACATTCATTAATCCAATTTTATTTAACGAGGGATGATTCCGTTCATAATCTAGATTATATTTTACTAAACGACCTAATGGTTTAACATACTCTTCACCGAACAAATGTTTACTAATCGATGCCCCACTACTACCAGCTACAGGAACCTTGTATTTTAATTCTTGTACATGCGGTGATTCTAAAATAAACAAAAACGTAGTTTGATCCGTAATGACATCTTTCACTTCATAATCTGCTCGCAACGTAGAAAAAATGTGTGAAAACGTGTCTAGCATATAATTCTCCTTTATGACAAGTAAATTCGAGTATATTTTGTTTTTAAATAATTGGTGTAATAAGAAACATTCAACGGTTCACCAGTTGCATCCATCAATAAATCAAGTGGTTTTTTCGTTTTACCAAATTGGTGCACTCGTTCAGACAACCATTGAACCACTGATTTCATATTTCCTTCTGAAACCATAGCATCTATCGATAATTGTTTTTCCATCGCATGGCGTAATTGCGCAGCATACATGTATCCAAGTGCATAGGAAGGGAAATAACCAAAGTCACCACCAGCCCAATGCACATCTTGTAATACACCTTCTCCATCATGAGAAGGAGAAATACCTAAATACTGATTGTACAACTCATTCCATGCTTTCGGTAAATCTTTTACTTCTAAATCATCGTTAAACAATCTTTTTTCTAGTTCATACCGAATAATAATATGAAGCACATATGTTAATTCATCTGCTTCAATCCGGATTAACGAAGGTTTAGCAGCATTTACCGCTTGGTACATTTGCTTTAACGTTACATTTTCTAATTCTTTTACTTCTTGTTTTACAACAGGCAAGAAATACTCCCAAAATGCTTCGGTTCGACCAATGAAATTTTCAAAGAATAGGGACTGCGATTCATGGATTCCCATCGAAGCTCCGTCATAAAGCGTTGTTCCAATTAAATGATCACTCAAATTTTGTTCATATAAAGCATGTCCACCTTCATGCATTACGCCAAAAAGACTTACTGTAAAATCCTTTTCATCATATCGATTCGTAATACGAACGTCATATGGATGAATACTTGTTTCAAATGGATGTTCCGTTTCATCTAAACGACCTGCTTCAAAATCATATCCCATCACGTGTAACACTTGCTCACTTAATGAAATTTGACGCTCTTTCGA
Source organism: Massilibacterium senegalense (assembly GCF_001375675.1). Taxonomy (NCBI): domain Bacteria; kingdom Bacillati; phylum Bacillota; class Bacilli; order Caryophanales; family Bacillaceae; genus Massilibacterium; species Massilibacterium senegalense. The sequence continues at coordinate 614,866 of NZ_LN831786.1, read as the reverse complement.
AACAACTGTTTGTAACCAGGATGTATCTAATCTATTTCCATTTTCCTTGATTTCTTTCACTAGCGGTACGATTTCTTTTTTGACTTGATCAAAAATACGGTCTAACACTTTTACCGTCATACCCGGTTCATATAAATCCAATAATGCATCATATGGATGGCCTTTTTTTCCCCAATATTGTAAAAATCGCTTTTTATACGTCACTAATTGTTCTAAATATGGTTGTAAAATAGTAAAATCTTGCTTTGCTTTTGCTTCTTCCCAAATAGTTTCTGCGTTCGATGCTAAGACAGTATATGCTTCATATTCTTCGATTGGAATTTTTTTATACAATTTATAGTCTTTTTTCAAATCACTTACCATAATCTTTGTAAGTGGTCGAACAATAGAAGCATTTTCTTTATCTCCTAGAATCGTTAAGTATTTTTTCATCTTTTTAGACAATAATTTTTTTCGTGCCAAAGTAGATAACGTTCCAATTGTTTCTGCCCGATATGGTGCACCTTTTTTAGGAGCTTTTGTACGTAAGTCCCAGTATAATAGCGCACTGGCTTCTTCTATATGCTTCATTTTTTTGACATACGTTAAAAACTCTTTTTCAATTTTTTTAATTTCTGCTTTCTTTTTCATCTAACCACCTCTTTCATAAATTGTAAGGAAGATAAACTATTTTTCTTTACCCATATTATTCAGTTGTGAACCTCATTCACTAAATAAAGTTTTAGTAAGGAATGTAAGCCTTGATTCGTTCCATTATCATTTTTTAACGGAGGTTTATCCTTTTTTTATTCCAAACGAGATACGATGTAAAAAAAGCGTAATAGGACCTAACATGGTTTTTACGCTTTTCTGTTCTGTTTATATATATATCTATTCGTTTGTTACTGTTACACCTTTTGGGAGTAAGTTTGTAATTTGTGTATGCATTCGTTCTTGTTGTAATTGTTCATCAAGAATCGTAATCCATCCTTCATCTTCTTCTGAACGGATTAATCGACCAATTCCTTGCCTCATTCTTAAATGCATATACGGAACATCAATTGTTTCAAAAGAATTCTCTACAGCATTTCGTTTTGCTTGAAAAACCGGATCATTTGGTGGAAATGGTAGGGAACCAATAATGACATGTTGTAATGCTTTACCAGGAACATCTAGTCCTTCCCATAACGAATGCGTACATAAGTTTATAGATGAGTTCGTTTGAAACTGATGAATTAATTTGCTAATTTCTTGATTTCCTTCATACAAACAATCAATGTTTTCTTGCTGGAAGAAAGATTGAATTTGTTCTACTTCTTCTTTAGTGTTTACAAGGATTAAGGCATGATTGTTCGTTTTTTCTAACGCATATTTTATTGCTGCAAAATATTCTTCTTTCGTTCGGACATTAGGGATTGCTACCTTCATTTGTGCTGGGTAATCAAAAGGAGATTCTACTGAAAATGAATCATATTTTTCGATTCCTAAACTATTTGCCATATATTCAAAGGAGCCGTTATCACTCATCGTAGCTGAAGAAAAAACATATGGAATTTTATTACTAAATACACGTTCTTTTAACACTTCATGCACCATTTTTGGCATAATAGTTAGTGTCACCGTTGTGTTATTTTTATACGTCCAGCTAATCGTACTTTCTTCTAATGCAAACAGGCGAAGAGCGTATTCAATTGCATCTAAATACTCCATCACAATATTTAATTCGTACGAATCAATGGTATGCATTTCACTTTCAAACACTAGTTCTTCGTCTACTTTTTCTAAAATAGTAATAAATTGTTTTGCTTCTGCCCTTAACTGAACGGATTGATGAATGTCACATCGTTGTGAGCCGGGAATTTCTTGGCTGGCATCAAACAAATGTTTAAAAAATGTTTCTCCCGCCTCTAACGCCACTTCAATCGAGGTTGCTAATGATTCGCGAATATCATTCGTTAACACAGATAATAATGGTTTTCTAACCATTTCTTCGCTTAATGAATAGGTTAAAGCTTTTTGAGAAGCAACTTCTAATAGATGACCTTCATCAAATACAACCGATGATGCTTCTGGTAAAAATGGCAATTGCCCTTCCCTTCCCCTTGCTTCTCTTGTCCAAACGTGCATCATATAGAAATCTTGCGAACAAATAATTAAATCAGCCGCCTTCCGGTAATAATCGCGTGTTAACGTTTGTCCACAACGATGCCGATCTTCACACGTTTTACAATCATGAAAGACATCTGCATTCATTTTCTCCCATGTGCGGTCGCTAATGAGTGGAAAATCTTTTCGATCACCATATGGTTCAAATCGTTGTAAAGTAGAATGATCAAATATAAAGTCAGGAACATGTTCAAATACGTGATCGACTTCTTCTTCTATTTCTTCGTTATCTTGTACTTGTTTAAATTTTTGCAAACATAAATACTGTTCTGGTGATTTGGCTAATCGTGCATCGATAGATAAATCCAATGCCTTTTCTAATTTTTGAATATCTCCGTCTTCTTTCACTAACTGTTCAATTAACGATTCATTTGCACAAGCAATAATCGCCGGTTTCCCAGTATATCGCGCATACATAATCGCATATAGTAAATACACGATTGTTTTACCTGTCCCAACTCCTGCTTCACTAAAGATGACAGATTTATGTTTATAGCTTTTTGCTAATTGGAAGGCCATAAAAATTTGTTCATCACGTAGTTCGAATCCTTTTTCCGGTAAAATATCATAAAAAACATCGCCGACCCAATCGCTTAATTGATCGACGAATGTTTTCGATTTATCTAACTGAAAGGGCAATCCTTTTTCCATTTTTCAATTCCTCCATCATCAGATCGACATTCCGTCTATTTCTCTAGATTTTCTTTACGTGGCGGACGTGGTCCAAAATATTGAAAATAATCAGTCCGAATGTATCCATTAAATAATTTTCTTTTTTTACTCGCTTTTTTTCCATAAAAACGTTCAAATCCTAAATGAGCCGTTAATACGTAAATACTCCATGTATCGAGCATTTTAAATGTTTCGCCCATCTCTTTATACAGTTCCTCAACTTGTTCTCGATCGCTTAATCTTTCACCATACGGAGGATTACATACAATAATTCCGTACTCTTCTTTAGAACGAAAATCACGAACTTGCATTTGTTTAAATTGAATCGTATCTCCTATTCCGGCTTTACGTGCATTTTCTTTTGACAATTCGACGAGTGAGTGATTAATATCACTTCCATAAATCTCTAATGGACGATTCCATTCTGCCACGTCCATTGCAGCCTCTTTTTCTTGCTTCCATCGTTGTTCACCAATCATATCCCATTCACTAGAAGCAAATGTTCGATGTAACCCTGGAGCAATATTTCGTCCTATAAGCGCTGCTTCAATTGGAAGCGTTCCGGATCCACAAAACGGATCTACAAAAATACGGTCTGGATTCCAAGTCGTTAATTGAATGAGTGTAGCTGCCATTGTTTCTTTTAATGGTGCTTCGTTATGTAATTCTCGGTATCCTCGTTTATGTAATCCATCACCTGTTGTATCAATCGTTAACGTAGCAATATCTTTTAAAATGGATACTTCAATTCGGTACAGTGGTCCATCTTCTTCAAACCAAGATGTTCTTTTGTATGTCTTTTTCATACTTTCTACCACTGCTTTTTTTACAATCGCTTGACAATCTGGCACGCTATACAACGTTGATTTGACTGATTTTCCAATGACGGGAAATTCCCCGTTTTCTGGAATAAAATCCGCCCAAGGTAATGCTTTTGTTTGTTCAAATAATTCATCAAATGTTGTTGCTTTAAATTCCCCGACTAAAATTTTAATTCGGTTCGCAGAGCGTAACCAAAGGTTGGCACGACAAATAGATTGTTCGTCCCCTTTAAAGAAAACTTTTCCATTTTCTACGTTCACATCAGAAAATCCAAGATTCCGAACTTCTCTAGCTACAACGGATTCAATTCCCATTGCTGCTGTTGCAATTAACGTTAAATCTTTTCTCATATAAACCACCTTATTGATTATTTCATTCATCCATGTTTTTTGTACATAAAGAAATCCTTGTTTCATTTTTCACCAATCTTTAAAAGATGAAACAAGGATTTCTTATACAAGTGATTTCCTCAACGTTTTGTAAGCCATGTTCTGTACCATCGTACTGCAAACGGGCATCACCCTCGTACTCCGGCGACAATCATCTATCTCCAAGAAAAATCTTGGCCCTCTCTTTTCGTTCATTTCCGTCAAGAAGGTTCCCCTACCATAATTTGGGTTTCTCGCTCGTGGGGTTTACCGCGTTCCACCTTTGTTGTTTCCAACAAAGCTTCGTCACTGTGGCACTTTCAAAGGTACTCCGTCATATCCATTACGGACGTAGATCGTTTTCCTTGCCGTTCATACAATACGCATGACCCTAGCTTATTGTTTCACTAGGCACGAAACACTACGGTCATCGCAGACCGTGCGAGCATGGACTTTCCTCAGCATTGTAACATACCGCGATTGTCCAAACGTTGAGGGTTGCAATACTTTATTATACAAGGTTTTATTTAAAAAGCAAGTACATTTAATCAGAAAGTTTGTTTCCAAATACATGTTTTTCAAGATTTGATAATCGTTTTAAAATATCATAGTTCGTCGTTCCTTGTGTAGGTTGAGACGGTATTGCCCGTTTTTGGTCTAATTCACGCTTTAATTGTGTATTTTCTTTTCGTAAACGGTCGATTTCATTTTGAAATTCTTCATAATCTTTAATAACGATATCTAAAAAAGCATCCACTTCTTCAGGATTATACCCTCTTAAACTTGTTTTAAAGTCTTGTTCTAAAATATCTTTTACCGTTAATTTTACATTGTCCATAATCATCAAATTCACCTCTATCGTATCCAAAAAAGTTCTCTTTTTATTTTTTCAAACTATTATACAAAAGTCAATTTATTTATGATTCAAAGAAATGGGAATTATTCATCATTTCTTCTTCCACAATAGCTTGTAAATCATACGAAGTAATATAAAAGATGGAATAACCATCTTTTTGTTGCCCACTTTTTACGATAAATTTAGGAGTCCCCTCTTTCTCTTCATCATACAAAATAAGCAATGCATCGGTATGCTGCACAATAAAGTCATTTTTCATCCGTAATTGATAGGGGGTTTCGTACGGTCGTTTCGTAATAGCATCGACATGATCTGCTAAAAGCATTATTTCTTCATATTTCATTTTATGCATCTCGTTATACCGTTCTTCTTGTTGTAAAAAAGGTTGTAACATCGACAGTTTTAAATGTGGAAACTCTTCTTGTAAAGAAAATACGACGTCTGCACACCACATTTCTACTCCGGTTTGTCCACTAATCACGACCCACTCTAACCCCTCATCAAGAAATTCCCGTAATCTTTGTTCGATTGCTTTTTTTATGTAAGCAATACCAAGATGTTTTTCACTAAAAATTCCTAATTCATAATGACGATATCCTGAAACAGCTAATACCTTCATAAATTCTCCTTCCCTATCATAACAGAGAAAAAACATCGTAATAGTTTCTTGCAAAACGAAAACTATTTCGTTCTTTCTTGTTGCTACACGTCCACTCATATTGTATTTTTACATATATTTCAATATGACAACAAAAATTAAGAATGATTTAATTTTTGTTGTAATCGTTCGTATCTTTTTTGTAATGCATCCTGTATGTTTCTTTTTTCTCTTAAAATTCGTTGATTTTCTTTTGTCTGGCGCAAAGCTAGTTGTGTGTAATACATAGCTTTTTCTGCATCTTTCATTTGATGTTCATAAATTTTCGCTAATTCTACACAAGAATTAATATGTGTGTAAGTGGATTGTATCCCTTGTAAAAAATGATGGATTGCTAAATCAAACTGTTTATGTTTTTTATAAATCGTTGCCATCGAATAATGTTTTTTAAAAAATAACGCTGCATTGGAATCATCAATTTGCTCATAAAAAGTAATGGACGCTTTGTACATTTGTAACGTTTCAAACCATCTAGCGATTTCATACGTTTCATACATCGTTCTTTTATGATTCGGATTCAACAAAAGATGAGAAAGATGAATATATAACGTAATGAGCGATAAAACATCCCACGTATTATGTTGAAAGATTCCTTGCAAAATAAATGGATCTTGTTTCGTTAAATATAATTGATACAACGCAGGTGCTAAAAACCCAGGTGTATCTTCTTTTCGGTTAAATCCTAAAATATGCTTTTCTACTTGTGCCAAACGAACTTGTTCGAGCTCATGTTTGAATACTCTTCTAGACGCATGCAGTAAATCAAAGTGGCCAAACTCCGGAAGCGCTTGAACTTGATGCCGAACAAACACATGACGATTTTTCACTTGTGGCCAATCAAATGAACGACCATTATACGTAACGAGATGATTGAATTTGGACACATCAGTTAAAAACCGTTCATATAGTGCAACTTCATTTCCAGGACCTGGGAGGAAATATTGTGTCACAACGACCTCTTTTTTTGTTACTTTTGCTACACCTAAAAGAAAAACATAATTACTTGCCCCGTGATGAAGCCCTGTTGTTTCCGTATCAAAAAAAATCAGATCTTCTGCTTCCGTTCCTTTCGCTGAAAGAGGATGCGCTAAATTGGTTTCATTCCATTGTTGAATAACAGTAAAAAGCTCTGAAAATGGATACTTGCCATGAGACACATGAAGAGGAAACGTTTCTGTCCGAACAAAAATATGTTCGTTGTGAAAGATAAACGGTTCTGCATTTAGCGATTTCCATTGTTCTACCGAAGGAATAGTTACTTCTGCCATCGTTGGCAACTCGAATTCTTCTTTTTGAATGTGAAGATGACTCCTCATTCGATTTAACTTATTTTGGATAGACATTGTTTTTCACCTAATCTATTAGTTGCATAATTACCTTTTACACGGTATGTTAATTTTAGCATAAATAGTTGCAAAAGACCGAATGGGGGCATACATATGAATAATAAATTGTTCTTTTTTCAATTAGGATCCTTTTTATATCGCTTCCGAAAAATGGTGTTATTTTTATTTTTAGCTATGACGATTGCATTATCATTTATCGCTATTAAATTGCCAACCATCTTAGGTGGCAGTGGATTTGAAATGGACGGCTCCTTTAAAAAAGTACAAAATACATTACAACAAAGTTTTGATGCACCAAAATCTACGATGATTTTATTATTTGATTCTACCGAATATGCACCAGAAGATGAAAAATATCAACTTTTTGTACAAGATACGCTTAAAAAAATGGATAAAATAGAAGAAATCCATTCGATTACTTCTCCATATGAATCGAAAGGCATGATTAAAGATAATATCGCATATGCCACACTGAATTTTCAAAAAAGTCAAGATGATTTAAAACCGGCATTAAAAGAAGTACGACAACAATTAGACCATCAATCGCCGAAAGACATATCCGTTCAATTAACGGGTGGTCCCGTCATCATTGAAGATATGAATGAAGCAAGTCAACAATCTTTAGCAAAAGCTGAGATGATTGGTATTCCAGTCGCATTAATTATTTTGCTATTTGCCTTCGGTAGTTTTGTTGCTGCCATGATCCCGTTATTAATTGGATTTATTAGCGTCGTCGTTGCGATGGGGTTATTATATTTGTTAGGTGTTTTGTTCGATTTAAATTTAAGTGTATTTTTACTTAATGTTGTCCCGATGATTGGACTTGCACTGGGAATTGACTTTGCTTTATTAATGGTAAGTCGATTCCGAGAAGAATTACAACATGTCTCAGTTGAGCAAGCAACAAGCATTGTTGTTGGCACAGCTGGAAGATCGATTGCCTTTTCTGGTATTTGTGTATTTCTAGGCTTGAGTGGAATGCTGTTTATTCAAATTGATTTATTTCAAACTGTAGCAATTGGTGGCATGATTGTAGTAATTATTTCTGTTTTGACCGCTATCATTTTTCTTCCAACTGCCCTTGCTTTATTGGGAGAAAAAATTAATAAATGGCAAATCATCAAAGTAAAAGACGCCAAACAATCGTTTTGGCACTCCTTTGCTTCCTTTGTGATGAAACGTCCTATCATGTCTTTCCTAGTGACAATGGTATTGTTAATTGTGTTTATGCTACCTATTTCAGATATTCGATTTAACATTCCGGAAGCAGATGCACTTCCAACGTCGTATGAATCAAGAGAAGCATTTGAAACATTTGAAAAAACATTCCATGAAGACGAGCTATATCCTGTTATCATGGTACTAGAAAGTAAGCAAAACATTATGACAGAGAAAGGACTAAAAGATTTACAACAATATATTCAAGCTATTGAAAAAGAACATGTCGTAAAACGAGTCGATTCGGTCTTTTCTTATACGGATCAAACAGACCCACGAACACTTTTATCGTTATACGAAAATGAGACAACAAAGCAACTGATTGCAGCAGCTTTAGAAGCTTCTGTTCATAAAAATGAAACAATCGTTCGTACATATATAAACGTTGATACGACATCGACAGCAGCAAAAGATTTTGTTCGCAAATGGGAAGGAAGTCACGGTGAGGTACTCGTCACCATCGGAGGAAACACAAAATTTCACCAAGAAATTTTTGATGAAATCATTGAAAAAGTTCCTTATGGTGCACTATTAATTTTTGTTTCGACCTTTTTCATTTTATTACTAGCCTTCCGTTCTGTGCTTATACCATTAAAAGCGATTTTAATGAATGTGGTGAGTTTAACCGCAACGTTCGGTATTCTCGTCTATTTATTCCAAGAAGGTCATCTCGGGGATCCGACAGACATTGCCTTAATGATTCCTGTCTTTATTTTTGGACTTGTTTTTGGACTAAGCATGGATTATGAGGTCTTTCTTATTTCAAGAATGCAAGAAGTATATGTGCAAACTCGTGATAACGATCAAGCAACCCTTTTTGGTTTAACAAAAACGAGTAAAATCATTACAAGTGCAGCATTAATTATGATTGTCATTACTGGCGCGTTTGCTTTTACAGGAATTATGCCTGTGAAACAAATGGGAGTGGGAGTGGCGTTAGCTATTTTCATTGATGCTACGTTAGTTCGGATGATTTTAGTACCATCGCTGATGAAATTATTGGGGGATTATAACTGGTGGGCTCCTTCCTTTCTTCAAGGAGACTTATATACAAAACAACTAAGAAAAAATCGATAGGGCTATCTCTATCGGTTTTTCTTAGTTAAGAATCTAGTTCGATATTCTTTTTTAATAACCGGAATCTTCAGATGTTATGTTATCTATCATCCGGTGATTATGTTGCAATAATTTTTTTTCAGCTGGGCCTTCGAGTACTTCTCCTGTAACAGAAAATCTAGAGCCGTGACACGGACAATCCCAACTTCGTTCACTGTTATTCCACTCCACTTCACATCCAACATGCGTACAAGTCGTATCAACAATGTGAACATTTCCTGCTGTATCTTTATACGCACCTTTTCGATGTCCGTCTATAAAAACGACGGCTCCTTCATCCTTTTTCAAGTCGTGAATCGTTCGAAAAGGAAAATCGATTTTTCCCTTTAATAAGTGAAAAGTAGTATTCGCATTTTGTAAGAAGAAATTTTTAATACTTGGATTCGCATAAAAGCGGGATGGAGTAAATAATTTTTCGTACCTATTTTTCCTTTTTAAAACTAAGTCAGTTAACAGCAAAGCCGCTGCCGTTCCATTTGTCATTCCCCATTTTCTATACCCCGTTGCAACATACACATTCGGTACATCAGATGTGATGTTACCGACATATGGAATGTTATCTAGTGTAACTAAATCTTGCGTCGACCAATGATATGGAATTTCTTCTATCCCAAATACCTCTTCTCCAAAAGCTTTTAACGCTTTGTAATAGTTCTCAGTATCGATTGATTCACCTGTTCGATGATCTTCTCCAATAATAAGAACAAGTTCTTCCCCGTTCATTTGAACCGAGCGAAGCGAACGAGTCGGTTCATCTATACTAAGATACATCCCTCCTGGAAATGCTTTCGTCGTTTTCGCTGCGATTACATAGGAGCGATCGGCATACATCCTTCCAGAATAAAGACCTAATCCTTCATAAAAAGGAAAATGGGAACAAATAAGAACGGCGGTTGCACGCACTCTTTTTCCATCTCGCGTTAGCACAGTCGGGCGTTCTCCTTTTTCCACATTTACAGCTACGGTATGTTCAAAAATTTGCCCGTTTTTTGTAAGAACCTTCTCCAAAAGGAAACGTAAATATTTGACCGGATGAAATTGAGCTTGGTTTTCCATCACTAATGCACGTTTTATGTCCAAATCCAGTGGAATATCTTTGATTAACGAACCGTTTATGCCGAGGTTTTCATATGCTTGTGCTTCTTTTTGAAGTTTTTGAACCGATTTATCAGTTGTCGCATATAAATAGGCATCTTGTTTTTGAAAATCACACGAGATGTGATGTGTTTCAATCATTTTTTCTACAAATTGTAAGGCTTCTATGTTTGCTTCATAATATAACCGAGCGTTACTTCTCCCGATTGTTTGAATAAAAGAATCATAAATCAGGTCGTGTTGTGCTGTAAGTTTCGCCGTCGTATGTCCAGTCGTTCCACCGAAGACAGAATCTGCTTCTAAGAGAGCTACACTCATCCCTTCATTCGTTAAAAGATAAGATGCAGTTATTCCGGTAATACCACCACCAACTATCACGACATCCACATCAATATCTTCCGTTAAGGGAGAAAATGATGGTGTTTCAACAGATTCTATCCAATAAGACAATGGGAATTTCCGATTCTCTGATGCGTTACTAGTCATCCGTATGCCTCCATTCCATGTGTTACGGATAGCGTAACCATTTCTGAAATGGATTATACTTTTCTAGTGAACAATGACTACTTTCTATTTTCTACAAAAAATTGGCGAACAATATCTTTTTTTACGCGTGCACCGACACAAGAAGGACAACCGTTTTGACAGGCGCAATGGTCCATCCAGGTAATTGCTTCTGCTATGATTTTGTCCAACTGTTGGTAAATCGTTTTACTTAACCCAATGCCACCAGGATAACGGTCATAAATAAAAATCGTTGGCTTTCCTGTATGGATTGCCTTTACTTGCGGGACGACATGAATATCTTGCGGAGCACACATCACAAAAACAGGAGCAATTGATTTTAACAAATGACTAGTTCCTAATAAAATTTGTTCTAATTCTGCTTCTGACCATTGGTTTGTCCTGTTTTCTTCCCATTGAATCCACATGGCATTCGTATGCAATTCTACTTCTGGTAAATGAATTGGCCCAGAACCAATATTTTCAAAAGAGCTTAATCGGATTTTTTTAAAGATAGTCGCCATTGCATTCACCATCACATCTCCGTAAGCTATCGACATTTGGTGTTGTTCTTTCTTTTCATCTTCTTCAAGCACCTTTAATTGAACAGCCAGGTTAGCGTCCGTAAAATACTCTACTGATACTTCTCGAACAAAGGCCTTCTTTTCTTGCCAGTCTAACGTTTCTACTTGATATTGGACACCTTGATGAAGATAAATAGCTTCTTCATGCAGTAATGTTAAAGCGCTAAATCGATCCATTTCTCCAATAATGGTCGGTTTTCCCACATTTTTTTGATTGATAATGACGACATTTTCTTGTGAAGCACTACGTAAACTAATAGTATGAGCTGGGAAAGAGGCACTCATCCAATAATATTTATTTTGTTGAAAATGAAGAACTTGTTCTTCGGCTAAAAACTGCAAAATTTCGTCAATCGCTAACTCTCCAAATGATTCCCCTTGTTGAAACGGAAGTTCAAATGCTGCACATTTTAAATGGTCCACTAAAATGATAAGGTTATTCGGTTCAATTCTTGCAGTTTCCGGCGATTGTGTAAAAAAATAATTCGGATGCTGAATGATATATTGGTCCATCGGATCGTTAGACGCAACCAGAATAACAACAGACTCTCCTTGTCTTCTTCCAGCACGCCCAGCTTGTTGCCAAGTAGAAGAAATCGAATTCGGATAGCCGCACATAATACATACTTGTAAACTTCCAATATCTACACCTAACTCTAGTGCATTTGTGCTAATGACCCCTTTTATTTCACCGTAACGAAGACCTTTCTCAATTTCACGCCTTTCATTCGGCAAATATCCACCACGATAGGCGCGAATCGATTTTGGTCCGAATTCTTTTTGAACAAGTGGTAATAAATGACTTAACATCAACTCAACCCGAACACGACTTTTCCCAAACACAATTGTTTGAATCCCTTCTTGTAAAAATGATTGTGCGAGATGGACGGCTTCTTTTGTTGCACTTTTTCGAATGTTAAATGCTTCATTCACTACTTTCGGATTATAAAACACAAAATGCTTTTTCCCTATCGGCGCTCCGTTGTTATCTACTAATGTGATGTTTTGACCCGTTAACTGCTCTGCTAATTCTTTCGGGTTCGCAATTGTTGCCGATGTACAAATAAAAGTTGGAGAACTTCCATAATACTCGCAAATCCGAATCAAACGGCGAATAACATTGGCTACATGACTACCAAAAACACCACGATACGTATGTAATTCATCGATAACGATATACTTTAAATGTTCAAATAACGATACCCATTTTTGATGATGTGGAAGAATAGCCGCATGTAACATATCTGGATTTGTAATCACAATGTGTCCTGCTTTCCGTACTTTTGTTCGGATGCTCGCAGGAGTATCCCCATCATACGTATACGTATGAATGGATGCCTCCATGTCATCAATCCATTCGTGTAATTCACTCATTTGATCTTGAGAAAGAGCTTTCGTTGGAAATAAATACAACGCACGACTAGATGTATCTGCTAAAATCGCTTGTAATACTGGCAGATTATAACACATCGTTTTTCCAGAAGCCGTTGGCGTAACCACGACCGTCGATTGCTTATTCGTTGCATACTGAAAAGCTGTCGCTTGATGTGAATATAGTTGGGCAATCCCACGATTTTGTAAAGTCTTTTGTAATTGTTTATGCATGTTTTCTGGAAAAGGTGCGTAAGTAGCTTGTTTCTCTTCTATTTCATGCCAATATACAACAGATTCATTTTTCTTTAATTGTTGAATGACTTCTTCCATTGTTTGTTTTTTTCTCATTTCTATCACTCCATCATACTATGAACCTAATAATTTCTTTAACTGGGAAAATGGAGATTCGACTTGGTCTTCTTCTGTTTGATAAACCACTTCATTTTTGGATAATAGTTGGGATTGTAAAAAAGAATGCGGATCTTTTTTTAACGTCGTTTGTTGATAAATTGCTTGTAAAATTTTTGCTGTATTGATAGCATCATCTAACGCTCGGTGCGGACTACCGTCAAACTCTAATTTTAGCCGTTTGAGTGCGCGAGTTAGTCCGTACCGAAATCCTACTTCATGTTCATATAGTTTACTAAAGGTAAGCTGAATATCATTATGATTGACTAACCAATTAATGTTGTACTGATGATACAATGCATCATGAATCAACGCCCATTTATCTTCTGGTCCCCACGAACATAAAAAATAATCACCCGCGCCAATCCATGTTTTAAAATCATCCGCAGCCTCGAAAAAATGAGGTGCGTCAGTTAAATGAGCTTTAGTGATGCCTGTTAACTGTTCAATTCGTTTATCTAATTGGTCCATACTTGGTTTCACAAAAGATTGATATGTATCTTGAAAATGTAGTGTTCCCTCTTTTTCTACTAACCGAACTGCGCCAATTTCAATAATTTCTGATAAGTGATTTGTCATCTCTAAATCATAAACTACAATGTTCATCGCTTTCGACCACACTTTCTTTTCTATAAAAAAACCTTCCATCAGCGAGTTTTTTCTTCTCGCCACTAATAGTTAGATGCTCTTATCCACCTTTTTAAAACAGTTTCTCTGTGTTTTGTTATCTCAAAAACATTTCCTATTAAAATTAGGAATGTGCTTACCTATACTATACTTATTTTAATGATACATGTACTCTTCCTACGTTGTCTATGGAAAGAAAAGAAAAAGACATAAGGGAATAAGCCCTTACGCCTTTAATTGTTGAAATGCTTCTTCTATGTTCGTCGTTGGTGCGAGACATGCGAAGTTTTTACAAATATAGAAAGTTGGTTGATGGTTTATCGTTGGATATCTTTCTCCATCTTCTATACAACGAATTGTAACAAATGGTAAAAAATATTGACTAGTCATTTGTTGTAGCGTCTGAATCATCTCGTCCGTCGGTTTAGAGATAATACATTCTTTATAGGACGCAAAACGAAGTAACACTGTTTTTAAAAAGTAACTGTACGCAATAGGATAACGTTCTACTTTTTGTTTAAAAAGTTTTTCCATCTCTTCAACGTACGTGAGATACGTATCATCGATTACATATTTAGACAATCGGAAAAGAGCTTCACTCATCACACTATTCCCTGATGGGGTTGCACCATCGTAAATTTCTTTCGAACGAACGAGTAATGTTTCCGCATCCACACCGGTAAAATAAAAGCCGCCTTGTGTTTCATCCCAAAACAAACGAATGGCGTTGTCTGCTACTTGTTTTGCTTTTTCTAAATATAACGGATCAAATGTTGCATCATAAAGATGTAACGTAGCTTTTAGGAAGTGAGCATAATCATCGATATATCCTTCATACCTCACTTCCCCATCACGAAAACGTGCCATAATTCGTCCACTTACTGTTGCATGTTTTTCTAAAAAACGGTATGCTTCTTCTGCCATGTTTCTCGCTTTTTCGTTTTGAAACACCTTCGCATATAGGGCAAGGCTTGCGATTATCATCGCATTTTGTGACGTTAACACTTTATCATCTGTGTGAGGACGGATCCGTTTTTCGCGAATCGTTAATAGTTTTTGACGCGCCTTTTCTAAACCATCTGCAAATATTGTTTCAGGAACATCAAAAAAACTAGCTGCTTCTGTAATAGAATGCCCCGTCGTATTTAAAATGTTTTTTCCTTCAAAATTTCCTGCACCTGTCACATTGTAAAAATACGTAAACCATCTACTCTCTTGTTCTTCTAGTACTTTCTCAATCTCTTCTTTATCCCACACATAATATTTTCCTTCTATACCTTCTGAATCTGCATCAATGGCAGAATAAAACGTACCAGTGTCACCTGTCATCTCGCGCTCGAGAAACGTAATGATTTGTTCTGCAATGTCTTTATATCGTTCATTTTTGGTAACTTGATATGCTTCTATATAAACTTCTAATAATAAAGCTTGATCGTAAAGCATTTTCTCAAAGTGAGGAACAAGCCATTTTTCATCCGTTGAATACCTTGAGAATCCGTATCCAAGATGGTCGTATATCCCACCGTCCGCCATTTTATTTAGCGTATGAGTAACCATGTAAAGTGCATTTTCATCATGGGTATATGTATAATATCTTAATAAGAAGGTTAGATAATGAGGAATTGGGAACTTCGGCGCTTTAAAAAACCCACCATAATCAGGATCAAATTGGTCTTTTAATTGCAAAAATGCCTCTTTTATTACCTGTTCTGCAATCAATTCATTGCTCTTTTTCATCTCTACTTGCAAAGATTGAATGATTTCGGTCGTTACTCTTTTTACTTTTTCTCCGTCATGTTCATATACGTCCGCTAATGATCGTAAAATTTCTTTAAATCCAGGACGATTATACATCCGTTCTTTAGGAAAATATGTTCCTGCATAAAATGGCTCTTTGTCCGAAGTTAAAAATACATTTAATGGCCAACCACCGCTACCCGTCATTCGTTGACAAACATCCATATATAAACTATCAATATCCGGACGCTCTTCCCGATCTACTTTGATTGCAATAAAATATTTATTTAAAATTTGCGCTACGTGTTCATCTTCAAAAGATTCATCTTCCATTACATGACACCAATGGAAAGTACTGTATCCTATCGATAAAAAAACAGGTTTATTTTCTTTTTTCGCTTTTTCAAACGCTTCTTCACCCCAAACATACCATTGTACTGGGTTATAAGCGTGCTGTAACAAATAAGGAGATTTTTCATGAAGTAATCGATTCGGCTTTCGTTTTGGATTATTTTCCACTTTTGCACTTCCTTTCAACATGTATTATATACAAAAAAGACTATTTTCACTAATGATTTAAAAATTTTCCTTCTTACTTTCATTTATAGTGTTTTGACATAAAAAAAGATGGTATATGTCATTAGGGGATACATACCATCTTTTTTTATTATAAAAATACTTGCAAAATTTTATATACAATCGCTGCAATTGTTGCTGAAATAGGCAAGGTAATAACCCACGTCATCACAATTCGTTGAGCAACACCCCAGTTTACATCTTTTAACCGTTGTGCAGAACCAACCCCCATAATGGAGGAAGAAATAACATGTGTTGTACTAACTGGTAAATGAAGAAAAGTTGCGGAGAAAATAATCAGTGCAGAAGACAAATCTGCTGCCGCCCCATTCACTGGACGAATTTTCATAATTTTTCCGCCAACTGTTTTAATAATTTTCCAACCACCAATGGAAGTACCAATCCCCATGGATAATGCAGAAGCAACACGGACCCACATTGGAATATCAGTTGTTGTTTGGAAGTTTGCTGCAATTAATGCCATCGTAATAATCCCCATGGCTTTTTGTGCATCATTTGTTCCGTGAGTATACGCTTGTAAGGCCGCTGTACCAACTTGAAAATAGCGAAAACGACGATTCGTTTTATATAAGTTCGAATTCTTAAATATAAATTTAAAAAGCGTCATCATCATAAAACCAACAAAAAGTGCAATAAATGGAGAAATAATTAACGCCTCTAAAATTTTAATAAATCCACCGTAATTAAGGATTCCAAATCCTGCTGCAGAAATCGCTGCACCAGCGATAGAACCAATTAATGCATGAGATGAACTACTTGGAATTCCGTAATACCATGTAATTAAATTCCATGTAATCGCCGAAATGAGTGCTGCTAAAATAACAACGGAACCATTTTCTAATGCAAAAGGATTCACAATGTCTTTTGTTATAGTTTGCGCAACACCGGTAAATGTCAATGCTCCAATAAAGTTCATCGTTGCTGCTAACGCAATTGCTTTTCTTGGCGATAAAGCACGTGTAGATACAGAGGTTGCTATTGCGTTTGCTGTATCATGGAAACCATTAATAAAATCAAATACTAAAGCAAAAAGAACAATTAAAATAGTTAATAGTAATATTGTGTCCATATCTCAAATACTCCTTTTTTTATGCATTTCGCATAATAATTGATTCAATCGTATTTGCGATATCTTGACATGTATCTGCAACCCCTTCAAGCATCTCATAAATCTCTTTATATTGAATGACTTTAATCGGATCTTTTTCTACTACAAATAAGTGCTTAATGGACTTCCGTAAAATATCGTCACATTTTGATTCATGATCTTTAATTTCAATCGCATGCTTCCGCATATCATGTAATTTTTTATTTGATAGTAACTGTAAAGCTGTTGTAATCTCAATGGTACTTTGGTGAATGTGTTCTAAGAACTTTCTCATAAAATCATCAATTTCCGTTAGAGAAAACATTTCAAAGTACGCAGCACATTGCTCTAATCCATCTAACACATCATCCATCTTTACACCCAATTGTAAAATATCTTCTCGTTCTATTGGAGTAATGAATGTTTTATTTAATGCAACAATTAGTTTGTGGATATATGTATCTCCTCTACTTTCATACTCCTTCATTACAGAAGATAGTTCTTTTAAATCCGCCACATTTTTGATTTCGTAATGGAAAAAGAAATCAGAAGATTTTTTGACGTTTTCTGAAATAGTTAATAATTGTTCAAAAAACACATCTTTTTTACTTGAAAAAATCACGTGAAGACCCCCATATTGGATATTTTCTTTTTGTATTATTCCCAATGTTTTATTTTATCAATCCTTGTCGAATTTACAATATGTTTATTGAATCTTTACAAAATCTTAATATTTCACTATCACCTTCTTCCTTCTTCCAACGATAAAAAGATACGCTTCTCCTCTATTTTTAATCCTCTCTTATCAACGAAAAAGAATACCCACCTTTAGACACATTCAATCATCTCAGTACAGTTAATAGTAGGACAGGCGAACCCCACCATAGGTGAAACGTTTTCTTCATAATGAAATTTTACGAAAAGCAACCACTTTACACTTTTTATTTCACTAAAAAGAGTTGTGATATGATAAAAAAAGAATACTTCTTCTGACAAGGTAGCCATATGTAAAGAAAAGTATTTTGAAGAATATCTTCAATACATAAGGAGGAGAAAACATTGAGCGAAGTAAAACGAATGACTATTTTATCTCCACAAGGAATGTTGGGATATAGTTATCCATTAGATTCATTAAAAAATGGTTTATCCTATAATCCAGATGTTATTGCAGTAGATGCCGGTTCAACAGATGGTGGCCCGCATCGATTAGGTTTAGGCATTGGTGGGGTTAGTAGGTACGCTACAAAAAAAGATTTAATCCCCCTAGTCATTGCCGCAAAAAAACGGCAGATTCCTTTAATCATCGGATCTAGTGGTGGTTCTGGACGAAATAGTCGCGTCGACTGGCTAAAAGAAATCATCGATGAAATTGCCGCCGAAGAACAATTCTCTCTAGATGTAGCTTGTATTTATAGTGATATAGAAAAAAACTGGTTAAAAGAGAAACTGAAAGAAAATAAAGTGGTCCCATGTGGTCCTGTCCAATCTTTAACGACCGATATTATCGATGATTCCATCGTTATTGTGGCACAAATGGGGGTAGAGCCAATTATTGAAGCCTTAAAAACAAAGCCAGACATCATTATTGCAGGACGTGCATACGATCCCGTATTATTTGCTGCTCTACCTATTATGAAAGGGTTCGATCCAGGTTTAGCATTGCATTTAGGAAAAGTGTTAGAGTGCGGTGCAATTGCAGCATCCCCTGGAACAGCGAAAGATGGAATGATTGGTATTTTATATGAAGACCATTTCCTTGTTACACCAACTAATAAAAAACGAGCATGTACTCCGCAGTCTGTTGCTGCACACACGCTTTATGAAAAATCACACCCTTACTATTTACCAGGACCAGGTGGAATGCTTGATTTAAGTAAAACTAGTTTTATAAAAGAAGATGAACATACAGTGTGCATACGAGGTAGTCGCTTTGTTCCTAGCGAACAATACACAGTAAAAGCAGAAGGAGTAAAAGCAACTGGGTACCGAACTGTTTTTATCGCTGGTGCACGTGATCCACTATTTATCGCACAATATGATGCCATCATAGAAGAAACAAAACGAGAAATCAAACAGTATTTCCCTGCTGTAAAGGAACAAAAAGCTACTTTATTTATTAAAACATATGGATTAGACGGAGTATTAGGAAGTCGTGAATTTGATAGAACCGTTTCTAAAGAAATTGGCATTGTTGCTGAGGTAACGGCTGAAACCCAGGAGTTAGCAGATAGTATTATGGCATATTTCCGTTCCGTCTTAATGCATTTCGATTATCCTAATCGAATTTCGACTTCTGGAAATTTAGCATTACCATTCTCTCCACCAGAATTTTCGGGTGGAAAAACATTTGAGTTTTCCATCTATCACTTAATTACACTAGATGAAAAAGAAACAATGTTTCCAATATTTTTC
The DNA here is from genome assembly GCF_001375675.1 of Massilibacterium senegalense. Lineage (NCBI taxonomy): Bacteria > Bacillati > Bacillota > Bacilli > Caryophanales > Bacillaceae > Massilibacterium > Massilibacterium senegalense. The sequence continues at coordinate 595,240 of NZ_LN831786.1, read as the reverse complement.
GAAAGGATTGGTATAGATGAAAAAACAGAAATTGAGTGATTTAGCGAAAGTCATTCGTAGTAAAAATGCAGGTCCCTTTGAAGTCACTTATGATATTATGTTTGAGGAAATCGAACAGTACGAGTATGTAAAAAGAACCAATTTTTTTACGAACAAAAATATCGCTCCTCTTTTAGGTATGACAGAAGAAGATATTTTACATATCGTTTTCTTCGATCAAGCAATGGCGATTAAAATTACAACAAAACGACAACTCCCATCCGGAAGTCCCGGAGAACGAGATGTTTACGGGGCACAAGCCTACCCTCCATTACTTACTATTGAAATATAAAGAAACCTTCCACCAGTGGGGATACCCTGTGATCATTAGGATAATACCTAGCGAGTTGAAGTGTAAGACTTCCTACTGTTCATACAGGATAAGAAAGATATAACAGAAAAAATTCTCTTTACCATTTGGTAAAGAGAATTTTTTCTGTTATGCCACTACTCTATTCTCCTTTAATTCTGCCACATACTTTTCTGCTTTCTCTGTATCGAACTGGCCTTCCCATTTTGCCATGACGACTGTTGCAAGTGAGTTCCCCATCACGTTCACAACGGTTCTAGCCATATCCAAAATACGGTCTACTCCTGCAATAAATGCTAGGCCTTCAAGTGGAATACCGACAGCTCCAAGCGTTGCTAATAATACAACAAACGACACACCGGGTACACCAGCAATCCCTTTTGCTGTGACCATTAATACGAGAATTAATGTTATTTGTGATGTAATGGACATTTCAATCCCATACATTTGAGCAATAAATAATGCTGCTATTGCTTGATACAGTGTAGAACCATCAAGATTAAATGAGTATCCCGTTGGAACGACAAAAGAAGTAATGGATTTCGGAACACCGAAGCGCTCCATTTTTTCCATGATTTTTGGTAAAACAGTTTCCGAACTAGCTGTAGAATATGCCAAAATTATTTCATCTTTTAAAATTGTCATCATTGTAAAAATGCTTGTCTTACATATCTTAGCAACTACACCTAATACAACAATAATGAAAAAAATCATCGCCCCGTAAACTGTTATCACTAATTTCCCTAAAGGAATTAATGAACTTATACCAAATTTTGATATCGTTACTCCGATCAGCCCAAACACACCAATCGGGGCAAATTTCATAATTTGATTAGTCACCCAAAACATTGCAGAGGAAACCCCTTCAAGAAATGTAATAATAGGGCGACCTTTTTCACCAATAGACGCAACTCCTAATCCGAAGAAAACGGAAAAGAAAATAATTGCAAGCATGTCGCCTTCTGCAACAGATTGAAAGAAGTTCGTTGGTACAATATGAATAAAAGTATCCATAATTCCTTTTTGTTCTTGGTCCTCAGCAGTTTTCACATAGCTTTGAATGTCTGTTTTTTGCAATTGATCTTTATCAACATCTGCACCTGGTTGAACAATATTTGCAATGACTAAACCTAGAATAATCGCAAATGTCGTAATAATTTCGAAGTATAAAATAGTTTTTCCACCTAATTTACCGAGTTGCTTCATATCTCCTACATTTGCAATTCCGACAATTAATGTAGAAATAACAATCGGCACAACAATCATTTTAATGAGTCGAATAAAAATATCACCAAGCGGTTGAAGAAAAACTTCTACTTTTGGATTCCCGTAAAAAATAGCCCCTACTATAATACCGAGAATAAGTCCGATGACAATTTGCCATGCAAGACTAATACGAAATTTTCGCATCCCCACACACCCTTTCTAGTCTATAATGGTATAGAATGTTGTTTCGTAGTTATAGTGTAAGCGCATCCCTACACAAAACTACAAAAACTAACAGATGATTATTAATTTTTTAAAAAAAAGAGAGAAATTTTACCCTTTTGGTAAATTACTAAATAGAATGTATGGGTACAGGGGCGATATCGATGAATGATAAAAAGTTGTTAATGATTATGATTATAACGGTTGCCATTGTGAGCGAATTAAAATTTTATCCTTTTTCTGATTCGTTTCGTGTTAGCCTTGGCACAGTCGTATTCTTTTGCTTTTTACTACGAATTAAAACGATTTCTCCCATTCTTTCAGGCTTTTTAACAGGGGGATTTATCGTCCTTTTCCGGATGGTACTAGAAGTAACCTTGTTTTCTTCTTCTATAGAAAACGCCTTTATGCTCCACTATCCTGCTTTTTTTTATTACGTCGTTTTTTCATTGTTTTATTCGTTATTAAACATTTCATCATTTTATAATCGTCCGCTGTTTATCGGTTTATTTGGTACATTGACAGAGGTACTTGCTAGCGTTAGCGAAATGATTGTTCGATATGCTGGAGTAGACAAAACGATTGATATATTATCGATGGAACAGTTATTTATCATTGCATTTATTCGTAGCTTTTTTATGCTCGGTTTTTATAATATGGTCATTATCCGAGAAATTCGTCTAGAAAAAGAAAATGAAGAAAAACGGAATAATCAAATGATGCTTCTTATTTCTTCTTTATATGAAGACACCATACAATTAAAAAAAACAATGAAAAATACAGAAGTTACGACAAAGTTAGCGTACGAATTTTACCAGAAATTAAAAGAGGAGCAACTTCCTACCCTTTTATATCAACAAGCTTTGAAGCTTGCTGGATTAGTACATGAAATCAAAAAAGATAACCAACGATTGTATGCCAGTCTATCAAAATTAATGATGAAAGAAAAAACAGAGGAATATTATACGTTAGAAGATATTATCCAAATGATTATTCGTGCCAATCATCATTACGCACAAATGCTACATAAAAACATTCAATTTGAAAAATATGTAGAACCGATAAAAGAACGGTATTATCCCTTTACTATCCTTTCTTTACTAAATAATCTCGTAGCAAATTCCGTAGAATCGATTGAAAAAGAAGGAGCGGTTTCAATCATCATCAAACAAACAGAAGATACAATCGTTTTTAATGTGTATGATAATGGACCAGGGATTTCTAAAAAGCGACAAAACCTTATCTTTGAACATGGCTTTACTACAAAATATGATAAAGAAGGGAACGCCTCAACAGGCATCGGATTGTCTTTTGTACAATTGTTGGTCGAAGAACTAAATGGGTCTATCTCCTTTCAATCGAATCCTGAATTAAGAAATACCATTTTTACCATTTCTATGCCGATTACATCATTTAAAAAGGAGGACACAATTTGAGGTACTTTATCATAGATGATGATCCCGCTATTCGCGCTATGTTGATTGAAATAATCGAAGAAGAAGACTTAGGTGAAGTAGTTGGGGAAGCAGAAGACGGTTCCATGGTGGATAGTGATTTTTTAACACTAAAAAAAGTTGATATTGTATTAATGGATCTTTTAATGCCTATTCAAGATGGCCTAGAAACAATAAAACGATTAATTCCTCATTTTAATGGAAAATTCGTGATGATTTCTCAAGTAGAAACAAAAGAATTGATTGGAAAAGCCTATGTACTCGGAATTGAGTATTATATTACTAAACCGTTAAATCGTCTAGAAATTACCGGGGTTTTAAAAAAGGTCAAGGAACGAATGCTCCTTGAAAAATCATTACTAGGCATTCAAGAATCGTTAAACTTAATTACAAAAACAAAAGAGCCGTCTTATCCAAAAGAATCCAGTAAGCAGCTTTTAAAAGCAGGTAACTATTTATTATCAGATTTAGGTATGATTGCCGAAAGCGGAAGTAAAGACTTATTAGATATATTAGAAATTTTATATGAACAAGAACAATCGTCCCAATATCATTTCACCTTCCCAACATTAAAACAATTATACGATGATCTAGCAACATTACACCTCCCAATTCAAGCAACCGAAAGTGAACTACAAAAAGAAAGAAAGGCAAGTGAACAGCGCATAAGGCGGGCTGTTTATCAAGGATTATCTCATGTTGCATCACTCGGACTTACAGATTTTTTAAATCCTAAGTTTGAAGCATATGCATCAAAATTTTTTGATTTTCCTGAAGTTCGTAAAAAAATGTTAGAACTCCAAGGAAAAACAGAACACCTCCAATATCGAGTAAATATCAAAAAATTTATTCAAGTCCTTTATATCGAAGCAAAACATTTAATTGAATAAAAAAAGACGAGTTGTCCCATAAATGAGACAACTCGTCTTTTTTTAAGATGCATGTTCTACTAAAAACTGTTGGATAAATGCTGTACATTCTGTTTCTAGCTTCTCCATATTTTCTTCATACAAAATGCCTATCAAAGAAAATAAATGTTTTTTACATTCATAAATCGGAATATACATTTGTTTTTGAACATCGGTATCTTCTGCGGATCCAATTGCAATCCACACTCTCGAACGGTAGTTTTTGGTAAATGGATCACTTTCTTTACTTCCCGGTGTAAAATCACCATAATCACGCACTAATGTAAGAATCATTTCATATCCATGACTTTGGACTGGGGATATATATTTAAAAAAATATTGCGTTAATTGTTTTTCTATTTTCTTTTCTATTTTTTCAATACGTTTTTTTAATACAGGATGAAATTGTTGAAACTTTTGCATTTGCTTCACCACTTCACTAGTTTTTATTAATTATTATCATACATGGTTTTAGCAAAAATGCATGCATTTTGTGAAAGATGTAACATAAAATTCATAGTTCAACATTTCGTCAAATTTTTTCGTGCATTTTTAGTTGAAAAAAATGAGGCTGGGACAAAACACTCCTCTGAACTGAAAAAGCCAGTGAAATTTTACGTTGAGTAAAAATTTCACTGACTTTATTTTTTTATCAAAAAAAGGACACTTTCTGATAAAATTAAGTTACCAGACAAAAATTCAAACAGAAAGAAGTGTTCTTTTGTTTAAAAATTATAACATGAATCAATTAATTTTTCCTTTAAATATAGAAGTAAAACTTCAAAATAATGATATTGCCTTCCCCATCCATCATTTAGTTGAAAGTATTCCGGAAGAAGCAATCGAACCATTTCTTCGAAATACGGGTTGTCCTGCTTATCATCGACGCATGATGTTAAAAATTATCTTATGTGCTATACGCAATCTGTTTTTTCAGGGCGTAAAATAGAAGCACTTTTAAAAGACATTCTTCGTATGATGTGGCTAGCTCAAGGTTATGAACCAAGCTATCGCACCATTAACCGTTTTCGTGTTCATCCTGAAGTAAAAGAATTAATTCGCCAGTGTTTCGTTCAATTTCGCTGCCAGCTTGGTACAAGAAAAATTGATGGAACAAGAAGCGATTTTTATTGATGGCACAAAGATTGAAGCGAATACGAATAAATTTACATTTGTTTGGAAGAAAGCAATTGAAAAATATCACAACAGTTTAATCGAAAAGTCGAACCAGCTATACGATGAACTTCTTGAGAAAGAAATCATACCAGAAATCGAACGAGAAAATAAAAAACAATTATCAATAGAAGAACTCTCTCAAATGGTTCAAAAAGTGGATAAAGTTGTTTCTGAGTATAATCAAAAAATTGAAACATCGTCAGATGTGACAGAACGAAAAGCGCTAAGAAGGGAACGAAAGTTTCCAAAACAAGCTTACAAACAATTAGTGGGCTATACCGTACGTAAACAGAAATATGAACGAGACTTTGAAATTTTCGGCGTGCGTAATAGCTATTCCAAGACCGATCATGATGCAACGTTTATGCGAATGAAAGATGATTATATGAAAAATGGTCAATGAAAGCCTGGTTATAATATCAAAGTCGCAACTGAAGGTCAGTACGCACTTGCCTATAGTATTTTTTCGGATCCAACGGATACACGCACACTCATTCCATTTTTAGATGAAATCGAACAACATTATTTCGAATTATCAAAGCATATCGTCGCAGATGAAGGATACGGTAGTGAACAAAATGATGATGATATCCTTTCAAATCGTAAACGGGAACCTTTAATCACTTATAACATGTATGTAAAATAAAAGAAGAAAATTAATGGTGAATGAAAAATGGGAACAACAAAAAGAATATGTGAGAGCGCAGCTTTCAGAAAAAAAACAGGGGCTATTTATCGTCAACGTAAGATTGACATAGAACCAGTTTTTGGATTCTTGAAGGCTAATTTGCGTTTTACTCGATTTTCTGTCCGAGGAAAATCGAAGGTTGAAAATGAAATGGGCCTTGCATTAATGGCCGTGAATATGCGGAAATTCACGTCCATTAACTAAAAGATATAAAGATTCATATAAAAAATAGCTAAAAGTGAAATGGAGTGAGCTCAATTTCACTTTTTGCATTTTTTGAAGCTCGTTATGTCCCAGCCTCATTTTTAGAAAATGCCTAATATTTTTTTTCGTTTAATTTTAGAACTACGTAATACTGAAACTTCTTGCCCGTTCACCATTTTTTCAGCATTTTCATACAATTCCATCGTTTTTTGTTTCCCACAATGTTTATCTACATGTGCGATTGCTTGTTGAATATTAAATGGTCTAGTTGTCAAATTATGCGCGTCAGAAGCTAAAAAATGAGCTAAATTATGCTGCAACAAGTCAATGGAGAACTTTTGGATTTTGCGACCAAAACCTCCCGTCACACTTGTTGTAGTGACTTGAGAAAGTGCACCAATTTGAATAAACTCAAACAAAATGTCAGGATTCTCAATAATTTTTTTATTTCGTTCTGGATGAGCAATAATCGGCGTAATACCTTTAATCATTAATTCGTATAAAATACTTTCTGCATAATCTGGTACATCATGATGTGGAAATTCTATTAATGCATACTTTAGTCCATTCACATATGTCAACAAATCGCCTGTTTCTTTTTCTAATTCAGCCATTAAATCAGCAAAAATACGAATTTCTTGTCCAGGTACAACTTGAATCGATAAGCCTTGTTCCTCTATCCATTCATTTACTTCTTTCACAAATGGTATGATTTCTTGACGACGATTTGAGAAATGGCGATCGTAATGCGGAGTTGCAACAATTGTATGAACTCCTTCCTCGATTGCTTGTTTTAACATCGCTAGTGTTTCTTCTTTCGTCTGTGCCCCATCGTCAATCCCATATAAAATATGACAATGGATATCTATCATTGATAATTCCTACTTTCTATTATTTTTTACTTCCGTAATAGTAATAATATTCGCCTGATTTCATTTCTTTACGGTTTAAAATGACACCTAAAAATTTACCAGATGAATTTTTTAATACTTCTTTTGCTTTCATCGCACCCTCTATTTCAGTAGACCCACTTGCTACTACAAGTGCTGTAGCATCACAAATGTTAGCTAAAATTTGCGCATCTGCAACAGCTAACAACGGAGGGGTATCGAAAAAAATCATATCAAACTCTTCTTTTAAATGTTCTACGAATTTTTCCATCGTCACAGAACTTAATAATTCTGCTGGATTTGGTGGAATTGGTCCACTAGGTAAAACGTATAAATTAGGAATCTCTGTTTCCCGAATTGCATCCTCTTTTGTTAGTTGTTTGGTTAACACTTGCACAATTCCACTAGAGTTACTAACTTTGAACGTATAGTGCACTGTTGGTTTACGTAAGTCTGTATCAATTAACAAAACTTTTTTTCCTTGTTGTGCAAATACAATCGCTAGATTTGCAATCGTTGTTGATTTTCCTTCTGATGGATTCACAGATGTAATCATTATTGTTTGAATCGCTTCGTCCACTGATGAGTAATCAATACTTGTTCGAATAGCTCGATATTGTTCCGAAATCGGTGATTTCGGTTCGACTTGTGTAATTAATTGTCTAGATTTTTTTATGTATGTTGATTTTTCTTTTCGTTTCATTCACTATTCATCCTTTTAATTATCCATTTTTGCAATAACCCCTAAAACGGGCGCTTCTAAATTTTTCATAATATCATCTTCAGTTTTAATTGTATTATCTAAATACTCTAATAAAAATGCTAATCCTATTGCTAACATTAATCCAACTACTAAGCCAATTGCCATATTTAATAACGGTTTAGGCTTCACTGGTGAAGGATCTTCTCCGGCTTTGGCTTTTGATAAAATATTTACATTATTCACATTCATAATGTTTGAAATTTCATTTTTAAATGTTTCCGCTACCGTGTTTGCAATTAATGCTGCTCTTTCGGGATCAGTATCATTAACTACTACATTTACTACTTGTGAATTTTGTTCGCTTGTTACTTCTAATTGTGCTCCTAATTCATCCGATGTCATATTTAATCCTAGTTCCTTATTCACCTTATCTAAAATCGTAGGACTTTTTATAATAACACTATATGTATTAATTAATTCTACATTTGTTCTTACTTGGTTCACATCTAATGTCGGTTGATTTGAATCTTGCGATTGATTAATTAAAATTTGTGTGGAAGCTTGATATACAGGTGTGATAAAAAAGTATGTAACTACACCCGTTACTAATACTGCAAATAACGTAATAAAAACAATTAATTGAAATCGTTCTTTTAACGTTTCAAAAATTTCTTTCAAACTAATAGTTTCTTCCATTACCTTCTCTCCTATACGTTTCTTTCTATTTTTCAATATATAAAGTAAATAAACCTTTCATTTTCAAAAAATAATAAAAGGTAATAAACATTTTGCACTAGTATATTCATAACATATTTTTTACATTAAGAAAAGATATTTCTAAATCATCCATTAGAAATCCGCATTTTATTTTTTTCAGACTTGCAATATGAAAAAAAGTTCTATAAAATGAAATCAAATGAAGTATCACTATATATAGTCATTACCCATAAATATTATACCTATATTTAGTATTGGCACTCATTTAGTGAGTTTAAAAGGGAATTCAGTGAAAAGCTGGAGCTGTCCCCGCAACTGTATAGCTGACAGTTTGAACAATCCACTGTTTTAAAACGGGAAGGGTTCAAATTTGGATGAAGCTAAGCCAGGAGACCTACCAATCTAAACAGTTTTATCCTTCGGGAGTTAAGCGATAAAACGGCAAAGATTCTATACTGTTTTTTTGTCGTTTTATGCTCAATTCCAAATGGAATTGAGCTTTTTTCATTATACCATAGAAAGGTTGAAAAAAATGACACATTTTTTCACAGATCATAATTTGAATGAATTTTTACATTTTGCATTCCATGACTTTCCGTCTTTAAACAAAGAAAAATTTATAGAAGAAGTAAATATACAAATAACTCCTTCCTTAACAGAAAAAGAAATATTACAACTAATGATTCGCACAGCTGTTGAAAAAACAACGATGGAAGAAACCGAATGGGAATGGGTTAGTTCCCGAATCTTGCTACAAGCACTTTATGCCCAATATTCTACTTCCTCCCCTTATGACAACTTTTTTAATCATGTATCCTCGTTAGTTCAAAAGGGATTGTATGGAGATTACTTATTAGAAGCATATACAGAGGTTGCAATCGACGAACTTGGTTCTTACATAAATCCAGAACGGGATCTGCTGTTCCGCTACAGTGGACTTTCTTTATTCACAAAACGTTATCTCGTTCGTGATTTTGAAGGAAAACTAAGGGAATTGCCTCAACATCGTTTCATGACGATTGCCATGCATTTAGCTTCTAAAGAAAAGGACAACGTGTACTGGGCAAAACAATTTTATGATGTGTTATCAAAACTGGAAATTACCGTCGCAACTCCAACACTTGCTCATGCTGGTCGTCCTTTTCATCAACTTTCTAGCTGTTTTATTGACACAGCTGAAGATAGTTTGTGGAACATTTATCATACCGACCAGTCTTTTGCTCAAGTTTCCAAGTATGGTGGAGGCATGGGAATTTATGTAGGAAAATTACGTGCTCGTGGCTCTAGTATTCGTGGATTTAAGGGAGTAAGCGCTGGGATTATTCCTTGGATTCGTAACTATAACAATACAGCCGTTGCCGTCGATCAATTAGGAATGCGCAAAGGTGCTGTTGCAATCTATTGCGATATTTGGCATTATGATATTTTAGAATTTTTACAATTAAAGACAAATAATGGCGATGATCGTTTAAAAGCTCACGATATTTTTCCTGGTGTATGTATTCCAGACATCTTTATGGAAAAAGTGATCCAACGAGAAAATTGGTATTTATTTGACCCATATGAAGTAGAACAAGAAATGGGCTTTCGTTTAGAAGATTGTTACGATGATGACGAAGAAAAAACATTTACAAATCGTTATTTAGCCTGTGTGGAAAATGAACGATTACGAAAAAAAGAAATCCCTGCTATCGACATTATGAAAATGATTATGAAAAGTGCCTTTGAAACAGGTACACCTTTCATCTTTTATCGTGACACCGTTAACCGATTAAATCCAAATAAACATGAAGGCATGATTTATTGTTCTAACCTATGTACAGAAATTATGCAAAATATGCGTGCAACAGAATTTATTTCGGAAACATTAGAAGATGGTGTCATTGTGACAAAAACAAAACCAGGTGATTTTGTTGTTTGTAACTTATCCTCTATTAACCTTGGGAAAGTAGAAACAGAAGAAGATTTAAAACGAATTTTAGAAGTAGAAATACGAATGCTTGATAATGTGATTGATTTGAACGATTATCCTGTCCCACAAGCAAAAGTGACCAATCAAAAGTATCGTGCCATTGGGGTTGGAACAAGTGGATACCATCATCATTTAGTGAAAAAGAAAATTGCTTGGGAATCCGAAGAACATCTAGCATATGCAGATCAACTTTATGAAAAAATTTCATATTATGCCATTCAGGCATCAAATAAACTAGCTCGTGAAAAAGGAGCATATCCTTTATTCAACGGAAGTGATTGGGAAAATGGGAACTATTTTACCCAAAGAAATTACGAGGATGAAAAGTGGACAACCTTAAAAGAACAAGTTAAAAAGAACGGATTGCGTAATGCCTATATCATGGCTGTAGCTCCTACCTCTTCTACTTCCTTAATCGCAGGAACAACTGCAAGTATTGACCCATTATTTGCAAAATTTTTCGTAGAAGAGAAAAAAGATGGATTAATTCCTCAAGCTGCACCAGATTTAACACCTGAAACAACATGGTATTACAAAGAAGCACATACCATTGACCAATTTTGGTCAATCAAAGCCGCTGGTCGTCGCCAAAAACATCTGGATCAAGCACAAAGTTTTAACTTATACATTACACCTACGATTTCTGCACGGGATTTTCTTCAATATTATATCGAAGCATGGAAAAATGGGCTTAAAACAATTTATTATGTCCGAAATCGCACGGTGGAAATTGATGAATGTATTAGTTGTTCTTCTTGATAAATGTCAGCATTTCTCGTTATCTCCATTTCGGATGAAGTGGAGATACCTTTTACCATTGTATCTTCTCCTTTTTCATGAAGATACGGGTTATTTATCCAGGTAATCTTATATCACTTATCTTACGAAAGGAAGCGTTTACTAAAATGGAACAAAAACGATTATTTAACGAAACAGGCGAACGAGGGACATCCTCTCTCATTGGTGGGAACTCCACTAATTTACGAGAATGGAACCGAATCAAATACAGTTGGGCTCATTCTTTATATCGATTAATGTTAAACAACTTTTGGATTCCTGAAGAAATTTCCTTAAACCAAGATGTAAGTCAATTTCCAACTTTAACAGCAGCGGAACGACGTGCTTTTGATAAAGTAATTTCTTTCCTTAACTTTTTAGACTCTATTCAATGTGAAAACTTACCGCAATTAGCCGATTATATTACAGCACCAGAAGTAACAAGTTTATTAAATATCCAAACATTTCAAGAAGAAATTCATGCACAAAGTTATAGTTATATTTTAGATACGGTTTGTTCCCCCGAAGCTAGAAATGCAATTTATGATGAATGGCGAAATGATCCTGTTTTGTTTGAGCGCAATAAATTTATTGCGGATGAATATCAAAAATTTGTAGATAAACCTACGGAAGAAAATTTTGTTCATACGTTAATGGCCGATTATTTATTAGAAGCGATTTATTTTTATAATGGATTTGCTTTTTTCTATTCGCTTGCACGAAATGGAAAAATGACAATGACCGCAACGTTAATTAAATACATTCAACGTGATGAAGAAACACATGTTGCCTTATTTAGTAACATGATTCATGAATTAAAAAAGGAGCGCCCTGATTTATTTGATGAAAAGATGATTACATACCTAGAAAATATGATGAAAAAAGCGGTCGAACATGAGATTAATTGGGGAAAACATTTTGCACAAAATGAACTTTTAGGATTAACAGATGAAGTCATTGAGCGATATATTCGTTACTTATCGAATCAACGAATGCGCAGCTTAGGTTTCCGAGAGCTATATCCAGAAGTGAAAGAGCATCCAATGAAATGGGTCGAAAGTTTCAAACGAATCAATGAAACCAAAACAGACTTTTTTGAACAAAAAGTAACGAGTTATACGAAATCAAGTGGCCTCGATTTTAGTGATTTATAAAAAAAATCATAAAAAAGATTAATTTTTCCTTCTCTTTCCTATATAATGTATATGTCGTGCATCTATCCTTATGACTAACTTTACAAAAAAGGATACTCTTCCTACGCATGAAAGAAAATGTTGGATGTTTAGATATACGTTCACAATTCTTTCAAACTATAAACCAGGAAAGAAAGGACTATTTTTGCCATGAAAAAGAAAATTCTTATTACTATTTTTTCTATTATCGGCGTTCTTGTAGTTAGCATTGTTGGTTATGGTATCTATGTATATAACAATTTAACAAATACAGCTGACCAAATACATAAACCAATTGATCGCCAATCAACGAAACGTTCAGGGGAAGTAAATTTAAACAATAAAGATTCTGTTGGGATTTTATTATTAGGTGTAGACCAACGCCCTGGCGATCGTGGACGTTCTGATACGATGATTTATGTGACTGTTAATCCAAAAACAAATAGTGCGAAAATGATTAGTATACCTCGTGATACCCGTACGTTACTTGTTGGACGAAATACACAAGACAAAATTAACCATGCCTATGCGTTTGGCGGTGTAAAAATGTCTATGGATTCTGTCGAACATTTATTAGATGTTCCTGTTGACTATTATGTACAAGTGAATATGGAAAGTTTTAAAGACATTGTCGATGCGGTGGGCGGCGTAGATGTCAATAGCAGTTTTTCTTTCAACTATGATGGCGCACAATTTCAAGAAGGAAATATTCATTTAGATGGAGAAAAAGCGCTTAAATATGTACGAATGCGCTATGAAGATCCTCAAGGGGATTTTGGTCGTCAAGAACGGCAACGTCAAGTAATCCAAGGAATTGTCGATAAAGCCATTTCTTTAAACACGATTACAAAAGTGGATGATATTTTAAAATCCATTGGAAATAACGTTCAAACAAATTTAACGTTAGAAGAAATGCAAAAATTCCAGAAAGATTATGCGACTGCCAGAAATAATATTGAAACATTACAATTAAAAGGACAAGGAACAAAAATAGATAGAGTATATTACTTTATTCCAGATGAAACTAGCCTTAATGATGTACAACAAACCTTAAAAACTAGCCTAGAATAATACGTTTAAAATCCACCTTGTGACTGCAAGGTGGATTTTTGTATTTACTTGTTGAATTCAGATACATGTATAGCTTCAATGAAATTTTTGATAAGCAATTCTAATTATTTTATTGTAGTCATACGATGATGTAGATAACAAGAAAGAGAGGATAAAAAAAGATAGATGTAAGGCACATCTATCTGGTTATTTTTTTTTAATTTGTGAATTTTATCAAAATTTATTTACTTATTGTACAAAGGCTTGTATAGTAAAAGTAAGGAAGGATAAATACATTTATCCTTATTGAAAAATCCTAAAGGAGCTGATACACATGCGTAAAACTGTTCAAGCAATGTTTCAAGCCAAAGGATTAGTCATCACAGAAAAAGATATTTTAAATCTCGCTGACAAGTGGAAAATCATCGTTCGAGACCTTCAACTACAAAAACCTTTGACTAAAAAACAAGTTAAAGTGCCAATAGTCCATAAATAAAAGCATGGAGAAAATCCATGCTTTTATTTTTTCTCTTTTTGTATAATCATAAAACTTGCTGATCCAGTGACGAGTAAGCGATCATCACTATAAATGGTTGCTTCTAAAAAGGCCATTCGTTTCCCACGTTTAATGACTTTTCCTTTTCCAATTAATTTTCCTTCTTTTGCAGCACTTAAATAATGTAACGATAAATCAACAGTGACAGCATTTTCTTCTTCTGACATGGTAGATGCAACAGCACTTGCCATTGCCATATCAATTAATGTTCCTAAAATGCCACCATGTACTGTGCCATACATTTGTTTTACTTTATCCATTACATTCATCTCTACCATACTTTCTCCATCTTGTGCATATTGAATGCTGGCACCAAGAAAGTCCCAAATAGGACCATTTTCTAATTGCTTTGCACGACTATGTATTATCATTCCATTTCCTCCTCCATTTCTTTCATTCAATACCATATTAGCTTAGATTCTTTTTTCTTACCGTGGAAAAATAAATGGGGTCATCGTTTCATTTAATGGTTCTAATTGATATCCTGATTTTTGTAACCTTTCGATTAACTCTGGTAATGCTTCTGTTGTTACTTGTCGATCATGAAGCAGAATAATAGGTGATTGCCCTTTTTCTTCTATTCGTTGCACTTGTGCCATGGTAGCTTCAATAAATTGATTGTTTTTATAACGCCAATCATTACTATCCACATTCCAATCCCAAAGTAGCATCTCGTGCTCCTCGACAGCTTGAATATATTCTGGCTTCATATGTGGGATACTACCATAAGGAACTCGAATCAAATGACTTTTCACTCCACTCACTTGTTCAATTGTGTCTAATCCTTGCTGCATCTCGTACACAACAGAATCTTTCGATGCATACACCAATGCTTTATTATGACTAACACTATGAGAGCCTACCGCATTCCCATCTTCTATCATTTTTTTTATGATTTTTGGATACTCACGAATGTGTGGTTCTAACATAAAAAATGTTGCCTTTGCATCATGTTGATTTAATATATTTAATAGTTTTTCCGTTGTCTCTGTCGGTCCATCATCAAATGTTAAATAGGCAACCTTCGTTTTTTCTTGACTAACAGATTCAAATGGAAGATAACCGACCTCTCCATTTTCTAAGTTCATTTTAAACCATATTTCATTTTTTGCATTGATTACTTCTTCTTCTGGCATTACTTCTGTATTAAAAGATAGATGATTGATTACTTCTGCATTTTTTGATGGCTTTCTAACAATTGGTACTCTATCTTCATGGATAAATACCGAATACGTTACATTCATTTTTTTTGCGGTTTCTTTTTTAGGAACAAAACCATCTTCCCCATCAATATTTACTTTATACCAAGTAGCCCCATTCTGATCCTTCTCTACTTTCTTCACATATAGTCGATTTCCTTCTTTTAATGAAGTAATAGTTTCAGATGACTTATTTTTTTCTTTTTTTACATTTAATGAGTGTTTTACAAATACGATAGATTGATGTATTAATGTCTCATCATTGGCAATGTGAATCATAGAAAGCGGGAGCCAACCTTCTTCCTTTTTCGAAACAACGTTAACCCATACTTCCCCTTGTTTATTTTTAGTAATAGACTTAGTAGTAATGTTCGTTTCTCCTGGCATCTCTTTTTTTACCTTAGCATCAAAAGAAGGTTTTTCTTTCAATGAAAGTAATGTTTTTGGAATCAGCACAATACCTTTTACTTGACGAAATTCTAAACAGTCATTTAAAACCCATCCTTCTAAATCACCATCTGTGACATATGACCAATCATTCCCGTCTTGCTTTCTTCCTTCTTTTATAATAAACAGTTGAACATCTTTTTCAAGGAAACTAATCCGTTCTGCGCGTGTTGATGGATTCATAAAAACAGCAGTTTCAGCTTTTACGGTTGCCGCTTCTAATGGCGGTTGTTTATCGTCTTGAAAAAAGCTCATGACGATTAAAATACAGATAAAAAAGAAAACACTACCACTAAGAAAAAATAATGTCGTTTTATCTTTTTGATTTCGCTTTTTTCTTTTTTTCACTACAATCGACTTTCTTTTCGTTGCCATATCTTTTTTCCCTCTCTGCTTCCAACTTTACTCTATAATAAATGACGAATGCACTAATTCGATAGTTCCAAGAAATAAAAAAGGAAAATTCGTGTGGACACGAATTTTCCTTTTTATCTTCTCTAAAAATATTTTTCAGCCATTCTCTCTGTTTTTTTCATTTCGATTAGTAATTTGTCATTGTAACTATCTGCTTCTCGTAAAAAAATTTTAGATCCATCTTCTATATTAAGTGCTTCGATTGTAAGGTTCGAATTTGGTTGATTTTCTACTCTATTTAAAGCTTTTTCATATTTTTCAAGTAATGTTGGAAATAGCCCGCCATCAACATAGCTACATCGTTCACGCAACATATCGACTACTTTCTCTAATTGGTTTGTAAACTCTTGCGCCATCGATATAACCCCCTTCTAACCTCCTTGGTCGCTTCTGTTATATAACAATATATCACTTTTTAAAAAAGATGTCACTGTTTTTTAAAAATTTTCTAAAAATATTTTATTTTTTCACTATTTCCAAAAACACATAGAAGCATTAGAGATTCTCCTGCTCATACTAATTCTAAAAGAGTTTTCGCTAATGATGAAAAAAGAAGTATTCAATAAAAAGTCTTCCATATATAGGAAATTTTTTCTCCTGCTTATGATTAGATGCACTTATCCATCTTTTACGAGTTGTTTGATTCCCTATTTTCCCATATTTTGGTCTTACCTTAATATTTTGAAGTGGGTGTCTTACGCCCGTTAACAAAGGATAAAAGAAAAAGAATTTTCTCCGATTTTGATAAAAAAACCTTCTCTTGGTTTATCCTTTTTCGAGAAAAATCTCTCTTCCCTAGCTCATTAAATAGTTTTCCCCAGTCTGTCTATTCATATTCTTTCTTTTTCAGGGCTTCCGATTGAATATAAAATTGTTGTTCTATCGTTTTTTTATGTTCTTGGATTTGCTCTATTTTTACCTTTATTGCTTGCATTTGTTCTTCTAAATCAGCCATTTGTTCTTTTTTTTGTTCAATTTGTTCGTTGATTTCTTTCTGTTTTAATACAGATTGATGGTATTGTCCAATTTTTTTTCCACAAATACCTGATGGTTCATGCTCAATTAAATGCAAAATAATTTTTTCTTCTACTTGATCAATATCTTGTTGCATTTTTCGTTTATAATTTAATTTTTCAATTGGTAAAAATAATTTTCCCAATCCTTTTCTCTCGACACCCGGATTCATGGGATTTTCTAAGTCTTCTAGTAATAACTTTCTTTTCGTTAATAGACTGGTAAGTAATAAATCATTTGCTTGTAACGGAATATTATTTTCTTGAATAGCTCGATACAATTGCTTGATTCGGACATCTTGTTGTTGATCAATTTCTTTAAATTCATCTATTAAATGAGAAATTTGTTGATAAACATGTTCTTTTTCTTCTAATAAATTGGCGCTTTCCTTTTCTAATTCGTTTATTTGTTCCGATAGTTTTTCTAGATTATGTTGTACTTCAGAATAAGCATCTAATAATTGTTGTGTCCCTAGCTTTTCTATCATTGGTGCTCCAAGAAGGACAATTTCTGAAATAAAAACAGGCAATAACAATTCACGTAATGCTTGCTTTTCTCCGTGTACGATTACTTCTTTATTCATTTTTAACCAATGTGGAAAAGCAGCAAATTCAATTTCAATAAGAAATGGACGATTTGTGGGCTCCATTGTTTCCGACTCTGTTATTTCTTTATACGAAAATTCATTTAAAAAATTCATGATTTTTTTCATTAATGTAAAATCATCATCTGTTTGAATAGCGTCATGAAACAATGGATAACTGCCGTTTTCTTTCATTATATGATTAATATCTGATAACATTAAATGACGCCATTTTTTATACTCCTCTTTGTCTGATTGATTAGATAACTCCACTAAAAAGCGTTTTAATACAGCAAGAAAATATTCTTTTGCATTTTTTTCTAATGTTTCATACCAGTCATCTACCCATTCACAACGTTTTTTTAATTGGTATTGCATGATGTCTGTAACATTCTTTCCTTTATAACTCTCATCTGATTCCATCATTAATTCGTTTACTTGCTCAATTAATACAAAAAATAATTCTTGAACATCTTCTTCTGTTTGTAATTGATACACTTCAATGCCTAAAAAATCAGCTAATTCTAATAAAAACTGAAGTTGAAGAGTAGAATCAGGAATTTCTTTATATGCATCCGTCGATTGTTCTACCTTTTCCATTATCATCTCAATACTATCCGCTTGACCTAAAGCATATCGTAATCGTGATTGCCATAAGTTTTGGAATGATAAATGATGGAACCAAGCATATAATATTCGAAGTGTGCGTCCTCGCGTATGTAAAAAAGATTGCATTAAAATATTTTGCATAAAATCACCCTACTTGAACAATTTATTATCCGGAAATGAAACTATATTTTTTCATTTTCATTGTGCTACAACTCGATAAGATAGCTTCATTGTAACAAAAAATAGAAATAATAGATAGAAGAAACGAAAAAAGGCCAGATAATGAACATTATGTATTTTTCCTTTTCTTTTTGTACAAATCATTGTATGTTAATACTAAAAGAATGGAGGCGAAACAGTTGCACGAACAGAAAAAAAAGTTAATGATTGAATTATTGCAATCTTTACATAGTGATCCAACAAAACAAAAGAAAATAAGCTATGATGAGTTACATCAACATGACGTATTAAAAGACGCCATCGATTTTATGAAAAAGAAACATTTAATTACAGTAGAAGAAACGGAGCAAGCAATTATCATTACGATAGATATTGATGGGGAAGCTTATTTAGCGATTAATGTTTTTTGATAGGTAGAAGCATTTCACTGTTGCAACAAAAGAAATCGACAAGCTGCCACTTGTCGATTTCTTTAGTTTCCACTTAATTCTTTTTGTAAACTTTCTACTGTTGCTTTTGGAAGAATTTCTTCTGATTGAAAATTAGGATGTGAAACTTTCACTAGTACGTCTCCTGAATAGGCGATAAATTTTTCTTTTTGTTCTTCTGTAAATGGAATACGTAAATAATGAACGGATTGTGTATAATGATCATCCTCTTCTTCCCCATCTTCTGGTTCATAAGAAATTACCTTTTCATCACCAAATGCTAACTCAATGTGATTTTCAATTCCAACAATTGTTTTGTTAAATTGGCGCAGTTCTAATTGATTTGGAATTTCAACAAAAAATGTCATACTTAATTCGTTATCTGCAGGCACTAATTCATTATACACTTCCAACATTTCGTTCATATAATCTTCATCTTCTATTTGTTCTGCACGAATCATTTCCATAATCTGATACCAAATAGATAAACGAGTCTCAAATAACCCACTCATTTTATCATTAATTCGAATTCGTCGAATTTTCTTTTCTTTAATCACTTCTTTTAAAAAGCGATCAGCTACTTTAGCATATTCTTTATGAGATTGTAAATCTTCACGAGCGATTGGTTTCATATCGCGGCCTCCTCCGTAAATAATAGTTATTTATTTGCAACATTGAACAGTAATGTTTTACCCTAAACATACATAAAACATAAATGCATAGGAACCATATTCGTATCTTTATTATTTGAGATTCCTTATCATTTACTTAGATAAAAAAAGGCTGCCCTAAAAGCAGCCTCTTTATTCTTTTTTATTACTCAGCTAAGTTAGCTAAGATTTTTTTGAATGTGTTAGCATGTGCTTTTTCAGATTTAGCCATTACTTCAAACCATTCAGCGATATCTTCAAAACCTTCTTCACGAGCTACTTTGGCAAAGCCTGGGTACATTTCAGAGAATTCATACTCTTCACCAGCGATAGCTGATTTTAAGTTGTTTTCAGTTGTTCCTACTGGAAGGTCTGTAACTGGGTCACCAGCACCATATTGAACTAATTTGTCAAAATGACCAAAAGCATGTGCTGTTTCACCATGGCTAATGCGTTCGAATGCAGCAGAAACGTCTGCTAATCCTTCTGTATCCGCTTGTTTAGCGAAATAAATGTAACGACGGTTTGCTTGTGATTCACCTGCGAATGCTGCTTTTAAATTTGCTAATGTTTTTGTGCTTTCTAATTTGTTTGCCATTTTTAAAATCCTCCCCTTAAATAATTGTATCTAGTTAATAATTATTTTAACTTAGTTATTAGTATAAATAAAAAAAAGAGTAAATGCAAGAAAAATGATTTTACGTTTCTCTACTGCTATATTTTACCCTGCTCCTTCTATTTTAAACCTCTACTTCTGCGCGAATCTCCTTTCCTTCTATCGCTAATCGAGCTAATTGGTCCGCTTCTTTATTCTCAGTGCGTTGTATATTTTCATAGTGTGCGTTTAATCCTAATTTTTTAATTTTTTCTTCTATTTTTTTAATCCAATATAAAAAATTTTGTTCATATACAGGCCATTCTCCATTCATTTGATTAATTACGACTAATGAGTCGCCACGAATGATAATCGGAATATGCTGGATTTGATATTCTTCTAATTTTACCAAACTAAAATATAAAGCAGCATACTCCGCTTCATTATTAGATGTCATATTTGTAAATATAGCATTTTCTCGCACTCGAAACCTTTTATTATGGATACGATAGTACATGACAAAGCCTATCCCGGCTTGCTTTTTGGCATGATTAAAATTACCATCAAAATAAATGACAATGTCATGCGGATTCTCTCTTTCTTTTTCAAACATTTTTAAAAAATCTTTTTTACGCCATGTTTGTTGCATTTCATCTTCAATATACACATCAGTCAGACGATATTTTTTTTCGACATACTTTAGGACAGCTAGTATTTGATTCGCATCTACTTCATTCGATTGCCATTCTATCTTTCCAATTGATTTGTTTTGTTCCGTCCATTTAATAATATACTTCATAGAATATCCCTTCTTTACAGAAATAGTATTTGATGATTTAGCAAAATAGCCATATAATAAAAAGATACAAAACAGATATGAAATTAAATAAGGGGGGTTGATGAGTGCCTATTAATATTCCAGCAAATTTACCGGCGCGTGAACAACTAGAACATGAAAATATCTTCGTTATGACAACAGATAGGGCCTATATGCAAGATATTCGTCCAATTAATATTGTTATTATGAATTTAATGCCTTTGAAAGAAAAAACGGAGACACAGCTCATGCGTCTATTGTCTAATACTCCACTTCAAGTAAATATTACACTCATTCATCCGGCTAGCCATGTGCCCAAAAATACACCTCAACAACATTTGAAATCATTTTACACAACATTTGAGGAAATTAAACACCGAAAATTTGATGGCATGATCATCACCGGCGCTCCAGTAGAAAAGTTCCCATTTGAAGAAGTAACATATTGGGAAGAATTGGTAAAAGTTATGGATTGGACAAAAACAAATGTGACAAGTACATTACACATTTGTTGGGGTTCTCAAGCAGGTCTTTACCACCATTTTAATATCCCAAAATACAAGCTAACAAAAAAATTATCCGGTGTTTTTACACATACGATTTCAAAAGAAGATAAAACACTTAAACTTTTACGTGGCTTTGATGATGAGTTTCGTGTCCCACATTCTCGTTATACCGAAGTAAAAAGAGAGGATATTGAAAAAGTACCTGAGTTAATGATATTATCTGAATCAGAAGAAGCAGGAGTAAATCTAGTTGCATCTAAAAATGGGAAACAAATTTTCTTGAGTGGACATCCGGAATACGATTGTTTCACCCTAAAAGAAGAATACATTCGTGACCGTGATAAAGGATTGAATCCAGAAATGCCTTGTCATTATTTCCCTGGAAATGATACAACACAAATACCTAAACATAATTGGCATTCTCATGCTTATCTATTATTCAGCAATTGGCTCAATTATTATGTATACCAAGAAACACCCTATGATTGGCAATGAAAAAGCACAGACCGTTATCTGTGCTTTTTCATTTGTCTACGAATTGCATGTTTTGCTAATTCATCTGCCTTTTTATTTTGAGATTCTGGAATCCATTTAATAAAAAATAAATCAAAGGATACAATCATTTCCATTGCTCGATCTACATATTGTTGAAAGTTTTGATTTTTTGCATATTGTCCATCAATTGCATCGGCTACAATGCGGGAATCTGTTCGAAATGAGACAACTTTATATTGATTTTTTGAACAAATTTCTAATGCGTGAAGTAATGCTTCAAATTCAGCTTCATGGTTAGACATAAACGGAATGGGAACGGACTCTGTTGCAAGTACACGCCCATCTTTAATAAAGATACCAATTCCACTTAATTTCGAACGATTAGCAGTAGCACCATCAATATATACTTCAATCACACGGGACGCTCCTTTATTTATTGATACCATTATTATACTATGTTCAAACAGAAAGAGATGTTCAAATTATGAAAAATTCCGTAATGAAAGCAGATTTTTTTTTATTGATTGTTGCCTTTATATGGGGCTCTACTTTTGTATTGGTGCAAAATGCCATTCAAGATTTGCCACCCTTCTCTTTTAATACGATTCGTTTTTTCCTAGCAAGTTTAACGATGCTTTTTGTGATGAAATTCGTACGACGTCCCATTTCTATTACGTGGTCTAAAAAAACGGTAATGTATGGCGTTTTATTGGGGGGTATGTTGCATCTAGGATATACGACACAAACAATCGCCCTCCTTTATTCTACTTCTTCAAAAGTAGGATTTATTACAGGATTAAATGTTGTGTTTGTTCCAATTATTTCTTTTTTATTTATGAAACAACGACCAGAACGGTATACCGTTCTTGGAATTATGATTGCGGTCATTGGGCTTTATTTTCTTACATTAGCAGATTCCTTTACCGTTGGACAAGGAGATTTTTTAGCGTTTATTTGTGCTATTTGTTTTGCCGCTCATATTGTATTTACTGGGAAATATGCTCCTTTTCATTCTATTTTTGTATTAACAATAGTTCAGCTATTAACTGTTTCTATATTAAGTTTCGTCAGTGCATTATGGACAGAATCAATCGATTACATCATCTTAACCAAATCTTCTGTTTGGATTGCGTTAGTGATTACAGCAATATTTGCCACTGCTTTAGCCTTTTTCTTACAAACACACTTTCAAAAACAAACAAAGCCAACTCATGTAGCGCTTATTTTCGCAACAGAACCTGTATTTGCGGCTATATTTGGAATGTTAGTTAATCATGAAGTACTTACTGGAAAAGCAGTCACTGGATGTGTCCTTATTTTTATTGGAATAATTTTAGCAGAACTTCCTATATCCGCAATTAAGCAATTTTTTCAACAAAAACGACGTAAAACGACGTAAATCATTTTTATTTGCTATCAATCGTAGTACAATACAGAAGTGAATATCTTTTGTCATTTGTTCTATTAAGTTATCCTAACTTCATATTCGCGGTTCGCAACATCCCGCGTTAACAAAACTAAGGAGGAACTCGTAATGATCATTATTTTTTTATGGATACTTATGTTTATTCTCACTTTTTCCTTAACGTTAGCTTGCTATCGTTTTTTTGGAAAGACAGGTTTATATGCTTGGATTTCCCTTGCTACTGTGTTAGCCAATTTACAAGTATTAAAAACAATTGAATTATTCGGGATTACGTTAACACTTGGAAACATTATGTATGGAACGACCTTTTTTATCATTGTTTTATTAAACGAAAAATACGGAGTAAAAGCAGCAAAAAAAGCTGTTTATTTAGGATTTTTTATCCTACTTGCTACAACGGTAATCATGCAAATTATTTTGCTTTTTCCACCACATCCAAATGATATTGCCCATGCACATTTAAAAGCTTTGTTTGGTTTATTACCAAGACTAGCCGTAGGTAGTATTGTTGGATATTATGCGAGCCATATGGTGAATGTTTCGTTATATCGTTTTTTCCAAACACGATACCCTGGTGAACATCATTTATGGATCCGTAATACAGGTAGTACATCGATTAGTCAATTAATCGATACGTTACTCTTTTGTTTGATTGCATTTTGGGGGCTTTATCCAATCGAAGTTTGGTTGGAAATTGTCATTACTACCTACGTGATGAAATGGTTAGTTGTTGTATTAGATAACCCATTTATTTACGTAGCAAAAAAAATGAAACCTTTAGATGACTAGATAAAAATTTTATTTTTAAACCGTTTTTTCCAAAGAAAAGCGTATCCAAACATCTCGGATACGCTTTTTTCTTATACAAATTAAAAATCCATTGGACGTGTCGTACGTTTGTTAAAATGATATAACAATACTTCTACGATCCGACGTGATGCTTCCCCATCCCCATATGGATTTGATGCTTTCGACATTTTTTCGTATGCTTCTTTATTCGTTAATAAGTCTTTTCCGTTTTGGTAAACTGTTTCTTCATCGGTACCAACTAATTTTAACGTACCCGCCTTAATGCCTTCTGGACGTTCTGTTGTATCACGCAATACGAGAACAGGAACACCTAGAGAAGGCGCTTCTTCTTGAACTCCCCCTGAATCTGTCATAATCATGTAGCTTCGTGCAGCAAAGTTATGAAAATCAACAACATCTAATGGTTCAATTAAATGAATACGATCATGATTTCCTAAAAATTTGTCGGCTGTTTCTCGTACAACAGGGTTTAAATGAACAGGATACACTACTTGTAAGTCATCATGTTCTTCTACTAAACGACGGATTGCACGAAACATATTTTCCATCGGTTTTCCTAAGTTTTCACGGCGATGTGCCGTTACTAATAACAAGCGATCGTTTCCGATTTTATTTAAAATATCATGAGAATATGTATCTTTGACTGTTGTTTTTAACGCATCAATCGCAGTATTTCCCGTAATAAAAATAGTTACTTCCTTCTTATTTTCTACTAATAAGTTTTGTTTAGATTGATTTGTTGGTGAAAAGTGCAGATCTGCCATAACACCAGTTAATTGACGATTCATTTCTTCTGGAAATGGCGAATACTTATTCCACGTACGAAGCCCTGCTTCTACATGCCCAATCGCAATTTGATTATAAAATGCGGCAAGCGATGCAACGAATGTTGTAGACGTATCCCCATGAACAAGCACAATATCAGGTTGCGCTTCCTTCATTACTTGATCTAATCCTTCTAATGCTCTCGTTGTTACATCAATTAACGTTTGTCTACTTTTCATAATGTTTAAATCGTAATCTGGTGTAATTTGAAAAATGTCCAGCACTTGGTCTAACATTTCACGATGTTGAGCAGTAACAGTTACAATTGACTCGATTTCTTCTGGATATTTATTTAATTCTAGAACAAGGGGCGCCATTTTAATTGCTTCTGGTCTTGTTCCAAAAATCGTCATAACTTTTATTTTTTGCTTCATGTATTTCTCCTCATCTTTCTATTTTTATTTTCATTTTGTTCGGTTACCTTTTATTATGACATACTTTTATAAAAGAAAACAATTGCTCATGTAAGAGAGCTATTCGTAAGCGCATAACATATGCATAAAAAGAATTGTCCCTTGAACGAAGAACAATTCTTTTTTCTAGTATTTATATTCCTTTATTCCCCAAAGACAGGCGGTAGTTTTTTTAATATTTGACTATCTAGATGTTTCGAGAACTTTGCATACATTTCTTTCGTCTCTTTATGCTCTGTTTCAAGTGAATAGGATTCTAAATCGGCAATCGTCTTTTTTAATAACGTAATTAATTGTTCCTTTCGTGTATCAGAAGGAACATCAAGGGCGTCATCATACAAATCGACATGAAGGGAGCCATAATCGTCTATTTGTCCTAAAAACACATTATCTAAAGCAATACCTTGTTTATTTAGTTGAAGTATCACATCTCGTCTATTCAAGCCTCTTTTCGCTAATTCTCCGTCTTGTATTTCTCCTTGTTGAATGACTGTAATAAATTCATCTTTTGCATCGCTCGGTAATACACTGATTTCCCCCGCTTGGTCCATATACACCCGCTTTAAAGTAGCAATGTTAAAATGACCTTTTTGTCGCAAAGAAGCTAATAATGTATCGATTGGCAAGTTGATTCGTTTCAACTCATCTTCTAAAATTTTCCCCTCCTTAATAACCACTGTTTCTTTTCCACTATACCAATGAAAAAATGCCGTAGAACGTATATTTATCCAATTCAATACAAAGGGAAAAATACTCCAAAATAAAAGGAAAATAAAGGTAAATAAAAACGGTCTAGCAGTGTGAAAAATATAATCAAAGGAAAATAAAGCAATCATGAGAATTGAAATAGCATGAATGAAATTCATACGGGCAATTGATTGTGGGAGTAAAAACTTTCGAATCAAAACGAATAAAATAGCCATGATGAGTGCTCTCCATAATAAACTCCATATCATCTTATCACACTCCTTTATATTGTGGTTCTTCCCTCTCCATTTGTTTCACACGTTCATCTACTTCTATAATCATCTTTTCTATTTCAGAACTTGACTGTTTAAAAAAGGTATAATCTTCTTGTTTTTGTGCGTAATGCATCATATCACTTAACATCGCTTCTAATGTTTTCAATTGAGCTAACGTTTGCTTCACTTTGGTTCCAACAGTCATGTTACTCCTCCTATCCTTTCGGTTTAAATAATAAAGCGCCAATAAAAGCAAAAACAATCGCAGCGGATATACCGGAACTTGTTACCTGGAACATCCCTGTTAATACACCGATCAAACCGTATTTTTCGGCATCCACCATTGCACCATGAGTTAACGAGTGCCCAAAACTAGTGATAGGAACCGTAGCTCCAGCTCCGGCAAAGTAAATAAGCGGCTCATAAAGATTAAAAGCAGATAAAATAGCTCCACTAACAACAAAAATACTTAACATATGAGCAGGTGTTAATTGAAACAAATCCATTATCAACTGCCCAATAACGCAAATCAGTCCACCAACGACAAACGCCCAAAAATAAATTTCCACTTTTATCACCTTCCACTTTCAATCGCTACTGCATGTGCTATACACGGAATTGTTTCATTTTGCTGATAAGTTAATGGACTATGTAAAGCCCCTGTCGCAACGACTAACATGTTATTCCATTCTTTCTTTTTTAGTTTTTGCAACAAATGTCCATATACAACCGTTGAACTACAAGCAGCACCGCTTCCTCCTGAAAGAACTGGTTGTCCTTCGTCGTAAATAAGTAACCCGCAATCAAGAAAGCGCTCAGGTGGTATATGAATTCCATGTTTATGAAGTAAATCCAAGGCGACTTCTCTACCAATCTGACCTAAATCACCGGTCACAATGTAATCATAATCCTCAAACGATTGCTTTAAATTTCGTAAGTGTCGTTGGATGGTGTCTACAGCTGCAGGCGCCATTGCACCACCCATATTAAAAGGGTCAGATA
Source organism: Massilibacterium senegalense (assembly GCF_001375675.1). Taxonomy (NCBI): domain Bacteria; kingdom Bacillati; phylum Bacillota; class Bacilli; order Caryophanales; family Bacillaceae; genus Massilibacterium; species Massilibacterium senegalense. The sequence goes on along the minus strand of NZ_LN831786.1, from coordinate 567,821 downwards.
TTTTCATATCGACCACTTTCCCAATCGTGGCCGATGATACAATTGGACCTTTTCCATTTAAAGAAACAACACAAGCACCTGCCCCCGTGACGGTCCATTGTGCAGTAGGTGGTTTTTGTCCACCATATTCGGTCGGATAACGAAACTGCTTTTCAACAGCCGCATTATGGCTTGAAGCACCAGTTAAAATATAGTTTGCTCCTAAATGATCTATGATAAAGCTCGATAACGCTAATCCTGCCATCGACGTCGCACAAGCTGAGAATAGACCGAAAAATGGAATTTGCATCGATCGAGCAGCAAAATTAGAAGGGGTAAGTTGATTCATTAAATCTCCAGCAAAAAGAATTTGAATATCTGTTTTTTGTAATCCCGCTTTTTCTAACGCAATTTCACATGCATCTTCCCATAATTTTTTATGTGCTTTTTCATAAGAGTCTTCATTTAACCATAAATCTTCATAGAGACGATCAAAATCTTCTGCTAAGGGACCATTTCGTTCAAATGGACCGCCAACTGTACCCGTAGAAATAATTTTAGGCTGTTTTTGAAAAATCCAAGTTGCTTTCTTTTTATCCACTACAATCCTCCCCACATCGTTAATATGGTTTTTATGACGGCTATGACAAACGCAGAAAATACCCCGAACAAAATAACCGACCCAGCTAACTTAAACATATTTCCACCGACACCTAATACGAATCCTTCGGTACGATGTTCAATCGCGGCAGAAATAACAGCATTCCCAAAGCCCGTAACAGGAACAGCACTTCCTGCACCAGCAAATTGACCAATTCGATCATATACACCAAATCCCGTTAACAGCATAGCTATAAATATTAGAATCGCTACGGTCGGATTTCCGACATTTTTTTCTGTAAACGTAAAATAGGTCATCAGAAAAATTTGAATCGCTTGCCCAATCGTACAAATGAATCCACCGACCAAAAATGCTTTGATACAGTTTTTCAAAATCGGACGTTTCGTTTCCCTGTTTTTTTGAAATCGTTGGTACATCTGCTCTGTTAACGTCCATTTTTTCGCTTGTTTTCCCATCTATACCCCCCCTATTTTCTCGACATTAAAACGACAATTGCTTGAAACGCTTCTTCTGCTTCGTTTCGCGAAACAGATTGCCTTTCCAGATGATTTGCTAACTTTTTGGTTTCTATAAAAATTTTATAATCGCTAGATACATACAGATGATCTACCTTCATTTCTTCTTTTAATCTTTTTTTTACTCGTTTTTCAATAGAATCCCGTTTCCATTTATCCCATTGTTTTAACTGAATAGCTACGATTAAGCGGCCGTGCAAATCGACTGCTTCTATCTCCTTAAAATCCCCTAACGTTTCCGTTTTTTTCTTTGCTTCGTTAGCCATCGTTTGATCTATTTTTCCCTCTTGTTTCTCGGTCAATAATTGATTATGCTGACATCCGATAACGAACAAAATAGTAAGGATTACGTATACGTAACGCATATGAAAAAAGGCAAGGTTACAGGTCAACCTTGCTGATTATACTGCGGCTCTTCTTGTTGGATGTCTTTTAAACGTTGATTGACCGTATCAACAATTTGTTGTGTATCTTGTGCTGCTTGTTGAAACATTTGTTTCGCTTGCTTATTATCTGTTGCTAACGCAAATGTTTCTAAACTCGCTTGCGCACTTTTTAAACTAGCTAATGTTTGCTGTACATTTGTTACGACTGTCATTTTTTCTTACCTCCTATAATCATGACGTTCGCTTTTAATATGCGCAATAGTTCAAAAAGTATGTTCAAAAAAAAACAAAAAAGAAGTCGTTCTTTTATTTTTGAACGACTTCTTTTCTATCTGTTTTATCTTCAGCAATGGCCATAATAATCAACATAGCGACCCCTACAACGGTCACATATACACCTAAATCAAATAATAACGCTGTCGTTAACTCGATATCACCAAAAAAGGGGACATACACATGTGCAAACGTATGACTTAAAAAAGGAACCCCAAAGAAAAATGATCCTGATGCTGTTACTAGGGCAATTAAAATTCCAATCACAATGACTGTATTAGCTTCGATTTTAAATACTCGTTTTAATACATCAATTCCATAAGCAAGAAAGATGAGCGAAAAACCACTAGCAGCTACCAATCCACCCACAAATCCGCCACCTGGTGCATTGTGCCCAGCAAAAAATAAGGCGAGCGAAAAACCGAAAATGATAAATACTACAATGTTTGTCATCATCCGTAAAATTAAATCATTTGTTTTATATTTCATCTCAACCACTCCCTTCGATCAAAATCCTGTAAATCCTCCAAATAACGAACTTAAAAAGGAAGTAAACTTTGCCATCCAATTAAAATATAACATAATACCGGTGAATATCATTAAGAAACCACCGATTTTCATAATTTTTTCACTATACTTTTTAATCCAATTTAATTTTCCAACGAAAAAGGATAAAATAAAAAATGGAATTGCAAAGCCTAACACATAAAATAGCATATATAAAACCGCTTTGTTAGGAGCTGTTGCACCTAGTGCTACAACAGATGCTAAAATAGGTCCCATACAAGGAGTCCAACCAGCTGCAAATCCCATCCCAATTAAAACAGAACCAATATATCCTGAGGGACGATTTTTGAATTCCATTTGTTTATTTTTCATTAAAAAAGATGGTTGAATCCATCCAACAATAACAAAACCAAAGAACAAAATTAAAATGGCACCAATTTGACGAATCAAATCTTGATTATTCATAATCATTGCGTTTAACGCATTACCTAAAAATTGCGTTGCAAGTCCTACAACACCAACATAAATAATAGAAAAACCGATCAAAAAGAAAACAGTATGTAAAAATGCTCTTTTTTGTAGCATCATATTTTCTTCTTGTAGTTTGTTTACGCTAATCCCTGTAATATACGAAAGAAAAATAGGATATAACGGTAATGTACATGGTGATAAAAAAGATAATAATCCAGCGCCAAAAACTAAAAATAAATTAATATCTTGCATCTTATTACCCCCCTTGGTTTATTGTACAAAAAATATAGATAAAAGAAAATAAAAGAGCGGAAAAATCCGCTCTTTTATTTTACGTCATATCCTTGATCTTCAATCGATTCCTTCATTTGTTCCATTGTCACATCTTTTTCTTCGAATTGGACATCTACTGTTTTAGAAGCTAGAGAAACCGCTACATCTACTACTCCAGGTAAAGATTGTAATGCTTTTTTAACAGATGCCTCACAATGGCCACATGACATACCTTCTACTTGTAATGTTACTTGTTTCATCGTTTATTCCCTCCATTCTAACTCATGTTATAACTTCACACGTTTTAAACGTAAACTATTTAATACAACAGACACGGAACTAAATGCCATCGCCGTTCCTGCTATCCATGGTGCAAGAAGACCAAAGGCTGCGACCGGAATACCAATCACATTATAAATAAACGCCCAAAATAAATTTTGACGAATATTGCGCATTGTGTACTTGCTTAACGAATATGCTTTTACTAATTGATGCAACTCCCCACTCACGAGCGTAATGTCACTTGCTTCTATCGCGATGTCCGTTCCTGTTCCAATCGCTACACCAATATCTGCCGTACTTAACGCTGGAGCATCATTTAATCCGTCTCCAACCATTGCGACTGCCTTTCCTTCATTTTGAAGTTTTTTTACTATCGTTGCTTTTTCTTTCGGCAACACATTGCTATATACATTTGCTTTCTCAATACCTGCCTGTATGGCAATCGTTTCTGCGGTTTGGTAATTATCTCCCGTAATCATATACGGTGTCATACCCTGTTTTTTTAATGTTTGAATAACTTCTTTTGCTTCTTGTTTAATTATATCGCTAACTGCAATAATGGCAAAAAGTTCTCCCGCAGAACCAGCAAACATTACTGTTTTTCCTTGTTTTTCGAGATGTTCTACTCGTTTCCACTCACTTGTAATATCTATTGCATGTTTTTCCATCAACGCTTTTGTACCGATTACTATCGTCTGATCTCCGTAGCAGGCTTCTAAACCGTATCCCGGTAATGCAGTAAAAGAATCAATAACGATAGATGAAACTCCTTTTTTTTCTCCATATTGACTAATCGCTTTTGCTAATGGATGTTCAGAAGCATTTTCCGCACCAATAATGATAGATTTTGTTCCTTCCTTATATTCTAGCCAATCAGTGACAACTGGTTTTCCTTCTGTAATTGTTCCCGTTTTGTCGAATAAAATGGCATTTACTTTTTCAAATCGTTCTAAATATTCGCCACCTTTCATTAATACACCGTGTTTCGCACCTAATCCTGTTCCAACCATAATTGATGTTGGAGTTGCTAAACCTAACGCACAAGGACACGCGATAACTAAAACAGCAATCGCCGTTTCTAATGCTTTTGGTAAATCATGTGGCGTTAAAAAGAAATACCAAGTAACAAAGACAATGCAACTAATGGAAACGACGATAGGCACAAAATAACTAGAAATCGTGTCTGCATAACGTTGTATAGGCGCTTTCTTTAATCCTGCTTCCCGAACAATCCGAATAATGCCGGATAATACTGTTTGGCTCCCTACATTTGTTGCTTTCATAATAAAGCGACCTTGTCCGTTTATGGTTGCACCGATTACTTTATCTCCTGCATTTTTCGTAACAGGAATGGCTTCCCCAGAAATCATTGATTCATCAACCGAAGAAATTCCTTCGATGACAATTCCGTCTACCGGAATCTTTTCTCCTGGTTTTACAACTAACATGTCGCCTCCGCGTACCATTTCGATTTTTATTTTCTTTTCTTGTCCATCTTTCAAAAGGGTTGCTTCTTTAGCAGACAAATTCATTAACGCAGACACTGCTTCTGTCGTTTTGCCTTTTGCTTTTGCTTCTAAATATTTTCCAACTAAAATTAACGTAATTAACATAGCACTTGTTTCAAAATACAAATGCGGGGCATAAGTGCTGTCTAGCGACCGTTTTACTGCTTCGTACACACTATAAAAATAAGCGCTAGATGTACCAAGTGCAACTAGTACATCCATATTCGCACTTTTATTACGAAGCGCTTTGTATGCACCACTATAAAATTTTGCACCGATGATAAACTGGACAGGAGTAGCAAATAAAAATTGTACCCAAGGTTGCATTAGAAATGCTAGTAACGCATGATGTTTCATAAAAGGCAAATGCCCAAGCATCGTATAAAATAACGGAATTGTTAATAGTATCGATGCAATTAATTGTCTTTTTTTTCTCGTTAATTCTTTTTCCTTAAACGTTCTTTTTTCCTTTTCTTCTAATGTTTCTTGTGCATCATACCCTAGTTTTTTTATTTTTTCTATTATCTGTTGTGATGTGACAGACCCTGGATAATATTCAACCGTCGCCGTTTCTGCTGCTAAGTTGACAACTACATCATCCACACCGTCCATTTTATTTAACACCTTTTCAATTCTTGTTGAACAGGCTACACAAGTCATGCCAAAAATATCAAGGTCTACTTTTTCTTTCACCACTTGATAACCTAGGTCCATTATTTTTTTTTCAATCTCTTCTGGTTGAATCTCCGCTGCATCAATTGTAATCGATGCATTTTCTAAAGCTAAGTTAACAGTCGCTTCTTCTACTCCGTCCATTTTATTTAACACTTTTTCTATTCTTGTCGAACAGGCTGCACAAGTCATTCCTGCAATTCCAATCTGCATCTGTTTTTTCTGTTTGTTCATTATTGTGCCTCCTTACTTTGAAACTTGTTCAATGACCCTCATTAATTCCTCTAAGATGTCTTCTTGCTCTCCATTTTTAATGGCATCCGTCACACAAGAATTCGTATGTTGCTTTAACAAATGAAGTTCCACTTTTTTCAAGGCTGCACGTATGGCGCTTATTTGAATCATAATATCGACACAATAACGATCATCTTCGACCATATTTTGAATCCCGCGAACTTGCCCTTCTATCCGTTTTAAACGGTTTACTAATTGTTTTTTTTCCACTTCTTGTCTTTTAACATGTTTAACCGGTTGTAATTCAATTGGTAGCTCTTTTTTTGGTTTTTTCATTACCCCACCTCATTAAATACTATACCCCCCTATTGTATTTAAAGTCAAGAATAAACTATTTCAAAAAGAGATATTCAAAACTAGCTTAGACATTTCTTCCTAAAAATTTGAAATATTTTTCATTTTCCCTAAATACAGATTGACATTTTTTTAAAAGGATGTATGATAAATGTAACTTTGCTTATTGCTTCTTGAGTCTATATGAAATAAAAAGAGAAAGAGTTAGAAAGGAACATTCACCGTGTATCTTATCCAACAATTACACAATGAAATTGAGAGGAAGCGAGCAGAATTAATCAACATGGGATTATCTTTGGGGTTAGATAATCAGCTCACGGTTCAATTTAGCCAAGAGTTAGATGACTTGTTAAATCAATATCAACAAATGAAAAGAACACCTAGACATACAAATGCTAGATATATACCTATCTATCATTCTTAGCATCAAAAAAAGACACTCAAAAGAGTGTCTTTTTATTTGATTTGACCGTTCATCGACTTCATCATTTGATTTACTTTCTTTTGTGATGGCTTTTGCCCCATTTGTGTTAGTAAAATACGAATCATTTGTTCATTAATTGGTGGATTTTTCTTTAAGTAATCCATCATATATTTGCGAGCTGCAAAAAATCCAATTGCAATACCAGCAATTAAAGCGAGGGTGCCCACAAGAATGTAGTTCCACATATTGCTTTTCCTCCTTCATTTCATCTAAAAATAGTGTACTAAATAGACATGGATTATACAAGACGGCACCGTAAAATTTTTTCACCTATTATTCATATACATATCGTTCTTTTTTCACTGGTTGTAACCAGCCACAACGTTCGTTTATAAAATCCATTGCTAAAAAGTAAGGACTAAACGTACGTATTTTTTCAAAAAAGAATAATTCCATTTCATAATTTCCATCTGCAGCTAATATCATAGCATTGGGCTCAATCGTTAATCGCGCCTTACTTTGTGCGGAGGATACTTCATGAATATATGATTGAACATGATAATCGGTTGTCCCTATACACTTTTCTCGTAAATATTGATGCAGTGATAATACAGGTATTTTTTCTGTAATATACGCGATTTGTTTTTGAAGCATAGAAAGATGTTCTTTTGATTTCGCTTTCATTGCCCCTTTAAATAAATCAAAAATAATATGTTCTTTCCCAAAGTAATCATACGCTACAATGGGATCCATTAAATAGATTTGATATTGTCGCACACAAAAGTCCCCCTTGTCCGTTAACTATTTAAGGCAAGTATAGCCTACTCGTATAAAAATAGTTGTCTGATGGTGGAGCAAGGGGACACTAGTTTTGTCGATTTGAAAATTCTTATCGATATTTTTTTACAATTTTAGTTATGCGCAAGCAACTCTTTGACCTTTTTCACTACATTCGCAACGGTAAAACCGTACTTTTCCATCACCGTATTACCTGGAGCACTTGCGCCAAATTTATCAATCGTTAATAAGTCACCATCTATACCTACATATTTGTGGAATCCAAATGATGCACCCATTTCAATTCCTAAACGTTTTGTAATAGCACGTGGTAGTACACTTTCTTTATATTCAGCACTTTGTTGATCAAAACGATCCCAACTTGGCATACTGACTACTTGAACAAAAATATTTTCTTTTTCTAATTCTTTTTGTGCTTCTATTGCCAGTGTTACTTCTGAACCAGATGCTAAAAGAAGAGCTGTAGGCGTTTCTTTCGCTCCACTAATAACATAAGCACCTTTTTTTACACCTTCATATGCTTTTTCTTTCGTTCCTTCAATCGTAGGTAACCCTTGACGAGTAAGCACTAACGCATGTGGTGTTTTTTCTGATTCTAAAGCTAAACGCCATGCAGCTACTGTTTCATTGGCATCCGCTGGACGAATGACAGAAAGATTCGGCATTGAACGTAATGCAGCTAAATGTTCGATTGGCTCGTGCGTCGGGCCATCTTCTCCTACTGCAATACTATCATGTGTAAACACATACGTAACGGGAACGTTCATTAGGGCACTTAACCGAATCGCTGGGCGAACATAATCTGAAAAAACGAAGAAAGTAGCTCCAAATGGTTTTACCCCACCGTGAAGAGCCATTCCATTAATAGCTGTACCCATAGCAAATTCACGAACACCAAACCACACATTACGACCTGCATATTGATTTGGTAAAAAGTCTTGTTCCTTTTTCATTAACGTTTTGTTCGAAGAAGCTAAATCAGCGGAACCACCAAAAATTTGTGGAACTGCTTCACTTAACGCATTAATCACTTTGCTTGAAGCGTCTCGAGTAGCTAATTTATCGCCGAGTTCAAAAGTTGGTAATTTTTCCTCGTAGCCTATTGGTAATGTACCATCCACAGCTTGTTTTAGCTGAGAAGCAAGTGCTGGATACGCTTGTTCATATGCTTTAAACAATTCGTTCCATTGTTCTTCTGCTTTTCTGCCTCGTTCACATACATTTACTTTAAAATCTGCATACACTTCTTTTGGTACTTGAAATGGTTCATGTGTCCAACCGTAGGATGCTTTTGTTAGAACTACTTCTTCTATTCCTAGTGGAGAACCGTGAGAAGCTGATTTTCCTGATTTATTCGGCGAACCAAACCCAATTGTTGTTTTTACTTCTATTAATGTAGGTTTGGATGTTTCTTTTTGTGCTTCTTCAATAGCACGTGTAATTGCTGCTACATCATTGCCATCTTCTACATAGATTACTTGCCATCCATATGCTTGAAAGCGATCTTTCACACTTTCAGAAAATGCCATATGTAAATCGCCATCAAGGGAAATATCATTCGAATCATAAAGTACAATTAATCGTCCTAGTTGTAAATGTCCTGCTAGTGAAGCTGCCTCATGCGAAACACCTTCCATTAAATCGCCATCCCCACAGATTGCATATGTAAAATGATCTACTAGTGGAAAGTTCTCTTTGTTATATGTCGCTGCTAAATGACGTTCTGCCATCGCCATACCAACTGCCATTGAAATCCCTTGACCAAGAGGACCAGTAGTTGCATCGACACCTTCTGTATGACCAAATTCAGGATGTCCTGGTGTCTTACTACCCCATTGACGGAAATTTTTCAAATCATCCATTGATACATTAAAACCAGATAAGTGAAGTAAACTATACAACAGCATTGAACCATGACCTGCACTTAATACAAAACGGTCACGATTAAACCATGAAGCATTTTTAGGATTTACCGTTAAGAAATTTGTCCATAACGAATAAGCCATAGGTGCTGCACCCATCGGCATTCCTGGATGTCCAGAATTTGCTTTTTCGATACTATCAATACTTAATGTACGAATCGTATTAATAGACAAGTTTTCAATTGACATATTATTCATCCTTTCATCGCTCAAAAAAATCATATACTTTTATCATGATAAACATTTATGGACAAGAATACAAGGACAATGAAAACACTCTCATACAAAAAAAATTTATAAAAACCATTGTTAGCCGCCATTATATAGGAGATATGTTCATTCCTTAAGGAAAATCCAACTAGTGACACTAACAGGAGATTGTTTTACCTTCCTTTTTCATCAAGCAATTTTATGTCTTTTTTTATTTTGATAACTTTTCAGAAATATTTCGGGCAATCCATACCCCACATGCACTTGCTTGCGCGAGCCCACGTGTAACACCAGCTCCGTCCCCACCAATATAAAGGCCTTGAATCTCAGATTCGAAATAGGAATTTAACTTTGGACGGGCAGAATAAAATTTTGCCTCTACTCCATAAAAAAGAGTATGCTCATTTGCAATCCCTGGTGTAACAGTATCCAATGCTTGAATCATCTCGTCTAAACTTTTTATCGTATTATAAGGAAGGACTAATCCTAAATCACCTGGAACAGCTTCTTTTAATGTGGGTTCGATAAACCCTTCTTTTATTCGTTTTGGTGTCGAACGACGACCTTTTATAAAATCCCCATAGCGTTGAATAATAATACTTCCATTTGATAAATGATTGGCCAATTGTGATACTTTATGGGCATATTCATTCGGTTCATGAAAAGGTTCGGTAAAAATATGGGATACGAGTAATGCAAAATTCGTATTGTTACTACCTAATGCTGGATCATTATACGCATGTCCATTTGCTAACATCGTTCCAGAATGGTTTTCCACAACTACATGTCCGCTAGGGTTACTACAAAAAGTTCGTACACGCGTTCCAACCGAAGAATTATACATAAATTTCCCTTCATATAAATGCTCGTTAATTTCTTGCATCACAATATTTGAAGTTTCTACTCGAACTCCAATATCCACTTGATTCGAAACTAATTGATACCGTCTCTTTCTTAATAAATCACTGAGCCAAATAGAACCATCTCGACCAGGTACAATTACCACTTTTTCCGCATGTACCGTTTCACGATGAACAAGTTCAATACCAATTATTCGTTCTTGTTCTTTCGTCTTTTCTGTTACGATGTCCACGACTTCGGTTTGATAACGCATATCTATTTTTTCTTTCAATACTTCATAAATTCGTTTTAATATTTTTATATTTTCTTCCGTTCCTAAATGTCTTACTTTCGACCGTAATAATTTTAATCCTACAGCATATGCTCGTTTTTCAATATCAGCAATTTCTTTTGTAGATGGGTCTGTTATATTTTCTGTTGCACCATATGCTAAATTGATACTGTCGACATAGTTGATTAATTCTTTTACTTGAGAAGATGGCAAATAATCAGTCATCCACCCCCCAAATTCACTTGTAATATTAAACTTTCCGTCAGAATAAGCCCCTGCACCACCAAATCCATTTGTAATCGAGCAAGCAGGTACACAGCCTGCAAATTCTTTTTTACGTGTTGCAGGTGGACATTTTATCGTCTTTTTTTCTAATATTGGGCAATGTCGTTGGTAAATATCATGTCCTTTATCAATTAAAAGGATGTGTAAATATGGGGCTTTTTCCAATAATTCATAACATGTAAAAATACCAGCTGGACCTGCACCAACAACTATTACATCATAGTGTTTCATCATTTGTTCCTCCATTATGTCTAAAAAACGATCTAAACGCTACATTATGATATGTTTTATAAATGAATCCCTTCATCTTATTCCTTTTTTTCTCTGTTATTAAACAAAAAAAGACTTGCCATTACAGCAAGTCTTTTTTCACTTTCTTCCAAAAAGTTATATAGCTTTAATCACAGTCTAGGGGAAAACACATGATTAAGGAATTAATATTGTCGACAACCCGACGAATTACTAATATTTGAAACGCGTATTAATCCATTAACCCTGGGGTATTGAATAATACACGGTCTTCACGTTGATTATAATCTAATGTCATATTGTTTACAAACCATTCATCATCAGGATTTACCAGAAATGTAATTCCCTCAATTTCTGCTTTGTAATCATCTTCACGAGGTTCATCACGCGTTACACCTAGCGAAAAACCAGATGAAGTTGCACCAGCATAACGTACAAATAATCGTAATGCATCTCCTTGCCCTAACTCCATTTCATCTTTGTACATTTTCACCGCCGCGTTTGTTATATGAAACTTCATAATTGAACACTCCTTAAGATTTGTTATATAACACAGTATACCATAATCTTTTTATATTGCAACAAAAAAACATCTAATTTTTTAAAATTAGATGTTTTTAATGCAAACCACTATTTCGTAGTGCTTTTATTGGCTGTGGAGTAACATCATTTCCGTTTGGATCAATTATTTTAACGGTACTTAACGAATTTTTCAATGAATTTCTAACGCCTTGAATATATAAATTTCTGAGTTCCGTTTGTTCTTCTTTTTCTTCTTTCGATAAACCTTCCGCTTTTTGTTTTCGTGCCAACTCATTAATGCGTTTAATTTGGTCATCTGAAACCATACTATCGCCTCCTCACTTTATCAAGATTGTCTTTCATTGTATCGAATTTTGTATAAAAAAACTACTATTTTTCTTTCTCATAATCTTGATAACGTCGATGAATAGTAGCTTTCGATACATCAAAACCCATACCTTTTAACGTTAGAGAGATATCATAAAATGTTAACCCTAAATGTCGCAATCGAATAATTTCTTCGATTGGTACATCTTTTTTATCTCTTCCACTATTAAGATGACGATTTTTTAAATTTTTTTCTGGTTCATATCCTTCTGCAACCGCTCGCTTCATTCCCCGTTTTATTTTCAAATTATGTATTTTTCGTTGATATTTTTCCACTACACTAACAATTTCTAAAACCATTTCTTCTGATTCAGATAATTTCATTTCTCCGTTATCTTGAACAGTATATAAGGAAATTCCGTCTTTTTTTAATGTATGATAAAGAGCAATTTTCGCATTTCCTCGCCCAAGTCGCGTATCATCTTGAACGAGTAAGACGTCAAATTCTTTCCTTTTTGCCATTTCCAAAAGATCCATCATTCCATCACGATCTACCTCATATCCACTAACTTGTTCTTTCACGACAGCTACGATGGACCAGCCTTGGCCTTTCGCTAATGTAGTCAATTCTTTTTCTTGACGTTCTAATGAAGTCACCTGTTCTTCCTTTTCTGTACTTACACGGCAATATATTACAACCCGCACATCTTACATCTCCATTTCTATTAATCAATCCTTATATAAATGATTTTTTTCCTTACTCTTCCATTTAAATTTATTGTTATAACATAATTATATTATCTTACTTTCCTTCCATATTGGGAAGAAAGAATCACATAGCCTTGAATAAAACAACAAATAGAAGAAACGTATAGTGGAAAAATAGCATTCTCATTTAATCAAGCTTTACGATACAATATTTTAGGTGCTTTTTTTTGTAGTTTTTTCGATTGCTATTCTTTCAAAAATGAAATCGTTTCGTATCATTTAGGAACCAGGAACGATAATCTCCTGTCCTGGATAAATCGTTGATTGTTGTAAATTATTTTTTTCCATTACCCAATCAATAAACTCCTCTTGGCTCATGCTTATTTTTTCTCTTTGATAAATCGACCATAAACTATCCCCTGACTCTACTATTATAATTTTATGGTTTGCTTGATTATTTACTTTCGCTTCTACCACAATAGAAAATGAGATAATACCGATAAAAATAAAACTAAATAATAAAATATGAATGATTGTTTTAAAAGAAAGTTGATTTGCCATTATGTTCACTCCCGAATATTTGTTCTTATTCACACATAATTATATACGAACATATATTCTTGTCAACATTAAAAATCGAACCTACGTTTGTCTTTTATTTTTCATAATGCTATAATAATAATTAGTAAAAAGTACTAGAAAAGAGAGGTGTCTTTCTTGAAAAAATTATCCCAGCGTCAATCCGATATTTTAACTTTCATAAAAAGAGAAGTAAAAGAAAAAGGGTATCCACCTTCTGTACGTGAAATTGCTGAAGCGGTCGGTTTAGCCTCTAGCTCAACCGTTCATGGTCACTTATCTCGACTAGAACAAAAAGGATTAATCAGACGTGACCCTACGAAACCAAGAGCAATTGAAGTTCTAGATGAAACGGATGTTGATATACCAAAAGAAGAAACAGTGAATGTACCCGTGATTGGAAAGGTAACAGCAGGACAACCAATTACTGCGATTGAAAATGTAGAAGAATTTATGCCACTCCCACAACGGTTTATTCACAGCGACGATGTATTTATGTTAATTGTTCAAGGCGAAAGTATGATAGAAGCAGGAATTTTAGATGGAGATTACGTTATTGTCCGTAAACAACCTACTGCAGAAAACGGAGATATTGTCGTTGCGATGACAGATGAAAATGAAGCAACGGTAAAACGGTTCTTTAAAGAAAATCACGTTTTCCGTCTTCAACCAGAAAACTCTACAATGGAACCAATTATTTTAACAAAAGTAACGATTTTAGGAAAAGTAATTGGCGTATTTCGTTCCTTACAATAAAACAGTCGAACGTTTCGTTCGACTGTTTTTCCATCTATAATTCAATATAAATAATCATTCCATTTGTTGGTGTTTTTCCTTTCCTCTTCTTATAGGTAGATGCACTTACCTATCTTTTATCAAAAAAGCGGAGAGCACTCGTTTAAGACTGACAAGTATAAGATGGATGGTGGAATGAGACGATTTTCCCTCATAGAACTATACAACTTATTGCTTGAGCCCCCCTAGCACTCGGAGCTGGATTCAGGCAGTAAAACCCACTATAAAATAGAAAGGAATGTAGCAAGATGGATTTTTTGCTTTATACGGTAAAAATACTACCATTATTGGTTCTTTCATTTATTTTCATTTTATTTTTATACAAACAATCATTTATTTTTAATCGTAAGTACATAGGGATTATTGCTAGTTTCATATTATTATTTGTCGTTGCTGGATGTTCTTCCACTTCTACTGCTGAATCGACTAAACCAAATGAAAATATTATTAAAAACGAAGAGTCAACTGATACAAAAGAAAATAAGCAAAAACAACAAGAAAATCCGGAAGAAACAGTGGTCAATGAAGAACCACAAGCAAATATTCCAGCTGTTGAAGGCGTTTCTCTTATCCCGGCTACTGTTATTCGTGTTACCGATGGTGACACAATTAAGATTCGTTTAGATAATGAGAAAGAAGAAAAAGTTCGGATGATTTTAGTAGATACACCCGAAACCGTGCATCCAAACAAACCAGTACAACCGTTTGGACCAGAAGCAAGCCAACTAACAAAAGACACACTTTCTGGCGCATCTATCGGACTTGAATTAGGAATTGAAGAACGTGATCGTTATGGACGTTTACTTGCTTACGTTTATTTACAAGATGGTAGCATGTACAATAAAACATTAATAGAAAAAGGACTAGCTAGAGTGGCGGTCTATCCACCAAATACGAAATACTTAGATGAATTTAAAGCGTTAGAACAACAAGCTAAAACTGAAAAGCTAGGAATATGGAGCATAGAAGACTATCAATCTAGTTCTATAACGAACAATTCTAATCAAAACAACACTAGTACGAGTACTACTCCAACTCCATCTGGTTCTTGTGATATTAAAGGTAACATCAATAGCAGGGGAGAAAAAATTTATCATATGCCAGGACAACAGTTTTACGATAAAACCAATGCTGAAGAAATATTTTGTTCAGAAGACGAAGCGCAAGCTGCTGGTTATCGTAAATCATTAAGATAAAAAAATCTTGTATAAGCGCAGTGTTTTCTCTCTCCCTCATTTATGGGTAACCCGCTTCTCTCTGTGGCACTTTATCTGATAGCAAGTTTATGGAAAATTAAAATGGACATACGTGATGGTACTTCTTTTATGTATGTCCAAATTTCGAATGGTACAAGGCACATCGAAAAAACCACACCTAACAACTCAAAAATAAACCATTTTTCCTGTTGGATTTTATTTTTTGGAGGCAGAAGATGTTAGAAGTATCTCGAAAAAATCGTTCAGACAGCAAGCAAGTAATGATAAACATATTTAGTGAACCTGGCCAACAAATTAGAGATTTGGAAGGGGAATGCGTAGCGTCAGTTGTTTAATAAAATGGTTGAACCTAGCTAGGTGGAATCCAGCTAGGTTCATTTCATTCTTTTACATATTTTTTTCGAATTTGATATTTTAACAATTTCCCTTGTAAATTTCGTGGGAGTTCATTAACAAAATCAATATATTTAGGAATTTTATATTTCGCTAATCTTCCCTGACAAAATTTAATAATTTCTTCTCTCGTAACATTCTCATCTTTGCGTATTACAATAACAGCTAATGGAACTTCTCCCCACTTTTCATCTGGAATACCGATAATCGCCACGTCTTCCACTTTAGGATGTTCATGTAAGACACCTTCAATCTCGGCCGGATAAACATTAATAGCTCCGGATAAAATCATATCTTGTTTTCGATCGACGATATAGTAAAATCCATCTTCATCTTGAACCCCCATATCCCCTAAACTTAGCCATTCACCTCTAAAGGATTCTTTATTTGCTTCTGGTCTTCGATAGTATTCATCGCATAAAGTAACTCCTTTCACAAAAAACGCCCCTGTTTCTCCAACTTTCACCTGTTTTCCATCCCGGTTAAGTAATTCAATTTCCATACCTAGCATGGGGACTCCAACAGATCGATCTTTCTCTCTTTGCATTTCAGGAAATAAATTTGCTACCCCCCCTAACTCAGTAGCCCCATAAAACTCATTTAATTCAATTTCTTTAAAATACTGAAACACCTTTTTCTTTGTGCTCGTGTGTAAAGGTGCTCCAACTGAAATTAAAGATTTTAAGGCAGATACATCAAATTGGTGTAAGATATTTTCGGGTAACGAAAATATCGCCTCTAACATGGGTGGTGCTAAAAATGTAGTTGTAGTTTTTTCATGCTCAATAGCTTCTAACACCTTAACCGGATGAAATGTTTCCAATATATGAATAGGGTTTCCTACATATAAATTAGGAATGGATATACTTAAAGCTGCTGCACCGTACAATGGACCTGCTACTAAGCCTTTTCCAAGCCTTCCTATATGAAATTCGATGCTAAATAATAAAGCAACTAAATATAAACTACGGTGAGAACGAACTGCACCTTTTGGATAACCTGTAGTTCCACTAGTATACATAATAGAAAGAGTATCTGATTCACTGAGAGGTGATGCTGATATAGGTTCTTCCTTTTTAAATGTAGAAATCCACGTTTCGTATTCTAAAAAGTGAGCATGTTCCGTCGTTCCTATCGCAATGAAATGTTTTGTCGTTTTATATTTTCCAATAAAAGAAGTTACTTCATGGATAAATCGATAATCTACTATTAACAAAGTAGCTTCAGAATCATCTAAAACATGCTGAATTTCCGGACCAACAAACCTTGAATTTATAGGTACATAAACAGACCCAATTTTCCCACAAGCAAAAATTACTTCCAATAATTGATGGCAATTCATTAACATGAAAGCCACTTTATCTCCTTTTTGCACACCGATACTTTGTAATGCATGAGCTAATTGATTAATTCTTTCGTTAAAATCACGGTAAGTAAATCGAAGACCGTTAAAGGAAATTGCTTCTCTATCCCCATAACGTGTTGCATTTAATTTTATTGGATTACTAAATAAAAGATGTTCCATTTTCTCCCCCCTCGTATACTAATTTAAGATTCGTTTTCAGCCCATTGTTTGCTTACTGATTGACCTTCATTTATGTCAAATCTCTTGGATGTTCCTAGAGAATGGTCTTAGGAATCATTTGAGAAAATTCTTTCCCCTCTTACAGGTCTTAACCTCATAAAAAGACTGTTTCTCAATGTACGTTTCGCCCTTCATACACGCAGGCTGTACACCTTAATGTTCGAAACCTGATGTTAGTAGCTCTAGGACGGCTTTCGATGCAAGAAAAATCTGTTAGTAAATGACGTATTGGCCTTGAATATACCAGGGTGTGAGGCAAATAGCTAACTTTAAAAAAAGATACAGCGATATGAATAAAACGGGTGAAATAGATGCTTTTGTCATTGCTGATTATATGCGATTTGGACGTTTACCAATATCTGTTGTGAAAGAAGAGCAGTACGTTGCTCTGCAACATTTAACACACGCTCGTTACCAAATCATTCGGCAAATCACTTAGGAAAAACAACGGTTTCTTCAATATTTAAGCTATAAATGTAATACCTTTGTAGAGGCTATTACATCATCTGTATTTGGCAAAAGAATGATGGACCTTTTTTTAGAAAATTATAACCTAGAATAACTGTCTCAAATATCTTTGGAGGACTTGGCGGATTATTTACGGGAAAAGGGTAAAAATAGATTCCTGGATACCAAGCAAGTTACTAAATCCAGTCAAAAAGCAGCTCGTTCTTCTTAGGGATTAGACAAGGTTGCGGAAGATTCTATGGTTGCAATACTAGGCACTTCTATCACGTTAATTCGCACATTTGAAAAGCAAATCAAAGAATTGGATAAAGTCGATTGAGTGAATCATGAAAGACGTGCCACAGACACTACAAATGGTACCTGGTATTGGTCCAGTATTTACATATTT
This sequence comes from Massilibacterium senegalense, assembly GCF_001375675.1. NCBI lineage: Bacteria > Bacillati > Bacillota > Bacilli > Caryophanales > Bacillaceae > Massilibacterium > Massilibacterium senegalense. The sequence goes on along the minus strand of NZ_LN831786.1, from coordinate 549,743 downwards.
ACAGCCGGTATTATCGCTGAAATCGGTCAAATGGAACGTTTTGATGATGAAACAAAGATTGCCAAGTATTCAAATCTTTATTGGCTTAAACACCAATCTGGTCGCTTTACATCCTATGATACCTTATTATTGCGTAATGGATATCAGTATCTGCGTTATTACTTAGTTGAAGATGCCAACTCGGTAAGAAGGCAGATTCCTGAATTGAGTGATTATCACACGAAAAAAACCAAATTTACACGACTAAAAGGAGCAAAATATGTGAAGCATAAATAGCTTCCAAACCCTTTTCTTTATCTAGTATGTTATAAATATTTACTAAATTTAATTTAGTTTTACTTTTTTAAAAAATAAATTGTACCTTGATAATCACAATTCAACTATTTTCTCCTTAACATATTACCGCAAGTCTTATTATTTTCACTCTTAATTTAACAATCTTTCTCTGGCTTTTTTGTATTGTTCTTCTAATTGAGCAACGTATTCTCTCGTAGATTGTACTTTTTTAATTGCACCAATTCCTTGTCCACACCCCCAAATATCTTTCCAAGCTTTTTTTTCAGCGTCTCCCCCGAAATTCATCTTTGACGGGTCACTTGGTGGTAATTTATCTGGATTCATTCCTGCCGCACGGATAGATGGTGCTAAATAGTTTCCGTGAACACCAGTAAAATAATTGCTGCAGACAATATCATCCGATGTTCCTTCAATGATAGCTTGTTTATATTTATCGACAGCTCTTGCTTCGTGTGTTGCGATAAATGGTGACCCAATATAAGCAAAGTCGGCTCCTATCACTTCTGCTGCTAAAATACTATCCCCTGTAGCAATGGAGCCTGCAAGAGCAAGCGGTCCATCAAACCATTCGCGAATTTCTTGAATAAGTGCAAAGGGACTTTTCGGACCTGCATGCCCACCTGCACCTACTGCCACTGCAATTAGACCATCTGCGCCTTTTTCAATCGCTTTTTTTGCAAAGTTAGTATTAATAACATCATGTAAGACGAGCCCACCATAACTTTTTGTTTCCTGATAGACCTCTTCTCTTGCACCGAGTGAAGTGATAATAATAGGTACTTTATATTTTTTACAAATTTCCATGTCCTCTTCTAATCTCCTATTGGAGCGATGAACAATTTGATTAATTGCAAATGGTGCTGCTGGTTTATTTGGATTTTTCAAATTGTAATTTGCTAATTCTTCCGTAATCTCCGCAAGCCACTCATCTAATTGTGAGGATGGTCTCGCATTTAAAGCCGGCATAGAACCGATAATTCCCGCTTTACATTGCTCAATCAAAAGCTTTGGATTACTAATAATAAACATCGGCGAACCGATGACTGGTAAGCGGAGTTTTTTTTTAATTTCCATTAAAAGTGTCATCTCTATCCCCCTTATTGAAATCACTTTCAACTAATCGGAAAATTATTTATGATGCACAACTAATTAACCTTTTCCATTACTGCTGTCATACAGCCTAAAATAGAAACTAAATTCCCATCTTTTGTTTGATATTTTTATCCTTTGTGTAACGTTTTGCAACAATTCTGAAGATGACATTCCCATCGAATATGGTTTACATTCATTTCAATCCCTACTATGTTAATACGCAATTAGCAACAGTTAGCTTCGAAACAATAAATTGCATTTATATAACAATCTGAATTTTGTACGTTGACAAACACATTAGGCAAAGATTTAAATACGGTAGCCTGATACCAAATGACTCCATGCACACCTATTTCATATCTAAAGCATTTTATGATACTTATATTTTTTTATTCTTTGACTTTTATCCTTCCCTCAATAAAGATAGGACTGAACTGCTACATGAGAAAAGTGTAAAAGCACCCAATGGCAGAAGATTTCTTTAGTATGATTCCAATCTAATAATAGATAAAATATCAATATTTATAAAAATATTTCACTAATATCACATCAATTTAGACCGAATTTACTAATTTCATTATTTTTATGGTACATGCAAAAATAATATTCAATAAAAATAGTCCATCCATTCAGATTATTCCCATTAAACATGAGTGAAAACAAATTGTTTCTTCAATTATGTACCATTACTTCCATATCGTCGCGATGTAACAGCGCATATTTATAAACTGAATTATTCCTCTTTAAATGTATGCTTACAAATGGAAACCCAGAATGATAATTTTATGTTTTATCGTTATTCATTTAAAAATTAAAGCCTGATTTTCAAAAAAATTTTGGCACACAAAACAAAAAAACAATTTATAAGCACCATTTTCAATCATAATTTATTAGGGAATTTGATTAAGGGATTTAAACGTAAAAAAGCGGAAGTCCTTTGAAGTATATTTTTGAATCAACGAAATAAAATGGGAGCTTGATTAAGAAGGTAATATTTTTCTATTTTTAATTTGAGGCAGTATTTTCATTAATAGAAGCTTATTATCTTTCAGTTTCCTAAACTTCTTATCTTACATAAGCTGACCCCGTACAAAAGTAGTCTCCGTACAGGGTCATAATCTAATAATAGATAAGAAATGAATAATACAAATGGAAAAGTGTAAGTATTAAGTTTGACTATCTTTGGACATGTCATAATCTGCCAATTTTATTTTTTTAGACTTCGGTTTCCAAAAGGTTAAAGCCATTCCGCTAAAAATAAGGATAATACCGAATGTTTGCAAAATATTTGGACGAAATCCTATAAATAATATATCTAATAAAATGGCCACTGCTGGATCCAAAAATACCAAAATAGAAATTAAATTTGTTGGTAAATTACGTAAACTATCAAAAAACAGATAATATACTAATCCCGTATGAATAAGCCCTGTTGCTAAAATATATGTCCAATTAACAGTGGTAAGACCATGAAATGCTTCAAAATCTACAAAAGGAAACAAAAGGAATATACCGAAAGATGTTTGTAAAAAGGTCATGGCATAAGCACTCATATTTTGAATGCCTTTTCCTAATAAAGTGGTAAAAGCGTAAAAAAGTGCTGCAAGAAGTCCCCATATCATCCCAGGAGACATTAAATTTTCAAAAGAACTTATCCCGCTTACACCTGATATTAACAGAATACCGAAAAAACAACCAATAATAGAAAGGACGGAAATAAGATTTAATTTTTCTTTAAAAACAATGCTTCCAATAATAAGTACGATAATAGGAGCAAGATGATAAACAGAAATCGCAATGGTAATAGATGTCACTTCAAAGGCTTTAAATAAAAAAACCCAGTTAAAGACAAGAAAAAAACCACATAATAAGATTTGAAATATTTCTTTTCGATTCCACTTTTCAATTTTGTGCTGTCCCGTTATATACCAAACAAAACTTAAAAATATAGTTGCACAAATACAACGTACAAAAACTAATTCTAAAGATGGTAAATTAGTTTTGACTGAGAAGAAACCAATTGAACCAAAAATAGACATTGATAAAACCATTTTTAGAATAGATAAAGATTTTGGTTTGAACAAAGATGTAGTATTATTTTGTAGTATTTTAATCCCCTCCACAATGAATGTATCAAAATTGTTTATCGAGTATTTTTTCTAAAAAAATAAAAAAGCACCACCCTTTTTAATAAAGAGAGAGGTGCTTTTCATTTTATAAACCAAAAAACACACTTCTACATTTGTTTCCCAGCAGTCCATCCACCATCTATAACAAAGTTTGATCCTGTAATAAAACTAGCTTTATCAGCAATTAAATATTCAACACAAGAAACGATATCTTGTGGATTTCCGCACTTGTCTACCACTTGTTTTTTTAATAAGAGATAAAATTTTTTCGTTTTGAAAATATTTTTCTGTAAGCAGCGTCCTAATAACACCTGGCGAAATACAATTAACTCGAATATTAAAATGTCCCAGCTCCATTGCCATCTGTTTTGTTAAACCAATCAAGGCGTGTTTAGAGGCTACATATGCGGCTCTTTCTGGTTCTGCTAAAAGTCCTGATACGGAAGCTATATTTATTATACATCCTGATTTTTTGAATTTGGACCAACGTAGTGCTATTTCTTTTGATAGAATAAATGGAGCTATCAAATTAACAGTCATAACTTTTTTAAATAGATGATTTGATCATTCTAATACAGGTGTTATTTCTCTAATACCAGCAGCATTTAAGTATATCAGGATAAAAATTATGTTCATCTAAGTGACTAAATAGATGCTGAATGGAGTCACTTTCATTTAAATCAATTTCTACAAACTTAAAGTTAGGATGATTTATTGCATATTCTTGTAGGTTAGAAGAATGAATATCTAGTCCAGTTACAAAAAAGTTGTTTGCTAAAAAATATTTCACACAAGCATACCCAATTCCGCTATTTGCCCCTGAGATCAAAATTGTTTTATTGTGCATCATTTTTTTCCTTATAAGAAAAAGTGACTAACAGTATATCACGAAAAGCACCTGTTATACTTTGTGTTCCAACTGGTGTAACAGCATGGAATACTTTTTGACTAAATACTAAGGTTTCAAGAGGATTTTTCAAGCTTATAACCCTATTTATTTCTTTAGGATTATTAGCAATTAAATTATCTCCACCAATTGCTGAATTAGTTAAGTTCATAAGATGTAAAAATACAATTGGCTCATCATCTTTATGTAACCAAATTGGCGAACTAAAAGATGGCCTATTTCTTTTAACATGATAACGTACTTGGTGTAAACCAATAATTAAATCTTTGTTTTGATCAAGTATATTTGTTTGAAAGGCAAAATCACTGTCAAATTTAATAATTTTTTTAATTAAGGAGTTGTTCAAAAAAACATTTGAAATTTTATTGAAGCTTCTAATTTTTCCACCATCATCATAATTATACTCTTTGGATTGAAAATAATCATTATGCAGATCTAACATGCAGTCTGTTGAATTAGCATATTTTATATATCTTGAATATGCTCTAGCACGAGATTCTCCATAAGCATCGTTATGTAAACTATTATAATCTAACTGGGCCTTTTGAAGTAACTGATTATCTTCCTCAGTTTCTAAAAAGACTTCGTTAGGGATTTGAAGATAACCGTTTGATTCAAATTCATGTACCTTAATTTTTAAATCAGAGGATTTTATAAAATTAGGACTTATCTTCATTATTTGGATACCTCAAAATTTTTTTAAAAATTTAAAAACCTTTGATTTTAGCTATAAATAAAAGTTATAAGGCAAAAGAAAAGAAACGCTAATAAATATGCACCTCCTATAACTTAAAAAATCTATTTTTGTAAAATATTACATATTAAAATTACAACAAATTAGAAAAAAATGCAAGATATTTAATAAAAATAAAATACTACTATCATAATAGAATTATTTACCTTTAATACGAGATTTTTTAAGAGAATATAAAATATTTTGTGTAAATGAATAAATGTAAAAATGGTTCTTATACACGGACCTTGCACACAGAATATGGCGATTTACAGATGAAAATTCCACGTGGTCGCAACGGGGAGTTTAAACAACAGACGATTGCACCGTATAAACGTTCAAAGGATACCCTTGAATCGTTTATTATTCACCTGTTTCAAAAGGGTGTGATCATGGCTGAAATTGCCGATTTAATCGAGAAAATGTATGGACACTACTATACCCCTCAAACAATTTCAAACATGACAAAGGTGATTTCTGAACAGACGGAGGCTTTCCAGCAACGTTCACTAAGTGACCGATATGTGTGCGTGTATTTAGATGCGACATATGTAGCTGTTGGCCGTAATACAGTGTCCAAAAAAGCACGGTACATTGCCATCGGGATTCGAGAGGATGTCTCCAAAGAAGTACTTGCCTACATGCTTGCACCAACAGAATCAGCATTCAACTGGCAAGAGCCCCTTCAGAACATAAAAGAGTGTGGTATCCACCAAGTCCTTTTGTTTGTTTCAGACGGTTTAAAAGGCATGGTTGATGTGATTTCAAGCGTCTTCCGAAAAGCACAGTATCAAAAAACGTGCTAAGTCCATATATCACGCAATCTTGCACATAAAGTACGTGTCTGTAATTTGTGATGACTTTAAAGCTGTTTATCGCGTCGACGATCGAGAGGCTGGAGAGCAGGACCTTCAGGATTTCTGTAAAAAGTGGCAGTCTTCTTATTCGAAAATCACGAAGTCATTGATAGAAAACCCTTATCTTGTCACGTTTTACAATTTTCCAGAATCGCTTCGCCGCAGTATCTATTCAACGAACTTGATTGAATCATTTAATAAGCAAATGAAAAAGTATACAAAGCGCAAAGAGCAGTTTCCAAACGAGGAAGCACTCGAACGCTTCTTTGTCACTCAATTCGAATAATATAATACACGCTACACGTTGTCACAGAGGCTTCGATAAGGCAAGAGCATCATTAGATGAGATGTTTAAAGCACAAGCATAAATATGAGGAATAGCATCAAAATGATTCCTTAAATTCTAAAAGGTGACGTTCTACAGAGAAAGGTTAAACGGTCATTTACACAAAAATATCGACACTCCCATTTCAAAAAAAATCAAACAAGACATTGCTAGCATTCCTTTCTACCTCCACAGATTTGATTGGTCACCAATACAGTAGAGAAAATTTAGGGGGGCTGGCAATTCTTTTTTTCGAAATTCTTAGTGCATTGTTATGTATTTTTCATGTCATAACTCTGTACTTTTATTTTGAACTATACAATAGCCCACACCTATTCATTAGGTCTAGGCTATTTGACTCTTACATATATGGACAACATTTTAAAATAAATCAAACAAAATCAAAATAAATCGGGCAATTACCGGGCAATACATCGGGCATTATGTTTTTTCAATAAATGCCATATAAACAAAAGCCCTTCAACACTAATAGTGTCAAGGGGTTCCCTCTTTTAATACATCGTTACATATTGTTCACGTTCCCAAGGATGTACTTGTGTACGGAACAAGTCGCCCTAGTTTTAACATTTTTAAAACCTTGTAATGATAAGACTTTAACGCCCAATAAACTAATTTACTTTTTAAAGTTAATGATAATTTTTCAAATAATTTTGGTCATATTTTGGACAACTTTTTGGTCAAATATTACGTAAAAAATAAACTTTACAACATAACAAAATAGTGAACTACTCACCACTTTCCACCGAGTGCTTGAAGTTGTGGGTAGTTCACTAAATTAAAAAGAATAGGTAAGCACAATAACGAATACGTGAACGACTATCTACTGGATCAAGATTACATGCTCCTCTAAAACACTTGAAATTTCTTCTAACGAATAATTGTGAGTAACAATTCCCACTACAAAATCCTCTTCTTCCTCACTATTTTCAAATTGCAGTCGATATCCATTATAACGAAAAAAGAGAGCTGTACAAAGTAGTGCTGTCCGTTTATTTGCATTATAAAAACAATGATTTTGAGCAAGTGACTGCATAAGCGCAGCTCCTTTTAAAAAAATAGAAGGATATGCATCTTTCCCCATTATAGTTTGCTTAGGTCTAGTTAATGCCGACGCTAATAAATGATGATCTTTCACACCAATGAATTCATCTGGTGAATACTCCATAATTAATTGACGATTCACCAAAATTGCTACCTCAGGTGTCATATACCACATTATCTATTCACAAGTCCTTTTAATGCTTTATTATGGGCCTGCATTTCTTCTTCTAACACATCAAAAAAATCAGCTGGTACACCTTTTGGTAACTTTACCATCGTTGGAGCCTTTTTAATATGCAATTGACCGTCTTGTATTTCTACTACTACTTCATCACCCTTTACGATACCTAACTGTTTTAACATTTGAGTTGGAAGAGTTAATCCTAAAGAATTACCAACCTGTGTGATTTTCCTTTCCATTCTTTCCATCTAAATCACCTCTTTTATAACATTATAACAATTATAACACAACTGTATTCTCGAATACGAAAAATTCAAAATAAAATCACTTGAATATAAAAGTGTAGCTTTGAAATAAAGTTTGATCAAAAATACTTTGCAGACTTGTATTTTACCGTCAATAGGAAGTGTCCATTTTGAAAAAAGATTGTTCAAAACGGATTCTTATCTGGAATATTTTGGTTTTAATTTTATAAAAAAGTTTGATCATTTTCTACCCGATGTTGTTCATCAATTACCCCCATTTACAGACATCGAAAATAAAAGCCTAAGCTTTTTCACTTGGAATGTGATCTATTATCAAACTTATCCGATTAATAATTTCATTTGGTTCATCAGACCTGAAAATGACGGTTTTAACATATTTTTTTCTTCCATAAGAACCTTTCATTTATAAATGCTACGATATCCATGTACAAACGCACTCACTTAAAGATGTACACTTTTGCGCCATTTTCTAGCATACTAATCAAGAGGTGATTGGTATGTACATAACGCTAGATGTTCAAACGGATTTTGAGATTAACAGTCTTTCAGACTTACCGAAATTCAAGCAACTAATGGAGAATTTAAAAATGAAAATTAATAAAAGTCAGTTGGCAAGGGAAATGGGTGTAGATCGACGCACGGTGGATAAGTACTTAAATGGATTTACACCCAAGCAAACGAAAGAAAAGGCATCTATTCTGGATGATTATGATGAGGTAATCGCTGCCTTACTATCGGAGGATTCAAAGCAAGTATTTTATTATCGCCGAGTACTTTGGCAGTATTTAAAGGACAATTATGGTTTAGAATGTGGTACATCTACATTTCGCCGCTATATCGCAAAAACACCTGAATTTGCGGCTTATTTTACAGATCAAGTGCGTATTCCTGCACCAAAAGGAACAACTCGATTTGAAACGCCACCTGGCCAACAAGCACAATTTGACTGGAAGGAAAGCATCCCCTTTGAGACAAGCGATGGTGAAAAAGTAGAAGTAAATGTAGGGGTGTTAGTACTTGGTTATTCACGATTCCGAGTATTCACGTTAACACTGCGAAAAACACAGGATGTTTTATTCTCTTTCTTAACAGAGGCATTTGAGAAAATTGGCGGTGTGCCAAAAGAAATTGTCACAGATAATCCCAAAACGATTATGGATTTACCGCGGACAGAACATAGTCCTGGAAAGGTAAACAGCCGATTCGCTACCTTTGCGAAGGATTATACTTTCAAAGTACGACCATGTATTGCAGGGCGACCTCGTACAAAAGGAAAAGTAGAAACACAAATGAAATTCCTCGATGAAATCCATGCTTATCAAGGTCAATTGACCTTAGAAGAGTTATATCAATTCATTGAGAAGCTAATGAATCGAGTGAATCAGTCTTTTCATCAAGGTTCAGGAAAAATACCCGTATTTGCATTAGAACAAGAAAAGAGCTCCCTTCTTCCGCTACCAACAGAAAAAATAAGGAACTCTTATCGGATCAAGCATCAGCTTGTACAAGTGAACGCATCAAGTATGATCTCCTACAAGGCCAACCAGTATTCAGTCCCCACTAAGTACATTGGCCAAAAGGTTGGGATACAAATACATGATAATCAATTATGGATTTATTATAACATGGAGTGCATTGCGCAACATCCTATAACGAATAGAAAATTAAATATGCGTCCTTCAGATTACAAGGAGACGTTGCAAATTTCTGCACCTCATTATCCAGATATTGATGCTTTAGCGAAAAACAATCTAAAAGCCATTGGAGAGGTGTATGACAGACACATGATACAGCAGACAAACTATCAGCAACTTTTGAAGAACTTAGAGTATTTAAAATTGAAGCAAATGGTCACGCATTTAGATGAAGTCGTGGACTTCAGTATTCATAATCAACTATCCTTTATTGATACTTTAGTAAAACTCACAAACTATGAAATTGATCTCCGTGAGCAAAATATGATTCATGCGATGGTAAAAGTAGGTGCATTTCCGAACTTAAAAGAAATAAAGGATTTTGAATTCGATTTTCAACCGTCGATAAATCCACAGCAGATTCAAGACTTTACTACATTACGTTTTATTGAAAACAGTGAAAATATCGTATTTTTAGGTCCTAGTGGTGTCGGAAAAACACACCTGGCTTCAGCAATCGGTATAGCAGCTGCCAAAAAAACGTACCAGCACATATTTTGTGAAGTGTCATGATTTGATTCAGAATTTAAAAAAGGCGCGTCTAGAGAATCGTTTAGAAAGCCGCCTAAAGCATTATACCAAGTATAAGCTATTAATTATTGATAAGATTGGTTATTTACCTATCGATCCGGAGGATGCGAAGCTCTTCTTCCAGCTTATCGATATGCGCTATGAAAAACGTAGCACGATTTTTACAACCAACGTTAACTTTAAATCCTGGGACGAAGTGTTCCAAGAGCCTAAGCTAGCAAATGCGATTTTAGACCGTATTTTACATCACGCAACAGTTGTCACAATCGTCGGCAACTCCTATCGTTTAAAGAACCACCTAGCACCAGAAGGTGAGTAATTTTATACACAGTTAAGTGAGCGTTTTTGTACATAAATTAGTTGACATTTGTAATTTAATTCGCTACCAAGTAAGGGACCGTTTTTCTTTAGAATCTCAATACAAATTGTTTTATAATCCAAATTAACCCTCTCCTTAGATGTAACACTGTGCTTATTATATTTAAAATATCTTTTATTAGGGCTCGTCTTTCTTTTTTTGAGGAGAGTGTAAATTATTTTGTGTAAATAAAAAAATTCATATAAAAAGGAAGACCTTTTCTCGATAGAATTAATTCCTCACAACCTATCCCAAAAATAGGTCTTCCCTATATATCAGTTTACAACATAAATAATTGATGGATACTATTTTATGTTTATTTACTCACCCAACCCAAGATTATAATTTAAACATAATGAAATATTTTTTCCCTTTTTCACAATTTAAAATCATTCTTAGAAGATTTGTAGTCTGTCTTTTTTCGTTCCCGTTATACCTTCATTATAATAATGATCGACAAGCCTCCAATTCGAATTGTTGTAAATTAATGTTTTATAATGTTTCTTCTGTGCATCCAACCAGTTAATTAATCTTCGTTTGCTTTTGAAACTCTAACATAAACAACAACTAAAGGCTTAAATTTTCGACAATTTTATTGAATTCTTCTTTGGTTATGAGGTTGTTTTCGAGAAATTTTACGAACGTTCCTTCTGCTCTATAGTAATCAAATTCATTCTGTAACTGCTCATGACTCATTTCGTATTTATTTTCCATTTCATCTGGATTGTTTTGAGAAAATTGTTTAACTCGCATATAGATTCCTCCTAAAAGACTTCTACCTATATGCTAAAAAAAGGAAGGTTTTTGAACCCTTTTCATGTTACATGACAATAAAGTTGTTTAAATTTGAAGCCTTAAATACGCATTACACCGTCCACAAATGTAGATGGTGTAAAAATAAAGTTGTTTAATTATTGGTACGATTGATGAATCACACTTCAAGTTGTAATAATAAAGTTGTTTAAATTCCCCATGGAAAAATAAGACTTCTAACTCACCAATTATTGTTCTGGTTTAGCAGGAAAAATACTAACTTGCAATTGATTTGGTTTTGGCTCGTTATTTGTGTTGTAAATACCTTCTACCCCTATCCAGATTCCATTATAGGAGAAGACTTTAATATCCTCCGGATAAGAATCTATCTTATTTTTTCTTTCTTTCTTAACATCCGTTTTTAATATATCAAGCAGTTTTTTCTCATCGTATTCTTCATCTAAAACCTTAAATAGCTCTTTAAAGTTTTCTGTTACCGTATGGAGTTGAATTTTATCGTTATAAAATTGCGTACTTGATATTTGAATAAAAAATCGGTCGATTTTCTCATCATGATGATTGTAAACGGTAGTTATCATATAAAGATTTTCTCCGGAAAATTTTGCTGAAGATTTATCTTTACTAATACTAGCAGTTATATTTTTTACCTTACTTAATTCTCCATAAACGTCCTCTGCGGATAAATCAAACACCGGAACTGAATTAAAAACTGCATTTTCCTTTTCAACGGTTTTTTCGACTTCTTCATTCATTTCTTCTATCTTGGTAGGCTGTTTATTTTGTTCACTTTTTTCAGCAGATAAATTCGTGCAGCCCGTAGTGGTAACTAACATCATTATTCCAAGAAAAGATAGAATTCTTTTCATTTCCTAATACTCCTATCGCTTATTTGTTTACTAGCACTTTCTGATTTATGATTCTTCCTTTTTCAAGTTCAAATACCGTATCACACAAGAGGTTAATATCACTTTCATGATGACTAGTTAGCAAAATCGTCTTTCCTAATGCTTTATACTCAAGAAGCAAATTGTGAATTTCTTCTACCCCTCTTTTATCCAAGCCGTTAAAAGGTTCGTCCAAAATTAAAATCTCAGGGTCCTCCATAATAGCTTGAGCGATTCTAAGACGTTGTTTCATTCCAAGAGAATATTTGGACACCTTTTTCCTTTCATGTCCTCCTAAACCCACCTTTTGAAGATAATTAAGAATTTCACTTTCATTAATTTTATTTTGAATTTCTGCCAAAAGCTTCAAATTTTCTAGTCCTGTTAAACGATTCATAAATTCTGGTGATTCAATAATAACACCTGTATTTTCAATAAAATCAATATCTTTACCAATATACTTACCATTAACCCTAATACTTCCTGAAGTAATAGGGGTTAGTCCACATATTGCTTTAAATAACATACTTTTTCCAGAACCGTTGTATCCAATAAAACCATATGTTTTCCCTTTCTCCAATTTCAAAGTTATATGGTCTATTAGGTTACTTTCTTTTACCTTTTTTGAAACTTCTATTACCTCAATCTGTACTTCCATATGAATTCTCCTTAAATATACAGCTTATATTTATTTAATAACTTTTTACCTAGGATAGAAATTAAAACGTTTAAAATGATAGCAACGGATAAGCTGTCTAAAAAAAAACGATTATAGTCAAACGAAAGGATATTCAATTTTGTTTGATTAATATCTATCATTAAAATGATTACCGGCATTGTTAGCCCTAACAAAATTGCCAGAACACTACCTTTAATCAGATTTAGATAAATCATCAACCTATTAATTGTAAATATAAAAAGAAAGAGAATTAAAAAATAAACAAAAATATAACACAAATTAGTGACCATTGAATAGGATGAGTATGATGAGTTTAACCAGAATATACTTTTATCCAATGAAAAAACGGTTATAAATAAAAGAACGTATAACAAAAGGGTAAAAATCAGCGAATTCCTTAAAGATTTACGTTGCATTTCCCTAATGTAACTTTTCATATTTCCATATCTTATTAACACCATATAAAAATATTGTTTATTAAACTTAAGAAAATGAGTACTAGTATAAATAGCCCCTGTAAATAGGATGGTTATAATGCCTAACAATGTTGAAGGTTGTCTGAAATCAATATAATCTATATTGGGATTTTGTGTATTTATGAATAACATGCTATAAAAATCTAAAATATTCATTTGTACGTTTTGGTTTTCAACATGATTACCTAAATCCTGCATTACATTGATTCCAATTAAGGTAAAAACAGTTATAGCAAAGAGCTGTTTTAACAGTAAAACACCATTCAGTAAGTTTTTTTTCATTTTAATTTTCTCCCTCTCCTAATAACTTGGAAAAAAATTAGTATTAAGAATATGTACATTACAATAATACCAATCAATTTTCCTAATTCTGTTATAGAGTCAACAGGAGCTAGATAAAGATAAATGGGTGAATATGCATTTGAGGTACCATCAACAGACACGAATCGAGACATAATCAAAAAATATAAAACTGCCCCGATAAAAGCAATCCTACTATTAAATAAAAGGTGTAAAGTTACTAACAATATTCCTATCAATAGAAGGCAAATATTGATCAGAATATAGAATTTTATAGAGTAGAATATGCTTATTTCTCTTTGATTTAGGGTCAAAATAAATAAAATAATACACGTATATATTGTTGTAAAAATTAAATTATCTTTAACTAAAATCTTAGTAATTTCATATATTGCTTTTGTATATGTTTTATATCTTACTAACGTCATCGAATTTATCATATCTGAATAATAAACAGATATGAATGCAAAATAAGTCAGATAAAAGGCAAATACTGCTTGATAACTTTCTCCAAGTAAGGTAAACTCACTCATTAACCCGTAAATAACAAATAACCGGACTGTCATATAATACATAAGTGATAAAAACAATGCGTAAAGAGATTTATTAATTATCAATGTGAATCACCTTTTGAATATCTATATACTATTGAACCTACTGAAAGTATTAGTGGAATGATTAAAGGAACAAAGATTTCATATGTCTGAAACAATGTATTATAAGCCACAACACCTTGCATAATATTAAGCAATGGAAGGTGAAAAGTCTCTGCTAAATTACCTATTACTATATAGTAAACCAATGGAATGACGATAATTAAATAGCTTTTTTCCGTCCATTCTGCTACTGCAATACCCATCATGCCAAAGGTAAACCCTATGGCAAAATATATAGTGGTAGCCATAAATAAATAGAAGAGAAAAGGATGATCGTTATAGAATGATTCACCAAAAATATGCGCAAAATTCCCCACGTAATCTAGATGTTCAGTTATTAATAGATTGCCTATAGAGAAATAAACGATATATGTGATCGTCACACATAGTCCAGATATGCATGAATATTTTAAGATAGTTGTAAACATATACTTTTTGAAATTTTTCAATCGTATGCTTGCATAATTAAAATATCCATTCTTTTCATTATAGTACTGAATAATTGGCAGCAAGGGAAAAATAGGGAAAAAATATATTGTGTATCTTGTAGCAAAGTCAATATATGCCTCCCAACTTCTTAACTGATTCAACATTTTTAGTACTGTCTCTCTAGGGTCAAGCCCAATAAGATCAGGTTCATTTTGGAAATCAGCTATAAATAACCAGTAGTAAATTTCGCTTGAAAAGAACCAAGACAATACCAAGCTGCTGAACAAAAGTAACATTGAAAGTAGAGTATACTTATTAATGAATCTTAATCGATCTATCCTTTTCATCTTCTTCTCCTAAGCTATGATTATCATTTTATTGAGAATTATCTGGTGACCATGTACCTACAACGCGCACTGGAGAACCTGCATTAGTTTTTACTAATCCTAATCTATATACATAGTTTACTGATCCTGTATTATCGAATTCTACTCGCTTTCCTCTTTGGGCATAAGCAACTCCCCTAGATGCTCCATCCGAGTTTCTCATTGTAGCAGTTATATAAGCTGTACCACTATCATTTTGAAGGTTTACAGCACCCTTTTTAACTGTTTTCACTTTTTTAACATAACCTGTATAAACTTCTTTTCCTTGATACGTTACATCATAAGCATTGACTTGTCCAACGTTAGCACTAGCGATAGAAGTTCCTCCAATAATACCAGCGACGAGTAATGCACCAACAGTTTTTACTAACTTATTCTTCTTCATTATTTCTCCTCCAAAAAATTTATTTTGTTGCAAAGATTAAATAATTACTACAAGTTTCTCCTTTCATAAACCACATCTATCCTATTTTATATTTGCAATTCTTTGATGTGATAACAAAGATGTTTCTTACATTTTTATCCTCGCATAATTTCCATCCTATTTCACCGTAAATTGAATTGCGGTTTACCGAACCCTTTTATGTGGAAATAAATTTACTAATAAGCATGTTTACCCCACTATATTGTTGTATGTACTACTTTTCTCTGAAAGGTAGATTTATTATTTAGCTTAGCACCTTGTATTGTATATTGATTAGACTTTATGAGAAGCTTACGAAATATACAGATGGAATGCAAAAAAATTACCACTAAAAAATAAATTGATATTTCCCGAAAAGACCGCAAAATAAAGGGAGCCTGCCATTGCAAGCTCCTTAAATTTAATCATTCTTTTCTATCTGTAGAGATAATAAGCCAAATTCTTTCGCCTTTAATAATGCTTCAGTTCTTGAACCAACCCCAAGTTTCGAAAAAATTTTAGTTAAATTGTATTCAATAGTTCGTTGACTCATTGATAAATCAATTGCAATCGCCTTATTTGTTAAACCTCTTGAAATTCCATCTAGTATTTGCTGTTCTTTACTTGATAGTGTAATATCCCCTAAATTCTGTTGTCCTTCACTAGATGAAGGTCCAGCATCCAATCTTCTTAATTGTTTTAATAATTGAAGAGGAATTACTGCTTCTTCCCTTAATGCGCATCTAATTGCAGTGATCAATTGTTCCGGTGATGTAGTTTTACTAATAAACCCTGCTACTCCAACCTCAATTAATAAATTATAATGTGACACTAAGTCAAATCCAGTGTAAATGAGAATAATTGCGTCTGGATCAACTTGTAAAATCATTTTTGTGAGTTCAATACCATTTATTTTCGGCATATATAAGTCTACTAAATAAATTTCATATTTATCTTCTTTAATTATGTCTAAAAATTTGTCAATATCCGGAATAACCTTCGCCTTCATATCTTCTTCTTGCTCTATGATGGCCCTAGTTCCTTCGCCAACGGCAGGATGATCATCCACGATTAATACATTAATCATTCACGCTACCTCCTGTTTTTATTTCGATGAGCACCTGAGTTCCTTTTCCCGGAGCAGAGTCTACGTCAATCGTTCCGCCTATACTTTTGACTCGTTCTCTAATTCCGAAAATTCCCATTGTTTTAAAAGAGTCATTTAGTTGTGTCATATCGATCCCTTTTCCGTTATCACGGTATTCCAAAGATATGCTTTGATTATTCTTCCGTAAGGATACCATAACTTCAGAGGCTAAGGAATGTTTCATTGCATTGTTTAAAAGCTCTTGTACCACACGATACAGGGTTAATTCATATTCCTTATCCAGAATTTGAATCGAATGGTCTAATTCAGATTTTAAAATAAAGTTACAGCGAAGCCTTGTCTGTTCGATTAAATTTTGAATAGATTGAATGATCCCTAATTCACTCAAAAAAGGCGGTCGAAGCTCATTACATGTTTCCCTAATTAAATGGATGTTATCAAGCATTCTTTCCTTAAGATCGAGTAAATCATTTTTAATGGATGTATCTGAAACTTTACCTTTTATCTTTTCAACTTCTCTCAGAAGCTGTAATTGTTCCTGAAGAACCGAATCATGTAAATCAATTGATAGATTTGCCCTTTCCTTTTCTGATAAAGAGAACATTAATCTTGAAAACCAATAGGGATAATTGCTATTTTCCATTTCCCTACCCTCCTTGTAATCCTCGATTTTTTCAAAAAGACCTTCGATTAATTGGAAATTTTCAAGAAGGATACTCGAAAAATATGCCAGTGTTTCGAGCCAAATTCTTTCCTGGATATTTAAATTTGTTTTGGATCTCTTCATACCACAAAATATAATATTTTTATTTTTGCGGTCACCACCAATTACTATCCCAAATCCATCCATTATTTCATTCAAAGATCCGATATGATAATTATCCCACTTTATTTTTTCTAAACCTTCAACAAAGGAAAGTGGGTAATTATTTCTATTCTTCAGTAACCAGGTTATCCCATCATTTTCTGTAACTACTTCAATATAAAAAACCTTTTTCACCATTAACACATCTCTAATTTCATTCATAAGATTGGTAATTAAACTATTTACCTTTGTTTCATACTTTGCCCTTTGAAAAAAAGTATATAAGCTTGTTTCAAAATTACTTTTTTGTGAGAATAAATGATGCCTTATTTTATAATCCAGATATTCTTTCACATATAAAAATAATGTAGTACATATTAATAAAAGAAAAAAGATAATAAAGGTCAAACCGGAGAAAAGTTCAATATTAAGAATGAGACTTAACAATAAAATGATAAAAACAGTAAACGGGAAAGATAGTAAAGAGTAATATCGTAGTCTGCTCAATAAAAATTCAATATCGAATAACTTTTCTGCCAGTTGTAAATAAACAAAAACAATTGGGATAATAATTAAGAAAATGGCTGTAGTTTCTGCCGAAACAAGTTCCTTTTTAAAAAGGATAATCGGAATCACATATAAACAGACAAAAGGACTAAAAGCTGAAAATAAAGTAATCCAAAGGATTTTTAAAACGTTATTCCCCTCAGAATTCTTATTTTTTAGATAAAATCGGATTAGATGAAAAAGCAGGTAACATATCAATAATAAGAAAAAGAGCAATTGAATGATTCTAATATGGAAATTTAATTTAAACGTAAGGCTAATCACCATCATCAAAATAACTATAGAATTGAGTACATACAATATTAGTAATGATTTGGTTTTTATAAACACTAGATTGAATCTTAATAAATATCTTTTTAAAAAATGAACAAATAGAATCAAAGAGCCCGGTAACGTTATCGTATTTGAAACTCTTCCAATAATATCTCCCCGAGCAGACACAGAGGCGCTTAGATAACTAACTCCTATTGCCGATAAAAAATAAATAAGTAATACTGCTGACTGATCGTCTTTCTTCCTCTTATAAAGAAAAACACTTAATGTTATAGTCGTAACAGCAAATAAAAATGGTAAAAGTAAATATATTACACGCTGTGTGTCCAAGTGGCTATACGAGATGGAGAATGTTTTGTTTTTTAAGTTTTTATCCAAGATTGTTATCGTATTTGCCATTTCCACCCTATTAAACAAAACTACAGTAGAATGATTTTCTGGTTTTTTCCCGTCGACAAGCTCTAATATAACTCCTTCGTCTAACGGTTGAAGTGAGGCCCAGCCATTTTCATATATTTTTTCTACTATCCATTGATTATTCTTTTCTGTTACTTCCATCCCGACTAATGGAAATTTCAAGACAATTATTGTAAAGTAAGCAGTTAATCCCAATACGAATAAAATCGGAAGTAATCCAACGACATTAAATTTATTATACCTTTTCATTATAACTCCCTTTAAAAAAGCCGGGATATTTATCCCGGCTTTAAACTTTTTATTGCCAATAATAAGCTTTTTGAGTAACGTGCCCTTCAAAGAACACTTCCAAAATTGCCTTTAACTCCTCTGCGCTAACTCCAACTAGACTCGCTGTTCCCTCTTTTACTTTGCTTAAAACATCAGCATTATTGATTAGAAACTGAATAGTATCTTGCATTTTTTACTTCCCCCAACTAATTAAATGTATTTTAATAGGAAATCAATATAATCTTGATCAATATTAAGCCTCTTTAACGCATCTATTGTCTTATTTTGGTATACCTTCTTAATTACTTCTGTATAAGTTATAGCCCCTGTCTTAAAAAACTTTTTAGAAATGAGCTCTTGATTCTTTATTATCTCACTTTTTTCTACTTTATTGTTGTAATAATCATGAATAAAATTAAGTTCTTCATCCTTGTAATTCAATAAATAGATGATAGGAAGACTGAATTTTTTATTTATTAAGTCATTCTTTTCATTCCATGTTTTTATATCTGCTAAATCATTATTAATTTGCCCTATAAAGCCAATGTATCTTGAATAGGTTTCCACTTCAATTGGATAGTCTTCTGTTGCTAGGACTGAGCCTACTAAACAAGATAGAGCAACCAACGAACCAGACTTCTGAATAGTCATATCTATGTAATCAGCTTCATTCCTACAAATATTTAGAAGATCCTTATGCTGGCCGTTTATAGATTGAAGAGCATAATTTAACAGAATAGAGATGCCTTTATCCTTATTTTTAAAGCCTGAATTTCTTATAACACTTGCACTCAAAAAAAGTAGAGCTGTTGTTGAATTTAAAGCTAAATTAGAATCATTTGCCCAAGGTTTATCTTTAAAATCACCATCCTCAAAATCATCCAACATATCGAAAGATAATATTAACATTTCAACTGCAGCTGCAACCAAATAAATTTCTTCATTTTCTATTCCGTTAAATATATTGTAGTGCAAAACAAGCAATTCCCCAAAAGGAAATGCTTGTTTTGATTGATAATCAACAAACTCTAAAAGCTGTTCTTTCAATTCATTTTGTTTAACTTTCTCATTGATAATAGTGTATAATGACTTTCTTATCTTCTCAGACTGAATGGCACTCAATTGCATGCCTCCTTGAATTTTACAAAGCAGTTTTATGGTCTAATATATTCCTCATTTTATCGTATTTTATTAAATGTTTCACCGTAAGATTGTATGCGTATATCCGCAAAGCACTTTACGGTATTCATTGAGCATTCAAGGTTACTTCCAACATTTTATATGCAAGACCACTGTAAAGTTGTTTTACCTTTTATTTCCCTTGGGACCACATGTACTCATTTCTGAAATAAAGTTGTTAAAAACAGTAGAATGCGGGTTTTCCCAGTCACTTTTAACTTTATATTGATGAACAACTACTAGATGTAGTATAGATGTATGGACACAACTTGGTTAAGTCAATACAATGGAATGAACGAAAGGTCGTGTCCGAAAAGTGAATCAAAAACGTTATAACCAAGAATTTAAACAAACAGTCGTAGAGCTATACCGCACAGGTACATCAGTCAGTCAACTCGCTAGCGAATAAGGTGTTTCAGAAGTAACGATTTATAAATGGATTAAGCAACATTCTCCAATCGAAGGCACACAGGAGTTAACTGTGTCGGATGTTGAAGCAATCCAAAAAGAAAATCTTCGATTAAAGCAGGAGCTAGAAATCCTAAAAAAGCTATGACCATATTCGCGAGAAAATAGACGAGCAAGAACTGATCGACCTGATTACCCAAGAGAGCGAGCATTACCCAATTCAAGTGATGTGTCGTGTATTAAAGATGCCTAAAAGTACGTATTATCAAGCGTTTCACAAGAAGCCGAATAGCTATTACGTTGCCAACGAGGAACTGTTGGAGCTCATCAAAGCCATTCATCAAAAAAGCAAGGGCCGTTATGGTGCGCCTAAAATCCACGCTCGATTACAACAAGAAGGTTATTCATGCAGGATCAAACGCGTACAACGTCTCATGAAAGAAGCCGGCATTCAATCAACGATTACGAAGAAATACCGTCCTACACCAACATCTGGACCAGTGGAGGAGCGTGAAAACGTACTAGAGCAAGATTTTACTACGACAACAATCAATGAAAAAAGGGTAGCTGCTATTACGTATATTCATACACTGCGAGATGGGTGGTGCTACCTAGCATCCATCAGGAATTTGCATACAAAAAAAATTGTTGGCTACAAATTTGCCTGGACGATGACAACGGACATTGTGCTAGATGCATTAAAGAACGCCGTCCACGCTCAAAAGCCAGGACCAGGGCTGATTATGCATACAGATTTAGGTACGCAATACACAAGCGAAGCTTATCAACAGCAACTGAAAAAATATGAAATGGTGCCTTCATTCAGCCGCAAGGGATGCCCATATGACAATGCTTGTATCGAGTCATTTCATGCCACGTTGAAAAAAGGAGAAGTATACCGAACAAAATATGACCGCTATGAGGCGGCGAAAATTGCCCTGTTTCAATACATCGAGGGTTGGTATAATCGCCAGCGTATTCATGGGCGCATCGGCTATATGACACCCGATGCGTTGGAACAAATGTGTCGTGCAGCAGCATAAGACATGAGGTAAGAGCCAATCTCCCACCCACATTTTTGTGGCGCAACATCCATGGGTCAATTTCTCCACATTGTGTAGAAAAAAACTTAATCTTTTTGTGTCCAAAATCTTGACTTAGATCCACACTTACTTTCAAGTGTAAAGGAGAGGAATACTATTATTAAAATAAAAAGTAAAAGTGAAATAAAAAAAACATATTGGTTAAAGCAATTACTTATCATTATTTTTGTGTTTATTTTAGCGATTTTTGTGAACTTGTTAATGAAGAATACAAATTCTGTAATTACCATCGATAGCACTTTTATTAAAAAAATGTTTTTTCTATTTATAAGCACAATCATCTTTCTTACATGTAACCTCCTCCTTTATAATTTTTCTCAAACAAATTCCAATTTTATGAAACATCCTATTTGGAGAAAAATGTTTTTCGTTTTATTTATTTTACTGATTGTATCTTTCATATTTTTCATCATTCTATTTGTAACAACGTCCTTTTCGGACGTAATTCAGAATCAGTTATGGATGATTTATATAATTATTTACTATTTTGCTTTTTTTCTAAACCTCTTTATATTATCAATAATACATGTTTTATTTTTTAATAAGTTAAATTCAAAGGGAAAAATAATCATGACATGGCTTGTTTCAAGCGTTTTAATAGGTTTAATTATAAGTTTTCTTTAGAAGGAATAAAATACTTTGCAGAAATAAAAAAATATTAGTTAACTGAATCAATTTCATAATTCATCTTTTTCAAGAGCTTAGACTGCTCCCCTGTCAAAACTTGCGTTTTTTTGTCCAATCACTAGACAGAAACAACGAAATCCCTGTTTTTCCGGTAAAAACAAGACCTTTTACTTCTCTTTCCCTTCCTTTTTATTCTATTTTTATGTCAAGTCAATAGACACATCAACTTCTTAGTCAAAAGTATTGTCAAAACATTGGACAATAAAAATAGAAATACAAAGCTTCCGTCAATTTTTATGTCCAATAATTAGACGTATAATTTTACACAAAAATATAACATGTCTAATGAGTTTACCTAAAACTTTGCATAAAAAAGCATTAAACTATTTGACTTTAATTCTTCTATAACTCTTTTTCTACTCCATGTTATAATAAGAATATACGTTCTTGTCTTTATTTTAATAAATCAAAGAAAAGGAGTAGTTATTATGGCAAGTTTTAAGAAAGTATCTCCAAAGAATTGGTCTTTTCGTTTTAAATACAGAGATAAAATAACCGGAAAACGACGAGAAATTAAACGACAAGGGTTTCAATCCAAACCTGAAGCAGTGAAAGCCTATGAAAAAATAAAAAGGACTATTGATTTTGGATATGATGTAGTCAAAGATGAAAAACTAAAAGAGTTTTTGTATTATTGGTTAAAAAATTATAAAGAAGGAAAAGTGGCAAAAAAAACGTATCGTTTACATAAAAGAAATATAGAAAATCACATTGTTCCTTATGATCAGAATATTTTACTCACAGATGTTACATATAATCTGCACCAAAAATTTATCAATCACTTAATTGATAAGGGATGTTCAAAAAGAACAGTAGAAATTATTCACGGAACATTGTATTCCGCGATGGAAAAAGCTAAATTACAAATGAAAATTGAACATAATCCATGTAAAGGTGTTTCCATTTATACTGAAAAAGAAAAGAAAAAAAGGCAAAATAAGTCTGACAATGTTCGTTTTATTCCTTATGATAAAATTGATGATTTTTTAAAAGCGGCTATCGTGGACAACTATACCTATTACTTATTTTTTTGATTTTTAATTGAAACAGGGGTGCGAAAAGGAGAAGCATTAGCATTACAATGGGATAAAGTCGATCTTGATAATTATCGCATCCGCATTGATCAAACAATTGATTATGAAGCAAAAGCAAATGACGAATTATTCGGCGACACAAAAACGTACAAATCAACCCGTGAAATACCGATTACTCGTCGCCTTGCAAAAGAATTAAAAGCTCATAAAACGCAACAAGAGCATCATAAAAAACGATTAAAATCGCTTTACCATAACGAACTTAATTTATTATTTTGCAGAGAAGATGGTACACCATTGCCCAAATCAACACTTTTTAATGTTTTTCGCAGAATACTTAAAAAAGCTGAACTACCTACACTTAGCATCCATAGTTTACGCCATACACATGCTGTCTTAATGTTGGAATCAAAAGTTGAAATGAAATACATTCAAGAGGCCTTGGGACATAATTCTATACAAATCACATCTGATGTATATTCACACGTTAGTAAAAAAATCGAAAATGATGCGATTCAAAAATTTGAAGAGCACACAAAAAATATTTTTTAGGGGGGACAAAAATGGGGCAAAATGAACAGGGCAAAAATTTAAATATCGAAAAATCAATTAAATGAAAACCCCTTAACACCAATAGTATCAAGGGGTCCCTCTTTTAATACATCGTTAAATATTGTTCACGTTCCCAAGGATGTACTTGTGTACGGAACATATCCCATTCAATCGTTTTTGCTTCTACGAAATGAGCCACTGCATGGCTTCCTAATGCACTTGTAATGACTTCATCTTTTAGCATATATTCGATTGCTTCTTTTAATGTTTCAGGAAGGTCTAAAATGCCTGCTTCCATTCGTTCTTGTTTATCCATTACGTAAATATTACGATTCACCGGTTCTGGTGGAGTTAATTTATTTTTAATTCCGTCTAAACCTGCTGCTAAAATAACAGCCATTGCTAAATATGGGTTAGCAGATGGATCTGCACTACGAACTTCAATACGTGTACTTAAACCACGTGAAGACGGTACGCGCACTAATGGTGATCGGTTTCTCATAGACCAAGCTACATAACAAGGTGCTTCGTATCCAGGTACTAAACGTTTATATGAGTTTATTGTTGGATTTAAAATGGCAGTAAAACTTTGTGCATGTTTTAATGTTCCAGCAGCAAATTGAAAGGCAACCTCACTAAGGCGCGTTTCTGAATTTGGATCATAAAATACGTTTTCATTTCCTTTAAAAAGGGAAACATTTGCATGCATGCCACTTCCACTCATTCCAAACAGTGGTTTAGGCATAAACGTAGCGTGTAAACCATGTTTGCGGGCAATCGTTTTTACTACTAATTTAAATGTTTGAATATCATCACAAGCTTTTACCGCATCTGCATATTTGAAGTCAATTTCATGTTGACCTGGAGCCACTTCATGATGACTAGCTTCAATATCAAAGCCCATTTCTTCTAGTTCTAATACGATATCGCGACGGCAATTTTCTCCTAGGTCAGTTGGTGCTAAGTCGAAATAGCCACCTTTATCGTTTAATTCTAACGTTGGTTCCCCATTTTCATCATTTTTAAATAAGAAAAATTCTGGTTCTGGTCCAATGTTAAAATTCGTAAATCCTAGTTCTTCCATCTCTTTTAACATGCGTTTTAAAATACCACGAGGATCTCCTGCAAATGGAGTATGGTCTGGATTATAAATGTCACAAATTAAGCGTGCCACTTTTCCTTTTTCGCTTGTCCAAGGAAAAATAACCCATGTATCTAAATCTGGATATAAATACATATCTGATTCTTCGATACGAACAAATCCTTCAATAGAAGAGCCATCAAACATCATTTTATTATCTAAAGCTTTTTCTAATTGTGTAACTGGTATTTCCACATTTTTGATTACGCCAAGTAAATCAGTAAATTGCAAACGGATAAATTTCACATTCTCTTCTTTCGCCATTCTGGTGATGTCTTCTCTACTATATTTTGATGCCATTAAAATAGTCCTCCTTGGTTTTTTAAAAAGCTAATCTTATGTGTTAATGGAAAAAACGAGATAATTCTCCTTGAATAAGTGATGTTTTTCCACTCCTACCTATTTGTTGCAACAACTCACTACGTAAACGATTCCTTAATTGTTCCTGCGAAATCACTTGCTTATTGGAATTACATATGTGTTGATTTAATTGTTGTGCTTTCATTGCGAATTGTTTTTTAATGCCTGCTATATTTACACCTTTTTCGATTAATGATTTAATCTCTAATAATATATCGATATCATTAAATGAAAAAATCCGATGTTTTCCTTCTGTCCTAGAAGGATGAATTAATCCATGTTGTTCGTAATAACGAATCTGACGTGCAGATAATTGTGTTAATTCCATTACAATTCCAATAGGGAACAAAGGCATATTACGACGAATTTCATCGTTCACAACATACACTCCTTTGCGAACTAACTATTATAGTATACAAATGTTTTTTTATCGTTGTCAACGTATGTTAGATAATCTGACATCATTTTTTTAAAATTTTTTCTGTTTAAATGTGTAAAAATCCTTTTTCCATCAATGATTGCACAGCTACTATATTTGCAATTTTCACATGTTCATACGTTAATCCACCTTGGACATACGCTACGTAAGGCGGTCGAATTGGTCCATCTGCTGATAGTTCAATACTTGATCCTTGTATAAAGGTTCCCGCTGCCATAATGACGTCATCTTCATAACCTGGCATATAACTAGGTTCCGGTGTCACATACGCATCTACTGGCGATGCTTGTTGAATCGATTGACAAAAAGCAATCATACGTTCTGGCTGATTAAACTCTACTGACTGAATTAAATCGGTACGAACAGCATCCCATGTTGGGTTTGTTTTCATTCCTAATCGTTCTAAAAATGCTGCAGTAAAAACCGCTCCTTTTAACGCTTGACTCACAACATGTGGAGCTAAGAAAAAACCTTGGTACATTTCTAACAAACTGTAGAGTGTCGCTCCCGCTTCTTTCCCAATCCCTGGAGAAAGTAATCGATAGCCGCATAAGTCCACTAATTTTTCGCGTCCAACAATGTATCCACCAACTTTAGCAAGCCCTCCCCCCGGATTCTTAATCAGAGAGCCAGCCATTAAATCAGCCCCTACATGCGTCGGTTCTAATTCTTCTACAAATTCCCCATAACAATTATCTACAAAGACAATCACGTCTTCTTTTATTCCTTTCACAAACTCCACCATTTCTTTTATTTCTGCAATGGTAAAAGACGGACGATTTGCATATCCCTTCGAGCGCTGAATACCAATCATTTTTGTTTTTTTACTAATCGCTTGTTTCACTGATTCAAAATCCACTTTTCCATCTTCTAATAATGGAATTGCTTGATAGGAGATGTTAAACTCCTTTAACGAACCATTTTGTTCTCCGCGAATTCCAACAATTTCTTCAAGCGTGTCATACGGATTACCGCTAATATACATTAGCTCATCACCTGGGCGTAATACACCGAACAAAGCCGTTGCAATCGCATGCGTTCCAGAAATCATTTGAGGTCGAACGAGTGCACTTTCACAGCCAAAAACATCTGCATAGACCGCTTCTAACGTATCCCTTCCTTGGTCATCATACCCATATCCCGTAGACATTTGAAAATGAAAATCACTAACACGATTTTTCTTAAAACTTCGTAATACCCGATATTGATTTTTTTCGGCAATCTTTTCAATTTTTTTATGCACAGGTCGAATTTGTTTTTCTACTTCTTCTACGATTTGTTTTAATGTTGGATTTGTTTCTAGTTGTTCAAACATAAATCAATTATTCTCCTTTATGAACTAAAATAGTGTGTAGTGGGTGTTCTTCTCTAACATAACCATGAACTTCATATTCGTTTTTGTCTTCTACAAATACTTCTTTTACGATAATCGTCTCTTCTTTTAAACGATGCAATAATTTCATATTTGAGAGCGGAATCATAACGTCATAAAAAGACCATTGACGTTTTAATTCTTGTTCCATCATCATTTTTAACGATTCGATATCTTTTTCTTCGTATGCAGATATAACGACATAATCTTCACTCACTGATGGTATAAATGACTCATTTGGTATATCTTTTTTATTGTAAACAGCTAAGCGTGGAATCGAGATAGCATCTAATTGTTTTAGTAGCTCATATACCGTTTTTTCATGCACTCCATATTGTGGATTGGACCGGTCAATCACATGTAAAATAAAATCCGCTTCTTTTACTTCTTCTAGTGTAGATCGAAAAGCAGCAACTAATGTTGTCGGTAATTTTTCGATAAATCCAACCGTATCGGTTACTAATATTTGAAAACCAGATGGAAGCGTTATTTTTCTTGTTAATGGATCTAGTGTTGCAAACAATAAGTCTTCCTCAAGCGTTCCTTCATTTGTTAATTGATTGAAAATAGTAGATTTCCCGGCGTTTGTATAGCCAACTAGTGCTACTTGAAACGTGCCATATTCTTTCCGCTTCTTTCGATATTGCTCTCTATGTTTTACGATTTGGTCTAATTGTCGTTTAATTTCCGTAATGCGCTTTCGAATGTGACGTCGATCTGTTTCTAGTTTTGTTTCCCCTGGTCCTCTTGTACCGATTCCGGCTCCAAGCCTTGATAACGCTGCCCCTTGTCCAACAATTCGTGGAAGTAAATACTCTAATTGAGCCAACTCTACTTGTAATTTTCCTTCTCGTGTATTTGCCCGCATAGCAAATATATCTAAAATTAATTGTGTTCGGTCGATTACTCTCCCATCTAATGAATTAGATAAATTGCGAATTTGTGTTGGCGTTAATTCATCATTAAAAATAATAACGTCTGCTTCTACTTCTTCTATCGCACGTTGCACTTCTACTACTTTTCCTTTTCCAATATAAGTCGCACGATTCGGTTGGTACAATCGTTGGGTAATCAATAAAACGACTTCTCCTCCCGCTGTTTCTGCTAAACGTTTTAATTCATGCATCGACTGTCGAAAATCACATTCATCTTCTCCTGTAAAACATCCGATTATTATGACTTTTTCTTTTTCCAAATTTGTCAACCATCCTTCATCTTTACTGCTCCTATCTTAACAAAAAACAAACTTTTTCTCCATTATGAAAAAAGAAACCTCTCCGTTTACGAATAGGTTTCTTCTTCAAACGATAAATCTTCTGGACGAATAAGTAATAAATCCGACTTTGTTTCTTTTGCTTCTTGTAGAAGCCGCAATGCTTGTTTCCGAATCGCTTTTTCTAAAATATTTCGAATGTAGCGTCCGTTACTAAATCGTCCTTCGGGTTGATTTCTTATTTTTATTAAATGACCCTTTAATTTCCATTCAGCATCAGGATGGAAACGATAGTCTTTACTAGCAATTAATCGTCGCGAAATTTCTAACAGTTCATCTACCGTATAATCAGGGAATTCTACTTTAATCGGAAAACGCGATGGTAATCCAGGATTTAAAGATAAAAAAAAGTCCATCTCTTCTTTATATCCTGCTAAAATTAACACAAATTCATCTTTTTTATCTTCTAACCCTTTTACTAACGTATCAATCGCTTCTTTTCCGAAATCTTTTTCTCCACCACGAGCAAGAGAATATGCTTCATCAATAAATAAAATTCCTCCCAATGATTTTTTGATTAACTCTCTCGTTTTTTGTGCCGTATGTCCAATATACTCTCCAACTAAATCCGCACGTTCTACTTCAATTAAATGACCTTTTGATAATACTTTCATTTTTTGAAACATCTGGCCGATTAAGCGTGCAACTGTCGTTTTACCCGTCCCTGGATTTCCTTTAAATAACATATGAAGTACTTGCTTATCCGTTTTTAATCCTTTTTCTTTTCTTTTTTCGTTTATATACACCCATGCATAAATTTCTTCAACCGTCGTTTTTAATGATTCTAACCCTACTAGTGCATCTAACTCTTTTTTCATCCATTGAAGCGGATGATGATTTTCTTGCTCTGATTCTGTTTTCACTCGTTCATTACTTTCTACTGTTAATTTTCGTTCTCCGTTTAAAATAACATTAATTTGCCCATTTTCCCTCAGTGTTATAGGTGGAATCACAATCATCACCTCTTTTTGTACTCTTAAAATATGTATATGCAAAGAAGTTATATTTGTGACAAACGCCTAGAAAGAAATGTTCGATTAAAAAGGATAAGGTATCTCTTTCTTTAACGGACAGTACGTTAGAAACAGTTAGAAAATAACTTTATATAAACAAAAAACCTCATCTATCATGAATTTCGATGAGGCGATTTCTATTATAAAAAATAAGTTTATTATTCAATAATAGCAGGTTTCGTATCAGTAATAGCAACAATCGCTTGAGAACCCATTTGTTTCCAAGCAGCAGCAAAGTTTGCTTTATTTACTTTTCTATTTTTTGTTTGGGCTAAAGGATCATTAAAGTAAATATATTGCGAATCATAACCAGTAATAAGTACCGAATGTTCCCGATAGGTGATTTTTACTTTTCCAATTGGTGTTGACCATGTTTGAAATTGGTTTTCTGGTAGTTCTTGGAATCTAGAGTTAATAATCACCCAAACCGGATATCCTTGGGAAAGAAAATAATATAAACCATCAAATTCTACACCCGTTACATCTACAATTTCATTGGGTAAATATTGTTCGGCTAACATACGAATTGGACCATGGTACACACCTAATCCAGGATTCTCAAATGAATACATGTCCCCGACAAACCCGAAATTTGGATTACCGAAATAAATGGTCCCATTTTTTTGTTCATATGGTGTTGGGTCTCTTTTAATTTGATTAGCGAGCGTCATTTTATCCACATCTATCCCATTTGTTCGAAGAAGCATCGTTAAACTTGTTACTTCACAGCCTCTTGGTAATTCCGGCATCTGTTCAACATGTGTAGCATCCATTAAAATATGATCATTAAGTCGTTTATCTTTTTCCCAGACAATAATTTTATGTTTCCCATATTCAATTTTAGAGGCATCATTTTCTTTCGCAAACGCTAATGCATCACTATACGTATGGAACGTTCCCATCGTTCTAAAAGCAGAAGATACGTAAAATGAACGACTTTTTTCAATATTCGTTTCAAAAAAATTACCACTTGTAACAGGAGTGGCACTTTGAAAATACGTAATTCCTGATAATACGATTACAATGACCATCAAAACCCATAATAACTTTTTCAAAAAATAATACTCCTTCCCATTACATACCTTGTTTCATTATAATATAGATAGGGGGAAAACTCATGTATGAATTAATCACTAACCGTAACTTGCCAACTTACGCAATAGAATTTTTAGAATCACTCATAAAAAAAGGCCGAAAAGCATCTACGATTTCTCGATATGCATATGATTTAGAAGATTTCTTTTCTTGGTTAAGCAAAGAAAAACAAAATCATTTGTTTCAAACGTTCCAATCTGTCACGACGGAAGACTTGAAAAAATATATGACTTTTTTAACCGATAAAAAGCATTACTCTTCTCAAACGATGCAACGCATTCTTATTGTGCTTAATCAACTGTATAAATATTTTATCAAAAAAAAGGTACTTCATGTAAATCCTGTTTCTAACTTACCATATAAAACGGGGCAATTAAAAGAAATAGTGAAAGATGATTTTTTAAGGGATGACGAAGCAAAAAAAATATATGATACCGTTCGCTCCTTAGATGGATTAACAGACAACCAAAAAAAAGCTAGATCCAAACTTATTGCACGAAATGAATCGATTTTTATCTTGCTAATCGAATATGGCTTAACATTGCAAGAACTAACGAATATAACGATGAATAATATTCATTTTGAATGGAATACGATAAATGTTGGAATAGAGGAACAAACAAGACGGACGATTTCGATACATCCATCTCATAAAAAAGTATTATATGATTATTATCAAACGATTCCAAAACCTGTACGACCGAGATACCGAAGCTCCGATCCATTTTTTGTTGCTTTTGACTTTCAACGCAATACGTATCGTTGGGTATATGCAACAGATTCCCCTAAAAAACTTACAAAAATTGCTATTCAAAAAATGATCCGTGAAGAATGTAAACGAGCTGGATTACTAGGAAAAAGTCAGCAACATTTTCGGCATACCGCTGTTTTAAAAGCATTACAACAACAAAAGTCAATCGAAACGATTAAAACACAGTTCGGTTTTCAAACAGAAATTGCTTTAAAAAGAATCGTTCACTTTTTTGAACAGGAACAAGAAAAAAAGCAAAAAAAATAAGTGCCCTTCTCTAAGAAGAAAGCACTTATTTTTTCTTTTATTCAAAGTCAATTTGAACAGGTCGTTGCGGAGAGAACGTAGAAATAGCATGTTTATAAATTAATTGTTGCTTCCCTTCTGTTTCTAACAACACCGTAAAATTATCAAACGCTTTCACTAATCCACGTATTTGAAAACCATTTAGTAAAAAAAACAGTTACATATACTTTGTCTTTACGTAATTGATTTAAAATTTGATCTTGAATGTTGATTGATTGCTTCATGTTTATCCTCCTCTTAGTCCTTACGAATCGTTTCATTTAGATATTTCGTTTATTTGTTTCCAATTTCCTGCTACATATGTTGAAATTTCTTGTAAAACTTTATCAAATGGTTGTTTTGTCATATCAAACCATTGCACTTCCATTTTATTTTTAAACCAAGTAAATTGACGCTTTGCATATCGTCTAGAATTTCGTTTTAATAACGCAATTGCCTCTTCCATAGATGTTTCACCGTCTAACGCGGCGTATATTTCTTTATACCCAATGGCTTGCAGCGACTGACAATCCTTTAATCCCGCATCATGAAATTTTTTTACTTCTTCTATTAATCCTTTTTGTACCATTTCATCGACACGTTGATTAATTCGGTCGTATAATAATGCTCGTTCCATCTCAAGTCCTATCAAGATAAGCTGGTAAGGGGATTCCTCTTTTTGCTTTTGCCATTTTGAAAAAGGGACAGAAGTAACATGATATACTTCTAATGCCCGAATAACGCGGCGGACATTATTTGGATGGATAGATTGTGCTGCTTCTAGATCTATCCGTTGAAGTTGATCGTACAAATATTGCTCTCCTTTTTCCATCGCGACTTGCTCTAATTCATGGCGATAATGTTCGTCTTTATTTGCATCATTAAATTGATAATCATAGATAACAGATTGAACATATAGCCCTGTTCCCCCAACGAGAATAGGAAGTTTATTTTTTTCAGAAATTTCTTTGATTGCATATTTTACTAATGATTGAAACTCCGCTACTGAAAACGATTCATTTGGATTTTTAATATCCACTAAATGGTGTTTAATTCCTTGCATTTCGTCTTTTGTAATCTTCGCCGTTCCGATATCCATTCCACGGTATATTTGCATCGAATCTCCACTAATAATTTCACCATTAAACTTTTTGGCAAGTTCGATACTCGTTTTTGTTTTACCGACCGCTGTCGGACCGACAATTACGACTAGTGGTTGCTTCATTTTCTACTCCTCTAATCGAATGTTTTGTTTCTTTTTTCATTACATCAAGTAAAGCATAATTTTACAGGTAATGCAACATTGGAAATAGTTGTAGAAATAAAAAAAGAATAAGCAAGAATCCTACCTGATAGAATTCTTGCTTATTCTTTTACATCACTCGTTTAAATAATTTTTGCATGTCATAAGTCGAGATATGAATCATCACAGGTCGACCATGGGGACAAGTAAACGGATCAATCATATTTCGTAACGTTTCTAATAACTCAAACATTTCTTCTTTGCGTAAATGTTGATTTGCTTTGATAGATGCTTTACAACTAGCCATGGCTGCCACATCTTCCCTTAATAATTGTAAATCCACTTTATTTTGTTCGATTACTTGATCAATAATTTCCCGGATGAGCGTTTCTTCTTCTCCTCTTGGAAACCAAGTTGGATGACTTTTTACAACATACGTACGACCACCAAATGGTTCTAAAAAGATACCTACTTTTTGTAACTCATCTTTTGCTTCTTCAATTTTTAACACTTCTGCGTGCGTAAATTCAAACCGAATTGGTAGCAACAACTCTTGCGAATCATTGGATGGATTAGCTAACTTTTGACGATAATATTCAAAATTAATACGCTCTTGCGCTGCATGTTGATCGATAATATATAATCCTTGTTCATTTTCTGCTAGAATATACGTACCATGCATTTGACCGATTGGATATAAAGTCGGTACGCGAGAATCGTTTTCTCCTTCTTCTGTCTCTCTTCTTTCTTGTTCTTCCATCTCTTCTAAAATATCTTCCCATTTTTCGTCTATCGGAACAGATTTATTCGTAATCGTAACATCGTCTTGTTTTTCCACTACTCCCTTTTCTTCAACATGTGCAATTGTTTCTTTTATTTCAATCATTTCTGATTCAGTTGGAATAAGCGGCTGCTGATGGGAAGAAAATGTGAATGTTTGTTGTTCTGATTTTTGTTTTACAGATGTTGGTCGTTCTACACTTGGAATCAATGTTTCTTGTCGAAACTTTTCGCGAATCCCTTCTGTCACCCATTCGTTTAATTCTTTTTCCTTACTAAAACGAACTTCTAATTTAGCAGGATGGACATTGACATCTACTAAAATTGGATCCATTTTAATAGATAAAACGGCAATAGGATACCGTCCGATTGGAAGTAGGTTTCGATATCCTTCGATAATTGCTTTCGCTAACGGATAATTTTTAATAAAACGACCATTCACCAGCGTCGAAATGTAATGACGAGAAGCACGATTTATTTCTGGTTTAGCAAGAAATCCATCTAACGTAAAATCAAGTGATTCCAAATGAATGGGAATCATTTGTTTTACAACAGATGAACCGTAAATTTGCTGAATGACTTGTAACATTTGGCCATTCCCGCTCGTTTGAAATAATTTTTTCCCGTTATGTGTTAATAAAAACGCAACCTCTGGATGAGCAAGAGCCATTCGATTCATCACATCTGTAATATGTCCCATTTCTGTATGAATCGTTTTTAAATATTTTAATCGTGCCGGTGTGTTATAAAAAAGATCTGTTACAACGATTTCCGTTCCTTTCCGTAACGGAGCGGATGATGTACGAACAATTTTTCCACCTTCTAAATATAACTTTACCCCAGACGTTACTCCATCTGAAGTGGTGATGGTTAATTTACTAACAGATGCGATACTTGGCAATGCTTCTCCTCGAAATCCTAACGTGCGAATATGAAACAAATCTTGTTCATTTTTAATTTTACTTGTAGCATGCCGCATAAATGCTCGTTCACAATCTTCTTCCCGAATCCCCGCCCCGTCATCCACAATCCGGATTTTCGCAAGGCCACCTTCTTCAATATCTACATGAATTCTCGTACTAGAAGCATCTAATGCATTTTCTACTAGTTCTTTCACAACTGATGCGGGACGCTCCACTACTTCTCCAGCAGCGATTTTATTGGCTAAAGCATCATCTAATAATACAATTTGACTCATAATACGCCCCCTTTACTTCATTTTTTTTTGCAGGCGATATAACGTATTCATTGCATCAAGCGGTGTCATCGATAATAAGTCTAATTCCTGTAAGTCACGAAGAACTTGCTTTTCTTCTTTGTTAATAGAAGGCTTTTGTACTGATTTATCTTCTTGAACTGTTTCAGCAAAAAAAGACAATTGTGCATTTGCCTCCACTTGCTTTCTTTCTTCCACCATTTCTACTTGTTCTTTTTGTTCGCCTGTTTCTAACTGTTTCAGTATTTCTGATGCCCGGATTATTAAAGGCTCCGGTAACTTCGCTAGTTTTGCTACATGGATACCGTAGCTTTTATCTGCCGGTCCTTCTTTTACTTTATGTAAAAAAACGACCGTTTCATTTTCTTCAACCGCGCTAACATGTACATTTGTTAAAGATGGTAACGAATCGGATAAACTCGTTAATTCATGATAATGGGTGGAAAATAACGTTTTTGCTTGTACGTGCTCATGAATATATTCAATAATGGCTTGTGCTAATGCCATTCCATCATACGTGGACGTTCCACGGCCAATTTCATCTAACAATAACAAGCTATTTTTTGTTGCTTTTGCCAACGCATCATTTGTTTCCATCATTTCAACCATAAATGTACTTTGTCCAGAAACTAAATCATCCGCTGCCCCAATACGAGTAAAGACTTGATCAAAAATAGGGAGCGTCGCTTTTTCACACGGAACAAAACA
This sequence comes from Massilibacterium senegalense, assembly GCF_001375675.1. NCBI lineage: Bacteria > Bacillati > Bacillota > Bacilli > Caryophanales > Bacillaceae > Massilibacterium > Massilibacterium senegalense. The sequence continues at coordinate 514,245 of NZ_LN831786.1, read as the reverse complement.
CCCCATTTGAGCCATAATACTCGTTAACGCAACTTGACGCATATACGTACTTTTCCCAGACATATTTGGTCCTGTTATAAGAAGTAATTTCCTGTCTTCCTCATTCATGTGTACATCATTTTCTACATACACTTGTTGATCCATTACTCTTTCTACTACTGGATGACGCCCAGAAGAAATCATTAAACTACCATTATTCGAAAAAAATGGTCTTGTATAATGATAGTTTTCACTAATTGTTGCAAAACTTAAATAACAATCTAATTCACTTATCGTTTTTGCTAACTGTTGTAAATTTTGAATATATGGTTTCACTTGTTCGCGAATCGATTGAAACAATTCATATTCTAAACTGATAATTTTTTCTTCCGCTTCTAAAATTAACGCTTCTTTTTCTTTCAATTCTGGCGTAATGAACCGTTCTGCATTTGCTAATGTTTGTTTTCTTTCATAGTCGTCTTCTTGTAATAAGTGAAGGTTGGCTTTTGTCACTTCAATGTAGTAGCCAAAGACTCGATTGTATCCTACTTTTAACGACTTCACACCCGTTTTCTGACGTTCTTTTTGTTCTAATTCCGCAATCCACGCTTTTCCATTTCGACTCGCATCTCGATATCGATCTAGTTGTTCATGAAACCCGTCTCGAATCATTCCACCTTCTTTGACAGACATCGGAGGATTTTCGATAATTCCATTTTTTAATAATTGACATAAAGATTCACAAGGATCCATTTTTTCTGCTAGTTGTTTTGCTTGGTTATTCGGTAAATGATGCACAATCGCCCGGATAGCAGGAACAGCTTCTAGCGTTTTTCGTAATTGCACCAGGTCACGGGCATTTACATTCCCAAACGCTACTCTTGCAACAAGTCGTTCTAAGTCATATACTTCTTTTAAACGATTGCGTAATTCTGTCCGTTCTAAAAATGACTGTATTAATACGTCTACCATGTTTAAACGTTTTTCTATTTTCTCTACTTGAATAAGGGGACGTTCAATCCAGCGTTTCATCATCCGGCTCCCCATTGCGGTCATCGTGTCATCCATTAACCATAATAGAGAACCTTTTTTCCCTTTATGTCGAATCGTTTCTGCTAATTCCAAATTACGTCGTGCATGTAAATCTAGCTTCATAAAATGTTCCACATCATATCGTTCGATTGTTTGTAAATGTTCTAACGATCGCTTTTGCGTTTTCATAAAATATTGCAATAGTCGACCTGCTGTACGTTGTTCTAATGCAGAAGTAAAAGGAACTAAAGAAGAACAAACTGTTGGAACTGCCGTTTCTTCTTCCGTACTAAATAGAACAAACTGTTTTTTTTGAAATTGTTTTTTCCATTCGTCTGAAACAGATGAATCTACAATTAATTCCTTTACTTCATTTGCACTGCATTCAATCAACACTTCATCGAAAGAAGAAAGAACCGTTAATTTTATCTCTCCTGTTGATAAATCAGCGTAAACAAAGCCGTACTGATCATTTGCTTCGGTCACACTTGCAATATAGTTATTTTCTTTTTCGTTCAGAAGTTTCCCTTCCATTACTGTCCCTGGTGTAATCAGTTGAATCACTTCACGCTTAACGACACCTTTTGCTTGTTTCGGGTCTTCTACTTGTTCGCAAATAGCCACTTTATATCCTTTTTCAATTAACGTGGAAATATAGTCTTTCGCTGCATGATATGGAACACCACACATCGGTATTTTTTCGTTCGTTCCACCATCACGTCCCGTTAATGTAATTTCTAATTCTTGTGATGCTTTAATGGCATCTTCAAAAAATAATTCATAAAAATCGCCTAAGCGAAAAAATAAAAAGGCATCTTCATATTGCCCTTTAATTTGTAAATATTGTTGAATCATAGGGGTATATTTCGCCATCTAAGTTCCTCCAATAAAACTACTTCTTTTGTCGTCATTATACCACAAAGTAAACAGTCCATCAGATAGAGAAGATTGGTTGTTTAGAAAGAATTCTTCTCTTGATGATGGTTTACACAAAAAGAACAGCCTCTCTTTATTAAAAATAAAAACTAGGAAGTCCATCCCTTCCTAGTTTAATCTTCCTTTTTGGTTGTTAAAAAATCTTCATTAATCGATTGTTCATTTAATATTTCTTCCACCGAATCTTCGGCGGATTGATTTGGTTGAATAAATACCGCAACTTTTGTTTCCCCAATAATTTCTGCTGCTGTTTCTTTTTCTATTTGAACTACTACTTTTGTTTCGTCTGGAGAAATGGTTGCTTCTAGACAATTTGGTTCTTGCAGCATCCGAACAACCACATCAAATTTTTCGTCAATGCTATTTTGGTCAATATATTGAAGCGGTACCTTTTCATTATATTGAACTGTTTCAGTTACAACTTCTGTTTTTGTATTATCTTTGTAAGAATACCAAATATTAATATCGTACGTTCCATTCACCAACACTTCATCTTTTTTCGGATTCGCTTTAAATTTATGATTAATAATCCAGCAACCAAGTATGCTAGTAGGTTTGTTCGGCGGCGTTACTGTATGAGTTGTTTGTTGAAACTTTTTCCCTTTCCCACAAACTGCTTTTGTAATAATCTCTCGGTAAAAACCTTTTTCTTCTTGTGTCACCCTGTTCCCCTCCTTTACAAAATACACTCGTTATATTGTATTCTGAAAAGAAGGTAGATTATGACTATAAAAAAGGCACGAGAACACCCGTACCTTTTTTATTAGCATCCACAAGTATTATTTTTTTGTTGTGAACCAGTCGTTCCTTTTAACACATCTCCACCTGTAGACAAGATAATTTCATCTGTTACTTTATTGGAAATGGTTGTTGCTACTAATTGTAATAAGTTATTCACATCTTCTTGCGATTCTTGAAATTGTTGCACGATTGGAAATGCATTAACTTTTTCTAATAACTGATTAATTTTTTCCTCCGTTTGTTTTAATGCTTCTTCTTTTCCATAATGCGCTAAATTTACTGCTTCTTTTTGGTAATGTTTAATTTCTTCAATTAGCATATATACTTTTTTATTTTCATTTAATTTTGCTTCAGCTTGTTTAAACATTTCTACTTCTTCTGTTTGTGCAATCATTTTTGCCAATTCTCTTGCTTGATCTACGATTTGTTCCATTGTATATTTCGCCATTATGCTTTCACCTCAGCTAATTCTACATATTCTCCGTCTAATGTCCATGTTTTCGGTTGTGTAATTCGAACATTTACTAATTTACCAATCAATGATTTAGGTCCTGAGAAGTTCACTAATTTATTTCCTCGAGTATGTCCACTTAACACATTTTCATCTTTTTTGCTTACACCTTCTACAAGAACTTCGACAATTTTCCCTTCATATTGCGCATTTTTTTGTGCTGACAATTCATTCACTAGCGCGTTTAATCGTTGTAAACGATCTCGTTTTACTTCTAGTGGAACATTATCCTCCATTTTTGCAGCAGGTGTACCTTCACGAGGAGAATAAATGAATGTATATGCACTATCATACTCTACTTCTTGAACAAGGGAAAGCGTATCTTGAAATTGTTCTTCTGTTTCATTTGGATATCCAACAATAATATCCGTCGTTAACACGACATCTGGAATTGCTTTTTTAATTTTCCGAACTAACTCTAAATAATTTTCTCGTGTATATTTACGATTCATAATTTTTAATACGTCATTATTTCCCGATTGTACTGGTAAATGAATATGTTGTACTAAATTTCCGCCTTTTGCCAAAACTTCGATTAATTCATCATCAAAGTCCCAAGGGTGACTAGTTGTAAAGCGAACACGTGGAATGCCAATTTGACGAATTTCATCCATTAAATCTGCTAATCGATAGTGGCGATCTTCGAAATCTTTTCCGTATGAGTTTACATTTTGACCAAGTAAGGTAATTTCTTGATAGCCTTGGCTTGCGAGTTGACGTACTTCTTGAATAATATCTTCTGGAAGTCGACTTCTTTCTTTTCCACGTGTAAACGGAACGATACAATACGTACAAAACTTATCACAACCAAACATGATGTTCACCCATGCTTGAATATTTCCTTTACGTACGCGAGGCAGATTTTCAATAATATCGCCTTCTTTTGACCATACTTCTACAACCATTTCTTTACCGAACATCGCTTCTTGAAGTAGTTGAGGTAAACGATGAATATTATGTGTACCGAAAATTAAATCGACTTGTGGATGTTTTGCTAAAATTTTATTTACAACCGATTCTTCTTGTGACATACAACCACATACACCGATTATCACATCCGGATTCTTTACTTTTAGTTGTTTTAAATGGCCAATTTCGCCAAAAACTTTATTTTCTGCATTTTCTCGAATCGCACATGTATTTAATAAAATCACATCTGCTTCTTCTTGCACTTCCGTTGCATCATATCCTAATTGCGTTAAAATCCCCGCCATAATTTCCGTATCATGTTCATTCATTTGACATCCGTATGTGCGAATGGAAAACTTTTTCCCTTCCCCGATATTTTTCATTTCATCCGGAATTTCAAAATCATAATGAACTTGAATTTCTTCTTTCCCACGACTTTTCGCCTCTTTTAACGATGGCGGCTGATAGGTAGATTCAAAATATTTTGCGTAGTCCTTATCGGATTTTTTGTCCGATGGATGTACTGGTTGAATTGGAATTTCTTTTTTCATAAAATATCCTCCCTTATTTCTTGTTGGAACTTATATATTATAGCAAAGTATAACGAAAATGAAAAAGCCCTTTCGGCATCGAAAGGGCTTTTTATTTCTTACATAAATTCAGCCATTAATTTTTGGAAATCATCGTTTTCTAAGCTTAAGTCTGAAGTTACTAATGGAGTTTTACTAAAGCCGTTTGCTTCAGCAAGTGTTTGATAGTCAGCTTTTTCGTTATCTTGGTAAATAACACCTGTAACTAAACCGTTGTTTTCCATTAATGTAGAAATAGCTTTTACGCGATTGTGACGATCGTATCCTTCGATGTCATCAAGGCTGATTAAATGTTCTTTAAACCAGTCATATGTGTTTACTTTGTTGAATGTTACACAAGGACTGAATACGTTTACGATAGAGAAACCTTTGTGTTCAATAGCTTGTTGAATGATGCTAGTTAATTCTTTTAAGTTACTTGAGAAACTTTGAGCAACAAATGTTGCACCAGAAGAAATCGCAAGTTCCATCGCACCTAATGGTGATTCAACTGAACCAGCTGGTGTTGATTTTGTTTTGAAACCAACATCACTACGAGGAGATGTTTGACCTTTTGTTAAACCGTAAATATGGTTGTCCATTACGATATATGTCATATCAATGTTACGACGAATGGCATGAATCGTATGTCCCATACCGATTGCAAAACCATCACCATCTCCACCTGCTGCTACAACAGTTAGATCACGGTTTGCCATTTTAACCCCTTGAGCATATGGTAAAGCACGACCATGAATAGCGTGTACACCATAAGAGTTAATATAACCTGAAATACGACCAGAACATCCAATACCTGAAATTAATGCTAATTCATGTGGCTCAACACCTACTGCTGCTACCGCACGTTGAATCGCTGCTTGAACTGAGAAATCCCCACAACCTGGACACCAGTTAGGCTTTACATCGTTTCGGAAGTCTTTAAACGTTGCCATGCTTATAACATCTCCTTAACTTCTTTGTAGATTTGAGAAGGTAATAACGGATTACCATCATATTTTAAAAGATTAGACATTTTTTCTGCGCCACCTACGTTCATTTTCACAAGGTTGGCAATTTGTCCAGTTGCGTTGTGTTCCACAACTACTACTTTTTTCGCTGCATCTACTAATGGTTTTAATTCCTTTGTTGGGAATGGATGAATTAAACGGATATGAGCATGGTTGGCTTTAATTCCGTCAGCTTCTAATTTTTCCATTGCTTCTTCAATTCCACCGCGAGTAGAGTTTACACCAATGATTAATACATCAGCTTCAGCATGCGGAGCATTTTTATAAACTGGCGTAGGGAAACGTTCAGGTAACACGTTTAATTTACGTAAACGTTTGTCCATTTGTGCTTGACGATTTACTGGACTTTCAGATGGTTTACCTGTTTCCGCATGTTCTACCCCAGTAACGTGGTGAATACCACCAAGCATACCAGGAACTACACGAGTGGATACACCATCTTCTGTTACTTCATAACGTTTGAAGTATTCCTTATTTTCGTTTTCAATTTTTTGGTTGAAGTCGAATTTACCACGACGAATTTCTGTTTTGTCTAATTCTAATGGTTCCACTGTTTGTTTACCAAGAGATAATTGTAAGTCTGTTGCGATGATAACTGGTACTTGGTATTCTTCTGCAATGTTAAATGCTTCTACTGTATCATAGAAAGCTTCTTCTGCAGTTGCTGGTGCCATTACTACTTTAGGAATTTCACCGTGTGTACCATAAATTAATGACATAAAGTCAGATTGTTCTTGTTTTGTTGGTAATCCAGTAGACGGGCCACCACGTTGTGTATCAACGATTACTAATGGTGTTTCTGTCATACCAGAAAGGCCGATTGCTTCCATCATTAATGAAAGTCCTGGGCCTGAAGATGCTGTTAATGTACGAACTCCACCGTAGTTTGCACCGATTGCCATCGTACAAGCAGCAATTTCATCTTCTGTTTGGATAACAGTACCGCCAACTTTCGGAAGTTTTTGAATTAAATATTCCATAATTTCAGAAGCTGGAGTAATAGGGTATGCACTCATAAAACGTACACCAGCAGCCATACAACCTAAAGAAATTGCATCGTTACCAATCATGAATAAACGGTTTTTACCGTCTGCTTTTTCAAGGCTGAATCCTTCAACTGGTCCACCAGCTAGTTCGTTGAATGCTTCCATCCCTTTTTGAACAGCTTCGATATTTTTCTCAACTACTTGTTGACCTTTTTTACCAAAGATTTCACTTACAACATTACGGAAGTCTTCTGCTTCAAATCTTAAAACTGCACATGTTGCTCCGATTGCAACCATGTTTTTCATTAGAGAAGTTCCTAATTCTGTTGCAATTTCAGTGAATGGAACTGCATATAATTTAATGTTGTTTTCATTTTCAGGAATAGTTGGGTTAAATTTAGCATCTGCAATAACAATACCGCCTTCACGTAATTCATGAAAGTTTAAGTCAATTGTTTCTTGGTCAAATGCTACTAAAATGTCAAGATCATCAGAAATTGCACTAATTTTTGTTGTGCTCACACGAATCTTATTGTTCGTATGTCCACCTTTGATACGTGAAGAAAAGTGACGGTAACCATATAAATAATAACCCATACGGTTTAAGGCAGTAGCAAAAATTTCGCCAGTACTTTCAATTCCTTCCCCTTGTTGTCCGCCAACTTTCCATGAAAGTTGCTTAATCATGTTCTTACACCCCTTCGACTGGATAAAAATTGTTTTACGTTATAAAACAAATATTCATAATTTAATCTTGCAAGACCGTCAAAGTAAACAAAAGAAACTGGATGCATAAAAAAATGATTCCATGTCGTATGTATTAGGAAATGAAAAGGCTTTCTTAAAATTTTAGCGACATCTTTTGTCTGTACTCATATGACAGTTTAAAATCATTCTACACCATTTCTTGATTTTTTCAAGGAGTTTGGCGCAAAAATCGTCATCAAATTTTCACAATCTCTTTTTTACTTTAGAGCGGTTATGCATATACTTTTAAACGATTACAATAATAGACCTATTGTTAGAAAATTGCAAGCACTATGATGGCAGTTTTTTAAAGTTTGCGCGAAAAAAATTGATAAGCATTTTTGTAACTCATTTTACGCAAAGTTTCATCTGGATAATAACGAGATAAAAACTGCAATAGTCTATCGTAATCCCCTATTTGATTTAATTGTGACATACTATCGTCCATTCCGTCAAAATCTGAACCGAAACTAATAATATCTTCTCCGCCTAACGCTAAAACAAATTCGATATGTTGTAACAGTTTTTCTAAATTTGGTTTATGTTCATCAACAAAAGGTGGCACGAAAGTTATCCCCAATAATCCTTTTGCTTGAATCATCCATTCAATTGCTTCTTTTTTTATATTTCGTGGATGCGGACACACATCGTAGACGTTTGAATGACTTGCTATACAACGGGTCGTGAGCGACAAGCAATCATATATCCCATTCTGAGATAAATGACTAACATCTGTAATCACTCGGTGAATATCATTTAGCGCGACAATATCTTTTCCAAAGGAAGTAAGCCCCCCTCCTCTTGGTTCTAATACACCATCCCCCGCTAAATTAGCATAATTCCACGTTATTCCAACGCCCTTTACTCCTAGTTGGTATAACGTCTTTAAATACGTTAATTGGTCACCGATTGGTTCTACTCCTTCTAAAGATAAAAGGACGCCAATTTTGCCATCCGTTATCTTTTTTACATCATTTGCTGTTTGTATCCATTGGAGCATATCATTTACAGCTAAAATTCTCTCCTTAAAAATCTCAATCATTTGTAAAGAAGCCAAAAAACGCTCACTCATCGGAATATTTTGTGGAACATAGATTGCCATCACTTGAACGAGGGAACCAATTTTTTGTAATTGCTTATAATTGACTTGCAACTTTGAATCATCATAAAAATCGATTGACTCATCTCTCCACATTTTTAATAAAACGTCGCAATGCAAATCTACAATACGCATCCCTTCACTCCTTATCATGATGGAAAAAAATTTTTTTATGCGTAAAAAAGAAAAACCTGTCCATATTACTGGACAGGTTTTCTTGATTAACGAGGTTCAACAATTAATTTGATAGCTGTTCGTTCTTCGCCATCAATTGTAATGTCTGTGAATGCAGGAATACAAATAAGGTCAATACCACTAGGTGCTACAAATCCTCTTGCAATTGCTACTGCCTTTACAGCTTGATTAAGAGCACCTGCTCCAATGGCTTGCATTTCGGCAGCGCCTTTCTCGCGTAACACTCCTGCAAGCGCACCAGCTACAGAGTTGGGACTAGATTGTGCTGAAACTTTTAATATTTCCATTCCTAGTTACCTCCTTATTAATACTTAGCAACATACTTATTTTTAATAATTACTATATTCAAGCTACCAATTAGGTATTCCTGCTAAGCCCAATGAATTTTTTCTTTTAATCAAAAAATAGATGGTCATCGTTGATTAAAATTCGTTCGATGGATGTTGCTTTACCTGTTTCATTATCTACATCAATAATGACTCCACTTAATTGTTCCCTACCTTTCGCCACTTCAAACCTCACTGGTAAACTTGTCAGAAACTTTTTAATAACCGCATCACGTTCTACACCTAAAATTCCATCGTAAGGCCCTGTCATCCCTACATCTGATATGTATGCAGTACCTTCTGGTAAAATACGTTCATCTGCTGTTTGGACATGTGTGTGTGTCCCCACAACGGCACTAACTTTACCGTCTACATACCAAGCTAATGCTTGTTTTTCACTCGTCGCTTCCCCATGAAAATCAACAAAAATAATCGACGTATGTTTTTTTGCTTCTGCGATTAATTCGTCTATTTTTTTAAATGGACAATCTAATGGGGGTAAAAAAGTACGTCCCTGCAAATTAATAACTGCAATCATTTGGGCATTTACTTTTGTCATTCTCATGCCAACACCAGGCGCCCCTTCTGGAAAATTCGCTGGACGAACTAAACAAGTAGCTTGATCGATAAATTCAAAAATTTCACGATTATCCCAAGAATGATTCCCTAATGTAATCATCTGGGCACCAGCCTCTAAAAACTGATGATAAATTTTTTCGGTAATGCCGCGTCCGTGGGCTGCATTTTCACCATTAATAATCGTAAAGTTTGGACGATATTTCTTTTTTAATTTCGGTACATACTTGGCCACCATCTCTCGTCCTGGGCTACCTACGACATCTCCAATAAATAAAATTTTCATTTTGATGCTCCTTTTCTTTCGTGTAAAAATGAAAATAAAGTGGTAGCGTGACCACTTTATTTTGCATACTCAACAGCTCTCGTTTCCCGTATAACGGTAACTTTAATGTGTCCGGGATAGTTGAGTTCTTCTTCAATTTTTTTACGAATGTCATGTGCTAAACGATATGCTTTTGCATCATCGATCATATCTGGTTTTACCATGATTCGAATTTCTCGTCCTGCTTGGATGGCATATGTTTTTTCTACGCCTTCAAAGGATTCAGAAATTTCTTCAAGTTTTTCTAAACGATGAATGTAATTTTCTAATGTTTCGCTTCGTGCACCTGGACGTGCTGCAGAAATAGCATCAGCAGCAGCAACTAAAACAGAAATCACAGATGTTGCTTCTGTATCTCCGTGATGAGATGCAATCGCATTAATTACGACTGGATGTTCTTTATATTTGGTTGCTAACTCTACACCAATTTCTACGTGACTACCTTCCACTTCATGGTCAATAGCTTTTCCAATATCATGAAGCAAACCTGCACGACGAGCAAGCGTCTCGTCTTCTCCGAGTTCCGCTGCCATAAGTCCTGTTAAATACGCAACTTCCATGGAATGCTTTAACACATTTTGTCCATAGCTTGTACGGAATTTTAACCGACCTAAAATTTTAATTAAGTCTGGATGTAATCCATGTACACCGACATCAAATGTCGTTTGTTCTCCTACTTCTCGAATGAAATCATCGACTTCGCGACGTGATTTTTCCACCATCTCTTCGATTCTAGCAGGATGAATACGACCATCTTGTACTAATTTGTCTAACGCAACACGAGCAATCTCGCGTCGAATTGGATCAAATCCTGATAAAATAACTGCTTCTGGTGTATCATCAATAATTAAGTCAATACCAGTTAATGTTTCTAACGTACGAATATTGCGACCTTCACGTCCAATAATTCGTCCTTTCATTTCGTCATTTGGAAGATTTACAACTGAAATTGTTGTTTCTGCAACATGATCAGCCGCACAACGTTGAATTGCAGTTGCTAAAATTTCTTTTGCTTTTTTATCTGCTTCTTCTTTTGCGCGTGCTTCAATATCTTTCATTAATAAAGCAGCATCATGAAACGCTTCTTTTTCAGCCTCTTCTAAAATTAATTTTCTAGCTTCATCTTGGGTTAAGCCAGAGATACGTTCAAGTTCGTTTTGTCGAGCTTGGACAAGTTCCTCCACTTTGCTCTTCATCTCTTCAATTTGCTGTTGCTTTTCAATTAGAGCATCCTCTGTTTGTTCGAGTAATTGTTCTTTTTTATCCAATGACTCACTTTTTCGATCTAGGATTTCCTCTTTTTGAACTAAACGGCTTTCTTGACTTTGAAGTTTTGATCGTTCTTCACGAATTTCTTGCTCCGCATCACTTCGGAGCTTATGAATTTCATCTCGAGCTTCGAGGAGCTTTTCTTTTTTCAAAGCTTCTGAATTTCGTTTTGCTTCTTCTACAATTTGTTGTGCAGCAAATTCCGCACTTGAAATTTTAGCTTCAGCAATCTTTTTACGGATGAAATATCCAACAAATGTAAAGACGACGGCAGAGACAAGCAAAATGGAGATGGTCATAATACCTGACATACTTTCACCTCCTCTTGCTATCAACTTTTACCGGACATCTAGCGGTGAGTCGTCGTTTTATCGCGTCTACAGTAGCACATCATGTTCGCTTTTTATCCTAAGTTACGTCATGTACAAAGTACATAGATTAATTTTAATGTTAATAACTATTTATTGTCAAGTAATCGGGCATAATTCCTACTAAACCTTTCATATTCTAAGTGTACAATTGCAAACACACAGCAAAAAAACGGGTCTATCAAATTGTTCTTAGACCCGTTTTAACAAATAAATCTTCTATTAATGGATTTTTTTCATTTCTTCACTGATGGTTAAATGTACGTATCCCACTTTTACGGGCAGTTTGATCCCCCCATTTATCTATTTTTAGTTTCTACCTTAACATTTTGCAGTGGGGATCTTATTGCCTGTTAATGAGTGATTAAAAAAGATTATTTTAAATCCTTAAAATCTTGTTGAACTAACACATCTTCTTTTTGGTCATCACGTGAAGATGCTAATGTTTCATTTAATCCGTAGTGTTCACGAATAGCTGCTTCAATTTCATCAGTAATCGCAGGATTTTCTTTTAAAAATTGTTTGGCATTTTCGCGTCCTTGGCCTAGTCGTTCTTCGTTATACGAATACCAAGCTCCACTTTTTTGAACGATATCAATATCTGAACCGATATCTAAAATTTCTCCTTCATGAGAAATTCCTTCTCCAAACATAATATCAACTTCTGCTGTTTTAAATGGTGGAGCCACTTTGTTTTTCACGACTTTAATTTTTGTTTTATGACCAGACATTTCATTACCTTGTTTAATTGTTTCTGCACGTCGTACTTCTAAACGAATTGTACTGTAGTAGGATAGACTGCCCCCGCCTTACTAAGTTCCCTTAGCAGGAGTATGAAACAGTCCTCCTCCGAACCGTACGTACATTTTTCAATGTATACGGCTCTCCAATTGTTTTACCAAGTCCAATACGAAAAAATCTTCGGTTTATTTCTACTTAAAGCAATATTTCTTTGATAAAAACCATTATCTGATGGATGATTCACGATTCTTATTCACTGGAGAGATATCACTGTAATGACATAAACGTTCAAAACATATTTGACCATGCCGTTCGTAGCTTACTCCCCAATCTCCGTGTTGAAAAAATCGCTTATATTTATTTCCGTATGCTTCCATTTCCATCTCTTTTAATTTGGATGTTTTCGTTCGATACTTACCCGCTAATGTTTTCGTAAAACTTTGTAACCAAAGCACATACACGTTCTGTAGTTTTTGCTTCACATCATCTGCTAGACCATAATATCGATAAAATTTTGTAAGTTCCGCATTAAAACATCTTACTATTTCAAGTGGTTCCTTGTTCAATATCGCAGAACGATGAATCGCTTTCCAGTGCCCTTTACCAGTATCTTTAGCATAACCATTTCCAATAATAAACTTTCGTAATTGATCATGTGGTAACGATAGTTTTACAACACTTGTTTGTTCTTTTTGTAGCTCGTCTTGATGCATACCATCATGGAATGCAAACTGCCTTTTTTTTGTCCGCGTTGAAAGAAAAAGATCATATTCAAGAAATCGAACTTTTTCTTTTTGATTGATTATACTAATCGCTTCTTCCGTTAATTCCAGTTTCAAGGCTTCTTTTATATATTGCGTCATCGCTTCTCGCCACATTTGCGCATCTTTTTTTGAACCAACAACCCCTACTAAAAAATCATTCCCATATCGAACGTACTTCGTTTTCCCTTCTTTCGATGGAACATTGCTTATTTTTGCTACCGAAGCATTTCTTTCTATCTTTTTATTCGATAGGGAAACGAGCGAAAGAGAATAGATTATATCCTGCATTTTCCGATCCAATTCATGATAATAAATTTCGTTAAAAATTGCATACAATGCATTACGATATTTTCTTTCTCCAGGTTTGAACAGAAGATATTTTTCATTCCAGTACCCTGCTTTTAATAACTTCCAAATAAGCCTTATAAATTTTTCATCCTTTATTTTTTTCCGAAGAATCGACACTAACACATGATAATGTTTGGATTCCTGTGGGGAATGAAGCTTTCCTTTGATCCACCATTTCGTGTCCACAAAAGAGGTTTTCACTTGTATTAGTGCGTCATGTGAATGTTTTTTCGGTTGAAAAGGATGAGCTAATTTAGAAAAAGTCGGTTTATATATTGCTTCTAACATACTTTTCACTATTTCTACCACAAGCGTATCATATTGGTTTAAATAATCGGCCATATTTTTTCCGTCTCTTTTTTCCTTTTTTGCGAAAGGTACCGGTTTGTATGTTTCATTTTTCATCGATAAAATATTAGTTTGAATGACTGTGAAGTCAAGTTTATTTCTTTTTTTATCATCTGCACCATATTTCCTTTTCCTCTGTTGAGCATAAAGCTTGTTGTATGCCATTTTGTAAAATGCAAGATTATAAAAGTTACGGTACAGTTTCGAAAAAACATAGCTTGGTTTTTTTGTATTGGACTCAATAATCCCTAGCACTATTTCTGGATTTTGCATGGTCTTTACCATTTCCTTTCAGTATTAGGAATACAACAATCTGTCTCCCTTCGCCATGTAATGGGTTTTCCCTAGAGCTTTTGAAACTCGTTCAAGTGTTAGAAAACACCTTACCATCTCAGACTACTACGGAAACTCCGTTACCATATCCGATATTCAAGTTCTCTTAACTATAGCTATTATAAGTAGCGTTCGGACTTAGGTAATCACCGTTTAGCATATGAAAGACGTATGTTTACTTTACTTAGGTTCCCGTTCGACATTTTTACTCTTATAAAGAGATAGAGAAGAATCCATTCCATCTAGCTTCATGTCAAATTCTAAGACATGTGCGTGATTCTTTCATACCAATGCTAGCATCAAGTAAGGTATGAGCCGCTCTTTCTGGCCTCTTGTCTAGGTTTAAAGCAGTTTAGCCTTGACCATATAAAGTAATTTCTGGACTCGACATTCAGTTGCGTTGGTGATGCTCCAAACGACTTATGCCTTTTTTGAACATGCTATCGTTCCTATTCAGTTTCCCTCCTAGGTAAGTTCAATGTCCACAAAGAGATGGATTTCTTGGCTTCTTCTAGAAGCATTCCAATCATATGCCACGAGCAATCCAATGACTGCTCTTACGGTCGCACGAATTTTAGAGCTCTACCACCTGGAGTTGTTTATCTCGATAGGTAACAGTCATCTTCAGCATTACCAGTTCAGCGCTGTTTTCCCCCGAGTCACACCGTGCGTGAGACTTTCGAACTCACACGGCGTTCCATCAATGATTTTTACTAGAAGAACTTATTTTATTACTGGACTTCCCTCTGTTCTTCTCTTCATTCATTGACTATGCCCCTTCGCTCCGAATAGTTTTATCCTCCTTCATACATCACTGTATGTAGTAACAAACGGCTATTCATCCTCACTACTACGGGCTGCTGCCACTTAGATTCAACAGTCATTTCCTACTGTTTAGAGACGTCTGTTCTTATCCACTTTAACATTCTCTTCTAAGCTTCCTTTGTTCCCTTTATCATTAGCTTTTTTCATCGTCACCTTAGCCTTCTCCTATGACCCGCTGAGAACCTTTTCAACCATTACTGGTGGCTAAAAGGCAAATCCCCTTTGCTGGGTAAATGTAGTCTTCCACATCCAGAAATGTCTAACCACTCTCAGACCTTTTACGATTATCCATCTTTCAATAGACAATTGGTTACGAGCCGTACATACAGAGATTCCCTTTCGGTAGACATAGCGACGTTATAGCCCCCGCATACTTCTCCAATCATAGATACTTATTCGTCCTTAGATTGATTTTTCTGCGACTTTAACGAGCTTCATACAGTTTCTTGATAAGTAGAAAACTGCATGTCGTAGTTTTAGGGTTTCTAATAGCCAGTATTCTATTAGGAAAGGAACTACCCCTTTCAAAATCATGATAAAGAGTTAAGCATCTAACACGATGCTCCTTAGTTTTCGCTGTGCCTTTCAGCAACAGTTTGTCTAAGAACAAAGCACACCTGGATTTCCAAACATAACTCCAACTTTTTCCCTAATTTGGT
The DNA here is from genome assembly GCF_001375675.1 of Massilibacterium senegalense. NCBI lineage: Bacteria > Bacillati > Bacillota > Bacilli > Caryophanales > Bacillaceae > Massilibacterium > Massilibacterium senegalense. Next base: position 498,631 of record NZ_LN831786.1, on the reverse strand, counting down.
TAATGAATACTGCTATCGTTTTTGATTTATTAATTGCACCAGATAATTTACGCAATGCTTGTGACATCAAACGCGCTTGAAGTCCGACATGAGTATCTCCCATTTCTCCTTCAATTTCCGCTTTCGGAACAAGCGCTGCAACGGAGTCAATAACGACGATATCTACCGCTCCACTTCGGACTAATGCTTCTGCAATTTCAAGCGCTTGCTCACCAGTATCTGGCTGTGATAATAATAATTCATCAATATTTACACCTAGTTTGCGTGCATATTCAGGATCAAGCGATAGTGATAGGTAATTGTCATCCTCAGCCTAACTGTTAGGAGCCATTTTCCCCCACTTCACACCGTACGTGCGACTTTCACCGCATACGGCGTTCCATCGAATTCTTACATTTACGAACCAACCGTACCTCTACATGTTCCGTTTAACTTCATCATCATTAAAAATCGTTCCAATGATAAAATAGAAACGACATTTTTATTAAAAATATCACTCTATTCAAAAGAAGATAATTTTCTTCCACTGATAGATTGCTCGTTTCTTTTGTACACGAGGATTGTTGCGAGGTCACAAAAAAAGTTGTTCGTCTTTGTAAAAGAAGATTTCCTCTTCTTTTCGACTATGCCCCTTCACTCCGAGTAGTTTTCTCCTCCTTCGTCCATTACTGTACGTAGTGACTAACGGCTACTCATCAACATTACTACAGGCTGCTGCCCCTTTCTTTCAACAGGCATTTCCTCCTGTTTAGAACCATCAGGAAACACTCCTTTTACATGTTCTAGAAAGGTTCACTTGTACCATATTTCTTATCCTTTTACCGTTTCCTTAGACTCCCTCTCTAACCCGTCAGTTACTTCATTGTCCATCGTTGGGGGACTAGAAGCTAAAAACCATTACCGGTTTAAATTAGTTTACGCAAACACGAATACATAAACCAAAACTGATTTGTTTACAAAATGATAAATCTTCCTCTTTTTCGATTTACCATGCTTCACGAGCCGTACTACCGAGGGTTCATTCTTGTGCTTTGCACCCTTTAGTCATAGAAACGTTTGGGACTCCCGACTACTTCACTAACCACTTCTCAGGTCTGTTTTTCGCCGACCTCTCCGAACTTCACACAGACAATGTAGTGCTCCATTCCTGCATGTCGGGGGATTAGAGCGTGTGATCCAACGTTATCACAGGGTTGGTCCTTCCCCAACCATTTCAGAAATACAGTTAAGATAATCAAAACATGTAAACCGTTGATTATCTCGCTAGATTTTCACATAGCGTTTCCACTAAATTTGGTCTAGCAACAAGTCATACCGTGTTCAGCATCGATAAAAGCAGCTTGTCCTCCTTGTCTTTGCACTTCTGCAATAGCATGTAAAGCAACAGTTGTTTTACCTGACGACTCCGGACCATAAATCTCAATAATTCGTCCACGAGGATATCCACCGATTCCTAATGCAACATCCAATGCAATCGAGCCACTAGGTACGGTTGAAATTTTAGCATCGGTTTGTTCGCCTAATTTCATAATCGAACCTTTCCCGAATTGTTTTTCAATTTGGCGTAACGCCATCTCTAAAGCCTGTTTACGATCACTCAAGAGAAGACCTCCTTTTTAATATTTTTCCTACGCTTTAATCATAGCCTTTTTTTGTTCATTTGCCAACAAAAACAACGAACGTTTATTCGTCTTTACAAAAAAAATAAAAAGTCATGTGGATAACATGACTTTTTTGTTCATAAGTTATTTCATTACTTTTGCTCGTTCTCTCGGTTTTGCAGGTTCAATAAAGATTCGGTAGCCATTTAACTTTGAATGTTTAATTGCTTCGTAAACAAACGGCGCTACTTCTTTTTGAATTTCAACAAAAGAGAATTTCTCAAAAATATTAATTTTACCAATTTGTTTTGGAGAAACACCTGCAAAATTAGCAATTGTTTCAGATAAATTTTTTGGTGTAAATTCTACATTTCGACCAACATTTAAGAAGAAACGAACCATTCCTTTTTCGGCACCTGTATCTCCGAAATGTTGAATTTCTTCTGTACCTACTGTTTCACTAATAAACGCTAATCGAAGCAATGAACTTACCACATCTTTTGCTTCATAATTTGTTAACAAATCGTTAACAAGAGGAGTAAGAAAATTATCTTGTTGGCTACCATCCATAAGGTCGGTAATTTGTTGTTTCCAAACATCATAGCGTTTTTTTGCTACTTCTTCCATCGTTGGAATTTTGCAAGATTTTAACGTCATTTTAATTTCATCTTCAATGGAACGTAAATGACGCATTTCAGCTGGCGTTACTAATGTCAATGCTTCACCAGTTCTTCCCGCTCTTCCTGTACGGCCAATGCGATGTACATAACTTTCTGGGTCATGTGGAATATCATAGTTAATCACGTGAGTAACATGTTCCACATCAATTCCTCGCGCTGCTACATCCGTTGCAATTAAAAATTCAATAGAAGCATCACGGAATTTTTGCATCACATGGTCACGTTGTGTTTGTGTTAAATCACCATGCAAACCGTCCGTTAAGTAGCCTCTTGCTTGAAGCGCTTCGGTTAACTCTGCCACTCCTTTTTTGGTCCGACAAAAAATAATACCTAGCTCAACATCTGTACTATCTAAAATTCGGCATAACGTATCTAATTTGTTTGCTTCCATTGTTTTAAAATACATTTGGTGAACAGATGGAGCCGTTACTTTTTTCGGGCTTAATGAAATAATTTTTGGTTCATCCATGTAGTGGAGAGCAAGTTGCTTAATTTCTTTTGGCATCGTTGCCGAGAAAAGTAATGTTTGTCGATCTTTATTAACCCATTTCATAATTTTTTTCAAATCATCGATAAAGCCCATGTTTAACATCTCATCTGCTTCATCTAATACAAGCGTATGAATACGATCGACGTGCAATGTTTTTCGTTTTAAATGATCTAAAATTCTTCCAGGTGTTCCGATGACAATTTGTACACCTTGTTTTAACGCTCTAATTTGATGTTCAATCGATTGCCCCCCGTAAATAGGTAAAATACGCATCGATTTAAACTTTGCAATTTTTTGGCATTCTGCCGCTACTTGGATAGCTAATTCACGTGTTGGTGTTAATACTAATGCTTGAACAAATGGTCTTTTCTGAATTTTTTCAACCATTGGTACACCAAATGCAGCTGTTTTCCCTGTTCCTGTTTGCGCCTGCCCTAACACATCATCCCCGTTTAAAATAATAGGAATAGCTTGTTGTTGTATTGGAGATGCTTCTTCAAACCCCATATGTTTCAATGCTTCTTTAGTTTCTTTAGAAATGTTAAACGTTTCAAAATCTTTCATATAAATGCTAAATTCCTTTCTTTAAATGTTTCATAATATAATAAAATCCATAGTTTGCCGTGCGTTTGCGGATAGACTCTCGTGAACCAGCTAATGTTAATAAGTAAACCTCTGTTTTATTTTGTGATGCAACACCTAAATAAACAGTTCCTACGTCTTTTCCTTCACTCTTTTCTGGTCCAGCTACACCAGTAAAACTAATACCAATGTCTGTTCGTAGTAACCGTCGCACTTCTTCTGCTAAAATGCGAGCTGTCGTTTCACTAACAGCTCCTTCTGTTGCTAGTACTTCTTTTGGAACATGTAATAATTGTTCTTTTACTTCATTAGCGTAACAAACAATACCGCCACGATAAATACTCGATGCCCCACTTATTTCTGTGATCATTTTTCCAAAAAGCCCACCGGTTAAACTTTCCGCGCTAGCAATGGTACACATTTTCTTTTTCAATAATGCTACCGCTTCTTTTTGAAGCGATGTATCATTATATCCATAAAAATATTCGCCAACGCGTGCTAAAATTTTCCCTTCTACTTCTGCAATCATTTGTAATGCTTCATCACGAATTTCATGTTTAGCTGTTATTCGAATCGTTACTTCCCCGTCTTTTGCTAACGGGGCAATCGTTGGGTTCGTTTGCTCATCAATTAAATCTTGTAAGTCATGTTCTAATTGTGATTCCCCAATACTAAAAAATCGTAACACATGTGATTCAATAAACGCATTTTCATCGATGACGTTGTATAAATACGGAATCGCATAATGAATAAATATTTCTTTCATTTCTTTTGGTACTCCAGGAAATAATAAATATATTTTGTCATCATCTTTATCTTCGTAAATCATCCCAGGAGCCATCCCAACGTCATTTTTTAAAATTTTACATCCGTCTATGACAAGCGCTTGTTTTTTATTATTTTCTGTCATGATACGATTTGTTTTTTGAAAATAATCTTCTAAATGTTGCAACGCTTGTTGATCCATGACTAAAGACTTATGTAACATACGCGCAATCGTTTCTTTTGTTAAATCATCTTTTGTAGGTCCTAATCCTCCAGTAAAAATAATCACATCTGAACGATTTCTTGCAATATCAATTACTTGTTCTAATCTTTTTTCATTATCGCCAACAACGGTATGATAATACACATTTATACCAAGTTCAGCTAACTGTTCTGACATAAATTGCGCATTAGTATTAGCAATTTGTCCTAAAAGTAATTCTGAACCAACAGCTATAATTTCCGCATTCATCTTGACACTTCCTTGCTTTAAGGATTCAAGCAATCACTAAAAACAGCTTGCTAAATATGGATTATTTTGATTTTAACACAACTTCCTTATTTTTCACGAAATAATCCACTCCAGAAATAATCGTAATGATTGTTGCTAAATATAACATGATTTGATCAAAGGGAAAATCCCACATTGCAAATGGAACGTTATGTAACAACAATGCTGCTAATGCAATCATCTGTGTCCATGTTTTTAGTTTCCCTAATGGACTAGCTGCAATGACAGCACCTTCAGCTGCTGCTACTGTACGTAAACCTGTAACAGCAAACTCACGGCTTAAAATAACAATTGCTACCCAAGCAGGAACACTTCCAAATTCTACTAATGTAACAAAAGCAGCTGTTACTAATAATTTATCTGCTAAAGGATCCAAAAATTTCCCTAAATTCGTGACTAAATTGTATTTTCGCGCGATATATCCATCAATCCAGTCAGTTGTCGAAGCAATGATAAACAAAAGAGCTCCAATAATCTGAGACACAGGTATTTGCACGGATGTAATGGTCACTTGTCCTAATGAGGGCATAGGCACTAAATAAAAAATCATAAAAATAGGAATGAAAAAAACACGAGCGATTGTTATCTTATTTGGAACATTCACAAAAAAGCCTCCTCTAATTACCAAATAAATCAATTTCCATTGTATCAAATAATTCAACATTTTTCGAGTAGGGAAACGACCACAAATCTGTTATCTTTCTTATTCTACCCTATTTATGTCATTCTTTCTTCTTTAGAAACATAAAAGAGTCACCGAATGTGATGACTCTTTTATGTTTCATCATTATTGGTCGTTGTATTTTCAATGGACTTTTTTTGAATAATTACCTTATAAAGTCCCCCTTCTTTAGGTAACACAACTTCTTCGCCGTTAATTTTTAATTTTGCTGCTGGTACGTATCCAAATTTAATACGGATTTCATCTTCTGACGATAAATCCTCTTGAAATACATCTTGTTCATTAAACATTTTGGCAACAAATGTTTTCCCTAAACCATTTTTGACATCCATCCACGTTTCTGCCGAAAAGGAAATGTCAACATTTATTTTTTCTGGCGTTTCAATTGTTAGCTCAGTAGATGATTGTTCTGTAATAGTAAGGGCGGACGTTTCTTTTTTCTTGTCTTCTTTTACCTTTTTAGTTATATCTTTTTTCGTTTTTTCGTTTTTTTCTTCTTCTACAACAAGTGAATCTTTTTCAGGGTTTGTATTCCCTTTTTCCACTTTTACCGAAGACTCACCAGATTCCGTTGCTTCTGGCTTTTCTGTATTCCCACCTGATTGGAGTAAAAACCAAACAATAGCAATAACAAAAATAGCTGCTATCACAAGAACCGCTTTTGAAAAATAAGAAGAAAATTTCGTTGAATCTGTTAATTTACTACTTGTTTTTTGAGGTCGCTGTAACGTTTCTGTGACTGGTTCCGCTGACTTTGGTGTATCTGAAGGGAAACTCTCAAACAATTCGTCAGGGTTCAATCCAACTGCTTCTGCATATGTTTTAATAAACGCACGTGCATAAAATTGCCCTGGCAACTTTTCATATTCTCCATTTTCAATCGCTTCTAAATATCTTTTTTGTATTTTCGTTACTTCTTGAAGTTCATCTAATGAAATATTTTTTTCCTGACGAGCTTGTTGAAGTTTTAAACCAAGTTCTGTCAATGATAACACCTGCCATTACAATCATTTTTCTATCTATTTATTCGTCACCATCTTTAAAAGTATGAGCCATTTTCGGATTCTACGTGAAATGAAATATAAATTTTTTGGTCAAAGAAATTTTTTGTGAATTTTTTACCTTTTCCGTCAAATTTCCTATGTTACAAAAGTATGCAATAGGAGGACCTTCCTTAATTAAATACACCATGCATCGACCAATGATTTTCATTATATTTCTTATTTTTCTTTTTATTCATCCATTGTACCGTTAAAAAGGTCTTGCTTTCCCTTATCATTTAAATGGAATAAAAATCTCTTCAGTCCTAATCTTACTCGATTTAAGTAAAAAAGGAAAGACCCACCCTATGTATTCCCCTACTTATTATGACAAATTTTATTATAATAAAAAATGTTACTTTGTTCTTAAATTTAATGATTGATTAATATTTCCTTTTACAAATCATAGTAAAGGAACAGTCACTACAGTTTACATTTCGTTGCATAAAAAAAAGAAGGATATGACAATCCTTCTTTTATTGTTCGTTTTGCACTAACTTAATCATCATATTTGCAATGGAACGCTGTTCTTCTTTTGAAGCTACTTGCCACATGTTTGAGAGCAATCGTTGTTCTTCGTTTTTTGGATCAACAGATTGTGCTAAAAAACCTCCAAGTTGCGTAGCAACATCACTAATTGTATCATCAGAGATACCTCGATTTTGAGCTGCTTCTAAACGGTTTCCTAAAAAACTTTTCCAATCATCAAAGTTATTGAGCACAGACATATATTTTCCTCCTTACAAGTTAGTCATCATTATTTTGCGTAAGGCGTTAAAAAATATGCATGTTTTTTTCTTAATACCATGCTCCATTTACTGAAAGAACTTGGCCATTAATATAATGAGCATGCTCAGAAATTAAAAAAGCAACAGCATGCGCAACATCGCTTGGTGTACCTAATTCTCCCGCAGGAATTTCTGCTTTTAGCTCCTCTTTTTCTTCTTCAGAAAATGTATATAACATTTTTGTGTCAATGGCTCCAGGTGCAACCGCATTAACCGTAATACCACTAGGAGCCACTTCTTTTGCCAATGCTTTCACAAAAGAAATTTGGCTCCCTTTCACCATCGAATAAAGAACTTCACACGATGCACCAACAATTCCCCATACCGAGGAAATAATAACGATTCTTCCACTTTTTTTTCGAATCATCGATGAAAGTAATTTTTGGATTAATAAAAAAGGACTGGTTGTATGTAATTGAACCATTTCTTCTACTTCTGTTTGAAGCATGTCCGTTATTAAACCATAATAACTACTCCCGCTATTGTAAATAACGCAATCAATCGGATGAATAATTTGATGTAAAAGTACCTCTACTCCATCTGGCTTAGATAAATCACTCTGGACAGGAATACATTGAACAGAATCTGGCATTTCCTTCATTAGTTCTTCTACCGCTCGTTTATTTTGATAAAAATGGACATATAAAATAGAAAAATGAGAGGCAAGCGACTTTGCAATCGCTTGCCCGATATCCCCACTAGCTCCGGTTATTAACGCTACTTTACTCATTTATTTCACCACTCGTTTGGTTAGGTTTAACATGGAAAACAGAATAGTAATCAAATTGAAACAATTCTTTTCGAACTTTTTCTAAATCGTCTAACGTGATGTTTTCTAATACTTTCGGAACATCAAATAAGTTCATTTCGTTAAATTGATAACGAGTAAACTGGTTGGCAATGTATTCTGGTGAATTTAATGCCCGCATAAATTTCCCGATTTTATTTTTCTTAATTCTCGTTAAAGTAACTTCATCTAGCGATTCATGTAAAAATGACTCGATTATTTCTTGAATTCGTTTGCTTAGCAGATCACTATTTTTTGTGTCTCCACCAATCATTACAAAACCATATCCATTTTCTTCTGTATAGCTATATCCAAAAGAACGATCGATTAAGCCTTCTTCATATAGATTTTCATAATATGGGCTACTCGAAGCGAAAAGATAATCGAGTAATAATTCAACAACTGATTCATATTTTAACAATTCTTCTCCTTGATGATAAGGAGCTGTTTGCTTAAATCCACAATAGCATTTTGACACTTGAACGGGCATATGCAATGTCCGTTCCTTTTTCCATACTTCTTTTGGTTCTTCCTCAAAATATCGATGTAACGGACTCGGTTGTTTAAATGTTTTTTTTGCTTGGTTTTTACGAATAGATTCCATAATTTGTTCTGGATTAACCGCTCCAACGACAAACAATAACATATTGGATGGATGATAAAATGTTTCATAACAAGTATACAGTAAGTCCTTCGTAATATGTGAAATCGATTCTTCAGTTCCTGCGATATCAATTCGTACTGGATGTGTATGGTATAAGTTTTCAATAAATCCAAAGTATGCTCGCCAATCCGGATTATCGTCATACATTCGAATTTCTTGCCCAATAATACCCTTTTCTTTTTCTACAGAACTTTGGGTAAAGTAAGGTTCTTGCACAAAATCAAGCAACGTCATTAAATTTTCTTCTACGTTTGATGTAGAAGAAAATAAATATGCTGTACGTGTAAAAGACGTAAAAGCATTCGCTTGAGCACCTTGTTTACTAAACGTATAAAATACATCCCCGTCTTCTTTTTCAAACATTTTATGTTCTAAAAAATGAGCAATGCCATCTGGGACTTCTATCGCTTCCATAGAACCAATTGGAGTAAAGTGTCGGTCAATGGAACCATATTTAGTTGTAAACGTTGCGTATGTTTTATGAAATCCTTCTTTATTTAGAACATAAGCATCTAAACCGTTATCTAGTTTTTCATGCCATAACGTTTCATTCAACGTTTCAAATACGATTTTTTTCATTTTCCCGCACCTTCTTTCCCTTTTAAGAAATAAATGGTTGAAATTTTTACTTTTTGAGCGAATTGTTGAATATCTTCTTTGGTCACTTGCTCTATTTTTTTAATCCAATCGTCCACAGTTGAAACATGGCCACCCATCAAAATTTGATAATACAGTTCAATTAACCCGTTTGGATAATCGGTGGACTCTAATAATTGATTTGCTAACAGTTGTTTCGTTTGATACAATTCATCGCCAGTGATGTGCCCATCTTGGATTGCTTTTAACTGTTCTTTAATAATTTTCACTGCTTGTGTATAATTTTTTGTTTCAATTCCACTTAATATAAACAAGGCACCTTTATACGACTCAAAATAAGATGCTGCATAATAAGCCAAACTTGCCTTTTCACGTACATTCATAAATAATTTAGAATGAGCAAAACCACCTAAAATACCATTGTAAACTTGTAAAGCAAAATAATCAGCATCGTGAATCGACGTATTCGTCCATAAACCAATATTTAATTTTCCTTGACTCACTTGCTCTTGTTCATGGACTACTTTTTCTTCCTGCCCTTGTTGCATGACCGCATTTTGTTGTACAGTTAGTCTTTTTTCAGAATGAGGAAACGAAAAATAACGATCAATGGCAGCCGGTAATTTTTCTTCTTCCACATCCCCAACGACAAACAAATCAATTCGGTCATTTTGTAAACAAGTCAAATAATAGTCATATAATTCTTTTGCAGAAATAGCTTCCACTGATTCTTTCGTACCAAAAAGATAATCGCCATACGGATTGTTTGGAAACATTTCTTCCATTAGACGTTGCTTTGCATATTTCATTTTATCATCATAGATACCTTCAATTTTTTGCAACATCGATTTTTTTTCTTGCTGGACAATTTTCGAATCGAAAGCACTATTTACCGTTAATGGATGTAATATTAACTCGCTTAAAAAAGCTAATCCCTCGTTCAAAATATCTGATGCATGACGCAAATATTTTTCATTTACGATTTCAAGCCGGAACGCAAGAATTTGATAATCTCCTTTTTTTGATACATCTGCTGTTAAAGTGGCCCCATATAGATTTTCTAAATGTTGATTGATGGCAGCCGTGGACGGATATTTTTCAGTACCACTTTGTAGAATATATGCAAGAATAGAACGCATAGCAAGCGTTTCTTTCTTCAATGGAGCTTGCATATAAATTGCAATCGTTGTTGTTTTAAATTTTTTTGTCTTTAACGTATGAAGCTGTACATTTCCTTGTTGCACTATTGTACTATTCATGCCGTTTCATCACATCCTCTATCTTTCATATGTTATAGATTTAGGGTATCCATTCTTTTATATTTTACTTAAATTTTCTGCGTTAATGCTTGTAAGTTCATGATTGTATCATTTAATTCATTTGCCGTTTTTTCGACACGCATAATTTCTCTGTGAAGCTCTTCCACATAATCATTCACTTGAATAAATTGTTTTTGTGTTTCATGCATATCATGTGTCATTTGATCAAACGTTTCCGTCGTTTCACCGATTACATCGTGTCCTTTTTCAACTTCTTCCGTAATGTTTTTCATTTTTTTCGAATGTTCATTAATTTGATCAATGGTATCTTCAATTAATTCGCGAACATTTTTAACAGAATCCTTTGTTTGTTCCGCTAGTTTTCGTACCTCATCTGCTACGACAGCAAAACCCTTTCCATATTCTCCAGCTCGAGCAGCCTCGATAGCAGCATTTAACGCAAGCAAGTTCGTTTGATCGGCAATACCTTGCACAATATTAATAATTTCAGCAATTTGATTTGATCTTTCTGCTAAAACCGTCATATTTTTTGTCATTTGATTCATTTCTCGGTTAATCGATTCAAAAAGTTTCGTCATCACCGAAATATCTTGTTTACTTTTTGCAGTTGTTTCTACTAATTCTTCTGATTTTTCTGTCCCTGCAATCGTTTGTTGTTGAATTAAAACGGCATCTTGATTCATTTGGTCTACCGATGATTTTGTCTGGTCACTTAATTGAACTAAATTTTCACCCGTATCAGAAATAGATTGTAAAATAATCGCTTTTTTATTTCCTTGTTCCTGAACCATTTTTTCTAATTCTTCGTCATATTCCTCTAATACAATTTGTTGCTCTAAATTAATCATTTTTGTTACAGATGTAATAAATTCTATCTTTAGTTCTGATTCAAATGGTAGAGTCCCGGTAATATCAATCAATGACTTTAATAAGTTTTGTAAAGATCCCATATACCATTTTTGTTTTAAACCAATCTGAACGTGTCGTTTAGCAATCCGTTTTCGTTTTTCATAATAAACATCATCCACGTTACCCGCAAACATCTCAGAAAGATGAACATTTAATGTCTTCTTCAAACGTTCTACTGTAGAATGGTTGTGAATAATCGCTGATAATGATGGAACTTTTTCAATCTGATCATAAAATGAATCTACTACTTTTGAAATAGCAGGTTGTATGTATGGTTGAAGAAATTGAACATTTTGTAAATCTTTTTTCGTCAATTGAATCATGTTCATTTGCATTTGAAGCTCAGTATATGAACTTACATTTATGTTGGGATTCATTTTGTTTATTTCTTTCTCATACGTTGCTTGCTGTTCATTAGAATCGTTTTTTGAAAATAACCATCCCTTCATCATGTATCACTCCTTGTCTATCCTTAAATATTACCACAAATGCCAAAAAAACAAACAGACTCTCTATAAAATAGAGAGTCTGTTTTGGAAAAAAATATATTAAGCAACTTCTTCAGATTTGATGATGCCGCCTTTTTCTACTTTTTCACCTTTTGAAAGTGTCATAAAGATATTAATAGCAAAGATGATTTGACCTAAAATCATCATTAAACCACCAATACCACGAGCTGCTACATATGGACGAACCATATCAACAGTTTCGATGAATGCAGTACCTTTAATCCATTCGAAACCTTGGATAATACCAGCAACCCATAACGCAAAAGCAAACACTAAGAAACCTACAACAGTTAAGAAATAGTGAGCTTCCATCATTCCACGGCTGAAAATTTGTTTTCCAGTAATACGAGGAATTACGTAGTAGATAGTTGCCATTGTTACAATCGAGAATCCGATTGGTCCAACATGAGCATGTCCTACTGTCCAATGTGTAAACTTAATAACAGAGTTTACGGATGGTAATGATTGGAAAGGACCTTGTAAACATGCCATTAAGTATAAAATTGCACCCGTCATGACAAAACGTAAAGGAATGTTGTCACCAACTTTATTCCAAGCGCCTTTCATCGTTCCAAATACGTTCGCTAATACTGCCCATACCGGAATAATTAAAAGTAAAGAAGGAATAATACCAGCTTTGTTTAACCATCCAGGAAGCGGACCGTTCATTAAATGGTGAGGACCGTTCCAAACGTAGAATGTTGCAATTGTCCAGAATCCAATTAATGATAACTCATGGCTATATAATGGGCGATTGGTTAATTTAGGAAGTAAGAAATAAATTTGACCTACCCCTACTGTTGTTAACCATAAACCAATAGCTGAGTGACCTAGGAACCATGCCATGTTTGCTTGGTTTGCACCTGATGCCCATGGCCAGTTACCAATAATCGTAATTGCTGGTAACCATAATAATGATCCCATAAAGTACCAAAGTGATACGTATAATTGCTTTTCTTTACGATTCGCAATTGTTTTGAAAATGTTTGTTGCTACAACAACCATTCCAATAACAGATAACACCACAATCCAAGTTGGGAATTGTGCGTATTCAAGTGGTTTTACATCTCCAAATCCTAAGAACGCTACAACTACTGTTACCATAAGAAGGTTCCAGTAAATAGCAGCAAAGTTACCTTGACGTTCACTCCAAAGTTTTGTGCGTGTTAATTTTGGAACCATGTAGAACATCGCACCGATGAATCCCATGGTCATCCAAGCAAACACAACAATCATAACGTGGAGCGGACGAACTCGACCATATGTCATATACTGGAAGTTTAAAAAGTCTGGCCAAATTTGTTTCGTCGCAACGATTAAACCAAAGGCCATACCAGTGACGAGCCAGAACAGTGACGATAAAAGCCAATGCTTCGACGCACTGTTTTCTGCAGTTGATAACATATTTTTCCCCCGCTTTCTCAAAAAATATCAATCTCATATAAGGCATACTATGGGTAATGGTATTGTCTTCTATATGTTAGTATATGAGAACCTTTCTAATTGTTCAATAGTTTAACACAACTTTCAATAATTTTTCATAATTTCCGTAAAACAATCCTAAGAAAAATAAGTTTACTTACGAATAATTTTTTTATTTTTGTTCTCTTTCTTTTAATACTTTTCGTGGTTTGCTTCCCTCATACGGACCAACAATTCCATTTGCCTCCATTGCATCAATTAATCGTGCAGCTCTTGCATATCCAATACGAAAACGACGCTGTAACATTGAAACAGAAGCTGTTTGCATTTCTATCACTAAACTTACTGCTTCTTCATACAACTCATCTTCTACTGTTGTTTCTTCCTGTATCGTTTCTGTAATCATCATAGAAGCTTCATATTGTGCTTTTTGTTGAGAAATAACATAATCCACCATTTTATGTACTTCTTCATCTGATACAAAAGCACCCTGTATACGAACTGGTTTCGATTCTCCTACCGGTAAAAATAACATATCCCCACGGCCTAACAACTTTTCAGCGCCGCCCATGTCTAATATCGTTCGTGAATCGGTCATCGATGATACACTGAACGCTATTCTTGAAGGAATATTTGCTTTAATGACTCCTGTGATAACGTCCACAGAAGGCCTTTGTGTTGCAATAATTAAATGAATACCAGCTGCACGTGCCATTTGAGCTAGACGAGTAATCGATTCTTCTACATCACTAGATGCAACCATCATCAAGTCTGCTAATTCATCCACAATGACAACAATATATGGGAGAAACGGTTGCTTTTTCTCATCTGTTGCATTATGTTTCCTAATAAAATCATTATATCCTTCTATATTTCTCGTTCCAGAATGAGAAAATAATTCATATCGCCGTTCCATTTCTTGTACAATTTTATGCAGTGCTTGCGATGCTTTTTTCGGATCGGTCACAACCGGTGTCAATAAATGAGGGATACCATTATAAACACTTAATTCCACCATTTTGGGGTCAATCATCATCATCTTTACTTCATGTGGCTTCGCGTTTAATAAAATACTTAAAATAATGCCACTAATACATACACTTTTCCCGCTCCCAGTTGCACCCGCAACGAGAAGGTGAGGCATTTTTTTTAAGTCCCAAACGACCGGTTCACCAGAAATATTTCGACCAAGAGCTACAGTCAATTTGGAGGGCATATTTTTCTTTACCGGTGAATCGTACACTTCTCGTAATGAAACGACGGCAACTTCTTGATTTGGCACTTCAATTCCAACTGCTGATTTCCCAGGAATCGGAGCCTCAATACGCAAATCTTTTGCAGCTAAAGCTAGCGCTAAATCATCTGATAAATTGACAATTTTACTAACTTTTACGCCCGCTTCTGGATGGATTTCATACTTTGTTACAGCAGGACCTAAATGAACTTTCGTAACCGTTGCTTCGACTCCAAAACTTTGAAAGGTAGATTCTAAAATAGCAACATTTTTATTGATTCTTTTTTTCTCTCTCGATTGATTGATTGGTTTATTTAAGGTTAATAAATCAATTGGTGGTAATTGATAATCTTTATTTTCCGTTTCTCCGTTAAAAGGAACCGTTGCTACCTGTTCAGTTTCTTCTGATTGTTTTTCTTTTTGATTAGGATGGTCTGTTTTTATTTGTTTCTCCTGCAACACATGTTCTGTAAAATCCGCAATTTCTACTTCTTTTTCCTTGTTTGTAGATTCTTTTACGTTTCGTTTTTGTTTCTTTTTATTCGGTCGAGTCTCGTCGTCTTTTTGTTGTTTATTTGCAACTTTCCATTCTTTTACTTGCTGTTTTTTCTGCTCCACAAATTGCTTGAATGATATAAACAACCATTCATGAAAAGACTTTCCACCCCACAAAAAAATAGCAAAAATGATAAAAGAAACAGCAATTATTTTCGTTCCGAGTGGCGCGAATAAGTAATTAAAGCAAGCAAACAATACAGCTCCAAACATCCCACCACCGAGATAAATTTCTTTGTCGGCTGTTTTCATTTCTTCTAAAAATAAACGCCAAGTATTTCGAATAACCGAGTGATCTTCCCATTTATGTTGATTCGTCATTGTTTCAAATAAAAGAGTATGTACAAATAATAACAACGCACTAACTAAAATGAAAAAACTCACCCATTTTTTTGTGTTAAAATTGGGCAATGTCCGTTTTACAATTAAAAATCCGCCAATTACGATCATACTTCCAATAGCAACAAGATACAGTTCCCCAACAATTCCACGAAAAAAAGAACGAAAAATTTCTCCTGCCTTCCCGAGTTTTAATAACGTAACAATAGATAAAAGAACCATGATTAAACCGATTATTTCATACTTAATTTGATGTTGCCAAGAGGACGATTGTTTCGTAGATTTCTTCGTTGTTTTTTTTCGTTTTGATTGTTGCACCATTGTCATCACCTCTAAATTACTGCCAATACGAAAGAAAAGCAGTCGAAAAATACGACTGCTTTTACCTTTTCCTTTATTATAGCATACTTTCCTGCTAACGAAGAACAGTTGCTTAAAAAAGTAACGATATTTCTTGGCCAGGATAAAAATCATTTCTCAAAAAATCTTGTGGGTCCGTACTTAACAGTTGCACTATTTCTAACTTCCCATGTGGTTTTTCGATACAAAGCACCGGTCGTTGTTGAATCAAATACATCGTTTGTTTTACTTCCGTGTTTGTTTCTTGAAACATCGCTTCTTCTGGAACAATCGTATATAACATTACTGCACCAATCCTTTCTCACTCGAAGCTTCGATCATTTGATTTAATTTTTTCAATGCTTCACTAACTCCACCAACTTCATCAATTAATCCGATTTTCACTGCATCAACGCCCGCGACATTTGTACCGATATCGCGCGATAAGTTACCTGTTTTTAACATTAATTCCTTGAAGGTTTCTTCTGATATATCGGAATGTTGCGTAACAAAACGAACAACACGCTCTTGCATTTTATCCAAATATTCAAAAGATTGCGGTACACCAATAACAAGACCCGTTAACCGAATTGGATGAATCGTCATTGTTGCTGTTTCCGCAATAAAGGAATAAGAACTGGCTACTGCAATTGGAACACCTATCGAATGGCCACCACCTAGTACTAACGAAACGGTAGGTTTAGAAAGAGATGCGACCATTTCTGCAATAGCTAATCCTGCCTCTACATCCCCACCGACTGTATTTAAAATAAGCAACAACCCTTTAATGGATGGGTTTTGTTCAATAGCTACTAATTGTGGAATAACATGTTCATATTTCGTTGTTTTATTTTGAGGAGGTAATTGCATATGGCCTTCTATTTGTCCAATGATTGTCAGACAATGAATATTGGATGTTTCTGATTCAGGTACTTTTGTTTGTCCTAATTGTTCAATCGATTGTAATATCGTTTGCTGTTCATTTTCACTTTTTTCCACTTCTTTTTTTTCCATCATACGCCTCCTAAAAAATCTTTCCCTTCTTGTTTTCTTATGTTATCCATTCCACCACAAAAAAAAACCAGGAAAAAAATCCTGGTTTTTTTGCACACTAGACTTCCATAATGATAGGTAAAATCATCGGTCTTCGCTTTGTTTTTTCATGTAAAAATTGACTTAATGTTTCTCGAATATTATTTTTTAAACTAGACCATTCATTAATTTTTTCACTCATGCACTGATCTAAAATGTTCTTCACTAATTTTTGTGCTTCTTCCATCAATTCTTCAGATTCACGTACGTAAACAAATCCACGAGAAATAATTTCTGGACCAGAAACAATGACATTTGCCTTTTTACTTAATGTTACCACTACTACAAGGATGCCATCTTTTGAAAGAAGCCTACGGTCACGTAAGACGATATTTCCTACATCTCCTACTCCTAGACCATCGATGAGAACATTTCCTGATAATACTTTTCCTGATTTTTTTGCTTTTCGTTGTTTAAATTCAACGACATCACCATTTTCAATTAAAAACACACGATGTTTTGGAATACCAACCATATTCGCTATTTTTTGGTGCGCAATTTGCATGCGATATTCTCCGTGTATCGGTATGACAAATTTTGGTTTTAATAAATTCATCATTAATTTTAATTCTTCTTGACACCCGTGACCTGTCACATGAACACTTGAGCCATGAATGACGTTAGCTCCGATTCGTACTAATAAATCAATAGTACGAAAAGTAGTTAATTCACTACCTGGAATAGGTGTTGCAGCAATTAATACGGTATCACTTTCTTTAATCGATACTTGACGATGTTGATTTCTTGCCATGCGCGCCAACATACTAAGGGGTTCCCCCTGTGTTCCTGTCGTTAAAATCGTAATCATCGAATCGTCATAGTTAGAAATTTGATCAAGTGGAATTAACACGTCTTCCTTTATTTTCATATATCCCAATTGTTTTGCAATTGCTACTACTTTTTCCATACGTTTTCCATTAATTGCCACTTTTCGATTATTTTCATACGCAGCATCGAATATTTGTTGAATACGACCTAAGTTCGTAGCAAATGCAGCAACGATGATTCGCCCTTTTGTATGATAAAAAATCTTAGAAATCTCTTGTCCAACATCCCACTCTGAACCCGCATATCCTGGATACTCTGCATTTGTACTATCAGACAAGAGACAAAGTACACCTTTATCTCCAATCGCAGACATCTTTCCTAATTCTGCTTTCCGTCCGTTCATAGGCGTTTGATCAAATTTAAAATCACCTGTATAAACAATAGCACCTTGATTTGTATGAATACAAATCCCAACAGAGTCCGGTATACTGTGACTTGTTCCAAAGAAAGTAACCGTTATTTTATTAAATTTTAACGTAGTGTTCGAATGAATCACTTGTAGTAAAGGATACTGTGATAAACCGGTTTCTTTTAATTTATCTTCCAACAAAGCGAGTGTTAATTTTGTACCATATACAGGAACTTTCAATTTCTTTAAAAGATAAGGTAGTGCACCAATATGGTCTTCATGACCGTGTGTTAAAAAGATTCCTTTCACGCGTTCTTTATTGTCTAATAAATAAGTGACATCTGGGATAATAATATCAATCCCATACATTTCATTACCAGGATACATCAAGCCAGCATCTAATACGAAAATGTCTTCATCCACTTCCACGACATATAAATTTTTGCCGACTTCACCGACGCCTCCTAGAGCAAATACTTTAATTGACGATTGTTCATTTGTTTTTTGCAATGGTTTATCCTCCTAATAAGCATAAACCAATGTTTTACCTAGTATGAAAAACCCGTGCAACTCACTTATTCTTATTATAGCCTAGTGAGGATTTAAAAAACAAGAATTATTCGGTTTCATTTCCATTCAAAGTCTAAATGGCAAGATAAAAACCTTTATTTTCTGTAATAAAAGCCACAAAATATTATTCCTTGTTTATTCCACAAAACCTTTGTTTTTATAAAGAAATCTTCCATCAATAAGTGGTTTTCGTACTCCTTCACTGTTGGCTAGAGGTACTTATCCAACTTTTATCAAAAAAAACGGTGGGGGCGTAAAAGGCACTATTTGCCCCTAGAGCACTTTGACTTATAGCAGAAATGGTGAAGCTTAATTGTTTTCCATGCCACCTTCACATTTATCTTACTACCCTGTAATAAGTGATAAAAGAAAGTTCTATGATGAAGGAGCTTATTGTCTGTTTGAAGGCAAAAAAAAAGAGCGATATAATATCACTCTTTATAAATATGGTTGAATCGTGTTTTGAACTAGTTCTCGCTCTTCTTTTGAAAGTGGAATAATCGGTAACCGAACGCTTCCAACATCTAATCCTTTCATTTGTAAAGCTGCTTTTACTGGTGCAGGTGATGGTGCGATAAATAACGTACGCATCACTGGTAATAATTTTTGATGCATACTCGCAGCTTCTTTTAAGTGTCCTTCTTTAAATAATTTCACCATTTTGCTCATTTCATTTCCGATGACATGGCTTGCTACCGAAATAACACCAACTGCACCAATCGATAATGCAGGTAATGTTAAACCGTCATCTCCCGAATATAGAATAAAATCATCTGGTGTATTGGCAATAATTTCGGTGAAAGCATCTAAATTACCACTTGCTTCTTTTACCGATGTAATATTTTCAATTTCCGCCAAACGAATAATTGTCTTCGGTTGAATGTTCACACTAGAGCGTCCTGGAATGTTATAAATCATTACTGGTAGCGAAGTACTTTCTGCAATCGCTTTATAATGCTCGTATAACCCTTCTTGACTCGGTTTGTTATAATAGGGGGCAACCGCCATAATTCCGTCTACTCCAATTGATTCTGCTTGTTTTGTCATATCAATCGATGCTTTCGTATTGTTTGTGCCTGTTCCTGCGATAACAGGTACTCGTTTGTTTACGACAGATACAACATGTTTAAACATTGCTAATTTTTCTTCTGTTGTTAATGTAGGTGATTCCCCTGTTGTACCACAAACTACTAATCCTTCTGTTCCATTATTAATTAAATACTCCACAAGACGTGTAGTCGCCTCAAAGTCTACATTTCCTTTTCGATCAAACGGAGTTACCATAGCCGTTAATACTGAACCGAAATTCATTCTATTCACTCCTTACATATTTATCTACTTAACGAATAACTGAACATTTTGATGATTGATTTAATTTTTCTAATTCAAAAGCATGATGCAATGCATTTACTGCTTTGACCATATCTTTTTCTTTTACAAGTACCCAAATCGTTGTATGGCTATCAGCAGATTGTAAAATTTGAATACCTGCTTTACTTAGAGCATCGACAATAATGGCCGTTACACCAGGAACACCTGTCATTCCAGCACCAACCGCTGAAATTTTGGCACATTGCGGAATGACCTTTGGCTCATATCCTAGAGTTTGTAAAATTCGAACTGCTTCATCCGTTTTTTCTCCACTTACAGTGTACACAAGCCCTTGCGGATTAATATTAATAAAGTCAACGCTAATATTCGCACTAGCCATCGCTTTAAATACTCCTGATTGCATCTCGTAGCTTGTTTCTGTTGTTTCTAGTTGAATTTGTGTCACGTCTTTTACATGAGCAATTCCAGTAACAAGCCGTTCTGCAATATCTTGCCCTTTGTTCGGACGGGTCATTGACGTAACAAGTGTTCCAAGAGAATCAGAATACGTCGAACGAATACGGATTGGTATTTTCGCCTGCATGGCAATTTCTACCGCTCGTGGATGAATTACTTTTGCCCCTTGATAGGCCAAATTACAAATCTCATTATACGTTAATCTTGAAATGGGTTGCGCATCTTTTACAATACGTGGATCAGCAGTCATGACCCCTTCTACATCGGTAAAAATATCAATGTAATCTGCTGAAAGAGCTGCACCTAATGCAGCAGCACTCGTATCACTACCACCGCGACCTAACGTTGTTATTTCTCCGTTTTTACTCATCCCTTGAAACCCTGCTACAACAACGACATCAGCATTATTGAGTTCTTTTACAATACGTTCGCACTTCATGTCTATGATTTTAGCGTTCGTATGCTCTTCGTTCGTATGAAATCCTGCTTGTGCCCCAGTTAAAGCAACAGCATGAAGACCATTTTCATTTAACTGAGAAGTAAAGACAATGGACGAAATCACTTCTCCGCATGATAAAAGTAAATCTTTTTCACGCAATGCTAAGTAATTTGGATTCACTAAACTGAGCAACGTATCTGTTGCGTAAGCATCTCCATTACGTCCCATAGCAGATACGACACATACGACCTTATAGCCATCTTGAATCGCGCGCATAATATGTTTATACGCGCGATCACGGCCTATTTCATCTCGAAGCGAAGTCCCACCGAACTTTTGTACGATGACTTTCATGATGACACCTCTTTTATTTCAATAAACCAAGTTTAATTAGACTTTCTGCAATTTGTACAGAGTTCCATGCCGCACCTTTTAATAAATTATCCGATACAATCCACATATGGAAACCTTTTTTATCGTCTAAATCTTTACGGATTCGACCAACAAATGTATCGCGTTTTCCTTCTGCACCGACTGGCATTGGATATTCTTGGTTTTCTGGGCTGTCGACAACTGTCACACCATCTGCTAATTCTAATACTTTTTGAATATCTTCTACAGAAATTCCTTTTTTGTCTACTTTAATAAATACACTTTCTGCATGACCACGAACGATTGGAAGACGCACGCAAGTAGCTGCTACTTTTAAAGATGGTTCATGCATAATTTTTTTCGTTTCATTAATCATTTTCATTTCTTCATACGTGAATCCATTATCAGTAAATACGTCGATTTGTGGAATCGCATTAAACGCAATTTGATAATGTTTATCTCCACTACCTACTGGTAAAATATTTTTTTCCACTTTCGTTCCTTCAAGCACTTGTTTCGTTTGATTTTTAAGTTCTTGGATTGCACTTGCACCTGCTCCAGAAACTGCTTGATAGGTAGAAACAATTACTTTTTTCAAGCCAAATGCTTTACGAATTGGTTCTAGTGCAACGACCATTTGGATAGTAGAACAGTTAGGGTTCGCAATAATCCCTTTGTGCGTAAATAAATCAGCTTCGTTCACTTCTGGCACTACTAAAGGTACATTGGGATCCATTCGGTATGCACTTGTATTATCTACTACGATTGCACCGCGTTTCACTGCTTCTGGTACGAATTTTTTTGACACAGAACCACCAGCACTAAATAACGCAACGTCTACCCCTTCAAAACTTTCTGGTGTCGCTTCTTTTACCTCTACTTCTTCTCCTTTAAACATTAACTTTGTTCCGGCTGAACGTTTAGAAGATAATAAAGATAATTTGGCAATCGGGAAGTTTCTATCTTCTAGTGTTTGTAAAATCATTGTCCCAACAGCACCTGTTGCACCTACCACTGCAACATGAAATTCTTTTTTTGCTTTCATCTACATTATTCCCCTTCCCATGATTGACATCTCATTTGTCAAAAGTCGATTATTGTAAAGAATATTTAAAAATTATTTTACCACATTATCGCTTTAATAAAAGAATAAGTTTCTCTTGTACTATTACAATACGTCAAAAAACAATGATTATCAATGACTACTTTCTTTCTATCCATAGTTTTCGATAAGAATTGGCTGAATTTGTCTTCCATTTAATGCTTCGATAACCGTATCTTTTATTTTGGTCATATCAGCAACTAATGAGTTGGGTTTTTTAAATGGAGCATCTTGACCAAACGGTACAAAGTAAATATTTTTTGTTGCCATTAATTTCATAATATTGCTGCCGTTTAAGCCAAGGCCATCATTTGTTGAAAGCGCAATTACAACTGGTTTTAAATTGCGCATCGTTGCTTTTGCCGCCATAAGTACAGGGGAATCCGTTAAGGCATTGGCAAGTTTGCTTAAAGAGTTTCCCGTTAAAGGGGCAATCACCATGCAATCTAACGGATATTTCGGTCCCAATGGCTCCGCTTCCACAATAGAACCAATTAGTTTTTGATTCGTAAGCTGTTCAATTTTTTCCACCCATTCCGTTGCTTTCCCAAATCGTGTATCAGTTGATTGGAGTGTATATGATACAATAGGTACTACTTCCGCACCACTTTCCACTAGTTTTGCTATTTGTGGTAATACTTCTTCATACGTACAATGGGAACCAGTTAGGCCAAATCCAATTCGTTTTCCTTTTAACATTCTGCACCACTCCCTTTAAAAAAGTCAGAAGTTATTCTTTCTACACAAACGTCTGCTAAAATTTTTCCTGCCGTTCTTGGCGCAATCATTCCAGGTATTCCTGGTGCAAGAATAGCATTCATCCCCCGTTGTTTAGCAAAGGTAAAATCGGTCCCTCCTGGAGCAGAAGCTAAATCTAAAATAAACGTATGGAGTGGCATAGACGTTAACACTTCTTTTGTTAAAACAGGCGCAGGAATCGTATTTAAACAAATGTCCACATCTCTCATGCGTTCCTTCATCTCATCAAGCGGGTACACTTTGGCTCCCATTTCATATGCCCGTGCTAATTGACTGCTTTTTCTCGCAAATACAATCGCTTCTGCTTGTAATGCTTGAAAAGTACGCAACAAAGAAAGTGCAATACGACCAAAACCTAAAATGGCCACCTTGCTGCCATGAATCGTAAAATCTGTATATTTCATGGCTAAAAATAATGCACCTTCTGATGTTGGGATTGAATTATAAATCGCTAAATCATCTCGATCAAATAAGACAGTAACTTCTCGCGGAACTTCCTCTAACATAGTATCTAACGTGTTCGTTATAATTCCTGTATATATTTTACACTCTTTTTTTGTCCGCTTTAGCATCTCTGTTGTAAAAGAAAGCGTATCATGCGAAAAGACAGCCGTTAATTCTCCATTGTCTAAAACACCTGAAACGGGTAAAAACAAAGCGTCTGCTTTTTCAAAAGGATAAGCGTCTATTGCTTCTTTTTTTACACTAACAAAACTATTTTCCAATTTATCAAACCCGATTATCGTCACGTGCACGGATAATTGTTGTAATTTACGAATCAGTTCTACTTGTCGATGATCCCCGCCAAGAATGACTATTTCTAATGTTTTATGTTGCTTCAACTTTTGCTCACCCTCTTTTTCAATTTTGCTTCATAGTATGAACAAAATGAGACAGATGTGCATGTTACTTGTTCTTTTTTACTCGCTTTCCTCGGAATCAATAACCATGAAATCGTCCCCAATTTTTTTGATATTTTCCCAATAAATATACACTTCTTCTCCTGTTTTTTTCATTCCTAACCATTTTAACGTTGGAATAATAAAAGCCCGAACATACCCTGTTTCTTCATCAATTAAAACATCTGTTTGCCCGATAAAACCAAGGCGTTCTCCCCTTGAAATATCAATCATTTCTTTCCCGCTTAATTCACTTAACCTCATACTCTCCACCCCTTCTCCTTGATTACTATTTATGTATGGTTATAAAAATAGAAAAAGCACTATGCTCCTTAGATAAAAAGAAACATAGTGCTTTTTTTAATTTTTATCAACTGGAAAAGTTGCTTTCGGACTAATTAAGGCCCTTGAAAAAGATTGATCAAATAAATCTTTTGCAAGCATATTCACAGAAGATAATGTCACGGCATCAATTTGAGTAATAATTTCATCGAGAGAACGATGACGTTTTAATAGCAACTCATTTTTCCCATTGCGACTCATTCTACTATTTGTACTTTCCAACCCTAACATTAAATTCCCTTTTAATTGTTCTTTACTGTTCATAACCTCTTTTTCTGTTACTCCATGATGTTTTAAATCTTCAATTTCTTTTAAAATAACAGCATACAATTTTTCAAGTTGGTCACTTCCCGTTCCACCGTAAATGGTAAGTAATCCTTGGTCTTGATAAGAAGAATGATAGGAAAAAATAGAATAAGCTAGTCCTCGTTCTTCCCTTACTCCTTGGAACAAACGACTGCTCATTGACCCACCTAAAATATTATTTAAAATAGCTAAATCATATAAACGTTCATGTCCAACAGGCAAACCTTCAAATCCAATACATAGATGCGCTTGTTCGGTTGTTTTTTTCTTTGCCTTTGTATCAAATAAAAAGATTGGCTTTTCAGACGCCTTTTCATGATTTTGCGATGTAAAATGACCAAAATACGATTCAATTTCGCGAATAAATGATTCATCCACATTCCCTGCTACCGAAATGACCACAGCATCAGGAGAATACATTTGTTCCTTATAAGCAAATAAGTCATCTCTAGTAAAACTTTTAACCGTTTCTTTTGTTCCTAAAATAGGATATCCTAATGGATGAGTTCCAAAACTTGCTTGGGAGATACAGTCATGAACGATATCATCTGGTGTGTCTTCATACATCTTAATTTCTTCTAATACAACATTTTTTTCTTTTTCTAATTCTACTTCGATAAATGTAGATTCAAAAAACATGTCCGCTAACACATCTAATGCCATGCTTTTATGTGTATCTAGTACTTTTGCATAGTAGCAAGTATACTCTTTACTTGTAAATGCATTTACTTGACCACCTACACTATCAAATGACTCTGCAATTTCTTTTGCACTTCTTTTTTTTGTACCTTTAAAAAACATGTGTTCTAAAAAGTGTGAAATACCGTTGTTCTGCAACTCTTCATATCGCGAACCCGTTCCTACCCAAACGCCAATCGCGACTGAACGAACCGTTGTAATCGGTTCAATAATAACTCTTACTCCGTTTGTACATGTATGTTTGATAATCAAGTGCGTGTTCCTCCCATACTGCTAGCAATTCTTTACGATGAAAACTATTTACACTATATCACTTTTGATTCTAGTTCTCAATGAATTGCCTTTTTTCACTGATTAATTCAGAAACGGGGATGATCACAAATCCTTTATTTTGTACACCCACAATCATTTCTTCTAATGTTTGATCTGTTACTTTTGTCGGATGCATTAATACGATTGCGCCCGCATGGCTTTTCGAGACTATTTTTAACTTCATAGAAACAGAGTTAGGATTTTTCCAATCAACCGTATCAACGGTCCATAAAATAGTATCCATCGAAAGACTGCGGGCAGCTCGTAGCGTTTCTTCATTAAACGCACCGCTTGGAGGACCGAATAAGCGCGGTACCTCTCCTGTAATAGAAGACAGAACGTCATTGGTCTGTTTTATTTCTTTATACGCTGCTTCTTTAGACATCCGCCCCATATCCGGATGGGAAAAAGAATGGTTCCCAATTTCATGACCTTCTTCAGCAATCATTTTTACGATATCAGGATTATTTTTTGCAAATTGACCTTCAATAAAAAAGGTTACTTTCACATTTTGTTTTTGTAATGTTTGCAGCATCGATGGCAAATACTCTTCCCCCCACGCCACATTAATAACAAACGATACCGCTTGTTTCTCCTCTCGTCCTTTATAAATCGGGGCAGGAGACAGATCACGTAACGTTACTTTTGGTTTCGTTTCTTTATATACCAATAACGTTTCATCAAACGTACCTTTTTTTTTCATTTTGTCATAAGATAAACGAACATCTACCTTTTTCCCATTTAATCCTGGTACCCCTTTCCAAATCGAATCAATTCGTGCATCTTCTGGTTTTACTTCATGGTCTTTCGCCCTTTTTTGAATCTCCACATATAAAGGATCATCCATTTTCGATACATCTAAAGAATCATATTTGATGGACGTAACGTAATCTAAAATGGCTGTCTTTTGAATGATTAGGATACTAATTGCAAACATTAAAAATAAACTAAACGTTCGAATTTTTCGCATGTCCCTCCCCCTCTTTTTTATCTTTATAAGAGAAAGTGAAAAAAAAGACCAAATAAAAAGAAGCCGGTGTTCCAGCTCCTCTCATTGGCCTATTTTGAATCATGTTTTTTCGATCTTGGGTGATGATTTTTTTCACGTTGTTCTTCTGTTTCTTTTCCTTCTTCTTTTCGTTCTGGTTTTGGACTGCGTTTTTCACGTTTTGATGCATTTTCATCTTCACGTAAAATCGCTTTTCTTGATAAATTTACGCGTCCTTGATTGTCAATTTCCGTTACCTTTACAAGAATTTCATCTCCAACAGACACAACGTCTTCCACACGATGTACTCGTTCTAACGCTAATTCCGAAATATGAACAAGTCCGTCTTTACCTTTAAAAATTTCAACGAAAGCACCAAATTTTTCAATTCGTTTTACTTTACCTAAGTAAATTTGGCCAACTTCCACTTCTCGTACTAAATCTTCAATAATTTTTTTCGCCTGAAGATTTTGTTGTTCTTCTGTAGAAGAAATAAACACTGTTCCATCTTGTTCAATGTCAATTTTAACGCCTGTTTCTTCGATAATTTTATTAATTACTTTTCCACTTGGACCAATGACATCACGAATTTTATCAGGATTAATGTTCATTGTTAAAATTTTTGGTGCATATGGTGACAATGTTTTGCGAGGAGAACCAATTGTCTCTAACATATGTTCAAGAATAAACATACGACCTTTTTTCGCTTGTTCTAATGCTTCTTGTAAAATTTCACGTGTAATTCCAGCAATTTTAATATCCATTTGTAGAGCAGTTACGCCTTCTGATGTTCCTGCTACTTTAAAGTCCATGTCACCTAAATGATCTTCCATTCCTTGGATATCTGTTAAAACCGTATAATCTTCTCCGTCTTTTACAAGCCCCATTGCAATCCCTGCAACCGGTGCTTTTAACGGTACACCTGCATCCATCATCGCAAGTGTAGAAGCACAAATACTTGCTTGAGAAGTAGAACCATTTGATTCTAACACTTCCGATACACAACGAACCGTATATGGAAAATCTTTTTCATCTGGAATCACTGGTTCAAGAGCTCTTTCTCCTAATGCTCCATGTCCAATTTCACGACGACCTGGACCACGAAGCGGACCTGTTTCTCCAACACTAAAAGAAGGGAAATTGTAGTGATGCATCCAACGTTTCGATTCTTCAAGATCAAGTCCATCTAAAATTTGTACATCTCCAAGCGGACCTAACGTACAACTGCTAAGTACTTGTGTTTGTCCACGTGTAAAGAGGCCTGATCCGTGTGTACGTGGTAACTTGCCAACTTCCGATGATAAAGGACGAATTTCGTCAATTTTCCGACCATCTGGACGAATTTTTTCTTTTGTAATTAACGTACGAACTTGTTCTTTAATTAACGATTGCGTAATATTTTTTACTTCTTTCGTTAGCGCTGCATCTTCTTCATCTGGTGCAAATTCTGCTACAATTTTTTCTTGAATTTGTTTTAATCCTTCATCTCGTTCTTGTTTATCAAAAACAAGAACAGCTTGACGAACTTCCGTTTCATATGCTGCTTTTATTTTTTCAGTTAATTCTTTATCTAATTCATGTAACACAACTGCCATTTTCGGTTTTGCTAATTGTTTCGCAATTTCTTCTTGGAATGCGACTAATCGTTTAATTTCTTCGTGGCCAAACATAATCGCTTCTAACATAATTTCTTCCGGTACAGCATTCGCTCCCGCTTCCACCATGTTAATCGCATCTTTTGTTCCAGCAACGATTAAATGTAAATCGCTTTTTTCTGCTTGTTCTACCGTAGGGTTGATAACAAATTTTCCATCCACACGACCAACAATAACACCTGCAATCGGACCATCAAATGGGATATCCGATACCATTAAGGCAAGTGATGAACCGACCATAGCTGCCATTTCTGATGAACAGTTTTGATCCACGCTCATCACCATGCTAATGACTTGTACTTCATTGCGGAATCCATCCGGAAACAATGGACGGATAGGACGATCGATTAAACGACTTGCTAAAATTGCCTTTTCACTTGGGCGTCCTTCTCGTTTAATGAATCCACCTGGAATTTTACCTACTGCATATAAACGTTCTTCGTAGTTAACAGTTAGAGGAAAGAAATCCAGATCCTTTGGTTCCTTTGACGCTGTTACATTCGATAAGACAGCTGTATCTCCATAACGAACAAAAACAGCACCATTTGCTTGTTTTGCCAATTGACCAATTTCGAACGTTAATGGTCGTCCTGCCCAATCGATGGAGAAAACGTGTTTCGTTTGTTCCATATTTCGTAATACTCCTCTCATGCTCTTAGTAACATTGGACTTATTATATCCGAAGCTATGTGGGATTAATCTTTTTTGCTAACAAAAAAGCGGGACGTATCCCGCTTTTCTTTTTACCATTATCGACGTAAACCGAGTTTTTTAATTAACTCACGGTAACGTGTAATGTCTTTATCACGCAAGTAGTTTAATAAGTTACGACGTTTACCAACCATTTTTAATAATCCACGACGAGAATGGTGATCTTTTTTGTGTTCACGTAAATGTTCATTTAAATTATTGATATTCTCAGTAAGAATAGCAATTTGAACTTCTGGAGAACCAGTGTCCCCTTCGTGTGTTTTATATTCGTTGATTAATTCTTGCTTCCGTTCTTGAGATAAAGCCATCTCAATACACCTCCTATTAATAATCCCCTAAACCTCGCAAACGTCGGTGAATCGATTGCCAAGTTAAGGTTTTTGTACACTGTTTAGAATACCGTTCTTTGGACAAAATTTCAACCCTTATCCTTATTTTTTTCAAAATATTCAAAAGCAAACTGTTTATCTCGGTGCAATTGTGACACTAATTCCTCAAAATGCGGAAATTTTTGTTCATCCCTTATTCGTGTATAAAAGCGAACGGTTACGTTTTTTCCGTAAATCGTCGAGGAAAAATTTATAATGTGTACTTCTATCGTGGTGATTAATGTTTCATCATTAAATGTCGGCTTATATCCAATATTACACATTGCATCATACCATATACCATCCACTTCTATTTGCACTGCGTATACGCCAACACGTGGCACTAAATAATTAATGGAACAAGAAATGTTTGCTGTAGGAAATCCAATTTTTCGGCCGCGTTTATCTCCATCCACCACTACTCCGGTAATTTCATACTGTCTTCCTAACATTTGCGCTACTTTTTCCATTTCACCGTCACTAATGCGTTTTTTTATTTCTGTTGAACTCACTTTTTGATCATCCTTTGTCAATTTATCTACGACCGTTTGCGTAAATTCATTTCTAGAGTGGAACGGCAATGTTTCCATTGTCCCGCGTCCCATTTTTCCGTATGTATAATCAAATCCAGCTACAACATGCTTCACAGAAAGTGCAATGACATATTGATCAATAAATTCTTGTGGGGAAAGAGAAGCAAACTCTTTCGTAAAGTGAACGACATACAATTCCTCAACGCCTAACGCTGCAATCGCCTTCATTTTTTCCTGTAAAGGCGTAATATATTGCACTGTTTTCTTTTGCTTGACGACAGCAGAGGGATGCGGATCAAATGTCATGACTGCACAAATCATCTTTTTTTCTTCTGCTAATTTTTTTGCCGTTTGAATAACCTTTTGGTGACCGAGATGAACACCATCAAAAAATCCAAGAGCCAATACTTTACATTTTTCTAAAAAAGGCTCGAATTGATAAGGATGATGTATGTAGATTGTTTTCAAATAAATCCACCTTCTCTTAGCAAGAATGATTTAAAACTTTTTTCGGTTTCATATATGCTGGTTTTGTTGGATGTTTTTCATAGATTGCGATAATACGTTTATCTTTATTATAAACAGCATACGGACAATCTTCCATCTTTTCAATTACTGGTAAGACAGCCCCATGTTTCACTTTTTCTTCTATTTCTTCTGTTACCACGATAGATGCCAAGTGTGCAATTCCTTTTTCCATCGGAAACAATAGCTCATCTATTTTTTCTGCTTGTACATATTGTTCTATTTCTTCAAAAGTGACACATTCTTCTAGTGTAAACGGACCGGATTTTGTCCGAACTAAATCAGATAAATGTGCAGGATAACCTAATTTTTGTCCGATATCGTATGCCAATGTGCGTACATATGTCCCCTTTGAACAACGAACACGAATTGAAAATCGAATCATATCCCCAGTAAATTGTTCTTCCTCTGAAAGAAGCTCTAATTCGTAAACCGTCACTTCTCGTTTTGGGCGTTCGACTTCGATGTTTTCTCTCGCATATTCATATAATTTTTTCCCGTTCACTTTCACGGCAGAATACATCGGGGGGATTTGTTCAATGTTTCCAACAAACGATTCTAGCACTTGCATAATTTGTTCCCTATTTATCGGATGTGTAACCTCTTTTTTCGATACAATCTCTCCATGTGCATCCNAGTGTAAACAGACCGGATGTTGTCCGAACTAAATCAGATAAGTGGGCAGGATAACCTAATTTTTGTCCGATATCGTATGCCAATGTGCGTACATATGTCCCCTTTGAACAACGAACACGAATTGAAAATCGAATCATATCCCCAGTAAATTGTTCTTCCTCTGAAAGAAGCTCTAATTCGTAAACCGTCACTTCTCGTTTTGGGCGTTCGACTTCGATGTTTTCTCTCGCATATTCATATAATTTTTTCCCGTTCACTTTCACGGCAGAATACATCGGGGGGATTTGTTCAATGTTTCCAACAAACGATTCTAGCACTTGCATAATTTGTTCCCTATTTATCGGATGTGTAACCTCTTTTTTCGATACAATCTCTCCATGTGCATCCTCCGTTGTTGTACTATACCCGAGCGTTACTTCCCCGATGTATTCTTTATCGTAGTCAGTCAAATAGCTAGCTATTTTTGTCGCTTCTCCAATACACATCGGTAATACGCCATTTACTTCTGGATCTAGTGTTCCGGTATGACCAATTTTTTTCGTTTTTAGCAGTTTACGAAGCTTATATACACAGTCATGACTGGTCATTCCTCGCGGTTTATGCAAAGCAATAATCCCTTCCATTTCCGCACCTCTGTTTCTGTTTACTTTAAAAAAGGATAGACAAACGGATGTCTATCCTTTTTTCCTTCTTATTCTTGTTCACTCTTTTTTAATTTCATTAACAATTCATCAATACGATTCCCATACTGGATTGATTCATCAAAGGCAAAAAATAATTCAGGTGTCTTTCTTAAACGAATTCTTTTTCCAACTTCACTTCGAATAAATCCTTTTGCTTTTTCTAACCCTACAAGGGAAGCTTCTTTTTGTTCTTCATCTCCTAGAACAGAAATAAAAACGGTTGCTTGTTGTAAGTCACCTGTTACTTCTACATCCGTTACCGTAACAAATCCAACGCGAGGGTCTTTTATTTTATGTGCAATAATATCACTAACTTCTTTTTTCATTTGTTCTGCTACACGGTTTACACGCATATTTCCCATTAGGTACACCTCTTCTCTATAACCACTCGTATGTGATATCTATAAGCTCTAACTGTGAATCTTGGTCCATCATCGAAATGGCCTTTTGTAATTCCTGTTCTGCCCGTTTTTGCGTCGTCGCAATCGTAACAATCCCAATTACTGCTTTTTGCCACTTGTCATGCTCCTCTATTTCACTAACAGCAATGTTAAAGTGCCCTTTTAAACGAGTGATTATACTTTTTAGAACAGAACGTTTTTCTTTCAAAGAATTCGCATCATAGATGAAACATTCACACCGGACGTAACCTATCATCATACGTGCTTAATTTCCTCCATTACGAATGCTTCGATAACGTCTGCTTCTTTTATATCATTAAAGTTTTCTAACATGATTCCGCATTCGTAACCTTTTGCTACTTCTTTTGCATCATCTTTAAAACGTTTTAACGAGTCTAATTTACCTTCGTATACAACAATGCCGTTACGGATTAATCGCACGCCAGCATCACGAACAATTTTTCCTTCCGTTACATAACAACCTGCAATCGTACCAAGTTTAGAAACTTTGTATGTTTCACGAACCTCTGCTTGTCCGACCACTTTTTCTTCATATTCAGGGTCAAGCATTCCTTTCATTGCAGCTTCGATTTCTTCGATAGCATTATAAATAACTCGGTATAAACGAACATCTACATCTTCTGCTTCTGCTGTTTGTTTTGCATTAACATCCGGACGAACATTAAAGCCTATAACAATGGCATTCGAAGCAGAGGCTAAAATAATATCAGATTCCGTAATCGCACCAACACCCGTATGGATAATTTTAATTTTAACGCCTTCTACGTCAATTTTTTCTAATGATCCACGAAGTGCTTCTACTGACCCTTGTACGTCTGCTTTAATGATTACGTTAATCTCTTTAATATCTCCTTCTTGGATTTGTTTAAAGAGATCATCTAAGCTAACGCGAGAGCTTTCCGCACGGTTTGCTTCGCGATATTTTTGTGCACGTGCTTCCCCGATTTGTCGAGCTTTTTTTTCATCTTTAAAGACCATAAAGTGATCCCCTGCTTTAGGCACTTCATTTAAACCTGTAATTTCGACAGGAGTAGAAGGACCTGCCACCTTGATCCGGCGTCCAAGATCGTTTGTCATCGCACGAACACGCCCAAAAGCACAACCTACTACGATAGAATCTTGAACATGAAGCGTACCATTTTGAATAAGCAATGTCGCAACCGGTCCGCGTCCTTTATCTAGTTGCGCTTCAATAACTGTACCTAACGCTTCCCGTTTTGGATTTGCTTTTAATTCTAACATTTCAGAAACTAATAGAATCATTTCTAATAATTCATCAATACCTTCCCCTTTGAGAGCGGAAATTGGTACGAAAATAGTATCACCACCCCAAGCTTCTGGAACTAATCCATGCTCGGTTAATTCTTGCATCACACGGTCTGGGTTTGCTGTTTCTTTATCAATTTTGTTCACCGCTACAATAATTGGTACTTCCGCAGCTTTTGCATGGTTAATCGCTTCGATTGTTTGTGGCATCACACCATCATCCGCTGCAACAACTAGAATCGTAATATCTGTCACTTGCGAACCACGCGCACGCATGGAAGTAAAGGCAGCATGCCCTGGTGTATCTAAAAACGTAATTTTTTTACCGTTTTTATCCACTTGATACGCTCCGATATGTTGTGTAATGCCACCCGCTTCGCCTGTTGTTACTTTAGAATGACGAATCGCATCTAATGTCGTTGTTTTCCCGTGGTCGACATGTCCCATAATCGTTACAACTGGTGGACGTTCTGTTAAATCTTTTGGATCATCGATAATTTCATAATTTTCAATATCTGTCACATCGATTGTTTTCACTTCTTCGACTTCTACGTTGTATTCTCCACAAATCACTTCGATTGTATCAGGATCTAATTCTTGGTTAATCGTAGCCATCACACCAAGTAAGAATAATTTTTTAATGATTTCTGATGGTTCACGGTGAAGTTTTTTGGCTAACTCACTAACAGTAAGCGATCCTTCAAATTCAATTTTTTCAGGAAGTTCTTTTGGTTTCGGTTCTGGTTTACGCTGTTTTTGTTGCTTTTGTTGTTGCTTTTGTTGTTTACCAGATTGCTTCTTCCCTTTTTTTTCTTTTTTCTGTGTTTGCGGTTTTGATTGATTGCTGTTCTCTTTTTTCACTTCTGCTTTCGGCTTCTCATTATTTCCTATAAAAGTTTTTTCTACTTGTGTAATTTGAGATTCCTCCAAAACAGACATATGGTTTGTCACTTCAATCCCTATATTTTTGAGTTTTGTAATCACTTCTTTACTTGAAAAGTTCCACTTTTTGGCTAATTCATATACGCGCATTTTCGCCATAGAACCACCTCCATAAATTATTGTTCAACTAATTCGTTCAACTTTTTGGCAAATCCATCATCCGTAATCGCAATTACCACTCTGGCATCTTTTCCGATTGCCTGCCCAAGGGTATATCGATCTTCAATAAAACGAAGAGGAACACGATAATACGAACATTTATCGGTAATTTTTTTTGTCGTATTTGCTGATGCATCTTTTGACAATAACACTAATTTAGCTTGTTTTTTTTGCACTTCTTTAACAACCAACTCTTCACCAGAAACAATTTTTCGCGCACGGTTCGCAAGCCCTAAAAGCGATGACCATTTACTACTCATCTATGTTGCTTCTCCTTTTGAATGAAAGATAACAGTTCATCATAAATAGCATCATCGACTTGCGCTTTCAGATGTTCATTCAATGATTTTTTTTGTTTAGCTAGTAAAATAACTTCTTCACTTTTCGTTAAATACGCACCGCGTCCAGCCATTTTACCGGTTGGGTCAATTGAGACGATTCCTTCTTGATTCCGAACGACTCGAATCAATTCTTTTTTCGGTTTCATTTCATGTGTCACGACACATTTTCGCATCGGAATTTTTCTTTTTTTCATTGGACCTCACCTCAACTTTTATTCTTCCACGTCAAAAAGTTCGAGACGATTGTCTCCTTGATAAAGGCCTAATTCTCTTGCTTCTGATTCATTTTTAATATCAATTTTCCAACCAGTTAATTTTGCAGCTAAACGTGCATTTTGTCCTTTCTTACCGATTGCTAATGATAATTGTGAATCAGGAACAATGACTAACGTTGATTTGTTTTCCTCATCTACTTGTACTTCTAGTACTTCCGATGGGCTTAATGATTGAGCAACATATACTTTTGGATCTTCTGAGTATTTTACGATATCTACTTTTTCACCATTTAGTTCATTCACAACCGCTTGCACACGAGTTCCGGAATGTCCTACACATGCTCCAACTGGATCGATATCTTCGCGCTCTGCTGAAACAGCAATTTTTGAACGATCGCCAGCTTCACGAGCAATGGAACGTATTTCTACTGTTCCGTCTTGAATTTCTGCCACTTCTTTTTCAAATAAACGTTTCAAAAGTCCAGGGTGAGTTCTTGATACTGTAATCTGAGGTCCTTTTGTTGTTTTTTCTACTTTTGTAATATATACTTTCACGCGGTCATGAATATTTAATACTTCATTCGGCATTTGCTCGGTAACTGGTAACACTGCTTCAATTTTCCCAAGATGAACATATACATTTCGTGCATCTTTTCGTTGAACAATTCCAACCATCATATCATCTTCGCGATCAATATATTCATTATAAATAACACCGCGCTCTGCTTCACGAATACGTTGTTGTACTAAATTTTTTGCATTTTGCGCAGCTACTCGGCCAAAATTTTTTGGTGTTACTTCGATATCCATATAATCGCCCACTTCATAATTCGGGTTCATACTTTTTGCCTCTTCTACCGAAATTTCAAGGCGTGGGTCTTCTACTTCTTCTACCACTTGTTTTGTAGCAAATAATTTTACTGTTCCTTTTTTTTCATTAATATCAACACGCACATTTTGTGCTTGGTTGAAGTTTTTCTTATATGCTGATACAAGTGCAATTTCAATTGCCTCGATTAAAACTTCTCTGCTAATTCCTTTTTCTTTTTCGATAACGGCAATTGATTTTAACAATTCTTCACTGTTCATCGCCTGATTCTCCCCTTTTATAAAGAAATCTTCCATCAGTAGGTTTTTTGCCCTTACCCCACTGATGGTTAGATGCTCTTATCCCACTTTTATGAGCTGTTTTCTCCCCACTTAACTATTTTCGATTCTAGCTTATTTTGAAGTGAGGTCTTACTGCCCGTTCATGAGGGATAAATTAAAACATAACAGCAAGTCTAGCGCTTGCAACTTTTTTAAATGGAATTTGAACTTCTTTTTTTACTGTTTTCACCTGGATTAAGATAGTTAATGTTTCTCCATCAAAATGGTGTAATAGTCCTTCAAATTCTTTATTTGAATCAATCGGTTCATAAGTTTTAACATATACGTTTTTTCCAATTGCTTGATAGTAATCTTTTTCTTTTTTTAACGGTCGTTCCACTCCTGGAGAAGACACTTCTAAAAAGTAGGGAAAGGCAATGGGATCGACTTCGTCCAGTTTTTCGCTTAACTGTTCGCTCACTCGGCTACATTCTTCAATCCCTACTCCTTGTTCGCAATCAATAAAAACACGTAAAAAATAATTTTTACCTTCTTTTACAAACTCAATATCGACTAATTCTAGTTGTTCTTCATTTAAAATGGGTGTCACAAGTTCTTCCACAACTTGTGTTACTTTTTTGCTCATTTTGTTCCCCCTTTTAAGAGTCAATCAAGAAGTAAAATTTTTTATCCGTTATAAAGAGCAAGTTAACACTTTCGACTTCAAATGATGCATCATTTGAAGTCGCGAATGAACTGCTCGTAAAAAGTGGATACACTCTTCTAGCATCATGGGAGGAAGTGCGAATCCCCCCATTGAAGGAAGATTCCTTTATTAAACGAAACGAAAGAGTGGGAAAACCCACTCTTTTCTAGTAAAAAGCATATAATCTCACCGAATACACTATTGAATATATCATACAAACCAAAAAGTTGCAATGTTACTAAAACAACGATAATTGGTTTTGATCTGGTAAATCAGCTAAACATCCTAGTTCATCAAGATACTCTAACACTGTTTTCGAAATTTTACTCCGTTTCTGTAAATCCTCTTTCGATAAAAATGGTGCTTCTTCCCTTGCAATAACAATATTTTCTGCTGCATTTTTCCCTAATCCACCAATTGCACTAAATGGCGGAATTAATGAATTTCCATCGACAATGAAATTGTTTGCATCCGATTGATACAAATTAATCGTTTGGAAAGAAAAACCTCGTTCACACATCTCTAATGCAATTTCTAAAACAGTTAACAAACTTTTTTCTTTCGGTGTTGCCTCCAAGCCTTTTTCATTAATTTCTTCAATTCGTTTTCGAATCGCAGCAGAACCTTTTGCCATCGTATCTAATTCAAAATCATCAGCACGGACACTAAAATAAGCAGCATAAAACAAAATAGGCATATGCACTTTAAAATAAGCAATCCGTACCGCCATTAACACATAAGCAGCCGCATGCGCCTTAGGAAACATATATTTGATTTTCAAACAAGATCCAATATACCAATCCGGAACATCATGCTTTTTCATTTCTTCCATCCATTCTTCATTTAACCCTTTTCCTTTACGAACACTTTCCATGATTTTAAACGCAAGGGATGGCTCTAATCCTTTATAAATTAAATACACCATAATGTCATCCCGACATCCAATAACATCTTTTAACACGCATGTACCACTCTGAATTAAATCAGCAGCGTTATTTAACCAAACATCCGTCCCATGCGATAGTCCTGAAATTTGGACTAATTCCGAAAACGTACTTGGCTTTGTTTCTTCTAGCATTTGCCGTACGAAGCGTGTGCCGAATTCCGGAATACCTAGCGTGCCCGTATTACACATAATTTGTTCCGGTGTAATGTTTAACGATTCTGGCCCGCTAAAAATTTTCATTACTTCCTTATCGTCAACAGGAATCGTTTTTGGATCAATTCCGCTTAAATCTTGTAACATCCGGATAACAGTTGGATCATCGTGTCCGAGAATATCGAGTTTTAAAATGTTGTCATGAATAGAATGGAAATCAAAGTGTGTTGTTCTCCATTCTGAATGAACATCGTCCGCTGGATATTGAATTGGAGTAAAATCATAAACATCCATATAATCTGGTACAACAATAATTCCACCTGGATGTTGCCCAGTCGTTCTTTTGACGCCTGTACATCCACTCACAAGCCGATCCACTTCTGCGTTTCGTAACATTAATTCATTTTTCGATGCATAACTTTTTACATAACCGTACGCTGTTTTTTCCGCCACGGTTCCAATTGTACCTGCTCGATACACATAATCTTCTCCAAACAGGACTTTCGTATAGTTATGCGCATGGGGTTGATAATCTCCACTAAAGTATGACAATAGGTAAGCGTTTGATTTTCTCTCCGGCTTTTCCCCTGTCCCGCACCGTACGTGACCCTTTCGGTGTCATACGGCGCTCTATCGTCTTAGAACAGACGACTTAAGCCCTTCCCTCAGAATTATTTTCTCCTCCGACCTATTCTATCTATTCAGTCATCATCGGTAATTCCTCCAAACGGTACTACAGCTTTCCTGCCACTTCGACAAATCTTCATTATCCTTTCTATGGTTTTTGAAGAACGACTTTCAAGCGATATGTAATCATCTCAAGTCTCCGAAGCTTCCCACGTTCCATTAACTCTATCTATGCATCTTTCCCTTAGGTTTCCTCTAAACTCCGCCTAGCTTGCATGCTCCTGTAAAGCATGGTGAATTTTCACAACTTAACCTTTACTCCTCCACACTAGGTAGTCCTTTTTGGATACTAAGCATTTCTACTTAGTGATGTAACGGAGCGTCAGTCGAGGATTCGTCTTTTTTTAATTCTAACCATAGGAACCTTATAGACACCCGACCTATCATTTACAACGAAAATCGTCTTTCCTCACCATCTTACTGTGTTAGGGTAAACTTCAGCCGACTTTAGCGGGCTTCAAACAACTTCTACCATTTACAACGTGAGTATTGCTTGCCGCAGCTCAGTGAGTATGTTTCTAGGCGTTACCCTATCATTCCATACTTCGAGTTAACAGTTCTCCTAGCACTGTGCTAGTGACTAATCTTTTCCATTAGTAACGTGGCGCACTTAAGTCAATATCCGGTACTTTATCCCCCTTAAATCCTAAAAACGTTTCAAACGGAATATCTTGTCCATCTTTTTTCATCTTCGTTCCACATTTTGGACATTGTTTATCCGGTAAATCATAACCAGAACCAACAGATCCGTCGTTAAAGAATTCCGAATGCTTACAATCAGGACAAACATAATGCGGTGGTAATGGGTTCACTTCGGTAATCTCTGTCATCGTCGCTACGAAGGATGAACCGACAGAACCACGTGATCCAACTAAATATCCATCGTCTAACGATTTTTTTACGAGTTTATGGGAAATTAAATAAATAACCGCAAATCCATGTCCGATAATACTTTTTAATTCTTTTTCTAATCGTTTTTCTACGATTTCAGGTAATTCATCTCCATAAACCTCACGTGCACGTTTATAACTCATTTCACGAATCTCTTCTTCTGCGCCTTCAATTTTAGGAGTATACAAATCTTCTTTTACCGGCTTTACTTCTTCGATACTATCCGCAATTTTATGTGTGTTCGTAATCACTACTTCTTTTGCTTTCTCTTCTCCTAAAAAAGAAAATATATCAAGCATTTCTGCTGTTGTTCGAAAATGTGCTGGTGGTAACGTAATATTTTTTAACGGACTAGGTCCTGTAATCGATTGAATTAAAATCGTCCGGTACATATGGTCATGCGAATCTAGATAATGGACATTTCCAGTAGCTACAACCGGGATATTTAATTCATCGCCAATTTTTACAATTAAAGATAACATATCTTTTAACGCCAATTCATCGCGAATAAATCCTTTTTCGATTAAATGACCGTAATATTCTAACGGTTGTATTTCTAAGAAGTCATAAAAAGTCGCTAGTTTTTTTACTTCATCTGGCGTTTTATTCATAATTGCTTCAAAGATTTCCCCTTGGTAACAAGCGGAACCGATAAGTAATCCTTCTCGATTTGCTTCTAATATGGATTTTGGCATACGTGGAACACGGTAATAAAACTTCACATGTGACTTAGACACTAATCGATATAAATTTTTTAATCCCGCTTGGTCTTTTGCATAAACGGTACAATGAGAAGGTCGACCATTTTTGTAATCAGCACTTCCTCTAGCCGCATTTAATTGATCGTGGTATTCCACCTGTTTTTCTTCTTTCACAATCTCTAATAACTTCCATAATAAATACCCGGTTGCTTCTGCGTCATAAATTGCCCGGTGGTGCTGCGTTAATTTAATATCAAGCTTTTTACAAAGTGTATTTAACCGATGATTTTTACTATTCGGAAATAAAAAGCGCGCTAATTCAAGCGTATCAATAACGGGATTTGTTGCTTTTCCAATACCTATTTTTTCATACCCTGCATCTAAAAAGCCCATATCAAAACTAGCGTTATGCGCAACTAAAATACAATCTTTACTAAACTCATAAAATTCTTTAAAAACTTGTTCCGCTTCCGGAGCATCCACTAACATATCATCGGTAATATGTGTTAACTCAATAATGACATCGGCTAAAGGGCGATGTGGATTGGCAAACGATTCATATCGGTCAATAATTTCCCCATTTTTTATTTTTACCGCGCCTAGTTCAATAATTGTATCGTACATAACCGAAAGCCCTGTCGTTTCCACGTCAAAAACGACATACGTATCATCTGATAATTTTCGATGCGCAGATTGATAAGCTATAGATACGCCATCATTGATTAAGTTCATTTCTACTCCATATAAAATCTTCACCCCATGTTTTTGTCCAGCTTGGTATGCTTCAGGGTAACTTTGCACGACTGCATGATCTGTAATCGCTATTGCTTTATGGCCGTAATTTGCTGCTCTCTCAATTAAATCACTAGCGCTCACTACTGCATCCATTTGGCTCATGGTCGTATGTGCATGTAACTCAATGCGTTTTTCACCATCATACGGATCGGTCGGTTTTGCTACTTTGATTTCATTAATATCGTTTGCTATCACAACTAAATCACGAACGAAGGAATCATTTTGTACCGATCCTCGTACTTTTACCCACATTCCTTTTTTTACTGCTTTTAAAAGTGGAATATCTTCTTTTCCTCTTGAAAATACTTTTACTAAAATAGAATCCGTATAATCTGTCATTTTAAACGTTAACAGTACACGGCCACTGCGTAATTCGCGCACCTCACTATCAAAAATATACCCTTCAATAACAATCCGACGTTCCTCATCTTGAATCGTTTTAATCGTAACGGGTTGGTCTTTAATTTCATACCCGATACAAACTTCGTGCACTGGTATATCCGATTCATTCGCTCGTTCTTTTTGCTGTCTTTCAAATTCTATTTTTGCTTTCACCATTCGTTCTTCTATTTCTTTTTGGACATTTTCCCGGAATGATTGCAATTCTGCTTCTGTATTTTGTTTTACTTGGTAATGGAACATGATTTGTTTAAATCCAGCTTTATCATAGAGTCGTTTAATCGTATCTGCTGTTTTTTGTTCACATAACATCGCTTCCGCTTCATTGGAAAAAAAGAGATTCACTTTATTGCCTTCTACCGTTGGGGATGAGGCATGAATAGAGCGCAAAATAATATCAGAAAATCCCGTCATATATTTCATGAATACAGACCAGTATTCTAAAAATTGTGTTTCTGTATACGTCTCATTTTTCGGATGAATCGTGACATCAATTTTTTTTGTAATCTTTGCAAATTCATGACGAATTTTTTCGTATAACCCTTCAAACAGATTTGCTTGTAAAATGGATGGAACACCAAAATGAAAGTGCCATTTTCCTTCTTTCGGATACACTTGTAACTTTTCAATCGTTGCTTGCATTAGCTCTTCTGTTTTTAACTCATCTGGCCAATGAATTTGCTCTAGTAACAATTGAAATCGTTCCTGTTTTTCTTGTTCCACAATTTCACTCCTCTCTTTTTCTATTATACAATTTTTAAGGGGACAGAAAATGATACTCCTAAAAAGAATCTCATGTAAAATGAAAAAAATCCCCCAGTTTATAATGGAAAAAGATTTAACCATTACATGGAGGATAAAAAAACTC
Organism: Massilibacterium senegalense; assembly: GCF_001375675.1. Taxonomy (NCBI): domain Bacteria; kingdom Bacillati; phylum Bacillota; class Bacilli; order Caryophanales; family Bacillaceae; genus Massilibacterium; species Massilibacterium senegalense. The sequence goes on along the minus strand of NZ_LN831786.1, from coordinate 456,321 downwards.
TATCATGACAGAGTTTTTTTATAATGCTTGAAAAATTGTAGTTAGTTCAGCTGCTAATTGAGAAACAGCTACTTCCTTCATTTCACCTGTTTTGCGAATTTTCAATTCTACAATTCCTTCGCTTGCTTTTTTACCAACTGTAATACGTACTGGTAATCCAATCAATTCGCTATCTGCAAATTTTACACCTGGTCGTTCTTTCCGATTGTCAAATAAAACATCAAAACGAGCTTTTTTCAATGTTGCATAAATTTCTTCTGAAAGTTGTGCTTGTTCTTCGTTTTTCACATTAACCGGAATTAAATGAACATCGAATGGAGAAATAGCAGTTGGCCAAATAATTCCATGTTCATCGTTTGATTGTTCCACAATAGCAGAGAGCAAGCGGCTTACACCAATACCATAACTTCCCATAATCATTGGTTGGGTTTTTCCTTGTTCATCTAAATAAAGGGCACCCATCGACTCGCTATAACGAGTTCCTAATTTAAACACGTGTCCAATTTCAATCCCGCGTGCAAATTTAATTATACCTTGTCCATCTGGAGATAAGTCGCCTTCTTTAATAAACCGTAAATCTGCAAATGATTGCACCATAAAATCACGATTGACATTAGCATTTGTGTAATGTTTTCCTTCCACATTTGCCCCACAAACGAAATTTACCATCGATTGAACAGCAAGATCAGCAACAACTGTAATCCCTTTTGGAACACTAATTGGTCCGATATTACCGATTTCACACCCCATTTTTTCTTTTACGATTTCATGGGATGCTAATTCTACAAATGCCGCATCAAAATAATTTTTTAATTTAATATCGTTTACTTCATGATCCCCACGAACTAACACAAGTACCAATTGATCATCAACCGTAAATAATAAAGATTTTAATAATTGATGTTCCGAAACGTTTAAATAATTTGCTACTTCTTCCATTGATTTATGTGACTCAGTCTCTACTAATGTTAATTCTTGCTCTTTTTCTATGCTTTTTTCATATTGATTCACACACGGTGCCATTTCAATATTAGCCGCAAAAGAAGAAGAATCACTATACGCAATTGTATCTTCTCCAATTTCAGATAGCGCCATAAATTCATGCGTATCTTTTCCGCCCATTGCCCCGCTATCAGCGATTACCGCACGGAAATTTAACCCTAAGCGAGTAAAAATGCGTGTGTACGCATCAAACATTTTTTGATAACTTTCATCTAATCCTTCTTGTGACGTATCAAATGAATACGCATCTTTCATTAAAAATTCACGTCCGCGTAAAATTCCAAAACGAGGACGTTGTTCATCACGAAACTTTGTTTGAATTTGGTAAAGCGTCATCGGTAGCTTTTTATATGACTTTACTTCATCTCGCATTAAACTAGTAATTACTTCTTCGTGTGTAGCACCGAGTGCAAAATCACGGTTGTTGCGATCTTTTAGTCTCATTAATTCAGGACCGTATACTTCCCAGCGCCCTGATTCTTGCCATAATTCTGCTGGTTGCAACGCTGGCATTAATACTTCTTGCGCTCCTGCTTCGTCCATTTCTTCGCGAACAATTTGTTCTACTTTTCGTAACACTCGGCTTCCTAAAGGAAGAAAACTATACACACCTGCAGCATTTTGACGAATATATCCTGCACGTAATAATAATTGGTGACTTTTAATATCTGCATCACTTGGATTATCACGTAATGTTGGAATTAACATATGTTCTTGTCTCATTCTCTTGCACCTCTATTTGACATCATAAAATTATAAGAAAAATTTTTGAATATCGTTCCATGTGACGACAATCATAAGTAAAAATAACAAGGCAAATCCAATAAAGTGAAAAAGTCCTTCTTTATTTTTATCTACTGGCTTTCCACGTAAAGCTTCCACAAATAAAAATAGTAAGCGTCCACCATCTAATGCAGGAAGAGGTAGCAAGTTAAAAATTCCTAAGTTAATACTTAATACCGCTGCCCACCGCAATAAAATAACGGTTCCTAATTGCGCTGCTTGATCGGTATAACTATAGATTCCAACTGGTCCACTTAATTGGTCAATCCCAACTTTTCCAGTAAATAAATCACCGAGCGCAACAAAAATAAGTTTTGTCCATTGAACCGTTTCTACAGCTCCAAATTTAATGGCGTGACTTACCGAAAATTCGGTTGGAGCATACACTTGGATAACACCTTCTAATTCACCGTCTTGATTTTTTCTTTCATCAGGTGTTACTGTAATGTCTTTCTCTGTTCCATCACGATTAATGGTAAACGTTAAGGACTCTTTTGGATTCTCTCGAATAATTTTCGTCATTTCCTCCCATTTTTCCACGCTTTGTCCGTTAATTGCTAACACTTGGTCGTCCTTTTGTAATCCCGCAACTGCAGCTGGACCTTCTTCGACCACTTTTCCAATTTTCGCTTCATCAATCGGTTTTCCTGCAATTAAACCAGCCGCAATTAAAATAAAAAAGGCTAAAATAAAATTCATGGCAGGACCCGCAAAAATGGTTAAAATTCGATCCCAAACTGGTTTAGAAGCAAACTGACGATCATATGGAGCAATTTGAACTTCTCGACCATTTTCTACATAAAAACTTGTTTTACTTACAGGATAAGTCGCTACTTGATCTTCATCATCGTAAGCACGGATAAACATGCTATGTTCAATGTCTGCTTCTTCAACTGTTACCATTTTTGCATCTGGGAATTTTTCTTTCCCATTCATAATAATTTTATCAATTTCTCCTTTTTCATTTCGCAAAAGACCGATTCGATCGCCTGGTTTTAATTCTAATTTTTCCGGGTCTTCCCCTGCCATTAATACGTATCCGCCTAACGGCAACAAACGAATTGTATACAACGTTTCTTTTTTTCGAATGGAAAATAACTTAGGGCCAAATCCAATCGCAAACTCACGACATAAAATACCTGCTCGTTTTGCAAGCATTAAATGGCCTAATTCATGAAAAAAAACTAATGCACCAAAAATAATAATAAACTTAATAACCGTATCCATTCTTTGTCCCCACCTTTTTTTTATGAGAGTAGAGAATTAACGAATTCACGTGTTTCCTTATCTACTAACTGAATCGTATCTAGACTAGGCTGTTCTAGCGGCTGATGACGATTTAACGCCTGTTCAAGCATTTGTTCAATCGTTAAAAATGATATTTTTCCTTTTAAGAAAAACTTTACAGCAGCTTCATTTGCAGCATTTAATACAGTAGGCATTGTTCCACCTATTCGGCCTGCTTCATACGCATATTGTAAACATTTAAAACGATTAAAATCCATTTTTTCAAAATGAAGTGCACCGATTTCCCATAATTGCAACGATTTTGTGATTGGGAGTGGCAAACGCTTTGGATATGTCAATGCATATTGAATGGGCACACGCATATCAGGTGTTCCAAGTTGTGCAATCACACTTTTATCGGTAAACTCAACCATGGAATGAATCATACTTTCCCGATGGAGAAGGACGTCTATTTGCTCATAAGGAACATCGAACAACCAATGTGCTTCAATCACTTCTAGTCCTTTATTCATCATCGTAGCCGAATCAATCGTAATTTTAGCACCCATGGACCAATTGGGATGTTTCAGTGCTTCTTCCACTGTTACATTAGCAAGTTCATACCGCTTTTTATCACGAAAACTTCCACCAGAAGCAGTTAAAATTAACCGACTAATTTCTTTCTTTTCTCCTGACTGTAAACATTGTAAAATAGCCGAGTGTTCACTGTCTATCGGTAACACTTGCACACCGTAATCTTTTGCTGATTTCATCACGAGATGCCCTGCTGTGACCAATGTCTCTTTATTCGCAATCGCAATCGTTTTCTTTTGTTTAATCGCTTCTAATGTCGGAATTAATCCTACGCTACCAATTATTGCATTTACTAACACATCACTATTTTTATGTGTAGCAACTTCTAATAGTCCTTCTTTACCGTACACAATTTTCACATGACTCGGAACACGTAATGTTAATTGTTCTTTTGCTTCTTTTTCGATCACCGAAACTACTTCGGGCTGAAATTCATGAATAATTTGTTCCGCAAGCGCTAAATTGTATCCAACTGACATTGCGATCAATTGAAACTCTTCTCTATGCGTTCGAATGACATCAAGCGTTTGTGTACCTATGGATCCAGTTGCACCTAGTAAACTAATTTTTCTCATTAGATATGACCTTCTTTCCGTTCAAGCACGATGACGTGAGGTTACGATTTTCATACGAATCGACGTTTATGAACCGTATACTGTTTATTATCTTTCTATATATGGTTGAAAACAATCCGCTACTTTTCTTATATTAATTGTAACAAATGAAGGATAGGAAATACAAAAAGCCAGCTATCGCATCTATCTAGAATACCTCCATGGCCAGGTAAAATTTTCCCTGAATCCTTCACGTCATAGTGACGTTTAAAAGCAGATTCCACTAAATCACCTATTTGTCCAGCTATAGAAATGACAATCGCAACAACAATCGCATACCAAGTGTGGTCAAAAATAGGTGCAAAGATTTGGAATAAAATCGCCACTAAAATGGACCAAATAATTCCCCCGACAGAACCTTCAATTGTTTTTTTCGGACTAATCTCCGGCCAAAGTTTATGCTTTCCAAATTTACGACCAGTAAAATATGCACCGCTATCACTAGCCCAAACGCTAAACAAAATAAAAAACACTAGCAAAAGCCCATTTTCAGCAGCTCTCGTTTGTAAAAAGTAAAAAAAGCCTCCCCCTACATAAAGAGCACTAATAATAATAAAACCAACGTGATCAAACGTATATCGGTTTTTCGAAATTACCGTCACGATTAATGCAAGCATCACATATAAAAGAAGGGTTTCTTTTTGAGGATAAGCGGTTTCTAAGGGTAATAAAATCGTCCACATTCCTAAAAAGGAAACAATTCCTATAGCTGAAAAAGGGGGAATATCTTTCATTCGTAACAATTCATACAATCCAACTGTAGCCATAAGCATAATGAGTAAAGATAAATAAGCATCTCCTAAAATGACAATGCTAATAAACAACGCACCTGCAATAACACCTGTGATTATTCTTTGCTTCATAATATCCTCCTAGTTTTAAACCCCTCCAAAACGACGACTTCGTTTGGAAAACTCTTCGATAGCCTGATAAAAATGTTCTTCTGTAAAATCTGGCCATAAAACATCGGTAAAATACAGTTCTGAATAAGCAATTTGCCATAATAAAAAATTGCTAATCCGTAATTCGCCACTAGTACGAATAAGTAAATCTGGATCTGGCAAAAAGGAAGTCATTAAATAGCGGGAAACGGTTTCCTCTGTAATATCATCTTTTCCATACTTATCGTGGGCTACATCGTCCACAATATGCTTAATAGCTTCTACCATTTCAAAACGACTGCCATAATTTAAAGCAAAATTTAACACAAGCCCTGTATTATTTTTGGTTTGTTCGATTGCTTCTTCAATTGCCTCAAGTGTATAAGTTGGCAATCCTGTTTTCGTTCCAATCATCGTAACCTTTACATTTTCTTCGATTAACTCTGGTAAAAAGCGGGATAAAAACTGATTAGGCAAACGCAATAAAAACTCCACTTCTTTCGGTGGCCGTTTCCAGTTTTCTGTAGAAAATGCATAAAGAGTTAACGCTTCAATACCAATTTTATTTGCTGCCTTTACCGTCGTTCTTACATTCTCCATTCCTTGCTTATGCCCTGCTACTCGAGGAAGTCCCCTACTCTTAGCCCAGCGGCCATTTCCATCCATAATAATGGCTACATGTTTTGGAATGACGTCTAATTCTTGTGTCAACTGTGGTTGTTGTTTGATTTTACTTTTTTTCCATTGGTTAAGTTTGTCAAGCATGAATAAGCCTCCAAGAGTAAACTTAACAAAAAAACCCCCTGACAATAGAGGGTCTTAGTGTTTGTACTTTACACTTCCATAATATCTTTTTCTTTATTATTAGCAACTTCATCAATTTTTGCAATATATTTATCGGTAATTTTTTGAATTTCTTCTGTAGCACGACGAAGGTCATCTTCCGTAATCGTACCTTCTTTTTCTTCTTTTTTAAGATCCTCGTTCGCATCGCGACGAATATTACGAATGGCTACTTTACCTTCTTCTGCATATTTTTTTACAAGCTTTACAAGCTCTTTCCGACGTTCTTCTGTTAATTGTGGCAATGCAAGACGAATAACATTTCCATCATTAGATGGAGAAAGACCTAAATCTGCTTTTTGAATTGCTTTTTCCACATCACCAATTGATGATTTATCAAATGGTTGCACTACTAAAAGACGAGCTTCAGGTACTGTAATCGTTGCTAATTGATTTAATGGAGTGGGCGCTCCGTAATAATCAACCATTACACGATCTAATAGAGAAGGGTTCGCGCGTCCAGTACGTACAGTTGATAATTCACGTGAAAGTGCTTGTACAGCTTTTTCCATTTTTTCTTCTGCTGTTTTCATCACAGTTTGAGACATATTATTTCCCCCTTACAATAGTTCCGATATTTTCACCAAGAACTGCTCGTTTAATGTTTCCTTCTTCCATAATAGAAAACACAATTAACGGAATATCATTATCCATACATAATGATGATGCTGTAGAATCCATTACTTGCAGTCCCTCTTTAATCACATCTAAATACGATAATTCATCATATTTTTTGGCATTTTTATCGACAGTTGGGTCTGCACTGTAGACACCGTCCACATTATTTTTAGCCATTAAAATAACTTCTGCTTCAATTTCAGCGGCTCGAAGCGCTGCTGTTGTATCCGTAGAGAAATACGGATTTCCAGTTCCTGACGCAAAAATTACGACACGTTTTTTCTCTAAGTGGCGAATGGCACGTCTACGAATATATGGTTCTGCTACTTGTCTCATTTCAATCGATGTTTGCACACGTGTTTGAATTCCCATATTCTCTAGACTATCTTGAAGAGCGAGAGAATTCATTACAGTTGCTAACATTCCCATATAATCTGCAGTTGCTCTGTCCATTCCCATTTCACTACCGATTTTACCACGCCAAATGTTTCCGCCTCCAACAACAACGGCTACTTCCACACCTAATTCGATAATTTCTTTTACTTGTTTCGCAATGGATTGGATAACTTTTGGATCAATTCCAAATCCTTGCTCACCTGCTAATGCTTCCCCGCTTAACTTGAGGACAATTCGTTTATATTTCGCTTCAGTCATAGCAACCTCCGACTTGGATGTATTTCTAAAATGAAGGGAACACAAAACGGTGTTCCCTTTTAAAATTAGTCTTTTTTCACTTGAGACATTACTTCTTCAGCAAAGTTATCTTCACGTTTTTCCATACCTTCGCCAACTTCGTAACGGATGAATGATGCTACTTTTGCACCCTTAGCTGCTACGTATTTGCCTACTTTTTGATCTGGATCTTTAATGAATGATTGATCTACAAGACAGATTTCTTCGAAGAATTTATTTAAACGACCAATAACCATTTTTTCAACGATTTTTTCTGGTTTACCTTCGTTTAATGCTTGTTGTTTTAATACTTCTTTTTCGTGTTTTACTTCTGCTTCTGGTACTTGCGTACGATCAATGTATTTAGGGTTTGCTGCTGCTGCATGCATGGCAATATCTTTTGCAACAGTTTCATCTGTTGTGCCAGTTAATGTTGCTAATACAGCGATGCGGCCACCCATATGTAAGTATGCACCGAATGCATCTGCTTCTGATTTTTCTACTACTTCAAAACGACGTAAAGAAATTTTTTCTCCGATTTTTGCAATCGCATTATTTAAATATTCTTCTACTGTTGTGTTTGTGCTTTCCATTTTTTGCGCTAATACTTCTTCTACTGTTTTTGGTGCTTGTTTTAATAAATGAGCTAAAATATCATTAATTACCACTTTAAAGTTCTCGTTTTTTGCAACGAAGTCAGTTTCAGAGTTTACTTCTGCGATTACCGCTTTGTTTCCGTCTACTAAAATTGCTGCTAAACCTTCTGCTGCAATACGGTCAGCTTTCTTCGCTGCTTTTGCAATCCCTTTTTCACGAAGATAGTCAATTGCTTTGTCCATATCTCCATCTGTTTCTACAAGCGCTTTTTTACAATCCATCATACCAGCACCTGTTTTTTCGCGTAATTCTTTTACCATTTGTGCAGTAACTGCCATTATTTATTCCTCCTTATGAGTTAGGTCGATTTTAAATGAATATATTTCTTTCAAAAAAAGGGCGATAAAAGGTAAACCTCCCTTTATCACCCTTTATTCATAAACAAGCTGCTATTATTCAGCAGTTGTAGCTTCTGCCTCTTCGTTTCCTTGGTTCCCTTCGATAATTGCATCTGCCATTTTAGCTGTAAGAAGTTTTACTGCGCGAATTGCATCGTCATTACCAGGAATAACGTAGTCAATTTCGTCTGGGTCACAGTTTGTATCAACAATTGCTACGATTGGAATCTTTAATTTATGTGCTTCTGCAATTGCAATACGTTCTTTACGTGGATCAATAATAAATAATGCATCTGGAATACCAGGCATATCTTTGATTCCACCTAAGAATTTTTCTAAACGTTCCATTTCTTTTTTAAGACCGATTACTTCTTTTTTCGGAAGAACATCGAAAGTTCCGTTCTCTTGCATTTTTTCAAGTTGTTTTAAACGATTGATACGTTTTTGAATAGTAGAGAAGTTTGTTAATGTACCACCTAACCAACGTTGGTTCACATAGTACATACCTGAACGTTCTGCTTCTTCTTTTACAGAGTCTTGCGCTTGTTTTTTCGTACCAACGAATAAAACTTTACCGCCTTCAGCAGCGATACTTTTAATAAAGTTGTATGCTTCATCCACTTTTTTTACAGTTTTTTGTAAGTCGATGATGTAAATTCCGTTACGTTCAGTAAAGATGTAACGAGCCATTTTTGGGTTCCAACGGCGTGTTTGATGACCGAAATGAACACCAGCTTCTAATAATTGTTTCATTGAAATAACTGCCATTTTATTTCCTCCTTAGGTTTTGTTTCCTCCGCATTTCTCATTTTTATCCAAGACTGCAAGGCAGCACCTTTGAATAAATCAAAATACGTGTGTGATTGACACCGTTAGTAATATATCACAACTTTTTTTAAGATGCAAGGGCAACTTTCTTTAAGTTTACCGATTTTTCCAAAACAAAATGCCATTAAATTTGGACACTAGAAAATAGATGTACTGTTTCAACACACCTTTTACCAATGTCTTCAGCTCCTTAATTCAAAGGGAAAGTTTTAGTTGCTTGTTACTCTTCGGCTTTTCTATCTATTTGAAATGTTGGATTCCGCAAGTATCTTTTTCTAGTATTGACTTCATTCCAGTTGAAAAACGATACAGGAACATTTTTATATTATTCTTCCCCTTTATTCCTCTTGCCCGTTCAATTATGATGTGGAAAAAGCCATTTTGTTTCTCAATTTTAGGGACATGACGGTAATGATGATAGATAAAAACATAAATAGTCTATTCAGTCTTTTTAAGAATTTTACACGAGTCCCTTCAAGTTGGAGTTCCTGATTTTGGACACGAAACATTTCCTCTATTCGCCATTTTGTTATGTAAGCTTTCAAAAACAGGACTTCGTCTTTTTTGAAACACATTTATTTGTTAAGAGTACCATTGGCTCCTGACCATAACCGTAAACAACAACCATCGTTAGCTTGCGGTCTTTTAGTGAAGAGATTTCAACCGCTATATATGAGAAACCTTTAAGTCATAAACCCTTCCCTTAATTTTAGAGCGAAAGTTAATTTTCCCTTTCCTTCTTATTGCTAAATCATGTACCGATAATTTTTTATTCTGGTATAGCAAATGACGATTTTTCTTTCATCGAATGATAAAATCATCCTCTTGTTCAAGGACCTTTTGCTCACTGATTTTGATTAATAAGGGACAAAAAAATAGGCATAAGAAGAGACGTTTTTCATCAGAACCTTTTATGCCTATTTTTTATTTAAAAGTCAATTTATATTTTGTGGTAAACGTAAACTACTTTCATTTCTTAACGAATAAATAGTCGAGCACCCCTCTTTATTATGACATACCTGGTTTAGCATGTATTCCGTTTATAAGCGCCCGGCTTATAGCAAATATGCTCTCGCTAAGAGAAACCTTCTTGCTCATTCTTTATATTTATTTTGTGTTGTTTTTTTTCGTAGAAGGGTTAAACTTCAATAATAATTCTACTTCGCCTTTTCCCTTCTTCATCTTTTTTGCAATTTCTTCAATCGATAATCCTTGGTTCGCTAATGTAATTGCCTGCATTGACGGGGAGAAATCATAAATATCTTGTACATTATCTACAGGTAATACCATTTGTTTTTTTATAGTTTGATCTTCTTTTGTCTCTTTTTTACTTTCTTTTGATTGCTCTTTTATTTCATTTTTAACAAGATGTTCTTGATGTATCCATTCTTTTAATTGACGATTTTCTTCTTTCATTTCTTCCATATAAGCTATGAGTAAATCTTCAATTTCTTGTTTTTCTTTTTTCATGTTTTGTAACGTATCTTCTTTTGCATATACTTTTTGGTAAAGAATAACCATAAAGAAAAAAGCAACAAAATGCAAAACAAAACTAATTGCTAATAAAAGAACCATACATACACTCCTTCACTACTACATCGTACAATCAAAGTTTTGACCTTTATATGGGTGTTTTGCAGGCTTTTTCTTTTTTTGTTTGGATTCTTGTTTTTCTTTTTGACGGCGTGCATACTCTGATTTATTTAATTCATTCACTTGTTTTTGTTTTAACGCTTCTTTCCGATTTGCTTCTTCCGCAAGGTGACTTTGCACAATATTAGATTGTTGATTTAATTCGTGTTGCACCTTACCTGCATCATGCGTCCGTGGGAGAGCTACTTGCATTTCGATGTTTTTTAAACTCATCGCACCTATTCCTTTCTCCTTTTTATAATGGTGAAAATACGATTTCTCCGTCCACTAATTTTACTTTAACATGATCATAAGAGCGTTGTAGCTGTTCGTGAAATTTACCGAATACAATTTTGACATTCGGGAATGCTTCTCCACTAATTTCCAATTGAGCATCTTTTGCTTTTTCAAAAATTTCTTGTAATTCTTCATATTCCACCTTTAATGCCGCTAACTTTTCTTTATTTTGTAACGTCGTATTTCGAATGCGCAATAACATAATTCGTTCTTCTGGTGTTAATGGTATTTGGTGTTGTTTTTCACGAAGTTTGTTTTCAATCATCCGTATTTTCTGGTTGGTTTCTTCTAAATTTTGAATTGTTTCTTTTACTTCTTTTGTTCGATCAACCGTTTTTTGATTCACACCTAAATAAACTCTCGTTTTCGTATGAGAATCATTTCCTAATGTGCGCACCATAATTTTCTTTTGACTTGAAATAACTCCACCAACAATTTCCGCACGCTCTCCGTTGCAAATCACTTGCCCACCCGCTGTTACTTGGCTATGCATAATCATTTGCTCCACGATAACGTCGCCATCTGCCTCAATCACACCCTGATTAATGTAACGAGTTTGAATGTTTCCCTTTGCCTTGATATATCCTTTTTGCGCACCAATAATACCATTCCTTACATATACTGTTCCACCAGCTTCTAAATGAGATACTTCCACAATTCCCTCGACAATGATATCTCCACCTGCGATAATTTTATATCCACTAGGTACACTACCGTGAATATGCACATGTCCGATAAAATCAATATTTCCTGTTTCTAATGAAATATCCCCGCGCACTTCATAGACAGGATTAATGCTTAAACTATTTTTATTAACACCAATTTGTCCATCAATCGTCGCAGTTATTTCCTGTGTATCCTCGTTAAAACTAGTATTTTTACCAGAACGAATCCGAATATCTTTTCCTGGACGTGGTTGGATTTCTTCTCCGGAGACATTTAAACCTGGTGTACCAGCCGTTGCTACTATTTTTTTTGCTATTACTTCATCTTTTTTTGCCATTGGAATTTTCACAAGATTGCGATAATCAATCCAATCACTATCGCTTAATTCCTTTTTTTCTATTGTTTCTTTTAATCCAGGAGCTAGCCATTCGATATAGGCATCTTCCCCATTCACTGGACTTTTTCCTTTAGCAATTTCAATAGGATAATCTAAAAAATTAGGAGAATTAGCAATCCGTTCTACTTCCTCTTCTCTAATCCCATATGTAATAGATTGTTGATTTAAAAACTGCAACAAGTCGTTTTTTGTTAGTACTATTTCGTTTGGTACTTCTTTCTTTAACTGAATAAATACTATTAATTTATTTTGCGTAAAGCGAATTTGAAAATATTGCAATAGCTCTATTTTAACCACCTCCCAAAATTACATTAAATAATTTCGCAAACGACTAATTGCTTTAGAGTGAATCTGTGAAATTCTTGACGTAGATAATCCTAATAATTCCCCAATTTCAGTTAATGTTAATTCTTCAAAATAAAATAACGTAATGACGTATTGTTCTTTTTCATTTAACTTTTCAATCACAGATCCTAATTGTTCAATTTTTTCTTTTTTTAACACTTCTTCTTCTGGTGTTGATTTTTTATCATCACGAATTAGATACTTCAACTCTTCTTTATTTGTCGTATCTTTATTCGTATCATCCATTGATAACACATGAACCATTAAACTATCATTCATCAACGATTCCACTTCATCTACAGATATATTTAATCGCAAGGCTACTTCTTCTGGCGTAGCATCACGCATGAGTTCCTGTTCTAACGTTTCAATCGTTATTTCTAATTTTTTTATTTTATCTCTCAACGTTCTAGGAATCCAATCTTCTTTGCGCAATCCATCAATAATAGCACCACGAATACGAAACGAAGCATACGTATCAAACTTTAATTCCCTTGTCGGATCAAACTTTTCTAGTGCATCATATAAGCCCATCATTCCATAACTTTTCATTTCTTCTTTATCTACATTTTTAGGTAAATTCATTAATAATCGATGAACGTGGTAATGAACTAATGGCATATAAATGCGGAGCAAATGATCAGCTGCTTGAGGTTCCCTTGCCTCTATCCACTTTTCCCAGTACTTTTCATCTTCTACTGTTAAAACGTGAGACATGTTACTCCTCCTCTTCATTCAAAAGTGTGCGAATTACTTTTGAAGATTGTTCCACTTTTTCATCCATAATTTTCGGTAATTGTTCGATTGAAATTTCTTCAAATGGAGGCTTCGATTCTTCTTGTTCTATTTGCTCTTTATCTGCAAACTCCTTTGACTCCTCCGCCTCCGCTATCACTTGTTCTTCCTTTTGCTTTTTAACGGACTTAGAAAATAAATAATCAAATAAAATTGTTATACTTATCGCCCCAATACCAGATAGAAAAGCCCTAATTATTGACGTTCCCCACGTATTCACCGGTAAGGAAATAATCAATATTAAGATAAAAATAAATAGAAAAAAAATACTATGAATCCCAATTTTCATTCTATGCATTATATTTCTTTAACTCCTTGTTTCACTGTTCGAACCATTAACATATTTGTTTCAGTGTAAAACTCTATCGTTCTCCCACTATTTCCACCGCAATCTTCGGAAATAATCGGAATACGAAATTTTCGCAATTGCTGTTTCACAGCTTCCACATTGCGCGGACCAATCCGCATCATCTCATTGGTAGAAGTGAAATGAAACATTTCTGCTCCTCCAGCCATTTTTGCTTTTAGCCGAGAAGATGCCCCCTTTTTCATCAGCTTAGACAATAATTTTTCAATAGCTGTATCTGCATACTTACAAGGATTAATCATACCTGCTTTCATCAAAGTAGAATTTGGCAACATCACATGAGCAAGACCGGCAATTTGTTTTACTTCATCATAAATAACGACCCCTACACAAGAACCAAGACCAGCAGTACGAATAGAACCAGGTGCTGTTACAATATTCATATCTGCTATCCCTACTTTTACAACACTACTCATCCAGCGAAACTCCTAGTGATTGAAAGATTGTTTCAAAAGCACTTGGATCTGGTAATAAAAAAAAGTATCCATTAATATGGTTTGATACTTCTTCATCTATTTCACTAAAACGAGTATCAATTACAATAGCCATATCTGTATACCTAGCTAATTCATTTAATCCAAAGCTCAAAATTGCACCTGCCATATCAATACTTGAAGCGGGAGTTGAAGGTGTTAAACGTAATTGCGTAAAATCGGAAAATGACGATAAGTAAGAGCCAGCCACGATATTTCCTACTTCTTGAAGCGCTGACATTGCTAATTCAGACTCTTCTCCTTGTTCTAGCGTTACAGTAGGATCCCCCATTAACCGTTGTAACAATGCTGATGCATCTTTGACAGGCATAATAAAATAAATCGTTCCTGGTGCACCACCTTGTATTCGGCAAAAAACAGATGCGATAATTTCCTCTGGACCACCTACGAGTTGCATCATTTCATTAAAAGACATAATTCGAACGGCTGGCACACTCATATCTACTTTTTTATTAAGTAATTGAGAAAGTGCGGTTGCTGCATGCCCCGCACCAATATTCCCAACTTCTTTTAATGCATCTAAATGAAAGCTTGTAATTTTCGAAAACAAGTCCATAACATTTCCCTTCAATCTCCATTAATTTTTTTCTTGTTCGAGCACTTTTTCAAGATTTAATAAAATTAATAAACGATTATCTACTTTTACGACACCTTGTAAATATTCCTCATTCACTTCCCCTGTATCTGGCGGTAGCTCTACTTGATGCATTGGTAAGTCAAGCACGTCATTGGCCGCATCTACAATCAGTCCAACTTCAATATCACCCACAGAAACAATAATAATTCTTGTACTATCTTTGTACTCACTTTCTCCTAAATGCAGTCGCTTACGAAGATCAATAATTGGCGTTACTACTCCTCTTAAATTAATAACCCCTCTTACAAACGGGTGCGTACCCGGAACTCTCGTAATATATTCCATCCGTTCAATACCTTGGACTTGATGAACGGGAATACAATATTCTTCATTTTGTAATTGAAAAACAATGACTTTTGATTCATCCATCATATTCGTCTCAGAAAAATTTTCCATTATAACCCATCCTTTCCTATTTAATCAACGCATTGCAATCAACAATTAAAGCGACTTGTCCATCACCTAAAATGGTTGCCCCGCTAATTGCAAATACATTTGTTAAATAGTTTCCAAGAGATTTTAACACTACTTCTTGTTGTCCAATAAAAGAATCTACTACTAATCCTGCTAATTTTTCTCCTTTGCGAACGATAATAATCGAATAAAATGCATCGACTTTTTCTGTCGCTTGTGGTACATCAAAAATATCATTTAAAAATAATAACGGTACAATTTTCCCCCTAAAATCAATTACTTTTTTTCCATGTGCACTAAAGATATCTGATTCTTTAATAATAGCTGTCTCGATAATAGAAGATAATGGAATGGCATATTTTTCTTTTTGCAATTCTACTAACATAACAGAAATAATAGATAACGTTAATGGTAACTGAATAGACCATAAACTACCTTTATTTTTCTCCGAATCAACAGAAACACTACCACCTAATGCTTCAATCGTACTTTTCACGACATCTAGTCCAACCCCTCGACCAGATACATCTGATATTTTTTCTGCTGTTGAAAAACCAGAAGCAAATAATAAATTATATACTTGCTTATCTGTTAATTTTTCTCCTTGCTCTGGTGTGATAATCTCTCGTTCAATCGCTTTATTTAAAATAACATCACGATTAATTCCAGCGCCGTCATCTTCTATTTCAATAAATACATGATTTCCACTATGATACGCTCGAAGAGTCACAGTTCCGGCTTCTGGTTTTCCTTTTTTTACACGTTCTTCCGGCATTTCAATACCATGGTCAATCGCATTTCGTAATAAATGAACAAGCGGGTCCCCTATTTCATCAATCACAGTACGATCTAGTTCGGTTTCTGCACCGATAATGTCTAAATTTATTTTTTTATTTAAATCTCTAGCTAATCCTCGAACCATGCGCGGGAAGCGATTAAATACTTGGTCCACTGGAACCATTCGCATTGTTAAAATAATATTTTGTAAATCACCCGTTACGCGAGACATACGTTCTACTGTTTCATTTAAATCTGCTTTATTTAACTCATGAGCAATTTGTTCTAAACGTCCTCGATCTACCACTAACTCTTCAAATAAATTCATTAAAATATCCAAACGTTCGATATTGACACGGATTGTTTTAGAACCAACTGTAGCACCTTTTCCTTTTGGTGTTGCTGTTTTTTTCTTTTCCACCCCTTTTTTTGCCACTTTTTTTTGCTCTTTAGAGTCTTCTTCTTGCTTTTTCGTCGGCTCTTGCATTGCTTCCTTATTTGATACGTCTGTTTCGTTAATTTGCAATGTGTCTACTACTACAGATTCTAATTCTGAAACTTTATTAATCTTCGCTTCGATATCTTCTTTTGGCTCTTTGGAAATAATGGCAATGGTAAACGTTAAATCAAATTTTTCTTCTTCTAAATCTTCTACAGAAGGTTTCGACTTAATAACTTCTCCTAATTGCTCGATAATTTGAAAAATCATATATACTCGTACCGCTTTTAACATACATGTTTCTTGTAACGTTACCGTCAGTTTGTATGGTGTAAACCCTTGTGCCATCGAATCTCGTAACACCGCTAATTCGTATTGATCGAATAACTCGTTATCAGTTGATTCTACCGCAGGTGTAGGGACCGTTGTCGTCTCATTTTTTGACTGTTTTTTATTCACAGAGCTAATAGGTGATTCCCCGCTTTCGATTGCTTTTAAAAGTTCTACAATCTCTGTCACATCACGTTTTCCATCTCCTCCTTCGGCAATTGAAACGACCATTGCCTCAAGGTCATCTACAGAACGAAACACGATATCTAAAAGTTCTGTCGTTACCGTAATTTTATGATTACGTATGGCGTCTAGTACATTCTCCATTTTATGTGTTAGATTCGCTAAATCTTCATATCCCATCGTTGCAGACATCCCTTTTAGTGTATGTGCTGAACGGAAAATCTCATTTACGATATCGATGTTTTCTGGATTTTGCTCTAATTCTAATAAGTTATCATTAATCGCTTGCAAATGTTCTTTACTTTCATCGATGAAAACGTCTAAATATTGATTCATATCCATAGTTTTTGCCCCCATATTAACGAATATATTTACTAATCGTTTCCGCAATTTTTTCTAAAGGTACTACTTCTGTTACATCGCCTGTTTCGATTGCCGCCTTTGGCATTCCAAACACAACAGATGTTTTTTCTGACTCTGCAATCGCTGCCACTAAGCGACCACTATTTTTTAATACTTGAAGTCCTTTGGCACCATCGCTTCCCATGCCAGTCATTACTACAGCTACTTTATTAAAATCACGTAACTCTTCTGCAACCGATGCAAACATCGGATCCACAGCAGGTCGATGTCCGTTTGCAAGCGGCGATTGATCAAGCACAATTTTCACGTTTTGATTTATTTTTTTCACTTTTAAGTGATAAGCTCCTTTCGCGATATACACAACACCACTTTCAAGCATCTCCCCATCTTCTGCCTCTTTGACGGGTATTTGCGAAAGATGATTTAAACGATCTGCTAATGATTTTGTAAACCCAGGTGGCATGTGTTGTACGACTAGTACTGGAGCATTCAAATTTTTCGGAAATTTTGTTATTACCTCTTGTAATGCCTGTGGACCGCCTGTTGACGTTCCGATACAAACAATTTGATGGAGTAACGTTTTACTATCCTTTTTCTTCTCTACTTGTTCCTTTTGGGAAGCACGAACGTTTATACTTGGTTTTATTGATTGTACATTTGATGACTGCCGAACCATTTGACGGATATTCGCTTTACTAGCCGATACGACTTTTTCAATTACTTCTTCTTTTACTTTGTATAAATCAAGCGAAATGGCACCAGACGGCTTAGCAACAAAATCAATGGCTCCTCGTTGCATTGCAACAAACGTAGCATCTGCCTCTTCTGCTGTAGAACTACTTAGCATTACTACTGGTTTTGGATTTGTTCTCATTAATTTTGATAAAGCCGTTAATCCATCCATCACTGGCATTTCTATATCGAGTGTAATGACGTCAGGATTCAATTGTTGCACTTTTTCTAACGCTTCGTTTCCATTTTTAGCAACCCCAACTACTTCAATGCGCCGATCCTCATTTAAAAAATCGGAAATTAATTTGCGCATAAAAGCCGAGTCATCTACCACTAACACACGAATCTTCATGGCAATTATTATCCTACCTTTCTTTAAAAAAACGTTTTAGTTTGGATATAAACGCTGGGAAAAGTCTTTCTTGATTCAATCGCTCGTCTTCTTGTAAATAACAGGACCCTATTTTTTCGATTGCTACACTTGCTTTACAATTAGGATACGCAATAATAAATGGGCTTTGCTCATATACTGCTTTTGTTACATGTTCATCATTCAAAATGACACCAAGTAAGTTAATTTTTTTATGTAAAAATCGCAAAGCTGCCTGTTGAATTCGTATTCCAACTTCTTTCCCTATTTTTTCTGAGTGCGCCCGGTTCATCACAACTGAAAACGGGAAAGTCGAATCATGACGATGAATCGTTTTTATTAGTGCATAAGCATCAGCAATGGATGTCGGTTCGGGTGTCGTTATCACTATTGCATCGTTCGTCGCTTGAATAAAGGATAAGCTACTTTCTGATAAACCTGCTCCCATGTCAAAGAAAATAAAATCATACTGACTAGAAATTCGTTCTAACTCTTTTAAAAAATATATAAAATGTTTATCTGATAACGAAAAAATATCACCAATTCCATTTCCACCTGCAATAAATTCAATACCAAGCGGGCCTTTAGTCATCACTTGTTCAATCGCTAATTGATTTTGAAAAAAATCAATTATATCTAATGCACCAGTTCCACCTAGTAAAATTTCGATATTCGCCATTCCAATATCCATATCTACTACTAGTACTCTTTTCCCTCTTTTCGCAAGAAAAATCGCAAAATTTAAAGAAAAATTAGATTTTCCTACTCCACCTTTACCACTAACAATACTTACTACTCTAGTCTGTTTTTGAATATTTTGTTTTAATACGTGCATTCGTAACACATCTGCTTGATCGTTCATTCTTCACTTTCCCCTTTAAGCAGTTGTTGAATAATGTATTGTGGAGTAGCTTCTATCATATCGTCCGGTACATTTTGTCCGGTTGTGACATAAGAAATCCCACGTGAGAAGGTAAACATAAAATCAATCATACCGCCGATGGAACTTGTTTCATCTAATTTAGAAAAAATAATTCGATTAATATCTAATCGCTCCGAAAACTGTTCATAGACTTCTTTCATGTCTTTTGGTTTACTCGTTAATGCCAATACAAGAAACGTTTCCATTTCTTCATCAAAATCAATTAAGGTTTTTAACTCTTTCACATAATGTTCATCACGAAAATTTCGTCCTGCTGTATCAATAAACACAATGTCATGATGTTGAAATGTTTCTTTTGCCCGTTTAAAATCATCGATATTATATGCTACCTCTATTGGTACATTTAAAATTTGAGCATATGTTTTCAATTGCTCCACCGCTGCAATTCGATACGTATCGGTCGTAATCATCGCTACTTTTTTCTGTTTTTGCAAACTACAAATAGCTGCTAATTTGGCAAGGGTGGTCGTTTTTCCAACACCAGTTGGTCCAAGCAAAGACACATATTTTTTTTGAAACGATAATCCTTCATACGAAAAAGACGTAAGCTCTTGAAGTAAATATTGTTTCAGCTGTTTTCGAACGATACCAATGTTTTCTTCTACCAAAGCTGGTTCTTTTTCTAGCAATTCTTCAATCCAACGTTGAATCCATTCTTCTGGCACTTCTTGATTCAATAGTTGAAGATATATCTTCTGAATTGATTGTGGATATTGTGCATAATCTGTTACTTTCGTTTTCAAATGAGTCACAATTGATTTTAACTCTTGCATTTCATGCAATAAAAGGTCCGTTTCGCCTCCATCTTTTCCGTTCGTTCCGTTGTTTTTTTTTACCTTTTTTTCTTTTAACACACTTTTCATCGGGATATCTTTTTCTGCGTCTAAAGCGGCGATTACTTCGATATTCTTTTTTTTAAAAAAGCCTAAAAAACCACCTGTATAGACCACTTTCGAATTTAAGATAATGGCATCTTTTCCTAATTCTTTTTTTATTTTTTCACTGGCTTCTGCCATGGTAGGGGCTATATATTTTTTCACTTTCATCAGCTATTCACTACTCCTACACTTTGAACTTCAATTGTCGATTCTAATTCGTTATATGATAACACTGGAATATTGGAAAAATAACGTTCAATCAATTGTCTTACGTACATCCTAATAGCAGGTGAACATAATAATATCGGTGTTTGACCCATTCCTGGAAATTGATTAATTTCTTGTGCAATCGTTTCAAGAAGTTGGTTTGACCGATTCGGATCCATTGATAAAAAGGTTCCATGTTCCGTTTGTTGCACACTTTCTGCAATTTCTTTTTCTACATTAGCAGATAACGTAATGACACGTAACGGTTCTCCCTCCATCGCATATTGGGTTGTAATTTGTCTAGCTAACGATTGTCGTACATATTCTGCAATTAATTCTGGGTCATTCGTCATTGTTGCATAATCTGCAATCGTTTCGAAAATAATCGGTAAATTACGAATAGAAACACGTTCTCGTAATAATTTTGCTAGAATTTTTTGAATCTCCCCTACACTTAGTGGATCCGGTGTAACTTCTTCTACTAGAATAGGATATTGTTCTTTTAAATGGTCAATTAATTGTTTTGTTTCTTGTCGACCAAGTAATTCATCTGCATGTCCTTTAATAATTTCTGTTAAATGGGTTGATACAACAGAAGGAGGATCTACTACTGTGTACCCAGATAACTCTGCCTTTTCTTTCGTTTCTTCTGTAATCCATTTCGCTGGCATACCAAAGGCTGGTTCTACTGTATCAATCCCGTCAATCGATTCATCTTCTACCCCTGGGCTCATCGCTAAATAATGATCTAGTAAAATCTCTCCACGAGCCAATTCTTGTCCTTGTAATTTAATCCGATATTCATTTGGTTTTAATTGAATATTATCTCGAATTCGTACAATTGGTACGACAATCCCAAGTTCTATCGCAAGCTGACGACGAATCATAACAATTCGGTCTAATAAATCTCCACCTTGTGAAGTGTCCGCAAGCGGGATTAACCCATATCCAAATTCAAATTCTATCGGATCTACTTGTAATAAATTCACGACACTTTCAGGACTTTTTAACTGATCCGTTTCAATGTCTTCCTCTGACTCCATTTCAACCATCTCTTGCTCTTTTGTTTGATTGCGTAATATGAAGTATCCTCCTACTCCTAGTACAAGAGCAATCGGTGTCGTAATAAGTGGATTAATTGGCGTTACAATACCGAGTAAAAAAATTGTCACGCCTGACACATATAATAATTTTGGAAAAGCAAGTAATTGTTTTGTAATATCTTCTCCTAAATTTCCATCGGATGCTGCCCGGGTCACAATAATACCAGTAGCAGTTGAAATTAATAAGGCAGGAATTTGCGACACTAATCCGTCTCCAACCGTTAATAACGTATACGTTTGGACCGATTGGCCAAAATCAAGACCTTGTTGCAACATTCCAATGACAATTCCAAAAACCATATTAATAATGACAATAATAATCCCGGCAATCGCATCCCCTTTGACGAACTTACTTGCACCATCCATCGCTCCATAAAAATCGGCTTCTCGTGAAATTTTTTCTCGTCTCTCTCTTGCTTCTTGCTCAGAAATCATGCCAGCATTTAAATCCGCATCAATACTCATTTGCTTCCCTGGCATCGCATCTAACGTAAAGCGAGCAGATACTTCAGAAACACGTTCTGCTCCTTTTGTAATAACGATAAATTGAATAATAATTAAGATAATGAACACAACAAACCCAACTAGTGCATTTCCTCCAACTACGAACTTTCCAAACGTATCAATTACATTCCCCGCCTCTCCTTTACCTAAAATAGAACGAGTCGTTGATACGTTCAAACCTAAACGAAATAACGTTACTAGTAATAATAACGATGGAAAAATGGAAAATTGTAATGGTTCATTTGTATTCATGGAAACTAAAATAATTAGTAAAGCTAAAGCAATGTTAATAATAATTAAAAAATCTAGTAATACCGGTGGAAGAGGGATAATTAACATACTAATGATGATAATAACACCGATAATGACACTTAACTCTCTTGCTTTCATACGTTCTCTCTCCCTCCATTATGCTTTGTTTCGTAAACGATACACATAAGCAATGATTTCTGCGATGGATTTATAAAACTCTTCTGGAATAACATCTCCAATTTCCGCTTTACTATATAACGCCCTAGCTAGTGGCTTATTTTCAACCATAACAATTTGATGCTTTTTTGCGACTTCTTTGATTTTCATTGCTAAATAATCGACACCTTTGGCAACGATAATAGGAGCATCCATTTGCTCATCATTATACTTTAATGCAATCGCATAATGGGTAGGATTTGTAATAATGACATCTGCATTTGGTACTTCTTGCATCATTCGTTGCATCGCCATTTGTCGCTGGCGCTCTTTGATTTTTGATTTGATAAGCGGGTCACCCTCTACTTTTTTATACTCATCTTTTATATCTTGTTTGGACATTCGGATATTTTTTTCAAAATCATATTTTTGATATGCATAATCTAAAATGGCAAGGAAAATAAGTAAAATAGACGTGGCAAGTCCCATTTGAAAAGTTAATTTAGCAATGATAATCAAAGCATTTTCAATAGAATGTTCACTCAGCTGCATCACTTGCTCTTTATTCATAAAAAGAATAGTAAACGTCACAATTCCTACTAATGTGATTTTCAATAATGATTTTAATAATTCAACAATAGCACGCAAGGAAAAAATTCGTTTAAAACCTTTGATTGGATCAATTCTTTCCAATTTAAATTTAATCGCATCTGTTGAGAATAATGCACCAACTTGAATAAAATTAGAAAAAATACCAGCAACAAGCGCTACCGCTAACACAGGCGCAACAATAACGACCGATTTCATCGTTACTTTTACAAACATTTGGTGAATATTTTGTTCATTTATATCCATTAACAAATCATATGTATAAAATTCAACAAAAAAGCCAATAATTTCATCGCGCAAAAATCCAGCGATAGAACCTAAAAAAAGAAACACAACTAATAATGAAATCGCTGTATTAATATCGTTACTTTTTGCTACTTGCCCTTTTTTTCTCGATTCCTGACGTTTTTTTGGAGTAGCTTTTTCTGTTTTTTCTCCAGCAAAAAATTGTAAATTAAGCTTTAAAACATACACGTTACGACGCTCCTATCAACAACATAAAATCACGCATAACAACGGCCATTTGTTCTACAATATATTGGATTGTCATAAACAAAATAGGCATAATAAAAAGAATAACAACAAACCCAGCTAAAATTTTTAACGGTAATCCGACAACAAACACATTCACTTGTGGAACAGTTCTTGCAATAATCCCTAATGCTACATCGAGCAAAAAAATGCTTCCGACAATGGGAATAGCCATTTGAAATGCGATTAAAAACATTGCGGATACCGTTTTTAAGACAAACATTGGGACTGCTTCCTTATCAAACGGGAAAAAAACGTCTTGTAAAGGAATAAATTGATAACTATAAAAAATGCCATCTAACAGTAAATGATGGGCATTTACAGCAAACATAAAAATGATGGCTACAATATAAAAATAACGTCCAATGAGTGGACTTTGAACACCGGTTTGTGGGTCAATTACGTTTGCAATCGCAAACCCTATTTGATAATCAATAAATCCACCGGCTACTTGTAAAGCATACGTCATTACGGCAGCGATAAAACCAATAAATAAGCCGACTAGCGCTTCTTTTATAATAAGTAAAAAATAAAATTGGTTAACATCTAATGAAGCATCGACACTATAAAACATCATCCATGAAAAAAACAGAGCTAAACCTAGTTTAAACGTATTAGGAATGTTGCGATAGGAAAAGAGTGGTGCTGTTACAAAAAAACTTGCAACGCGCACCAAAATTAACAAAAAGACAGGAAATTGATTAAATACACTATCCATCATCCGATAAACCTATGTAAATTATTAAAAATATTAAATGTAAAAGTAACCATTTGTTGCAACATCCACGGTCCAAAAAATACTAATCCTACTAAAACAGCCACAATTTTTGGAATAAAAGCTAATGTTTGCTCTTGAATTTGTGTCGTTGCTTGAAAAATACTAACAATTAGTCCAACCACAAGGGCTAATAGTAATAAAGGCCCTGCGATTAACAGCGTGACATATACACCTTGTTCTGCAATTCGCAGAACTGCATCTTGACTCATTCATACCACAACCCTTTAATAACTTAAAAGTAATGACTTAACGACTAAATACCATCCATCTACAAGGACAAATAATAGAATTTTAAAAGGCAACGAAATCATTACTGGCGGTAACATCATCATCCCCATTGCCATTAAAATACTCGCAACAACCATATCAATCACTAAAAATGGAATAAAAATCATAAAACCAATTTGAAAAGCTGTTTTTAGTTCACTAATGGCATATGCTGGAACTAACGTTGTAAGGGGAATATCTTCAATTGATTCCGGTTGTTTTGCACCGCTATAATTTAAAAACAACTGTAAATCTTTCTGTCTTGTATGTTTGGCCATAAATTCTTTCATTGGTTTACTTGCCTTGTCATACATTTCTTCTTGAGAAATTTCATTATTTAAATAAGGTTTTAAAGCTTGTTCATTTACTTCACTAAAAGTAGGTCCCATAATAAAAAACGTTAAGAAAAGTGCTAAACCAATTAACACTTGGTTTGGTGGCATTTGTTGTGTTGCTAGTGACGTCCGTACAAAAGATAAAACAACAACTATTCTAGTAAAAGATGTCATTAATACAAGCATCGCTGGTGCTAGCGAAAGAACTGTAAGAAGAACTAATATTTGTATCGTTGTCGCAACACTTTCTGGACTGTCGTTTAAAAAATTTAAATCAATACCTGGAATCATTGATCTTTACCTTTCTTTTTTGCTTCTTCGATAATTTCTTTCCGTTCTCTCTGAGACGATAATAGTTGCTCTTTTATATACATTTTAAAATTCATTGGTTCTTGCTCATCTTGATTTTTTTTCGATTGAAACCATTGTTTCATTTTTTCTAACGGAACAGTTGAACTTGCCGTCTCATTTTCAGACAATTGAACAAGAGTTTGAATCGTTTTTTCTTCTGTAATCTCTTTTAATAATTGAACATTTTCCCCAACGCCTACAACTAATATCTCATTTCCTAGTCTAATCAGCTGCACCGATTTATTATTTCCAACACTGATTCCACCAAGGGTTTGCATTGCCTTTCCCGATTGAAACTCTTTCGTTCGTCGATTGATAAACTTTAATAAAAGTATTAAAAGACCGATAACAAATACAGAGGCAACAATAAGTTTTAAAAAACTACCCCAGAGGCTTTGCTGAGACACACCTGGGACTTCTGCTTCAGACTCGATTTTTTCTTTTGATGGTTGTTTTGTTTCACTTTTTTTATTTTGTTGTAAACATTCTTCTACGGTGCCGTTACATGGTCCACTTGAAAATTCAAATGTTTCCGCAAACGCAATTTGACTACGTAGCGGAAACATTACTAAAATAACAAAACAAAAAAGTATACTTAGTTTTGTTTTGAACACGACGAAAACCTTTTATCCTAGTGTTTTCTTAATCGCTTCTAATACGCGATCTGCTTGGAATGGTTTTACGATAAAGTCTTTGGCACCTGCTTGAATCGCGTCAATTACCATTGCTTGTTGTCCCATCGCTGAACACATAATAATTTTTGCATCTGGGTTAATGTTTCTTATTTCTTTTAATGCCGTAATGCCATCCATTTCAGGCATTGTAATATCCATTGTCACTAAGTCTGGTGTAGATTCCTTATATTTTTCTACTGCTTGTGCACCATTTTCAGCTTCCCCTACTACCTCAAAACCATTTTTCTCTAAAATGTCTTTAATCATCATTCTCATAAATGCTGCATCATCTACTACTAAAATACGGTTTGCCATCTTATTTGCCTCCTAGCATTCTTTTTTAAAATTTATCGAAGTTTTCTAATTCGGTCTTCTTGACTTGAAATTTTCGTAATACGAACACCGAAGTTTTCATCGATGACTACAACTTCACCTTGTGCAATCATTTTATTATTCACTAAAATATCGACAGGTTCACCTGCAAGTTTATCCAATTCAATAATCGATCCTGGGGAAAGTTCCAAAATTTCACGAATCGACTTTTTTGTTCTACCTAATTCCACTGTCACATTGAGTGGGATATCCAGTAATAAATTTAAATTTTGTGCTTCTTGTTCATCAAGCGATGGTGTAGTAAATTCCGCAAAGCGTGCCGGCTGCACATCGACTGATTGTTGTTTCTCATATGTTGGCCGACTTGATGGCATTGGTTGTTCTACAGATCGCGATGGTGTATCTTGCTTTGGTCGTTGTGGTGTTGCTTGTTTAGGTTGTTCCTTTGGTTCACTTCCGCTTCCTGGGTTAAACAATTGTTGAATTAATTCTTTCGCAAAAGGAACTGGTAGTAATTGCATAATACTAGAATCAATAAGTTCCCCTACCCGTAACCGGAAAGAAACTTTAATTAAAATATCTTCATGCGGAATTCCTTTTTCATTTTTCACATCTAACACATCTATTTTAGGTGGAGAAATATCTACTCGCTTATTGAAGATAGTTGACATACTAGTTGCAGCACTACCCATCATTTGATTCATCGCTTCTTGTACAGCGCTTAAATGCATATCTGTTAATTCTTCTATAGGATTCGTCCCGTCTCCGCCTAGCATTAAGTCGGCAATGATTTGGGCATCTTCTGTACGAATAACTAATAGATTTTCTCCCTCGAAACCTTCCGTGTATTCCACTTGCACAGAAACATGTGGTTTTGGAAACTCTTCCATTAATCTAGCTCGTGTAATAACCGAAACGGTTGGAGTGGTAATATCTACTTTTTGGTTTAATAAAGTAGATAACGTTGTTGTGGCACTGCCAAAGGAAATATTCCCAATTTCCCCTAATGCATCTTGCTCCATGGAATCCAAGTAATCATTAATATCATTTGACATATTCAATTGATCAGTAGCATCATTTCCGCTCGGTTCATTTGATGCATCTGCATTAGTCCCTTGTAATAAAGCATTGATTTCTTCTTGTGAAAGCATATCACTAGTCATCGTTATACTCTCCTTCCAAACTTTCTAAAATTTGAACAGCTACTTTTTTATTCACTTTCCCTGGTTGCACTAAAAATTTTGATTCTCCTGAAACTTTAATCTTTAATGGTTCCGTTGTTTTTGTATGTAATGAAAGACAATCGCCAACTTCTAAATAAAGAAAATCTTCTACTGAAATGGTCGTTTCTCCGAGTTCAGCAACTACAGGCACGAACGCTCGTTTAATATTCTGTTCTAAATTATGAAGTTCTTCTGGAGCACGCTCCTTTTTCGATTCTTGCATCCAATAGTGTCCAGAAAGTTTTGGAATAATTGGTTCAATAACGACATGCGGCAAACAAATATTAATCATTCCACTTATGTCCCCAATTACTGTATTAAGAGAAATAACAACGACTGTTTCATTTGGTGAAACCATTTGCATAAATTGCGAATTGACTTCAAATTCTTCTAAATAACAATCGAGATTAATAACTGATTCCCAAGCCTCACTAAATGCATATAAGGACCGTTCAAACATTTGCTTCATAATGCTAGATTCTATTTCTGTTAAATTATCCACCTTGTTCAAACTATCGCCTTGTCCACCTAAAATTCGATCTAACATCGCATAAGCAATGTTAGGGTTTACTTCCATTAAAAGTCTTCCTTCTAACGGCTCGGCTCGAAAAACGTTTAAAATCGTCAATTTCGGTATCGAACGAATAAACTCTTCATACGGTAATTGGTCTACAGAAGCGACAGAGATTTGCACGTATGTGCGCAATTGTGCTGAAAAATAAGTAGTTAGTAATCTCGCAAAATTTTCATGAATTCTTGAAAGACTGCGAATTTGATCTTTTGAAAAACGAAGGGCACGTTTAAAATCGTATACTTTTACCTTTTTTTCTGACTCTTCTTTTTTTAATTCTTCTGCATTCATTTCTCCAGCTGATAAGGCAGATAGTAATGCGTCTATTTCACTTTGCGATAATACATCTTCAGCCATGTAGCTCACCTCTCTTTCGCCAACAAACGTTAAACTATGAAATTACTTTCATCGTTGTATAAATATTAGTCACTTTTCCTTCTTGCATGAGTTCGTTTACTTTGTTTTGAATTTCCTCTTCCGCTTTTAGCATTCCTTCTTGCGAACGAACCTCTTCAGAAGTCATAGTAGAAAGCTTATTAATAATAATATCGTTTACTTGGAATGATCGTTGCTCTAGTTCTTTCTTTGCATCTTTGTTATCTGTTTGTAATTTAAATTTAATTTTCACATAAGAATCATCCGCCAAATTAGTAGTAATTTCTTCTGTATCTACCGTCAACTCCACTAATTCTTTTGCTTTCGGTTCTGTTTTTTCTTTTGGAGCGGTCATAAATTTAAAAACTACAAATCCAACGACTGCAACTAAGACAATCGACAACATTAATATAATCATAATATTTACTAGTTTATTTCCTTTTGCCATTTATGAACCCTCCATTTCTGGTCTACCGATTATCGTAATTTGTTTGTAAAAGTTCGTAATTTTTTCTTTTACTTCTTCGATTGGCTCTCGAACAATA
Source organism: Massilibacterium senegalense (assembly GCF_001375675.1). Classification (NCBI taxonomy): domain Bacteria; kingdom Bacillati; phylum Bacillota; class Bacilli; order Caryophanales; family Bacillaceae; genus Massilibacterium; species Massilibacterium senegalense. The sequence goes on along the minus strand of NZ_LN831786.1, from coordinate 427,391 downwards.
TATTTTTTTCCATTTGTTAATGTAATAATGGTGTCTGGTGTTTCTTCAAGCAATTCAATATAAATTGCATTGATAGAAAAGGGTTGTCCATTTAAACGTGTCACTTCAATCATATGATGTAGAAGGAGGAAGTCTCCTCGCTACCCCCTATCTTCTTAAATTTGCGATTTCTTGTAAAATCTCATCACTCGTTTTCACCGCTTGGGCACTTGCCTGAAAATGACGTTGCGATAAAATTAACTCGGTAATCTCTTCTCCAACATCTACATTACTCATTTCCAATACACCTGCTATTAATAAACCAAGTTCTCCCTGACCAGCAAATGCTAACCGTACATCTCCACTATTTTCAGTAATACGATAATTATTTTGACCTATTTTTTCTAAGCCTTCTTCGTTTGCTGGTAACGCAATAACTAGACGCCCTGCTTGTTGGGTGTTGCCATTTACATCGTCATATAGCACTGCACCTAACTGGTTTACACGAACGTTCCTCGCATCTTGGCCAACTTGTATCGGGGCTAAGCCAACCAATCCTTGATTTTGTGGGTTTGCTTGTGTAACGTACCGTCCGTCTTGTGTTACTAAATAACCATTTTGGTCGACATAAAAATTACCGGACCGAGTATACAATGGTTCTCCTTGATTCGCGGTATTTCCAATTGTCACAAACATCCCTGGTCCAGGTATCATGACATCTAACGGTCTCCCCGTAGCTTGAGCATTTCCTGTAGTATGAATCCGATCAATAGAAGCTGTCGTTGCACCTAAACCTGATTGAAGCGTATGGATAGAACCACGGTTTTGTGCTGCTTCTTGTGGTGCTTTTATTTCGTTATAAATCAAATCTTTAAACATCGTACGGGATTTTTTAAATCCAACTGTATTAGCATTGGATAAGTTGTTTCCGGTAACGTCCAATCGACGTTGCGATTGAGTCATACCAGAAACACCAGAATAGAAAGAATCAAGCATATACTAATGCACCTCTTTTATCGTTTCATTTGCATTAATTCTTGTAAAATTTGATCTGCTGTTGTAATAGTTCTTGTATTTGCTTGGAATGCACGTTGTGCAACAATCATTTCTGTAAATTCTTCTCCTAAGTCCACATTACTCATTTCAAGTGTCGAAGAAATAATATCACCATTTCCATCTAAACCTGGCTCTCCAATAATTGGGGCTCCTGAGTTCGAGGAAACAACATATAAACTACTACCTAAACGTTGAAGACCTTCTGCGTTATTAAATTTTGCAATAAAGACTTGTTGTGAACTATCAAGTCCTTCTGTCGCTGTAACGATGTTAATCTTCCCATCAGGTCCGATACTGAAGCTTTTTGTATTATTAGGATCAATTGTAAAACGGTCTAATGGAGCTTTTTCTCCTACAATACGATCTAGTTTTACTGGTTTCCCTAAATAGATGCGATCCTCTTTATTTTGAGCAACTTGTCCTGCTGCATTTAAATATTGACCATCTTCATTTACTAAATACCCTAGTTCGTCGATTAACCGATCATCTGTATGAACCAATTTCCCATCATTATTGACGCGATATCCATCGGCATTCACTTGTAATGGAGCACCGTTTGGATTTGCTGGATTTACAGCAAGATAATTGTCATTTTCATTGATACGGTACCCTAAACCATCTACCGCTTGACGATTAGCATCTTCGAATGTTCCGTTTGGTAAACGATTATACCCATATCCTTTTAAGTACATCCCGTCTCCATTAACGATATTTCCTTCTTGATCCAAATAAAAGTTTCCAGATCGTGTATAGTAATCTGTAGTTCCGTCGGATACCATAAAATAACCGTCTCCATTAATCATTAAATCTAATGGTCGACCAGTAGATTGAGAAGAACCTTGCGTTGCAACCGAGTCAATTGTAGCAACTTGTGACCCTAATCCAACTTGTTTTGGATTCGTTCCACCTCGTCCACCTTGAACTGGTGCACTCGCTCCGCCTTGAGCTTGATACACCATATCTTTAAAAACGGCACGATTTTTTTTGTAACCATACGTATTCACATTCGCAATATTATTACCAATTACATCTAATTTCAACTGAAAGTTTTTCATCCCTGAAATTGCTGAGTACATTGAACGTAACATAATGATGCTCCTCTCATGTTTGAATTACTTATTTTTTTCAATAGTCTAAAATAAATAGATAATGTCATTATTTATTACTAGGAGAGCCAACTTGAATGACATCATTCACACTGACTTCTTTCCCATTATCCAAAATAGCAAAAATCCCATTTTCTCTCGTAACGACCGTCTTCACCATTCCATTACCAGACTCTATTTTTGACGGAGTGTCTTTTTCATCAGAGGGAATTTCCGTTTCAAAATGAATTTCTTTCCCGATTAATTCCGAAAATTTAACTAACGGGTTCCCTGCTTCAAATTGAATGAATTTCTCTAACATTTTCGACATATTGGTCATTTGCTCTACTTGCGTAAATTGCGCCATTTGAGCAATGAATTCCCGATCTTGCATCGGTGACATCGGATCTTGATGTTGAAGTTGTGTGATTAAAATTTTTAAAAAGTCATCTTTTCCTAATGCGTTATTACCAGTTGATCGTTCTTGTTTCGGTTTATTACTGTAAAACAAATTTGGGTCAATAGTTGCTGATTTCCTATTAATCTCAGACATATTTTATTCCCCTTCTTGTTCAGATTGTAATAAAAAATCCATAAAAGAGTTCACAAAAGAGTTTTCTTCTTTTTGATTCTCTTTGTTTGTTTCTTTATTATCAGATGATTGTCGTTCTTGTTGTTCTTGATTTGCATTGGATTGCATCATCGCTTGTTTTTCATCTATCACAACTTCCCATTTATCTACTTGAATGTTTTGTTGATGAATAGCTTGGCGTAATTGATGAAATTGTGATTCAATGAGCTCTTTTGCTTGCTTATTTCCGACAATCAAACGGGCCATCATTTCTTGATTACCTCTAATAAGTTGTACTTCCATTTGCCCTAAATGTTCTGGATATAATTGAATTGAAAAACTTTGGGCTCCATTAGGTAACGTTTGAAACACCCCGCGCTGCATCATCTGTGTAAATTGTTGTACTAACTTTTGCGAAGTTGCTGGTTGAACAGGCTGCTTTAATTGTGCAAAAAAGGACAGTTGCTGTGATGGATTCATAAATCCCGACTGAAAACCTATTGCCTTTTGTTTAGATGTTACCTCCTGTTGTGTTGCACGAGTATCTTGTTTACCCATTGTGACGGTGGTGAATTTATCGAAAACAGACTTCGTATCTGTTGTTTTAGAAAACGAACGGACTGTTTGTTCTATTCCTTTTTCTCCAAATAAGTGTAATCGTTTAGAAAAAGAGGACTTAAACCAATCAGCTAATTGTTTTTGATCTCCTTTACTTAACTGTTGTAAAAAAGAGAGAAATTTCGTTTCAAAGCCTTTCGTTTGTTTCATTTGTTCTGTAAAGATACTTAACAAGGTTTGTAATGCTAATCCGTTTTTAGACGTTTTGTCTATAGCCTGTTCGATGGAAAAACCTTGATTTATGACAAAATGTAACAACTTTTGTGTATCTTTCGGTAATTTAATAATCAGCTTTTGTACATCTGTATGGTGTAACATGTCAGATTTTAAGAAACCAGCTTCCAAAGGAAAATGTTGCAAAAATTCTTCTATTTTTTCTTTAATCGATTCCATTTTTTGTTCCGTTATCTCGTCCTTACTTTGCTCTCCCTCTCCTTTTGTTTCAACTGATTTTGTAGTGACCATTTCATTCTGATTTTCCGTTTGTTCTGATTGATGCATTGTTTCATGTAAGGTTTCTTGGAAAGAATGTTCGACTGAAGATTGTTTTACTTTTTGTTCACTTACAGCAACGAAATCCGTAGCAACATTACTCACCTTCATTATCTATTTCACCCTCTTCCAGACCTTTTTCCGCAAGCCTTTTTGTGAAATCAGCAGCATCGACAGGTTCCATTTTTTGCAAAATGGATGCTCTCGTATCTGTACGCATTTGTTTCATGATTAAAACTGCTTCCTCGCGTTTCATGACCGTCAAAATATCCGCTGCTTTTTGGGATGACATCGAAGAATATGTTTTGGCAGCATCTTTTAACTCTTTGTCGGCATCGATATTTTTTTGTGTATCCATATTTTGAATCTCTTGATTAGCGCTTTGTTCCTGAGTAAGCGTTTGTTTTTCTTGCTCAAGTTGGGTGCTTTTTTGTTCCAATTCATTTACTTTTTTTTCTTTTTTTTCTAATTCTTTTGTTAACTGATTAATTTTTGCTTGTTGTTCTTCTACTTGAAATTTTAGTTTATCTTTTTCACTTGGCTGTTCTTTTTCATCCGTGACTAACTTTGAGATTCCAGGAATGTTACTTGCTATATTTTGAATTTTCCCAAACACATCCACACCAATAATAGAAAAAAAGATTATCACTACAACAATTGCAAATATGATTGGAATGAAGACTAAGACAATAAACTTTTTAAATCCACTTGTTAACTTTTTCTCATCTAACGCTTCAAATTCTTCCACTTCATCCTGTTCTTTTTTACTCATACTGTCACCTATTTCCTGTCATTCATATATTGCTGAATAGATATTTCATCCATCAAACGCTCTTCCTCTTGTTTTTGCTGTTTGAGATACGCTAATTTTTCTTTTTCTTTCATTTTTTCGTACTTTTTCATTTCTATATTTTTATACACTAGCATTTGTTGTTTAACTTGCATATGTGTTCGTGCTTCATTTACCTTTTCTTCTGTTTCTGCGATTTTATCTTCTATTTTATGAAGAAAAAATTGATTTTGTTGTAAATCCCGAATGATAATTCCTTTTTTTAATAATGCTTGCCTTTCTTCTTCTAATTGTTCTTTTTTCTTTAGTTGTTCATATAACTGCATCGCTCGTTTTTGAAAGGATTCTCGAGCCTTTTCATATTCATTTGCAACTGTTTGTTTTTCTTTTTCTTTAATCGTCAGCACTTTTTCTAGTCCATATTCATACTTCATCCAATTATGCTCCTTCACCAAATTGACTCATCATATCTATTACCGATTGTTCTAACGTTGTTTTTTCATCTACGGCTTGTTTTAAAAATTGTGTAATTACCGGATAAGATTGAATTGCTTCATCAATTTGTTGCGAAGAACCCCGCTTATAGGCACCAATGTTAATCAAGTCCTCTGATTCTGTATATATGGATAATAAGTTCCGTAATCTTTCTGCTACTAGGCGATGTTCTTTCGAAACGATAGAATTCATGACACGACTAACACTTTTTAAAATATTAATCGCTGGATAATGTCCGCGATTTGCTAATGTTCGATCGAGAACAAAATGCCCATCTAATATTCCGCGAACCGTATCTGCAATCGGTTCGTTAAAATCATCCCCATCTACGAGAACCGTATAAAATGCTGTAATCGACCCAAGCTCATTTGTTCCAGTTCTTTCTAACAATTTCGGTAAAATCGCAAATACACTTGGTGTATATCCTTTTGTTGTTGGTGGTTCGCCTGACGCTAACCCTATTTCACGCTGTGCCATGGCTACACGCGTAACGGAGTCCATCATGAACATAACATCGAGTCCTTGGTCTCTAAAATATTCTGCGATTGCAGTTGCTGTATATGCTGCTTTTATTCTCATAAGTGCTGGTTGGTCACTCGTTGCGACAACTACGATGCTTCGTTGCAATCCTTCCTCCCCTAACTCTCGCTCGATAAATTCACGTACTTCACGTCCGCGTTCCCCCACAAGTGCAACAACATTTAAATCTGCCGTTGTACTTTTGGCAATCATCCCCATCAACGTACTTTTTCCTACACCACTACCGGCAAAAATACCGACACGTTGGCCTTTTCCTACTGTTAGCAAACTATCAATAGAACGAATACCCACACTGATTGGCTCCGAAATAGGAGGTCGTTGCATCGGATTTGGGGGTTCGTTGTTTGTTGAGATATTAGACAATCCTTTCGGCAATTTCCTGCCATCTAACAACTCCCCACATCCGTCAATCACTTGTCCTATTAAACTATTTCCTATCTTTACTTGTAATGGCGCACCAGTTGCTTCTACAATGCTCCCTGGTGAGATTTTACTTACTTCTGTATAAGGCATTAATAAAACAAACTCATCACGGAATCCGACTACTTCCGCTCGGACACTTTTTTTCTTCATGTTATCTAAATAGATGTAACAAAGATCCCCAACAGATGCTTCTGGGCCTTGAGATTCAATCATTAATCCAACAACCCTTTTCACTTTCCCGTATCGCTTAAAACTATCAATTTTATTAATTTCATTCAATATTACGGAAAGATCCATCATCTAGCTCCTCAAGTTTTTCTAATAATTTACGTTTTAATTCTTTTAATTGACTATCAATCGTTGCATCAATTTGTCCAAATGGGGATTCTACTACACAACCATATTCTTGTAAGTCCACATTCGGTATAATGTACAGCTCGGTATTCAACTTAAAAAAATCTTTTAATTCTTGTTGATGTTTCAAGGTCCATTCATATTGATTAGGATGAACGTAAAGTTTCACGATATCTTGATCACGTACTTCGTGAATAACTTGCTTCACAATATCAATCCAAACCGTATTTTCTTCCTCTAATTGATGGCCAATAATTTTTTCTGCAGCTTTTAAACCGATTGAAACAATATCTAACTCAGCTTGTTCAATATGCTTATAATAGTCTTCTTTCGCTAGTAAGATTAACTGTTTGGCTTGTTCTATCTTTTCTACATATTCATTTTGACCAATCTCTAGACCTTGAGCATATCCAATTTCATAACCTTCTTGTTTTGCTTGTTCGACCCATTGTTGTCGTTCTTCTTCCCACTGTTGTTTTTCTAAGTCAATCATTTGTCTAGCTTGCTCTACTTGTTGATTTACCATTTCATGCATTTCATTTACTTCTCTTTGAGCCTGCTCTAACATTTCTTGATAAGCAATGTTCGCATTTTCTATCGAGATATCATGTTCCGAAGCTTCTTCATGGGCTAGTTCAAGTGACCGAACTTGAATTGTAATACCTTGATCATGTTTCACTGCATGTTGACGTTTAATAATTTTAGACAATGATATCATCACCACCACCGCGAGCAATGACAATTTCTCCTGCATCTTCAAGACGCCGAATTACTCCAACGATACGTGTTTGCGCCTCTTCTACATCACGAAGTCGAACAGGTCCCATATATTCCATTTCCTCTTTAAACGTTTCAGCCATACGTTGTGACATATTTTTGAAAAGAACGGTTTTTACTTCTTCGCTTGCTACTTTCAATGAAAGCATCAAATCTTCGTTTTCTACGTCGCGAATGACACGTTGAATAGCGCGGCTGTCGAGTGTAACAATATCCTCGAATACAAACATCCGTTTTTTAATTTCTTCTGCTAATTCAGGATCTTGAATTTCTAGTGACTCTAAAATGGTCCGTTCTGTCGCTCTATCTACACCATTCAATACTTCTACGACCGCTTCAATGCCACCCGTTTGTGTATAGTCGTTTACAACCGTGCTAGAAAGCTTTTGTTCTAACACATGCTCGACCTCATTAATAATTTCAGGTGAAGTACCATCCATGACAGCAATCCGTTTGGCTACATCCGCTTGAAATTCTTGTGGCAATTCCGATAAAATTTGACCTGCTTGTTGCGGTTCTAAATAAGATAGAATGAGCGCAATTGTTTGCGGATGTTCATTTTGGATAAAGTTTAAAATTTGTCCAGCATCTGCTCGTCTAGCAAAGTCAAATGGTCGAACTTGTAACGTGGATGTTAGTCGTTGAATAATTTCCATCGCTTCATGTTTTCCTAACGCTTTTTCTAGTACATCTTTTGCGTAGGTAATCCCACCTTGGTCAATATAATCTTGTGCTTTCACAATTTGATGAAATTCCGATAAAATCCCATCTTTTAAATCACTATCTACTTTTTTTACACTTGAAATTTCTAATGTTAGTTTTTCTATTTCTTCTTCTGTTAAATGTTTATAAATTTGAGCCGATACATCTGGTCCAAGAGCAATGAGCAATATGGCCGCTTTCTGTTTTCCTGTTAATTCTTTTGTTCCTGGCATATAAACTCCCCCTACTCTTCAGATAGCCAAGTTCGCAATAAACGGGCAAAATCTTCTGGTTTGTCTTTTGCGTATTTTTCTAGTTGTTTCTTTTGAACAGCACCTTCTGTTAATTCTTCTTCTAAATCTTCTATTTCTGTTACGTTTAATTGCTCTTCTAAAATAGGAAGTTCTTCTTCTAATCCTTCAGCAGCACGACGTTTTCTCATGAGTAAAATAACTAAAACGATAATGAAAACTAATAAAACAGCTCCCACAACATATACCCACCAAGGAATTTTTGTTGTTTCTTCTTTTGCTACTTTTTGTTTCCCTTGAAACTCTTGTGCTGCTACATAAATTTTATTTTGAATTTCTTGTTCTGTTAATTCTGGGCGCATTTCTGTTTTAGAAATGCTAGTACGAACAATCGTAGATAAAATTTGTTCGATATCATTAATCGTTTGCGCTGGAAGAGAAGCTGGATTATCCGCTTCCGGTGGTTCTACCATTACTTGAATTCCTAAATCACGAATAGAATACGGGCTTTCTTTGATAGAACGTTGAATCCGGTTCACATCATAGTTCACACGGTCTTCCACTTTTTCATAGTTTCCATTCCCACCTGCACCATTTGCTGCTGGATATCCAGGCACATCATTTTCTCCTGTTCCCGGTACTCCTCCAACTTGGGCATTTTCACCATTGTAAGTTTCTGTGATTTTTTCTGCACTTACTCGAATTCCTTCCATGTTTTCTTCATCCACTGGTTCTACTAGATTTTCTTCTCTCGTTTCTTCCTTCACATCCACATCTGCTGAAACACTAACGGCCACTTTATCTGGTCCCATCATAGTTGCCAGCATTTGTTGAATTTGTGTTTGTATATTTCGTTCAATTTCTTTTTTCATTTGCATCTGTTCCTGGAATTTCGTTAAAGAACTACCATTTGTAGTTTGATTTAAATCGTAATAATTAAAGTTTTGATCGGTCATAACGATATTCTCAGTAGGTAGATTAGGAACACTTTTAGAAACTAGTGTATACATCGCCATAATTTGTTTTTGATCTGGTTTATAACCTGGATCTACTTCTAAGACAACTGATGCGGAAGCTGTTTTCTCTTTATCGGTTACCCAAACACTTTCTTCCGGAAGAGTAATCATTACTTTCGCATTCTTTACACCATTCACGTTTTTAATTAAATTTTCTAATTCCGTTTGCATCGCCGCACGTTCTAATACACTAAATTCATTATCTGTCATTCCAAAACTACTTTTGTCTTTAAAAAAAGAATAATCAATCGTTCCACTTTTTGGAATCCCTTCTGAAGCTAACTGAACTTTTAAATCATTTACTTGTTTTTCTGGAACTAATACGGTTGTTCCGTTATCCGTTACTTCTGAAGGGATTCCTTTTTGATCGAGATTTTCTTTGATTTGTCCTGTTTCTTGTGGCGTTAACTGACTATATAAAGGTACTAATTTTGGATTACTAGCAAAAAAACTAATTACACTAACACCGATAATGAACAGGAGTAGCGTGCCAATCATCAATATTTTTTGAAGTTTCGTTCGCTCTTTCCAAAATGTTCCCACGCGTTCTTTTAGTTGTGTGAGCTTTTCCTTCATTACTTCCCCCAGCTTTTTCTATTTTTCATTATTGAGATTTTTATAGTATGTATCACGACGTTGAAATAGTGTAATCATTTGTGACATAGCGCATAATGTTAAGTTTACGTAACGAATGATTACACTTGCATTCTCATTACTTCTTGATAAGCTTCAATGACCTTATTTCGAACTTCTACTGTCGTTTGTAGTGAGACTAAAGCCTTTTGTTGTGCAATCATCACTTCGTGCAAATCTATATCTTGTCCTTGTATTAATTTTTCTAGTGCCCCTTGCCCATCTACTTGTAGTTGGTTCGTTTTATTTATTGCATCATTCAAAGCAGTTTTAAACGACTGTTGCGCTTCCATTGGTGTAGGTTTTACCGAAGATGGTGCCATCGATTTTACTACGCCTATCGTAGGTACTCCGTTTATTAAATTAGGCATCATACCCCTCCTTCTTTATTTCTATTTCCCTATTTCAAGTGCTTTTAAAAGCATATTTTTTGATGCATTTAACGATGTAACATTTGCTTCATACGATCTAGTAGCACTCATCATATCTACCATTTCTTTTAACGGATCTACATTCGGATACTGAACGTACCCTAGTTCGTTCGCATCAGGATGATCCGGATTATACATTTGTTTAAATGGGGTTTGATCCTCTACTATCCTTTTTACTAATACCCCATTACCAGGATTATTCACCTTATTTTGAGCTAAATTTAAAAAATTTTTAAAGTTGGTTCCTTCTTTCGACTCCATTACTACCATTTTCCTACGATATGGTTCCCATTCCCCATCTACCATTCTTTCTCTTGTTGTATCGATATTAGACATATTAGAAGAAACAACATCCATCCGTAAACGTTGCGCAGTTAAGGCTGATGCAGTTGTGTTGATTCCGTAAAAAATACCCATTCATTATCGTCCTCCTCTAGCTGCTAATTTTAATTTTTGAAATTCACTATTTAATCCTTCTATTACCGAATTATAATAAAGTTGATTTTTCGCCATATCTGTTGTTTCTTTATCAATATCTACGCTGTTTCCATTATTATTCATCGTTAAGTGGTTGGATTTTGAAATAATAGTAGATAAAGAATTACTATATTTAAAATCTACATGTTTAAGATGCGTTCGATTTGCTTTCATTTCTTGTGATTGTAAAGCACGATTTAATTCATTTTTAAAAACTACGTCCTTTGACTTATATCCCGGAGTATCATAATTTGCTAAATTTTGTGCAATTACTTTTTGTTTCATCGACGATTGACGTAATGTTTGTTCCATCATCGGGAATAATGGCCTAGAAAATAATTCCATAAAATGTCCCTCGCTTTTCTAGTTCTTTTTATTTTCATCCTATGTAATTTTAGGTTAAACAGCTATATTTTGTCCACTACTCTAAAAGAAAAAGATACATTCACTTATAAAGACCTATCCAAATTAAGTGCTATCGTTTATTTACAAAAAAACTTTTTTACTATCTAAATATAACTTCCTATATTAACACTATATAAACGTTATTAATATTAGTACCATAAAATCTTGTTATTTTTTTCAATTATAGTATAGAAATGATTATAGGACAATAGCCTTATGTTTTATCATAAAAAAACCATTTTTCTTTATACAAGAAAAATGGTTTTTTTTATTCTTTCATTTTTTTACTGATTACCGTTCTTTAATTTTTGTTAATTCATCCAAAAATTTATCGTTTAATACTTTAATATACGTCCCTTTCATCCCAAGCGAACGTGATTCAATCACACCAGCACTTTCTAATTTACGCAATGCATTGACGATAACAGAACGTGTAATACCTACACGATCTGCCACTTTACTAGCTACTAATAATCCTTCTTTCCCGTCTAATTCTTCAAAAATATGTTCAATGGCTTCTAATTCGCTATATGATAATGAATTGATTGCCATTTGAACTACCGCTTTACTTCGTGCTTCCATTTCAATTTCTTCCGATTTTTCACGTAAAATCTCCATTCCTACCACCGTTGCACCGTACTCTGCTAACAATAAATCATCATCTGAAAAAGGCGCAATTAGACGTGCTAATACTAACGTTCCTAAGCGCTCGCCACCACCGATAATAGGTACAATAGTGGTTAATCCAGATGCAAACAATTCTTTGTTTTCAATCGGAAAAGCAGTGTATTCGCTGTCAATATCTAAATTCGGAGAAGTAACCGTAACATTAAATAAACTTTTTGTATATTCTTCTGGGAACTGACGTTTTTCAAGCATTTGTTTCATACGATCATTTTCAATTTCTTGTTTAATGGCGTATCCTAATAATTTGCCACGACGACTCACAACGAAAATATTGGCCTCTATCACATCTCGTAAAGTTTCCGCCATTTCTTTAAAATTAACTGGTTCTCCTGCTGATTCTTGAAGCATTGCGTTAATTTTACGAGTTTTATCTAATAATTTCATCCATTTTTCCTCCTAATTCTGGTGACTACAATATAAATTGACTAAGATCTCGATTTTTCGCAATCGACTGCAGTTTTTCTTCTACATATTCTTTTGTAATCATTATTTCTTCTAACGTAATCTCTGGCGCTTCGAACGAAAGATCTTCTAACAATTTTTCAAGAACAGTGTGCAGACGTCTTGCACCGATATCATCGGTTTGTTCGTTCACTTGCGTTGCAATTTCTGCTAATTTATGGATAGCTTCGTCTGTAAACGAAACTTTTATACCCTCTGTTTCAAGCATTGCTACATATTGTTTTAATAAAGCATTATTTGGTTCTACGAGAATAGAAATAAAGTCCTCAATCGATAGACTCGATAATTCCACGCGAATTGGGAATCGCCCTTGTAATTCTGGAATTAAATCCGATGGTTTTGAAATATGAAAAGCACCAGCTGCAATAAATAAAATATGATCTGTTTTTACAGCGCCATATTTCGTTACAACCGTCGAACCTTCGACAATTGGCAAAATGTCACGTTGTACTCCTTCACGCGAAACATCCGCAGAATGATGATTTTTCCCTGCTATTTTGTCTATTTCATCAATAAAAATAATTCCTGATTCCTCTGCTTTAAAAACCGCTTCTGCAATTACCTCGTCCATGTCAATCAATTTTTGTGCTTCTTCTTGCGTTAAAATTTTTCTCGCTTCTCGGACAGTTACTTTTCTTTTTTTCTTTTTCTTAGGCATAATCGATCCTAGCATATCTTGAACGTTCATGCCCATTTGTTCCATTCCCGTTCCTTGAAATAAATCAAACATATTTTGTTGCTGTTCTTCGATTTCAACCGTAATAACTCGGTCTTCTAATTCTCCAAGTTTTAATAATTTTTTTGTTTGAATTCGTTTTTGTTGCAGATTTTCTTGTTGAACGGTATCATCTTTTTCTTCTGTTTGCTGTTGTGTATTAAATAACATTTCAAACGGATTTTTAAAGGTTTGCGTTTGTTTTTTTACTGGAACAAGAATTTCTACAATTCGGTCATCTGCTTGTTCTTCTGCTTTTTGTTTCACAGATTGCATTTTTTCTGTTTTTATAAGACGAATACTCGTTTCCACTAAATCTCGAACCATGGATTCTACATCACGACCAACGTATCCAACTTCCGTAAATTTCGTCGCCTCTACTTTTACAAAAGGAGCTCGAACCATTTTTGCCAATCTTCTAGCAATTTCTGTTTTTCCGACACCAGTCGGACCAATCATTAAAATATTTTTAGGAATAATTTCTTCGCGCAATTCCTCTTTTAATTTACTGCGACGATATCGATTTCTAAGCGCAATCGCAACCGCTCGCTTTGCCTTTTTTTGTCCAACAATATATCGGTCTAATTGATTCACAATTTCTTTTGGTGTTAACGCTTGCATTTGACGACGTCCTCCTTTTACGATATCCACTTTCTTCGTATCCAAATCACATACTATCGATTATCTATCCAACACTTATTTATTCTGCTATTTCTTCTACAATGATATGATCATTTGTATAAACACATAACTCTGAAGCAATCTGTAAAGAAGCTTTTGCAATTTCTTTTGCGGTCATATCTTTGTTGTAACGCTTTAATGCTCTAGCAGCACTTAATGCATAATTACCACCAGATCCGATTGCTAAAATACCGTCATCTGGTTGAATGACCTCACCTGTTCCAGAGATTAATAAAATTTCTTCTTTATTCATGACAATTAGCATCGCTTCTAATTGACGTAACATTTTATCACCGCGCCACTCCTTTGCTAATTCCACACTCGCACGTTGTAAATTACCATGGTATGCTTCTAAACGAGATTCAAACTTTTCAAATAATGTAAAAGCATCTGCTACAGAACCAGCAAACCCAGCAATCACTTGATTATGATACAGGCGACGTACTTTTTTAGCGGTATGTTTCATCACGACGCTATTTCCAAATGTTACTTGACCATCACCAGCCATTGCACATTTCCCGTTATGTTGAACAGCTAAAATTGTTGTGGCATGAAACGTTTGATCCATTAAGACGACCTCCTCTTATTCACTTCTTGGATGGGCTTTCATATAAACTTCTCGTAAACGTTCTTTTGTTACATGTGTATAAATTTGCGTTGTTGAAAGATTCGAATGTCCCAATAATTCTTGAACAGAACGTAAATCTGCACCATTGTTTAATAAATGGGTAGCAAACGTATGACGAAGCGTATGGGGAGAAATATGTCCTGTTAGAGATGATTGTTCTATAAGCTTATTTATAATATAGTGAATTCCTCTTGTCGTCAAAGGTTTTCCCCTTTGATTCAAAAATAGTGTATCACATTTTTCTGAATTCTTTTTCAATAAATGCTTACGTCCATTTTCTATATACGTTTTTAGAGCTTCTAACGCAAAATGCCCAATCGGCACATAACGCTCTTTTCTTCCTTTTCCTTTTACAAATACGGTTTCAAATTGGAAATCAAGATGAGCAATCGTAATTCCTACACATTCACTTACACGTAACCCAGAGCTATACAGCAATTCTAAAATCGCTTGATCACGTTGCCCAACAGGTGTAGAACAATCGGAGATGGAAAATAATTCATTCATTTCTTCTTCGTATAAAAAATTAGGCAATCGTTGCTTCTTCTTTGGGAGAACCGTCATTAAGAAAGGATTTTTCGAAACGATATTTTCTCGTTCTAAAAAACGGTAAAAAGTTCGTAAACACGATATTTTTCGAGAAATCGATGTTCGTTCATAAGGATTTTCATATAATTCGGAAAGGTAAAGACGAATATAAGCATAAGAAACAGCAGCAAAACAATGAAGTTTCTGCTGCTTCATAAACGCTACAAAATGATGGATATCTTCTTCATAATTTAAAATGGTATGAGGTGAATAGTTCTTTTCTACTTGTAAATAAACGATAAAAGATTGAATATCTTCTTTCACACTCATTCCTCCTCATGGATTAAGGGCTACTAAATCGTATCATAATTTAGTACCCCTTTCAACACTTGCTTATAATATTGACACAAAATTCTGAATTGTTTCAAGCGCTCGATTAGCGAGTTGCTCGTACCGCTCTTTTTTGTTTTTCATTCGAACATCAAGTGGTGGCAATAATCCAAAGTTTGCGTTCATCGGTTGGAAATGTTTCACATTTGTCGTAGTAATATAATGTGCCATACTACCAATCACCGTTTCTTTTGGCAAAACAAACAGTTCTTTCCCTTTCACAAATTGGCTTGCATTCAATCCCGCAATTAAGCCTGATGCCGCACTTTCAACATATCCTTCCACACCAGTCATTTGCCCCGCAAGGAATAAATGATCTACAGCTTTTAATTGGTACGTTGGTTTAAGCAATGCTGGGGAATTTAAAAAAGTATTGCGGTGCATCACACCATATCGAACAATTTCCGCTTCTTCTAATCCAGGAATCATTTGAATAATTCGTTTTTGTTCGCCCCATTTTAAATGCGTTTGGAATCCAACGATGTTGTACAGCGTACCAGCACTATCATCTTGTCTTAATTGAGCAACAGCATACGGTCTTTTTCCTGTTTTTGGGTCTTCTAAGCCTACTGGTTTCATTGGCCCGAATAATAATGTCTTTTGACCACGTGTTGCCATTACTTCAAATGGCATACAGCCTTCAAAATAAAATTCTTTCTCAAATTCTTTTAATGGGGCACATTCTGCTGTTATGAGCGCTTCATAAAAGGCTTCAAATTCCTCTTTTGTCATCGGACAATTTAAATAGGCTGCTTCCCCTTTATCATACCGTGATTTTAAATACACTTTATCCATATTAATACTATCTTTTTCGATGATAGGAGCCGCTGCATCATAAAAATATAAATATTCTTCTCCGGTTATTTCTTGAATTGCTTTTGCAAACGATTCGGAAGTTAGCGGACCCGTAGCAATGACAGTCGGTCCTTCAGGAATTTCTGTCACTTCCTCGTAGAGTACTTCTATGTTTTCGTGTTCTTTTACATAATTCGTTACTCGTTCGCTAAAATCATGGCGATCAACTGCAAGTGCCCCCCCTGCAGGTACTTGAGCTTCATCTGCAGCTCGAATAATGACCGAGTTCATTCGTCTCATTTCTTCTTTTAACACACCGACTGCATTTGTTAATGCGTTTGCTCGAAGTGAGTTACTACATACTAATTCCGCAAACTTATCGGTATGATGTGCAGGTGTTTGTTTTTTCGGACGCATTTCATATAACTTTACTTTCACACCACGATTTGCTAATTGCCATGCTGCCTCACTTCCAGCAAGACCAGCACCAATGACATTTACAAACTCCACGGTATACTCCCCCTATTGCTGTTCTTCTTGATAGTCACATTCCGTACAAACGACTTGCTTGCCTTTTTTTGATTTTTTCTCCACAAGCATGCTGTTACATTTTGGACACGGACGGGCAATCGGTTTATCCCAAGATACAAAATCACACGCTGGATAACAATCACACCCATAAAAAATACGTGATTTTTTACTTTTACGTTCAATAATATTTCCTTCTTTACATTTTGGACATTTTACACCGATTTCTTTCACGATTGGTTTTGTATTTCGACAATCCGGGAAGTTAGAGCACGCCATAAATTTACCGTAACGTCCCATTTTATACACCATTTCACTTCCGCATTTTTCACATTGTTCGCCAGCAGGTTCATCTTTAATTTCCACATGTTTCATTTCTTCTTCTGCTACGACTAGTTTTTTCTCGAATTCTTTATAAAAGGCATCAATAACCGCAATCCACTCTGCTTTTCCTTCTTCTACTTCATCTAGGCTATGTTCAAGGTTAGCGGTAAAATCAACATCGATAATATCAGCGAAAAATTCCATCACTAATTCTAAAACAATTTCTCCTAATTCCGTAGGCACAAAACGTTTGTCCTCTAACGCAACGTACCCGCGACGTTGAATCGTATCAAGCGTTGGTGCATACGTGGATGGACGACCAATTCCTAACTCTTCTAACGTACGTACTAAACGAGCTTCTGAATACCGTGGTGGTGGTTGTGTAAAATGTTGTTTTGATTCTATATTTTCTTTTTTCACCACTTGGTTTTCTGACAAACTTGGCAACCATTTTTCTTCTTCTTTTTTGCCGTCATCGGTATCCTCTACATATACTTTCATAAAACCTTTAAATTTAATTTTCGCACCATTCGCTCGGAACACAACCCCGTTTTGTGCAATGTCCACCGCCATTGTATCTAAAATTGCTGGTGCCATTTGACTCGCAACAAAACGTTCCCAAATTAATTTGTATAAACGATACTGATCATTGCTTAAAAATGATTTTACAATGCCTGGTTCCCGTAAAATTGACGTTGGTCTAATTGCTTCATGAGCATCTTGTGCATTCGCTTTGTTTTTTGTTTTTCGTTGTTCTGTCGCGATAAATTCTTTACCAAATGTAGACTCGATATAACTTTTCGCTTCCTGTTGGGCTGTTTCTGAAATTCTTGTAGAATCCGTACGCATATACGTAATTAACCCGACCGTACCTTCTTTTCCCATCTCAACCCCTTCATACAGTTGTTGAGCAATCATCATTGTCTTTTTCGTACGGAAGTTTAATTTTCTCGCCGCCTCTTGTTGTAAGCTAGAAGTAATAAAAGGCGGTGCCGGATTTCTTTTACGTTCGCGCATTTTGACGGATTGAACAATGTAATCATCCGATGTTAATCGATTGACAACTTGTAAAACGTCTTGTTCGTTTTTTAATTTTAGCTTTTGTCCATCAACAGTTACAAAATCAGCCTCGAATATTTGTCCTTCGTTTTCAAACATTACTTTAATCGACCAATATTCTTCTGGAACAAACGTTTCAATTTCTCGTTCTCGTTCTACAATAAGCCGAAGTGCAACCGATTGTACCCGCCCTGCACTCAATCCTTTTTTTACTTTCTTCCATAATAAAGGGCTAATATTGTATCCTACTAATCGGTCTAACACACGTCTTGCTTGTTGCGCATCTACAAGATCCATATTAATGGATCTTGGCGTTTTGAACGCATCCTTAATTGCATCTTTTGTAATTTCATTAAAGACAACTCGACAATCACTATTTTCATCTACACCTAATACGTGTGCTAAGTGCCATGCAATCGCTTCCCCTTCTCGGTCAGGGTCAGCTGCTAAATATATTTTCTGTGCTTTTTTCGCTTCTTTTTTTAATTCTTTTAAAACTGGACCTTTTCCACGAATCGTAATATATTTCGGTTCATAATTGTGTTCTACATCTACACCCATTTGACTTTTAGGTAAATCCCTAACATGTCCCATTGATGCTTTCACTGTATATCTCTTTCCTAGATAGCGTTGTATCGTCTTTGCTTTAGCAGGAGATTCCACAATTACTAAATATTGTCCCATTGCTGTTTCCTCCCCCCTAAGAGGTAATTTAAAATCCCCACTATTATTAAATAGAAAGGTAAGGTTTGTCAAACATAAAAATTAAATTTTGTTCCGGATTTCTCTTATTTATCGCATAAATTTCGGTAATTCTTCTAAAATATCTTGTCCGTTTTGGACTAATTTTGCCCCATTTAAAATCAATTCATTCGTCCCAACAAACGCTTCTAAACTTGGTGGACCAGGACAAGCAAATACTTCTCGTCCTTGCTCTAATGCATAATTTGCTGTAATTAATGAACCACTTCGTTCCTTTGCTTCCAACACGAAAGTTCCTCTTGTTAATCCACTAATAATTCGGTTTCTAAACGGGAATTGCCATTTATTAGGTGGATAATGAAAGGGATATTCGGTTATCAACAATTGCTCGTTCCCCATTTGTTCCATTATTGCTTTGTTTTCTTTCGGATATATATACCCAAATCCTGAACCTAGCACACCAATTGTTTTCCCTCCTAATGCCATCGTCATGTTGTGCGTTAACGTATCGACCCCTTTTGCTAATCCGCTCACAATTATCCAATTTTCTTGTAAAAGGGGAGGTAAAATTTTTTCTAGATTTTTTTTAGCAAATGTACTCATTTTCCTACTTCCGACAATCG
The DNA here is from genome assembly GCF_001375675.1 of Massilibacterium senegalense. Classification (NCBI taxonomy): domain Bacteria; kingdom Bacillati; phylum Bacillota; class Bacilli; order Caryophanales; family Bacillaceae; genus Massilibacterium; species Massilibacterium senegalense. The sequence continues at coordinate 408,174 of NZ_LN831786.1, read as the reverse complement.
CTATCATTTGATACACAGAGAGCCATTCTATACGTCCTTTCGCATATAAAACAAATGGAGGGGTATCAATTTCTTTTAAAGGGGCGGGATATCTTTCATCTAAAATAGTAATAATGGTAATTCCTCTTTTTTCATACACACGTTTTAAGTTGGAATAGTTGATACGTTGGAGGTCTTCTTGAAACTTAGATAGATTTTCTTTTTTAATAAATTGTTGGTGTACCCATTCTTTTGGAGAAAGTGAGAGGAATGTGGAAAATGATAGGTTTCGTTTTACTATTTTTTCTAATGTGCCATATCCTACACCGCGACAATGGTGCAAAACAACTAATGCTCGTTCTTCTGTCATCGTCAACATCCTTCCGCACAAAAAAGGCCTCCTAAAATCGGAGAGCCCTCTCGTCATTCTTTTAGCTTACAAACTTCGGAGTATTTTTCTTTTTAAACACAAACAGTAGGAAACAAAACGAACACCACACAAAAACTAGTAAATTCGCATTATTATTTGAATATTCTTACTATTATATCAAGATAATGACAGATGGAATGGTTATTTTCGTCGTTGTGCCTATTTACAAACTTTTCTTTTGTATTAGCGCAAGAGATATTTTAATTTATCGTTAAAAACTCTTCTAATCTTCCTTTTTCTGTCAATAATTGAACGAGTGTTTCTCCAATAATGGACGGATTGGCTGCAACTCGAATTCCACATTGTGTCATCGTTTCTATTTTAGAAAGCGCCGTTCCTTCTCCACCCGAAATAATAGCTCCAGCATGCCCCATTCTTTTTCCTGGTGGTGCAGTCTGTCCTCCAATAAAGCCAACGACTGGTTTTGTCATGTTTTCTTTGATCCATTTCGCCGCTTCTTCTTCAGCAGATCCACCAATTTCTCCAATTAAAATCACTGCTTTTGTGTCTTCATCCTCATGAAACATTTTTAATACATCAATAAAACTTGTCCCGTTGACTGGGTCACCACCAATCCCAACTGCACTAGATTGACCAATTCCTTTTTGCGTTAATTGATGAACCGCCTCATAAGTTAATGTACCAGAACGACTTACAATCCCTACATGACCTTTTTTATGAATATACCCTGGCATAATACCAATTTTACATTCTTCTGGAGTAATGATTCCCGGACAGTTAGGACCTATTAAACGTGTCTTTTTTCCTTCCATAAATCGCTTCACTTTTGTCATATCCATAATTGGAATACCTTCTGTAATACAAATAACTAGTTCTAGTTCACTATCTACAGCTGCCATAATAGCATCTGCTGCAAAAAAAGGTGGTACGTATACAATCGACACTGTTGCACCTGTTTCCCTTACTGCATCTTCGACAGTATTGAATACTGGAATCCCATTTAGAACGGTCGTTCCTCCTCGTACTGGTGTAACACCACCGACAATCTTTGTTCCATACTCAATCATCTGTTCCGCATGAAACAATCCTTGTCTACCAGTAATTCCTTGCACAATGACTTTCGTATCACGATTGACTAAAATACTCATTTTTTATCCTCCGTTCGTTTTATTGTTTTACAAGTTCCACAATTTGTTGTGCCCCGTCCGCCATGGAATCTGCTGGAACAATATTTAAACCAGACTGTTTTAACATTTGTTTTCCTTGTTCGACGTTTGTTCCTTCTAAACGAACGACAAGAGGAATTTGTAATCCTACTTCTTTTGTTGCTTGAATAATACCTTGCGCAATGACGTCACACTTCATAATACCGCCAAAAATATTGACAAAAATGCCTTTTACATGTAGGTCAGATAAAATAATTTTAAACGCCTCTGTTACTTTTTCTTCTGAGGCACCTCCGCCAACATCTAAAAAGTTAGCTGGCTCACCACCATAAAATTTAATAATATCCATCGTTGCCATTGCAAGTCCTGCGCCATTTACCATACAACCAATATTGCCATCAAGCGCAATATAACTAAGCCCGTATTTAGATGCTTCAATTTCTTTTGGGTCTTCTTCATTTAAATCACGGTATTCAACAATATCTGAATGACGAAATAACGCATTGTCATCAAAATTTAACTTTGCATCTAACGCTAACACCTCTCCACTTTTCGTCGTAACAAGCGGATTAATTTCTGCAATCGAGCAATCTTTTTCGGTATACACTTTATATAAAGCAAGCATAAATTGCACTGCTTTCGGAATATATGGTGCTGGAATATTCATTTTAAAAGCTAATCGTTGTGCTTGAAACATTTGCAAACCGATAGATGGGTCTATGACTTCTTTTATAATTTTTTCTGGTGTACGATGCGCCACTTCTTCAATATCCACGCCACCTTCTTCAGAACCCATTAACACAATTCGTGAAAGATTACGGTCTAACACTAATCCAACATAAAATTCTTGATCAATATCTACACCTTCTTCAATTAATAACCGTTTAATTTCCGTCCCATGTGGACCTGTTTGGTGGGTCACTAATTTTTTTCCTAATAATTCTGCGGCGTAACTTCGTACTTCGGCCTTATTTTTTGCTATTTTAACGCCACCAGCTTTCCCGCGACCACCTGCATGAATTTGTGCTTTGACAACAATCACATCGCTATTTAATAAACCAGCCTTTTCTGTTGCTTCATTTTTCGAATAGGCGACGTATCCTTCTGGAACTGCTATACCAAATTGCTTTAAAATCTGTTTTCCTTGATATTCGTGAATATTCATACCGTTTCCCCCTATCTACTAGAAAAGATTGCTTGAAGGTATTTCCCCTAATACCCTTATTTTCTACGCTCAATTACAATATTCCTTTTACACTTTTGAAAATAATCAAGCTTTTCTATACTTTTTGCTGCACAAAAAAATACTTGTTTGAATCAACAAGTACTTTTTCATTTTGATAAGCTATCTAATTTGTAGATAAAAGAGAAAATTTCCGCTACAACTTGATAAAGTTCTTCTGGTATCGTTTCATTCACTTCCAACTTACTTAATAATTCTACTAATGTTTCATCTTTTTGAATGGGGATTTGATTTTCTTTTGCCATTTGAATCATCCGTTTCGCTAAGTCGCCTTTACCTTTTCCAGCTATTTTAGGTGCTGCATCGCTTTCTGATTCATACGACAATGCTACCGCACTTTGAATGCTTTCTTTTTCTTCGCTCATATTCGAATATCCACCTCTTGATACGTTGCATCACTAATTGTTTCTAATAATGGTTTTTGCTCTGGTTCGTTCTTCTCTATTGATTTTACAAATGAAAGTTGATAATCTAAATCTTCTAATGCCATTTTTAACATTGGGGTTAAGATGCGAACTTGCTTTTCTAACGAATGTTCATTGTAGAGATGAATGCTTACAATTTTATTTTGAATTTGCACATCGACAATCGTTTCTTTCACATGTTCTAACTGTAAATAAAAAACAATTCGACAAAAATCAGGATTAATTTCGTTATTTTTATTTTTCTTCCCTTCAAATTGTACAATCGCTTCCTCTATGTGCTTTGTAAACGAAATAGGAAAATGAAATAGCAATTGAAAAAGCGGTTGATTTTGTACGTTTACTAGTTGCAATGCGGTATGGCGATTCAATAATTCATTTACTTGTTGAAACCCTTCCGAACTTTCTTTCCACTGATTTCTCATTTCTAAAAGAATCGCTTTTGTTTGGGCTAACAATTGTTCTTTCGGCATCCATTCTCGGTTTGCCATAAATGTTACCATATCTTTTTCGTATTGCAATCCGAGAAAAGGAACGATGCTTTTTAATGTTTTCGCTAATTCTTGTACCGGTGCTTTTTCTATGATTTTAGCCATTTGCTGCATCGTTTCATTTGATTCATTGATTGATTGTTGAAGCCGTTCTAGAAGTTGTGGAACTGTTACTGGAGCATTCTTTTTTGCTAATAATACCTGTAATGCCTCCATTGGTACTTTTGATTGTAAAACTTGTTGAATCTCCTGTTGTGTGATTGAAACTTTTGGAAGCAATAACTCCATCATCCTTTTTGCTTCTTTATTGTCTGATACATACGCTTCTTTCACTAAAAATAAAAGTGCTTTGCTACTTTTTTCATCCGTCACGGCTCCTGTTTTTAAAAATTCCATTCCATCGACCGTTATTTTTTGTTGTAATTGTTCAATCCTTCGCTTCGTATCTGGTTGTAGTGGCAATGTTTCTGCTTTTTGTAAAAACTGAGAAAAATCCGTTAAAAACTGTTGTTTCGATTGGGCTTGCATGAGGATAGAAAAAAACGGTTCTTTCATCGGAAGCCCTCTCGCTATCATTAGTTTAATCGTTGTTAGTCCTTCTTGTAAGGAAGTTACATTAGATAATAATGCACGAACTTGCTCAAACAATTCTTTTGATATACTCATCCCCTCTTTCATAAAAAAAGAGAGAATCATTTGATTTTCTTTCGTCGCCTTCATACCCCATTCTTTTAACATTCCTTCTAAATGATTAGGGTTACCTTCTACTAATTGTTGTGCTTGTTTCATCACTTTTAATTGAATCGTATCTTCTTGTTGAAACACTCGAAACCAATAATTTTTATTTTCTTGTACAAATGTTTCGACGCTTGCTTTTAAAAAATGAGAACCAATTTGAACAAACGCCTTGCCATTTTCCTCCTTTACTACTTTTCCGTAAATGATTTGCCCTTGTTTTAAATGAAGGTCTTGTTGTTTTTGATTAGATTTACGATATGCTTGTGATATGACACTCGTTAATTCCATCATCGTCACCTCTATTGCGTCAACATCTCTTTAATCGGATTAAAACTTTTCCGATGAACCGTTTCAATAATTCCGTATTTTCCAATTGCCTCTAAATGTTCTTTTGTTGGATACCCCATATTTTTTTCAAAATGATACACTGGATATTCTTTTGCTAGCTTTTCCATATAACGATCTCTCGTTACTTTTGCGATAATAGAGGCAGCTGCAATACTGACACTTTTGGCATCTCCTTTAATAATGGATTGTTGCGGGATTGGGATCGTAAGTTCCATCGCATCAATGAACACATATTCTGGCTTCGTTTGCAAATCGGATAATGCTAATGTCATCGCTTTTTTTGTCGCTTGATAAATGTTTAATTCATCTATTTCTGCGGGTGATACAACGCCCATTCCAATTGCTACCGCTTGCTCCATAATTTCTGTATATAACCACTCACGCTTTTCTTTACTCATTGCTTTTGAATCATTTAAACCAAGAATCATACAATCTTTCGGTAAAATGACTGCACTGGCGACGACAGGACCAGCAAGAGGCCCCCTTCCTACCTCATCCACTCCCGCAATGTAGTGTAGCCCTTTCTCATAAATAGAATGTTCAAATTCCATCATTTTGTGCCATTTTTCCATTAATTTTTGTTTCGTTTCTTGTTGACGTTCATAACGCTTTAATAACGTTTGTACACCTTTGCGTGCATCATTTGCTAATGTGTCGTACACTTCTTTTGAAATCGTATCGTTTGCTAATAATGTTGCTATTTCTTTAATCGTTCGTTTCATGTTTATCCCCTATCTTTACTATCGGTTATTTTCGTAATGGAATGAATGCATTTGCACAAGACGAATAGAAAAATACGTATAATATAAAAAAGATACGCTGTTGTTCGCGTATCTACTCTGGTTTTTCAAATGATAATCGACCTAATTGTCCATTTCTCGTTTCCCGAATAATTAATTCTGCTACTTTGTCATAATCGATGTCCCCTTTACGAATAAAGCAGCCTCGTCTTTTTCCAATTTCATCGTATAATTCCACGATGTCATCAGGAAACGCAGTCAAATTATATCGATTGATTAATCGTTCTTTGTATTCTTTCGAATAATATTCTAATAAAAAGGTAGCAACATCGGTAAAATGTAATAATTGGTCTTTAATTGCTCCTGTAGCGGCTAATCGAAGACCTACTTGTTGGTCTTCAAATTTTGGCCAAAGAATACCTGGTGTGTCCAGCAATTCGAAGTCAGTCCCAACTTTTATCCATTGTTGTTGCGTCGTTACCCCTGGACGGTTACCTGTTTTCGCAATATTCTTTTTCGCCATACGGTTAATTAACGTTGATTTCCCTGAATTAGGAATACCGATAATTAATGCACGAATCGGACGATTTTTAATCCCTTTTTTCTCTAACTTCTCGCGTTTTTCTTGTAACATTTCCCGAGATTTTCCGACTACTTTTTGAATACCTTCGCCAAGTTTTGAATTGATAGAAATCGCTGCTACATCCTTTTTTTTGTAATGTTGAAGCCAAGCAGTCGTAACAATTTCATCCGCTAAATCTGCTTTATTTAACACGAGCAGTCTTGGTTTCTGTTTTACTATTTCATCGATCATCGGATTGCGCGAAGACTCTGGAATCCGAGCATCTACCAGTTCAATCACGATATCAATCATTTTTATTTTTTCTTCAATCTGCCTTCTAGCCTTTGCCATATGACCTGGAAACCATTGAATTGTCATTTTTTCACCTACTCTACTTTTTTAACAGACGAAAAAGGCCAATAGATGATTGTCGCTTCTCCTACAATGTCTTCGATAGGAATAGTGCCAATCGTTCTACTATCTTTGCTATATCTTCGATTATCCCCCATCACAAACACTTCTCCATCTGGAACTGTGTTTGTACCGATTACTTCTTGTAAGGTAAAGTCATACGTAAAGTCCCCAGTAAACGCTGTATTTGTTTTTTTCGTTAAAAACGTCTCTTGGACAGGAGCATCATTAATATATAATTGATCGTCTTTATATTCCACTTTATCACCAGGAAGCCCGATAATACGTTTCACATAATCTCGTTGGTCGGGGGCGTGAAAAACGATAATATCAAACCGATTTGACGATTGGAATGTGTATAGCCGATTTAATAAAACACGTTGATTATTTTTTAATGTCGGGTTCATAGAATCACCTTGAATTAAAATCGGTGCAAAGACAAAAGTACGCACTAGTATCGCTAATAAAAAAGCAAGCACCATTACTTTTAAGGTTCCTTTTCCATCTATGTGATGTTTAGACATCAAACATCCTCCATCATCTTTCTTTTTTTAGAAAAAAGAGAGCTTGTGATGATACACACAAGCTCCCCTTTTAAACCTATCGAATTTCTTTAATACGAGCTGCTTTTCCGCGTAATTTACGTAAGTAGTAAAGTTTAGCACGACGTACTTTACCACGACGTACTACGTCGATTTGAGCAATCTTTGGTGAATGGATTGGGAATGTACGTTCTACACCAACGTTGTAAGAAATTTTACGAACAGTAAAAGTTTCACTAATTCCTCCACCACGACGTTTAATTACAACGCCTTCAAAGATTTGGATACGTTCACGAGTACCTTCTACTACTTTTACGTGAACACGAACAGTATCACCAGGACGAAATGCTGGAAGGTCTGTTTTTAGTTGCTCTTTAGTAATTTCACGAATTAATTCTTGCATAGGATGTTTCCTCCTTCCGTACCATGCTCTTACATATCTAAAAAGATGTATGCAGCGGAACATCGTATTAATGAAACGCCACGCGATAATCTCACGTTGGTCTAAGTCATTTATGTGAGTTTCTTAGACGTTCATGAATGACTACTATCATAAGGAATAGTAATGCCATTCAATCGGTTCGTTTCTTAACCGTGTCGTATAGAAATAAAAACAAATGATTGCAAACTGCTTTCATCATCTATACAGTAACAAAAGAAATATTATCATATTTTATCGGGATAAGCAAGGTTTCCTCTATTCTTTTTTAACTTTTTTACCCACTCTTTTTCTTCTTCTGTTAACGGATAATTTTCTAATAAATCCGGACGTCTTTCATACGTTCGTTTCAAGGAAGCTTTCTTTCTCCATTCCTCAATCTTCTGATGATTTCCACTTAACAAAACGTCAGGTACTTTCATATCGTGAAAATTCGCTGGTCTCGTATATTGAGGATATTCTAAAAGACCACTGCTAAACGAATCACACGGAGCAGATTCTTCATTACCAAGCGCATCCTTTAATAGACGAGTAACGCTATCAATCACGACCATTGCTGCTAATTCCCCACCAGTTAACACATAATCGCCGATAGATATCTCATCCGTTACTAAATGTTCCCGAATACGCTCATCATATCCTTCATAATGCCCACAAATAAAAATCAAATGCTCTTCTTTGCTCAATTGCTCCGCTTTTTGTTGTGTATATGTTTCCCCTTGTGGACACATTAAAATTATCCGTGGCTTTGTACTTCTTGTTTCTTTTTTGACAGCATCTACTGCATCAAAAATGGGTTGTGGCGTTAACACCATCCCAGCTCCACCACCGTACGGATAATCATCGACATTTTGATGCTTATTCGTTGAATAGTCACGAAAATTAGTAAGATGATAATCGACAATTTGCTTTTCTTGTGCTTTTTTTAAAATGGAAGATTGGAATACACCATGAAACATCTCTGGGAATAACGTTAAAACATCTATTCTCATCAACCTAACAACCCTTCCATCGGATGAATGATCACTTTCTTTTCCTCTATGTCTACTTGCAAGACGACATCATCAATATATGGAATATAGTACTCCTTTTTACTATTTTTATCCGATACAACCCAAACATCATTTGCACCAGGGGACAAAATTTCTTTCACTTCCCCAATTTCTTGTCCATCATCTGTCACTACCGAACAACCGATAATTTCGTAATAATAAAACTCTCCATCTGGTAATGAATGAAGTTGGTCTTTTGCAATATAAAGAGTAAGCCCTTTAAACGGTTCCACGTCATGAATAGTTTCATAGTGATCAAACGTCACTAATTCAAATTGTTTATGTTTTCTATGCGTCTTAATGGTCACGGTCTTTTCTTCACCCGAAGGCATTTTTATGAGAAGCGATTGACCTTTTTGAAATCGTTCTTCTACAAAATCAGTAATCGGAATAATGCGAACTTCCCCGCTAATTCCATGTGTATTTACAATTTTTCCAACCTTTAATATGTCGTCCATACGCACACCTCACTTATCTAATTTCAATAATGACACCATCTTTTATAACAATTTCCTTTTGTTTTTGCAACTTTGTGACGGAATCGCCAACTTGAACATCCACCACCGACTGCACAACCCCGTCTTCTATTTCACTTCCATCTGATAGCATGGCAATTTGTCCTAATTGGGTTTGTAACAACGATTGCTTTTGCTTTCGTTTATTTATTTCTTTTTGAAACTTTTCATCTACTGTTTGTTCGTAATGTTTATATTGTTTCTCTAGTCGTTTCCTTTCAAATTGCAATTGTTCACATTCTTTTTCAAATTGAACAATTTGTGCATGGATTCGGTCCATGAGTGTTTGTTTACTTTTCTCTGTGATGACTTGTTTTATTACTGCTTCTACTAAAATTTTCATAGGTCACCTCGCATATGAAAAGTTTCTTTCTCTTCGTCAAATAATTATTCCCTATTGATGGGAAATTTCTTTATATAATGAAAAAAAGGAGGTCATCCCCCCTTTTTTTCTTTGTCTATTTATCTTTGTCTAAACCAATTAAATTGTGACAACCATTATTGCTTTATGTCTTATTTGTTGTTTTTTGCGTTATGGAATTTTTCCATAAGGCCTTGTTTTGAGAATAAGTTACGAACAGTGTCAGATGGTTTTGCACCATTTTGCATCCATTGTAACGCTTTTTCTTCATCAATTTTAACTTCTACAGGGTTTGCTACTGGATTGTACGTACCGATTTCTTCAATCACACGACCATCACGTGGTGAACGAGAATCAGCAACTACTACACGATAGAAAGGAGATCTTTTTGCTCCCATGCGTTTTAAACGAATTTTTACTGCCATAATAACGGCACCTCCAATAATTTTTTAAAATATATATCATCCCACTGTTTTTTTATCATAAAATATGTCTTACATAAATGGGAATTTCAAACCTTTTTTCTTACCTTTTGTCATACCAGTCATTTGTTTCATCATCTTTTTCATTTCTTCAAATTGCTTCAACAGTCGATTGACTTCTTGAATAGAAGTACCACTCCCTGCTGCAATTCGTTTTCTACGACTCGCATTAATAATTTCTGGATGCGTTTTTTCATCTTTCGTCATCGATTGGATAATTGCTTCAACATGAACAAGTTGTTTTTCATCAATTTGGATGTTTTTCATTCCTTTTAGCTTGTTCATCCCAGGAATCATTCCTAACAAGTCTTCCAATGGCCCCATGTTACGAACTTGCCCAAGTTGGTCTAAAAAGTCATCGAATGTAAAAGACATTGTCCGCATTTTTGCTTCTAGTTCTTTTGCTTTTTCTTCATCAACATTTTGTTGTGCTTTTTCGATGAGTGTTAACACATCGCCCATGCCTAAAATACGTGAAGCCATCCGTTCTGGATGAAACTCTTCCAGGGCATCCATTTTTTCACCCATCCCAACAAACTTAATCGGTGTTTTCGTTACGGAGCGAATCGATAACGCAGCCCCACCGCGTGTATCCCCATCTAGTTTTGTTAAGACGACACCTGAAAGGCCTAGAAGATTATTAAAGCTTTCTGCGACGTTTACCGCATCTTGACCAGTCATAGAGTCTACCACTAAAAAGATTTCATCTGGTTTTGTTACTTCTTTCATTTGTTGCAACTCATCCATCAATGCTTCATCCACATGAAGACGACCTGCTGTATCTAAAAGAACATAATCATAGTGTTCTTCTTTCGCTTTTTCAATCGCTTGTTTTGCAATCTCAACAGGACTTACTTGGTCTCCGAGAGAAAAAACAGGCATATTTAGTTGACTTCCTAACGTTTCGAGCTGTTTAATCGCCGCTGGTCGATAAATGTCACATGCAACTAACATCGGACGTTTGTTATATTTTTTACGAAGTAAATTCGCAAGCTTACCAGTTGTCGTTGTTTTACCAGCACCTTGTAATCCGACCATCATAATAACTGTAGGTGGGCGATTGCTCACCGCAATTTTACTTGTTTCCCCGCCCATTAATTCCGTCAATTCTTCTTTTACCACTTTAATGACTTGTTGACCAGGAGTTAAACTTTTTAACACATCTTGACCAATAGCACGTTCTTTTACCCGCTTCACAAATTGTTTAACGACCTTAAAGTTTACGTCAGCTTCAAGTAGGGCAAGACGTACTTCACGCATCATTTCACTTACATCGGCTTCTGTAACTTTACCTTTTCCTCGAATCTTTTGCATTGTACTTTGAAGACGTTCTGCTAAACCTTCAAATGCCATTTTTTAAGGTCCTCCTAATCTAATTTCTTTACATCCTCCACAAGAGCTAAAATTTCTTCTTTGGAGTTGCTTTTTTCTAAACAATCCGTAATCTTTTCTAAAAGAGTCGTGCGTTGTTGAAATTTATGAAACAAACGAAGTTTTTCTTCATACTGTTCTAGCATAAATTCGGTCCGTTTGATGTTATCATAAACAGCTTGCCTCGAAACATGAAATTCTTCTGCAATTTCACCAAGAGAGAGATCATCTAAATAATAAAGCGCCATATAACTTTTTTGCTTTGGCGTTAATAACGATTGATAAAAGTCAAATAGATAATTCATTCTTGTCGTTTTTTCAAGCGACATCTTGACTCATCTCCTTGTTAAGTGAAATGCCTTTACAAATAAAAATACTACAACGGGAAGAACCTTTTGTCAAGTTTTTTTTCATTTTTTATCTCTTCCTCCCAAAACAAGGAACACTCACTAGAAAACAAATAAAACTTATGAAAGAAGTACGGTTGTTGGAACTACTTTTTTACTCTTTTTCTGTCTCTTGATTTTCTTCGTCTGAATCAAACATGCCAGAGAATAATCCGTAAATAAATTGATTTGCATCAAATTCTTCTAAATCATCTATTTTTTCTCCTAGACCGACTAATTTTACCGGAATGTCTAATTCGTGACGAATCGCCAGTACAATTCCACCTTTTGCTGTACCATCCAGTTTTGTAAGAACAATACCAGATACATCGGTTGCTTCTCCAAATGTTTTCGCTTGGCTCATCGCATTCTGCCCCGTTGTCGCATCTAGCACTAAAAGAACTTCATGTGGTGCTCCTGGGATTTCACGTGAAATAACTGTTTTTACTTTCGCTAATTCTTTCATTAAATTTACTTTGTTTTGCAATCGACCTGCTGTATCGCAAAGTAAAATATCAACGTCGCGTGATTTAGCCGCTTGAATAGCATCGTACATTACCGCCGCTGGATCAGAACCTGATTGATGTTTAATCACTGGAACGCTAGCCCGTTCTCCCCATACTTCTAATTGTTCAATCGCACCAGCCCGGAACGTATCCCCAGCTGCTAACATCACTTGTTTGCCTTCTTGTTTAAATTTATGCGCTAATTTCCCAATCGTTGTTGTTTTCCCAACTCCGTTTACACCTACAAATAATATAACCGTTAATCCATCTTGTTGGATGTGTAACGTCGTTTCATCATCTGATTTTTGTAACATTTCCGCTAATTGTTCTGAAATCACTTCTTTTACTTCGTTTGGATCTTGAATGTTGCGTTTTTTCACCGTATCTTTTAATTCATCTACTAAATCCATGACCGTCACTGCACCTACATCGGCACTAATTAAAATTTCTTCTAACTCATCAAAAAAGTCTTCGTCTACTTTACGGTAACGGCTAATTAAATCATTTACTTTTTCGGATAATGATTCCCGCGTTTTCGTTAGTCCTGACTTAAATTTTTCCGTTACAGATTCGGTTTGTTTCGTAATTTTTTCTTTTAACTTATTAAAAAACCCCATTGTTCTTCCTCCTTTAATCGTTACACTTCTTATTGTACTAATTGTAATGATTCTTGCAATTGCACTGACATCATCGTCGAGACACCTAATTCTTGCATCGTCACACCATATAAAATAGTAGCTTGTTCCATCGTTGCCTTACGATGCGTAATCACAATAAATTGCGTACGTTTGCTAAAACGAGTTAAAAATTGGCCAAAACGAACAACATTCACTTCATCTAACGCTGCTTCTACTTCATCTAAAATGACGAATGGAACGGCCCGATATTCAATCATTGCAAACAATAAACAAAGAGCTGTTAACGAACGTTCTCCGCCAGAGAGAAGCGCTAAATGTTGCAGTTTTTTTCCAGGAGGTTTCGCGACAATTTCAATTCCAGTATGTAATAAATCCTCTGAATTAGTTAATAACAAATCAGCTTCTCCCCCGTGAAACAATTGAGTGAACAGATGTTGAAAATGATGGCGAATTTCATCATATGCTTCTTTAAATCGTTTTTTCACTTCAATATCCATTTCATCAATGACTGTTAATAATGTGTTTTTTGCTTCTTCTAAATCGTTTTTTTGTACATGTAAAAAGTCAAAGCGTTCTCTTATTCGTTCAAATTCTTCAATCGCCCCGATATTGACATTCCCTAACTCTTCAATTGTTTTTTGCAATAATTTCACTCGTTTTTTCGCTTCTTCTTCTGCTACCGTCAATGGATACTCTTGTTTCGCTCGTTCAAACGTTAATTTATATGTTTCATTTAAACGATCTAAACGGTGATCTAATTCGACGGTCACTCGTTCTATTGTTAATTCTTTTTCCCGAAGAAATTCTTGTATTTGTTTTTGTTCACGTTTCATTTCTTTTAAACGTAATTCTTCATCTTGCACATGTTGAGAAAAAGAAAGTCGTTCTTGCCGTTTATTTCTAATCTCATCAATAATTTGTTCCTTTTGAGTAAATAATTGAGCAATTTTTTCTTTGATTGTTTCTTTATTTTCATCGGTTTCTTCTTCTGACATCGACAACACTTGTAAATTTTCAGATAAATCGTTTATTTCTCGTTCGATTTGTTTAACGGCTTGCATGATTTGTTTTAATTCTGTTTCTGAAAATAACAACCGCTCCTGCCTTTTCGAATGTTCAATTTTTTCATTCGTTAGTTCCATATGAAGTCGTTCTCTTTGCTTCGTTGTTTGTTGTTTTTTCGTTTCGTATCGATCCATGTGACTTGTTAATTGTTCTTTTTGCCGCATAATTTGTTCAAGCGTACGATCAATTTCTATGATACGTGATTCTGTCGTTTCTTTTTGTTTCACAAAATCCGCATTTTCTACTTCATACATATGAAGCTGTTGTTCTAACAGTTGATATTCATAATGATGTTCACGGTACATTTCTTTCGTTGTTTCATATGCTTCTTGTACCTTTTCCCATTGTTCAGTTGCATTGTGTAAATTGGTTGTAATAGTTTCTTTTTTGGCTTGTATAGTTTGCGTAATGACCGTTAGTTGTTCCAACTGGACATTCATTTTCTCTGTCGTTTCGATTACTTGTTCTAACTCCCGCGTGCGACTGAGAAGGGAACTTGATTTTTTTCGAATACTTCCCCCCGTCATCGAGCCGCCAGGACTTATGATGTCGCCTTCTAGCGTCACAATCCGATATCGATATCGCAATCGTTTCGCAATTATTTGTGCCGATGCTAAATCTTCCGTTATTAAAATGGAACCTAATAAATGTTCTTTTACTAGTGTGTACATCGGATCACATGTTACACAACTACTTGCTACACCAATATAGCCATGTTCACTAGAAATTTGGGCTACGTCATGCACATCGACATACCGTTGTTTTATCGCATCTAACGGTAAAAATGTTGCTCGCCCTAGCTGTTGTTGTTTTAAATAATGAATAGCACGTGCTGCATCAGAGGAAGTATTCGTTACAATATGTTGCATACTTGCCCCTAACGCCATCTCTATTGCAGTTTCAAACTTTTTAGGAACTTGTAGTAATTCCGCAACTGCTCCTGCTACTAGTAACGTCTGACGATGTTTTAAAACAGCTCGAACACCTTGATTAAATCCAGCATAATCTTCTTTCATGGATTCTAACATTTCTTTTTTTGTTTTACATTGTTCAATAATCCGCTGTGCTTTTTGCTTTTGTTCTTCTCTATTCACCAATTCTACTTCTAATGTATGAAGCTCTGATTCACTAGCTGCAATCGTTTGCTGTAGCATCTCCTGCTTATTCTGTAGCTGTTCAAGTTCTTGTTGTAATGATTGAAGTGCTTCGAATCGTTTTTGTTTTTTTTCGTTCATGTCATGTAATTCTTGATCGATTCGTTCATATTTCACATGTCGTTTTGTCGATTCTGCCTCAATGTACCGTTTTTCATTGTTTAAGGTCGTTTCCTCGTTTAATAAATCAAAATAACGATTTTTTAATTGCTCGATTTTGTCCTCGATATTTTCTTCTAATGATGCCAATTCTTTTTCTTTTTCAGCAATGGACATTTCTATCGTATGAACGTCACGTTTTAACTTTTGTACTTGTGTTTTCTTTTCTTCTCTCTGTTTTGATTGACTAGCTTGTTTTCCTTTTAAAGCTTCCAATTGTGTCTCGTATTGTTGTCGATTCGATGCAGCATGATGCGTTCTTTCTTCTAAAACTTTTTTTCTTCCCTCACACTTTTCTAATTTATTTGTCACATCCATCAATACTTCTTGAAGTCCTTCTAACGATTGGTCTAATGTTTGAATGGTTGCTTTTTCTTTTTCCACTTGTTGTTCTAATGTTGTCGATTCGGTAGTTTGTTGAATATATGTGTCTTCCAATCGATCTTTTTCTTTCGTTTCCCGCTCCCACGTATGATAAAATTGTTCAATCTCGTGGGCCATTAATGCTACTTCTAACGTTTCGAGTTCTTTTTTCGTATGTACATATTCTTTTGCAATCGAACTTTGAATCTCTAGTGGCTCCATTTGATTATTTAATTCATATAAAATATCTTCTACACGATCTAAATTATCATTCGTTTCTGCTAATTTTTGTTCTGCTTTATTTCTTCTTATCTTATATTTCAGTACACCTGCCGCTTCTTCAAAAATAGAGCGACGTTCTTCTGGTTTACTATTTAATATTTCATCGATTTTCCCTTGTCCAATTGTGGAATACGCTTCTTTTCCAATTCCAGTATCCATAAATAATTCAGTAATGTCTTTTAAACGGCACGATTGTTTATTAATAAAGAAATCGCTATCACCAGAACGATACAATCGCCTTGTGATACTTATTTCTTGGTATTCAAGAGGAATCAATTGTTTTTCGTTATCAAACGTTAGCGTCACTTCTGCATAGTTTAACTTTTTTCGACTATCACTTCCATTAAAAATGATATCTTCCATTTTCGAACCGCGAAGTGATTTTGCAGATTGTTCGCCTAATACCCAGCGAACCGCATCGATAATATTACTTTTCCCACTCCCATTTGGACCAACAATAGCTGTTACCCCGTTCGTAAATTCAATGCTTGTACGTTCTGCAAATGATTTAAAACCTATCATATCTAATTGTTTGAGGAACATCGTTTCTCCTCCTTCTTCAGTTAACGAAGTCATTTTATCATAAAATCATCATCAAATGAGTAAAAATATGATAAAATAAGGCAAGCATAATAATGAAGAGGTGTTATCGTGGATTTTTCCGTAAAAAGCAAAGAAAATATTAAAAAAATGATTGCCTGTATTCAAGACAAATTACAAATGGTGAATCGCGCCGTACTTCAACCAGAAGATATTGATATGAAATATTATGATGAATTATTAGAAGTGTACGAAATGATTGCGAAAAAAGATTCTTTTAGTGTAAGTGAAATTAATGCCATTATTGATGAATTACGTACATTTCGTAAGGCATAAAAAAACCCCGTTCTCGGGGTCTTTTTATGCCTTTTCTACATCACCATTTTGCACTTTATCCAATGCTTCTTTTGCTGCCTGTTGCTCTGCATCTTTTTTTGATCGCCCATATCCATAACCGAGCACTCGTTCACCTAATCCGACCTTCGCTACAAATTCTCGATTATGAGCTGGACCCTTTTCTTGGACAATTTCATATTCTAGCATTCCATAGTTTTCTCTTTGTACTACTTCTTGCAGCTGACTTTTATAATCCATCACATGAGAAAAAGCACCATTGTTCACTTTTGGATACACGACTTGTTCTAAAAAAGACGAAACGGCATCAAGGCCTTGATCCATATAACAAGCACCGATAAAAGCTTCAAAAACATCTGCTAATAACGACGGTCTTGTTCGACCTCCTGTCAATTCCTCTCCTTTTCCCAATAAAACAAGCTGACCAAAAGAACACGTATTCGCAAATTGTACGAGCGCAGGTTCACAAACAATGGAAGCACGTAATTTTGTTAATTCCCCTTCACTCATTTGTGGAAATTTTTTATACAAATATTGAGAAATCATCAATTCCAAAACGGCATCTCCTAAAAACTCGAGCCGTTCATTGTCTTCATACGTTTTACCACGATGCTCATTCACATAAGATGAATGGGTGAATGCTTGGAACAATAAACGTTCATTTTTAAATGAAATATTTAACTTTTCTTGCAGCTGCTGAAACAAGCGTTTTTGCTCTTGCGTTAATTGATAACGTAGCTTTCGTTTCTCTTTAAACTTCCCCTTTTTCTGGGGAGTTTCATTGGACGATTTCGCCATGTCAACCTCCAAATTAAAATGTTCATTGAGATAAAATCCCGCTTTCATCGCGGGACTTTATCACGTAGCATTATTATTTATTGTTGTTTATGTAGTCCACTACATTTTTCACTGTTACGATTTTTTCTGCATCTTCCTCGTTGATTTCCATATCAAAAGCATCTTCCAGTTCCATTACTAATTCTGTAATATCAAGAGAATCTGCACCTAAATCATCTTTAAAAGAAGCTTCCGGTGTAACTTTTTCAGCTTCTACACCTAAACGATCTACAACGATTTGTGTTACTTTTTCTAAAACGTCTGCCATTGTCTTTCACCTCCCCTCAAGTATGTTATATACAAAAGTACATTATCACATAACCATGCCACCATCAACATTAATTGTTTGTCCTGTGACATAGGATGCTTCATCCGTACATAAAAATGCAACAACATGTGCAATGTCTTCAGGTTTCCCTAATCTAGCAAGCGGAATTTGTTTTAATAATTCTTCTTTATATTCCCCTTTTAATGTGTCGGTCATATCGGTCGCAATAAAACCAGGCGCTACCGCATTCACCGTAATATTACGACTTGCTAATTCTTTTGCAGTTGTTTTTGTCAGTCCGATCACACCTGCTTTAGCTGCCACGTAATTCGCTTGCCCTGGGTTTCCAATTAATCCAACGACAGAAGCAATGTTCACAATTCGACCATAGCGTTGTTTTAACATCGGACGAGTAACCGCTTTTGTACATAAAAAGACACCTTTTAAATTCGTTTGAATGACCGCATCAAAATCTTCTTCTTTCATTCGCATTAATAACATATCACGTGTAATTCCCGCATTGTTTACAAGAATATCCACTTTCCCAAATGTATCTATCGTTTGTTTTACTAATGCGTCTACCGATGCTTGGTTATCGACATTTGCTTGAACTGCAATACTATTTTGACCAAGTTGTTTAATTTGTTCGACAACTTCTAACGCTTTTTGTTCGTTCCCACTATAGTTTACAACAACGTCTGCTCCTTGTGTCGCTAATTCTAATGCGATTGCTCGACCAATACCACGAGAAGCTCCTGTTACAATTGCAGTTTTTTCAGTTAATTTCATGCGCGCGCCTCCTTTAATTTTTGACCTACTTCACGAGCTGTTTCAAGGTCAAAGACAGAAAATGTTTGTACTTGTCGGTTTACTTTTCGAACAAGCCCAGTTAACACTTTTCCTGAACCGATTTCTACAAACGTATCTACTCCTTGCTCGATTAACATTTCTACGGTTTTTTCCCATTGCACAGGAGAAGTAAGTTGCCGTAATAACTTTTCTTTGATTTCGTCTTTATTTGTCATCGCTTCCGCAAGAACATTATTCACAACCGGAATAGTCGCATCGTGAATATCTAACGAATCTAGCACATTTTTTAAATTAGTTGCAGCAGGTTCCATTAAGGAGGAATGGAATGGACCGCTTACTGTTAAAGGAATCACCCGGCGTGCACCACGTTCTTTAATAAGAGCAGATGCCTTTTCTACTCCTTCTTTCGTTCCAGAAATAACAATTTGGCCGGGACAATTAATATTTGCTACTTCTACAACGTCACCAGCGGCTGTTACTTCTTTTGTCGTTTCTACTATCATCGTAAACTCGCCACCTAACACAGCAGCCATTGTTCCAAATCCCGCAGGTAACGCTTCTTCCATAAATAAACCACGTTTTCTCACTGCATACACAGCATCTTCAAAAGAAAGTGCACCAGCAGCACATAACGCTGAATATTCTCCTAAACTATGTCCCGCTGTAAAATCTGGTTGGATGTCGTATTCTTTGATTACTTCTAACAAAGCCATACTCATTGTTAACAAGGCAGGTTGTGCATTTTCTGTTCGTGTTAGTATTTCTTGTGGCCCATTAAAAATATATTCCGTTAACTCCATTGCAAGACGATCATTTGCTTGCAAAAAGATATTTTTTGCTCTTTCATGGTTATCATATGCGTCTTTCCCCATTCCAACCGTTTGTGATCCTTGTCCTGGGAAAATAAAAGCCATTTTACTCATTTAAGATTCCCCTTTCGCAGGCATTTCTTCTATTGTTTCGATAATTCTATCCACTACCTGTTGTTCCACCATATTTTTTGCTTGACGAATTGCACTAAAAAAGGCTTGTGGATCAGAAGAACCGTGCGCTTTAATCACTGGTGCTTTTAAGCCAAATAAACCTGCTCCACCGTATTCTGAATAGTCGAGCTTTGCTTTCATTTGTTTTAATTGTGGTTTTAACAGAAGTGCTCCCATTTTACTTGTAAACGAACTTAGTAACTGTTCTTTTAACATCGAAAAAATCGAAAGTGCAGTCCCTTCTACCGTTTTCAATAACACATTTCCAGCAAATCCATCCGTTACAAGCACGTCACAAACACCATTTAATACATCGCGCGCTTCTACGTTTCCGACAAAATGAACCGGAGCTTCTTTTAAAAGTGGGAAAGCTTGTTTACAAAGTTCATTCCCTTTTTTATCTTCTGTTCCAACGTTTAACAAACCAACACGTGGTTGTTTAACTCCACGAACTTTTTCTGCATACACACTTCCCATGATGGCATATTGCACTAAATACTCCGGCTTTGCATCCATATTTGCTCCCGCATCAATCAATAAAAAACCGTTTCCGACTGTTGTTGGTAATGTCGGAGCAAGTGCAGGACGATCAATACCCTCCATCCGTCCAACGATAAAAAGTCCTGCCGCCATAAGAGCACCTGTATTTCCTGCTGAAAGGCATGCATCTGCCCGGTTTTCTTTTACTTCTTTCGCTGCAAGTACGAGTGATGCTTGTTTTTTTCTACGAACGGCACGTACCGGTTCATCGGTACCTTCTATTTTTTCTTCTGTATGTAAAATCGTTAATCGTTCTCTTTGTGTCAGATAAGGAGCCATTTTTTTTTCGTCTCCAACAAGTATAACTTCTAAATTAGGAAAGGCATCCAACGCTTTCATCACACCGGCAATCGGCGCTTCTGGTGCATTGTCCCCCCCCATTGCATCTACTGCTAATTTCATCTTTTCACTCCTTTTCCTCGTTCGATCGGTACATAGAAAATTGCCCTTTAAAAACACGTTCATCTCGTACATAACTTTGTACTTCAATAATTGTTCGTAACGAACGATCATCTTGTGCATCTATTACCCGAGCTTTTGCTACTACTCGTTCACCAATATGTACTTGTCTCACAAAGTGAATCGTTGCTTTTGACGTTAAGGCAAGTTCATCATTGATAATAGCCGTTGCAAGAGAATTGGCTTGTGCAAATAAATGATGTCCCCTAGCAATTTTAGTGCGTGCAAAGACGTGGTCTTGTTGAATATCTAAAATAGAGATTCCACTTTTATCTAATTCAATATCGATAATTTCCCCAATAACCTCTTCCACTTGAAGCGACTTTAACTCATCCAATTGTTTTTGTGCCACCATTTTAATACGCTCTCTTAATTCAGGAATGGCGAGCTCCATTCGGTCTAGGCGAATCGTTTGAATACTTACTTCAAACATTTTCGCCAAGTCTTCATCCGTTACAAATGGTTTTTCTTGAATCGTCTTTTTCAGTTCTACTTGTCGCTCCTTTTTGCTACGTTTCATTTTATCCACCGTCCATAATTATGACTAGGTACTAATAGTAGTATATAAAAAAAATGATAGAAGTTCAATCACTATTTATTAATCTAAATGTATTTCGTCAAAAATTCCTGTTCTTTCTAATTCCTCTTTTAATGCTGCATATGCTGTATTTTGGAATAATTCATTCGTCGTTACAAGTACGGTTGCATCCGTTTGAGCTGTCGCAAGCATACGATAATCATGCACAATATCTGCTACTTTAAACTGTGGCAAACCGCTTTGTTTCGACCCAAAAAAATCTCCTGGTCCACGCAATTCTAAGTCTCGTTCCGCTAGTTCGAATCCATTCGTTGTTTGCGTCATAATGAGCATTCGTTCTTTCCCAATTTCTGATTTCGGGTTGGCTATTAAAATACAATATGATTGAAAACTTGCACGCCCTACTCGTCCGCGCAATTGGTGTAATTGTGCTAACCCGAACCGTTCCGCATCATAAATGACCATCGTTGTCGCGTTCGGTACATTCACTCCTACCTCTACAACAGTCGTCGATACTAATACATCCACCTCATTCGCACTAAAAGCCTCCATGACTGCATCTTTTTCATCAGAAGACAATCTACCGTGCATAAGGCCAACTTGATGCGTTTTAAAATGTTGTTTTAATCCTTCATACACGTCGATGGCATTTTGTAAATCCAATTTTTCTGATTCTTCAATCAATGGACAAATCACATAAGCCTGATGACCTTTTTGCAATTCTCGTTCGACAAATGCTAATACTTGTCCGTATGCTTCATGCTTTACATGAACAGTTTTTACCGGCTTTCTTCCTTTTGGCATTTCGTCAATAGAAGACACATCCATATCTCCAAAAGTAGTTAACGCCAAAGTTCGCGGAATAGGAGTCGCCGTCATAAATAACACATTTGGATTTTCCCCTTTTTCACGTAATACTTTTCGTTGATTCACCCCGAAACGATGTTGTTCATCCGTAATGACAAGGCCTAACCGTTGAAAGTTTACTTCATCTTGAATAAGCGCATGCGTGCCAACTAATAAATCAATTTCCCCATTACGCAATGCTTCTAACAATGCCTTACGTTTTTTTCCTTTCACCCGGCTCGTTAATAATTCAACTCGAATAGGATAATCTGCAAACATCGTAGTAAGGGATTCAGCATGTTGCTCTGCTAAAATTTCTGTTGGAACCATTAACGCACTTTGGTAATTAGCAAGGTTTGCCGCATACATACTAACTGCCGCTACGACTGTTTTTCCTGATCCGACATCTCCTTGGACAAGTCGATTCATTTGGTACTCACTTTTTAAATCGCGCATAATTTCTTGAATAACACGATGTTGTGCATTCGTTAACACAAACGGTAACGCTTGGATAAATTGCTGGATGGCATCATCTGAAAAAATAAAAGGTTGACCTTGTGTTTTTTCTCTTTCTATTTTTCGATATACTTGCATTTTAAGCTGAAATAATAACAATTCTTCATATGCAATTCTTCTTCTCGCTTGTTTGGCATGTTCATGTGTTTTTGGAAAGTGCATGTAATACAAAGCACTTTTTTTACTAATTAACTTATACCGTTCTTGATGTATTTTTGGTAACGTTTCTTCAATGTAGGGGCCAAACTGTTTAAATGCTTGAAACATCCAAGCGCGAAATCGTGTCATTTTTAATTTCTGTCCAAGCGTATAGACCGGTTCTAGTTGCTTTATGGCAATTTCATTTTTAGTAAGCAATCGTTTCGCTGTTAATGTTGCTTTATGTCTATCCCATTTTCCAGAAACGATTACCGTATCCCCGGGTTGAATTTTACTTTTTAAATAAGATTGATTAAAAAAAATGACGTGGATTAAATAACGTTCTACGAGCAATCGAAACGATAAGCGCGATTTCCTTTTCCCATAATATTTTAAAATTGGATTGCTTTGTACTTTCCCTTCAATCGTTACCTTTTCTTCATGTTCGATTTCTTCTATGTTTTTTAATGAATAATCTTCGTAACGGTACGGAAAATAATGAAATAAATCCTCAATCGTTACAATGCCTAACTCATGCATTGCCTCTTGACTTCCTTTTCCGATTCCATCAATCAACGATACTGATTGCATGAGCATGTTTTCCATCTTTCGCCCTCCCCTCTAACACGATAAAAAAGGGACTGGCACGATACCAATCCCCCTTTTTGTTATTCAACCGCAATAATAAAACTATATAAAGGTTGATTTCCTTTATGAAATTCAACTTCTACATCCGCCATTGTTTCTTCCAAAAATTGTTCTATTTTTTCTTGTTCTTCTGTCGTTACGTCTTCTCCAGATAGAACTGTCACAATTTCTGCATTCTCATCGACCATTTTCGAAAGAAGTGCTTTTGTCGCTTCAATTTTATCTTCATTTGTTCCGACAATTTTACCTTCTAAAATCCCCATAAATTGACCTTTTTTAATTTCTACTCCGTCAATGGATGTATCACGAACTGCATACGTTAATTGCCCACTTTTAACGGTTTGTAGTGCATCTGTCATCGCTTTCGTATTTGCTTCTTCTGTATCTTCTGGATTAAAAGCTAATAAAGCAGTCATCCCTTGAGGAATCGTTTTAGAAGGAACTACAATCACTTTACGGTCTTCTACTAATTCTGCTGCTTGATTCGCCGCCATCACAATGTTTTTATTATTTGGTAATACATATACGACATGAGCATTCGTTTCTTCGACTGCTTTTACGATATCTTCAGTACTAGGGTTCATCGTTTGACCCGCTTCGATAATATGCGTAGCTCCGATACTTGTAAATAATTCTTTTACTCCATCGCCTAAAGCAATCGTTACGATGCCGTATGCTTTTTCTTCTTCTCTTTCACTTTTAGAAGTTGGTCCTTCAAACGCTTGTTTTGCTTCTTCTAAAATGTGTGTATGTTGTTCACGCATGTTTTCAACTTTCATATTGATTAAACTACCAAAAGATTGCGCATACGTTAACACTTCTCCCGGTTGCTCAGCATGAACGTGTACTTTTACAAGTTCTTCATCATTCACAACCAGTAAAGAGTCGCCCATTGTTGCTAGTTTATTACGAAATGCTTGCTCTTCAAATGGTGTTTTTTCGAGTTTTTCCTGTTCGAATTTCACCATAAATTCCGTACAGTATCCGTATTTAATATCCTCTGTTGATAATTGTGTTTGCGCATGACGATGGTGTTCTGCTTGCACAAGGTCATCCATAGATGGCGTTGATTCAGTACGAACAGGTAACGCTTCTCCTTTTAAAACAGCTAAAAAGCCTTCGTAAATTGTTACTAATCCTTGTCCACCGCTATCTACTACCCCAACTTCTTTTAAAACTGGCAAAAACTCTGGTGTTTGATCTAAAGCAATTTGCGCAGCTTGTAAAATTTCTTCCATTACAACCACGATATCATCTTCGTGTTTCGCTACGCTGATTCCTTTTTTTGCTGCTTTTTTTGCAACTGTTAAAATCGTTCCCTCTACTGGCTTCATAACAGCTTTATAGGCTGTTTCTACACCCGCTTCAAAAGCTTTTGCTAGTTGCATGGACGTAATAGTTTCTTCGTCTGCAATCATTTTAGAAAATCCACGGAATAATTGCGATAAGATTACTCCTGAATTACCACGAGCGCCCATTAAAAGACCACGAGCTAAAAGACTAGCTACTTTCCCAACATGTTCATTTGGGTTATTTTGCACTTCTTTTGCACCTTGCGTCATGGATAAATTCATATTTGTTCCTGTATCTCCGTCTGGTACAGGAAATACGTTTAACGCATCAATCATGTTTGCATTGTCAGACAAATGTTTTGCACCGTATGCGACCATTTGTCCGAACATTTTACCGTTTAATCTAGTGAGTGTCACTTTTGTCTTCCTCCTACCTAAGGATTCGTCACCCGAACGCCTTGCACATAAATGTTGACTGAATCAACGTTTAAGCCAAGCGTTTGCTGTAATGTATACTTTACTTTTTCTTGCACATTGTGTGCGACTTCAGAAATTTTTGTACCATAGCTTACAATAATATACATATCGATATGTACACTATCCTCTTCTTGACGAACGATAATCCCTTTTTGAAAATTTTCTTTTTTTAATAACTCGGAAATTCCATCTTTTAATTGTTTTTGTGATGCCATGCCGACAATACCATAAACAACAACCGCAGCTCCACCCGCAATTGTTGCAATCACATTATTGGATACTTCGATTTCACCAAATTCTGTTTTCATTTCGATGGACATATTCAATCCTCCTTTGGTTTTAAAACCGATGGATAACGAAATCTTCTATTTACGAAAAATCTTTCATCGCAAACAGCAAGAAGAACCTATCTATCTTTTACATAAAAAGGCGCAGGGCGCTTGGTCACCCGACGCAGGAATAAGGCACTTGATAGAAAACGTAATATTTATCGTTGTTATCAAGAAACTTATTCCTACGCCGGTTGCGCTTGGCACTTCTCGTAAAGCATTCTTATCTGTAAATGGAATTAAGCGAACAGAAAAAAATTCCAACCTCTTCACTAGGCAGTTAAGAGGGGCGACGTTTTTTCACCCATTCATGGGGGTTAAAAATATTTTACTATAAGATGCTTAAATTTTGAAGGCAAGCTTTGGAAGTAACAAATAAAAACATAACCATCTCATAGTTAGCATTACTTTGATTCATTTGTCAAGTAATTATTCTTGAAATGGTATTTGCAATTCTAGTTATCACATGATAAGATAAATTAGTATTTTTACAAAAACGGTTTTTATCGTCTAAATAAACGACGATGTCGTAAAAGAGGAGGGACATTTTATGGCACGTAAATGTGTAGTAACTGGTAAAGGACCTCGCACTGGTAATGCTCGTTCTCACGCTTTAAACGCTTCGAAACGTAAATGGGGTGCAAACGTTCAAAAAGTTCGTATTCTTGTGAATGGAAAACCTAAACGCGTGTACGTTTCTGCTCGAGCATTAAAATCAGGTAAAGTAGAGCGTGTTTAATCCATACACAAAAAAGCATCCTAATAGATAGGATGCTTTTTTGTTAAGCTTCTTTTTTAAAAGAATTTAAAATAACACGAATGAATCCACCGAGAAATCTAGGTAATTTAATCGTATAAAACTTCATATCCCGATCCTCCTCTGATTACTCGCTCACAATATAGCCATCTTACACCATCGATGGGTTCCATCTTTTACGAACAATTGAACCTTTCGCTTATCTGTTTCTTTGCTTAAAGCGGTGGTCTTACTGCTCGTTCATGAGGGATAAAATGAACTTCGTACTATTACTCTATTCATGAATGGACAAAAATATCATTGCTTTTCATCTTTACTTTGCAAAATGAGCAATAGCCCATCTGTAAAGGAAAAGGTTGCTTTATTTGCTACAATTTCATTGCTAATACAAAGGGAATTTCCCCAAGTTAACGTTTCATTTTGTAACGGATATTTCACACCTTCTATTGTTAACTGTTCGACCGGACTAGAAAAAGGCAAAAATGATAAATAGTGGTAGTTTCTCGTTTGCTTCACATCGTAACGACCTGGTTGTTTTAACGTTAATTTATTTTGTTTATCAATCAGCCACATTTCTACACTCGTGTGGATACTTTTAATAAGTAATTGAACATTCATTAACCCGTGATCTAATCTCCCGCCAGTTGCACCGAACACAATAATATTAGCGGGTTGTTTTTGTAAAGCCCAATCAATTGCTAATTCTAAATCAGTGGCATCTTTTTCTTTCGGATACGGATATACAATTTCCACTTGTTTTAATGCTTCAATTCGGTCTGTTTCAGATAACGAATCAAAATCACCGAATGCCACTTTTGGTGTAATCCCTGCTTGTAGGAGATGATACACTCCTCGGTCCACACCAATCCAGACGGTATCTTTTTGATGATATATCGTCAAGTCTGGATAATATTCTACGGGGCCACCAGCTACAATGGCAATCGTTTTCATGCTATTCACCCTTCTTTTCGAAAAAGTTGCGGTGCAGTTTTTGCCATAACAATTAAAATAAACGCACATAACACAAAGCTCGGAATTAAGAAAGAACTATTGTATACAACCGAGTATTCTAACACAGGTGTTCCTTCTGGTGCAAATTCTCCAAACCAAACGAATCCACTAATAACATGTGCCACTAATCGAAGCATAATTCCAATAAACGAACCGATTATAATGTAAAGAACTTTTTTTCCTTCAGACATTGAACCTTTCAAAATAAATAACCCACTAAGGCCGAGCACCATATAAGCAATCGGATAATCTAGTAATGCTTGTACGGGGTGTACAATATAACCATAAAATAATTGAATACCACCAACTAAAAGTCCTGTTAACAATCCGCCCTTTAATCCATAGCGAAAGCCCATTAATAAAATAGGAATCATTGCAATCGAAATAGATCCTCCGTTTGGCCATAATTTAATGCTAAATACACCAGATAAATAATCTAAAATAATCCCTAACGCTGCCATCATGGCAACTTCTGTTATAAATTTTGTTTTTGAACTCATGTTGCTTTCCCCATTTCTATTGTCTAATTAAATAAAGAAATCTTCCATCAGCGTGGTTTTTACCCTTTCCCCACAGATAGTTAAACGTACTTATCCCACTTTCATCAAAAAGCAGAGAAGGGCAGTTTAATCCCCACCTAACTGTTTTTTAGGTTCTACCTTAACATGTTGAAGTTGGGGCCTTACTGCACGTTGATGAGGGATTAAAAAACCACTACACCGATAGATGTAGTGGCTTCTCCACTCCCTTCTAAGGCATGATCCTTCAGGTTCAATGGGTCGGAAGAAGCACTTCCCTCTCAGCCTATCTCTCTAGACTCCCCTTGTGGTTTTATTCTCTTATTTTTTGTATAGCTGCTGCACGATTTTCTTTGTTATAAATAGCAGATCCTGCAACTAACACATTCGCTCCCGCTTCGATGCATTGTTTTGCTGTTTGTTCATTTACTCCACCATCTACTTCGATTTCAATATCTAGTCCTAACTCATCGACCATTTGACGGACTTTTTGAATTTTTGGTAAAACCGATGGAATAAACGATTGCCCACCAAATCCAGGATTTACCGTCATTAATAATACTAAGTCTACATCTGGTAAAATGTGTTGAATCGTTTCGACTGGCGTAGCTGGATTTAACACGACGCCCGCTTTTTTGCCTTGTTCTTTAATTAAATGAACAGTGCGATGTAGATGCGGGCATGCTTCAACATGGACGGAAATAATATCTGCTCCCGCTTTTGCAAAGGCAGGAATATATCGATCTGGATTTTCAATCATTAAATGAACATCTAACGGTAAAGTAGTAATAGGGCGAATACTTTGAACAATTAATGGACCGATGGTGATGTTCGGAACAAAGTGTCCATCCATGACATCTACATGAATATAATCTGCCCCTCCACGTTCGACATCTTTAATTTCTTCCCCTAATTTTGCAAAATCAGCTGATAAAATGGATGGTGCTATTTTTATCACAGTTAATACCTCCGTTTTTCTTCGATTTCCTCTAAAAATGATACATAATGTTCATAACGAAAGGATGCTATTTCGTTTGTTTCTACTAATCTTTTTACTTCACATTTTGGTTCTTTCCGGTGCAAGCAACCCCGGAATTTACATTGCCCTTTTACGGCATGCATTTCTAAAAAATAATCTGTTAATTGTTCTTTTTCAAGATGGGTTAAATCAAGATTAGAAAATCCAGGTGTATCTGCTACATATCCTCCGCATACAGACAACAACTCTACATGACGGGTCGTATGCTTTCCTCGCCCTAGATGTTTCGATATCTCTCCCGTTTGTAGCTGTAACGACGAATCGGTGGCATTTAAAAGAGAAGACTTTCCGACACCTGATTGGCCAGCAATTACACTAATTTTCCCGCCTATTTTACCTTTGATTGCAACATGTCCTTCAGAGTCTTGAATAGATGTTAAAAAAACATCATACCCAATTTTTTTATAGATTTCTGCATAGTGTAAAATCGCTTCTTTTTCCTCTGCTCGAACTAAATCCATTTTACTTATAATGATGACGGGTGTTACTCGTTCCGCCTCCGCTAATACTAAAAAGCGATCTAATAAATGCGTATTAAACGCTGGCTCTACAGCTGAGAAAACGAGAAGGACTTGATCTACATTTGCAATTGGCGGTCGCACAAACGCATTTTTACGTTCACACAACTCTAATACATACCCTAATCCTTCTGTTTCCATATCAAACTTTACCCAGTCGCCAACAAGCGGCGTAACTTTTTCCTTGCGAAAACGCCCTCTCGCTCGGCAACGAACTAATTTGTCTTCACTTTGCACATCGTAAAATCCACTTAACGAACGGATAATTTTCCCTTCTTGCATAACACCCTCCTATTTTTTAAAAACCAACAACATGATGCTTGAATTCCAATATTATAATCCTTTTTTCGCCGTTTCATAATCAATAGTTTGATTACGAACTTCTTTTCCATCTAACACCACTCGATAAGTAGCAACTTTTTTATCGGTTACGACTAAAGGCAAGACGTATGTCTTCGATTGGGTAATCGCTTCTTCTATAAATTTTTGTTCTTTAGCATTTTCTGCATCCGTGTAAAAAATTTGAACATTTCGGCTACCAGAGTCAGCTGGAATATCCATTTCAATTTTTTGATTCACATTTATTTTCTTTTCACCGTTTGTTTGTTCCTCCTCGTCCTTGTCATCATTCGGAATGGTTGCAGGATCTTTTCCTTTCGAAATCGTAATGACTACTTCCGATCCTTTTTTTACTTCTTCTGATGATTTTGGTGATTGGGCCATTACTTTCCCTGGTTCGACGGTATCCGAGTAACTTTCTTCCATTTTCACTTTTAGTCCATTAGAAGATAAATAATATTCCGCTTCTCCAACAGATAACCCAACGAGATTGCCTAATAAAATTGATTGTGCGCCTTTACTATAGTACATAAATACAGTTGTTTCCTCTGGTATTACTTTTTCGCCTTTTACAGGATGCTGTTTCATTATTTGATTTTCAGGTACATCCACGCTCTCTTCTTCAATCCATTCTATTTTTTCAAATCCTTTTTCTTTTAATAATGCTGCCACTACTTCTTTATCTTTCCCTACATAATCCAGCATTTTTATTTTTTCTTTCCCCATACTAACATATAAAAGGACAGTACTTTTTTCTTTTACGGTACTTTTCGCTTCCGGATCTTGTTTAAACACTTTTCCAGCTTCGACTTCGCTATTTGGCAGCTCTTTCTTTTCTACATCTAAATTAAGATTCGATAATATTTCGTATGCTTCTGCATAATCTTTATTTGTCACATCTGGCATAACAACATCTTCTACATACAATAATTTAGGAATGAAAAATAGTAAAAGAAGAAATAGAACAAAAAAACTACTTCCGATAATCCACCATTTTTTATTGTTTTTCTTTTTTGCATTGGTTCCTTTTTGCTCTTCTTGTTTTTTTATATTTTCTGCTGTGTGTTTTGATATATCTCCTTCTGTAATAGGTGGAATTATAGCTGTGTTTTCCTCTTCATAAGTCGACATTTTTATTCGTTCTTCATGTAACCGTTCTGGCGATAGAGCAGTGTCTAAATCAGTTAACATCTCCGAAACAGAAGCATAACGATAATTTGGATCTTTATGGACTGCCTTTAAAATAATATTTTCCACGCTTTGTGGAATAGTAGGATTAAACGTTGTTGGCAATGGAATCTCTTCTTGCAAATGTTTAATCACAATGGAAACAGCAGAATCTCCAGTAAAAGGTAGTCGGCCAGTCACCATTTCGAATAGCACAATACCTAAAGAATAAATATCTGTTTTTTCATCAACGATTCCGCCGCGTGCTTGTTCTGGTGATAAATAATGAATTGACCCCATAACAGCATTTGTTCGTGTAATCGTCGTTTGTGTCATGGCTGTGGCAATACCAAAATCCGTCACCTTCGCATTTCCATATTCATCTAGTAATATATTATGAGGCTTTAAATCTCGATGAATAATATGATTCGCATGGGCATGGGAAATGGCAGACGTAATCTGTTCCATAATATGAACGGCTTCATCTACTGGAATCACACCACGTTTTTGTATGTATTGTTTTAAAGTCGTTCCTTCTACAAATTCCATTACAATAAAATAATAGGGTTCATCATATCCCACATCATACACACTGACAATATTAGGGTGATCTAAAGAAGTCGTTGATTGTGCTTCCCGGTGAAAGCGCTTCACAAACTCCTCATCTCCTACGAGTTCTGGTCGTAATACTTTCACTGCTACAATTCTGTCTAAAATTAAATCATTCGCTTTATATACTTGCGCCATCCCGCCGCCACCAATGGCTTCTAAAATTTTATACCGTCCGGTTAAATGTTGTCCAATTAACACCTCATCACCTTCTTTCTTCTTCCGTTTGCGCGATGACATTTTGAACAAGAGCTAACGTAATATTGTCTTCTCCACCGTAGTCGTTCGCTTGTTGAATGAATAAATCAATCGTTTCCTCTAACGATTCACTGTTTCGCAATAGTCTCTCCATCTCTTCTTTTGTTAATTTATTAGAGAGCCCATCACTACACAATAATAAAATGTGCCCTATATCCCATGTAATCGTTTGGATATCAATAGAAACAGTAGGTTCCGTACCGATCGCCCGTAATAGAATATTTTTTTTCGGATGATTTTCGGCTTCTTGTTTTGAAATTTGTCCTGCCTTGAGTAGTTCTTGTACAAAGGAATGATCTTCTGTTTTCAATTGTAACGTTCCTTCATGATACATATACAAGCGACTATCTCCAACATGTGCCATCGTAACAAAATCTTCTGTACAAATTGCTACAACAAGGGTCGTACCCATTCCTTGGCACATGTCATGTTCAAGAGAATAACGATACAACGATTCGTTTGTTTTTGCAATCGTTTCTTTTAACCATTGTTCTGCACGAATAGGCGATTGTACCGCTTCTGTTTCATTCCAATACTTTTGAATGCATTGTGTAGCCATAAAACTCGCAACATCTCCAGCATTATGGCCACCCATCCCGTCTGCAATGACAACGCAAAGTTCCCCGTAGTCATTGCGAAAAATTCCTCCATTGTCTTCATTATGCTCTCTTACTTTTCCTTGATCGGTTCGAAACTTTGCTAACATGTTTTCACCTCGTTTCTTCGCGACGCTCCTTATGACGTAATTGCCCACACGCTGCATCAATATCGTGCCCTTGTTCCCGTCTAACGGTTACATTGACTCCACGATCTTGAAGCGTTTTTTGAAAGGCTAAAATTTGTTTTTTCGGTGTTCGCACATAATCGCGTTCAGGCACATAATTCACAGGAATTAAATTAACATGACATTTGATATTCCCAATTAAATCGGCTAATTCATTTGCATGTTCAATCGAATCATTCACGCCACCAAATAAGCCATATTCAAATGAAACACGTCGGTTTGTTTTTTTTACGTAATAGTCAACTGCTTTTAATAAATCTTCTAACGGATACGCTTTATTAATAGGCATAAGTTGTGTTCGCAATGAAGTGTTCGGGGCATGTAAGCTAATTGCAAAATTCACTTGTAACCCTTCATTCGCAAAATCATAAATTTTAGGCACGATTCCGCTTGTTGATACGGTAATATGTCTTGCACCAATATTAATTCCTTTTTCATCGTTAATAATACGAATAAAGTTCATTAAGGAGTCGTAATTATCAAATGGTTCTCCAATCCCCATAACAACAATACTAGATACACGTTCATCCGTTTTATCTAATTCCCGTTGAACATGGACAACTTGTGAAACAATTTCTCCAGGAGTTAAATGACGTTTCAAGCCACCTAACGTCGAGGCACAAAACGTACAACCAATGCGACAACCAACTTGTGTCGTCACACAAATACTATTACCATAGTTATGACGCATTAAAACCGTTTCAATTGAAAGGCCATCTTTTAGTTCAAATAAAAATTTAATCGTTCCATCAGAAGAAACTTGTTTCACCACTTCTTTTAACGTTGTAATCGAAAAGTTTTCCGTTAATTTTTCACGTAATCCTTTCGATAAATTCGTCATCTCTTCAAACGATGTTGCTCGTTTATCGTATAACCATTCATAAATTTGTGTTGCCCGAAAAGCTGGTTCCTTCACTTCTTTTAACCACGCTTTTAATTGCGGTAACGTATATGAATAAATAGACGGAAGTTCATTTGTTTGCACTTGTTCGATTGTTTTTTCCATCTTAACACCTTTTCCTTTTTCCATTTTTTCTTTACTTCACAAAACAAGCAATAAAAAAGCCATCGGAGTCTAAATCACAAGGCAATAATTGCACCATACTTTTTTCTTTCATAAAGCGCTGTACAGCAGGTTCCACTCGATTATATAACGTATCATCGAGCGAAAAATCTGGATGTTTTCGTAAAAATTGCTGTACGACTGCTTCATTTTCTTTCTGGTCAATCGTACATGTGCTATATACTAATTTTCCACCTTTTTTCAACAGTTGGACAACTTCTTCCAAAATGTCTTGCTGAATCACCGGTAACCGTTCAATGTCTTTTTCTGATTTTTGCCACTTAGCATCTGGTTTTCTACGTAACACCCCAAACCCGCTACACGGTGCGTCTACTAAGATCCGATCAAAGGACTCCTTCTCAAACACTTCCGTTAACCGTCTAGCATCTCCTTCTATCGCTTGAACATTTGTCAGCTGTAAACGATCCTTTTGGTCGTGAATTAATTTTACTTTATGCTTGTGTAAATCAATTGCCATTACTTGACCAGTTTGATGTAATCGTTCTCCGATATGTGTCGTTTTTCCACCAGGTGCTGCACATGCATCTAACACCACGGAATCTTTTGGAACATCTAATGCATCCACTACTAACATCGAGCTTTCATCTTGCACGGTATAAAATCCTTCTTGAAAAGCTGGAATTTTAGTCGGATTTCCTTTTTCAATGACAATCCCATCTTTACTAATCATGCTTTTTCTGGCTTCTATTCCATGTTCCGCTAACATTTTTAACACTTCATCGCGAGTGACTTTTGTTCGATTTACCCGAATGCTCATATTCGGTGTCTTTAAATTAGATGCACAAATTTCAATCGCTTTTTCTTCTCCATATTGATCGATAAAACGTTTTACCAACCATTTTGGATGACTATACATAATACTTACGCGTAGAAGTGGATCGTCAATATCTTCAATCTTAGGTAGTCCGTTTCGCTCGATATTTCGTAAAACACCATTGACAAATTGACCAATTCCTTTATGCCCTCTTTTTTTAGCGATTTCTACTGCTTCATAAAAAATTGCATGATTAGGTACCCGGTCTAAATACACCATTTGATAAATCGACATTTTTAATAATATTTTCACCCAAGGTGCTGTCTTTTTCTTGTTTGAAAGAAACGAAGCAACATAATACTCTAACGTATTATCATGTTGTACAACACCATACACAATTTCTGTTAATAAACCGATATCTTTGGCATTTAAATTCGATTTCTCAATCACTTGATTTAATAACAAATTGCTGTACGCACGATTTTTTTCAATTTGTATTAACGTATCTAACGCGATTTCACGCAGCGTTTTTTCTTTCATTTTAATCCCCTAACTTCATCCCAACTTGCAAATGATTTCCAGCACCATTTAAAAATTGTTCTGCTGTCATTCGCTTTTTACCAGATGGTTGAATATCTACTAATTTAATCGCAGTTTCATTTCCAGTTCCAATGACAAATCCATCTTTTTCAATGGCGATAATTTCGCCTGGTGACTGATTTTTTGTTGTTTTCACTTTTTGTCCCCACCATACTTTTAATGGTTTTCCTTCTAGGATCGTAAATGCTACTGGCCACGGATGTAAACCACGAATTTGATTATAAATAGCTTCTCCATCTTTTGACCAGTCTATTTTTTCTTCCTCACGCGTAATATTCCACGCATATGTCACAAGTGATTCTTCTTGTTGCTTTGGTTCAATCGATTGTTCCATTAATTTTGGCATCGTATCCGATAACAACGCAGCACCAGCCATACTTAATTTATCGTGTAAACTTCCAACATTGTCTTCTTCTTCAATCGGAACAACTACTTGCGTTAAAATATCTCCTGCATCCAATTTTTCAACCATATACATAATGGTCACACCCGTTTCTTTTTTTCCGTCGATAATCGCCTTATGAATTGGTGCTCCTCCGCGATATTGTGGCAATAAAGAAGCATGGACATTAATACAACCAAGTTTTGGGGCTTCTAATAAAACAAGCGGCAAAATTTGCCCATATGCAGCCGTTACGATTAAATCTGGTTGTAATGCTAATAATTGTTGTAATTCAGCAGAATCTCGTAATTTTTCCGGTTGATATACTGGAATTTGATGTTTTAATGCCGCTTCTTTTACAGGTGGTGGTGTAATAATTCTTTTTCTTCCTTTTGGTCGGTCTGGTTGGGTAACGACAGCACAAACATCATACCCATCTTTGACTAATTGATCTAAAACAGGAACCGAAAAATCAGGAGTCCCCATAAAAATAATTTTTAACACGTTAAACGCCAACCTTTCTTCCCTACATCATATGATATGGATTCAAATCAATTTGAATGGATAAATCTTCTTTCGTCATTTTACTTTGATAACGTTCGATAATTTGTTTTAATACTTGCTTTAAATGTGGTTCTCGTTTGTATTTTATCATTGTCTGAAAACGATATCTATCATTCAAACGAGGAATAGAAGATGGCACTGGCCCAAGAACCATCGCTTCATTTGATATATTTTTTTGAATATATCTCGATATTTGGTCTAACGTACGGTTTGCTAATATACCATCATAATGACTAACCGTAATTAATGCTACATAATAATACGGTGGATAATGTAGCATTTTCCGAATAGCCATTTCCTTTTCAAAAAACATATGATAATCATACTGACTCGCTAGCTCAATACTATAATGGTCTGGTGTATAACTTTGCACGACTACTTCTCCCGTTAATTCATGGCGACCAGCACGGCCACTAACTTGCGTAATAAGTTGAAAGGTTCGCTCCGATGCCCGAAAATCCGGAAGATGCAACATCGAATCTGCTGCTAATACTCCTACTAACGTCACATTTGGAAAGTCAAGACCTTTCGCAATCATTTGAGTTCCTAATAAAATCTGAGCTTCTTGTTTTTCAAATGCTGTTAAGAGTCGTTCATGAGATCCTTTTCTACTTGTCGTATCGACATCCATCCGAATCACGTTTGTTTCAGGTAATAGTTTCGTTAACTCTTCTTGAATCCGTTCTGTACCAGTTCCAAAAAAACGAATATGTTCACTGCCACACTCTGGACATGTTTGCGCCATTGGAGTCTCATACCCACAATAATGACACTTCATTTTGTGACCTGTCCGGTGATAGGTTAACGAAATGTCACAATGCGGACATTCGATTACGTGACCACAACTTCTACACATAACAAACGTAGAATATCCACGACGGTTTAATAACAACACAATTTGTTCATTTTTTTCTAGTCGGTCTTTTATCTTTTCTAATAAAAGACGAGAAAACATCGAACGATTCCCAGCGCGTAATTCATCTCGCATATCGATAATTTCTACTGAGGGCATCGGACGGTTATTCACTCGTTCTGTTAATTCCAATAAATGGTATACCCCTTTTTTTGCTCTAGCATATGATTCTAACATTGGAGTAGCACTCCCTAAAATGACAGGGCATTGATGATAAGAACCACGCCATTTTGCTACGTCACGAGCATGATATTTTGGATGATCTTCTTGCTTGTAGCTCGTTTCATGCTCTTCATCAATAATGATGACGCCTAAGTTTTCAAATGGAGCAAAAATAGCCGAACGTGCCCCAACGACAACTTGTACTTCCTTTCGGTAAATTTTTCGCCACTCATCAAATTTTTCACCGTGCGATAATCCGCTATGAAGTACGGCCACTTTCGAACCAAATCGACCAATAAATCGATCAACCATCATCGGTGTTAACGATATTTCCGGGACAAGAACAATAGCTTCTTGTCCATTTTCTATCACTTGTTCAATGATTTGCAAATAAACTTCTGTTTTCCCGCTTCCTGTCACCCCGTGCAATAGAAAGGTACCATACGTTTTTTCCAAAATTGATTGCAACACTGGTCGAATCGCTTTTTCTTGTTGAGGTGTTAACGCTAGTTTTGTCGTCTGTTTGTATGTTTTTTCGTGTGGGTTTCGGTACACTTCTTCTTCTTTTTCTAGAATTAGTTGTTTTTCCACTAAACTATGAATAGTCGATCGGCTGACATTGATTGTTTTCATCAATGTCGTCGATTCCATCGGTTCTGGATGTTTTAGCAAGTAGGTTAATAGTTCTTTTTGTTTGACTGCTTGACTTGGCAAATCAGTAATTGCTTGTTCTATTTGTTGTTTCGAACCGTTGACATGCACCACTTTTTTCATTTTTTTCTTTGTATGCTGCTGAATGGAATGATGAATTTCAATGATTTCTCGTTCTTTCATTTCTTTTAACGAACGAAATAATTGCGGATTTTTTTGAATTTGTTCGGTTGAAACTTTTGTTGTCTGTTGAAAAATAGTTTTCCATTCTGGTCGCAATAAATCAAGATTGGCATGTTCTTTTAAAATGACTTCTTTTTTTACCTTTACTTTTAATGCGCTAGGTAACATCGCTTGATAAGCTGTGACGAGAAAACATAACGTTTCTTCTGCTACTTGTTTTCCTAATACTAAGAGTTCTGACGTCAATACCGGTTCATAATCCAGTACATCTGAAATAGACTTTAAACGAGAAAACTCACTTGTATTGGTAAAATCAATCACAAAACCTTGTACTTTTCTAGCTCCAAAAGGAACGATCACTCGCATTCCTCGTTCTATGAACGGTTCATAATCGCTCGGTACACGATAATCAAATAATCGATTCGTCTGATTCGTTTTGACATCGACTAACACTTTTGCAATCATTGGATGAATCGTCGCTCCATTTCTGCCACTACTTCAGCTAATATTTCTTCTGCTACTTCTTTTTTTGATAATAATGGTAAATCGTGTTTTGTGCCATCTTTTCGGTAAATGACAACTTGGTTGGTATCGGATTTAAAACCGGCTCCCACTTGGGTAATATTGTTGGCAACAATAAAATCGGCATTTTTTGTTTGCAACTTCTTTTGAGCATTTGCTTCTACGTTTTCGCTTTCCGCTGCAAATCCTACTAGAATTTGGTTCGTTTTATTTTCACCAAGTGTTTTTAAAATATCAAATGTTCGCTCCATGTCAATGGACCAATCACCTGGTTGTTTTTTTACTTTTTGGTCAAATTGAACGACCGGTCGATAATCCGCAACTGCTGCTGCCTTAATCACGACGTCTTGTTCAGGATAACGTGTCATCACCACATCGTACATATCCGCAGCGGATGTAATTCGAACAACGTCTACTCCTTTTGGTGGCGTTAAATGAGTCGGACCTGTTACGAGCGTCACAATTGCCCCTAAATGACGGGCTATTTCCGCCAGTTCATACCCCATTTTACCGGATGAATGATTTGTAAAATAACGCACTGGATCAATTTTTTCTTGCGTTGGACCAGCTGTAATCAATACTTTTTTCCCTTGTAGCGGTTTATGTTCCAAAGCATCAAAATATTGTTTTAATTCTGCTACGATTTCCTCTGGTTCTTTTAATCGACCTGCCCCATTATAACCACAAGCCAAGTGCCCGCTATTTGGCTCAATGAAATGATAACCGAATGCTTTTAATGTTTGCATATTTTTCTTCACTGCTGGATGTTCATACATATGCACATTCATTGCTGGCGCGATAAAAACTGGTTTTGTCGTCGCTAATAATGTCGTAGAAATCATATCATCGGCAATGCCATTTGCCAGTTTTCCGATGATATTAGCAGTTGCTGGTGCAATGACAATCGCATCTGGCCAATCCGCTAAATCAATATGAGCAATGACGCTCGGGTCTTTTTCATCAAAAGTATCATCATATACTGGATGTTTCGACAATACTTGAAAGGTCAGTGGAGTTACAAATTGTTCTGCAGATTGACTCATCATGACACGAACTTGAAAGCCATTTTGTGTTAATTTACTCGTTAAACTAGCTGCTTTAAAAACAGCAATACCACCTGTGACACATAATAAAATGTTTTTCATTTTTGAATTCACTCCTCTATACAGACATCTTCCTTCTAGATGAATAGATGGATTATTTTACATGAAAA
This sequence comes from Massilibacterium senegalense, assembly GCF_001375675.1. Taxonomy (NCBI): domain Bacteria; kingdom Bacillati; phylum Bacillota; class Bacilli; order Caryophanales; family Bacillaceae; genus Massilibacterium; species Massilibacterium senegalense. The sequence continues at coordinate 368,765 of NZ_LN831786.1, read as the reverse complement.
AAAGAACAACCTATAAACATAGGTTGTTTATGTTAGAACACTGCTTACATATTAGGACGCGTAATCGTTAATTTTCCTTCGTAGATTTCTTCTAATGCCATGCCGACATATTTATGAGATTTTGGTTTTTCTACATACATTTTTTTCGTTTCTTGAATGTCACGAGCTCGTCTTGCTGAAACAGTCACCAGTGTATATTTTGAATCTACAATTTTTAATAATTCATCAATCGATGGGTATAACATTAATCTTCAACCTCCGTTAAAATTTGTTTGTATTTTTTTTGAATTCGACTCCGTTTACAATGTTCTGCTACGACAATCGCATGGATGCGTTCGCATGCTGCTAACACAGAATCGTTTTCTACTACATAATCATACGAATCCATCATATCCATTTCCTCTTTGGCTACTTGAATACGATGGTTAATAATGTCCTCCGTTTCTGTTCCACGAGTCGTTAAACGATTTCTTAGTTCAGATAAACTAGGTGGTGCTAAAAAGATAAAAATGGCTTCTGGGAAATTTTTTTGTACTTGCATCGCACCTTGTACTTCAATTTCTAAAATGACATCTTTTCCTTCATTAATAGAATTTTGCACATAACCTAGTGGTGTACCGTAGTAATTCCCAACATATTCTGCCCATTCTAGCAATTCGTTTTTTTCAATCATTTGTTCAAATTCTTCTTTTGATTTAAAGAAATAATGCACACCGTGTTCTTCCCCAGGTCTTGGGTTTCTTGTCGTTGCCGAAACAGAGTATAAAATTTCTTTTTTTTGTTCTCGTAATGCTTTACATACTGTTCCCTTTCCTACCCCCGAAGGACCACTTAGGACGATTAATAATCCTTTTTCTTTATACATGTTGTAACTCCTTTATTCTGTTAATTTTCCTCTACTTCCATCTCTTTATCATGAAGGCGCTGTGCCACCGTTTCCGGTTGAATAGCAGATAAAATGATGTGATCACTATCTGTAATAATCACCGCTCTTGTACGTCTTCCATATGTAGCATCGACAAGTCGACTGCGTTCCCGCGCGTCTTGAATAACCCGTTTAATCGGAGCTGATTCTGGACTGACGATGGCAATAATTCGATTGGCAAACACAATATTGCCAAACCCGATGTTAATGAGCGTATTCCCCACATGAATTCCTCCTTCATCGTTGCTGCTACTCAATATTTTGAACTTGTTCTTTCATTTTTTCAATCATACTTTTTAATTCTACAACTTGTTTGCTAATATTCACATCTGTTGCTTTCGAACCAATCGTATTGACTTCTCTGTTCATCTCTTGGATAAGAAAATCAAGTTTGCGACCAACTGGTCCTTCTTCTTGAATAATCCTAGAAAATTGATCGAAATGGCTTTTTAATCTAGTGCATTCTTCTGTAATATCACACTTATCACTAAAAATCGCCACTTCCGTTAAAATTTTATATTCATCCCATTCCTCTGATTGTGATAACATTTCTTTTATTCGTTTTTCTAGCCGTTCTCGGTACTTTTGACACACTAACGGAGCGTGTTTTTGAATTTCTGTCAATACCGTGCGACATGTCTCCAGTTGAGTAGAGAAAGCCTGAAATAAAGTCTCTCCTTCTGTCACACGCATTTGGAATAGTTCTTCCATTGCTTCTTTTAAAGCGGCAAATAGTACTTTTTCTAACTCTTCATTTTCTTGTTCTTCTTCGATAATAGAAAAGGCATCTTCAAAGTGCAATAAATGATCAAGCGTAATGTCTGTATGTATATGTTGTTCTTTTTTTATCGTAGAAAGAGTCGACATAATCTCTTGTATTAAAGAATGATCTACTTTTATTTTTCGTTTCACAAATGCTCCGTCATCAATCGTCATAAAGATATCTAACCGTCCGCGATGAATGAATGAGCTAATTTGTTTTTTCATTTTATCTTCGTACATCATGAACTGTTTTGGCATACGAAATACTGTTTCTAAAAAACGATGGTTCACACTTTTTACTTCCACCGTTAAAAGTAAATCGTCTAGCCGCACGTTACTTCTACCATATCCTGTCATACTTTTTATCATTATATCACATCCACGTCACTATTCTATCTAATTTTACCACCTTGAACAATGGAAATAAAGGGAGCGTATCCATGTTTCTTTTCTTAGAGAAAAGCGAAGGTGGATTCTCATAGTTGTTTCGTTTAAAAAAATGCTATACTTATAGCATTGAGAGGTGAACACAATGTCTTTTGACGGTTTTATGACGCGAGCAGTCGTCCATGAATTACAATCATTAATAGGCGGACGAATTACAAAAATACATCAACCATTTGCAACGGACTTAGTATTTTCTATTCGTTCTCTGAGAAAAAATCATATCATATATTTTTCTGCTTCTCCAACATATTCACGCATCCATCTTTCGGATCAATCATACACTTTTCCTAGCGAACCACCAATGTTTTGTATGTTTTTACGGAAGCATCTAGATGGTGGGATTATCCACTCCATTGAACAAATGGGATTGGACCGAATCATCAAAATCCAAGTAAAAGCTCGGGATGAAATTGGCGATTTATCGTTAAAAACGATGTATGTCGAAATTATGGGGCGACATAGTAATATTATTTTAGTCGATGAACAAACAAATAAGATATTAGAAAGCATTAAACATATTTCAGCTAATATCAATAGACATCGAACCATTTTACCAGGATTTCCTTATGTGTTACCACCAGCACAACATAAATGCGATCCGTTGTCGGTAACAGAAGAAGATTTGTTAAGACAGTTAGATTTTAATGCAGGGAAAATGAATCAACAACTCGTGCGCACGATGAGTGGAATGGGCATGCAAACAGCAAATGAAATCATTCATCGCGCCCATTTAGTCAACGAAAAAACAATCGGAAATGCGTTCTTTTCTGTCATTCATCCACTTAAAGAGCATACATACACTCCATGTATAATCGAGAAAAGTGGAAAAGAATACTTTTCTTTATTCCCCTTAACATCTTTAGATGGAAAAGAAAAATACTTTTCTACTGTTTGTGAAATGCTCGATCGATTTTATTATCAAAAAGGAGAACGAGACCGGATTAAGCAACAATCCCATGATTTAGAACGGTTTATTAAAAATGAACTTGAGAAAAATGAAAAAAAACGACTAAAACTAAAGAAAACATTAGAAAAGGCAAAAGATGCCGAACAATATCGACGACAAGGAGAATTGTTAACTGCCTTTTTACACGAAATAAAAAAAGGGCAAAAAGAAATCGAAATCGTCGATTTTTATGACCCGGAACAGAAAAAAGTAACCATTCCGTTAAATCCGATGCGATCACCAGCTAATAATGCACAAGCCTATTTTAAAACATATACGAAAATGAAAAATTCAGTAGAAATTGTGCAACAACAAATTGAAAAAACAACGATAGAAATACAATACTTTGAACAACTGGTCCATCAAATAGAAGTGGCTACTTCCAAAGATATGGAAGAAATACGAGAAGAATTAATCGAACAAGGATATTTAAAACGGAAAACAAAACAGAAGAAAATCAAAAAACCGAAAGTACCGTCTATCGAAGAATATTACTCCAGTACCGGAGTAAAACTATTAGTCGGAAAAAATAACAAACAAAATGATTATTTAACGAATAAACTAGCTCGAAAAAATGACACATGGTTGCATACAAAAGATATCCCTGGTAGTCATGTCATTATTTGTAGTGAAGAAGTAGATGAAAAAACGTTAATGGAAGCTGCAACACTTGCTGCTTACTTTAGTAAAGCAGGTCAATCTACGAATGTTCCTGTCGACTATACGCTCGTTCGTCACGTCAAAAAAATTTCTGGAGCAAAACCAGGGTTTGTGACGTATGAAAGACAACAAACAATCTATGTCACGCCAGATGAAGATGTCGTCATTCAATTAAAAAAGAACGCAAAGTAGTAAACAAGAGATAAAAAAGGTAAGCTCTTCTCTCGCTAAAAACGAAAGAAAAGCTTACCTTTTATCCTTTTAAAAAGATGGCTTAGCGTTTAATAATCGATAATAACGCACAATCATGAAAAACAGTATGGTGTTGAATACTGGAAATAGCGTATGGATAAAACCATGATGAAAATGTTTCTTTGGCGTAACGATGTCTTCTTGTCGCTACTTTCGCCCAGTGTAAAAAGCTTTTTCGCTCAAATCCTTCTAACCCATATTCATTGCAAATGTTTTCTGCTACCTGTTCGGTTAATTGCTCCGATGGATTTAAAATGGCGAGTTTACCGTTTGGTTTCACGACTCGCATCATTTCCTTTAATCCATCTTCCGGATTTGGAAGTAAAAACAATAAACAAGTTGCAATGACTACATCAAAAGATTGATTTGGAAAAGGTAACGCACACGCATCTCCTGCTAAAAAAGTCGCTTTGGTAGCAACATTACTTTCTTGGACAATTTTCTCGGCAAATTCAATCATTCCTGGTGATAAATCAATACCTGTTACCGAACGAGCTTCGTTTATTCCACGAATTAAAAACCGTCCTGTTCCACAGCCTACATCTAGCACATCTTGGTTTTGCCATGATCCTGTTAACTCTTTTAATCGTTCATGGATTGAAGACAGCCAATTAGTTTGTACCATATCATCAAAGAAACAAACCAATTCATCAAATTCTTTTGCATCAAATTTACGCAATAATCAACACCACCTCGTCTATTATTCGCTTAACCAATCACTTGATTGAGGATTTTGTTTCCATTTTGCTAATTTGTTGCGCTCATCGTGTTGAATATACCCTTTTTCAAGTGCCACTTTTTCAAGTGTTGAAAAATCAGTTAATGTATATGCTTTCATATGGTTCTCTTCTAAATTACGTTTTCCTGCTTCTAATTCGTACGTAAAAATAGCTGCAATACCTAGCACTGTTGCTCCTGCTTCACGAAGTGCTTTCGCAGCAGTAATCGCACTTCCACCCGTTGAAATTAAATCTTCAATCACAACTACCTTTTGTCCGCTTGTAATCCGACCTTCGATTTGATTTCCTTTTCCGTGCCCTTTTGCTTTACTACGTACATACACCATCGGTAAATCCATTAATTCACTTACAAGCGCAGCATGTGGAATACCAGCAGTCGCTGTACCAGCAATCACTTCAACCTCCTGAAAATGTTCGCGAATTAATTGAACTAAACCATTTTCAATATCACGACGGACACTAGGAAAACTTAAAGTTAAACGATTATCACAATAAATGGGTGATTTTATTCCTGAAGACCATGTAAATGGATCACTTGGTTTTAACGAAACAGCTTCAATATCTAGTAAATGTCCGGCAATTTTTTCTTGTAAACTCATTGATTGTTATCCTCCCATAATTGTTTCACTTCTCGGTAACGAGCAAGCGGATCTTTTGCTTGTGTAATACTACGTCCAACAACGATAAAGTCACTACCTAATTGGCACGCTTTATCAGGTGTTACGACACGTTTTTGGTCTTGTGTAGCGTCACCGAGTAATCGAATACCTGGTGTGACAGTCAAAAATGGTTGTCCACACGCTTCTTTTATCGTTGGAACTTCTAAAGCACTAGACACAACCCCATCCAGTCCTGCTTGTTTAGCGTGAGTCGCATAGGCGCGTACAATTTCTTGTACTTCTCCAGCAAGTAATATTTCTTCGTTCATCACTTGCTTCGATGTACTCGTTAATTGTGTTACAGCAATACAAAGTGGACGATGAGAACCACTCGCACCGATTTCTAATCCTTCTTTTGCTGCATGCATCATGCTAATACCGCCTGCTGCATGCACGTTCACCATGTCCACACCTAACGTCGCTAATCCCTGCATTGCTTTTTTTACGGTATTGGGAATATCATGTAGTTTTAAATCAAGAAAAATACGATAATTTTCTTGTTTTAACCATTCTAATAGAGCTGGGCCTGTTTGATAGTACAGTTCCATTCCAACTTTTACATATAACGGTTCCCCTTTAAATGGTTGTAAAAACTCTTTTACTTCATTCGTTGAGGCAAAGTCCAGAGCGATTATGACGTCCTTTTCCACCATTGTGACTCACCCCCGTAACATCTGTGATGTGTGCAAAACCTAGTTCATCTATAATCGTAGGCAATTCATCAATAATTTCTGGGCAAGCATACGGATTAACAAAGTTTGCTGTTCCCACAGCCACCGCACTCGCTCCAGCCATCATTAATTCAACCGCATCTTCCGCTGTCATCACGCCTCCCATACCGATAATAGGGATAGAAACCGCTTGTGATACTTGATAAATCATTCGTACTGCTACTGGTTTCACTGCTGGCCCAGAAAGGCCACCTGTTTGATTCGCAATAACCGGTTTTCTTGTTTTTAAATCAATGCGCATTCCGATTAACGTATTGATCATTGTCAAGCCATCTGCCCCTGCTTCTTCAATCGCTTGCGCCATTTCTACAATATCGGTAACATTTGGCGATAATTTCACGTACACAGGTACTTCTGACACTTCTTTTACTAATTTCGTTAACCCCGCTGCAACTTCTGGAACCGTACCAAACATAATGCCACCGTGTTTTACATTTGGGCAAGAAATGTTTAGTTCTAACGCTTTTACATTCGGAGCTTTTGAAATTTTTTCTGCTACTTGCACGTAATCTTCTGCTTCACTACCCGCAATGTTCGCAATAATTGGTACATCATATTGCGCTAAAAACGGTAGTTCGTGTTCTAATACCACATCAAGCCCTGGATTTTGTAATCCAATCGCATTTAGCATCCCACTTGGCGTTTCTGCAACACGCGGAGTCGGATTTCCGTATCGTGGCTCCACGGTTGTTGCTTTAATCATAATCGCACCTAGTTTACTTAAATCGTAAAATTGTGCATACTCACGTCCAAAACCAAAACAACCAGAAGCAGGCATAATCGGATTTTTTAATTGTAAACCTGGTAATTCCACTTGTAATCGACTCATAAAATCACCTCTCCTGCTTTGAATACTGGTCCATCACTACATACTTTTTTATAGCTTGTTTCGCCTTCTGGCGTATGGCATACACATGCAAAACAAGCCCCAATGCCGCATCCCATTCTTTCTTCTAATGAAATGTATACATCCCGGTCACCATAAGCTGTTTGCAATGCTTTTAACATCGGTAATGGTCCACAACTATATAGCGTCTCAAACGTTTCTAGTTGTTCTGCTTTGATCACGTCCGTTACAAATCCTTGATGACCATGTGTGCCGTCAACCGTCGCAATATACGTTGGACCTAATTTTTGAAACGCTTCTTCATAAAACACGACGTCCTTTGTTTGAAAGCCAAACACGTGTGTTACACGAGCACCGCGACTTTTTAATTGTTTAGACAAGTAGTAGAGAGGCGGAACCCCAATGCCGCCACCTACTAATAATACTTCTTGTCCTTCTTGAATATGGTCAATTGGAAACCCATGTCCGAGTGGACCTAATACATCAATTTTTTGTCCCGCATCTTTTTGTGCTAATAATTTTGTTCCTTTTCCTTCTGCACGATAAATCATCGTTAACATTTGTGTATCCACGTCGACGTTACAAATACTAATTGGTCTACGTAAAAGTGGATCGGTTCTATCTGTGACTCGTAAGTGAACAAATTGTCCTGGTTCTTGAATATCATTAGTAATCGAGCCTGTTACTTTTAATTCATAAATATTTCGTGCAATTTCACTATGTTGTACAATCGTCATCCGTTCTTTTTTCATTTTGTCACCCCATCTTATTTATTTGTTTCAAAAGATGGCATTGCTTCTGCTGTAAAGGTTAACGCTTCTAATACTCGTAAAACCGCTTTTGTCGTATCTAAACTTGTTAAACAAACAACGTTGTTTTCTACTGCTTCCCGTCGAATACGGAAGCCATCACGCGCTGGTTGTTTCCCTTTTGTTAACGTGTTGACGATAAAGTGCGCTTCCCCTTTGCGAATGATATCTAATAAATTAGGGCTTTCTGTCCCAATTTTATTCACGACTTGAACTGGGATATTTGCTTTGCGAATCATTTGTGCTGTTCCTTCCGTTGCTAAAATTCTAAAACCAAAGTTATGGAATTTTTGCACAAGTGGTAATGTTTCTTCTTTATCTTTATCCGCTACTGTAAATAATACTGTTCCATGCGTTGGCATGTTCATTCCGGAAGCAATTAACCCTTTAAACAATGCTTTTTCTAACGTTTTATCTCGTCCCATTACTTCCCCAGTTGATTTCATTTCAGGTCCGAGTGAAATATCAACACGACGTAATTTTGCAAATGAGAAGACCGGTACTTTGACACTTACTTCGTCACTTTCCGCGTGATATCCTGTTTCATAACCTAATTCCGGCAATTTTTGACCTAAAATTACTTTTGTCGCTAAGTTCGCCATCGGCACGCCTGTAATTTTACTTAAAAATGGTACGGTACGGCTAGAACGAGGGTTTACTTCTATAACATATACTTCGTTATCATGAAGAACAAATTGGATATTTAATAAACCGACAATGTTTAATCCGCGTGCTAATTTAATAGTACGATCAATTAATTTGTCTTTCACTTCTTGAGAAATCGTTTGTGGCGGATACACAGCAATCGAGTCACCAGAGTGAACCCCAGCACGTTCGATATGTTCCATGATACCAGGAATATACACATTTTCTCCGTCGCTAATGCCATCTACTTCTAATTCTTTTCCGACTAAATAACGGTCTATTAACACTGGATGATCTGGATTAATTTTCACCGCGTTTTCCATATAGTGAAGAAGTTCTTCTTCTTTGTACACGATTTCCATCGCACGTCCACCAAGTACATAAGATGGACGAACTAATACAGGATAACCGATTTCACTTGCGATTTTTACTGCTTCTGGAACACTTGTTGCAGTATTTCCTAACGGTTGTGGAATGCCCAATTCTTTTAATGCTTGTTCAAATTTATCGCGATTTTCGGCACGGTCCATGTCTTCTAAACTTGTACCAAGAATTTTCACTCCGTGTGCCGCTAATTTTTCTGCTAAGTTAATCGCTGTTTGTCCACCAAATTGAACGACAACTCCGACTGGTTTTTCTAAATTAATAACATTCATCACATCTTCAATTGTTAGTGGTTCAAAATATAGTTTATCAGAAATGGTAAAGTCTGTTGATACCGTTTCTGGGTTATTGTTCATAATAATTGCTTCGTAACCAGCTTCTTTGATTGCCCATACCGAATGAACCGTTGCATAGTCAAATTCAACCCCTTGACCAATTCGGATAGGACCAGATCCTAGTACGATAACACTTGGTTTTTCTGTGACAATGGATTCGTTTTCTTCTTCGTATGTGCTGTAGAAGTATGGTGTATTAGACACAAATTCCGCTGCACAAGTATCTACTTTTTTGTACACTGGTTGGATGTTTTCTGTTAAACGCATTTGATACACGGCGTTTTCTTCTACACCCCAAAGTTTAGCAATCGTGTTATCTGCAAAGCCGATTTGTTTCGCTTGTTTTAAATACTGTACGTCTTGTTTATGTTGTTGTAATTCTTTTTCAAATGAAATGATGTGATAAAACTTTTGTAAGAAGAAGCGATCCATTTTACATAGTTCATGTACATATTCAATCGATTTACCGCGACGGAAGGCTTCTGCAATTACGAAAATTCGTTCGTCATCCGCACTTTTAATCCGCTTCGCTAATGTTTCTTCATCTAATTGTTTCATTTCTTCGATTTCTAAGTGAATAGCGCCTGTTTCCAATGAACGAATTGCTTTTAAAATAGCTTCTTCAAAGTTACGCCCCATCGACATTACTTCACCAGTCGCTTTCATTTGTGTTCCTAGTTGACGGTTTGCCGACTCAAATTTATCAAACGGCCAACGTGGAATTTTCGCCACAACATAGTCAATTGTTGGCTCTACTGCTGCATAAGATGTACCTGTTACTGGGTTAATCATTTCTGCAAGTGACATTCCTACCGCAATTTTAGATGAAATTTTTGCGATTGGATAACCAGTTGCTTTAGACGCTAATGCACTTGAACGACTTACCCGAGGGTTTACTTCGATTAAGTAATATTGAAAGCTATCAGGGTCTAACGCTAATTGTACGTTACAACCACCTTCAATTCCTAACGCACGGATAATTTTTAATGATGCATTTCTCATCATTTGGTTTTCACGATCCGTTAATGTTTGCGTCGGTGCGACAACAATAGAATCCCCAGTGTGAACCCCAACCGGATCGACGTTTTCCATATTACAAATCACAATGGCATTATCATACGCATCGCGAATTACTTCATATTCAATTTCTTTAAAGCCAGCAATACTTTTTTCTAATAAACATTGAGAAACTGGGCTTAGTTTTAATCCGTTTGAAACAATTTCGATTAGTTCTTCTTCGTTTTCAACAATTCCTCCACCAGTTCCTCCAAGTGTATAAGCCGGACGAACAATTACTGGGTACCCAATTTGGTTTACGAATTCATACGCTTCCTCTAAAGTATGAATAATCGCACTATCTGGGACTGGTTCTCCTAATTCGTTCATTAAATTACGGAACAATTCACGGTCTTCTGCTTGCTCAATAGCAGATAATTTCGTTCCTAAAATTTCCACGCCACATTCATCTAACACACCGCTTTTTGCAAGGTCTACTGCGATGTTTAATCCTGTTTGTCCACCTAGTGTTGGAAGGATGGCATCTGGACGCTCTTTACGAATAATTCGGCTCACAAATTCAACCGTTAAAGGTTCAATGTAAACTTTATCTGCCATGGTTGTATCCGTCATAATCGTCGCAGGGTTAGAGTTAACAAGAACTACTTCGTATCCTTCTTCTTTTAGTGATTGACAAGCTTGTGTACCTGCATAGTCAAACTCTGCTGCTTGTCCGATCACAATAGGCCCTGAACCAACTACTAAGATTTTCTTAATATCCGTACGTTTTGGCATTTTACATTCCCTCTTTCTTTGTATTTTCGATGAGTGTGATGAACTGGTCGAACACGCCGTTTGCGTCTTCCGCTCCTGGTGACGCTTCTGGATGGAATTGTACAGAAAATGCTGGGTATTTCGTATGACGAAGCCCTTCAATCGTTTCATCATTTAAAGAAACATGCGTAACTTCTAAATCTGTTTTCGTTACAGAGTTGGTTGTCACCACATATCCGTGTGCTTGTGATGTAATATCTACTTTTCCTGTTGCTACTACTTTCACCGCATTTCCGCCGTTATGACCATGCTTCATTTTTTCTGTATCTGCACCTGCTGCTAAGGCAAGCACTTGATGGCCAAGTCCGATGCCGAATACAGGTACTTTTCCTAATAATGCTTTTACTGCTTCGATAGAATCTTGAATATCTTTTGGATTCCCTGGTCCGTTACTTAAAAGGATCCCATCTGGTGATAAGCGTAAAATTTCTTCTGCTGTTGTATCATATGGGACAACAACGATATCACATTGACGTTTGATTAACTCGCGTAATAATCCGTGTTTCATTCCATAATCCACCATCACTACTCGATGTCCTCGTCCTGGTGAAACGTAAGGGTCTTTTGTAGACACTTGTTTTACTTGATCTGTTGGTAAGTTCGTTGCTTTTAATTCTTCTACTACTTCTTCCACTGAAACATCTGCTGAGCAAATGCGTCCTTTTAATGTCCCTTTGTCGCGAATAAGTCTCGTTAATTTACGTGTATCAATATTTGCAATTCCTGGAATGTCGTATTCTTTTAAATACTCATCTAATGTTTTTTCAGAACGGAAATTAGAAGGATGTGTACAAACTTCTTTTACGACAACTCCTTGTACCCAAGGCTTAATTGCTTCAAAGTCATCACGATTGATCCCGTAATTTCCAATTAGCGGATACGTAAATGTAACAATCGTTCCTAATGCTCCCGGATTTGTAATCGTTTCTTGGTATCCTGTCATGCCTGTTGAAAAAATCACTTCACCTGTCACTTCTGTTGAACTACCAAATGCTTCTCCTACAAAAAATGAGCCATCTTCTAAAATTAATTGTCTTTTCATTTTCTTCACTCCTTCGTCCAAACCGTTTTTCCATCTACGATTGTAAGTACTGGCCAGCCAGCACATTTCCAGCCATTGAATGGTGTATTTTTACCTTTTGATACAAATGAATTTGCATCAATTTCTTCTTCATGCTTTAAGTCAATCACAGTAATATCTGCAATGCTACCTTCTGCTAATGTTCCATATGGTAAGTTAAATGTTTCTGCTGGTTTTATTGCTAAATAATCAATCAGTTGCTTTAATGTGATGATGCCTGTTTTCACAAAATTTGTATATAAAAGTGGGAAAGCTGTTTCTAATCCAACGATTCCAAACGGTGCCAATTCCATTCCTTCTGCTTTTTCTTCTGCAGTATGTGGCGCATGATCCGTTGCAATAAAATCAATCGTTCCATCTAATAATCCCACAATCAACGCCTGTTTATCTTCAATGCTACGAAGCGGTGGATTCATTTTATAATTTGCATCGTTTCCTGGAATGTCTAGGTCTGATAGCAATAAGTGATGTGGTGTTACTTCACATGTTACGCGAATCCCTGCTTTTTTAGCATCTCGCACCACACGTACCGATTCTTTTGTACTAATATGACAAACGTGATAGTGCACATTTGCTGCTTCTGCTAACAACACATCGCGTGCAATTTGTACCGATTCACAAATTGAAGGAATTCCGTTTAGTCCTTGTTTTTTACTAAATATTCCTTCGTGTACGCATCCTTTATAAATAAGTGAGTTATCTTCACAATGTGCGACAATCGCCATGTCTAACCCGCTTGCTTGTTGCATTGCTTCATACATCATTTTTGCTTCTTGTACCCCAACACCATCATCTGTAAAAGCAAATGCTCCTGCTTCTTTTAGCTCTTTAAAGTTTGTTAATTCTTTTCCTGCTTCTCTTACTGTAATAGAAGCGTATGGAAGAACGCGTACATGACCTGTTTCTTTAACACGTTCGTTCAGCCATTGTAATTGCTCTTTTGTATCTGGCACTGGACGAGTGTTCGGCATTGCTGCTACCGTTGTGAAACCACCTTTTGCTGCAGCGAGTGTTCCTGTTGCAATCGTTTCTTTATGCTCTCCGCCAGGTTCACGTAAATGAATATGTAAATCGACAAACCCTGGGCTAATCAACTTTCCTTCGACATCGATTACTTCGTGTGTTGCTTCTTCTAACGTCGGAGCAATTTTTGCAATTTTCCCGTCTTCTACTAAAACAGACGCTTGCACCAAATCACCTGACTCATTTAAGATCACACCATTTTTCAATAAAATACCCATTGATATGCCTCCTTGTTATCGTTGTAATGCCCGTTTGATCGCAGCCATTCGGACGAATACACCGTTATGAATTTGTTTAAAAATACGTGACTTTTTAGATTCTACTAAAGATGAAGCAAGTTCTACATCTCGGTTTACAGGGCCTGGGTGCATGATAATACAATAATCCTTCAATTGGTTGTATCGTTCTTCTGTCAGCCCATACATGTGATGATATTCTGCTTTCGACATTTCCATTAAATGCTCATGTCTTTCGTGTTGAATCCGTAAGAGCATCATCACATCTGCTTCTTTCACTGCTTCATCCATCGGAAGATATGTCCCAACTGAAAAGTCTCCATTATTTTCAAACCACTCTTTTGGTCCTGTAAAAATTAACTCTGCGCCTAATCTAGATAAAATGTTTGCATTAGATTTTGCAACCCTACTATGTGTTAAATCCCCTGCAATGACTACTTTTAATCCTTTAAATTGACCAAACTCTTGGCGAATCGTTAAAAGATCAAGAAGCGATTGCGTCGGATGATTTCCACAACCATCTCCTGCATTTAAGATGGGGATATGAACCATGTGACGTAACGGTTCAAAATAATCATCTTCAAAATGACGAATGACTACTGCTTGGATGCCAATCTCTTCAAGCGCTCTAATCGTGTCATAAAGTGTTTCGCCTTTTTGTACGCTTGAAGCATCTGTATGGATGTTTAACACATCGAGTCCTAGCTTTTTTTCCGCCACTTCGAAACTATTTCTTGTGCGTGTACTCGGTTCAAAAAATAAGTTGGCAATAAACGTTTGTTCCGAAACTTTATCGATTTCTCCTTTTGAAAATCGTTCTGCATCGTCTAATAATTCCGTTACTTCTTTTATTGGTAATTCTGCCATCGTCAACAAATGATTCATTATTTATTTCCCCCTTCTTGTTTTGGTAAGACAAGATTTAAAATGATTCCGACTAATGTTGCTAATGCCATTCCGGATAATTGAAAGTTTCCAGGAAGCTCTAAATATGCTCCCCCAATCCCTAACACTAAAATAACCGCTGTAATCACTAAATTTCGTTTTTCGCTAAAATCAACTTTGTGTTCAATCATCGTCCGAATACCTTGAGAAGCAATAATTCCGAATAACAAGATGGATACTCCCCCCATCACACTCGTCGGAATTGTAGAAATTAATGCGGTAATTTTACCAACAAATCCAAACGTTATCGCAATCAATCCTGCACCGAACAATACATACACACTAAATACTCTCGTAATCGCTAAAACACCGATATTTTCTCCATATGTCGTTGCTGGTGGTCCACCGATTAGCGAAGCAAACATCGTGGCAAGACCGTCCCCAAGCATCGAGCGATGAAGACCTGGCTTTTCTAATATGTTTCGACCGATAACTTCTTTTAATACCATTTGATGCCCAATATGTTCAGTCATCGTCACCGCTGCGATAGGAACAAGCGCAAGGGCAACTCCCCATTGAAAATCAGGGCTGTACGTTACAAATGGAATATGAAAATCTGGAATGGAAAACCATGGTGTTTCTTTTACTTTCGTAAAGTCAACCAATCCTTTTGCATAAGCAAAAATATATCCAACGATAATTCCAATTAAAATTGGGACAAGTGATAAAAATCCACGAAAGAACATTGTCGCAATCATAACGGCTGTTAAAGTAACAAGTGCGACTGAAAAATGAGTCATACTATATTTCCCTGTGTCGGGGTGGTTCATCGCCATCCCAACTGCGGTATTTGCTAGCCCTAATCCAATTACCATAATGACTGGTCCGACCACAACTGGCGGTAATAATTTCATAATCCAATTAAATCCTACTTTATAAATAACGAGCGCCACAATTCCATACACTAATCCGACTATAAATGCTCCAAGCATTACTGATTGTATCCCGCCTGCTTGCTTTGCCAATATGATTGGCGAAATAAAAGCAAAAGACGAACCGAGGTATGCTGGAATTTGTCCTTTTGTGACAATTAAATACGTAATCGTTCCGACCCCGCTTGAAATTAAAGCTACCGCTGGGTCTAGGCCTATTAAAAATGGAACAAGTATAGTTGCACCGAACATAGCAAATAAATGTTGTAAGCTTAAGGAAATCCAATGCAGTAGTTTAGGCCTTTCGTGAACATCTAAATTTGGTTTGATTCCCATTGTTTTTCCTCCTCTAAGATGACTATAAAAAAACTCCCCCTTCGTCAACAAAGGGGGAGTCGAATCGTTCTTCCTGTATGCTAAAAAGATGAAAAATTCTTCTCTTTTTTGTGCAAACGAAAGTAAACTCAAGCGATTCCATCCTTTGCAGCCTCTCTGGACCGCGTTTAAAGGGATATGTTTTCTTGAATACTTACTTGATCTTCTTGATCTACTTCTTTTAATTCTACTAACACATTTTCCATCCGAGCTGTCGGAACATTTTTCCCTACAAAATCAGGGCTAATCGGCAATTCCCGATGACCTCGGTCAATTAAAACGGCAAGTTCAATTTTCGATGGTCTTCCTCGATCCATAATGGCATCCATTGCTGCCCGAACCGTTCGACCAGTATATAATACATCGTCTACTAACACGACAATTTTTTCATTTAAATCTGTTTCGACGAATATGCCTTCAAATAAAGGTTCATTGTTGCTTTCCTTTTTTAAAACATCATCGCGATATAACGTAATATCTACTTCACCTACTGGAACTTTGGAGCCTTCAATTTTTTCAATTCGCTCTGCTAATCGCTGTGCAATATAAATTCCACGTGTTTTAATTCCTACTAACACACAGTTTTCAATTCCTTTATTTTTTTCAATGATTTCATGACTAATTCTCGTCAACGCACGACCGATTGCTTTTTCATCCATAATTACTGCTTTTTGTTTCATTCTTTCACCTCCGAGTAGGCATTTAAAAAACCCTCCCACCGATTGGCAAGAGGGTTAGCACGCGTAAGCAAAAATAGGTACACTTCTTCTATTATGCATGTTCGTTTTCTCCTTCTAAGCCTCACGGGACTTATGTTAAAGGAAGCATATTTTGTTTTTCTGTTGATTATTATGTCAGAGTTTGTCGTTAGTGTCAACTGTCTTTTGCAAATTTTTTAAAACATCTTCCATGTCTTTTGGAATTGGTGCAGAAAACTCCATCCACTCTTGCGTTGTAGGGTGGTAAAATCCTAGTGTTTGTGCATGTAATGCTTGTCCGGTAATCGGCAATGTTTTTTTCGGACCATATTTCGGATCCCCTGCAACAGGATGATGAATATATTTCATATGCACGCGAATTTGATGCGTTCGACCTGTTTCTAATTGGCATTCAACTAACGTATAATTTTGAAAACGTTCTAACACTGTAAAATGTGTGACTGCTTCTTTACTATTTTCCGTCGTTACTGCCATTTTTTTTCGGTCTTGTGTATCCCGACCAATTGGGGCATCTATCGTTCCTAATTCATGTGGAATAACTCCATGTACAATTGCTACATATTTCCGTAATGTAATTTTCTTTTGTAACTGTTCAGATAAGGAAAGATGTGCTCGGTCGTTTTTGGCAACGACTAAAACTCCTGATGTATCTTTATCAATTCGATGTACGATACCTGGGCGCATTACCCCATTAATCCCTGATAAATGGTCACATTGATACAGCAACGCATTCACTAACGTTCCAGTACCATGACCAGGTGCGGGGTGTACAACCATGCCACGTGGTTTATTCACAACGACCACGTCTTTATCTTCATAAATAATATCCACTGGAATATTTTCAGCTGGAATATCTAATGGTTGCGGTTCTTCTACTTCGATTTTCACTTCATCGTCTAGTTTTAGACGATAATTTCCTTTCACCGAAGCTCTATTTACAGTCACTCGGTTATGTTTAATCCAATCTTGAATTTGCGACCGTGTCCAATCTTCATTTTGAAGAGCTAACCATTTATCTATCCGCTCTCCGACACCTTCTTCTTGCACGGTTAATGTAAATTCTATCATCTTAAAAAGTCTCCTTCTGTTCTCTTCCATCTCGTATAGTATAGATAATCATTAAGATTACCCCAATCACTAATGCACTATCTGCAATATTAAAAATTGGATAATCGTATGAAAAGATTTTGACATCAATAAAATCCACGACTTCCCCGCGAAATAGACGATCAATAAAGTTTCCAATCGCCCCGCCTAGAATCAACGCTAAAGACGTTCCTAAAAGTGGCTCTTTTCGTCCATACTTTTGCAAATAAAAAATAACTGCCACGACAACAACCGCAGTAATAATAAAAAACAACCACATTTTTCCTTGTAAAATACCAAATGCCGCTCCTCGATTTCGGTGAGAAGTGATATATATAAAATCTTGAATCATTTTTATACTTTCTCCGTATTGCATTTTACTAACAATCAACCATTTTGTTCCTTGATCGAGTAAAATCATCAACAAAGCTAAGAAATAATACCTCACTTTTTCACACCTCTCATTGAAATAAAACCTAGAAAAAGGAAGTGACTCTTCACTTCCTTTTTCCTATTGTACCATATATTATTTTGCTTCTAAAATAGAAACAATCTCTCCGCAATGAGAACATAGTGTTGGATGTTCTGCATTATCTCCAACCGTTGTAGAAACAATCCAGCAACGTTCACATGTTTCGCCCTCTGCTGGTTGTACAACCACAGCTGTATGATCAAAACTTTCTGCTTCCGCTGGTGCGTCTTCTTTTAATCCTTTGATTTCTAGCGCACTTACGATAAGTAAAATACGTAAATCATCGATTGTATCTAACAGTTCTTTCGTTTCTTTTGTTGGATACAATGCAAGTTGTGCCGTTAATGATTTTCCAATCACTTTTTCGTTTCGTTTGTTTTCTAACGCTTTTAATACTTCATCTCGGAACACAAGGAATTTCGTCCATTTTTCTTTTAATGAAGCTGCTTCATCATACACTTTTACTTCTGGCATATCTGTTAATTGTACGAAAGATGCTTCTTTTTCTCCTGGAATGTATCCCCAAACCTCTTCTGCCGTATGAGGTAAAATAGGTGATACTAATTTTGCAAGTGCAACAATCATTTCATACATGACAGATTGGATAGAGCGACGTTTTTCATTATCTTTCAATTCGATATATAAAATATCTTTCGTAAAGTCTAAGTAGAATGAACTTAAATCAATCGTACAGAAATTATGAATCGTTTGATATACAGAAGAAAAATCATAGTTTTCATAACCATTACGTACTTTTTCTACGACCTCATTTAAGCGTACCAACATATACCGGTCTACTTCTTGAAGATTTTCGTAAGAACGTTTATCTGTTTCCGGTTGGAAATCATCTAAGTTTCCTAATAAGAAACGGAATGTGTTACGGATTTTACGATATACTTCTGCTACTTGTTTTAAAATTTTATCTGAAACACGTACGTCTGCTTGATAATCCACACTCGCTACCCATAGACGTAAAATATCTCCACCTAGTTGTTCCATTACTTTGTTTGGCACTACGACATTTCCTAATGATTTACTCATTTTTCGGCCGTTTCCGTCTAAAGCAAACCCATGGCTTAATACGCCTTTATAAGGAGCCTCCCCTGTTACAGCAACCGCTGTTGATAAGGAAGAGTTGAACCAACCACGATATTGGTCACTACCTTCTAAATAAAGGTCTGCTGGACGACGTAATTCTTCTCGTTCTACTAGTACTCCTTGGTGAGAAGAACCAGAGTCAAACCAAACGTCCATAATGTCCGTTTCTTTTGTAAAAATACCATTCGGACTATGCGGAGAAGTAAATCCTTCTGGTAATAAGTCTTTTGCTTCTCGTTCAAACCATACATTCGAACCGTGTTCACGGAATAAGTTAGACACGTGTTCAATTGTTTCACTTGTAATAATTGGCTCACCGTCTTCTCCGTAAAATACCGGAATTGGTACACCCCATGCACGTTGACGAGAAATACACCAATCTTCCCGGTCTTTAATCATATTATAAAGACGAGTTTCTCCCCATGCAGGTACCCAGTTTACTTCTTTAATCGCGCGTAAAATATCATCACGGAAATCTTTAATAGAAGCAAACCATTGAGCAGTAGCACGGAAAATAACTGGTTTTTTCGTACGCCAATCATGTGGATAAGAGTGGGTAATAAACGTTAATTTTAATAACGCTCCTACTTCTTCTAATTTTTCTGTTACTGCTTTATTTGCATCATCATAAAATAATCCTTCAAAACCAGGTGCTTCTTTTGTCATTTTACCTTGATCATCAACTGGACATAATACATCTAAACCATATTTTTTCCCGATGTTAAAGTCATCTTCCCCGTGTCCTGGTGCTGTATGAACACAACCAGTACCTGCATCCGTTGTCACATGTTCTCCTAACATGACAAGAGAATCGCGATCATAGAACGGATGTTTACAAATGATATGTTCAAAATCTGTTCCTTTATGTGTCCGAACAACTTCGTATGATTCCCATCCAATGAATTCTGCCACTTGTGCTAATAATTCACTTGCTACTACATATTTCGCATCATTTACTTGAACAACGCTATATTCTAAATTAGGATGTACAGCAATTCCTAGGTTGGCTGGAATTGTCCAAGGTGTTGTTGTCCAAATGATTACTTTTTCGTCGTTTTCTAATACACCTTTTCCATCTACAACTGGAAAAGCAACATAAATAGATGGTGAGCGTTTATCTTGGTATTCGATTTCTGCTTCTGCCAATGCTGATTCCGAAGAAGGAGACCAGTATACTGGTTTTTTTCCTTTATAAATATATCCTTTTTTCGCCATTTCTCCAAATACTTTAATTTGTTCCGCTTCAAATCCTTTTGTTAAG
This sequence comes from Massilibacterium senegalense, assembly GCF_001375675.1. Taxonomy (NCBI): domain Bacteria; kingdom Bacillati; phylum Bacillota; class Bacilli; order Caryophanales; family Bacillaceae; genus Massilibacterium; species Massilibacterium senegalense. The sequence continues at coordinate 348,625 of NZ_LN831786.1, read as the reverse complement.
GTGATGTACGGATTAGCCCAATCCCCACGTACACCTAGGCGTTTAAATTGATCCCGTTGACGATCGATTTGTTCATACGCGTATGCTTCACATAATGTACGAAATTCAGATACACTCATTTTTTTACGATCAACTTTTTTATTTTTCGTTAATGCCGTTTCAATAGGAAGACCGTGTGTATCCCACCCTGGAACATATGGTGCATGATAACCTGTCATCGATTTAAAACGAACAATCATATCTTTAATAATTTTGTTTAATGCATGTCCCATATGAATATCACCATTTGCATATGGAGGGCCATCGTGAAGGATAAATAAAGGTCGCCCTTCTGTTCTTTTTTGTACTTGGGCATACATGTCTTCCGTTTCCCATTTTGCTTGCATTTCAGGTTCGCGTTTCGGTAAATTCCCGCGCATTGGAAAATCCGTTTTCGGCATATTTAATGTGTCTTTATAATTCATGTTCCACTGCTCCTTTATATTATAATCGTTTCTAAACATAAAAAAACCTTCTCGCACAAAAGGGACGAGAAGGTTACCCGCGGTACCACCCTACTAGACAAATGACGAATCATTTATCCACTTTTATTCGTAACGTGAACAATACGCAGCTAATTACTTTTTTCACTAGCTGAGCTCAAGGGTGATTTTCCTTTTTACTCCGTTTATTAGGCTTCCACTATCCCTAACTCGCTTGAAACGTTTTAATAAAAAGTACTCTCCCTATCTTCGCTTTTACAAAGGTCATTTTTTTAGAATTATAAGAAATAATTGCTCATTCGTCAAGGTGTGTTTATTCTTCCACATACTCCCCATCAAACGAATGCACAAGTTCTTCCCAATCATCATTTTTTAATAACTCTAATTGTGCTTCTATTAACATTTTAAAACGCGTCCGATATACTTTTGCTTGTTTCTTTAATTCTTCTACTTCTACCGCCATTTTACTAGAACGAGATAACGCTTCATTAATAATCCGGTCCGCATTTTTTTCTGCTTCTTTCATAATAAGTTGCGCTTCTTTATTGGCATTTCGTTTTACTTCTTCCGCTGTTTCTTGTGCCACTAAAATAGACTTATTTAACGTTTCCTCAATATTAGAGAAGTAAGTCATTTTTTCTTCTAATTCTTCTACTTTTTTCTCTAAATCTTTCTTTTCACGAATAAGAATCTCATAATCTTTAATGACTTGATTTAAAAACTCATTTACTTCATCTTCTACGTACCCTCTAAAACCACGGTTAAATTCTTTATTATGAATATCTAACGGTGTTAACGCCATCAACATCCACCTCTCTTATCTATTTTAAAATACCTATTTGTAGTTTTAATCTATCTTTTTTTGTTTTTCCTTCTAACGCCATGAATTTACTTCTTCCATGCCCCCGTAAAGAAAAAACATCCCCCTCTTCACAAAGGAAAGACGGTTTATCCATTACTTTATGGTTCACTTTTACATACCCATTTTTTATGTATGGTAATACTTTTTGTCTCGATAAATGGTAGATTTCCGATAAAATAACATCTAATCGCAAAGAACTAACCGTACAAAATTGTTGAATCCACTGTTCTGAAGAAGTAATCACATCCGCAAGTGGGGTTGATTTCAACGTAACACTAGTTTTCCCTATCGACGTCACGTTTGTTTGCACGTACTGAGATATATCTTCCGTCACAAACAATTGGACACGTTTATCTGCTATTAAAATATCTCCAAATTTTTCACGCTTTAACCCTGATCCTACTAACGAGCCGAGAACAGAACGATGCGTTAAGGTAACAAATTTATGCGGATAATGTATTTCATACAATACAACTTCGAAATCCGTTTCTGTCGGAAGAAAATATTCTGGATATAGAAGAGCTCGTTTTCGCTCACTATCTTTATGTCCACCAAAAAAACGGACGAAATTTCCGTCTTTTTGGCCGACAATTGTTTGTACAATTTGTTGTTCTCTAGGATCAAGAAAATCCGTTAATTTCGGTGCATATTGATTTTCCACATACGCTTTATCATCTAACACCTTTTCGACAAAGCTACGTTCTTCTTCTCTAAAATGTTGAAAAAGATTCAAATTTCTTCACCTAAACTTATGAAAATAAATTTGCAATTGCAAATACACCTGCTTGCGCTAAGTTAAGTGCAATAATTGCAATAATTGGCGAAATATCTAACATACCACCAATTGGAGGAATAATTTTTCGGAACGGTGCCAGAAATGGTTCGCAAATTTCTTCTAATACCATTCCAAATTGGCTTCCTCGTGCATTCGGAATCCATGACATTAAAATGTAAATGATAATGATCCATGTATAGATTCGAATTAATAATGCAACGATACTAGCAATTGTCATGACCAACGCTATATTCACCTCTTGTTATCAAGTATTTCAGAGATAGAACCAGTGATATTTACATTTTCTGGTGTGCACAAAAACGTATTCATCCCTAGTTTTTGAATATCTCCATCTAAAGCATATACAGTTCCACTTAAAAAGTCGACAATTCTGCGTGCTTGATCATTCGATACTCGTTGCAAGTTAATAACAACTGCTCGGTGGCTACGAATATGATCAGCAATTTCTTGTGCTTCTGCATAAATACGCGGTTCGCATAATACGACTTTTACTTTCTTTTGTTGAATACTTTGAAGATTTACGATATTTTGTGGTGCATTGTTTTCGATTGCATTTCTAGTTCGTTTTTTCGGTTGAACTTGTGTCACTTCTTCTTCGTATTCATCGTAAATTTCTTCATACACCACTTCTTTTTGTGGCTCATCATATGTTTGATCATCTTCATCTAATTCAAAGAAATTTTTAAACTTTGTTTTTAGTCCCACTTTTCTTCCTCCTTTATCGTTCGTTTCCTACGAGTGAAGAGCCGATTCGAACAAACGTTGCACCTTCTTCTACCGCAATCTGATAGTCATTGCTCATCCCCATCGATAATTCTGTTAGTGAAAGGTGCGGAAATTTTCCTTGTACGTCATCGCGTAATTCCTGGAGCGTTTGAAACACAGTTCGAATTTTTGCTTCATCATCAACATAAGGAGCCATTGTCATAAATCCGACAACTTGTACATGTTCAAGTGCGTCTATTTCTGTCAAAAATGCTTCTACTTCCTCTATCGATAAACCATGCTTCGTTTCCTCTTCTGATACATTTACTTGTACGAAACATTTTATTTTTTTCGTTGCTCGTTTGTTTATTTCTTTTGCTAAGCTGATTCGATCGAGCGAATGGATATAATCAACATCATCAATGATGTCTTTTACTTTTCTCGTTTGCAGTGTTCCGATAAAATGCCACGTTACATCTTCTCCGAGCGCTTCATACTTCGCTTTAAATCCATCTGTATAATTTTCACCAAGATGTGTAATGCCAGCATCTACCGCTTCTTGTGCTCGTTCAATTGAAACATATTTTGTGACGGCAATAATGTGTATATTTTTCGGATCTCGTCCTGCTTTTTTACATGATTTGTCTATATTTTTTTGAATGATTTCTAAATTTTGAGCTACAAACATATCCCTTTATTCTCCGCCTTTCCAACCGATAATCGCGCACATGCGACCCGTTTGTCCTTTTTCAAGACGATGCGAAAAAAAGAGCGATTGGTCTCTCGTTGCATACGTAGTCACTTCCATAGAATTTGTCGAAAGTCCTGCTTGTTTTAACAATTCTACATTTACCTTTTTTAAATCTAAACGATATTGACCGGTTGTTATTTCTTCATACGTAGAAGTAGCGATTTTTCCCAGTACTTCTTCTACCTTTTGTATGACAACATCATCCACTACATAATCTGCTACATCAACAGAAGGTCCAATGACAACTTGTATGTCCTCAAGCGGAACATTTTCTTCTGTGTGCCATGTATGTACCATCTTTGGCGCAATTTTTAATACAGTTCCTCGCCAACCAGCATGAACTAATCCAACTAATTGATGATTCGGAGCAAAAAAGAAAATTGGTACACAATCTGCAAATCCGAGTGCTAAAAAAACATCCTTCTCATTTGTATACACACCATCTGTTGCTTTTAATGCAGTTGCATAATCAAATGCTCCTTTTCCACAATCTGCTGGTGTTACTTTTTTAATCGTGGCATCGTGTGTTTGTTCGCAAAAAACATAGTGAGACAAATCCGTTGTGAGACTATTTGCTACAATCATTCGATTTTTTACCACATCTTCTGGGTTATCTCCAACATGTAATCCTACATTTAATGAAGAAAAAGGTGCTTGACTTACTCCTCCACATCGAGTCGTAAATCCGGCAATAAGACCTGGGCGTTCCCAAGAAGCAATGGATAAAAAATGTGTGTTCTTTTTTTGAAATATTTCTCCAGTCAACAAGATTCACCCTTTTTTACATCTTTATTTCATTATTTTATCATACCAACGAACGAACGTCATGATGATTCAGTCGTTTTTTGCGATATTTTCCTGAACCGGGCGCTCTAAACGAACTAAAATAACATCAGAACCGAATTTTTCAACTTGCTCCCATAAAACCGTCCATTCTTCTTTTTTAAAACGTTTAAAAACCGATGCATTTGGTTCTAAAATAAAAGCATTAATTTTACCTGTATCCACATCTATATCTAAGTCAATTATATACCCTACTTTCTTGCCATCTAAAACATTTATCACATCTTTTGTTTGAAGGTTTGAAATTTTAATCATCGTACCCCCACCTTACTTTTTACTTTATGTATATGTTTCCCAACTTCATTCAGACATAAAAAAAAGGTTTGGTTTACCCAAACCGATCTACAATACTTTTATTCATTTGTTTAATCGCATTTTTTTCAAGTCTTGATACTTGCGCTTGCGAAATACCAATTTCATCCGCTACTTCCATTTGTGTTTTTCCTTGAAAAAAACGTTTCGTTACAATCATTTTTTCTCTTTCTTCTAATCGATGCATCGCTTCTTTTAAAGCAATTTCCTCTACCCAAGTTTCATCAAGATGCTTATCATCACTTACTTGATCCATGACATAAATAGGATCGCCACCATCATTATAAATCGGTTCAAATAATGAAACAGGGTCTTGAATTGCATCCATCGCAAACACAATTTCTTCATGCGGGATATCTAATTCTTTTGCAATTTCTTCTGGTGTCGGTTCTTTCGAGTTACTTTTCATGAGCTTGTCTCTTACTTGCAACGCCTTGTAAGCAATATCCCGAAGCGACCTCGATACACGGATAGGATTATTATCCCGAAGATACCTTCTAATTTCTCCGATAATCATCGGAACAGCATAAGTAGAAAACCTAACATTATGACTTAGGTCAAAATTATCAATTGATTTCATTAACCCAATGCATCCTACTTGGAACAGGTCGTCTACATTTTCACCGCGATGATTAAATCGTTGAATAACGCTTAATACAAGTCGAAGATTTCCATACACTAATTCTTCCCTCGCGAAGGTATCTCCGTTTTGCATATTCCGAAATAACTCCCGCATCACTTCATTTTTTAAAACTGGAAGAGTAGAAGTATCTACCCCACAAATTTCAACTTTATGTCGGCTCAACGCTATCCCTCCCAATGGGAATTGATGTCTTTTAAAGTATCTACATTCGGGAGGGGAAATATTCACTACACCATTTTATTAAATTCTTTCCGCAATCGTTTAATAATTCGCTTTTCTAATCTAGATATATACGATTGCGATATTCCTAATAAATCAGCGACATCTTTTTGTGTCTTTTCTTGTCCATCTTTTAGGCCAAAACGCATTTCCATAATTTGCTTTTCTCGTTCTGTTAAGGAATATAACGCTATGTTCAATAATTTCTTTTCCACATTTGCTTCTAAATCGCGTGTCGTTAAATCATTATCTGTCCCCAATACATCAGAAAGTAACAATTCATTTCCATCCCAATCAATATTTAATGGTTCATCAAACGACACTTCTGATTTTCGTTTATTATTTCGACGTAAATACATTAAAATTTCGTTTTCAATACATCTAGAAGCATAGGTAGCCAATTTAATCTTTTTTTCTGGATTAAATGTATTCACCGCTTTAATTAATCCAATCGTTCCAATGCTAATTAAATCTTCAATATGAATACCTGTATTTTCAAATTTCCTTGCAATGTAGACAACTAACCGTAAATTTCTTTCAATGAGAACACTTCGTACTTTCTCATCACCATTTGGTAATAATTGCAATAAATTTGCTTCTTCTTCTTTTGAAAGTGGTGGTGGTAGTGCTTCATGACCACCAATATAATATATTTCTTTCGAAGTCATGTGAAACTTTCTCATCACTTTATTTATTAATAATGACCATTTTATCGGTATCATTCTCACGGACTTTCTCCCCCTTACCCTACTTCTTGCATCATTTTTGGATGGACAATACAAAGAAATTCATTTGCTTCCGAAAGTTGAATGTGTGTTAAGCCTATGTATCCATCTACAAATTGACCATCAATCAATAGATGAGTTGGTTTCGTTATAGGTAATAATTGTGTTTCTTTTCCAATGACCGTATAAGGAATGAAACGCAACGCATAAGGACTATGTTCGATTAATTCTTGCCATGACTGATTTTTTAACAAAGAGACACTTATTGGTGTAAATAATGTTTCAACTGCCTTTTTTGAGAGAATCAAAACTGGCTTATTCGTCAACGGGTCGTATAACTGATTACCTGTATCAATCAATCCTCTACATTCTAATTGCTTTTCTTCGATGGTAATTGATACATCTACCATTTGCTTTGTTCTCCCAATCTGAAACGATAATAAGTTCATTCTTTTTTTGGAGAAGATGTATAATAAAGGGAATGATATGCATACAAATAACCAACTTACTGGATTTCCCATTCCACTTGTTTTCGTTTGAAAGATTCCATCTACCAATTGAAATTCCGTTTGCAATAAAAAATGAAGTGCAATCATCCCTCCCCCAACAATAAATGTCATGAAATAAAAGGTAAGAACATGATGTAAAAAGCGACCTATTGACGTATAAGAAAAAGCAATATACACCATCATAAATGATAGGCAGATTTTAAAAAGTGGATGATAAAAAAAAGATGCCATCGGTGTAAATAAAAAAATCACAATCAATCCTCCAACACATGCAGCTAATAAAATACGTCGCTTTTTATATGGAATGTTTAAAATGCGAGCAGTTAATGTTAAAAGCAAATAATCAATTAATACATTTAACACGTACAACATATCCAAATAAACGGTCAACCAATAATCACCTGTCTCTATCGTTTTAACTAGAGTATACAAGTCCTCAAACAAAATGTCTGTCGGATTAACAGTGCGAAAAACAACTATTTTTATCTAAGAATGCAAAAAAAGCGGAGGGCGCTTGCTTATAGGCGACAAGCATAAGATGGAGGGCGGAATGAGGCAATCTTTCCTCATGGAGCCATACAACTTATGACTCGAGCCTATAGCGCCCAGAGCTGGATTATAAAAAAGCGGAGGGCGCTTGCTTACCGACAGAATAATAAGGCGCTCGATGGAAGAAGCGTCTTTTTTCCTCTGGTAGCGAGGGTTTACTGCCCATTAATGAGGAAAAAAAAGAAGCTAATCATTCTCTATGAAGAATGTTAACTTCTTTTTACTTAATGACTTAATATAATTCTTTTCAAAATATTTCAAAAAAATTTAAGAACGAGAGCGATTACGATTGCGAATAAATGCTGGTACATCTAATTCATCATTGCTTACTGGTGTTACTCGTTGGATTTCTTGTTCTTGTTGTGAAATAATTTTATCCGCTGATTGTGTTGCTTGTGGAGCTTGATTTCCAGTTTGTTGTGTTGGACGAACATGCTTTTGTGAAACACCTTTCCCGATTTGGCTCGTTGGATTTAAAATAGCTTGATCGTCGAATCCTGTTGCAATAACCGTAACGATAATTTCGTCTTTTAAATCCTCATTAATAACAGAACCGAAAATCATATTGACATCTTGATCCGCTGCAGACGCTACAATTTCTGCAGCCTCGTTTACTTCAAATAAACTTAAATTCATACCACCCGTGATGTTCATTAACACACCTTGTGCTCCATCAATACTTGTTTCAAGTAATGGGGAAGAAATCGCTTTTTTCGCAGCCTCTGCTGCACGGTTTTCGCCAGTTGCAATCCCAATTCCCATTAACGCAGAACCACGGTCGGACATAATCGTTTTCACGTCTGCAAAGTCAAGGTTAATTAAACCAGGGACAGCAATTAAATCAGAAATGCCTTGAACACCTTGTCTTAAAACATTATCTGCTTCACGGAATGCTTCAAGCATTGGCGTATTTTTATCCACTATTTCTAATAGACGATCATTTGGAATCACAATTAATGTATCTACTTTTTCTTTTAAGTCCATAATTCCATTAGCAGCTTGTCCTTGACGTTTTCTTCCTTCAAATGTAAAAGGACGCGTCACTACACCTACTGTTAAAGCTCCTAATTCACGGGCTGTTTCTGCTATTACCGGAGCAGCACCTGTGCCTGTTCCTCCACCCATTCCCGCTGTAACAAATACCATATCCGCTCCTTTTAGAGCTTCTTGAATTTGTTCTTTACTCTCTTCTGCTGCTTTTTTTCCTACTTCAGGATTTGCTCCTGCGCCAAGTCCGCGCGTTAATTTTTCACCAATTTGCAATTTTGTTGATGCTTTTGACAAGTTTAACGCTTGTGAATCCGTATTGACAGCAATAAATTCAACCCCTTGAACACCGTGTTCAATCATTCGATTAACGGCATTATTTCCGCCTCCGCCAACTCCAATAACTTTTATCGTTGCAATTGGTTCATTTGTATCAAACTCCAACATGACCTTTTCCTCCCTACCATTTCTTAAACTTATTCTTTTATTTTTCAATCAAATAGCATGCCGATAATTCTTTTCACTTTATTAGAAATTGTTTCTTCTTCTTTTTTAGGCGGTTTCGGCAATTTTACTTTTGAGTTTTTCGGGGCAGGTTCTTCTGCATATTCTTGCCGATCCGCTTTTATTTCTTCTAGTGGAAATTCAGAAGGTTCCACACCTAAAATTTCATATTGTTCGTCCATAAATTGAATAATCCCAACACTTGTTGTGAATTTAGGATCACGAACGCCTATGTAATCTGGGATAGCTATTCGAACATTTGAATGTATTAATCGTTTCGCCACTTCTAAAATTCCCGGAAGAGAAGATGCCCCTCCTGTTAAAACGATTCCGCCCGCTAAGTCTTCATAGCCTAATTCCACTAATGTTTCTTTTACCATTAGAAAAATTTCTTCTACGCGCGGTTCAATAATTTCAGCAACAAATCGGTGTGAAAATTCACCATATTCATCACTTCCGATAATAGGTATCGTAAATGTTTCTTCATCCGATACGTATGCTGGATGAGCATATCCATATTCTAATTTTACTTTTTCCGCATCTTCTAAACTTGTTCTTAACACAATAGATAGATCTTTTGAAATATTTTCCCCACCAATGGATAATAACACCGAATGTTGAAGAATGCCATGCTCAAAGACAGAAACAGTTGTTGTACCAGCTCCTAAATCAACAAGTGCTACCCCTAAATCTTTTTCATCTTTCGATAAGGCGACAGAACCACTCGCTACGGATTGCAAACATACATCATTAATTTGTAATCCTGCTTTTTCTACACAACGAATTAAATTATAAATCAAGGTCATTGGCCCCGTGATTAAAGATGCTTCTAATTCTAATCTTACCCCGATCATTCCTCTTGGGTCTGTAACTTTATATCCATCTAAAATAAAATCATGAGGCAAAAGATTAACCATTTCTTGATCCGGTGGAATAATGACAGATTGCGCTGCATCAATTACCCGGTCTATTTCATGATCAGTAATTTCACGATCTTCATTAGCTACTGTTACGACACCGTTACAAGGATGAATTTGAACTTGATGACTAGGGATTCCTAGTAGGACTTGATTAATTTTAATCCCAACCATATTTTCGGCTTCTGTAACCGCTTCTTGAATAGATTGAACTACTTCATCAATGTCTACAACGACTCCTTTGCGTATTCCATACGTTTCGGAAGTCCCAACGCCGATAATATTTAAAGATTTATCAATCATTTCCCCGACAATGACTTTTACACTAGATGTCCCGATATCAAGACCTACATATATTCCACTCGATTTCACCCCTGACACCTCCCTTAAAAATTAGTTATCTATTATGAATTCACTTAGGGATTTTTCATTTTCTAAACTATTAGAATACTTCTTCAACGAAAGAATCGTTCCCTTTATTTTTTTCTTGTTATTCTCCATTTTACTAATAATATCCGTCTAATAACAGCAATATTTTGAAATAATCGAACACCAAATGCAAAAACTGCTGCCAAATATAAGTCTACACCAAGATGAACACCAAGAAAAGCTAAGCCTGCAGCTAAAATAATATTAAAGAAAAAACCTGATACAAATACTAGTGTATCAAAATTTTTCTCCAATTGTGCACGAATTCCACCAAAAAGTGTATCAAATGCAGCTAAAATAGAAATGGATAAATAATTGGTGTATTCTGCAGGAATCGATACATTCGATAATAACCCTATCACGACGCCTAAAATAAGCGCGAGAAGTGGTAACCACATATACATTTCTCCTTTATGAAAGGTAATCCTCATCTCAATATCACTCGCAAAAGAAAATTAAATAGAACAAATGAATATATGCTCTCATTTCAAATATTCTACTTTTAATGGTTTTGTATATTTGGGGACTGTTACATCTTGTATGTCTGATACTACTAATTCTACGTTATCAACTGCAAAATAATCTGCAAGATCTGTTGCGAGTAGTTTATTCCATAATCGTTCTGGGTCTTTACTTACAATCGTAATCGTTACCGGTAAATCACCAATATCAGTTTGATTGACATATAATTTCTTGTTCACTTCCCGAATAGAACTCGTACTAATCATTCGTTCATTTCCAACAGCGATAGCGGAGGCACCATATACGTACACTTGGTTTAATAATTCTGATAGTAAGGAAGGAGATAATGTTACCTGTTCTTCCCCGAGCATCTCTTTGGAAAACAAAGGTTGTAACGTAATAGTTAATCCTTTCCCTGTCACATCGGTTTCTCCCGCTTTTTCTTTTAGTTGCATCCATGTTTTTTCTAATGCTTCTTCGCTTTCTTTTTTATCTCCTTGTTTATAATCACTTAACAATTGTTCATAATTCCGAATATCCGACAATAATTGATGTTGATGTTTCTTTTCAAAATCAATTTTTTTTCGTATTTCAATGCTGTCTGTTGTTTCACGTTTTAGCGGCTGACGCATTGTTTGAATTTGAACAGCTATCATCAAGCCTATGATAAACGTAATAATAGCAAAAATAACGGACCGAGAAGTCATTTGATAGCTCCTTCCCTACCATATACAGCTCTCATTTCAAGCTTATCTTTTGTTTCTATTTTCACTTCAATGCCATCTTGTACGAGCTGATCCACCAAACTTCCTTTTAACGTTAAAGCTTTATGTAATGTCGTTTGATTACCTATTGCTTCAATTGTAAAAGGAGCAGGAAACTCTTTCCCATCGACTAATATAACTGGGCCAATACATGAAATATACGAACGATTTGTTAACCTTTGACCATTGACACTAATCGCTTCTGCTCCTGCGACATTTAATTCTGAAATAACTTGGCGAATGTGACGCTCATGAACAATGTAATCATTAGGATTTACTTTCCCTAATTCATATTGTGAATCAGATAACGTAACAACTACTCCAGGTCCTGAAACATCTTTTTCACCAGTGATTAATCGGTATTCATTAATTTTTTGCACAATATTTGCAGTATCCGCTTCCTTTGATTGTTTTTTTTGCTCTTCTTGTTCTACTTCCTCTTTTAATACACGTAATCTTTGTTCATATTTCAAACTTTTTTCTTCTGCTGCAATAAGTTCTGATTGTAAATTAGACTCTCTTTCCCACAAAAAATCTTGTGCTTTTTTTGTTTTTTGTGCATATTGATAGGAAATAGCAACCATAAAGCCAAAAACAAATAGTACAATAGAGAGCCATAAATGACGTTCTTTTACCTTCATTCATTTTCACTACCTTCAGGAGGAATTGCTTCAAAATAAGGACTGACTTCTAAATGAATAATCCCTTTTTCCCCTGGTGTAATTTGTTTAATAATCGATGGATATAACATCATTTTTTCAGCAAAGTCGGAAAAAGGAGCGATTACTATCAATTGATCGGTTGTATACACTTTTAATAACACTTGCCCGTTCACTTCTATTCGATGAATTTCAGATACACGTCTATTAATTGTCGTTGGTAATTTTGTAATTTGTTCCGCAACTAATGGAACGTCTTCTTTTTTTTCGTTGAACCCGACAATAATAGGGGCGTCTAACTTCAAGGATCGATTAGAAATAGATGGCAACGTTTCCCCGTTTTGTAAAACGGGTATAAAACCTTTGTCACCTTTTATGTACGCTGTAGGTTCAAATTCTTTTACAATAATACGAATTTCATTCGGCAGTTTTCTTGAAACCGTGGTTGTTTCAATGTAGGGAATTTCATTCACTCTTTTTTCGATAAACGTCGCTTGAAAGCCCCACATATTTTTCCCAGAATGAAGTCCGCTTTTTTGAATGATCAATCCCTCATTTACATAATAATTTCCCTTAATTGTAATTTTTTTAATTTCACTATAAGGAGATTGGAGATAAATGGTTAATAAAATGAGCAGAAAAAAAATGGACATGTATAATAATAACCGACGATTGGCCTTCTTTTTTCGATGCTCTTTTAACTTCGGAATACGATCCTCAATATTCACAATTTTATTTTGTTCCGAACTCATCTCTTCATCCCTACTTTTCAAATAATTAAATAGTATTTCTTTTCATTCAATCTTTTGACCACTCGGGCATTAATTTTTTTGTATACCTTACATGTTTCGTACAGTATTATGTATATTTTTCCGTTGACTAGGACGAATGAATGTTTTATTCTTCCCTACTACCTTATTTAAATAAAGGTAAAAATAGAAATCTCCTATAAATTGGGGGACTTACTGCCCGTTCATAAGGGGTTAAAAAAACTTATGTAAAAAAGGAAAACGGCATACTAAAGATGCCGTCTTTCATTCGTCTTTTTTCGTTTCGATTCGTTCGATTTCCGTTTCTATTTTTATTTGATAATGTTGATAAATTTCATCTTGAACGTATCGAATTAAAGCTTCTACATCATGAGCAGTTGCTTTTCCTGTATTAACGATAAAGTTAGCGTGTTTCGGAGAAATTTGCGCTCCACCTATTTGTTTTCCTTTTAAACCGAGTTCTTCGATTAATTGTCCCGCATATTTTGGCAGTGGATTACGAAAAATACTTCCGGCACACGGATAGTCCCACGGCTGAGTATCTTTTCTGTACTCTTTATAATATTTCATTCGATTTACAATTTCTTCTGTATTGCCTTTTTTAAGTTGAAAAACAGCTTCTACACAAATGCCTTTTTTTCGTTGCAATATACTCGTTCGATAAGAAAATTCCATTTTTTCCTTCGATAACCATATGAAAGATCCATCTTCAAATAAAATATGAGCCTTTTTTAAAATTTTTGACATATCCGAACCATGGGCTCCTGCATTCATATATACAGCTCCGCCAACAGAAGCTGGTATACCACCTGCAAACTCTAGTCCACTTAAACCTTTTTTGCTAATAACAGCAGAAAGTTTTACTAAAGGATATCCGCCACCAACTTTTATTTCTTCTCCATTTATTTCAAGGTGTTCTAGTCCTTGACCTAAGTTAATCACGGCTCCTTTTAATCCTTCGTCTGGAATTAACAAATTAGACCCTCGCCCAATCACACGCCATGGAATATTTTCTTCTTTCAGCACTGTAACGGTCATTTGTAAATGTTCTATACTATTAGGTTGAATAAAGAGTTCAGCAGGGCCTCCTATTCGCATCGTTGTATGATTCGAAAGAATTTCCCCTTTTTGTACATTCCCCACTTGTAATTGTTTTAAACGTTGATACGCTTTTTCCATGTTGTCTTCACCTACTTTCCTTTTACATACGCTTTCATTACTTTATATATGGTATAACCAGCTTCTTTTTTCCCTAATTTTTCAGAAGCTTTATGCATCGTTTCCCAAACATCTTTATTCAACATAATACGATCCATTTCATTAAGTAATCGTTCTCCTGTTAATTTTTGTTCTAAAAGAACAACCGCTGCTTCGTGTTGCTCTAATGAGCGAGCATTTTTTTCTTGATGATTATTAGTAACGTACGGACTTGGAATCAAAATAGACGGAATTCCTAACACGCTTATTTCCGCCAAAGTCGTTGCCCCTGCTCTACTTACGATTAAATGAATGCTATTCAATACTTCTTGCATATTATGAATAAACGGCACGACCGTTACGTTATGTACATCTTCGATTCGATCCATTTCTTCTTTTACTTTGTCATAATGAACAGTTCCCGTCACATAAACGACATGGTATTCTCTATTTTTTAATTCCGATAACATTGATAACACCGCTCCATTAATTGGTCGAGCACCCCTGCTTCCTCCAACAATTAACGCAATCTTTTTTTCTTTCGGAATCATGAGCGATTGTCGTCCTTTGTCTCCATCTGCTCCAACAACGACACTTGCTCGTGGATTACCGACAACGATGGTTTTTTCTTTTGGAAACATATTTACGGATTCTTCAAATTGAACAAAAATTTTATCTACATATCGACTCAAAAATTTATTTGTTAATCCTGGTACACTATTTTGTTCATGAATAAATGTTGGGATGTGTAATTTTGCTGCTGCGTACACAACTGGCCCACACACATACCCCCCTGTTCCAATGACGACATCCGGTTGAAAACTTTTAATCATTCTTTTTGCCTTTTGATTGGCCCGTAAAAAACGAATAATTGTTTTTATATTATCAACCGAAAGACTACGTTTAAAACCAGTTATATCTATTGCTTTAAAAGGTATTCCTTCTTTTTGAACAATTTCAAACTCTAATCCTTTGCGTGTTCCGATGTATAAAAATTCTGCATCAGGCTCTTGTTTTTTTATTTCGTGAATAATACTTAATGCTGGATAAATATGGCCACCGGTACCTCCACCGCTCACAATTACTTTCATCGTATAAGTTCCTCCTTAAATAAGAATGAACCCTATTAATAGGGTTCATTCTTTAGTTAGATTAGAACGAAACAGAAGGATTGTCAAATAAAAATTTACACTTTTGCATATCGACTAATATTTAATAGAATCCCTATTGCACCAAGCATTAGCGTTAACGAAGATCCACCATAACTCATTAAGGGCAACGTGATACCTGTTACAGGAAAAAGGCCTGTTACAACTCCTATGTTAATAATTACTTGAATCGCAACCATCGAAATAATTCCGATGGCCAAAAAAGTACCAAATGAATCTGGTGCTAAAAGGGCTATTCGCATTCCTCGAATAAAAAGAATGGCAAATAACAACAGGACGAATGCTCCCCCGATAAAGCCAAGTTCTTCGGACACAATGGCAAAAATAAAGTCAGTCTGTGGCTCTGGCAAGTAATAAAACTTTTGTCGACTTTGACCAAGTCCAAGGCCAAGTAATCCACCAGGCCCAATGGCGTACAACGATTGAATGATTTGAAAACCACTTCCTAACGGATCTTGCCATGGATCTAAAAAGGAAGTGATTCGTTTAATCCGGTATGGAGCAGATAAAATGAGCCCGATAAATCCAGCCACACCTATCCCAATCAACACCATAAAGTGGCTTGTTTTCGCCCCACCAATATATAGCATCAGCATACACGTCATGACCATCACGGCACCGGTGCCTAAATCTGGTTGTAACATAATTAACCCAAATGCAAAAAAAAGAATCGCTAATGGTGGAAATAATCCTTTATAAAAAGATTGTATTTTTTGTTGCGATATGGACAAATAATATGCCAAAAAGAAAATCATGGCTAATTTCATAAATTCTGATGGCTGAATCGAAAAAGCACCAATTCCTAGCCAACTTCTTGCTCCACCACGAACTAAACCAACACCCGGAATCAAGACAATCAGTAATAAACTAAAACAAATAAGCAATAAAAATTTCGCTTTCGTTTTCCAAAAGAGATACGGAATATTCATCATTCCGATCATGAAAACAATCCCGAATAATGTGAATAACAATTGCCGCTTCAAAAAGTAAAAAGGGTCCTCAAATTTGTAGTTTGCCCAAATCGCACTCGAACTATATACCATAATCATTCCGATAGTAAGCAATAAAAAAGTGACTACCATTAAGATAACGTCTGGCATTGTTTTTTTTTGAAGCGACATGCCCTTTCACCTCATCCATTTTTATTCCATATCAAAACAAAGACGTAGTTTTCGATGCTCTTAGTTAACGGACCATCTCCCACTTTCTTTATAGTAATGTATGCACAAAATGGACAAACATGTCACCACGTTGTTCAAACGTTTTAAATTGATCCCAACTCGCACAAGCAGGTGATAATAAAACAATATCTCCTTCTTCTGAGGCGTTCCATGCATCACCTACTGCTTCTTCTAACGTTTCTACGACAAAAATTTTTTTTACTCCCGCTTTTTCTGCGGAATCTTTTAATTTATGTTTTGTTTCCCCATATGTGACTAAAGCACGGACATGTGAAAAATATGGAATCAAATCATCAAACCCGTTCCCTCTATCTAATCCACCAGCAATCAAGACAATCGGTTGTGTAAAAGCTGAAAGTGCTTTTTGTGTCGCTAACATATTCGTTGCTTTCGAATCATTATAAAACTTTCGTCCTTTTTTTTCTGTCACATATTGCAACCGATGCTCCACTCCTGGGAACGCTTTTAATACGTGCACAATCGCTTCATTCGTTGCACCATACAATTTAGTCGTTGCAACTGCTGCTAAAATGTTCTCAATGTTATGATTTCCTGGTAATGCAATGTCTTTGATAGCGATAATAGGTTGTTCTTTAAAATAAATCATTTGTTCGTGCACATATGCACCATCTTTTGCTTCTTTCGTTTGAGAAAATGGCACAATGGTACTGTTTATTTGATGACGTAAAGACCAAACCGTTTCATCATCCATATTTAAAACGGCATAATCTTCTTTCGTTTGATCGGCAAAAATATTAGCTTTTGCTTTAATATAGGCTTCTTTCGTTCCATGGTAATCTAAATGAGCATCAAATAAATTTAATAATACCGCAATTTTGGGATGAAACTGAAGCGTTCCTTGTAATTGAAAGCTAGATAATTCCGTCACCATCACTTCATATGATTTTGCTTTTTCAGCTACCGAACTCGCCACTGTTCCAATATTTCCAGCAATTAACGGATGTTTCTGACTTGCTTTTAATATTTCATAAATTAACGTGGTAGTCGTCGTTTTTCCATTGGAACCGGTAATCCCGATGATTGGTGCCTCGCTAATGAGTGAGGCAATTTCCACTTCAGTGACGACTGGAATATGTAAAGCGATTGCTTTTTCTACAATCGGATTTGTATACGGAATCCCTGGATTTTTCACTAATACATCAAAAGATTCGTCCAGCTCTTTTTCTGCATGTCGGCCACAAATAACTGAAATACCTAGTTGTTCTAATTGTTGTGCTTCTTCATTTTCTTCATACCGTTTTAAATCATTCACAAGCAAAGAACAACCGACATTGTGAAGGACTCGGCTAACGGCTGCACCGCTTTTTGCTAATCCTAATACGAACACTTTTTTATTTTCTATTTGACTATCCTTTTTCATTTACATCCACACCTCCATATAAATAGCTAATCCTGCAAATAACAATCCGACTAGCCAAAAAGTAATCACTACACGCCATTCACTCCACCCGCTCATTTCAAAATGATGGTGCAGTGGACTCATTTTAAACACTCGTTTTCCCGTTAGTTTAAAGGAAGTCACTTGAATAATAACGGATAACGTTTCTAACACAAACACGCCACCAATTAAAATTAATAACAATTCCATTTTAGTTAAAATCGCAATGGCTGCAATCGCTCCACCTAACGCAAGAGAACCAGTATCCCCCATAAATACTTTCGCCGGGTGAGCGTTAAATACTAAAAACCCTAATACAGCACCAACAATAGCAATAGAAAAAATAGCCACTTCATATTGTTCTAAGTTGTAGGCTAATACGGCATATGTACCAAAAGCAATGGCTGCTGTTCCAGATAACAAACCATCTAATCCATCTGTTAAATTAACCGCATTTGATGCTCCCACTAACATAAAAATTAAAAAGATAACGTACATCCACCCTAAATCAAAATGAATGTCTGTACCTGGTATGGCAACGGTCGTTTCGTATTCTGTTTGTTTTAAAACAAAAAAGAAAATGATGGCGATGAGCAATTGACCGAATAATTTTTGTTTAGACGTTAACCCTAAATTCCGTTTCATTACTACTTTAATAAAATCATCTAAAAATCCAATTAATCCATACCCTAACAAAACAAATAACAATAAATAGGTTTCTACGTTCATCACATCAAAGAAAATGCCGATTCCAATTGTTGCAAGAACGACGGATAACAAAATCACGATTCCCCCCATTGTTGGAGTACCTGATTTACTTTGATGCCAACTTGGTCCTTCTTTCCGAATGCTTTGACCAAATTTTAAACGCTGTAAAAATGGGATAAAAAAAGGAGAAATTACAATTGCGATAATAAATGCTACAAATAAAGTCATAATAAAAATGGAATTACTCATGATCGTGTTCCTCCTTTATTAATCCATCGATGATTGTTTCTAATGCCATGCCACGACTTGCTTTAAACAATACGACTGTCTTTGCATCTAATTTTTCTTTTACAATGTTTACTGCTTCTTCTTTTGTTTGAACATGCTGCGTTGCAACATTTGGTTTAACACGACGTACCTTGTCGTGAATCCATTTCGACTTTTCTCCAACAGTTAAAACGAACGTTACTGATTCACCGATTGTTTCTACAACCGATTCATGCATTTGTTTTTCATTCGCTCCTAGCTCATACATATCTCCTAATACAGCAATTTTTTTCGGATACCCTTTTATTTGCGAAAAAGTCGTTAATGCTGCTTTCATCGATGTCGGGCTTGCATTGTATGCATCATTAATCAGTAATGCCCCGCTTCTGTTGTCTTGCACCGTTTCAAAACGCATCCCCGTTAACACCAATTTTGCTAATCCTTCTTTTATTTGTTCAACTGGAATAGTCAGACGATGTCCAACAGCAATGGCATATGTCGCATTTTTAACATTATGCTCACCTAAATAAGGAATATAATACGAATCAACCGTATCATTTAATTGAAAAGAAAGACCGTGATTTTTTTCTTCTATATGATGAACGAACCAATTATTTTTTTTTGTCCATCCACAAGAAATCGTCCGCATCTTGTCTTTTTCTTGGTTTAACAAAGGTTCATCTCCATCTATAATTAAAACGCCATCAGCTGTTAATCCTTCTGTAATCTCGAGTTTTGCTTTCGCAATGTTTTCTCTAGATTTTAATTGTTCTAAATGTGAATCCCCAATATTGGTAATTACTGCGATGGAAGGATTCGCAATCTTCGTTAGCAAAGAAATTTCACCAAATCCACTCATTCCCATTTCTAAAATGAGCACTTCTGTCTCTTCTGGCATCGAAAGAATGGTAAGTGGTAACCCAATATGGTTATTAAAATTCCCTTGTGTTTTGTACGTTTTATAGGTCGTTTGACAAACTGCTTCTATCATATCTTTCGTTGTCGTTTTCCCATTACTTCCTGTAACGCCAATAACGGTTGGTTTGCATTTTTGGACATACATTTTTGCAATCGTTTGTAATGTTAGTAACGTATCTTCTACAAGAAAAAGCGGAATCGATACACCTTCTGGTACTGGATGATCTGTTTGCCATAACGATGCAACGGCACCGCTTGCGACTGCTTTTTGAATAAATGAATGCCCGTCAAAATGTTCGCCAACAAGTGGAACAAATAACCCCTGTTCCACTTGTTTACGACTATCTGTAAAAACAGAAGTAAACGTTATTTCTTCTGTTCCTGTATAAGACGGATAGGCAGTTTGAATAAAAGTGCTAGTTATTTGCATTTGTCTTCTCCTTTATCGCCGCGCGCGCTACTTCTCGATCGTCAAAATGATGGACTTCTTTTCCAATAATTTGATAATCTTCATGCCCTTTTCCCGCAATGATAATCACATCACCAGGTTGTGCAAGATGAACCGCGCGAAAAATCGCCTCTTTCCGATTCACAATCGTGGTATACTCTTCTCCCACAACTCCCGCTTCCATATCGCGTAATATTTGTTCTGGATTTTCTGTACGTGGATTATCGGATGTAAAAATTCGAACATCCGCTTCTTTCACAGCAATTTGCGCCATTTTTGGACGTTTCGTACGGTCTCTATCTCCGCCGCAACCCACGACGACAGACAATTCGCCATGAACAATTTGCCGAGCCGTTTTTAGCACATTTAATAAACTGTCTGGTGTATGTGCATAATCAACAATAACTGTATACGGCGTCTGTTCATCGACTACTTCAAACCGGCCACTAACACCTTTTATGTTTGCTAATGAAGCAACAATATCAGAAAGGGGAAGCCCGTAACTTAATGTCGCAGCAATGGCCGCTAGCGTATTATAAACATTAAATTTTCCAATTAATTTTATCGATACTTGTTGTTGCCCAAATGGCGTCGTTACGTCAAAGGTCGTTCCTTTTGCTGTCATTTGAATGTTCGTTGCCCGCACATCTGCATCTTGGTCAATCCCATACGTTAACACATGTGCAGCTGTCATTTTTTCATACACTTTCGAAGCAGAATCATCCACATTTAAAACCGCTACCTTTTTTTCACCGTCATACGTATTCCCTAATTGGCTAAATAATAGCCCTTTTGCTTGTTGATATTCTTCCATTGTATGATGATAATCTAAATGATCTTGTGTTAAATTAGTAAACACAGCAATATCAAAATCACATCCACGAACGCGTCCTAAATCCAGCGCATGGGAGGAAACTTCCATAATCGCCGTATCTACATTTTTCTCGACCATTTTAGCAAATACTTTTTGTAATGTAATAGATTCTGGTGTTGTATTTTTTGTTTCTAACACTTCATCTGCAATACGCATTTCAATCGTACCAATCAATCCTGTTCGATGACAATGGTCTCTTAAAATCGTATCAATCATATTGGTAACAGTTGTTTTACCATTTGTTCCTGTTACCCCGATAAGTTTCATTTGTTTCGTCGGATGTCCATAAAAAGTATTAGCGATAATGGCCATCGCCCGTTTCGTATCCGGTACATAAATGACTGGTACACTTGTCTGTTTCACTTCTTTTTGCGCTACAATGGCAACAGCACCATTTGCGACCGCTTGTTCAATATATTCATGACCATCTGTCGTATATCCCTCAATACAAATAAATAAACTACCTTGTTTTACGAGTCTTGAATCCATCTCCACAGACTGAATCGAAATAGCTTGATTGCCCTCACATTCGTACATCCACAAGGCGTCTAATAAACGTTTTAATTTCATCGTAATCGATCCTTCCTTCGTCCATACATCAACGTATTCTTTCATAGTATATCAAAAAAGTAATATCCTCATGAAAAGAAGCCAAGCTTCCACTTGGCTTTTATGTCCGTTATTTATTTTAATCCTCTTCTATCACTTTGTCATCCATTAATAGTCGAATTGTCGAGCCAACTTTCACTTTCGCCCCAGGTTTTGGTGATTGTTCCACAATATATTCACCTTCCCCTGTGATATCTAATTTTAGTCGATGCGAGTCTTCTAACACATCCCGATACGTCTGGCCAATCAAATCTGGTACTTCTATATATTCTTCGTCTAAAAATGTTCGTTCTTTTTCTAGTTGTTCTGTCCGTTTTTCCTCTTTTAATGCACGTAAACTATCATCAATAATTTTTCCTACGATGGGAGCTGCCACGACCCCTCCAAATTGCAACGTATCTTTTGGGTTATCAATGGCAACGTACACGACAATTTTCGGGTCATCTGCTGGTGCAAACCCAATAAACGATACGATATGGTTATTTTTCAAATAAACACCATTCTGCGCTTTTTGAGCCGTTCCTGTTTTTCCACCGACACGGTATCCATCTACAAAAGCCCCTTTTCCTGTTCCTTTTGCTACGACAGATTCGAGCGCTTCCCTTACTTCTTTCGATGTGTCTTCGCTAATGACACGACGTTTTCGAATCGGTACTTGGCGTAATACCGTTTCTTTCGTATCAGCATCTATCCATTCTTTTGCTACATATGGTTGATACAAAATTCCGCCATTCACCGCTGCACTAACAGCGGTAACTTGTTGAAGGGGTGTCACAGAAACACCTTGTCCAAATGCCGTTGTTGCTAACTCTACTGGTCCGACACGATCTAATTTAAACAAAATACCTGTTCCCTCTCCTTCTAAGTCAATACCTGTTTTCGAACCAAAACCAAAATCGCGAATATACGAAAAGAGTTTGTCTTTTCCTAATCGTTGTCCGAGTTCAACAAAGCCGGGGTTGCATGAATTTTCTACTACTTCTAAAAATGTCTGGTCCCCGTGTCCACCTTTTTTCCAACAGCGTAAGCGCGCACCAGCTACTTCTGCATATCCGGGATCAAAAAAGTGCTCATTGTGCAAATTTACTTTCTTTTCTTCTAGTGCGGCAGCTAACGTAATAATTTTAAAAGTCGAACCTGGCTCATATTGACTCCAAATCGGTAAATTCCGATTATATACTTCTGGTTGGTATTCCTTATAACGCTCTGGATAAAAATTTGGACGACTGCTCATCGCTAATAGTTCTCCAGAATTCGGATCCATCGCAATCGCAATCGCTCCATCTGGATGATACGTAGCCTCCGCCAAATCAAGCTCACGTTCAACAATCGTTTGGACGTCCATATCGATTGTTAACTTTAAATCGTAGCCAGTGAGTGGGGATGTATAATCATCTGCCATTTTAGGCATCCGTTTCCCTTTTGCATCTGAAAAGAAACGAACGTAGCCTTTTTTTCCACTCAATAACTCATCATAATATTTTTCAATTCCCATTAATCCCTGGTTATCAATTCCACTAAAACCAATAACATGGCTCAAATCATCACCGTACGGGTAATGACGAATGGAATCTTCCGCTACATACACGCCAGGTAACTTTAAGCTTTGAATTTGTTTTGCTTTTTCCGGAGACATTTTTCTTCCTTCAGGATGTATCCGTACAATCGAAGAACGCTTTGTCACGTATTCATATACTTTTTTTGCATCCATTTCTAAGAGAGGTGCTAGGGTTTCTGACACTTGTTGAGGATGCTCGATTTGTCTTGGTACGACTAAAACGGATGGAGCACTAATATTCGTCGCAATGACTTCTCCGTTTCGATCAATAATTTCTCCGCGCTTCGGTTCAAAAGGGATATTTCGACTCCATAACTCTTCTGCTTTTTCATATAAGTCGTCCCCTAAGTAAAATTGAACGTAGCCAAGACGGGCAATTAATATAAGAAAAAGAAAAACTGTACACGTTAAAACAAAAAATAATCGTTTACGTACATCGCTTTTTGAAATACGCACCTTCGTCACCTCCGGACTTATTTGAAGCGTATGCTTGTACGTAAACGATTAGAACTTTTCTTCTATCACTTCTTCGCATCTGGCGGCCTTAATTCTATCGAAAGAAACTCTCCTTTTTTCACTTCTGTGTGAGCAGGAATATTTTGACTAATGACATATCCCGTACCAATCATTTCTGGTTTTACATCCATTAATTGTGTGAATTTTAACACATCACGCAATGCCCATCCTGTCATATCAGGCATCATTAATTGTAATTGTGCTTGTAACAAGATTCGTTCGTTTACCAACACCTTTTCTCCAGCTGCTGGAATTTGTTTTTGAACGGTCGTTCCTTGACTAACAACAACGGATGCTAATCCTGAGTCTGTCAATACTTTTTGCGCATCTGCAATCGCCAATCCTTCCACATTTGGCACCGTAATCATTTCTGCTTTTGCTTCTTCCGACCCTTGTTTAGAATCAATTTCTAAATATTTTAATCCACTTTTCATCACTTCGTTAAAAATTGTAGAAACTGCCATTTCCCCAGTTTTACCATCTTCTAACTTAGGGCGATCTACTACAACATAAAGGAGCATTTCCGGGGCATCTTTTGGTGCCATCCCTAAAAAGGAGTAGACGTAATTTCCATGTCCCGTCATATATCCACGACCGTTTTCTTCTGGCACTTGGGCTGTACCAGTCTTCCCGACAACTTGCGTACCTTCTAGTTGATACATTTTTCCTGTTCCGTATTCCCCATACACAACGCGTTCTAACACATCTCTAACTTGTTTAGACGTTTGTTCTGAAATAGGCGTACCAGCAACCGTAGGTTTATGCTCTTTTACTACTTTACCAGTCGATTCATCCACTACTTTTTCTACAATATACGGTTCCATCATTTTTCCATCATTCGCAATTGCCGTTCCAGCTCGTATAAGTTGAATCGGCGTAAATGCAGAACCTTGACCAAAAGCAGTTGTAACCCGTTCAATTTCGTATGTTTGACCAAGCTGACTATTTATTTCACCTGGTAAATCAACATTTGTTTTTTTGTCTAATCCAAATTTAGATAAATAATCATAAAATGTATCAAGCCCCATTTTCTCACGAGCTAATATCGATACTGCAACGTTTGACGAACGCTCTATACCTTCATCAAACGTAATCGAGCCCCAACCTCTCCCACTATTATGGTCACGAATTACGCCGCCCGGCACTTTATATTGACCTGATGGAAAAGAACTTTGTCCATTATAAACACCAGATTCAATCGCAGCAGCTAACGTAAAAATTTTCATCGTAGAACCTGGTTCATAACGAGAGGAAATCACATCATTCGTAAAGGATTCTAAATTGCGTAAATTTGGATCAAAACTTGGACGAGAGGACATTGCTAGAATCGCTCCTGTTTTAGGGTGAACGGCAATTGCCATGATTCGCTTCGGTTCAAATGCTTCATTCACTTGATTCATCGTCGTCTCTAACGTATTTTGAATATTTGGGTCAATCGTTAAATAGATATTTTTTCCGTTTTGCGGCTGTTTGATTACTTCTTTATCACTTGGTAATTGTTGATTATAACGATCTCCTTGATAACGGAGCAATCCATCTTTTGGTTTTAGCAGGTCATTATACTGTTTCTCGACCCCCATTACACCTTGAAGCTTTCCTGATTCATCATTTTTGTGCGTATAACCGATCACATAAGAAGCAAAATCGTTATATCGGTATAATCGTTTAGACTCTCTCGTAAAATGAATCCCCTTGATGTTTAAAGCGTCAATTTGATCTTTTACTTCCTGGTTTAAGTTTTTCCCTCTTGTACCAAATTCTACTTGGTAAACATTTTTTGTTGATAACCGTTTGTATAATTCTTTTTCATCAAATCCTAAAAAAGGAGCTAATTGCATCGCTGCTTTTTCTGGATCTTTCACGTAGTCGCCATCCTTACTCTTTTTTAAAATGGCATAAATCGAGTAGGTAGGCACGTCTTGTGCTACTAAACGGCCTTGTCGGTCATAAATATTCCCGCGACTTGCCGTTAAGACTTCTTCTTTCGTCGCTCTTTCTTCTGCAAGTCCTTTTAAGGAATGGCCTTGTGCTTTTTGTGCCACTTCAATATATAAAAATCGACCAAGTAACGCAAAAAATACCAGGGTTAAAAGGATTCCTGGTAAAATTGCTCTTTTTATCAGCTTATTTCGACTATACATCGGCATCACTCTCGTTTATTTTTTACTTTCTTTTTCAACTACTTTTACTTTTTCATTGTTTAGCACCATTCCAAGCTGTTCTGTTGCTATCGTAATAATTCGTTCTGGTTGGCTTAATTGTGACACTTCTACTTTTAGTTGATCCACTGTTTTATTTTGACCATCTACTTCTGCTCGTAACGTATGGATGTCTCGATTTAACGCATACATTTGCGTTACATTGTGCACTAAAAACAATGTCATCACCGTTACGACGGATAACAGACTTAACCAAAGAATTTTTTCGCCGAGTGTACGTTTACCTTCTGTATGTATCTGTTTAGCAGGTTGTTCTGTTTTTTTAACAATGATTCTTCTTTTTCGTTTTCTTGGATGTTCTTGTTGTTCCCGAACTTTCACCGCTAAGTTTCCCACGAATTACTCCTCCTTTAATTTTTCTCTGCTATTCTTAATTTCGCTGACCGCGCTCTGTTATTGTGCGCCACTTCTTCTTCAGATGGTAAAATTGGTTTTTTCGTAATAAGTTTTAACGTTGGCTCCATACCTTCAGGGATAATCGGTAAGCCAGGAGGAAGATCAGGACCTTTTGCATATTCCCTAAAAATTGTTTTACAAATTCTATCTTCTAACGAATGAAACGTAATGACACTAATTCGGCCTTGTTTTTCGAGAAGATCAATCGCGTCTTTTAATGCCTCTTCAAACACATTCAACTCATCATTTACAGCAATGCGAATGGCCTGGAATGTTCGTTTTGCTGGGTGACCACCTGTTCTACGCGCAGGAGCAGGGATGGCATCTTTAATAAGATCGACTAATTCGAACGTCGTTTCAATTGGTTTTTCTGCTCTTCTTTTTTCAATCGTACGGGCAATTTGCTTTGCAAATTTTTCTTCCCCGTATCGAGAAATTAATCGAAAAAGCGTTTGAAAATCTGATTCATTCACGACATTGTAAGCGGTGTAAGAGGATGTTTGGTCCATTCGCATATCGAGCGGTGCATCATAGTTGTAACTAAATCCTCGTTCTGGCTCATCGAGTTGAGGGGAAGAAACACCTAAATCAAACAATACTCCATCCACTTTTACTATTCCTTTTTTTTGTAATTCTTCTTTTAAATAACGAAAATTACTTTTAATAATCGTAAATTTTCCTTCATATGATTGTAAACGATCTTTCGCATGGCGAATTGCTGTTTCATCTTGGTCAAATGCAAATAAATGACCAGTTGTTAACTGTTTCAATATTTCCTCACTATGTCCAGCACCACCTAGTGTACAATCAACATAAATACCATCTTCTTTTATATGTAAACCTTCTACTGCTTCTTTTTTTAATACGGTAATATGATTAAACAAACAAAACACACCTTCTTTTTAAGGTTATAAATGGAAATCAAGTAGGTCTTCTGCAAATTCATTAAATGTTTCTTCAGAACGCAAAGTATATTGGACCCAGCAATTTTTATCCCATATTTCAAATCGATTCGATACACCAATTAACACGCATTCTTTTTCTAAATTTGCATATTCTTTTAATAACGGTGGAATTAAAATCCGTCCTTGTTTATCACAAGAAACTTCCGTTGCACTAGAAAAGAAAAAGCGTGTAAAAGCACGTGCATCTTTTTTTGTTACTGGTAATGCTTTTAATTTTCGCTCAATAATTTCCCATTCAAAAAGCGGAAACGCAAACAAACAGTAATCGATTCCACGAGTAACTATAAATTCCCCATTTACCGTTTCACGAAACTTCCTTGGGATAATTAATCTATTTTTTTCATCGAGATTGTGATCGTATTCTCCTAAAAACACGGTTTCCCTCCCACTTTCATTTATAACTTACCACAATCCCCCACTTGTTACCACTTAATATTTCAATTTCCATAAAAAAAATCCTGCTTATTTGCAGGATTTCATACTTTCCTCTTATCAATTAGAAATTTATACATAAACTATTTTATGTAATTCATCAAACGTTACAGGTACATGTACTAAACGGTCGACTAAATCCAATCCGTAAGCATTGATATAATACCAAATCGACCAAAAACGTTCTTGGTAGATGTTTTGTGGAAGTAACGATTTTTCGATTGCATGATATTTTTGTATCACTTGTTCGTGCTGACGTAATTCTTGTTGTTTTATTCTTCGTTTTATCCCTTCCGCTTCTCGCCACATTTTCTGAGATGCATGCTCAATAAACGGAATGAGTGTAGGGTCTACCTCCCCCCCTACTTGTTGTAATTGTTCTTTGCTTTTTTGAATCGCTTGTTGCAAGTCATTTAAAGTCGTTTCTGTTTCTACCGATTGGACGGAAGAAATAAACGCATCTTTTTGATGTTGAATATTTTTTTCCGCCAAAAGTTCTTCCGTTATCTGAAGCTCTTCCATCCACTTTGCAATATGGCGCTCGATAATCGAATACGATAACCGCATACAAACAGGGGGCATTTCAAATGAAAATACTTCAAATGCTTCTTTTAATGTTCCCCAATAATGAATTTCGCCTGGTCCCCCAATGAACGCCAAAGTAGGCAATACATATTCTTGCATTAAAGGTCGCGTCACGACATTATTACTGAATAACGCTGGTTCTGTTTCTAATTTATCTAATAATTGTTCTTTCGACCAACGAATATCTGTATTTTTTAATTGAAAAGCACCGTCGACTCGCTCTAACAAATATCGTTCTCCATTCAAAAACATAAATAAGTTTGCTTGATCTCGTTTCTTTTCAAAAGGTAATGGATATCCCATGCGTTCCATCATTTCTAATTTTTTATACACTGCTTCATGTAAAGATTCATTTTTTTCGATAATTTCTCTAAAAAAACCACGCTCTAATGCACGAATATGTGGATCATTCGCATCTAGCAACACTAATCCATGCTCTCCAAATAAGTGCATCATCAAATGTGCAAAAAAGTCTGTATACGTTACAGATTGGTCCGTAGCTTGCAGCAACATTTCTCGGAGCTCTTTTGTATATTCTCTTTCTCCATAAGAAAAGAGAGCTTCATCAATATAATCAACCATTTTTTCTTTTGGCAACAAGAGAGTTGATACTGCTTGGCGATTATTATATAAATGTTCCAGTGAATGTTTCACTATTTCTTGTTCCTTTGATAAAAAGATATGATTCACTTCATCAAAGTCATGGTCTTCCCCTGCAATCCAAAACACAGGAATAACAGGAACACCTAATTTTTCTTCTTGCTCTTTTGCTAATCGTAGAATAGAAATCGCTTTATATATTACAAGAGCTGGTCCCGTTAATACTCCCGCTTGTTGTCCGCCTACTACAACGAGTGCATCATTCCTTCTTAACTTTTCAATATTCGAACGAACCTTTTCTGTCCCATTGTATTTTTCATTAAATCGGACCAACGTCTCTACTAACGCTTCTCGATGATACGTTCTTTGTTCGATAAAAGTTTTCCGCTTTTCAAACGTCGTTTCTTGCTTTACATCATATGAAAAAAACGCCGCTACTTTTGAAAAATCATCGACAAAATCTTGAGCAAACGGCCCACTTTGTTTAAATTTCCGCTCATGTATCACCATAACATGTTTCGTCCTTTCTTTTCATTGCTTCTCTTTTATTTCTAAATGCTTTCCCACATCATGAACAAAAGCCCCTCTCTAGTTTGTTAAGGGGCGATGTAACACTAACGAAACCATTACTTTAATTGACTAACGTAAATATTCCGTACGTTACCAATCCGATAAATCCAAGGAAAAAAATTAAAAAACAAAATCTCCACGTACTTTTGATTAACTTTTTAAATCGGATATATTCAAACTTTTTATAATGAATAATCGTCATCACTAATCCAACGAGTAAAATAATTAAAACAATATAGGAAAAACCTGAGAATTGAAAAAGTTGAATCATTAAAAAATATACCGCAAAAATAAGAAAAATAGTCGTTATATCAACGGCAATATGAAAAGCTCGATGTTGTGTTCTTGGTATGTACTTAAAAAAAACGTAAACGGTTAAACCTAGCACCGGAGGTAGGGCGCTCCATATAATAAACAATACCGCAATACTAATCACTGCTTTAAATCCCCCTATTAATTCAAACTTCTAAGCCTTTTATACTTGAATAAACAAATTGAAAACATGGCAAATCCAGTGCTTGTTTGTTTGCTTCTTGTAATACATACCCAACAATTGCATCGATTTCCGTTTTTCTTTTTTCGTCGATATCCTTTAACATCGATGATTGATTTTCACTTGTACGTTCACATAGTAAAAAAATATGTTCCATTGGTACTTGTTTTTCGATAAAAGGAAAGACTCGTTTTAATTCTTCATACAATTGACGAGAACTTTGCGTAAAAAAGGGATTCTTTACTAGTTCCCCATTTTTCACTCGGTATAATGCAGTTAATGGATTAATGATTGCATTCATAAAAAGTTTTTCATACACAAATGGTAAAATATCTTCTTCATACGTGATTGGAAATATTTCGCTAAAACAAGC
The DNA here is from genome assembly GCF_001375675.1 of Massilibacterium senegalense. Classification (NCBI taxonomy): domain Bacteria; kingdom Bacillati; phylum Bacillota; class Bacilli; order Caryophanales; family Bacillaceae; genus Massilibacterium; species Massilibacterium senegalense. The sequence goes on along the minus strand of NZ_LN831786.1, from coordinate 318,260 downwards.
ATCTACTAACTGATGTAGCGTTTTGCTATCTCCCCGAACAGCACCTACTTTAATATTCCCCATTCCTGTATGCACAACTGTTGTATCATTTTTACGTAAGGCACCATGCGTAATTACCCCAACCCCTATTGTTCCACAAGTAAGGTGTTCAAGTAAAGCGAGATGCCCCATCCCATTTTGCAAAAAAACACATGGTGATTGTATCGTTTGTAAAGTTGGCATCATCACCTGCAAATGATATTGTTTCACGGCAATAAACACAAGATCTGCTTGACTATTTTCACGATTTGTATATGTATCGAACGTTTGAAACGATAAATTCGAAAGAAATATTTTTTGTTTTTCTTTCTCTAAACATAGAGATTCGGAGAATAGTTTTTCTTTTTGTTCCATTCGGTTTGTATATACTGTCACGTCATGTTGCTCGGACAAATAAGCTGCCAATAGTAAGCCAATAGAGCCACTTCCAATAATGTGAATATTCATTGAAATCTCCTCTCTACAGACAATTCTTTTTTTATCATACCATAAATATATAGTAATACTACTATTCGTTTTTGAAACAGATTAACACAATATTATCTTCTGAAAATTTTAAATTATATTTGTTTCCTGATAAATATGCTCTTTAACAGCTTTTTAGTAGGAAATATTGTATAATGGTATACAAATAATTGTTTTGCAAGGAGGAGACGACATTGCAACAGCAGTTAAAAATTCAACAACTCCCAGTAAATTATAAGACATTAGAAGAATTTGAATCATTTCAATGCAATGATTTGAAAGGGTTTTCATTTGTGACCGACCTTCGAGAACGTTTGCTTGAAGATCGACATGATTCACCTTATTTAGGCGTTTATTACGGGGATCGTTTAGCCGGTCGGATGTATGTGGAAAAAAGATACGAAAATGCAAACGAAGGAAGTCCTGTTTTATGGATTGGTTCGATTGAAGTATTACCAGAATTTCGTTTCCGTGGGTTAGGAAGTACATTTATTGATTTCTTAAAACAATTTCAACTGCCTATTCAAACAAAACCACTTAACTTCTCTACTCATTTTTGGTTAAAAATGAACTTCTACTACGACAAAACAACGGAATGTTTTTATTGGAAACCAGATTATCAATCAAGTAGTACATCGGATTCACTGGTTTGCTAAAATAAATCATAGGAATATTCCTATGATTTTTTCTTTTTTCACTCATTTGTTTACAATAAAAATCCCTCTTCGTTTGAAGAGGGATTTTGTTATGAATCAATTCGTTGAAGATTTCCATTCGGCTCCATTTTGAATTTCATTTGGTGTTCTTTTTCTGGTAAAACAACCATTTTACGCGCTCGATTCATAATGTCCATTAAGACATTATAATCTTCATCGATATTTTCGTACTTTTGTTTAAGCGCCTCATATTTTTGTTGAATGGATTGTTTTTCTGCTTCTATTTCTTCTGCTTGTTCTTTTAGCAATTGATTTTCTTTTTGTAACTTTACATATTCTTTTTCAATCGGTCGCATGTCACGTAAATAACGAATAATAGAGTCAATAGAAAGATCATGCTCCTGGCTACTATTAGATTCTCCTTGTTCTGTCAATGCTTGCTTCATCGGTAATGGTTGGACTTTTTTATTTTTCTTTTTATATTCTTTTCTTTCTTGTTTTGCTAACTCAATAGCAGTTTTATATTTTTGTCGGATTAAAGCATTCCAGCGAAATCCACATGCTGCGGTTGTTCGGTTTAACCTTTCTCCTACTTCTTCAAACGCTTTTAATTGAGTACTTCCTTCCCTAATATGGCGAAGAATTACTTCTGCTAACAAAACATCATCATCATGATTCCAAGCATCTTGACGAACCGTTGACATGCATCATTCCTCCTTAAGACTTTTTCTTTTCAAGGAAACGATCGACTGCTTCATGGTGTTCTTTACTATCCCAAAGATGTGCGCAACGTTCCATTTCTTTACGCATTCTTGTTTTTAAATTGGATTCTACTAGTTTTTCAACAAACGCTTGTTTGTATGCACGTAGAACCGTTAAATGTTGAGATGTATATGGTTTTAAATATTCTACTGCTTGTTCTTTTAAACAAACAGGAGTAAACGTATGTTGGATATATCCTATCTTCTTTCCTTCACTAGCTGTAATTAGCTTAGATGTCATTAATAAATGCATTGCATGTGGAGACTCTAGACGCTCATAAAGCATCGTTCCTCCGCCCCATCCAGTAGTGATTCCTAAAGAACCTTGAATAAAACCTAGTTTTGCATTTTCACTAGCTAGACGGAAATCACAAGCAGTTGCAATTTCACATCCGCCTCCAACGGCAGTTCCATTTAATAACGCCACTGTTGGTTTTTCAAATGTACATAAACGATATAATACGCGGCCCATACTATAAAGCATTTCAAAAGCTTGTTCGCTAGTTTTTAAGCCATGAAAAGCAGATAAATCTCCACCAGAACAAAATGCTTTATCTCCAGCACCTGTGATAACTAAAAGTTTTGCCTCATTGTTTTTTTCAATTTCGTCTAAATAAGCATCCAACATTTGAATGACGTCAAAATCGATTGCATTTCTTTTTTCAGGACGATTAATCGTCACCCATGCGATACCATTTTCAACGTTTAGCGTTAATTTCCCCAATTGTTGCTCCCCCTTGTTAGTTTCTATATGTACTATTGTTCCATACATTGTATGACAATTCCTTCTTTCATTTTATAAAACTTTGATAAAATTACAAGAATATAAAAAAATCTTCCATTAATTCAGTCTTACTTTCCGTTTAGGAGGAATTAAAAAAAGCAAGAACTTTTTTAATAAGTTCTTGCTTTTTTTCGCAAACAAATTATTTGTTTACTACTTGTTCTCCTTTGTATGTGCCACATGCTTTACATACACGGTGAGCTAATTTCATTTCTCCGCAATTTGGGCATTCTACCATACCAGGCACTTGTAATTTAAAGTGAGTACGACGTTTATTTTTACGAGTTTTAGAAGTTCTTCTAAAAGGTACTGCCATGTTTGACACCTCCTTAAATCTAGTTAATAAAGAGAAAGTGAAACATCTATCTTTTCAAATAGTCTGTTATCCTTATCTCCGATTACACTCATTCCTTATTTTCAAAAAACTTTGCTAAATCCGCCAATCGAGGATCAATTTTATTCTTTTGGGATTCTTCTGTTACAACTTCCCAACCTTCTCCTGATTTTTGCATCGTTTCTGAAGCATGTTCACTAACAACACGCATCGGTAGCGCTAAAAGAATGTTCTCCTTAATATACGGAGTTAAATCAAGCACTTCTCCAACAATCGGATGAATATCTCCATCTTCTCTCACTTCTTGTGTGGATAATTGAAACATTTCTACCGTATCGATTGAAAGTGGATACGGAACATCTTCTAACGTCATCGCACACGGTAACACAACTGTTGCCGTTATGTGAAGTGTAAATGTCACTTGGTTATAGGAAAATTCCCCAACCCCATTTACATCCACTTCAGAAATACGACGAATTTCTGGATTTTGCTTTCTACTATCACTCACGTCTATTTTTTCGTGAAATGAAAAAGTTCTTTGCTTTTTCAAGCGATTTAATTCAGGAATTGTCCATTTCATATGAATCACCTCAAAGGTAACAAGGGTATTATATCGAGCCAAAATACATTTGTCAATATTTTTTCTTTACACTATAATAGTATCAAAATTTATTTTGTTTGTCTTATAAAGGTGTGAAAAAATGAAAGCAACCGGAATTATTGTGGAATACAATCCTTTTCATAACGGTCATTCCTATCATGCAACAAAAGCAAGACAGCTTTCAGATGCTGATGTTATTGTTGCGGTCATGAGCAGCTCTTTCCTACAACGGGGGATTCCTGCCTTATTACCGAAATGGGAACGTGCCGAAATGGCGTTACACCACGGTGTCGACCTTGTTGTAGAATTGCCGTATGCGTATGCTTGTCAACATGCTGATTTATTTTCAAAAGGCGCACTTTCCATTTTAGCTTCTCTAAACGTAGAATCTCTTTGTTTCGGAAGCGAATCCGGAGAAATAGACGCTTTTTTTCAGTCAGCAACGATTATGTTACAAGAAGAACGAAAAAAAAACAAGACTCTTACGCAATATTTAAAACAAGGCATGAATTATCCTACAGCTTATGCAAAAGCACTCGAAGCGTTCAAACTCCCATTAGATCTTTCTAAACCAAATAACATTTTAGGGTTGCAATATGTCAAAGCTATTCTTGCTTATCATTACCCGATTAAACCATTTACTATCCAACGCACAACAGATTATCATAGTGAAACAATCGAACAATCTATTGCTAGCGCTACTAGTATTCGCCATCATCTTCTTGCGAAAAAACCACTTGAAATGATTAAACAAACACTGCCCAAGGCATCTTACAACATTATTCAAAAATACGACACGCTCAGTCCGTTTATTTCATGGGAACAGCTATTTCCGTATTTAAAATATCGCGTCAAGACATCTTCTATTCCCCAGCTAGCTACTATTTTAGAAGCAGAAGAAGGATTAGAATATCGGATTCAATCGTTGATTCATTCATTTCCTGACTTTTCATCCTTTATCGAAGCGTTTAAAACAAAACGCTATACACAAAATCGATTACAACGTTTTTGTACACATATTTTAACAAATACAACAAAGGAAGAAATCACCACACTTCCAGCTGAAACACCTTATGTTCGCCTGCTCGGGATGAATGAAAAAGGAAGACAATATTTAAACCAGATAAAAAAAGATATGCCGGTTCCACTCATTACAAAAAGAGCTAACCATCATCATTTGCTTCTCGACATCGAAGAACGTGCTCATCTTACCCACAGTATGGGATATCCCGTCAATCAGCAAAAACGCATGATGGAAATGGAATACAAACGACCACCTGTCATCTTAAAAAAGAAATGAGACTGGGAAAATTAATTAATTTAAATCACGTTTCTGAAAAGAAAACCGCATGAAGTCAGTTTTTTTAAAAAATCGATTCATGCGGTTTTCTTATTTCAGAAGGGTTTTGTCCCAGCCTCACTTTAATGTATTTAAATAAGTAAGCGCATCATCAAATGTGTCAACAGGAACAATTTTCATATTCGTTTTAATATTTTTCGCAGTTTCTACTGCACGTTTGTAATCGGAATTTTCTGCTCCGTTTTCATTTGGAGCAAAAAAGATTTCTGCCCCTGCTTCATGAGCCGCAATGACTTTTTGATCGACTCCTCCAATTGGACCAACATTACCATCAATATCAATCGTACCAGTACCAGCAATCTTTTTGCCATGTGTATAGTCTTCTTTCGTTAATTGATTATAAATTTCTAACGAAAACATTAACCCCGCTGAAGGGCCTCCGATATGATCCGTTTTGATTAACAGTTCTGGATCTGTCACTAATTTACGAACGGTAAAAGGACGAATCCCAATGATTGCTCGACCATGCGCCCCTTCTATATTTGCTAGGGAAAGGGTTACTTCTTTTTCTTTTCCATCTCGTTCAATTAATAACGTCACTTGATCACCTGCTTGTTTATCTTTTAATCGATCTAACAACTCTTCTGCTGAATCAATCCGTTGTCCATCTACTTGTCGAATACGATCTTCCCGTTTTAACATTTTTTCAGCAGGAGTATTGGGGATAACATTGCCAATCATAACGTATTCATTTTGTAATTCTACCTTTTTCCCTGCTTTTCCATAAGCAACAAATGTAGCGGCATCTTTGGAAATTTCCATCATGTCCCCTTGTCTCACTGTATACTCGCGATCAGATTCACCTTGTGCTTTTATCGTTTGGATTGGATATAAATGTTTATATTGATCGAATTTTGCCACTACGTAATCAGAAATACTGGCTTTGTTCATTCGAACAGTCGTTAGCATAAAACTTCCCTCTTCTTGATATCCATCTTCTACTTTTACCATTTCCGATAAATCTTTCGCATTTCCCGGGCTAGAAACATAGTACGGAACTCGAATAAAAACAAGACCTACCATTAAGGAAAATGAAAATAAAAATATAAATAAAAAGCGATAGAGCTGCTTTTGTTCTGTTTGATGATACAACACTATATCCTCCTTTCTTTCCACCTTTTTATTTTAAACGGATTATCGATGAATTGCCACTTTGAAACACTCGTCTATTCTTTTTGGTTCAATTTTTCACGATTCGTTCATATAGTTAAGTAACTGGACAAGGGATAGAACAAAAAAATGCTTAAAATATCGGTACAGTTATTTTGCGATAAAGGGGAAAAAGAATGAAATCGTTAGAAACCCGTTTTATTATTTACGCTTTTTTTTCCTTGTTTTTTGCGTTAAGCTTTATTGTATTTCCGCAACATACGTATGAAGCTTCTGTCAGAGGGATGAGCATATGGTGGAATATCGTTTTTCCATCGTTGCTTCCTTTTTTTATCATAGCAGATTTATTAATTCATGTCGGTGTCGTTCGAATGATTGGAAAATTTTTAGAACCATTTATGCGTCCATTATTTAAAGTTCCAGGAAGCGGAGCCTTTGTCATTGCTTTAGGAATGGCATCTGGATTTCCTGCAGGCGCAAAATTAACAGCCCATTTACGAAAAGAACAAATTTTAACGCGAACAGAAGCAGAACGACTCGTGTCATTTTCTAACTCTTCTAATCCGCTTTTTATTTTTGGCGCGGTGGCTGTTGGCTTTTTTCATAACGAATCATTAGGTATTATACTTGCCATTAGTCATTATGTTGGAAACCTTTTTGTCGGATTTTTCATGAGATTTTATCAACCTAAATATGATGATACATCCACTGAGGGTCCCGCTAATGATGGGCAATTTTTTTATTCCGAATTAAAACCGCTCGGTGAACTGTTAGGGAATGCAGTCTATTCTTCCATTCGAACGTTATTCATGATTGGTGGATTTATTATGTTATTTTCTGTAATTCATGAAATACTTTCGTTACTTCACATAACAACCGCGTTTGCTTTACTTTTTCAGCTTATTTTTTCATTTCTTCCGTTTCATCATGAATTAAGTGCACCATTTATTTCTGGTCTTTTAGAAGTCACACTAGGCAGTCAAAAAGTGAGTGAATTAACCAATGTCCCTTTATTCCATCAACTGTTAATGATTAGCTTTTTACTCGGCTTCAATGGTTTTTCCGTCCATGCGCAAGTAGCAAGCATTTTAGCAAAAACAGATATCCGATTTTCCCCTTTTTTCTTTGCTAGAATCGTACACGGGCTATTATCGAGCGGTATTTGTTATCTTATTTTTCCTTTTTTCATTTCCTTAAACGATACATCCTTTACGTCGGGATTATCTCAACAGGATACCTCATTCTTTGCTGCTCTTTATTATTGGTTCGTTCAATTCGGTGGCTGGATTACATTTTTTGTGCTCATTTCCTTCCTTTACGTGCGAATTAAAAAAATATCCCCACGTTAATCGCGGGGATATCCGAATTTATCTTTTAATGCTTTTTCTACGGCACATGGCACTAAATCTGTCACAGGCCCATTATATTTTGCAATTTCACGGACAATACTGGAACTTAAAAACGAATATTTATTATTTGTCATAATAAAAAACGTTTCCACATCTTCGTTTATTTTTCGGTTCATCGATGCAATCTGTAATTCGTATTCAAAATCAGAAACTGCACGCAAACCACGAACGATGGCATTTGCTTTTTTTTCTGTTGCATAATCAATAAGCAATCCATTAAAATAATCGACTTCGACGTTTTTTAAATCTTTCGTTACTTCTTTTAGTAAATCAAGGCGCTCTTGAACGGTAAATAAAGGATTCTTGCTTTGATTGTTTAATACTGCAACTACTACTGTATCAAATACTTTTGATGCTCGTGTAATAATGTCTAAATGTCCATATGTCACCGGATCAAAACTTCCTGGACATACTGCAATGCTGGCCATCCCTTTCACTCCTTCTCCTCATCCCATTGATAAAAAGATATTTTTGTTACCCCGTATGGTTCTGTTCGCGTTCTTATAAGTTTTACAATGCAATCAGGTAACGTAACATCCTGTGCATGTTCCACAATGATTAATCCATCCTCTGTTAGCAACTGATGATTCGAAATCATTTCTAATAGCTGAATTAACTCTTGCTTATAATAAGGTGGATCTAAAAATATATATGTAAATGGAAGCTTTCGTTTTGCTAAAATTTGCAGTGCCCTTTTAGCATCATTGCGATATACTTCCGAACGCTCTGTGAACGATAATTGATTTACATTTTCATGTATCGTAGCAATTGCTTGTGGACTTTTATCAACAAAAATTACTCGATCTAGGCCCCGGCTTAACCCTTCAATGCCTAAACCACCACTACCGGCAAATAAATCTAAACCAATACCACCATCAAAATATGGACCAATCATATTAAATAATGATTCTTTCACCTTATCTGTCGTTGGTCTTGTTTTCATTCCTGGAACGGCCTTTAACCGTCTACCTTTATGAGTACCTGAAATCACCCGCATGATTTAACCCTCTTTATTCCTTCAATTTTGTTTATTTTATCATGAATAGAACAAATTTTTAAATAAATGTATAAAATCTTTCCATCTGATTACACTAAATAGTGACGGTAACCGATTTGGTTATCCGACGGAGAAGCACTTTTATTCCCCAAAGTTCTTCCTCCGATTTCTCCTCTCCAGTATGCTTGCCTTCATTTTTTAGGCGTCCCCGTTTGCATAAAACGGGGGTTTTTTATCCTTTTTAAAAGAATAGTACGCACCTACTCATGGAATTTTTTTTAGAATCCTATTTTCGTTACATGAAAAAATTACGGACTCGTAAAATAAAATTGATTATTTTTCTTATGTAATGAAATATCAAATAATAATTTTAATGTTTTTTCGGATACATACGCACGGTCTTCAAATATCTTCACTTCATACGAAACAGGTTTGACAGCTTCATATTCTTCGTCTAACGGCAAATAAATCATCTTATCCCCTTTAGAAAAATAGATCGTATTAGAATTTGTTAATTCTTCCACATAAAAATCAAAAGAATCTGCTACTTCTTTAACTGGTACATAATATTGATTTTCATACACAATGACATTCCAATGACTATTTATTTTATTTTCATTCACAAAAGCATCTTGTGTTTCTACAAAATACAATGACTGCGTCAAAACGTCTACATCTTTATTAGTTTGAAAAAAAGTCGTTTTTTTCCCTATTTGACTTTGTAATATAGCATCTAATTGTTTATACGTAAACATCGATTCTGTTCGATATAATCGTGCTACTTGTTCTTGAAATAATAACCAACCTTCCGACTGTAATGTCTTTTTTAGTTCTGAAAAATACGCTTCTTCCGCTTTGGACGCTGGCAAATCTAAAATAATAGACATGAACAACGATTGTAGCAACGGCTTTTCAAATTGTTTTTCGGAATAAAGCGATTGTAAAAACAAGCGTTTATAGTCTTTCTCACGTGTATCTTTAGAAAAAACGAGCAATCCTTCCTCACTATATTGAAGCGGAGCATTCGTTAATAAGACCGTTATATGGTTGTTTTTGGAGTAATCCATTAAAAAAGATTCATCAACAGCTACAGATTTTCCTTCTTCCAAAAACAAAGATAGTTTCTCTGTTTCCTTCGCTGCTTGAATAGAAGCCTGAGTGAAGAACAACGGAACGTTTGTTTTCTTTTCTTCTTTCCATGAATAAAGTTTGTAAAATTCCCCTTGCAACGTTTCATACGCTACACTTCCACTCAACCAAGTCGTTGCTCGATTTGGTTCTGAAATCGCCACTCGATAGTTTGCATCAAACACCGTCTCTCCATCTGAAAAGCGAAGCGCATACTGATCTAAAATACAATGTTGACACGGAACTGAATATTCATAGAAAAATTCAATTGGCTCGTTTTTTTTAAAAGAAATGCTCTTTTCTTTATACGGGATATATTCATCTCCTTTTTTAATAAAAAGCGTATCAAGATGATTAGGCATGAGTAACACCGCCTGACCGTTATCAAGAGGAGTAACCGTTTCGGTAACAACCAATTTTCCATTTTCATGTTTCATTGCTATATCAATCGTCAACGTTTGTTTTTTAAAAGAAGGAACAAATTGATTATCATACAATGTATACCCTAAAAAAGCTAAACTAAAGAAAACTAGTATTACTAATCCATTAATGATTTTTTTCATGATGAAACTCCATTCTGACACTTTACTGTATAATTATTACAATACCATTTTTTTATCCTGTTTCACAACCTATTACACTCTATGTACTATCTGCTATTCTTTTTTTTGTAACAGTCCACTCTGACTTTCAGCTTTCGCATTGTTTTGTTATAATATCGTCTAGAGTTTACCTTAATTAAACACCATTTCAAAAACTATCGAAACAATATTTTTTTATTTTGTCAATAACAGAAAGGAAGAATTACAATGGTGCAACGTTTTATAGAATTAGGAGAAGGATATTCTGATCTTTACGAACTATTTGAAATCGCAAAAGCAAATCAACATCGCCTTCACAAAATGCTTTCTCTGTTAGCAGAAAAAGAAGGAAAACACGTTTTATCATTTGTCGTTGTCTTAAAACCAACAGAAGAAGCGGATTTTCAACCTCTATATATTTGTCGAGAAGGAATCCCTTATTCAGAAGAAAAAAAATCAAAACGACTTGTTTTATTTGAAGAATTAGCAGAAAACTTAGGAACAAAAGTCATTCCACTAACCGTTCAACCATCTAATTCCTTCCCAGAAACAACTCTATACTTCCAATACCTCATCGGCGTCCTAAGAATGAACCACTTGATCTCTCCTATGAAATAAAAAAGCGGAGGTCGTTAGCTCATCGAAATTGGATTATACAAAGTTGCGTGTGCTCCCTGAAGTGACAAAAAAAAGGAGGTGTCATTCGACCCTCCTTAATTCATTTTATAATCATATTCTTTTGCCTTATCCGGTTTAGCATTTTGATATTCCGTTTTTAAATCTGGTTTTAATGACATGTCCACTTTTTTTACAAAATAAAGCGACTCTAGTTGTTCTTTTAATCGCTCTATTATTTCTTCATCCGTATACACTACTGCGTATTTCATTTTTTTGGATACATATAGTACATTCCCAAATTTCCGTAATTGTTTCGCATATTTTAAGGAAGAAAGCCAAACAATTAACCCCCGTCGTTTTTGCATCATATTCCTAAACTCCCCCAGTACTTGTTACTAGTAGTCTAGCACATAAAAAGAAAAAAATTCAATCTTATTTCTTTGTCTTGCACCCACATCCGCCACCACTTCCGCATCCACAAGACGGAAGTTGATCAAAATATGGATTGCCGGTTGGCACCTTTATATGCGTAGAAACAGAGCCAGCAACGATTTCCGCGATGCTCACAAGTAACGTATTTAATTCGTCTTCTGTTTTTTTAAAAGCTGCAATCGTTTCATGTAAATCCATTTTTCTTTTCAATTGACGAATTTCTGTCGTTACTTTTTCATAATCAGGATGAAATTTTCCAAAACGTTGTACTTCTGCATACACATCTTTCATTTTTACAAATTCCTTAATCATTTGCTGGATTTTTTCATCATTTTTAATTTGTTGCTTTGTATATACATAACGTTCATACACGTCTGATTCAGTAATCATCTGCACCATTTCTTCTGCTTTATCTAGTATATGAACCTTTTCTATTGTTGCAATCATTCTAATCCCTCCAGACCTATCGTAGCATTGTTTGTTTTTCTTTTTCAACTTTTAATGTTTAATGTACCCAAAAATCTTTCTATCAATAAAAAGATTTCAACCTGCGCATAGTGGATAAAAAGAAGGCGTTATGCCTTCTTTTCAAATAATGATAATAGCTGTAAAATGGGACGGATTTGATTTGCCCTTTTCTCAATATGATAAAAGGAGACATCAGTTTTAAAGTCTTGTATTTTTTCTGGGGTACGACTTAAAATTCGATACCAGTCTGGATTTTCCCTCATATATTGGTAATATTTTGGGTTAGAAAAAACGATTTGTTGAATATATCGATTCATTGTATCACCTAATCTTTCCGATAAGAAATTGGTCGTTTATTCGTCCCTTGATTTCCTTGGAAATGATCAAACAATTGTTGCAGTTGGCTTAATGTTTTATCTAATTGACTAAGATGATTTTGAACTTCTTCAAAATTTACATTTTTCCACATGCCTACCATCTGTTGAATCCATTCTCGTTGTTGGGCTTTATAAGGTTCAAATCGACTGTTATCTTCGCCTAATATAACCCAATCTTCATAAATCTCTTGCCATGATTTTTTCCCGTTCAACACTTCCTCTCTTAATTTAGGATGACGTTTAACAAAATCACGGAACTCTTCTACAGAATGTCGCGCTTTCATGCTCATCACCTCTTTTAGCTTTATCTATCGTTACTATATTCATTCTTTAAAAAAGAGGTGCTTTTTTATCGCCAACTCTAAAAAAGGAAGCCCTTCCTTTCAAAATATAAGAAGAAGGGATAATATCTATGCCGAGAACCATTATTTTTTCATTTTGTAATAAAGTTTTGCGTGTAATATAAATCATCTACTCCTACTCCAAGTTCTTCAAAATCAGGGCTAAGCATTGCTTTTCGGTGCCCTTCACTGTTTAACCAACCATTTACTGCTGCCGGTGCGTCAATATATTTGGCAGCAATATTTTCCCCCGCCATACGATATTTCACATTTCCATTATTTAGTCGCATCGATAAATCTCCTTTTGTCGGGGAGACGTGGTCAAAATAGTGGTTGTTTTTCATATCTTCACTATGTCCTAAAGCAACTTTCGCGACTCCTTCATTCCATTTTAATGTGTTTAGTCCATGTCGTTTTCGGATAATATTCGTTTGGTCAAATATTTGTTTTTTATTCGCTTCATCAATGGCCAATTGTTTTTCTAGATTTACATTAGGAACTTCTTTTAACGGTCCCTGATAAACAACTGAATACGGTCGAAGCATTAAAAGTGTTTCCACATCGACAACACGTACACTAGATAATTCATTTAAAAACTGGTCTAAATATAATATTGCATAATACCCTTCTTCAAATGGAACTAAAGGGTTTGTATACATTTCTTTTTCCGGTACTTCGAACTCATATTTTGTTTGTTCATCACGTACGCTAATGTGCGGTTGTATCGTATGCTGTTTTACAATTTCCGTTGTCCTTTGTTTCATATAAAAAGGAGACATATTAACGGCATCTCCCATAGCATACACTGTTACTACTTTTTTATTTTTTATGCCAACTTGAAAATACGTGTCTTCCGTTTGGTTATATACCCACCATTCATATCCGTAACGGGATGGATCAATTCGTGCTGGGGAACCATATTTTTGTTTCACTTCATCAGCTGAAAGTCCCATTAATGATAGTACACTATCTTCTGATACAACGGCTGCTTGATTCGTGGATTCTGTCTTTACTTCCTTGGATTCTTCCATATCGTTCCATATGTTGCCTAATAATTCATATCCCCCGAATAATAACAGTAGCAATACGATGTATAATAAAATTTTTAAAAAACGCACTTCCATCCCCTCCTTTTTCCCTAAATGTATTATATACCACCAAAACAAAAAAAGTGCATCAAAAAGATGCACATTAATATGTTTCACTAATACTACTTAAAGCCACTCCTGCAGATTGATCTGTTTCGTTGCGTACAGCAAAATCACCAAGTGAAACAATCCCAATAAGTTGTTTATTTTCTACTACAGGTAAACGACGGATTTGATGTTGAGCCATTATATTTGTTGCTTCTTGTACATTTGTATCTGGCGTAACCGTAATCAGCTCATTCGTCATAATATCCGTTACTTGTGTTGCGTTTGGTTTTTTCTCTGCTACCCCACGAACAACAATGTCACGATCTGTAATCATCCCCATAATTTGTTGTTTCTGATCACAAATTGGAATGGCACCAACATTTAATTCTTTCATTTTTGTAGCTACTTCAAATACGTTATCTTCTGGATAACAACAATCAATTTCATGTGTCATGACATCTTTTACAGTCCTCATTGTTTTCCTCCTTTTCGTGTTTTCGTTTTTAGAATAACCAACTATGCTTGTTTTATCCCACATGAACAAGGAGTAAAACCTCCACTTATGGACAATTTATTTATGACAACTTCACAGAAAATAAAGAAATGATAATTGCATAATTTTTCGTTTTCTACTATGATTAAAAGGTAGAATAGCTTTTTTAAGGAGGGAATGTACATAATGCGTTTTGAGGGAACTGGCATTGAAAACAAAGAGCTTCTTTTTGGGGAACTAGAAGAAGTAATGGAACATGCAGGTTTTAATCGCGGTGGTCATTGGGATTACGAGCGTGTCACTTATGACTATAAATATGAAGACACTTCAAATGGTGATGTTTATTATTTACGCGTTCCAGGTGTGGCAGTACGCGGTGAAATCGAACAAACTTCAGCAATCGTAAAATTAATGACACCTTATCTAGGAAAACATTACTATCCACATGGGGTAGAATACGATGAAGAATTTCCAGAAGCACTTGTAGAAAGCTGTAAAAAAGTATTAGCAGAACTAAATAAACACCTTACGCACGGCGAATAATAAAAACGCATGAGTCACTCATGCGTTTTTATTTTGCTTCTTCTTGCGAGAACTTTACTTGTGTCACCATGACATTCACTTCATTCACCGTAACTCCTGTCATCATTTCCACTTGCTCTTTAATATGTTTTTGTAAGTTTTTACATACTTCATGGATTTTAACACCAAAATGAACGGCGATTTTTACTTGTAGCACCACTTCATTTTCCACACTTTTTACGTTAATTCCTTTTTGCTCTCCGCGATTCGTCACGACACTAATTAAGTTTTCTTTTAAATCTGCTACCGTGTTTGCAATTCCTTCTACATCATTAATGGAATATGCTGCAATTAAACTAATCACATTATCGTTAATTATTAATTGTCCATTAGGTAATTGTTGTTCAATCATTTTTTCACTACCTTTCTTCGTTCGGCCTAAACATTTACTCTTTATCCCTTTATTCGTGTACCGTTTACACTTTTCCTCTTTTCATCTACAAATACAACGATTGATAAAGTTCAGCGTATTTTTTTACTAGGAAACGACCTTCTTTTACTCTCATTCCCGTTCTTATTCTAACATATTCCTAAAAAACAAAATTATTGTTCTCCTTTAAAGAAAGCTAATACTTTTTGACGCTGCTCTTTATGATTGACAGTGGGATATGGATAGTCTTTCCCAATGATACACCCAACTCTTGCTTGTTCCGCTTCATTCATTTTATGCGGTGTATGGATATATTTCGTATCGACGTTTTTTAATTCTTCGACATACGTTCGAATATACTGTCCTTCTTCATCAAATTTTTCTCCTTGTGACGTTGGATTAAAAATTCGAAAATAAGGAACTGCATCCATACCAACAGAAGCTGCCCATTGCCAATTCCCAGTATTCTGAGCTGGGTCATAATCAATTAACATGTCTTTAAAATACTGTTTCCCAAGTTGCCAATCAATTCCATAATCTTTCGTTAAAAAATTCGCGACCACCATTCGAACCCGATTGTGCATAAAGCCCTCTTTTTTTAATTGACGCATCCCAGCATCTACAAATGGATATCCTGTTTTTCCTTCTTTCCACCGCGTCAACCATTCTTCATTCGTACTCCATTGTAATGAACGATATTTTTCTTCAATTGCTTCTTTTTCTGACTGAGGGTAGTAATAATAAATCATATGAAAAAATTCTCGCCATGCTAATTCTTTTAGAAAACTTTCTGCTTCGTGACTGCCAGTTTGATCAAATACTCGTTTTACGATATAGTACATACTTCGCGGAGAGATCGCTCCTACTCGCAAATAAGGAGACATGTGACTAGTTGCATCTAGTATGGGATAATCCCGAACTTTACTATATCTTAATAACGTTTCTTTCACAAAAGTTTGAAACGACTGCACTGCTTTTTTCTCGCCAATAGGATAAACTGTTTTTTTCGTTTTTTGAATAAATAGTTGAACGGCTTTTTCTGTTTTTTCATCTACAGCCGAGTGCCAGTAAGAAAATGCTTTTAACTCTTCGTTATTAATTTTATATACTGGTGGTTTTTCTAGTTTTACCCACGCTTTATAATACGAAGAATATATTTTATAAAATGTACCATCTGACTTTTTTACATCTTCTGCACGATGAAGGTGCGCATCTAAAAAAGACTGAAAAGCAATGCCGTTTTTTTGCACCACCTCTTTTACCCGCTTTTCTCGCTTCGCTTCTTCTCCAACTTCACTTGTATTCGTATAAATAGTGGCTAGTGACGGAAATGTTGCTTGTAGTTGAGAAATAACGTCTGCTTCATCCCCAGAAAGGAGATGGACTGGCATCTCATGTTTTTCCATTCCTTTTTTAAATTGCACAACAGTCTGAAGATAATATTCATTTTCATATGTATGTTTCGTCATTTGATCGTTAGTTAGATGGACAAACATGATCCATTTACTGTTTGTCTTTTTACACGACTGTATTGCTTCAAAAAGCGCGTGATGATCATGTAGCCTAAAGTCCCTTTTTAGCCAAACTGCAACAAAACGCTCCATCCTTATTCACCTCATATTTAGAGTGAGTGGAATGAAGCGTTCTGTCAACTATTTTGATTATTGTGCAGTCTTTTTTATGATTGCTTTTGCCTATTTCGATTTACAGCAGCAGAAACATTTAAAACAATCCCCATCGAAATTAACGTTGCTAATAATGATGAACCTCCGTAACTAATAAAAGGCAACGTAACCCCAGTGACTGGTAACAAGCCAACTGCCACGCCAACATTTACAATGGTCTGAAATCCTAGTAATGTCACAATCCCTAAAACTAATAAACTTCCAAATAAATCACGACAATAAAAAGCAATAACATAACCACGAATTACAATATAAGCAATTAATAACAACACGAAAGCGACACCAAATATTCCGAGTTCTTCTGCCACAATCGAAATAATCATATCGGTATGTGGCTCTGGTAAATAACCAAATTTTAAAATTGATTCCCCTAATCCTCTTCCAAACACACCACCAGAAGCAATCGCAATCAATGAATATTTCACTTGATATCCATTTTCTGCTTCAAAGGCATTATAAGAAGCGGCAAATCGCGAAAGTTGCTGTTCTGAAAGCACCTTGTCACCCACAAATAACACCACGAGCACCGCAATGAGTAATAATCCAAAAAACATAAGCCAAAATTGTTTTAAGGGCATACCAGAATAAAATGTTAAGACAAGTGCAATAAATAAAATTAACACACCTGTTCCTAAGTCAGGTTGTAAATAAACGAGAAAAAAGATACCCCCAACTAATATTAATGGTGGTAAAATAGCTTCACTAAATTGATTAATTCGGCTTTGCCGTTTCGAGTAAATAGCAGATAAATACAAAATCGTAATGATTTTTGCAAATTCAGCAGGTTGAATAGCGAAAATTCCGAGTCGAAACCAACTTTGGGCGTTATTAGCGCTGTGACCAGCAATTAAAATGAAAAATAAAACAACAAAAATCCCAATTACTAAAATCATAATCCATTTCAAATACTTTTCATACGGAATATTCATCACAATAACCATTGCAAACAAGCTCCCAATTGCAACAATGAGTTGCTTTTTAAAAAAATCCGTACTTTTTCCCCCGTATTCCAAAATAGACACAGACATACTAGAACTATACACCATAATTAAACCAAAACTAACGAGTAGTAAAACGGCAATTAAAATGGTGTAATCAAAATACTTAATGTTTTGAACGATTCTTTTCATTTTATCATCCTCAAAAAAAGTGGAATGCAATTTACGTAAATGAAACAACTGATTCTTCCGCTATCTTTTATGTTTTTTCATGTTCTTCCTATGATTTTGCTGGCTACCTTTCATTGATGTAGATCGTTCTTCATATAATGCTGACAATTTTTTTTCAACATTATCTAACAACTGTTTCCCATCCTCTTCACGAATTAAACTTAGACGAACAGCAAAATCAATTTCGCGCGATAATCCAAACATTTGTGTATCTAATACTTCTTCATACAACGGACACTTTGGCATCGTTAAATTGTTTAATTGAACCTCAATTAAATTAATAATTTTATATGCATCTGCTGTTAACAAATCAAAGGCTTCTTTGTTGATGGCAGTATTTGTTTTCGTGCTCATGTATACCCCTCCGCTCAAGCTAATATCTTGTTTAAATCTTATCGCTTTCAACTATATTTTGCAACTACCAAATGCTAATCATTCTCATTCTGTCTTGTTATCTTCTCTTCAAACGCAACTTCTCCTTCTCGCCATCACACTTTTGCTCCTCCCCGTCCAAAAAAGCATTAAATAGAAAGTTCGTCCAACCGTATGAAAGTGACAAATAAGAATCTTTTCTTTATACTTATAAATAAAGTTAAAGAGAGTGAGGAGGTGCTCATATGATAAAAACAATAGCTCTAGTCGGCCAATTAAAACATTCCTTAACATTAGATCCAAGTGTATGGATTTTTGATGATCGAAAAATTGATTTAACGGATTATTTTAATGGAAAGCACAAAGAAGGGGATAACCATCTCGAAGAATACACGAAAAACGTTTCTGCCCATTGGGACCGAGAATTAACAGAAGGTGCGCTATTTCCTCCTATTAACAAAAGTGTCAAACATTTTGAAAAAGAAAAAATTTTAAAAGGTACATACGGAATGAAATTAAAACCGTTCATTATCAATGCTGAAGTGTTAGATAGCGCAAGTAAAGCCGTTCTAAAAACGGAAAAAGGCGAAACATTTAAAATTACATTACAACAATTATTAGATGGAGTCGTTCAATTTTCAGAAAACGGAAAACCATTGCAAGAAGATGGTCCCATTTATTTTTATTTTGGCGATGGCTCCAACAAAGATACTCCTTTTACAAATATTATAGAAATTGAAATCGAATAGAGGGAAAAGTTAAGTAACTTTTCGCCCCTCTCACGCCACCGTACGTACGGTTTCGTATACGGTGGTTCAATAGTTTGAGTGTACGAACTGGTATTGAAGAGCGATGTCTTTATAACCTCTTGATGCCAGTTCTTTATCTGTTAGTGAACAGTGAAGGACATGGCTTTTGGATAGAGTCCAATAGCTTTTTCTTGTATTCGACCATTCGTAAGCTTTATGTTTATCGATACCTAAGCCAATTAGATTTCTTCTTTTCGTACGTGGATTTTTCCATTGCTTCCAAATATATTGTCTCATTCTTCGCTTCAACCAACCATTGAGATTTTTCATAAACCCTTTCATTTCCCCTATACCGTAGTAGTTTATCCACCCTGTCATAAGTTGCTGGATTTCTTTTAAAATCACTTCAAAATTCCGTCCACGATTGCGTTTGGTGATTCGCTTGAGTTTCTCATTGACGGTCGCCTTCGCTTTGTTAGGAAGACGAATTTTAACTCCATTCTTTGTGGCTAGTAGACAGAAGCCAAGAAACTTGCGTTTCAAAGAACTTCCCACTGCACCCTCACAAGACCCCCTGGTAAGAGTAAAAACTTTCCTCCCATGTAACTGTTAGATTTACTGTATAGGTTTCGGGCAGTATCGGACTTTATCTTGTTACGTAGATTTATCCGACCTAATTCAGCCTTCTATCTAATTTCTGTTCGTCAGTTCAGGAGTTTGCGTCCAGCTTCCTTCATCCACTACGCTACCTTGCCTTTCGCTAACAGTTCCTACCGCTAGGCCTTTAGTGGACTTTCACCACCAAGTTTTCGCCCATGCAATGCGCACGTAAAATAAGAAGGTCGCACTCTACAAGGTGCGACCTTCTTGTTGTTATAATAAATCAGCTGCTAATTGCGCTAATTTGCTTCGTTCTCCTTTTATTAATTGGACATGTCCACTAATCGATTCTTGTTTGAATTTTTCCACGACATACGTAAGTCCATTATTATATTGATCGAGGTACGGGTGATCAATTTGTGCAGGGTCACCCATTAACACGATTTTACTATTCTCTCCTACACGTGTTAAAATCGTTTTCACTTCATGCTTTGTTAAATTTTGCGCCTCATCAATAATAATAAATTGTTCTGGAATACTTCGTCCACGAATATATGTAAGAGCTTCTACTTGAATGGAATGCATTCCAGATAAAATACGATCGATTTCTCCAGGATTTTTCACATCAAATAAATATTCTAAGTTATCATAAATCGGCTGCATCCATGGGCGTAACTTTTCTTCTTTTTCCCCAGGTAAATATCCGATATCTTTTCCAAGCGGAACGATTGGGCGTAGTACAACTAGACGTTTATACCAATTTAAATCTTCTGTTTGTAACAAACTCGCGGCTAAAGCAAGCAACGTTTTACCCGTCCCTGCTTTACCAATCATCGTTACAAGTGGGATGTCTTGGCGTAACAATAACTCGAGTGCCATTTTTTGTTGCACGTTGCGCGGTTTAATTCCCCATATTTCATGGGTATCCGTATGGCATTTTTTAATCATTTCACCTGTTTCATCTACCATCCCAACAGCAGAAGCAGAACTTCCGAGTGCATCCTTTAAAATAACAAATTGATTTGGATAAAAAGGATGCTGCGCAATAGCGGTTGTCGGCAAACTTTCGTCTTGATAAAAACTTTCTAACAAGTGCCTTGGTACATACATTTCTAAAAAACCAGGATAAATACTCGTACTTTTTTCAATTACCCGATCGCTTAAATAATCTTCGGATGGTATTCCTAGTGCATCAGCTTTCACACGTACGAGTGCATCTTTACTTACTAAAATGACAGGTTTGTTTTCTTTCGTTGCTCCTTGCTCTTTTTGTAAATTTAATGCAATAGCTAAAATTCGATTGTCATTCGTTTTTTCAATAAAAATTTGTTCTAACGTATCCATTGAACGATGATTTAATTCTATTCTTAGTGTCCCACCATTCGATAATTTCGTACATTCATGCAAATTTCCTTGTAAGCGCAATTCATCAATGATGCGCGAAAACTGACGGGCATTATAGCCCACTTCATCCATATTGCGTTTTTTAGAGTCCACTTCTTCTAATACAACTGCTGGGATAATAACATCATTATCTTCAAAAGCAAAAATGGAATACGGGTCTTGCAATAATACATTGGTATCGAGCACATATATTTTTTTCAATGTACGACCTCCTGCACATCCTACAATTCCCCTTTTCATCATCGTATGCTCATATTTCTCTTTTATGTTCGTCAACCTCCCCATACTCATGATTGAGCGGGTGCATTGGTAGCCATCTCCACTTTTTTGAAGTTTCATCGACGAGTTGTATTATTTTTCCTAAACGAACAGCAAACTTTCTTTTTCCTTGCAAAAGAAACTTAGTTTAAGACAAACTAAGCTTTTTCATTGCTTCCATTACCTGTGCATCAAGTTTATCTGCTGCGTTTTTATCATATGTCTTTTCATATTCGGGAGGAGAAGATATTTTTCCTCCATAAAACATCACATCGCGAACTTGAGTCACATCTACTTTCACAAGCGATAACAATAACGGTACCTCTTTTAATCGCTCCATCGAAATAGAAGCATTTCCATATATCGAATAAGTGGAGTCATCTCCAATCACCGTAATGGCGACTTTTTTCTCTTGTTTAATATTGCGAATTAAGCGTGAACGCATATCAATCACGAAATAAACAGTAGTAGAGTTTGGTGCATACACCCAACTAATAGCATGCAGACATGGTCCTTTCGTTTCAAAGTCGATACTTGCAAGTAAAACGTAGCGCTCTTTTTGTAAGATGGACAGTAAACTTTCAGACAATCTGTTTTCTGATCGATTGTGCATCATAAACGCTCCTTTCTCTTTCTAAAATTACTATTCCTTTCTTTTACAAAATATAAACACAAAATGTTATTTTATGAGTATCTCTTTCTTTTTTGTTATACTACCTTTATAAGCTTTTTTAATAGATAGGGTAGACAAGTTCATCTACCCCACTTCTCCCTATTTCCTAATGATTTTTCCGTAATTTTGTATGATAGTATGTCCCGTTTCAGCGGGATTTTATGAAGAGGTGATAAGATGAGAGTAAAATGTGTATTATGTGACAAAATCGAAAATATTGATAGCGAATCAAGCGTAGCGAAAAAATTAAGAAATAGACCCGTTCATACGTATATGTGTCAAGAATGTACAGACCGTATTGCCAAAAAGACAATCGCACATCATGAAAGTGGAAATTTTAAATTATATACACCTAAAAAACAACCTTCTGATTGGTGGTAACGATGACGAAACGTGGATTTATTTACGGTACCATTACTGGATTTTTATTAGGATTGATCTTTTATCTAATAGAAAAAGTAATGGATATTAAACTATTCACCTTATTGTTAAACGTAGATTTTATTCCTATTTTAGGAACGATATCTTTTCCAGGTATGTGGAGTTTTTCTTCCATCTCATTGTGTCCTAGGCAATTGCGATTACCTTTGTTTGTGTCGTTCACTTTTTGAAAGCAACAGCTTTTTTCGCCTTGCAACTAACTGCCTTTTTATTAATATTTCCCGCTTTTTTATTGTACTTCCCTTTAACCGCTTGGACGCCAAAAGAAGTACCTGCCCCCAACGGACTTCACTGCTTTTTTCGATTGGGTTATCGGGCACTTTCTTTATAGTATTAGCATAGGTTATTTAAAATATCGCCACGTACATAGTAAAAACAGCGACGGTTAGGTTAATCGTCGCTGTTTTTAATGGTATACATTTTTGGATTCGCTTCGATTTCTACTAATAATTGTTCAATCATTTCATTTGGAAATCGATACGAACGTTCTTTTTCTCCTTGCATAAACGACACTTCATACCATTCTTCCTTTTTTTCATACGAAACATGTTGAACACGATGCTCTTCTTGCAACATATTTATAAACAATTGCATCGTTTCTCGTGCAGCATCGTCGTCTGGTCTTGCTTTCAACACTACGTCAATCGTTAGCCAATTATAAATCATATCTTGAAGGTTCATGGACGAGTCACTTCCCCTTCAGGTGATGTTTTCTGTTTTTTAGACTGATGTAAACGAATTTTATAAATCGCCAATACTACAACCGAAATAGCTAACACTTCAGCTACTGGATATTTAATTCCAAAAAGGGTAATTGGAAAACATCCGATAGCGAGAAGGAAATAAATAATTAAGTTTTTTCCAAGCGTTAGTTTTTTTGCAAATCCTAACTTATACACGATAATTGATAAAATCGTGATGATTCCAAACAATAACCAAAAACTAATTTGCCCATTTTCTGGAAACCCAACTAACTTTGCCGAAAAGGACAGCATGGATTCCACTTGATTATCCGTCATGGATACATTCCTCCTTTACAATAGATAAATGGGCAGCAATTCCCTTTCTTATGGAAGAGAACAACTGCCCGTAAAACAGAGCTAGCGTAAAAAGCTACATTTGTTTTCCACTTCATCCACTACAGAATGAAGACATCTTTCTTTATTATACCGTCTAATACACGAACCGCCTATTATTTTGTCGTACGTTTTGCTGCTTTTTCACGTGCATTTTTATTTAATATTTTTTTACGTAAACGAATCGATTCTGGTGTTACTTCACAATATTCGTCTTCATTTAAATACGATAACGCTTCTTCTAGTGACATCACTCTAGGACGTTTAATCGTTACCGTAGAATCTTTAGCAGAAGCACGCATGTTTGTTAATTGTTTTTGTTTCGTAATGTTTACAGTTAAGTCATTTTCGCGGTTATGTTCCCCGATAATCATTCCTTCGTACACATCTGTACCTGGTTCTACGAAAATAATTCCACGATCTTCTAATTGTTGAATCGCATATGCGGTTACTTTTCCGCTTTCTAAAGCAACTAGTACACCTTGACGACGTCCGCCAAGACTTCCTGGAATCATTGGTTTGTAGCACTCAAATGTATGGTTTAAAATCCCATATCCTTTTGTTTGTGCCATGAATTCTGAACTATATCCAATCAATCCACGCGATGGAATTAAAAATTCTAAACGAACTTGTCCTGTATCACTATGCACCATGTTTAACATTTCACCTTTACGATACCCTAGTGATTCCATAACGCCACCTGTATATTCATCTGGTACATCAATTTGCACCCGTTCAAACGGTTCACATTTCACACCATCTATTTCTTTTACGATAACTTCTGGTTTAGAGAGTTGGATTTCATAGCCTTCCCGGCGCATCGTTTCAATTAAGATGGATAAATGAAGTTCTCCGCGTCCAGAAACAACCCACATATCTGGAGACTCCGTATTTTCTACTCGTAAACTAACGTCCGTTTCTAGTTCCGCTTTTAACCGTTCTTCGATTTTACGACTAGTAATAAATTTCCCTTCTCGACCTGCAAAAGGACTGTTATTTGTAACAAATGTCATTTGTAGCGTTGGTTCATCAATGTGAAGTGCTTGAAGAGCATCTAAATGATCCGGAGGACAGATTGTTTCTCCAACATTGATTTGTTCCATTCCAGAAACAGCAACGATGTCACCCGCCTCTGCTTCGTTAATTTCAATTCGTTTTAAACCAAGAAAACCGAATAATTTTGTTACGCGGAAATTACGCACTGAACCGTCCAATTTCATTAACGATACTTGATCGCCTACTTTAATTTTTCCGCGGAAGACACGTCCAATCCCGATTCGTCCTAAATAGTCGTTATAATCAAGCATGGTCACTTGAAATTGTAGCGGCTCATCAATGTTGTCGATTGGCGCAGGAATCGTTTCTAACACTTGATTAAATAGGACTTGCATGTTTTCTTCTTGGTCGCTTGGATCTGGAGAAAGACTTGCTGTTCCATTTAATCCTGATGCATAAATAACTGGGAATTCCAGTTGATCTTCATCCGCTCCTAAATCGATAAATAAATCAATTACTTCGTCAATAACTTGTTCTGGTCGTGCCATCGGTTTATCAATTTTATTTACAACAACGATTGGTGTTAATTTTTGTTCTAATGCTTTTTTCAATACGAAGCGAGTTTGCGGCATCGTACCTTCAAAAGAATCAACTACTAATAATACACCATCAACCATTTTCATAATTCGTTCTACTTCTCCACCAAAATCCGCATGTCCTGGTGTATCCACAATATTAATCCGATGATCTTTATAATTAATAGCTGTTGTTTTTGCTAAAATAGTAATACCACGTTCTTTTTCAATATCATTGGAATCCATTGCGCGTTCTTGTACTTGTTCATTGGAACGAAACGTACCTGATTGATGTAATAACTGATCGACTAATGTTGTTTTCCCATGGTCAACATGGGCAATAATTGCAATATTTCGGATATTCTCACGAAATTTCGTCATGTGAAAGACCGCCCCTTAGTAAAAAAAATTTAGCGTTGTTAATTATAACATAAACTCAGTCCGAATGTTTTAAAAGGTATTACTTTTTATTTTATTATTTTTTAGATAGAATGAAATATACAAGGGTGACAAGGAGGAACATAATGAACGAAACAAACAAAATCGATTTTATTAATTTAGCTATCGCTATTTTAGGGGTTACATGTTTTGTGCTAATCGGTGTATTTATTGCAGAACAAAGTATCATCGGAATCATCTTATCTTTACTTGCTGGTGTTGGGGTAATTGGCATGGGATTTGTTCGTCGAAAAAAACGCAGAGAACGCGGTGAAATGTAAAAGGTAAGGGTCGCTACACGCTTCCCTTACTTTTTTATCCCTTTTTTTAAATAGCGTTCTACGACTTCTTCATGTAATCCTGGCTTTGCAGCAAATAAACTTGTACTCGGGTGAAAAATTAATTCTTTTCCATGAACAGTAGAAACGACCGCTCCCACTTCTTTTAATATCACAAGACCAGCAGAATAATCCCACGGTGCAAGTCGCATCGACATGTACCCATCTAGCCTTCCAGCTGCTACATACGCTAATTCTAACGCTGCAGAACCGTACGCACGAGTTCCTCTCATATCACGGACTAAATTCGCTAATACGTGTGGATGGACATGCGGATTTTCGACTACCCAAGAAGGATTTAACGAAATCATTGCTTCTGGCACTTGAACTTTCGGTAATTTTGGTAGCGGTTTGTCATTCAAAAACGCTCCTTCATTTTCAATGGCATAAAATAATTCGTCCCCCATCACATCATAAATATATCCGACTTTCCCAATTCCGTTTACATATACCCCGATTGAAATCGCAAAATTACGATGTTGATGAACAAAATTCATCGTTCCATCAATGGGATCTACTAACCAAACGACTCCTTCTTTGATTACTTCTGTATCACCGAATCCTTCTTCTCCTAACATGTGGTGGTGAGGAAACTTCAATTTAATTTGTTCCATAAAAAATTGTTCGATTTTTTTATCCATGTTCGTTACTAAATCGTGTGGGTTCGATTTAAAATCAATTTTAATTTGATCTTTAAAGGATGCTCGTAACATTACTCCCGCTTCTTTCATCCACTCAAGCGCTTGAAGGTGAATCTCTTCTTTGTTAAATTCCATGGTCCTGCTCCTTTTTGTTGTCTATTTACAATATCATACAAAAAACGAACCCATTTGAAAAGGTTCGCCTTTGTAAGGGATTATGCTTCTAGTCTCATTAACTCTTGACTTAATTGTTGTAATCGATACTTTGTTTCGTTTATAGTCTCTATATCTTCTGCAATCATCGCGTCGTGTAGGGTTAATAACTCATAATCAATTTCTAAACGGAGAACTCGAATTCTATCTTCTGCATCTGTTCTTTTTAAGATATCAAGTACTTGTTTCATTTGACCTACACCCCTTTGATTTTTCATTAAGATAAATAGGAGAATAACTAGTCCAAGGTCCATGTACATCCTGTTGCTTTCTCACTAGTAAACTCCTTTTTCCACTATTAAAAATAAAAATGCTAAATTTTCTGAATCTTTATTAATATAATATTGCAAACGTAGGAAGAATGCAACTTTTTAGCACCTTTATTTGTGAAAAAGAACAGAAGGAAAGTATTCTTGTTTATGGAAGGAAATTTCCCCTACTATGCTTTTTCCACTTTTCCTTACTTGGTAAACATTTTAGAATAAGTCACATTTTATGATACACTAAAAAAAAGAAAACTTTCAAAAAAAGAGGGATAAATATGAACTTTACGGGATTTTCACCAACTGATTTTCAAATTTTCACAATGGATGGATTAGATGAACGAATGGCAGCGATTAAATCAGACATTCGTCCAAATTTAGAAGCACTAGGGGAAATTTTTGCAAAACGTTTAACTGAAAAAACGAATGAGACGATGTATTATCACGTCGCAAAACATGCTCGTAGAAAAGTAAATCCACCTAACGATACGTGGGTCGCTTTTAGTACAAATAAACGGGGCTATAAAGCTTTACCTCATTTTCAAATTGGTTTATTTGAAACGCACGTCTTTATTTGGTTTGCGATTATTTATGAAGCACCCATTAAAAAACAGTACGGTAGCACAGTGAAAGAACACGTAGAGGACATTCTTTCTCACATTCCACAAGACTTTGTTTGGTCGATTGATCATATGAAGCCAGAAGCGATTGCTCATCATACAGTAACGGAAGAAAAATTAACAGAAATGGCGAATCGTTTGCAAAACGTAAAAAAAGCGGAATTACTTTGCGGCATGCATATAAACCGGCAAGATCCTATTTTACAAACCCCAGAACAGTTTGTTGAAAAAGTGGACGAAACGTTTACGACTCTTTTACCACTTTATACGTTAGCTTCTAGAATCTAAAAAAAGGTACTGAACGGCTCAGTACCTTTTTTTCGTGTTTGGTTTTAATTGAATTTTCTGTCCATCTGGTGTTTTCTTTGCTTCTTGAATGGCATGGTAACAAGAATAACCAGATTCTTCATCAAATTGTTGACAAATTTGCTTTTCATCGCCTTTTCCAGGAACTACTTGTTTAAATCCTTTATATTTGATCATAAAATCATCTTTTTTTACACCTGTTTCATATGCTTTTTCTACATGTTGAAAAAAGGTGATAACTTTAATAACTTCTTCTTTCGTCCAATCGATATCTATAGGATATTGATAACTCACGGAAGACACCTGCTTTCATTCTTCTTTCGCTTTCTCATCATATCAAAACGAAAGGAAAAATCAATATTTTTTACAAGCGGTTGATTTTATTTAATTGGTCCGATGCTTCTTGAATCATTCGGTTTATTAATACTTCTACAGATGGGATGTCATGGATGCGTCCGGTAACTTGACCTGCCCAACCAAACCCTTCTGTTTCTTCCCCGTCATAAATATAACGGCGATTTGCTTTTCCACTAATGTATTCTTTTAACGCTTCATATGTTCCAAACCGCTCTTCTAATTCTAAAATTTTTTCGGTAAATACACTTTTTAACGCCCGTGCTGGCGCTCCTATCGAACGTTTAATAATAACTGTATCACTTTCATCCGCTTCAAGTAAACGCTTCTTATACGCCTCACTAGCGTGTACACACTCTTTTGTAGCAATAAAGCGAGTACCCATTTCGATTCCTTCTGCCCCAAGCGCTAATGCAGCTAAAAAGCCACGTCCATCGCCAATTCCACCTGAGGCAATAACTGGAATCTTCACGCTATCGACCACTTGCGGGACGAGCACCATCGTTCCAAGGTCATCCCTTCCTAAATGTCCTCCGCCTTCTTGTCCAACAACCATTACCGCATCTGCACCTAGTTCTTCTGCTTTTACTGCTTGGCGTTTCGCTGCTACTAACACGAGTTTTTTACAATCTGTCCCTTTTAACATATCAAAAATTGGAGCCGGATTTCCACCTGTCATCGAAATAACGGGCACATTTTCTTCAATTGCTACTTCTAGCATATGTTCAAATGGACGACCATGTTGTCCAATCGCAAAGTTTACTCCGAATGGATTCGACGTTTTTTCACGTACTTTTTTAATTTCTTGACGTAAATCTTCAGGTGATGCGCACGTCATCGCTGTAATTTGTCCTAAACCACCTGCATTAGAAACAGCTGCCGCAAGCTCCGAATAAGCTAAATAAGCAAGTCCTCCTTGAATAATGGGATACTCAATGCTTAATAATGTAGAAATACGCGTTTCAAATATGATCATCCACTTCCTTTCTTTTACTAAAGTCTTCTTTAACTAAATATTCGATAAATAAGGGAAAAAATCCTTTTATTCAGACAAAATAATATGAAAATACTTCTTTATTTCCTTTCGTCTGTTTGCTATACTTTTCTTGTTTTTTAGATTTTCTTGTTTTTTTTATGAATCAAACACTACATTCATCAATGATGATTAAATCCTTATTTTTAAAGGGGTGATTGCATTGTCACAAAATGAAATGCCATTATTTAATGGCTTACTAAAACATGCGCAACAAAATCCAATTCCATTTCATATTCCAGGTCATAAAAAAGGAGCCGGGGTAGAACGAACATTCGCAGAATTTATCGGACTAAATGCGTTGTCGATTGATTTAATTAATATTAGCCCTTTAGATGACCTGCATGCCCCACATGGCATTATTCAAGAAGCTCAAGCACTTGCAGCAGAAGCCTTTGGTGCTGATTACACCTTTTTTTCTGTTCAAGGAACGAGCGGTGCAATTATGGCGATGATTATGGCAACGTGTGGACCAGGAGAAAAGATTATCGTTCCCCGTAACGTCCATAAGTCTGTCATGAGCGCCATTGTATTTTCAGGTGCAACACCGGTATTTATTCATCCAGAAATTGATCATACATTAGGAATTTCTCACGGGATTACAACAAAAGCAGTAAAGAAAGCATTGGAAGTACATCCAGATGCAAAAGCGGTATTAGTGATTAATCCAACCTATTTTGGGATTGTTGCAGATTTAAAAGAAATTGTCGATGTTGCTCATGCTTACAACGTGCCTGTTCTCGTTGATGAAGCACACGGAGTGCATATCCACTTTCACGAAAAATTACCGATGTCCGCGATGGAAGCAGGAGCTGATATGGCCGCAACAAGCGTGCATAAACTAGGCGGTTCCCTTACGCAAAGTTCTATTTTAAATGTACGTACTAGTCATGTGTCACCAGAACGTGTCCAATCCATTTTAAGCATGCTAACGACTACTTCTACTTCTTATTTGCTACTTGCTTCTTTAGATGCAGCAAGAAAACAATTAGCAACAAAAGGACATGCATTACTAGAAAAAACGATTCAACATAGTCAATATGTCCGCCAAGAAGTGAATAAAATTCAAGGGTTGTATTGTCCAGGAAAAGAAATTTTACATGCCGAATCAACGTATGACCTAGATCCAACAAAAATTCTCATTTCCGTACGTGAAGTAGGAATTACCGGATACGAAGCAGAGATTTGGCTACGTGAACAATACAATCTCGAAGTAGAATTATCCGATTTATATAATATTTTATGCATTATCACACTCGGTGATAACGAAGAAACGATTCAAGTTTTATTACAAGCGTTACGAGCGTTATCGGGATGTTTTCTAAAAGAAGGACGCATGAAGCGAGAAGTGACTGTAGAAGTACCGGAAATTCCACTACTTGCTTTATCTCCTCGCGATGCCTTTTATAGCGAAACGGAAGTAGTCCCTTTTTCTGAATCGGTTGACCGCATTATCGCAGAATTTATCATGGTGTATCCACCAGGTATTCCAATCTTAATTCCTGGAGAAATTATTACGAAGGAAAACTTGGATTATATTATAAAAAACCAAAAAGCCGGACTTCCAGTACAAGGACCAGAAGACCATGCGCTGCAAACATTACGTGTCATTAAAGAATATAAAGCTATAAAATAACGAATAAAAAAATCGTAAGGAATCCTTACGATTTTTTTATTACTCATATTGTGGGGATAACGGAATCGTTGGAATCGCTCCGTTTAAAAACTCCGATAAATCTTCCGCTTCTTTTTCTGTTTTTAATAAAAATATCTCTTTTAAATATTGTGTATTTTTAATATCTTCCATATCTAATAACGTCGAACGACCAGATTGCATACATACAACTAACGGTTTCCCGAAAAATTTTGATGTATAAATAATCCCGAAATCATATCGCAAATCATCTGTATGAAATCCTACAAATCTTACTTTTGGGTTTTCATATTCATCATATAACTTTTCAAAGTACTCCATAAAACCCCTCCTTCAGAATTTTCATATTATTATTATAATTCAAAAAAATGTATAAAATCAAGTATTTTCATCTATTTTTTTACTATTTATTATCTTTTTTTCAATATCAAAGCCTTACAATTTCTCCTTTCACGAAATGTTCACAAATGCTACCCTCATCTTTTTTCTTTCTAGATTAAATATAGTAGAATAGAAATATGTGCGAAATATAACGAAGAAGGTGTTTTAGATTTGGCGAAGAAGCAAAAAAAAATTAAGTTAAAAGATTTTACGAACTTATTTATTCTGATTGCATACTTTTTAGTCCCTATTTTTGATATTTTCAGAATGGATATTGTAAACGGGGGATTTTATTTATTTACAAAACGCTTTTCGTTACATGAAGGCGTCGTATTATTACTTTCTATTTTATTTTTAGTGTTGTTTTTTGTTTCGATTACCAAGTGGTTTGGGCGTCAATTTTGTGGTTGGATGTGTCCACACAGTACATTTAGTGGCTATCTAGTAAAAATTACGACAAAAATTAAGTTTTTAAAGAAACGACCAAAGTTAGCAAAAGTAGTTGACTTTATTTTGTCACTCATCGCTGCTCCTGTCATTGCTTTCTCTTTATATGCTTATTTTTATGATCCAAAAGATTTACTAGATTTAATTTTACGTGCGGACTTCTTTAATGGATTAGGTGGCTCTTACTTAGCGACAACTGGTGTATTTTTCGTTTTCATTCACGTATTAAAATTCCAATTTTGCCGTACCGTTTGTCCATATGGAAAACTACAAATGTTATTTAGCGATAAGAAACCGAAAAAAGGTATTAAACATTTATTTAAAGGAATTAACTTATTTTTACTTATTATTATGGTACTTTTAACCGCAACACTTATTTATACAGCAATGGGGGCAAAAGGATTTAATGCAGAAGTTCGTTCAACAGCAAAAGGCTTACCTGTAGAAGGACAACTATTATACACATATAATATTCAAGTGGAAAATTACCAAGAAGAAGAAGAAACGTACACAATTACGTATGAAGGAATAAAAGATAATTGGGTAACAAAACTACCAGAAACTATTATCGTAAAACCTAGTGAAAAAGGGCAAGAAACGATGATTATACGTATTCCAGAAGAAGATTTTAATAAAAACTTTACGGTAAAAGTAACGATTACAAGCAGTAAAGGAAAAGAATTAACGAACGCACAATCCTTTTACACGCAAAAATAATCGTTCCAACCTTATCCTACGATAGGATAAGGTTTTTTCTTTTTTTAAAAAACATCTAACTATTTGTAAAAGTAGTTTAACTTTTCAGTTAAACGGTTGCGATGATGGAATTAATAATGCTACTATGAGAAAAGAAATGAAAATGAAAACGTTTTAAAGGAGCGTGATGACATTGGCACAAAGTGCTTTTATTAAGTTAGTACCTGCTTCTACGCAAACAACGATTACATTAGCTGAAGTAGAAAATCTTCTTACTTATTACCGAGATATTACAACAAAAACTGGCGACCAACTTTCATGGGAGTATGAAGCACACGCCTTCCCTTATATTCTTTCTGAAAAAAGAGAGGGAGACATGAAATGGCTTTCTTTAAAAGGAAAAGACGACACATTATACACACACATCTTGATGGGAGTTGGCACCGAAACAACAGAAGATGAAAATACGCAATCGTATATTCAAATTGTGTTACCTGACCAGGCTACATACGCAGATAAAAATAAGGCAAATGAATTTGCAAAGTTTTTTGCTAAAAAATTGTCTGGAGAATTGCACTTATTCAACGGACGAGTCATGTATTATTACAATAAAAAATAACAAGCTTGCCAAGAGAAGGGATAGGTCCCTTCTCTTTTTGCAAGCTTGTTTATTTGGTCAAAATATGAATCGGATTTCCTAACGCAACTTCCGCTGTTTCCATCGTCATTTCCCCTAACGTTGGATGGGCATGAATCGTTAATGCAATGTCTGCTGCGGTAACACTACACTCTACCGCTAACGATAGTTCACTAATAATATCGGAAGCGTGTCCACCTGCTACTTGTGCACCGATCACAACTCCGTCTGTTTTTCGTGTAATCAGCTTCATAAATCCGTCCGTTTCATTTAATGTTAACGCACGACCATTCGCTGCAAATGGAAATTTAGCAACTGTATAGTCTATCCCTTCTTCTTTTGCTTGTGCCTCTGTATATCCAACCGTTGCAAGTTCTGGTTCCGAGAACACCACTGCAGGAATGCCTACATAATCTACTTCACTTTTTTGACCAGAAATAGCTTCTGCTGCAATTTTCCCTTCATATGAAGCTTTATGAGCTAGCGAAGGGCCACTCACCGCATCTCCAATCGCAAACACGCGATCATTAGACGTACGGCATTGGCGATCTACTTTGATGAGGCCACGATCATCGACTTCGATATTTGCCATATCTAATCCGAGCTCATCCGTATTTGGTTTCCGTCCAACAGTCACAAGCACGTAATCCGCTTCTATCTTTTGTTCTTCTCCTTTGATTTCCGCTGTTACATATACTCCGTTTTCTGTTTCCTCTACACCTTTTGCCAGTGCTTTCGTATGAATTGTTACATTGCCTTTTTTCTTTAATCGGCGCGAAACAAGTTGACTCATTTGCTTTTCAAATCCCGGTAAAATTTGCGCGCCACCTTCTAAAATCGTTACTTCTGTTCCAAAATTAGCGTATGTTGTTCCTAATTCGATTCCGATGTAGCCACCACCAATTACGACCATCTTTTTCGGAATCTCTTCTAGCATTAAAGCACCTGTCGAATGGATGACACGTTTGGAATACGGAAAATCTCTCAGTTCAATTGGACTAGAACCAGTGGCGATGATACAATGTTCAAATCGGTACCGATTTACTTCATATCCATTCAATACACGAACTTCTTTTTCATTCACAAAAAGTGCTTGCCCTTTCAAAATTTCCACGTTATTTCCTTTTAATAATCCTTCTACCCCACCTGTCAATTGTGACACGATGTTTTGTTTCCACTGTTGTACTTTCGAAAAATCAACCGTTACATTTTCTGCTTGAATCCCCATCGCAACACCAGACGTTGCATCAACATATTTATGACTAGCTGTAATCAGCGCCTTTGATGGAATGCATCCGACATTCAAACAAACACCGCCTACATTTCCTTTATCGACAATCGCCACTTTTTGACCCAGTTGTGCTGCGCGAATTGCTGCGACATATCCACCTGGACCAGCACCGATAACGAGTGTATCTACTTCTGTTGTAAATTCTCCCACTACCATACGTTTACGCCTCCATAATTAATAATTGCGGATCGTTTAATAACCGTTTTAATTTATTTAACGCATGTTGCGCTGTTGCCCCGTCAATGACACGATGATCGAAGCTTAACGACAATGCAATAACAGGTGCTACGACAATTTCCCCATCTCGAACTACTGGCTTTTCAGAAATACGACCTAATCCTAAAATTGCTACTTCCGGATAGTTAATGACTGGTGTAAACCACTGACCACCTGCAGAACCGATATTCGTAATCGTACATGTACTTCCTTTTAATTCATCCGGCGCTATTTTTCCTTCCCGTGCTTTTTCTGCTAATTGTGCAATTTCAGATGCAATTTGATAAATGGCCTTTCTGTCAGCATCTTTCACAACAGGAACCATTAATCCTTTTTCCGTATCTGTGGCAATTCCAATATTGTAATAATGCTTATAAATGATTTCTTCATTTGCATCATCAACCGAAGCATTTAAAATTGGGAATTCACGTAACACCGCTACAAAAGCTTTTGCTACATATGCTAAGTACGTTAATTTAATTCCTTTTTCTTTTGCTTGCTCTTTAAAACGATTGCGATGTGCGACTAAATCTGCCA
Source organism: Massilibacterium senegalense (assembly GCF_001375675.1). Lineage (NCBI taxonomy): Bacteria > Bacillati > Bacillota > Bacilli > Caryophanales > Bacillaceae > Massilibacterium > Massilibacterium senegalense. The sequence goes on along the minus strand of NZ_LN831786.1, from coordinate 283,155 downwards.
CATCCACTTCGTCCATAATCGTTACGTGCGGTGCTGTATGTTTAGAACGAATCATTGCTTGGGAAATAACTTTCCGCACTCCACGAATTTTTTCTCTCGTTTCTAATTCACGAGCGAATGATGGAGTAGATACGCGTGCTGCTTCTTTTTGTTTCTCTACTACTTCAACCTCTTGCGTTGCTTTGATTGGTGCCTCTGCTTCTACCAAGCCACCTGTGTGGAAACAATCAATATCTTCTTTTAAAATTCGACCGTTCGCTCCACTACCAACTACTTTCGTAATGTCGATTCCTTGTTCACGCGCATACTTCCGAACAGAAGGCATCGCAATTACATATGGGGAAGGTTTCACTTCTTCTACTCGTATATTTTCTTGTGCTTGTACTGGCGTCTCTTTTTTCGCTTCTTTCGTTTCTTCTAGCACAAGCTCTTCTTCATATCCTTCCGCCTCAATGGTTACTAATACGTCCCCAACAATTGCAACGGTTCCTTCTTCTACTTTAATCTCCATTATTATCCCGTCTACAGGTGAAGGAATTTCCACAACCGCTTTATCATTTTGTACTTCTAATAAAATGTCATCTTCTTTTACTTCGTCTCCTGATTTCACGAACCATTTCACAATTTCACCTTCGTGAATTCCTTCCCCAATGTCAGGGAGTTTAAATAGAAATGCCATTAGAGTTCCTCCTTTTACTTAGAAATATAAAACAGCATGTACTTTTTCGATAATATCTTTATAATCTGGTAACCAAATATCTTCTGCTAACGCAAATGGAAAAACAGTATCCGGAGCCGTTACACGCATTACGGGAGCTTCTAAATGTAAAATCGCCCGATCATTAATTTCAGCAATGACATTTGCTGCAACTCCCGCTTGTTTTTGTGCTTCTTGTACCACGACGGCACGATTCGTTTTCTTCACAGACTCCACGATTGTATCAACATCTAACGGGCTTACAGTACGTAAGTCAATTACCTCACACTCAATACCTTCTTCTGCTAGTTTTTCTGCTGCTTTCAAAGACGAGTGAACCATTGCTCCGTATGTAACAATCGTCACGTCTTTTCCTTCTCGTTTTATATCTGCTTTTCCCAACGGAATCGTATATTCTCCTTCTGGTACTTCTCCGCGGAAAGAACGATATAATTTCATATGCTCTAAAAAGATGACTGGATCATTATCACGAATAGCAGAAATTAACAGCCCTTTTGCATCGTATGGTGTCGACGGGATTACTACTTTTACCCCTGGTGTTTGTGCAAATAATCCTTCTAAACTATCGGCATGCAATTCGGGTGTTTTCACCCCTCCGCCAAATGGGGAACGAATCGTAATTGGAGAATGATAACGTCCGCCTGAGCGATAGCGCATTCTGGCCATTTGCGAAGCGACTGCATCCATTACTTCAAATACAAAGCCAAAAAACTGAATCTCCATAACCGGACGAAATTGTTGTAACCCTAACCCAACAGCTAAACCACCAATTCCTGATTCTGCTAATGGTGTATCGAATACTCGCTCTTCACCAAATTCAGCTTGTAATCCATCTGTCGCTCGAAACACGCCTCCGTTTTTACCTACGTCTTCCCCAAAGACAAGAACATTTTCATCTCTTCTTAACTCGGTACGCATCGCGTCTGTAATCGCTTGAATCATCGTCATTTGTGCCATCGTTTAGTTCGACTCCTTTCTTTTATATTCTGCTAATTGCTCTTGTAAAGGTTGTGGTAATGTTTCAAACATATTTTCAATTAAATCAGTCACTTTTTGTTTCGGTGCTTCATCTGCTTTTTTCATCGCTTCTTTAATATTTTGTTTTGCTTGTTCTACCGTACGTTGTTCATCTTCTTCTGTCCACAGCCCTTTTTTCTCTAAATAGTTTCGAAAACGAATAAGTGGGTCTTTTACTTCCCATTCATTGTCTAATTCTTTTGTACGGTAACGTGTTGGATCGTCGCCTGCCATTGTATGCGGACCGTAACGATACGTTAACGTTTCGATAAAGGTTGGACCTTCTCCATTAATTGCCGCCTCTCGCGCTGCTTGCACAGCTGCATATACAGCTAATACGTCCATGCCATCGACTTGAATGCCACGAATCCCTGCTGCGACTGCTTTTTGCGCCAATGTTTTGGCTGCTGTTTGTTTTTCAACGGGAACAGAAATCGCAAAACGGTTATTTTGGGAAATAAAGATAGCAGGTGCTTGATACGCTCCAGCAAAGTTTAGTCCTTCATAAAAATCCCCTTGACTCGTTGCTCCGTCTCCAAAATACGTTAAAGAAACATTCCTTTTCCCACGTTTTTTCAATCCTAAAGCTACTCCCGCATTTTGGGTACATTGCGCAGCAATAATGATTTGTGGCATTAAAACGTTTACGCCTTCATCTATTTGCCCACCTTCTAAATGACCGCGAGAATATAAGAATGCTTTATATAATGGAAGACCATGCCAAACCATTTGCGGAATATCACGATAAGAAGGTAACACCCAATCTTCTTTTTCTAATGCGAATTCCGATCCAATCATCGAAGCTTCTTGTCCTGCAACCGGTGCATAAAAGCCTAATCGACCTTGGCGATTTAATGAAATCGCTCGTTGATCCCAAACTCGTGTATACACCATCCGTCTCATCAGTTCTTTTAATTGTTCATCTGTTATATTAGGAAGAAACGCTTCGTTTTGAACTTCTCCATGTTCGTTCAATAATTGAAATGTTTTCACTTCATTTGCGTCAAATTGTTGTAACAATTCCTTTACCATCGTAATCATTCCTTTCTTTTTTTGTTTATCTATCGAGCAAAAAAACATCAAACTGTATTAGTTTGTTTTTATTTTTTAATAGTACAACTAGTTGTTAAATTGAGTTTACTATAAAAAAAATAATCGGTCAATTGAATTTCACTATGTTTTAATGCATTTTTCTCTACTTTATATTTTTTATCAACGATTCTGTATTAACACAAATTAAACACCTGTATTAATCTGTTTCATTTATTTTTCGCTTCTTAATTCCTTACCCATTATCAAAAATAGTATTCCTTTTTCTTCGAAACAAATACATTCCCTAATTCCTGTTATCCGTTTAATTGTTTCTGTCTCCAACAACAAGACGCAATGATCGAAAAAGTTAATTATTCGCAAAAATTATGATAAAATATAGCATAGTTAAAGGAGGTTTGATGAGTTTGATTACAATGAAAGATGTTATTCGTGAAGATCATCCCGTTCTACGTCAAGTTGCCGAGCCGTTTCATTTACCATTAACGGATGAAGATAAAGCATTAGCGAAAAAAATGATGGAGTTTTTAGAAGCAAGCCAAGACCCTGAATTATGTAAAAAATATGATTTACGTCCTGGCATTGGTCTTGCAGCACCGCAAATTGCTGTTTCGAAACAGCTCATTGCCGTATTAGTAGAAGATGAAAAAGGTCGAGAATACCGTCATACTTTATTTAATCCCAAAATTGTGAGTCACTCTGTGGAACAAACATATTTAGCTGGTGGCGAAGGTTGTTTAAGTGTCGACCGTGAAGTTCCTGGATACGTACCGCGTTATGCACGCATTACAGTGACTGGGATTAACGAAAAAAATGAACCTGTAAAACTTCGCTTAAAAGGACTTCCTGCGATTGTTTTTCAACATGAAATTGATCATTTAAATGGTATTTTATTTTTTGATCACATTAATAAAAAAGATCCTTTTCAAGCAATTGAAAACGCCGTACCTATTTCGTAATAATCTTTTCTATGAAAGAAACCCAAGAATCACATGCGATTCTTGGGTTTCTTTTAAATTAAAGCTAACTTTTTTAGCCCTTTATAAATACCATCGTTTTCGGGTGTATCGGTAATAAAATCTGCGTGGCACTTCGTTTCTTCTTTACCGTTTTCCATCGCAACTGCTACCCCGACCGTTTTCATCATTTCAATATCATTTAACCCGTCCCCAAAAGCATACACATCTTTCAAATTGATTTGAAGTTGATCAAGTAGGCGCACAATCCCTTTTGCCTTTGATTGTCCTTTTGGTAACACATCGATCGAATATTCGTGCCAACGAATAAAATCAAATTTAGGAAATGTTTGTTCATACATCCGTTGCGCTTCTTGTTCACAACAAACGAGTGCCTGATAAACAACATTTTCTTGGTGAAAATTTGCAATGTGTGGCGGATGCGGCATTTTTAACGATGCAATACTTTCTTCAACAAACGGATGATACGAACAATTCGCTACCATTTTTTTCTCATCTAAAAAGACCATCGGATGTTGACGCTCATTGGAAAATTGCTCTAACTTATCGAGTTCCGATTGATGCAACGGATTTTCATAAATGATCTCACCTTTATACACGACATATTGACCGTTCACACTAATAAATGTATCAATCTTCAATTCCTCTCGAATCGATTGAAACATAAATGGCGCTCTTCCGGTTGCTATTGCCACATCAATATCTTTTTCATGAAGGGCAAAAATAGCTTCCTTCGCCGAAGAAGGAAGTTGTTTATTCCGATCTAACAGTGTCCCATCAATATCAAAAAGTACTAATTTTTTTGCCATACTATCCCTCTTTAATGAGTGAATCAATTTGTTGCACGTGTTCATTTGCTAACTCCCATTCACTCGCCTTTACGTTTTCTTGTAACTGCTCTACTGTTTTTGCACCACAAATAACAGTTGATACTCCTTGTTTTTTTAATAACCAATTAATTGCTACCTGACTTACTGGACGATTGTATTCTTTTGCAATTTCTTTTAATTGCCCTACAAGCGCAACATTACGTGGTAAGTTTTCCAGTTGAAATAATGGATTCATTGCGCGAACATCTTTTTCATCGATTTGGTGTGATGCATCAAATTTACCTGTTAATAAGCCTTGAGCAAGTGGACTGTATGGAATAAATCCCATCTCCTGCTCGTTGACAAATGGTAACTCTTCTTTTTCTACTTTTCGTTCTAAAATATTATAAAGCGATTGTAACGAAACAATTGGTGCTAATTTTAATGATTGTTCTATTAAATCTTTCGAAAAATTGGATACACCAACATACCGAGCCTTCCCAGATTCTAAAATAAGATTTAATGCTTCCATCGTTTCTTCAATAGGCGTTTCTGGGTCTGGCCAATGCACTTGATATAAGTCGACGTAATCCGTTTGGAGACGGCGTAAACTTTCATCGATTTCACGTAAAATACTTTCTTTTCCATTATGCTTACGCATCTTTCCATTATTGTCCCATACTAATCCACATTTTGTCGCTATGTAAATTTGATCTCGGTACGGTTTCAAAGCTTCTCCTACTACACGCTCCGACTCTCCACGTCCATAAATCGGTGCTGTATCAAAAAAGTTCACCCCATATTCTACAGCTTGCACGAACGTTTTTTTTACTTCTTCTTTTTGTACATTTCCCCAGCCGCGTCCGCCAGCAGCCCATGTACCAAAACCGATAATGGATGCTTCAATATTACTTGTTCCCAATCGTCTTTTTTCCATATGATTTATTCTCCTTTTATTTTTCTTTGTATCAAACGTATCGATTTTTCTATCAACTGTCAATTATTCACCTTCCTCATAATATTTCATCTCTAACACATACTAACGGGTAAAGGAGGGATTTTTCTATGAGTAATCGCGTATTAAAACGATTAAAAAAGAAATGGCGCGAACTCCTTTTATCGTACCCTTTTTTATCCCCCATGAATGAGTAATGGACACATTGCATGATAAGGGTGGATAAAGGGGAAAAGTGTCTTTTTTCGTTGTCTTATTTCTTCCTTTTTTAAAATGATACAAAGCCATCTTTTCAAAAGATGGTTTTGTTTTCCTTATCTTTAATAAAAAAAACATGAAATATAATAGGAAATTATATATAATGGTACGAAGAGACATATTGTTTAAAGGAGAGATACGTATGATTTTTAAAGTTTTATATCAAGAAAACCCTGAAGAAGTTGCGTTACGCGAACATACAAAAGCTTTATACGTAGAAGCGGATACTGTGCGGGATGTACGTCAAAAATTAAAAGGCCGGAACATTTTAATTGAATTTATTCAACCGTTAACAGGTAAATTTCTAGAATTTGAACAACAAAATGAAATTTTTAAATTGGAGAATGTATAAATTATGAAATTTTTAAAAAGTCATCAAACCGCTGTTTTTGCACTTGGCGGCTTAGGCGAAATTGGCAAAAACACTTATGTCGTACAATTCCAGGATGAAATTATCGTCATCGATGCAGGAATCAAATTTCCTGAAGATGAGTTATTAGGAATCGATTACGTAATTCCTGACTATACGTATTTAGTTCGCAACCGTGATAAAGTAAAAGGGGTTTTTATTACGCACGGACATGAAGACCATATCGGAGGAGTCCCCTACTTACTTCGCGAGTTAAACGTTCCGATTTACGGAGGAAAATTGGCAGTAGGATTAATGAAAAACAAATTAGAAGAACACGGGCTACTTCGTAGAACAAAAATGAATATTATTGAAGAAGACGATGTTATTTCGTTTAATCATATGTCCGTCCGTTTTTTCCGAACTACACATAGTATTCCTGATTCGTTCGGTATTGTTATCCAAACACCTTCAGGAAATATCGTCCATACTGGGGACTTTAAATTTGATTTTACACCAGTTGGAGAACCTGCCAACTTAACAAAAATGGCGGAGATTGGGAAAGAAGGTGTCCTTTGCTTATTGTCAGATAGCACAAATAGTGAAGTACCTCATTTCACGATGTCTGAACGTAAAGTCGGGGAAAGCATTGAAGAAATTTTCCGTAAAGTGGAAGGTCGGATTATTTTTGCAACATTTGCTTCGAATATCCATCGTCTCCAACAAGTAGTAGAAGCAGCGGTAGAAGACAATCGAAAAATAGCCGTTTTCGGGCGTAGTATGGAATCTGCCATCACAATTGGGCAAGAATTAGGCTATATCAATGCTCCGAAAAATACGTTTGTTGAAGCACAACAAATCAACCGCTTACCTGCGGACGAAGTAGTTATTTTATGTACTGGTTCTCAAGGGGAGCCGATGGCAGCACTTAGTCGGATTGCTAACGGTACGCATCGCCAAATTCAAATTAATCCTGGCGATACAGTAGTCTTTTCTTCTTCCCCAATTCCAGGAAATACCATTAGCGTAAATAAAATTATTAACAAATTATATCGTGCTGGTGCAGACGTTATTCACGGAAAATTAAGCAACATTCACACATCCGGGCATGGTGGACAAGAAGAACAAAAATTAATGCTTCGACTCATTAAACCGAAATACTTTATGCCGATTCACGGCGAATATCGCATGTTAAACGCTCACGCTCAACTCGGTCAAGATTGTGGCATTCCACCAGAAAATTGTTTTATCGTGGACAATGGAGATGTATTAGCGGTAAGTGAGAATGAAGCACAAGTAGTTGGAAGAGTCCCTTCAGGAGCTGTTTTTGTAGACGGTAGCGGAATTGGAGATATCGGAAACATCGTATTACGCGACCGTAAAATTTTATCCGAAGAAGGATTAGTAATCGTCGTTGTTAGCATCAATATGAAAGAATTTAAAATTGAAGCGGGACCTGACATCATTTCACGTGGTTTCGTCTATATGCGCGAATCAGAACAGTTAATCAACGAAGGACAAGCGTTAATTACCAAACATTTAAACAAAGTAATGGAACGCAAAACAACACAATGGTCTGAAATCAAAAATGAAATCACCGACACACTTGGCCCATTTTTATTCGAACGAACAAAACGCCGCCCAATGATCCTACCAATCATCATGGAAATATAAAAAGCGGAGAGCGGCTCGATTAGCGCCAGAGTAATAAGGCGCTCAAAAGGAAATGGTAGTTGACTTACTCTATCACTAGTCTGTAGCCTCTTGCCGTTTGATTCATCCAAAAAACCACTGAAATCAAGAAAATGATTTCAGTGGTTTTTTTATGTTTCTTCCAACATTAATTGTTTTTCTAGCTTTTTAATATTAGCAACAGACCCAATAACGATTAAAATATCTCCTTGATGAATACGTTGTTCTGCTAATGGAGAAACAACGACATCGTTCCCCCGTTTAATGGCTACAATATTAATTCCGTACTTTGCACGAATATCCAAATCAATAAGTGTTTGGTTATTCATTTGCTGGCTCGCAATAACTTCTACAATACTGTACTCATCTGATAGTTCGATATAATCTAAAATACTGTTGGAAACGGCATAATGAGCAATCCGTTTTCCCATATCCCGCTCTGGATGCACGATATGGTCCGCTCCAATTTTTTCTAATACCTTTTGGTGATAATCATTTTGGGCTTTTGCTGTTACTTGTTTCACGCCTAATTCTTTTAATAGTAACGTGATTAAAATACTGGCTTGTAAATCATCTCCGATAGCAACAATGACGTGATCAAAGTTTCGAATCCCTAGACTTTTTAATACATTTTCATCCGTGGCATCTGCTACAACTGCATGCGTCACAATATTGGCATATTCATTAATTTTATCTTCATCTGTATCGATTGCTAATACTTCCATTCCTTCATTTGCTAACGCTTCACATATACTACTACCAAATCGACCTAAACCAATCACGGCAAACTCTTTTTTCTTCGCCAATTGCTACACGCCCTTTATCTTTTTTTCCATGATATTATCTTAACAAAAACTATCTTGAGACTAAAGTGGTTATTTCTGTTTCGTTCATCGATTTTGCTTTTTAAAGACATAACGAATCAGCAAATATACGGATGGAATAAATAAAAAGACAATAATTCCAAGCGCAATCCATGTTATTTCCGCTGGTACTGCGACATTTTTATTCGTGTAAATCGTCATGTGAGGGTATAATAAATACGGTAAATGCGTCCGTCCGTATCCGAAAAAGGCAAAGAAAAACTGCCCCATTACAGAAAGAAATGCCCAACCATAGTACTTTCTTGATAACAATAACGTAATTGCGATAGAAAAAAAGAGAAAAGACATAATAAACATCCAGGCACTACTAATCATTTTTTCGAAATGAAAAGGGTTATGACGTTGCAAGGAAAAGAAGACAAATAAACTGGCAAAAATAGTTGGAATCCCCCAAAACAACGCATACTTCCGAACTTCTTGTAAGGAACGTTCATCGTTCGATTTTGATGCATAATACGTTAAATAAGTAGCACTAATAAACAAAACCGATACGACTGCTAATACGATAACCGATAAGGCGTACATATTCGTAAAAAAGCTTACCCATTGAATGTTTAAATGATGTCCCTCCTTTATAAGAAACCCACCTTCTGAAATCGTTAAAGCAAGCGACAATAACACAGGAATCAAAATCCCAGATACGCCGTAAAGGAACGTAAAAACAGGCGTATATGTTTTTGTTTGACCAGTCGTATAAAAAATACCCCGATACAAGATTAATAATAATGCTATTCCTCCGGGTATTAATAACACACGACTATAATGATACGTCGCTAACGGAAATAAAAACACCATCCCTAAAAGAAAAATACTAAAAAAGATATTGGATAATTCCCATATAGGAGAAAGATGTGCGCGTATTTGCCGAATAACTGCGGAATTTTGATGTGTCGTATACCCATAATACAAATACATCCCCGCACCAAAATCAATAGACGCTACAATCAAATATCCATATAAACTAAGCCATAATAATGCCACTAAAAAAACTTCAAAATCCAAATTACCATCCCCTTATGGGTTATCATACTCTTGAAATTATAGTATATATTTTAGCTTTTTTCTAAAAAAAAGTTTATTTTTTCGATGGAATTTCCATTCTGCCTTTTCTACTTTTCACCATAAATAGAGAGTACATATTCTATTTTATCAAAAAGCAAGCAACTAACCATAAAAAGTATGACATTCATCGCACAAAAAAGAACTCTCCTCATTAAGAAAAGAGTTCTTGTCTTTTATTCATTCGTTACAATACTCATTTACTTTGGTTGTAGCAAAGCTTCACCAGGATTCCAGTTTACCGGACACAATCCACCTGATTGAAGTGCTTCTAACACGCGAAGTGTTTCGTCTACATTTCGTCCAATGTTGTTATGGTGGACGACAGAATATTGAAGTTCTCCTTCTGGATTAATAATGAATAACCCACGAAGTGCAAGTCCTTCTTCTTCGATTAAAATACCATATTTCCGTGCAACTACTTGGGTGTGATCTGCTGCTAAAGGAAATGCCAAGTCTCCAATCCCACCTTCCGATACAGGTGTGTTAATCCACGCTTTATGTGTATGTACAGTATCTGTTGATGCACCGATTACGACTGCATTTAACTGTTCAAATTTTTCAATTTTATCGTTATATCCAACAATTTCCGTGGGACAAACAAAAGTAAAATCGGCAGGATAAAAAAATAACACTGTCCATTTTCCAGCTTTCATGTTTTCTTTCAAACTTACTTTACCAAACATTTTATTTGGTAACACCGCTTGCATTTCAAAAGTCGGTGCTTGTTTCCCTACCATACGTTCTGCCATTTGAATACCCTCCTACATTGTATATAAATGTGTGTAATAAAAATATTAAATGAAAAAAGCGCAGGATTTACCGATGGATTCGTGTTTATGATGAATCAATAGAAAAAATCCTCACCATAATATATCTTACCCTTTTGTATAAAAAGTATGCTTTATTCAGCTTGTTTGACAACTTTTATTTTTTTCACAGTATGTCCGTCCATTTCCACTACTTGAAATTCATATCCTTCAACAAGGAGAGAGCTCCCAACACCAAGATTAATGTCTTCTGTTAACATCCAACCGCCAATCGTATCAATTTCATCTGATTCAATGTTAATACGTAACACTTTATTGACATCTTGAATTAAAACTTTCCCATTTAAGACGAGTTCATTTGGTTTAATCCGACGAATCATCGGTTGTTCATCGATATCGAACTCATCACGAATTTCTCCAACAATTTCTTCAATGATGTCTTCTACAGTTACAAGCCCTGCAGTTCCGCCATATTCATCTACTAACACTGCCATATGAATCCGTTCTTTTTGCATTTGAACGAGCAAATCATGGATATGAATCGATTCAAAAACAACGATAATCGGATGAATATAGTCATCTAATGAACCTTGAAAATCAAGATTTTCTTCTTGTAAAAAATGTTTTAAATGAATCACACCGACAATATGGTCTTTATCTTCTTCCATAACAGGATATCGAGAGTATCGTTCTTTTTTCATCACTTCTAAAGCTTCTTCGACGTTGACAGAGTGGTCAATACAAACCATTTCCGTTCTTGGTACCATTACTTCTTTTGCAGTCCGATTGTCAAATTCAAAAATTTTATTCACAAATTGATATTCCGATTGATTAATTTCCCCGCCAAGATAACTTTGAGAAAGCAAATGACGTAATTCTTCTTCAGACAATGCTTGTTCCTCTTCTTGACGTTTAAATCCAAGTAAACGAGTAAACATCCATGCCGATTGGTTTAATAACCAAATAAATGGATACATCATCTTATTAAAAATAATCAGAGGCGTCGAAATTTTAAACACAATTTGTTCCGCTCGTTGAATAGCAATTGTTTTTGGTGCTAATTCCCCGAGTACGACGTTGAAAAATGTAATAATAGAAAATGCAATAATAAACGCTAACGTACTCATCACATGTTCGTTTAAGGAAAATGGATGTAGCATTTTCCGAATGTAAAATTCAACGGTTGGTTGTCCAAGCCACCCTAGTCCAAGTGAAGTCATCGTAATTCCTAGTTGAGTAGCAGATAAATAGCTATCTAAATGATCCACGATTTTTTGGACCGATATTGCTTTTTTGTTCCCTTCTCTTACTAATTGTTCAATTCTTGATTTCCGAACTTTTACAATAGAAAACTCAGCAGCAACAAAAAATGCAGTAATGGCAATTAATAAAATAATAATGATTAACTTAAAAACTTCCACGGTTCATCCCCTCTTTAAAAAGCAAACGGTTGTTGTTGAATATACTCGTCTACTAAATCAATAAATGCTCGAACATGTTTCAATTCCGTTGCAGCTTCGTAACTTAACAGCCACGTATCACGCGTTACCGGGCGATTGTTTAATGTAATCGGTATTTTATGAAGTAATTCCGATTGATGAAGCAATGTAATCGACGGTAAAATGGCATAGCCGATCCCGTGATACGCCATCTGTTTACATGTTTCAATTTGGTCTACGACAATAGTTCGTTTCGGTTTTGTGGCAAATTGTTCTCTCCACCATTTTTGAATTTCTTGAAAATAAGTCGAGTCACTACGGAACATAATGAATGGCTTCGTTGTTGATTGCAGTTGATCTACAGACGTTATCTCTGTATCCACTAAATAAAGGGAGTCTGAAAACAAATGTTCTTTCTTCCCTTTCCACTCGGGATTCCCACGAATCATCCCTAAGTGAAAATGGTCGTCATGCAAGTGTCGCAACATTTCGCTACTCCAACCTGTTACGAGTGAAATTTTCACATGCGGATATCGATGCACGTATTCTTTTAACACTTGCGGTAGCCAATATTGCCCGATAATCGAAGCAACGGCTAGCTTTAATGTTCCATGCACTTCTGAATGCATGGACATAATTTCATCTTTGACACGTTCTTTCTGTTTTAACGTTTCATTTACATAATCAATAATTTTTTCGCCTGCCGGTGTTAATGTTAACCCTTTTTGAGAACGAATAAAAATCGTCATGCCCCATTGTCGTTCAATCGTTTGTAAACGTTGACTTAATGCGGGTTGAGAAATATAAAGTCGCTCTGCTGCTTTCCGCATATTCATTTCTTCTGCTAATACTTGTAATATTTTATATTCCGAAACTTGCACCTTCTCCCCCCTTTCTTATTCCCTATTTTTCTTCGGCATTTTCATAATAAAGAAAAAACTAATGACACTTAACAAAACAAGCGTCATGTAAACAGTATGAAGACCAGTCGTTAATCCTTTTTCTAACACGTTAATCATCTTACTACTCATTTCTCCCCGCAAAATCGGATCTAGCAATACATTCGTCATATCTACCGATACCCGTTCTGTAGATAGACCGGCTTGTTCAATTTCTCGTTTTAATTGGCTATTTAAAATTCCACCTAAAAAAGCAGCACCGACCGTACTACCTAACGAACGCATAAATAAATTCGTTGCTGTTGCAATGCCACGTTTACTCCAATCGACGGTCGTTTGAATTGCGATAATAAAGGTCGTCGATGTAAGCCCCATGCCTATCCCGATAATAAAAGAACCGAGTGCTGCCCACCAAGGACCTAACACTGGCGTTAACAAAGAAAAAATAATCGCACCGATAATTAAAAAGATTCCGCCAACAATCGAAACATTGCGGTAATGGTATTTTAACACGAGCTTCCCTGCTAATGTAGAAGCAATTGGCCAACCAATCGACATCGTCGTTAAGGAAAAACCAGCTACTAACGCCGATTTTCCCATTACTCCTTGTACGAATGCCGGCAAGTAACTAGATACACCAATTAAAATCATTCCTGTCGTTAATGACGTTAAATTAGACGTCAAAATAAGTCGATTTCGCCACATTTCAAAAGGCATCGTTGGATTTTTCGATCGTTTCTCTTGCCAGATAAACAAAACAAAGAACAGAATACTAACAGACATTAAACTGAGCATTTCTGTCGAAAGCCATGCATATCGAACGCCACCTTCTACTAACACAAGCATAAGAGCACTGATTCCGATAAAAACGAACGCAGAACCGAGATAATCGATCGATTGTTTTTGCTTGTCCATATTTTCATGGAAAAAGAACCAAACGCCGATTAGCGATAAAATACCGAGTGGAATGTTCAGCCAGAAAACGTACGACCAACTTGCATACATGACAAAAAAGCCACCAAGCGCAGGTCCTAAAATCGAAGAGATTCCCCATACACTCGATAAATAACCTTGGATTTTTGCTCGCTCTTCTTTTGAATACATATCCCCGACAATAGTCGTTGCAATCGGTTGAACCGCACCTGCTCCAAAGCCTTGAATAAAACGAAATAAAATAAGCATTTCCATCGAAGTCGATAATCCGCACAATAAAGAACCAAGTATAAACACAATTACTCCAAATGTAAATACAGGCTTTCTTCCAAATAAGTCTGACAGTTTTCCGTAAATTAAAATTGTAACGGTTTGCATTAATAAATAGGAAGAAAATACCCAACTATAAAGGGAAAACTTCCCCAACTCAGCCACTATCTTTGGCATCGCAGTAGAAACAATCGTTGCCTCTACAGCTGACATAAACATAGCAATCATAATTGCTATTAAAACAAATGGTCGTTTTGTTACTTTTTTTTGTTGTAACACCTTCTCCATTTCATCACCGACTTTTCCAAATTGAATATAAAAACCCATTCGCTAAAGCGAATAGGTTCATTTCCCTCTAATCCACCATTCATTTCTTAATTTTAACAAAATATTGCGCCGGGTGACAATTCCGGTCAATCGTTTTTCTTCATCTTCTACACAAACGAACGGATAATCGACGACCGATTCCAATACATTTGATAGAGATGATTGCGATGTTAGACGCGGAATCGATGCATTCATAACATCCGAAACTAGCAAATCATCTAATTTTTCAAATTCGATTCGTTCCATTCCTAACAATGCATCTAATATCATTGTTTTACTAATAATCCCGTGCAACCTATATGATGGATCTAACACTGGAACAGCTGAATATCCCGATTTTACAAGCACTAATAATGCATGTTCGAGCGGATTGTTTAATTGAACGTGCGCCACTTTATCTGATTCAATCATTAAATCCTGTATCGAGAATATCGGTTGTTGCGCTATTGACATGTAACCATCTCCCTACCCTATTAAATTCGAAATAAAAGCGTTTTCATTATTATACCATATTTTCACTCTACCTTCTTAACAGACTTTTCCTGTAAGCAAGTTTCAATGATTTTCCTCTTATTCCTGTTATAATAAAGGAAACTTTTTTCTAAAAAATACAATCTTTCATTTCTTTTATCTTCCATTGGGGTTATTTATCTCCCTTTCTATAGATGTATGTTAAAACAAACTAAAATTGACATAAAGTAAAGGGGAAATCATGAAAAATAATTCTTTTTACCGTATTTTTATTATTGTTTCGATGTCCATAAAGTTTTTTTTACAAGTTTACTTTTTTCATAAAAGACACCAATTAACGAACCCGACACACGTAGAGAAGTGGAATGAACTTTTACTTCGTCAAGCAAGGGAATATAAACGAAATGCTTTAAAATTAGAAGGTTTACTTATTAAACTAGGGCAATTTTTAAGTACTCGTGCAGACTTATTGCCAGAAGTATTTTTAGATGAACTAGGCGACTTAGTCGACCGAGTTCCCCCTGTTCCACATGAAAAAATTCCACAAGTGTTAAAAAGTGAATGGGGAGAACAATACAACTCATTTATTCATTTTGAAAGCGAAACAGCTATTGCTTCTGCTAGTATCGGACAGGTGTACAAAGCAACGTTATCTTCTGGTGAACAAGTCGCTGTAAAAGTACAACGCCCTAATATTGAACGTATTATTCAAACAGATTTTAAAGCATTAAAAATCGTCTTTTTCTTAGCACGAAAACTAACCACTATGGGGAAAAAATCTGATTTACCAGCTTTATACAATGAAATTTTAACGATTATCGGCAATGAACTAGACTTTTTGAAAGAACTAGAAAACGGGGAATACTTTCAAGCGAAGTATCACACTAATGATGCAATCAAAATTCCACAATATTATCGAGATTATACAACTAAACGGATTCTTGTAATGGAATGGATTGAAGGAAGTAAAATTTCAGATAATCGTTTTTTTGAAAAACATCCTATCAATCGAAAAGAAGTGGCAAAAAATTTATTTGAAGCATTTGTAAGCCAACTACTCTTTGACGGAAAATTTCATGCAGACCCGCACCAAGGAAATATTTTAATTAAAGAAGACGGGACGATTGTTTTAATTGATTTTGGAATGGTAGGAGAATTAACGAGTCAAGATGCCGTTCACTTACGGAAACTAGTGACTGGTTTTACACTTGGAAACTTTGAAATGGTTGTCGATAGTTTAGATGATCTTCACTTTTTACTTCCAAACAGTGACCGTTCATTGTTAGTATCGATTTTAAAACGAGGAACAGACCTTTATTTTAATGAACACTTCTCGAGCTTACAATTCGATATGATGGAATCTATTCTCGAAGACTTACAAAAATTCGTCAACGAACAACCCATTCAAATGCCTGCAAAATTTGCCTTTTTAGGAAGAGCTGCGTCAACATTAGTGGGCGTTTTAAGTTTAGTAGACCCTGAAATTGATTTACTCGTGTACGGAAAACCAATCGTAATGAAATGGTTAAAAGAACAGAAAGATACGAGCACCTCGATTCCAAGTATGCTCATAAATTCGGTACGTCCACTCCTTTCTCTTCCAACACAATGGGTAGAAGAACCAGAAAGACAACGTGCCTTTGAAGAAAAACTGTTATTACACAAAGAAAAACAACAATATTTTGTCCAGCAAAAGTGGTTTCATTTTATTTTTTCTTTATTATTTGTTGGACTTTTTATTACTTCGATGTTGTTTTTATCACTTTACTGGATGATTGGAAGTGGTGTTGTATCATTTATTACCATCGTTTTCTTTTACCGTACCAATCAAAAACATAAAAAACATCTTTCTTCTTTTATAAATCGAATCGAGTAGAGGGAAAAGTTAAATATAACTTTTCGCCCCTCTCACACCATCGTACGTACGGACCCGTACAGCGGTTCAATGATTGTGGTACTTCGCGGCTATATCCATCTATCCGTGTTGTACCAGCTTTTCATCTGTTAAAGACCTATGAAGGATGCAACTGGCGGAAATTCTCCATCCAGTAACCTTTTCGGGTATTTGATCATTCATACGCTTTTTGCTTTTCGATACCCATTTGAATGAGATTTCTACATTTATTTTGTGGATTTTTCCACTACTTCCAAATGTATTGCCTCATTCGTCGTTTCAGCCAACCGTCTAAGTTATTTATAAAGCCTTTCATTTCACTCATGCCGTAGTAGTTTATCCACCCCGCCATGAGCTTCTTGATTTGCTCGAAAAGGGCCCTAATGTTTTTCCCTCTGTTCCGCTTTGTTATTTTCTTCAACTCTCGCTTTACAGTGAGCTTCGCCTTTTGATGTGGTCGAATCTTGACACCACTTCTAGTTGTCGATAGACAAGATCCTAGGAACTTCACTTTCACCACCGAGTATTCGCCCATGCAGGGTGCACAGTAAAAAGCCATCGCTTTTACAACGCGATGGCTTTTTAATTATTTGAAATTTTTCGGGAATTGGAATAAGTCAATATCCCAAACAACTGGTAAGAAGTAATAAATCATTAATGGAATAAGAAGAATACAAATCAGATTAATCCAAAAACCTGCTTTCACCATATCCCCGATTTTCAAGTAACCAGAACCAAATACAACGGCATTTGGTGGTGTTGCAACTGGTAACATAAAAGCACAAGAAGATGCAATACCTGCTGCAATCATTAACGCATATGGATGTACGTCTAATGCTAAAGCTAGTGATGCCATTACTGGAAATAACATTGTAGCAGTTGCTGTATTAGATGTTATCTCTGTTAAGAATAAAACAATTGTTGCTACGATAAATAATACAACTAATAAGTGTAAACCATTTAATACCGTTAATTGTTCCCCAATCCATAATGCTAATCCTGTTTCTTTAAATCCAGCAGCAATCGCAAGACCGCCACCGAACAATAATAAAATACCCCAAGGTAAATTTTTTGCATCGTTCCAATCTAAAATACGAACTTTCGTTTGATGTTTCGTTGGTAACAAGAATAAAATAATACCAGCTATAATGGCAATGATTGTATCATCGATTGTTGGAATAAATTTTTGAATCACAAATGTTCGTGTAATCCAACTGATTGCTGTTAAAGAGAAAACAATTAGTACTAGTTTTTCTTCAAAAGACATATTTCCTAACTGACGTAATTCTTGTTGTACTACTTTGCGCCCACCAGGTAATGATTTCATTTTTAATGGATAAGCAATTTGCACCAAATATACCCATGCTAAAATAAGAAGAAAAGCAGCAATTGGAACACCAAATAACATCCATTCGGCAAATGAAATTTGAATGCCGTATAATTTATTCACGGTTGCAGCAAAGATAGAGTTTGGTGGTGTACCAATTAATGTACCTAAGCCACCGATTGAAGCAGAGTAAGCAATACCTAGCATGATTGCTTTTCCGAAACCTTGATCTTCTTCTTTCTCTGATGATTTCATCGCTTGACGTACTTGATAAATAATCGCAAGACCGATTGGCATCATCATCATTGCTGTTGCCGTATTAGAAATCCACATAGATAAAAATCCTGTTGCCACCATAAATCCTAAAATAATTCGTTTTGTGCTTGTCCCAATTAATAAAATAATCGATAAAGCTATTCGTTTATGAAGCCCCCATTTTTCCATTGCAATGGCTAAAATAAATCCACCTAAAAATAAGAAAATCGTTCCATCCCCGTATGCAGAGGTAACACTACCAATTTCTAATGCGCCAGTAAGCGGTAACAAAACAATCGGCAATAAAGAAGTTACTGGAATTGGAATTGCTTCTGTAATCCACCATGTAGCAATCCATAACGTAGAAGCTAATACCCCACGCGCTTCATTTGTCATGCCTTCTGGATGGAAGAAAAATAAAGTGAGAATAAATAAAAGCGGGCCTAAAATAAGACCAATCCATTGACGATTTTGATAGCTGGGCAATGGCCCATTTGGTCCTTTTTCATTCTTTCCATCTTGACGTTCTAGTACCTTTTTTTGTACATCTTTTGGCTTTGCAAAAAACGTTAATAACGCTTTTGTTTCGCGATGCATTTTCCAAAGTTTATTCCACATCGTAGTCGCTTCTTGTTGTAACATTTTTTTACTCCCTTCATTCGTTCATGTACTATATTTTTGTAAAATAACAATACTGTTATATAATAGACTAATAAAAAGATTATTCGTTTTCTATTCTTTTGTCAAGAATATAAATAACAAGAAGAAATAATACTATTATTCTGAAAAATAAAAAAACGGAAAACTTATACCTTACTTACAAATTATGTTTAGGAAATATATAAAAAAGGAAGATTCATAATAGAAAGAAATAACCAATTAACTATTATGTAAAAATAATGGATATGCTTACGAAAGAGAGGTGAATCTACTTCTAACAAAAAGATGATTCGTTCCATGCGGACGAAAGTCCCCATTTTATAGGTGACCTATCTTTTTTAGTTGTAGAACAGATATGTCAAACAACGTCAAGAATGTCATGGAAATTTTAGCGAAGAACTATTTGCACGAAAACATCTCCGAACTTGGGCTAAAGTTCCCATGTGAAAAATGTAAAAACGATGTACTTGCTTTTGCGCTCAATCGTCTTGAACCAAAGTATGTTTCTAATGTCAGAGGTCATGCATTTGTGAAAGCACAAATGATGACTGATCAATATAAAACAGATATTATTTGTGCCCTTACAAATGCAGTACAGGTTGTTAATAATAATCCTGATTGTTCCTTTTGTGAATATGAGGAATGCCCAAAAAGCTCATCTTCTTAAGAAGATGAGCTTACCACCCTAATGCTGTCATTACTATTGAACTTATAACAGAAGTAATTAATGCACAAAGCGTCATTGCTACCGAACTAATCGCTCCTTCTAATTCACCTTGTTCAAGCGCCTTAACCGTCCCAAATGCATGAGATGCCGTTCCAAATCCTATCCCTTTTGCTAATGGACCATCAATACGAAACAACCGAATTAAATATGGACCACCTATTGCCCCCACTAATCCAGCAAAAATGACAAATACTGCAGCAAGTGTCGGAATCCCACCAAGAGAACTAGCAATTTCAATTGCAACAGGCGTGGTAACCGACTTAGGAAGAATCGTATAAATCATTTCCTTATCCATTCCGATCCATTTTGCAAATCCTGTTCCAGAAAGAATCCCAACAAAAGCACCAAGTGACACCCCTGCCAAAATTGGTAATAAGTACTTTTTTAATGTTAGACGCTGTTTATATAATGGAATCGCTAAAGCAACAACCGCTGGACCTAATAGTTTATTAATCCATTCTCCTCCAAGCATATATGTTTCATATGGAATATGAAACATAACGAGAACACTAGCAAGTAAAATAGTACTCGTTAATGCAGGTAATAAAATAGGATTTGGTAAACGAATATACAGTTTTTCCATCATAAAAAAAACAGAAATGGTTAATATAATTATAAGTATCGCATCAAACATGTTGTTCTCCTCTTTTCTGTTGTTTTTTCGCAAAATATTGTGCTGTCTTCCCAGAAATAACAAACACCATTATACTGCTTACAATAACAATAAAAATAAGTTGCAAACCGTAAAAAGAGGCTAATGATTTATAATTAATAATTCCAATCGTAGCTGGCAAAAATAACAGCGGTAAATGCCGTAGTAATACATGACTTCCGTCTTCTATCCATTCTAAACGAAGAATATTTGTCATAAGTAAAAGAAACAGCAAAAACATCCCAATAATGCTACCTGGAATAAACAAATGAAATGCTTGTTGAATCCAAACCCCTAGTTGATAAAAGAAACATATGACGATAAGTTGCGCAACCGTTTTTCCTAGTTTCTTCATTTTTCTCACTTCTTTCTACCAAAAAATCAACATCTTTTTTCTTGTAAATATCTCTAATTATTCTACAAAAATAATTAAAAAACCTGCTAAACAAGCATAAATAATAACCTTTTTTTTGTAAAGTATTTTCCGAAGAAGTAAGTTGGTACAAATAAAAAAGTTGTTTCATATACGAAACAACTTCATGAACAACAATTCATACACTCTTCTTTTCTCTTTCCCACTCTATGGATAGAACGAATAATTTCTTGATTTAATTTTTCTCTCATATACGATTTATTATATAAATCAATAAAAATAGTACGTTGACCTTCGTTCAGCACGTATCGTGGTGGTAGTGCATTTAATGTTTGGACGACAATTCTCATTCGACAATCTTCGCAACTACAATATATTTGAAAATCAACACTGTAGAGCATCACATTTACTAATGTCGGAATAATTTCTTCTAATACATTATAAAATGGTCTCTCCATCAAACCCACACATCCTATCTATCATCCTAAAAAACAGTATCCCCTTCCTACTTGAGGATACTGTTTTCATTATCTCATTTCTTTCTCTAATGTTTCAACTATTCTTTTAATGACTTCAATTCGACCATTCCATTTATGTTCACCGCTAATAATATGCCACGGAGCGTAATCGGTACTTGTTTTTTTAAACATCTCTTCTACTGCTTCCACATAGTCATCCCATTTTTCACGATTTCGCCAATCCTCATCGGTAATTTTCCAGCGTTTAAATGGATTGTTTTGTCTTTCCTCAAATCGACGTAATTGCTCGTCTTTGGAAATATGTAACCAAAACTTAATGATAATTGTTCCGTCATCTGCAAGTACTTTTTCGAATTGATTGATTTCTTCATATGCTCGTTTCCACTCTTTTTTCGTTGCAAATCCTTCTACTCTTTCTACTAGTACTCGTCCATACCAAGAACGATCGAATACCGCAATTTTTCCGTGTTCTGGAATCCGTTTCCAAAATCGTTTTAAATAGTGTTCATTTTTTTCATGCCCTTCTGGTGCAGCGGTTGCATATACATTAAATCCACGTGGGTCTAACCGTTGCGTAAAACGGCGAATTGCTCCACCTTTTCCGCCAGCGTCCCAGCCTTCTACAACAATTACTAAAGAACGACTAGATTGTTGTAATTCACGTTGCATCCGTAAAAAACGCAGTTGGTATTCTTTCAACATATCATTGTATTCGTCTTTATCTGTTAGCTTTTTCCTTAAATCTACTGATTCTAGCACAACTATTTCCCCCTTTTTATTCCAATACTATCGTACCATTTTTCAATGTGTATTTCTACCCATTTTATTCCTAACTTGAGACAAATGTATCTCTTCTTGAAAAGACAATTTTTTAATCATGTATTATGATAAAATGAAAGGTGCATTTTATCCTTTTCTAAAACCATTGATGGAGGTTTCATATATATGACATGGCAAACATTACTTTTTGACATTGATGGTGTTCTGTTAAGTGAAGAACGCTATTTTGATGCAACTGCATTAACCGTTTGGGAACTAATCCATAGCAATCTCTACCTAGGTCAACAAACTGCTTTTTTTTCTGTCAATTTAGAAGAACCACAGATTCGCCGCATTCGAAAAGAAGTCTTTCATGATGATACGGTTTTATCATTCATGAAGTCTCGTGGAATCAATTCTAACTGGGATATGGTTTACTTAGCTTTTTCCTATCAACTCATTTTATTGTTAGAAAAAATCCATCAAAAAGACCCAGCCTTTGTGGAACAACTTGTACAAAAAGAAATTACATATGAGTCTCTCAAAGAAGCACAAGAAAAAAGCAACGATTTATCTGTCTCTTTTCAACCAAATTATGCGCAATTTATAGATGATTTTAAAGAAAGTACCGAAGAGAAACAAGCTCTCTTTCTTTATTTAAATACTATTTGCCAAAAACGTCTTTCGGTTTCTACTACTATTTTCAAACGACAAAGTACGCTATGGGATGTTTGCCAAGAAACGTTCCAGGAATGGTACTTAGGCGATCGATATGTAGAACCGTCTGTCCTTGGAAAACCGAAAGAGTCAGGAAAAAAAGGGTTTCTGCAAGACGAAATTCCAATCATTTCTAAAGAACAAATGATAGAACTTTTTTCCACGTTAAAAGAAAAAGGATATCATTTAGGTATCGGAACAGGACGTCCGAAAATCGAGACGTTAGAACCATTAAAAACGCTTGGAGTATTATCATTTTTTGATGAAAACCGTATTTTGACGGCAACGGATGTATTACATGCAGAACGGCAATATCCTGAATATGCACCGTTAGCAAAACCACAACCTTACGCTTACGTGCAGGGAATGCTCGGGAAAGAAACCCCAGTGATGACTGCTATTACGTACCCGCTTCCGATTGAAAACAAAGAACAAGTACTTGTAATCGGTGATTCGTTAGCTGATTACATGGCAGCAAAAACGGTTGGGTGTCAATTTGCTGCTGTGTTAACTGGGCTTTCTGGTAAAAAAGCTCGTCCTGATTTTGAAAACCGTGCAGACTTCATTTTAGATAACGTCTTTGATTTACTGACAATGATCAAATAAGGAGGAAAAAAACATGTTAAATCCAGAAGAAAAACAAGGAGTATATACAGCGATTTTAAATCGCCGCGATATTCGAACATTTTTACAAGAACCCATCCCAGAAGATGCACTTCAACGTATTATCGAAGCTGGACACCACGGTCCTTCTGTTGGATTCATGCAACCGTGGAATTTTATTATTATCGACAACGACGACGTAAAAAACAAATTAGCATGGGCCTGTGAAAAAGAAAGAAAAGCATTAGCTATTCATTATGAAGATAAGAAAAAAGAAAACTTTTTAGCGTTAAAAATTGCAGGCATCCAAGAATCACCGGTTACCATCTGTATTACATGTGACCCAACAAGGGGTGGATCCCACGTCCTAGGACGAAATTCCATTCCAGAAACCGATATTTTATCGACTGCTTGTGCGATTGAAAATATGTGGCTTGCCTCATATGCAGAAGGAATTGCAATGGGCTGGGTTAGTTTTTATAAAAAAAATGACGTGCGTGATATTTTACACATTCCGCCTCATGTTGAGCCTGTCGCTTTATTATCGCTTGGGTATACTAATGATTACCCAGAAAAACCAATTCTCGAAACTTCTCATTGGCGGGAACGTTTACCTTTAGAATCCCTTATTTCTTATAACCAATGGGAAGACTTGAAGGAGTGACCATCGTGAAAAAGGGAGCGAAAACGAACGTCATCCGTTTTTTAGAACAACGTCATATCCCGCACGAAACGTTAGAATACGAAGTCGATGAAAGCGATCTTTCTGCTCAACATATTGCCGATTTAAGCGGCATGCCGATTGACATACTCTATAAAACGATTGTTTGTCGTGGCGATAAAACGGGTGTATTGTTAGCATGCATTCCTGGTCATTTAGAAGTAGATATGAAAAAATTAGCGAAAGCAAGCCATAATAAAAAAGTAGAGTCTGTTTCGTTAAAAGAAGTACTTCCGTTAACTGGCTATATTCGCGGTGGTGTGTCTCCTATCGGATGCAAAAAAGACTATCCGCTCTATATAAGTGAAGAAGTACGGATGAAAGAAAAAATATCAATTTCAGCCGGGGCACGTGGACATCAAGTTATCGTAACTCCAGATGAGTTGATTCAGATTCGTCAAGCTACTGTTTGTGCAATAACGAAGGAGTGATACTGTGCAACGGCTACAACGCTCGTTTTTTGAACGTGACACGGTTAGCGTCGCAAAAGACTTAATCGGCACCTACATCGTTCGGCAAGTGAAAGATACCATTCGAATCGGAAAAATCGTTGAAACGGAAGCATACACTGGTATTACAGATAAAGCATCCCATGCATACGGTAACAGAAGAACGCCTCGAACCGAAGTAATGTACGGAAAAGCAGGTCATGCATACGTGTATTTAATTTATGGCATGTATGATTTATTGAACATTGTTACCAAAACAGAAAACGAACCAGAAGCAGTGTTAATCCGTGCCGTACAACCAATCGAAGGAGTCGATGAAATGGCCAATGCAAGATTTCAAACACCCTTTCACATTCTACCACCTGCCAAACAAAAACAATTAACGAATGGACCAGGAAAACTGTGCCAAGCTCTCTCAATTACGCGCGAATGGAATGGATTTGACCTGTGTAATCCCAATCAACACTCGTTTTATTTGTTATCGAAAACAGAACCAGTAACATTCACGACTGCGAAACGAATCAACATTGACTACGCGGAAGAAGCAAAGCATTATTTATATCGCTTTTATGAAACGAATAATCCGTATGTCTCTGTCACATAAGATGATTTTTGCAAAAGGAACAGCTAAGATTTTCCTACGTCCCGTTCCTTTCTTTTGCAAAAAATCTTTTTTTAATCATCCTTAGGAAAGAAGATGAATGAGTGAAAAAAATATCGCTTATTAGTATCATTATTTTTTTACTTTTTACTAGTTTAATAGGATGTACCACTACGAAAGAACCAAAAGAGAAAAAAGTTGAAAAACGAAACGTTCATCTAGTTGCTGTTGGCGATTCGTTAACCGTTGGACTAAAAGGAACAAATGGTGGATATGTTGAGCTTCTTGAAGAAAAGTTGAACGAACAACCAGGTGTTCAAAAAGTGACGGTTGATAACTATGCCATTGTCGGCAATCGAACGGAACAATTAATGAATCGTTTAGAAGAAAAAGAAGTACAAATATCGATTAAAAATGCTAATTTTATTGTGTTAACAATCGGTGGGAACGATATGATGAAAACGGTTCGAAAAAATATACTATCGTTAAAAATGAAAGATTTTGACAAAGCAAAGAGAGAATATGATCATCAGCTACACCTTATTTTTAAAAAGCTTCGTTCATTAAATAAAAAAGCACCTATTTATTATATCGGATTATATAATCCTTTCGAAAAAACGTTAAGCGAAGTTCCAGAAATCGGAACCATTATTGAGTCATACAATGAAGTTGCAAAATCTGCGACAAAAGATTACGATAACATTCGTTACGTTTCTGTTTTTGATGATTTTTCAAACAGCAAAGAAGCTGTCGTAAGTGAAGATGATCAATTTCATCCAAATGACAATGGCTATGAAATAGTGGCTGATGCTGTTTGGAAAGAGATGAAAAAAGATTTTTAAATTCGGAGGTTTGTATGAAACGGTTTAAATTAGGTTTACTTCCCGCTATTATCATAGCGATTGTACTAGGAATTATCATCGGTTCGTTTAGCCCAAAAGAGGTGTTACGAACGTTAGCTACGTTTAATGAGATTTTTGGAAAATTTTTATCATTCGTCGTTCCACTCATTATTCTTGGATTTGTAACACCTGGTATCGGGCAACTTGGCCAAAGGGCTGGAAAATTGTTAGGAATGACGACAATTGTTGCTTATGTATCGACTATCCTTGCTGGAAGTCTTGCGTTTTTAACTGCAACTTCTATTTTTCCGAGTTTTTTAGAAGTAGGAAGCTTAGCGATTAGCGGAAAAAATCCAGAAGAATCACTAGCGAAACCATTTTTTAACATGGAGTTGGATCCTATTATCGGAATTATGCCAGCCCTTCTCTTATCATTTACGTTAGGATTAGGAATGGCAACAATTAAAAATTCTCAACTTTTAAAAGTGACAGAAGAATTTGGAGAAATTATTGGAAAACTAATTAAAAATGTGATTATTCCTTTACTCCCTGTTCATATTTTAGGGATTTTCGCCAATATGACCTATGCAGGAGAAGTTGCGATTATTTTATCTGTTTTTGCAAAAGTATTTTTAATTGTCATTGGACTTCATATTTTATATTTACTTTTACAATATTCCGTAGCTGGTGCTTTTTCAAAACAAAATCCATTCCAGTTAATTAAAACGATGCTTCCTGCTTATTTTACGGCTTTAGGTACACAATCTTCTGCAGCGACGATTCCCGTAACATTAGCGCAAACGAAGAAAAATGGTGTAAAAGAAAGCATCGCAAATTTTGTTGTTCCACTAAGTGCAACAATTCATTTATCGGGTAGTACGATTACCCTTGTCAGTTGTTCCCTAGCAGTCATGATGTTACACGATATGAGCATTAATTTTTTACATCTATTCCCCTTTATTTTAATGCTTGGGATAACGATGATTGCAGCACCTGGAATTCCTGGTGGTGCTGTGATGGCGGCCGTTGGATTACTTGATTCCATGCTTCACTTTAACGGCACATTAATCTCTCTTATGATTGCACTTTATATTGCACAAGATAGTTTTGGAACTGCATGTAATGTTACAGGAGACGGAGCAATTGCTATTGTTGTTGACGAAATAAATAGCAAAGGAAAAGAATGAGGTGAACGAATGTGACCAATGAAACAAAAACGGCGAAAAAAAGTGGGATTGGTATACTCACTGCCATTGGGATTCTTCTATTATCTAAATTAAAATGGGTCATTGGCTTACTTAAATTTTCAAAATTCGGCGCAACCTTTATCTCGATGATTGTTTCTCTATGGGCATACGCCGTTCTTTTTGGTTGGAAATTTGCCATTGCAATTGTATATTTAATTTTTATTCATGAAATGGGGCACCTTCTATTTGCTAAAATAAAAGGATTAAAAACATCACCGGCTATTTTCTTACCATTTATGGGAGCAGTCATTGCCCATAAACGGCCAGAAGATGTTAAAACAGAAGCGTTCGTCGCTTATGGTGGTCCTTTGTTTGGTTTACTCAGCTTTTTGCCGTTTATTCCACTTTATATGCAAACTGGCGATCCGTTATGGGCAATGTTTATCTATTTAGGCGCATTTATTAATTTATTTAACTTAATGCCTGTTTCGCCGCTAGATGGCGGACGAATTATCGCCGTCTTATCGACAAAGGCTTGGTTTTTCGGCATTTTATTAATCATCGGATACGTCTTTTTTACTGGCAGTCCCATTGCTTTACTCATTTTACTTTTTGGTATCTTTTCTCTTTGGGGACGGATGCGTGAAGATTACCAAGTACAGCTATTATCTGCTCAAAATGACGTGAACCATGAAATGATTGACCGTATTTCCACCTTAAAACGAGAAGCATTTCAACAAGTTATTGATGATGAAAATCGGACATATTTTACGGAAAGTGGATTGCGGATTTATTTAGGAGTAGAAATTGATCGCGACATCAAAGCGCTCGAAGAACAATTTCAACTAAAAAAGAGATTTTATTGGCCATTTTTCCAAGACAATGAAAAAGTAGCTCAAGAAATACGAAGATATAAAATAGAACGATTACGTCAATTGTTGCATTATATAAAAAGTGACCAAATTGCCTACGAAGATTTTATTGAGTTAAGTCGTCAATTGTCTCATGAAATAACGGAAAACGAAAAACATCAAGAATCGTTACGCACGTACTACGTGACCGATAAAAAAACAAAATGGACATACTTTTTCTTATACATTGCACTTGTCGGTGTCTTATCTTATTTGTCTTACTACGGCATTCAAATTTCAGAAACAGAATTGCAAAAATAACCGTTGCTTACTCGCAACGGTTATTTTTTTCTAGCCAGGCAACGATATCTGCGTATACTTGTTCTTTATTCGATTCTTGTAAAAGTTCATGTCGCGCTCGTTCATATAGCTTTACAGTTACATGATTGATGCCATTTTGTACGTAACTATCTACCGCTTCTTGTACCCCTTTTCCAAAATTACCAACCGGGTCTTCTGCACCACTAACGAACAAAATCGGTAAATCTGGACGAATCTTTTGAATTTCTTTCTTTTTGTACAATTGTTTGATCCCAGTAAATAAATCATAGTAAAATTGCGTCGTACAAATTCCTCCGCACATATCATCGTCCATATATACATCCACTTGTTTATCATCACTCGATAACCAATCAAAATCTGTCCTATTCGGACGAAACTTTTTGTTAAACGAACCAAACGAAAGTTGATTTAGCAAAGGACTTGGCGTTTGTTTCCCTTTTCGTTTTATTTCTTTTTTTGCAATAATCCGACCAACATCTCCTTGCCACTTCGGATTTCCGCCTGTTCCAGAGAGGATAACAGCATCCATCTCTTTGCTATATAGTTCCATTAATCTTCTTACAATAAACGACCCCATACTATGTCCAAAAATGGTGACGGGTACACCGGGATGTATTTCCTTCATTGATTTCATCCGTTCATATCCGTCTTGCACGACACGTTCAAACCCTCCTACTTCTGCAAAAAAACCATATACTCCATTCCGTTTT
Organism: Massilibacterium senegalense; assembly: GCF_001375675.1. Taxonomy (NCBI): domain Bacteria; kingdom Bacillati; phylum Bacillota; class Bacilli; order Caryophanales; family Bacillaceae; genus Massilibacterium; species Massilibacterium senegalense. The sequence goes on along the minus strand of NZ_LN831786.1, from coordinate 254,129 downwards.
GCTGTTTGCCCATGTCCTCGTTGGTCATGACCATACACTTCATATCCTTGCTTGGTTAAAAACGTCGCAAATGGTGAATAACGCAAAATATGTTCTGCCATTCCGTGAAAAAGAATAATAATCCCTTTTGGATTTGGCGTATCGCTCGACCAATGAACCGTAAATAATTCATGCTTGTCACTCATTGGAATAAATGCCGTTTGAATGTTCAACCCCCCCTTGGTCTAGTTCTCTTATCTTAACAAGTAGTGTTGCGTTCCCTCGTCTTTTCCCACTTATCGTCTATTTTACACTATTTTTTCACAACAAAGGCGATAGCTGATTGCTATCGCCTTTGTCCATTTTTTATTATTACGAGTAGATGTTTGCTCCTTTTTTAACGAATTCTTCTGACTTTTCTTTCATTCCTTCTTCAATTGCTTCGTCTAAGGTAATTTTATTTTCATCTGCGTATTTGCGAATGTCTTGTGTAATTTTCATGCTACAGAATTTTGGTCCACACATCGAACAAAAATGAGCTGTTTTTGCTCCTTCTGCTGGTAATGTTTCATCGTGGTATTCAATAGCACGTTCCGGATCTAGTGCTAAATTGAATTGGTCGCGCCAACGGAATTCGAAACGTGCTTTTGATAATGCGTCATCGCGTACTTGTGCATTTGGTAATCCTTTTGCAAGGTCTGCTGCATGCGCTGCGATTTTATATGCAATAACCCCTTCGCGTACATCATGTTTATTTGGTAATCCTAAATGTTCTTTCGGTGTTACGTAACAAAGCATAGCAGTGCCGTGCCAAGCAATCATTGCTGCTCCAATAGCAGATGTAATATGGTCATAGCCTGGTGCGATGTCTGTTGTTAATGGACCTAATGTATAGAACGGTGCATCGTGACAAATTTCACGTTCTAAGTCGATATTTTCTTTAATTTTATGCATAGGTACGTGACCTGGACCTTCAATCATCACTTGTACGTCATGTTTCCATGCGATTTCTGTTAATTCTCCTAATGTACGTAATTCTGCAAATTGCGCTTCATCGTTTGCATCCGCAATAGAACCTGGACGTAACCCGTCACCTAGTGAAACAGAAATATCGTACTGTTTTAAAATGTCACAAATATCTTCAAAGTGAGTGTATAAGAAATTTTCTTCGTGATGTGCTAAACACCAAGCAGCCATAATCGAACCACCGCGTGATACAATTCCTGTTGTACGTGCCGTTGTCATCGGAATATAACGCATTAACACACCAGCATGAATGGTAAAGTAGTCCACACCCTGCTCTGCCTGTTCAATTAACGTATCACGGTACACTTCCCACGAAAGGTCTTCTGCTACCCCGTTTACTTTTTCTAATGCTTGATAAATCGGTACTGTCCCTACAGGAACTGGAGAGTTACGAATAATCCATTCACGTGTTGTATGAATATTTTTACCTGTTGATAAATCCATAATCGTATCAGAGCCCCAACGTACTGCCCATGTCATTTTTTCTACTTCTTCAAAAATAGATGACGTTACAGCTGAGTTTCCAATGTTTGCATTAATTTTCGTATGGAAATTACGCCCGATAATCATCGGTTCTATTTCAGGGTGGTTAATATTTGCTGGAATAATCGCACGTCCTGCCGCAACTTCTGAACGAACAAATTCAGGATCCATCCCTTCACGAATGGCGATATACTCTATTTCAGGTGTAATCATTCCTTTTTTTGCATAATGCATTTGGGTTACATTTTTTCCTGCTTTCGCACGAAGTGGATGTTCGTTTGAATATTTGAATTCTTCTGTGTTTTTTAAATGTTCTTCTGTCGTAAATCCGTTATCAACCGGAAGTACTTTACGACCTTCATAACGTTCTACATCCCCGCGTTCTTCAATCCAAGAAGCACGTAATTTTGTCAACCCTTCATAAATATTAATCTCGCAACTTTCATCGGTATACGCACCGCTCGTATCATAGACACGAATTGGCTCATTTGGTGTCTCACCTTGGTCATTGACCGTTGGTGAAAGTGCAATTTCACGAAATGGAACTTGAATGTCTTCACGCGAACCTTTTACATATACTTTTTTACTGCTTGGAAACGGTTGAATGATTTGTTCTTTTTCCATGTTTATGTAGCCTCCTATATTTAATGTGACTACTACCGAGACCGCGGATACCAGGCGAATACATAAAAAAAACGACCCTCATTTTATGAGACCCGCTTATAGACGCCAATGTAAAATAGACGATTGTCTATTGTTACACTACTTTCCTACGCTGGTATGATCCAGATCAGGTCCAAAGGGTTTAGAAACGTCAAACATGTTTCAATCTCAGTCTATACTCATAGACACCCCTAGTAGTACACGATATTAACTTCGCCACCATCATAACATTCATAACAGTCATTTGCAACCATATTTTTGAAATCAATCTTTTGACCTATTTTTCTACAATTCTTTTTTTAATGGAGCGAGTTCTTGACGAAGCCATGTACCGCACGTATATCCGTCATTTTGCAGCTTTTCTACGCGAACGTTTTTTTCTATTTTTCCATCTCGTAACAATACTAAACAATCAAACAATGGTTCAAGCTCGAGTACGTCATGGGTAGCGATAATAATGGTTTGTTTCTCAGGTTCGAATATCGCAATGATACTATTGATCCACGCTTGACGAATATGTTGGTCTAAACCAGAAAGGGGCTCATCTAATAATAAATACGGAACATCGCACGCTAATGCTAAAGCAAGATTAATCACCTTTTGTTCCCCTTTCGAACATTGCCCCATCCTTTGTCCTTTAACGATTGGTATCCATTTCTTCAGTTCCATCCACTTTGCATCGTTAAAGCTCGGATGTTGCAAACGATAATAGTCGATCCATTTTTCTACTGACATAAATGGATAAAAAGACGATTCTTTCGAAACGTACCGAACTGATGCACCACTCGTTCTGTCTATCGCTTTTCCATTAATCGACAACGTCCCTTGATTTGGCTTCTTTAAACCAGCCATTAGTTGGAGCAAAGTCGTTTTTCCTACTCCATTTTTGCCAACAAGCCCAATGATTTCTCCCATCGGAACGGTCCACGAACAGTTTTCTAGTACTCGCTTTTTGCTATACCATTTTGATACATTCTCCACCTTCATCTTACTTTCCACCTTCTTTCATCGCTTGTTTTACCCGCTCAATTAGTTCCTCTCCGGTTACACCTAACTCGTTCATCTGAGCAATAAATAAGTTCAGTTCTGTCGTAATCATCTCGTTTTTCATTTTGATAATCTCACTTTCTTCTTCCGTTACAAACGTTCCTTGCCCGCGTTTCGTAAACGCAAGATGATGCTCTTCTAATTCCCGATACGCACGTTGAATCGTATTTGGATTCACTCCACAAGTGAGTGCCATTTCCCTGACAGACGGCAGTTTTTCACCATGCCGATACGTTCCTTGAATCATTTGTTTGCAAATCCATTCATAAATTTGCAAATAAATCGCCTTTTGTGTATCAAACTCTTTCATCATGACACCTCTATTTTTTTATCTAACAAAAAACATGCTATTTTCACAAACATAATTAATAAAAGACCAATTAGTAAAAGTGCGTCACCGCTAACATCAGCCAAAAATAATTGAAACGATTCATCCTCTGGACCAACCGTAAAAGACGCACCATATGGAATTTGCAGCACCCTTTCCCAAAAGAAAGGAAACGTCAATAACTTTGCAATCAACACAAGACTACCGAAAAACAAGAAAAGCGTTAACACTTCCACCCAAACATTCGCCCGACTTTTTCCGTAGTAATATACGAGCGTACATAACAGTACAACAATCGATACGACTACACTTAAAAAAATGGTTCCAACGATAAACGAAACTAACGGAAAATCAGTCATTAGATACGGTGAAAATAAAAAAATGGTACTTACAAATAACAACAGCCAAATGAGAAAACTAGCCATCCACTTACTTGATAAAAGAAAAAAAGCAGATTGTTCTTGTTGCAACCAAACATCATCATATTTCCATTCCCATTGAATCGCACTCACTAGAAAGGAAGACAATGCAACAAATAAAACTCCCGTTGTAAAAAACAATTGTAACGTCATCCAAATATCTTTTGAGATTGTTTGTAATAAGCCAAATCCAATACCAAACATACTAACAATAATGATTGCCATAATGATTGCCTCTTTTCGTAATAAATACGCATCTTTTTTAACTGATTGAAACCAAGCAGCCATACTTCTCACTCCCTTGTATTAGTGTATTAACCAAATAGTACACTAATACAAATAAACAGGCAAGAGCATTTTCAACAAAATAAAAAAACTCCATTTTTAGAGAGTTTTCTCCAGAAAGTGCTTTGCAATGAGTAATCCGCTTGTTGTCACCATTGGCGAACCACCTCCCAGATTGGTGGAAACGCCGACAAAATAAACAATTTTTAAATCGTTGCTTTTATTTCTTGGATAAAAAAACTTGTTTTCCGCGTATTACTAGAAGGACCGTACAGGGCTCCTGCATAAGCATAGTAATCTTGTTCAATCTGAACTGGTCCCACTACTTTGTCTTTTACAATAAACGGACGAATATTAAAACCGTCATCTGCTACTTTTGCATAAATAAGTTCTTTATACCTCTCATATTGTTCGGTTTGTGTACAGGTAATACTCGGAGCATTCACTAAAATGAATAAATCATCCACGAATGCTTTTGTTTCATCGGTCACTGCTGAGTTGTACACATGATTGTTGGCTTCTTACGAAATGTTTTCGTTTGAAATAAGTCAATAAATTCTTGCACGTAATCATCAGAAAAAAACACATTATGATGCTGCCAGCAAGGTAACCGTTTGGATAACCCAACCATACTAACAAAAGCAGAAATCAATGGTCCATATGTGTTCACAGCATCTGAAAAAATGGAACGATGTTGTTCGTTTACCATTTTCGGAAAGGCACCCAACACATCACCATTCACAAAAACCGCGTCACACTGAATTTCTTGTCCAGATGCGATTTTCCTGCTTCTACTCATCGTTCTCGAACGATGAACTCCGTCACTCCGGCTTCTGCCATTAACGTTACATCCATTTTTCACGCTAATTGTTCAAATTCTTTGACAATCGATACGTTGCCACCTTTCGTATAATACACACCATCATTTAGTTCTAAGTGGGCAATCATCGAAAACGTGGCTGGCATCTGATATAGAGAAGAACCAACGTATGTCTCATAACGCGATGGTCTTGAAAATATCGCTGATGAAAATGGTACATCGTTTCAAATGAACATCGCTAATCCTAAAGATGGCGATGCATAATCGATTATACTCGTAAACACACGTGATAAAAAATGCTGTTTTGAAATATCATAGATTCGTTTCACTTCTTTTACGTACGCATCATACTATTCGCTCGCTCCGAATCTATTTTCATCGTCTCATGGTTCGAAGAAAAGGAGAAAGAACACCCGTCTGCAAATTGATTTCAGGTATGAACCGATAATTTTTTAAATTGGAAATAATCATCAGTATTTTCTCCTGTTGGGGCAATCACATGCTGAAATACTTCTGGCATTGTGATCATATTGGGTCCAAAATCAAACGCATACTTTTCTAATTAATATGGTCTCATTTGTCCACCAAAATGAGCATTTTTTTCACAAACAATTACTTCTAATCCTGCATTTCGTAACGTAATGGCTGATACAAAAAGGAAAAACCGTATTGTTTTGACGCTAAGTCACCGAATAGCCGCTACAACCAAATTGTGAATAGCGAAAAAGATTCCGGTAAATATCCCGTACATCGCTAAAAACAACGGCAATACAAAGCTAACACTATAAAAAATTGGGAACGATACAACAAACAAAATAGAGAGGTTCAACCCACTGTACACATTTTTTGCAAGTCCTTCCCATATTTCTCGATTCGAATCGTACATATAACACGTAATACCCCTTGTCACATTAAGCAACGTTACTTTATGTCCCACTTTTTTATTTCTCGAGCAATGTCACATCATCGACAATTTCCCCTTGTATTGCTACAAGTCCACCTAATTCGTTGTATGGAAAAATAGAAGAGTTCCAGTGAGAGTACGTTGTATGATTCGCCACAAGGATCGGGAAATGGAGATAGACAATAGTTTTAGAGAATTGCATGACCCGTTGCAAGCACCACCAACCAGCAAATCTGATAGTTAACAGAACATTAAATAACTTCAATCCAAGCACATCGTCATATGTATACTTTTCGAATAAAATACCATATCGACCCCTAACCATTCTCTAAACATCGATAAACAAAGAACGAAAATGCTGTAAAAATCCCCTAGCTTTACTCCTAATTTTCTTCATATAAATTCATAATAGTATCCCCGGTAATATATAAAAACACAGCATTCGACCATTATAACCACGGTGGTAATACGTTAAAGCCTACTAAAATTAGTCCGTTTATGTACCAAAAAATAAAAAAGTAATAGATGGTATTCATCGTTTCTCCATTCTTCTTATTGTTTGTTATGCATAGGTAATTAGCCTCCTTGAAAAGGGAAGATTTTTTTCTTACAAAAAAAGACGACAGTGTCACACTGTCGTCTCATCCGTTAGAATTGGTAAAAATATTTTTACCGTCGTCCCTACCTTTTCTTTACTGATAATTTCTAAATGACCTTGATGATTATCAATAATGCGCTGTGTTACCATTAATCCAAGGCCTGTTCCGTCATCTTTCGTAGTAAAGAATGGATCATACACTTGTTTTAAAACGTGTGCTGGTATTCCACACCCATCATCTTTCACTTGAATCTCCATCCACTTCCCAGTAGCCGAAATTTGAATTTGAATCGTCCCATTTTCTTGAATCGCTTCCATCGCATTTTTCATTAAATTAATTAATACTTGCTTTAATTGGTTTGGTTCACATCGAACATTTGGTAAATTGTCTTCAATTATAACATTCATTTTGACGTTCGAATACATATATTGAGAATCATATAACACAAATAATTCATCAAATAACGTTTTTAGTTGCACAGATTGAAATTTAATTGCTTGTGGTTTTGCTAAAACTAAAAATTCACTCATAATTAAATTAATTCGGTGTAATTCTGTTAACATGTAATTTGCATATTGTTCATACGTTTTATCTTGTTGTATCATTTGCACAAATCCAGAAATGACGGTTAATGGATTTTTCACTTCATGCGCAACACCAGCCGCCATTTCTCCTACCATCGCTAATTTTTCCGAACGAATTAATAATTCTTCTGTCTTTTTTTGCTCAGTAATATCTCGCGAAATTGCCGATAACACGATAATTTGTTGATTGATAGAATGAATCGGAGAAATCGTAATCGCAACATCTAACACTTTCCCGTCCCGATGCACGTGCTTCACTTCTAATCCTGCCACTTTTTCTCCTTGCACCGCAGCATGCCAACGTTCTTTTACCACCTCATAATCCGTTTCTATTAAAATAGGCATCATCCGATTGATTATTTCCTTTTTTTCCCACCCATACATTTGTTCAAAGGCAGGATTTACATTCATGACTTTTCCATCTAAATCATAGACAACAATCGCATCTTTAGTATCATTAAAAAATGATTTATAATGTTGTTGTGTCGAAAATAATTCTTTCTTTACTTGTTTCTCACTTCGGTCGGCTTCTTGAAGCAAAGCGTTCATCACTCGGATTTCTAACACAAAATACAAGATTAAAAAAACAGCAAATAACACGAAGTACCAAACATCTGCAAATACCATTTGTTTAATGGATGGATAAAAACGATTTTCAAAAAACAACAACAAACCAGTAACCGATAAAACACCTGAATAAATGGTTACACGTAAATCTTTTATGTATGTACTAAATATAATTCCGATAAATAAAAACAAATAATGAATGTAATGGGGAGAGACTACATTTAAATAAAATAAATAAATATAATATGTCGTTGTTAATGCGTATGGAATAATCGTTGGGTATTTTCGTTTTATGACTAAATACGTTAAAATAACAAGTAATACAGGCGCAATTGGTGGCCAAATAACATCTAAACGCTCTAAACGTGGATATAACTGAATGTGTAAAAGCACATCTAAAATATACATTGCCCACATAAAAATAAGCATTAATTGATTGCGTCTCCAAGTTAAATTTATTTGTTTCATTGGCGTTCTCCTTCGTCATCCATCATCTTTTTCTATTTTACCATTAATTAAATAGGGACAATAAGTTCTTTTTACCCATTCTTTGTACAAATTTTCACTCATTATCCATCTTGCGTATAGAAAGGAGAATGTTTATGTTTGAATTATCGATTATCGCCTTTATTTTCTCACTTGTATTTTTTACATATGGAAAGAAAAAGCAAATGAGTCTTTTATATTTTTATGCTGTAATTTTACTTGTTTTATCGATTGCTGGATTCGTTATGACAATTTTAAAACAGTAAACAAACCACCACAGGAGAAACCCTCCTAGTGGTGGCACTTTTACTTTCATTAGTAACGGTAGCAAGAACATCCAATAATGATTAGTAAAATGAACAATACAACGATTAACGCAAAACCGCCTCCGTAATAGTAGCCCATCACAATCCCTCCATTCATTTTATGTGAGAGCCAACTAGCTCTCTTCATCAATACCATATGTCTGTAGGCGCAAAAAATCGTGGGCACTTGCCTGTTAAACAAGCATTTTTTTTCTTTTTGGCGGTATTTTGTACGAATACCTAAAAAACGCTTCCCATCCAAAGGACAAGAAGCGTTTTATTATTCTTCGTTTTTTTTCCGATCGAGTCTTCCAGCTTTTTTCACTGCATCACGTAAAACAAATTCAATGTGAGCATTCACACTTCGAAATTCATCATCGGCCCATTTTTTAATCACTTCGTACAACGCAGGGTCGATTCGAAGTGGGAAACTCTTTTTTTGGGCCATTTTTTAATATAAGCTCCCCGCATTAATGACCGGTTGTGCTCCTCGATCGGATACAACAGCTACGAGCAAATTGGAAACCATTTGCGCTTTTCTTTCTTCATCTAAGTCAATGACACCGTCTTTTTGCAATTGTTCAATGGCAGATTGCACCATGCCAACAGCTCCGTCGACAATTTGTTTTCGTGCTGCAACAATTGCTTGCGCCTGCTGACGTTGCAACATCGCACTAGCAATTTCTGCTGAATACGCAAGGTGTGTCAATCGTGCTTCAAGCACTTCTACACCCGCTACTTGTAATCGTTCTTGTAATTCCCGAATTAACTCTTCTACTACTTCTGAAGAATTTCCACGTAACGAAATGACATTTTCCTCATAAACATCGTACGGATACTTCGTTCCAACGTGACGAAGGGCTGTTTCACTTTGAATTTCTACAAAATCATCATAATCATCAACATCAAACATGGCTTTCGCTGTATCCACTACTTTAAAAACAATCACTGCTGCAATTTCAATCGGATTTCCATCAATATCGTTTACTTTTAATTTCGCACTATTAAAATTTCGTACCCGTAAAGAGACATGTTTTCGTACACTAAAGGGAACTGTTAAAAAGAAGCCCTCTTCCCGAATCGTTCCTAAATATTTTCCAAAAAAGAGGACGACTTTGGATTCATTTGGCTGTACAATGACAATCCCACTTAAAAGAACAACCGCTACCAACACACTAATAATCGTCACGACTACTTGTTCATTCATGACTCCCAAAAAAGCTACTGCCAGTAATCCAAATACAAGCCCGATTCCAATGAAGCCATTCATTTTCCACGCTTTTTTCTCTACCATGTTACCGCCTCCACTTGCATATCTTTATTATATTATTATGATATCACTTATTGAAATTTTTCACAAGATAATAAGTCACATTATTTGATTCAGTTACTTTCTTTTTGTTAGAATGAAAAAGCAATAAAAGAAGGAGGTAATTTTTATGAACGAAACGATTCAAACGTTAACAAACCACCAATCTATTCGAAAGTATAAAGATACACCGTTACAAGAAGAACAATTAGTGGCGATTTTAGATAGCATTCAACGAGCGCCAACATCGATTAATGGACAACAAGTATCCGTTATTGTCGTGAAAGATAAGGAACGCAAAAAAACATTAGCGGCATACAGTGGAAATCAAACATGGATTGAAGAAGCACCTGTATTCCTCGTCTTTTGTAGTGACTTTTACCGTGCAAAATTAGCAGCAGAAAAACAAGATGTACCATTAAAAATTACTGATTCTATTGAAAGCTTATTAGTTGGAGCAACAGATGTTGGGATTGCCTTAGGAAACGCTATGGCTGCAAGTGAATCAATGGGACTTGGTGTCGTGCCAATCGGTGGTATTCGCCAAAATCCAATCGATGTGATTGAATTATTACAATTACCAGCATACGTTGTTCCTATTGTCGGCTTAGCTATCGGTTATCCTGACCAGAATCCAGGGTTAAAGCCACGCTTCAAACGAGAAGCAGTATGCCACGAAGAAACATACAACGCGAACCTTCGTCCACTCATTGATGAATACGACGAACGTTTTAAAAACTATATTAGCGAACGAACAAACGGACAAGAAGCAAGAACTTGGAGTGAATCAATCATGCAATACTACCGCTTCTCCTACTTCCCAGAAGTCTTACCAATGATTAAAAAACAAGGACACGGAGTAGAAGAATAAAAGCGGATGGGGCGACAAACATAAGATGGGTGGCGGAATGAAGCGTTTTTTTCTCATAGACTATTACACCCCTCGCTCATAGATAAACAAATGAAAGCAAGCTGTTCAAAATCAACAGCTTGCTTTTTACTCGCATTTTTTGACAAAAGTCGGTACGATGAGTAAAAAGGGAGGCGATGATGATTGATACGGTGTTGCTTTTTCTTAGTATAATTACCGCTCTTTTTTGGCTTGTCGTTGCCGTTGGTACTACGTTCAGCATTCGGCACATTCCAACATTACCAGAAACAACACGTACCAAGTATCCATCTTTATCTATTATTGTTGCAGCAAAAGATGAAGAAAAAGCGATTCGCGAAAGCATTTCGTCTCAACTAAAACAAGATTATCCAAACGTAGAATGGGTTTTGGTAGACGATCGCTCTTCTGATGGCACACTTTCTATCATGAAACAACTGGCTGCAAAAGATGAGCGAATTACCGTTCTTTCTATCGAGGAATTGCCAGAAGGTTGGTTAGGGAAAAACCATGCCTTATACAAAGGATACAAACAAGCTTCCGGGGAATTGATTTTGTTTACCGACGCGGACGTTATCTTCGAGCGAACCGATGTGTTGAAACGAAGCGTCGCCATGTTGCAAACAGAAAATGTTGACCATGTAACGATTTCCCCAACATTACAAGCAAAATCTTTTATGCTGCAAGCTTTCATTGGATTCTTTTTATTTGGCTTTCATTACTTTAAACGTCCACATCGTGCAAATGACGACCGTTCTTCTGTTGCAATGGGTGTTGGCGCGTTTAATTTACTTCGAAAAGAAGCATACGAGGCAATCGGAACCCACGAACAGATTCGCTTTCGACCAGATGATGATTTACAAATCGGTATCCAAATCAAAAAAAATGGCTTGAAACAACGTTTTGTGACAGGAATCGGGGACATTCGTGTGGAATGGTACCCTTCTCTAAAAGAAGCGATAATTGGATTAGAAAAAAATATGTTTGCTGGGCTTCATTTTCGGTATTACATGGTGTTCGTTGCAATTTTTGGCGTATTTATTTCGCAGACGTTTCCTTTTCTAGCATTATTGTTCACGAGCGGGGCTACGTTTTGGTTTAATGTAATGAGTATTGTCTTGATGCTGTTCATTTATGTACAAATTATTAACCTTTTTACACCGTTTTCACGCTGGACGACCATTTTATTCCCAGTCTCCTCCCTTTTGTTCATTTATACGATTATTCGGGCAATTGGACTTATGATTTATCGGGGCGGGATTGTTTGGCGCAGAACAACTTATTCCTTGCAAGAATTAAAAGAATGGAAAAAAGGCTGACTTAACGTAATATGGTACCTGTAGTTAAGACACTTGAAAAAAGAGTGTTTAACCTACAGGTAACCATAGAAATTCAAGACATGGGGAATAAGAAGCTAACCTTTACACTTAATGAAAAAAAAATCTTCCATTAAAACATGAAAAGAACGAAAGGCAAAAATAAATCATGATATGATTTACTATCACTACTACCGATATCAATGGAACTTAAAAAGATGACCCCTATTCCATATAGGAATCATCTTCTAGTTACTTACTTTCTTTTTTTATAGTATCCTTGACAAAACTTCCGGTTTATTCCTAACCTATATTTCTACTTTCTTTTGTGCTTATCAAAGAAAGTAATGAAACTAACAATAATCAACATAAGAATTGAAAACAAACTAGCCTTAACAAAAGTGAAATCTAAAACAAAATAAGTAATCATTAATAAAACTACAAAAAACAATATGTTCTTCTTCATCTCACCATCTCATTTTTATAAAATAATATTTTTAGAAAAATGGTTCCACAATAGTAGATTTCTTATATCTAGTGTTAACCTGTCCACCAGATCCTTTTGAAGATTTAGTAACTCTCTCCACTTTTTTGATTTCATAATTCCCCATGTAAGAGCCTGTTGGGCCAACCTTTCCAGGACCTAGTTCCCTATAGTAATACTTCATAAAAACATAGACATTTTGAGTATCACTCTCTACAAAATAATAACCACCAAATCCGGCACCAGCTGCCCTTGCCAAAGCAGCAGCCCCACCAGTAACTCCAGTTAGCCATGCTGTAACAGCCGTGACAAAAGCTGTTTTGGTAGCCTTAGTAAACTTTTTAGAAGTAACTCTGTCATATTGTTTCATGTAAACCCAGGATGTCGGATATTTAGAAGCAGCTAACCTCATACTTCTTTGTTGAAATTCTGAATCCATACTATTAGCAAGTAGAACATTTACATGATCAATAAGCTCTGGAGAAGGTTGATTAAGTTTAATTATATAACCATTTTCAATGTGAAAATCAATATTGTTTTTCTCCAAGACGTTTACAACCCGCTCATTAAGTAATGGTACAAACTGTTGATTATTTTCATTTCTTAAACCATCCTCATTGTTTGAATAAATTACAGAGTTACTTACAGCAAAAACATAATGATTACCAATCCCTACAAAAACACAAAAAGCAACCAATATAGAAAATATTCTCTTCAAAATCCAATTCCCCCTCCCTCTTTATAAATTACCATTTATTATCTATTTTGTAAAAATAATTTTATAGTGGGCTAAAATATTTAGATTCGTCCGACTGGTTGCATTGGTGAAACAAAATGACAAGCTACGTGTGGCATGCCCTTCGCTTGTGTATTGGTGAAATGTTCCTACAACCTTTATAAATAAATGCTGTTGTTTTCTGCGAAACAGTCAGCATTATTTGTTGTCGCCTTGCTCGATTAGAGATTTTTATTGTCTCAAGATTTTAAAGTCTTGAGAGAACTGTTGGGATAATGCCCCTCCATAAGCTTTCTTTAATCATTTAAAAGACGAAGTGGATGATACATCCTGTAAAAGATAAAAAGAACGAAAGGCAAAAATAAATCATGATCTGGTTTACCATCACTACTATCGATATCAATGGAACTTAAAAAGATGACCCCTATTCAATATAGGAATCATCTTCTAGTTATTTACTCTCTTTTTTATAGTGCCCTTGACAAAGATTTCCGTTTAAAAGAGCAGCTTTTTTAGTTAGCACCAGCTGCGACAAGAACAACCAACGATCACTAACAAAATAAACAACACAACGATAAATGAAAATCCCCCAAATCCTGCTCCATATCCACCTCTAGCTCCAAATCCACATCCTGACATTCTCTTCACCCCTTTTCATCTTTTCCTTACATCGTATGCAAAAAAGGGATATTGGCATGGTCTCTTGCCCTTATTTCATTTGATTTACTTTTTGTGCAAGCCCATGTAAATCAGGATAAATCATAAACGAATCGACACCGCACAGTACTAAAAACCGTTCCACATCTACTGCTAACTCAAATGGCAACACGACTTTTTTCAAAATGCCTTGTTGGAGTAATTGGCCATCATACTCTTTTTCTAACGGAACTTGATTTGCTTGGAGCGTAAATACACTTTTTTGAACGATTATTCGCTCTAGCTGACGTTCTGGAAATAGTGCAAGGCTATTGGTAAACGATTCATTTATGCAATCAGGATAATCTTTTCCAAGCAAGTTTTTCATATCGTCGGTTGTGCATAAGACAGGCTTTTTCCATAATGGATGTTTTTCGTTTAACCGATATGGATCAAGCATCCAAATAACTGCATCTTCTTTTTGACGGTACGCCCACCCTTCAAATACAAAATAAAGTGCAATAAGAAAGGATTCTGTCCAATCTAATAAACGTGTTTTTACGCCGTAATGTTGCATCGCGTACAGCAACTCCCACGACGATAACTGATGAATTCGTAAGCCATTATACAAAAATTCACGATATACTTCTTTTTCCCACTTCGTATACGCTTGGAGTGTCTTTTTTTCCATCCGAAATAATCCAGCATGTAGCGATGCTGTTTGATGATAACGATGTTGCCCACGAAACCAAGCATTTTGGTGTTGGACGTGGGAAGAAAAAGAAGCAACCTCTTGTAAAAAAGAAAGAAACGATGGTTGAAACATACTCTCACCTACTACTAGTATGTTCTCCATCGTTATTGTTTATTCCGTCGTTTCCACATAACATAAAGGATAATCGGCAACCAACCAATCATACCTAAAAGTAAAAGAAGAAAAAACGGATAATGCCCATATTTTTGTTTTAGTTCCTCTATTTCTTCATAATAAGAATCACTGATTTGCTCTTCTATTTCCTTATTCGTTAATGCCTCTTCTTTTATTTCTGCTAAATTACGGTTAAAAGTACGGAAAAAATAAAGCGTAAACCATAAACCAATGAGTAAATATAAAATCAGGGTGGTAATTGAGTTCATGATGTTGTCACCGTCCTTTTTTTCATCTTAACAGATTCGTTTTTATCGATTCAAGTTACAGAAAAAATAACTGCAGCACCCTTCACTGGGTAACTACAGTTATTTTTAGACACAATTTGTTTCATTTTCATCAAAAAAAAGTTCTTCAATCGACGAGTCGTAATAATCGGCAATTTTTTTTGCTAATCCTAAAGATGGTGTTCGCTCTCCGCGCTCAATCGCACCTAACATTTGTGGTGTAATCCCTAATTTACTAGAAATCTTTCGCTGACTTTCATTTCCCCTTAATTGAACGAGTTTTACACGTCGCAAAAGTGAGCCTCCATTCTTTTCAATGATACTTCCATTTTAAAGAAACAAAACGTTTCTGTCAATATTCCCCTTGAAACCATTCGTTTCCTTTGTGGAATAGAAACTATTTGTTTCTTATAATGAAAACATGAAACAAACGGGAGGGATATTATGTTCGGGAAACGACTCGCTTCTTTACGTAAACAAAAAGGATTGACCCAATACGAATTAGCTAATGCACTTGGTTTTTCACGCGGACAAATTGCTAACTACGAACAAGGATCACGTGAACCAGACTTTGAAACACTCCAAAAAATTGCCCGTTTCTTTCAGGTTTCCACCGACTATTTGTTAGGCTTAACAGATTCTCCTACTCCGTATTATTTAGAACAACACCATGAAGTACACGTGGCTGGTGAAATAATTTCCCTGACACCAGAAGAATTTAGCGTGTTTGAAGAAATGAAAAAACACCCTATCCTCTTTCATGACCTAGCAGACAATCCAGAGAAAAAAGTAAAACAATTAATTAACGTATGGGATTTCATCAAAAAACAAATCGAAGAAAAAGAGGATTCTACTACTAAAACAGAGAAATAATCAACACTATTTATATAAAGGAGGATCCTCTTGTCTGCTTCACAAGAAATGGATATACTCGCACAAAAACTGTTACAACCACTTCAAATCCACCATCCGTTTGACCTATCGATGGATATTTTATGCGAATATTACGATATTACGATTCATCCTCTAACCACTCACCCCCCCATTGCATTTGCCATCCCACTGAAACGTAAACAAATGATTTTTATTTCCACTCATTTCTCACCGTTCAAACGGAATGTTGTGTTAGCGGAAGAATTTTCCCATCTTTATCTCCACTCCGTCAATGAATTAACGATTTCCCCACTTTGGACAATGAAATTAGAACGACAAGCTAAAACATTAGCTGCCTTTTTACTCATTCCATCTACCTTTCTCTCTCCCTTACTCACTCAAACAAGCTCTATCAACGACTTAGCATCCACCTTTTCCGTTCCCGAAGACTTCATAAAATTTCGATTATCATTATAAGAGACTCGCTTCACGACAGAGTAATAAGGCGACCAGCGGAAGAGGCGCACTTTTTCCTCTGTAGTCAGTTGCCTTATTACATACAACAGTCGTTAGTCCCTTGGAGCTAAATTACATAAAAAGCGGAGAGTGATCCATCAGGAAAATTCGAATTTACACAACGTTAAGAGAGTTTTAGTGATCATAAACTTACTGAAAAACAAAAAAATTCTTTTTAAGAATGGATAAATCTAAACTAGTAGAAAAGTTCAAATCGGATATGCTACAATTTTTTTAAAAAGTCTTTATCAAGACTTTGTTATTTCGTTACGCAACCTGAGAGACAACCTCCTCTAAGGACAGGGCAAGTACAACGCAGGCTGTGGCAATCATCTCTGAAATTCCTAACATCGCCTGCCATCGCCGACAGGCAATCACAATCCCCGCTCAAATCTCACGCATCAATATGTACCTCCTTCCTTGTTTTAATAGCCACATAAAGGATCAAAGACCATGTCAGGATGACTATGGCAAATAAGATGATAGCACTGGTAAGTATCTGGAAGTTAGTTAGCTCCATATTCGTTTGACTGATTCCTGCTATCAGTAAATTTGATAGGACTCCCCCTATAGCACTACCTACCAAAAGGCCAGGTATCCCAACTATTAGATTCTCTCGGACGAGATCAGTTGACAAGGCTCCGTAACGCCTGCGAATACCGAATTCCCGTTCACGTTCCTGATTGTAAAGAAACCAGTCAAGGACGATGCAGAGATGACCCATGACCAGAAAAAGTGTAGTGATTACAATCAATGGATTATCAATGAAATATGTAAATAACGGAATCCTTTTGTTCACTTGAGGAACAAATCCCATCTGATAGAATAGGTCGATGACATGATTTACTTGAACCGGATCTGAAGTATTTATCGTATAGTTTCCAGGAGGTAGTAAATCCCGACCTATAGTACGTGGATATTGGAGGTTATCTGTTCCTGATGGGACGACAATAGTTCCACAAACTTCCATGAATCTTTGATAAAAGATGAGCTGTACCAAAAGCTGACCACCGATGTTCCTTGTACGTATCTCGAAAAAGATAGGCATAAGTAGCCGTTGAATCAAAACTGAAAACCTAGAGAGTGTACCATGTGGGTCATAAACAACCATTTATTCATTTTCATGTCAACGCCTTCCTCATTGTCACATATCCCCAAAAAATAAAGGAATACAAAATGTCAGTTAAATTTAGTAGTAAATAAAATTGTAGTTATAGCGTGTCGTATATTGATCACCCCACAATAGAGAATCCCATACAGAGTCTTGGCGAGAATGGATTCTAGTGTCATATCTAGAGCTTTCCCGGGCAATATAAATAGGAAAAAATTTGGCATTTGATAAAGCTGATACGTTGATGATTTCTCTTTATATATTTTTTTCAAAACCCTTGACTCTACTCACATACTATAGTTTTTACTCTTCGCCCCCCCTAATTCCATATACATTCTAATTCACCATTATTTTTTCCTATTTTTCCAGTCACTATTTTTCCTATTTACAAAAAAACTTTTCTACCTTTTTGTCATCAAAAAAATAGAAAAGTCTTATTGTTTTTTAATCTGTCACTTCTACTAAAAATACTTTTTGTTCGAAGGATCCACATTTTTCATTTTTTTGTTGTCGGATGATATCTAGTTGCTCTGGGTTAATTTGATGCAGTTCCATTAAGGTCTGCACTAATTCCATGACATCTGCTAGTTCTTCTTTTGCTTCTTCTTCCGTATGTGCTCGCGTGTATTCTTCTAGTTCTTCATAAAATTTTAATACTACTTCTTTTCTAAATTGCTCTTCATTTAATTGTTTCGTTTTACACACCAAACCGTCCTTTTCAATAATTGCTGGAATCTTATCTCGAACAAGTTTATTATATATAACCATTTGTATACCCCTTCCATGAAAATTTGATAATACTTACTTACACACGCACAAAAATATCCCTGCTTTTATTTTATACCAATCTTTATCCAGTTTTCCCATCAATCTTTCGGAAATTTTGTGAACATCCTCTTGATTTTAAGAACATTTGTTCTCATAATATAGATAGATAGAAAAAAGGTGGGAACAGCATGTATATAGATCGTGGAATGAAAAAATGGCGTGGAATGATGATTCCTGAACATGTGGAATTATTAAAGAAATGGAAGGAAGAAGAGGAAGTTGAAAAACCGATATTAGATGAACAAAAGTTACAAGAATTTGAAGAAATCGTCCAAGAAGCATTAGAATATCACCGTCTACTCGTCTTCACGGCTATTGTACAAGAAAAAGTACAAACGATTACTGGCTATGTTCACTATTTTGATGCAATGAAAAAGGTATTTAAAATTATCGACAAATCCGATACCGTATACTCCCTTCCTGTTACTACTATTATCAATATTTATTTTGCCGAAAAAACAATTTTCTGAAAACTCTTAAAAAATACTGTACAAAAACATCCCGGTAGCATATACTGTTATATAACAATTAGAGATTGATGATTTATTGTTTTATATCAATAATAGGAGGGATTACGATGAATCAAACAGAACAACATCAAAAAACGAAAAAAATTTGTCCGGAGTGTGGAAGCTTCGTACATGAACACCGCGAGTCACACTTTATGGAATGTGAACAATGTTTATCGAAACGTGAAGAATAAGACACAAAACCTTGTGCCATCTAACAATTAGATGGCACAAGGTTTTGTTATGCTATCCTCCTACTATTTAATTTCACAAAATAGGAATATGCTAACTTAACCAGTAAAATGTTACCATAATTTCGGCATGAGGAGGAAAAAATGAAAAGAACCTTCACCATAAGCTCGTAATTTATTTAGTTGCATTAGCAATGCTATTATTTATCAATTCTAGAAGATATATATTAGCAGGAGTATCCTTTATCGAATACATCAAGAGGTTTTCAAATTTTGTTCCATTTAAAACAATCCATACATATATGAAAGCAATGTTTGACGATAGTATGAATATCGATATACCAATTAAAAACTTGGGTGGTAACATTCTTCCGTTTTTTCCGATGAGAATTTATCTACATTACTTTATCAAAAAAATAAATAACATAAGTGCATTTTCTATTTCGATAATTATCTTATTATTTGTTTTCGAAATCATACAATTGGTTACGAAAAGAGGAAGTTTTGATATTGATGACTTTATTCTCAACATGTTGGGTGCAATCATTGGATTTAGAATATGGCAAACGAAATTTATTAAAAAATTAGTAAATTAAACTTTTTTATGAATTATGCGTGATACATTAGGTAAAACAGTTTACGCAAATAGAACAAGGGAAATAGTATGGTAAGTACGAAACAGTAGAACGTATGGATACCTATTAGAAAGGATGTGGAAAAAGTGAAAAGTCGCTATTTAGTTGGCGTGTTATTTATTTTACTTGGGATTGGTGTCTTTTTAGATGCAGTGAATATCCTAGATTTTTGGGGAGTTTTCGCATCGTGGTGGCCACTTATTTTTGTGTTCATTGGGATTGTGCAGCTCACAAATAAAGGATCATCCAAAATTGCTGCTATTATTTTTATCATTATTGGACTATTTTTATTAGCAAATGAATTATTGGATGTTTCATTGATGTCCTTTTTACTCCCGATCATTTTAATTTTGATTGGCGTCTCTTTTTTCATGAATCGCTCAAAAGTTCCGACTTTATCGGAAGATGCGTTATATACAACTGCTATCTTTACTGGCGCAAAAGTACGGTCGGAAACAAATCATTTTGAAGGTGGAACAGCTACTGCTATTTTTGGTGGAGCAGAAATTGATTTACGTCAAGTAACGGTAGCAAAAGAAGGTGCAGTCGTGCATTTAACAGTATTATTTGGTGGAATCGAGCTATACGTTCCAGAAAATGTACGTATTCAAATTACGGGAACACCGATTTTTGGCGCTTGGGAAGATAAAACACACCTTCCTACTTCGAAAGATCCGAATGATCCATTATTGCAAATCAATTGTACGGCGGTTTTCGGTGGTGTTGACATCAAAAATTAAACCAGTATCTACACGATACTGGTTTAATTTATTTCTTTAACAAAGAATCAACGTCTATCCGTAATTGTTTCATCAATTCTCGAACCGACTGTTGTTTACTTAATCGTGGACTTTGGCCACACCAAAGTGATAAATAAGCTGGGTTTTGTTTCACTGCTGCTTCTTTTCGCATGGCTGTCGTTAAGAGGTGTTGCACCGGATATGGTGGCAAAGTGTCTTCCATTGGTGCCATTTTTTCGATAAATGTATTCGCAATGCCTCTTGCTTCTTTTCCGGAAAAGGCCTTCGTGATAACCGTTTCGTCTTCGGTTGCTTGTACCACCGCATGTTTATGCGCTTGTTGTGCCCCGCTTTCTTCCGTCACTAAAAACGCCGTCCCCATTTGTACGGCGGTAGCACCGAGCACAAAAGATGCGACAATCCCCCGACTATCCATAATCCCACCGGAAGCAATAACCGGAATATGGACAACATCTACCACTTGAGGAATAAGTGACATTAACCCAATCATCCCAGGTGTTTTTGAAAAAGTCCCGCGATGACCGCCCGCTTCACTTCCTTGCAACACAACGGCATCCATCCCGCTTTGCTCCACCCTTTTTGCTTCTTCTACTGTTGTTGCTGTTCCGATAACGACTGTCCCATTCTCCTGTAACTGTTTCATGATGTCTGTACTTGGAATTCCAAATGTAAACGAACAAACGGGAACTTTTTCTGCAATTAGTACTTCTATCTGTTGAAGGAATGTTTCATCGGCATTCTCTGGAATAGATGGACATACTGGTTGTATTTCTAACATCTCGTGAAATGGCTGTAATAGTTCGAAAGCACGTTTTGTTCCTTGTTCATTTTCTTCGACTGTTGCTGGAACAAATACATTTACACCAAACGGTTTGGTTGTTCTTTTTTTCACTTCTTGAATTTGTTTCGCAAGTGCTTCGCTAGACATATATCCAGCACCAATATTACCAAGCCCACCTTCCTCCGACACTCCTACCACTAATTCCGTCGTCGTCACTCCGCCTGCCATCGGTGCTTGAATAATCGGATACGTCATATTCAGTCGTTTCATCCATTCCGGCTGTGGCCACATATTCTCGCCCTCCCTATACAATTTTTACTATTTCTTTTAGTATAAAGAAAGAGAGTTATAAAAAAAAGTGATTGTTTTTGATAGAAGCTAACAAAAATAATGATAGGAGGAAAAGATGCATCTCGAAGACTTATATACGTTTAAAATAGTGGCCCAAGAAGGAAGTATCTCGAAAGCAGCAAAAACACTTCATTTCGTTCAATCAAACGTGACTGCCAAAATAAAACGGTTAGAAAAAGCATATGAAACACCTCTTTTCTTTCGGCATCCACGCGGTGTGACGTTAACACCACACGGTCGAACGTTACTTGTATATGCAGAACAAATTTTACAATTAGTCGAGGATTCTAAAACAGAAATTATGTATACAAATGAACCAAGCGGAACATTACGAATCGGTTCCATGGAAACTACTGCGGCCGTTCGATTACCATTGATTTTATCTTCCTACGTAAAACAATATCCAAAAGTGAATTTGTCGTTACAAACAAATCATACGAACGCATTAATCAAGCAAGTAGTTAACGATGAATTAGAAGGGGCATTTATTGCTGGACATCCACAGCACCCTGCCCTGTCTGCTATAAAAGTTGTCGAAGAAGAATTAATCTGTATTGCCAATAAGACAATAGATTGGGACGACTTAAAAAACGAAACAATCATCGTTTTTAAATCCGGTTGCTTTTATCGAAATGTATTGGAATCGTGGTTACTAAAAAGGGGGATTGTTCCTACTCGTAAAATGGAATTGAATACGTTAGAAGGCATTGTCGGTTGTGTACGAAGCGGACTAGGTATTGCCATGTTAACAAAATCCGTAATGGACCAATTAGACAAAAAGCACGAACTCACCCGCTATTTGCTTCCAAGTGACATTGGCACCATCCCAACATCGTTTATTTATAAAACAGAAGGTATAAAAACTGCCGCCTTTCGGACTTTTCTCCAGGAACTACAACGATAAAACAGGCTCCTATTATAGGAACCTGTTTTTTTGTATGAATATGAACGTTTACCAACTAGATTTTTTCACGCCGGGTATTTGCCCTTTATGCGCTAGCTCACGAAATACAATCCGAGAAAGTTTAAACTTCCGAATGACTCCACGTGGTCGTCCTGTTACTTGGCAACGATTTGTTAAACGGGTTGGCGAAGAGTCTCTCGGCAACTTTCGTAATGCTTCATAATCACCTTTTGCTTTCAACTCTCGTCTTAGGTATGCATACTTTGCGACTAATGCTTCCCGTTGTCTTTCTTTCGCGATTTTTGATTTTTTCGCCATGTATGGCCCTCCTTTTTCACATAAATCGTAATGATTACGATTATAATCTTATTTAACCATACTGGTACACAAAAATCAACGTTACGAACTTGTACGAAATAATTTCGCAAATGCTTGATACGGCATGAGTGCACAGTTATATCGTGCTGGTAATTGATGGACATTTTCTAAACTCATGACTTCTTCTAACGCTTCGTCTTCTATTTTTGTTCCATTTCGAATCATATCTTCTACTTTTTCTGAAAGTGCTTGCACTTCTGTGATTGTTTTTCCGTTCGCAATCGTAGTAAACATAGAAGAAGATGCCATACTAATAAAACAGCCATCCCCTACAAATGTTAACGCTTCAATGCGGTCATCGTTCATTCGTGCATACATCGTCATCACGTCACCACACGTTGGATTTTTATAATGCATTTTATGCGTGTATTGGTCTAATTCGCGGTGATTGCGACGATTTTTCGCATGGTCCATGACAATTTGTCGATATAGATGATTTAAATCCATTTCTTTTCCCCCCTTATTTTCACTATTAAAATGCTAATAACTTGATTTACCTCTATCAGTCTTTATAATAAATAGTAATCATTACGATTTAAAAAGGAGACTACATGATGAAAAATAAGGTACACTTACCTTCTAAACAGGAACGCCATCGTCATTTCGGTTCGGTCGATCCAATTATTGGAACGAAACCGACAGAAAAAGAATGTATGGCTGATTTACAAAATACACCGAAAGACTTTTATTTTCCGATTGACCACGTTGGGATTTCGAACGTTTCTCACCCAGTGACAGTTACTTCTAGTCTTTCTCCTACTACTCAAACGACCATCGGTACATTTACGTTAACGACTAGCCTTGTGCAAGACCGTAAAGGCATTAATATGAGTCGTTTAACAGAATTATTACATACGTACCATGAAAACAATTGGAAGCTAGATGTCGATACATTGCAAAACTTTACGAAAGATTTAGCAGAAAAAATGGAACAAAAAGCAGCGACATTGTCTGTTCAATTTCCGTGGTATTATGAACGCTTCGCACCAAAAACAGAAAAAGTTGGCTTAAACCATTCCCAAGCGACGATTACGACGAGTTATCATGAACGAGAAGGATGGAAAACGAGCGTCGGGTTACGCGTAGCGGTGACAACACTTTGCCCATGTTCGAAAGAAATTAGTGAATATAGCGCCCATAACCAACGCGGTATTGTGACAATGAACGTCGATATGTATCCAGGTGCTTGGCCAGAAGACTTTAAAAAAGACTTATTAGATGCGGCGGAAACAAATGCGAGTGCGATGCTTCATCCGATTTTAAAACGACCAGACGAGAAAAAAGTAACCGAACAAGCGTATGAAAATCCACGCTTTGTCGAAGATTTAATTCGTTTAATTGCAGCGGATTTGTATGAGTTAGACTGGGTAAAAGGGTTTCAAATCGAATGTCGCAACGAAGAATCGATTCATTTACACGACGCGTATGCAAAATTAACATTTTCAAAAGAATAAGTACTAAAAGGCTACCGTGTGTGGTAGCCTTTTTAGTTGTTTTATTTTGACCGTTTCACTTCGACATCGTCAAATATCCGACTTTGAGTAGCTCCCGCTTGGTGTAAATACTTTCCTTGATACGGTGTTGCTTCTTGGTCCACTTTTGCAATGACGAGCTGGCATATTCTTCTGCCAACTATTAATGTAATCGGGACGCTGTTGGCATTATAAAGCTCAAGCGTAATTTGTCCAGAAAACCCTGGGTCAACCCAGCCGGCATTTTGAATAAATAACCCGAGCCGTCCAATCGAGCTTCGTCCTTCGACAAATGCTGTTAAATCGTTCGGTAATGTCACCGTTTCTTTTGTCGTTGCTAGTAAAAAGGAGTGGGGCGAAATGACTACTTTTCCGTCACGCACCGTTACATCACGGTATATCGCATTTTCTTCTAACGAAATTTGCGTGTTCGCATGCTCATCAATGACTAAAAAATGGTCCCCTAACCGTAAGTCAACGGAAGCTGGTTGGATTTGTTCCGGTGTGATTGGTGAAATCGATAGTTCGTTTGTATTAATTTTTGCTTGAATTGTTTTCCCTGATAAAATCATCGTATCCCTACTCTGCTTTTGAAATTTCCCAACCAAATGGGTCTGTAAACGTTGCCCAATCTTGTTCCATTTCCGCATCCGTTAACAGACACGCATCTAATTCGTTCACAATACTCTCTTGCGGTAAATCAATGCCAATAAAGACTAACTTCGTATGCCGATCCCCGTATGTCGCATCCCATTCCTCTAGTAAATACGGATTTTCTTTGATAATGGCTTCTTGTTCTGCTTTCGGAAGCGAAGCAACCCAATAGGCTACCGGTTCTACCGTTACCGATGGACCAGCTTGTGACATTAAAATCGATACGTCATTTTGTGTGGCACACCAAGCGATTCCTTTCGCCCGAACGATATTGTCTGGCATTTGCGTATGAATCCATTCATCAAATCGCGCAGAATGAAATGGTTTTTTTCGTGCGTAAACGAAAGAAGCAATACCGTATTCTTCTGTTTCCGGTGTGTGCGTTTCATGTCCCCCTGCCATTAATTCCCGTAGCCAACCAGCCGATTCACTAGCTTTGTCAAAGTCAAATAAACCGGTATGTAAAATTTCACGTGGGTCGACTTGTCCATGAACGGATCGAATCATTTTCGCCCCTGGTTGCAACGTCCGCAACACATTTTCTAATTTTTTTAGCTCTGTTTCTTCTACTAAATCACATTTATTTATCATTAATACGTCACAAAACTCGACTTGGTCTAATAATAAATCGGCAATGTCACGCGTATCGTCTTCCCCAACTGCTTCTTTTCGATCTAATAGCGAATCACCAGACTGAAAATCTTTCCAAAAACGATTTGCATCTACAACCGTCACCATCGTATCTAACGTACAAAATTGTGTTAAATCAATGCCAAGTTGTTCATCGATATACGAAAATGTTTGCGCAACGGGAATCGGTTCACTAATGCCTGTTGATTCAATCACGATATAATCAATATCGCCTTGTGTTGCTAATCGTTCGACTTCTACTAATAAATCTTCCCGAAGCGTACAACAAATACAACCATTCGATAATTCGACTAACTTTTCATCAGTTCTAGATAAGCCCCCGCCTTGCTTCACTAAAGCAGCGTCAATATTCACTTCGCTCATATCGTTCACAATAACCGCCACTTTTAGTCCTTCCCGATTTTGTAAGATATGATTTAATAACGTCGTTTTTCCCGATCCTAAGTATCCACTTAACACAGTTACTGGAATTTTTTTCGTCATACTTGCACACTTTCTTTCTGTTCAAGATGCTCATATCCGTTCACAATTAAATCTAATTTTCCCGTACTTGGATCAATCGCCAAACCATGCACTGGCACATCTTTTGGAACGAGCGGATGTTTTTTAATCATTGAAACGCTATTTTTCACACTCTCTTCTACACTATTAAACCCTTCTAACCATTTCGGCACATCAATTCCTGCCTGCTCTAACGTACGTAACTTATCTTCTGAAATTCCTCTCGCACGCATTGATTCTATCATCGCATCCGGATTTACTTTACTCATCCCGCAATCGTAATGCCCAATGACGCACACTTCTTCTGCTTGTAATTCATACACCGCAACAAGAATACTACGCATCATACTACCGAACGGATGAGACACAACTGCACCCGCATTTTTAATGATTTTCACATCCCCATTACGCACATTTAACGCACGCGGTAACAACTCGACTAAACGAGTATCCATACATGATAAAATGACAAGCTTTTTATTCGGAAGCTTCGTCGTTTGATATGGTTCATATTCTTTGTTTTCCACAAACTGCTTATTAAACGTCAACATATTTTCTAATAACGTCATTTAGTCACGCTCCTATCGATATCAATAATGTAGAAAGTAATGTGTTTTCATAAAAAAATACTATAAATCGTAATGATTACGATTTATAGTATTTTACCATGCACATAGTGTTCATGCAATCCTTTCCTATGCGTTGAAAGAATGTAAGACCCATTGTTTTGTTGTCCGCTTATTTCCATGCATTTACGATGAAACTAATTACAATAATCCCAATAATAATAGCAATCATTATACTAGGGCTACCAAATAATGCCCGATCAAACAAATCATCTTTTTTCTTATCCACCCTAATCACCACCTCATAAATAATGAGAATTTTCCGATAATTTATTTTAAAAATAATTTTCCTCTATTCTTAAGAACATGGATAATTACCTAATAGAAAGGAACACACAAGTCCCTCCTATTCAACTATTCCCTCTTTTCAGTCCTACATATACAGAAAAAATGTTGAACCCACGATTAATGTTTGCTGGTTTTAAATAAATACACGACTAATCCTACGAAAAAAACAATCACCGTGAAAGCCACGATATAAAAAGTAACAGCATCTCCGTCTAAAGCTAATTCATCGACAATGATACCTTCTTGAAATAACAACAAAGCTGAGATAATTGTTAGAATAAGAGAATTTGTAATGATGTACATATCTGGTTTCATTTTTTGTTGGAAAAACAGTAAATAAGTAAAATTGAAGATAAGTAGAATGAGTAGGACATATGCAATGGGGCGTAAAAAAACAAAAACTTCCCCAATCATGTTAGCCTCCGGAAAAATAATTATTGAGTTGTAGATAGTTAAAGTTGTATTTTCTTCATATTAAAAAAACATTTTCCTCATAGGTACGATACAAATCCCTAAAAAGTGTTGATATAATAACATTTCTTCTATATTATTTATACTACCAAAAAGGCTGGTAATATCCAACATTTTTCAAACTTTTTTGCAAAAAGACTTATTATATCAATGTTTTTCATCATTTAAGCTTAAAAATAAAATGGCGTCGATGTCCCGGGTTTTCTGCACGATGGGAGGTCGACGACATTTTTTCACTTTATCTCTTCAATTAAAAAGTAGTACATACACATGGAATGCTTTCTCGTTCTTCATCCCGTACACGTAAATATTTTGTAATTCCATTTTGAATGACATTATCTACACCGACACGTTCCATTAATTCTCGATATTCCCGTAATGTAAATGGTTTTCCTTCCGCTTTTAAAATGGACACATTTTTTTCGAAATGGCTTCTAAATCGTTCTTCCATTTCTTCTTGTTCTTGATATTGATGAGGCCAAATTTTGTATAATTGCGCGTAGTGTTCAAATCCACCACGAACACATCTTCCACCGCAATTAGCATGGGTAAAACCAAGTTCATACATTCTCGGTAACTTAATACTCCAACCATTTTCAATAATATCTTTTATTTCTTCATCTGGAACGAATTTTTCAATCATAGGGAATCGAGTTTCAATTGGTTCTAATGGATTGTGTACATAAAACTCTTTTAATCTATCTGAACGATGTGTTTCATGCGGTCCAATTCCAAAATATAAAATTGGTTCTAAATTATGCTCATCACGAAGTTCTTCTAAAAAGATAAGAGTTTGTTTTACTTTTAGTTCTTCAGAACACTTTGCCATTCTGGAATTACCTAAAAATCGATAATCATAGAACACTTCTTCCGGAGTACGCCCGTCAATCCGATATGTAATTTCTACACCAATGTATTCTGATACTTCTTCCATAAAACGATAGTTGTCATCATCTTCCCATTGGGTATCTGTAAAAAATAGAATACAATTTTCTTTTCCTGTGCATATTCATAAAAGAAAACCTCTTTAATAAGAATTTAAGATAGGACAAACTTAGATAATTTCATCAAAAGGAGAGCGATGAAGTTTTTTCATCTTACTTGTTTTCTTTCCGTTCAAAATACTCTTCCAGTCGATAATCACATATTTCCTTCGTCCATTCAAACAAAATACGACTATCTTTTTCATCCACATCAAATGAAAATGATAAAACATTCCCTTCTAACTGAAGTAATCCTTTCGAACTGCCACTCCATTTAGTCATCGGCATTCGTTCAATTAATTTTGCCACTTTTTCTTGATCATAATCCCATAATTTTTTCGATGCTTTATCCGAAAAATCAATCCGTTTCCGATATTCTTTTTCCATGTAGTATTGATGGAAAAAAGGGGAAACTTCAATAGAAGAAATCGGTGCATACCACTTTTCTGGATCTCGTTCTAGCATAGCTTTTAACACGACCATTTTATACGATTTAGTCATCGATGTTTTCTCGACTTCTTGCAGCCATTTTTCATATGTTAAAAAAACCGACTGTTCGGCTTCCATTAATTCTCCCGCCCAGTATAAAAATCCAACATATGATTTAAATTCTTGACGAAATTCCCGCGCATTTCCTTCGCCTTTTAAATGCATTTCTAAATATGTTGGACGTCTGCCCAATTCTTCTTTTAACTGCTCAAACGCTTGACGAAGTTTTTCTTTTCGTGGTTGACGTTTTTTATGTAATTCGCCAAGCAAATCAATGACTTTTGTGTCCAAATACAATCCGCAATTTGTTGGTACAACTGGTTCTATTTCTTTTTTTGTTCCTTGTTGAACAGTTGTATCAAATAACTGCAATTTTACATCTGCATTTCGATAATTACCGATTAAATCAATAATGGTACAATGTGTTTTTCCATCATGAAGACGTAATCCACGCCCAACTTGTTGCGTGAAAATTGCTAATGACTCTGTTGGCCGTACAAATAACAAGGTATCTACTTCTGGTATGTCTACTCCTTCATTAAATAAGTCAACGGTAAAAATCAATTCGATTTCCGCTTGTTTTAATTGTTGAATCGCTTCTTCACGTGAAATGATACTTTTCGAGTGGAGACTAACTCCTTGTACACTTTGCTTTTGAAAATAATCTTGTAAAAAGTCGGCCTGTCGAATGGATGAACAGAATACTAGTGTTCTAGTTTGTTTGTATTTTTTCCAAGCATCAAAAATTTTCTGTGCATGTTCTTCTTGCAATTGTTTATCTAATAATTGTTCACTATCATATTTTGTTCCAATCCAGCGAATCGAAGAATAATCAATGTCATCATACACGCCATAATATTGGAATGGTGTTAACCAATTTTTTTGAATTGCTTCGATAAAATGAAGCTGATACGCAACATTTCCATCACAAATTGCAAAAACATCTTTTCCGTCCATTCGGTACGGTGTTGCGGTGATGCCTAATAAAAATTGTGGTTCAAAATAGTTAATGACACGCTCATACGAATCCGCTGCTGCATGATGAAATTCGTCAATAATGATTAAATCAAATGTTTGTTTTGCAAATGCTTCTAAGTTTTCTTTTAACGCTAGCGTAAAAATAGAGGCAAAAACACAATCAGCATTGCTAGTTTTTTCTTTGCCATAATACAACCCTGTTGTTCGTTTTGGCATAACGTGTAAAAAAGAGGTTTCCGCTTGTTTTAATATTTCTTCACGATGAGCAACAAACAACACCTTTTTAAATCGTTTCGCAAAAAAAGCAGCTAAATACGTTTTCCCAAGCCCCGTCGCCATCACAACCATTGCTTTGTTATACCCTTCATCAAACGTTTTTTCTAATTCTTCTAATGCTTCTTGTTGTGCTAGGCGAGGAGTTATTTCACCATAAGACAATCTTTTATCTAAAATAATTGTTTTTTCTTCCGCGGTCGGTAACGTTAATTCAATTTCTTCCTGTTTCGTCCATTGTCGTACGAGTTGTGGATATTTTTGATGATAATGATGGTATGATTTTGCGTAATTTTTCAATGTCTCTTCATTTAATGGAATTGTTCGTTCGTGATACATTAATTTTGAAAATTCATCTACTGCTTCTGCAAAAAAATCCTTTGACTTTTCTACCTTTACGTTCCACTCCACACCTGTCGTCATCGCTGAACGAGAAAAATTAGAAGAACCAACAAATGCTAGCTTTTCTTTTTCACTTGAAAATAAATATGCTTTTGGATGAAACGAAATCCCATTACTTTGCCACAATCGAATCTTTGCACTTTTTAATTCTTTTAACAATAATGCTAAAGCATCTGGTTGTGTCACATATAAATAATCACCTGTACAGATTTGAATATCCGCACCATGTTCTTCTGCTTTCTTAAGGGATGGCAATAATAATTCCACCCCTGACTTCATTAAAAAGGATGGGAGTAAATAAATTCCTGAACTTTTTTCAATCGCTTCTAGTAGTTCACTTTTTAAAAATGTGGTAACAAGCCTAACGTCACTCATCGACATCAATCAAAAAAACGTGATCGTCAAAACCGCCACGCTTTTCTTTTTTCTTTACACGAATCGCTTCTAATTCTTCAAAACTAGCATCGTGAACTCCAGTTAAAGCGTGAATCAGTTCAAGAATATCCGCAAGTTCTTCTAATGACTCTTTATTATTTGTGGCATTCATATATTCATCTAATTCTTCAAATAATTTTTTCTTAGCTTCCTGTTCAAACTGTTCATTCGTAAGTATTTTTGTACGGCAAGTTTTATTATCTTCTTCGATAATAGTAGGGATGTTATCACGTACTAATTTATTGTATGTAATCATGTTATTCATCCTTTCACCTAATTTTTTCTATTCTACTATCTATCTTATATTATAAATGTTTACATGGACATAAAATATCCTTTTCAAATCTTTTTAAAAAACATCTATCCAAAGGCTTGTCCTAAAGATAGATGTTTTTTCTTCATCCTGCTGTATGTTGCACGATGTTCTTTTCTTGTTTTTTTACTTTCGCCATAAACCACCACATCCAAGCTACGAATACTGCAAATAATCCTCCCGCCACGATAAACGGCAATACCATATTTGTTTCTGTAAATAAGAAACTACCAACGATCGGTCCTAACGCCATCCCGATAAAGCGCATAAAGTTATACGTTCCAACGACGGTTGCCCGGTTATTCGGAAATGGTTCGATTAGTAATATCGTTTGAACAGGGCCGGATAATCCGAGACAAAGTCCGAATAAAATAAGGGACACGAGCATGAGCCAGAAAGAAGATAGTGCTGTAAAGACGAACAACGCCACGCTTAATACGTGCAATGTTGCCGTTACGAGTAATATTTTTCTAGCGTTAAAACGTCGTAATACTTCCCCGCCCATATACGTTCCGATCACCATCATAATTGCTAATGAAAAAAAGACGAAGCCTGTTTGCGATGGTGTGATGTCGTATTGTCGTTGGACGATTTGGGCTAGTAAAGCTAAGTAATTGTGAAAAACGAAAAATTGTAACGAACCTAATCCGATAATCGAGAAGCTCACTGGATTTTTGAACGCTAGTAAGTAATTTTTCCATTCAAATGAAACGGACGGTAAATGTTTTGGTTTTGTTTCTTTTAAAAATAGTAGGTTTAATAATAGCATCGTTGAACCAACAAGTGCTAACACTAGAAATACAACAGAGTGACCATATCTTTGACCAATCCATCCCCCAATAATTGGTCCTACTGCTGGTCCGAGTGAAACGAGCATTTGGAAAATACTCATCGCTTTTCCCCGCGCTGGCCCTTCAAATAAATCGCCAATAACTGTAATTCCTACGATTGTTCCTGCTGCAATTCCAACTGCCTGCATCCCCCGAAATAACAGGAACATCGTAATCGAATCCGATAAAATACACCCAATCGTCGCCATGATATAAATAATCAGGCCAACGATTAATATTTTTTTTCGGCCTTTCGTATCGACAATCGGTCCATATACCATTTGCATAATCGCCATCATCATCGTATAAATCGATAACGTCGCATTGATCCATAACGTCGATGTATGGAACTGTTGCTGTAAGCCTGGAAGAAGTGGCACATAAATATTTTGAGTAAGTGGTCCAAGAAATGCAGCAAATGCGACAAGCAAAATAATTTTTTTATTCATCCGTCCCCTCCTCTTGTCTTTTTCATCATTATGAACAGTATAACTGTTTTCAGGTATCATCGTTATCATTTCGCATCAAAAAAAAGGAAAACACTAGGTTTTTCCTAGGTTTTCCTTTCTTTATTAGTTTAATTGTAATGTTTTTGTTGAGTTCATAATGTAATCCACTACATCATCTGCGCCGATTACTTCTACGCCGTCGATTAAGTTATCAGCTGATACGCCGTTATGTTGCATACATGCTGAGCAAACTTTAATCGTACCACCTTTTTCTAAGTAAACAGGTAGAATGTCTTTAATTGCTTGGAATGGTGCGCCGATATCGATTTTATCTGCATAGCCTTTTTCTGCTAGAAGTACTGCTTCTGAAAGAAGTAAAATAGCAACGTCATGTCCTTTCTCTGCTGCCTTTGCTCCCATTGTAAACGCAATCGTTACATTGTTCGCGTTACTTTCGTGTGCTGCTAATGTAATTAATAAATCTGGAAATGCCATGATCAAAAAGCCTCCTTTAAAATGTAAAAACCATAATTAATACGGTTACAGGTATAAATATAAATCGTTTTCATCATAAAAACAAGCACTTTAACTCGGATAAAACCATTGTTTTATAAATTGTCACAATTTCTTTATTCGAGGTAGTGATGTCTTTCCTGCTTATCCTTTTACATTATTGTACCTAATGTTATGTTCTATCCTTCTCCTTCTATTTATTCACCATTCCATCAAGTAATAAACCTAAAGAAGCATCATTACTATTTTTTCTTTTTTCCTGTATAGTAAATAGAAAGTACATACCATATAAGGAGGCATCCAGATGGATAAACTAACAATTGGATTAGAATGGTTTATGAATCCTGACCACGTTCCATTTATGATTGGAATTGAAAAAGGGTGGTTTAAAGAAGCAAATTTAGAAATTACGTTACTAGAGCCTGAAAAACATTTTGATGCTATGGAAGAAGTAAAAAAAGGGACAATGGATATGGCAATTACGGAACCATTACACCTTGTTGAAGACCGCGCAAACGGTGAACCTGTGGTTGGATTTAGTCGCTTTTTCCACTCAAATGGTGGGGTTATGTACCGAAAAGATAAAGGAATTAGTCGACCAAAAGATATGATTGGAAAAAGAATTCAATACCCAAGCGCACCAGGGTTAGGTGGTCTTGCTATTATTAAAACGATGGTAGAAGCAGACGGTGGTATGTGTACATACGATGATTTCCAACCTGTTAATTATGGCTTTTATCATACAGATGCACTAGAAAAAGAGGAAGCAGAAGTAGCAACCGCTATTTTTCAAAATGTAGAAATGATTGAAGCAAAACACCGTGGACTAGATGTAGATTTTTTCTCTTTTAAAGATTGGGGAGTGCCTGATTTCTTGCAACTAATTTTCATTACTTCCCCAACCATTTTGGAAGAACAAAAAGAAGTGCTTACACGTTTTATCCGTGTTATTCGAAAGTCCATTGACTATATTTCTCAACATGAAGAGGAAGTAAAATCCATTTACTTTAATTATACAAAACAAGACGCAAACGATCCAGTTTTAAGTGAAATCTTAACTGCTACCCTACCACAATTTGTTCATGATTTTTCGATGTCTGTAGATTATTATGACCGTTTACAACAATGGCTGAAACAAACAGGAAAAATCGAAAAAACAATTGATCCAAAAAGCTACTGGACTAATCGTATTGCTTTTTAATCAAAAAAGTAGTGAGGCCTTTTTATAGCCTCACTACTTTTTTTAAGTTATTCGTTTGCTTCTGCTTGTTGGCCTAACAAAGTGGACGTATTTAAGTTTTGTTGCATCCCTGCATTCATCACACTATTTCCACAACGATTTGGTACAACATCTTGAATTGGATTTAATGTTGCATCTGCAAATTGTGCAATTACAGGACGAGTAACCGTAATGTTCGTTTTCATGACGACTTTTACGAGTACTTCTGCAATTCCAATACCTAATGCTGCAATCCCTTGAATAATAATCGCTTCTACTTGGAAAGGCGTTTCTGTTACCGTATCTTCTGGGCAAGCACCTGGACAATCTGTTTCTTGTTGGAATGGTAAGTTTACCTGAAATGGTGTCACAATTCCTGCAACTGTAATATTCGCTGGAACAAATCCGGTATTAATGACTTTGTCTTTAATTAAAATCGTATTCGTCACAATGTTATTCAAATCTGGTACTAGCTGAATTAACGGCGTAATCGAACCTGTAATATCGACAATAACCCCTAACGTAGCTGCTGGAATACGTAATTCAGCAACCTTTTGTACTTCTTTCGTACAAACGAGAGATTGCACAACAAAACAGTCTGTCGATAATTGTGGTGGAGATGGTGGCTGAATTAACGAATTACACCCCTCTGGTAAACTTGAACAACATGCCATGCTTCATCGACTCCTTCTAAATAGTAGTAAATTTCATCATGAAGGAGAGATACTTATGCACTTTTTTCTTTCTACAACATACACTAATGATACAAAGACACTTCACTATTTATTTTTTTAAATGCTAGTTGAATCAATACGTGTTTTTCCTTTCATAATGAAATTTCTACTAGCACTATATGATCCGACATTTCATTCTGTTTGGGAAAAGCTAAGAAATATGTATTTCTCCTTTATGAAAAGACCCAAACGACACCATCGTTTGGGTTCTTTTTACATATTTTCTGTCGTTCCAACCGTTCGATTTGCCATCGCTACATCTTGTTGGACTTGTTCGTTCACATTATAAGCATGGTAATACCCTTTATTTATCATATACGTCGAAATATTTTCATGCGCTGTAATCGCTGTATCTAGTTGTTTTTTCAATACCCCACGCACATCTGGGCTAACAGATTCCGTTAACGCCATCGCGTAATTACGCACTGCTGATTTTGCACCAATTAGTAAATCAGATGCAATCATTTGATCATTTAATCCAACGTGATTATCTTCAAAAAGTGCCATCACACTACCTCCTTACGATAATTTATTTCGTAATAAAAGCCCTTTTAATTCCTTTATTTCTTCTTGCCCATTTCGTACATCTGCTTGCAGCAATTTCTTTAATTCTTCATCTTGAACAAACGATTCCATTGCTGAAGCTTTCGTACAACAAACATTTTTAAACGTTAACAATTCATGTACTTCTAGCGTTTCATGTGGTGCAAGTTGACGATTGTTATCCATACCATTCCCTCCCCTACTTTGATCGTTCTGTTTTATCATGCGTTAGCCCGTTCATTTTATGCAAAAAAACAATGTATCGTAACATTTTAAGCAAAGGCGTTATTGACAAAGGGAAACACAACTTTTATTATATATATGAATATATGTTCATATAGTAATTTTAATAAAATACGACAATTTTTATGACACTTTTTGCTGGAACTATACTAACACTATATACAAGGAGGATTTTTTTATGGGACACCATCACCATCACGGACATGATCATCATGGACACACGCACAGTCACAGCCATTTCGAAGAAGCGAGAAATGGAAATAAAAAAGGCTTACTCATTGCTTTCTTCATTACTGCAGGAATCATGGTTTTAGAATTTTTTGGTGGATTATTCACAAACAGTTTAGCACTTTTATCTGATTCTGGACATATGCTTAGTGACGCCAGCTCTTTATTATTAAGCTTAGTAGCAATTGGCTTTGCAGCAAAACCTGCTTCTCCTCATAAAACATACGGCTTTTACCGTTTTGAAATTTTAGCGGCATTGTTTAATGGGGTTACTTTATTCGTCATCGCAGGCTTTATCGTCTGGGAAGCATACGGACGCTTTGTCGAACCCCCTACAGTCGCAAGTGGATCAATGATGCTCATCGCCTTTATCGGATTAATTGCGAATGTACTAAGTGCTTGGTCGTTAATGCATAAAGGGGACGTGAAGCATAATGTCAACTTACGAAGTGCCTATCTTCACGTACTCGGGGATGCGTTAGGGTCTGTTGGTGCTATTGTTGCTGGGGTACTGATGTTCGTATTCGATTGGTACGTAGCAGACCCCATCATTTCTGTTTTAGTCGCACTGCTCATTTTGAAAAGCGCTTGGGGAATCATTCATCATTCCGTTCATATTTTAATGGAAGGAACTCCAATGACGATTAATCAAGAAGAAGTGAAGATAGCACTTGAAACAATAGATGGGGTCATCAATGTACATGACCTTCATATTTGGACGATTACTTCTGGATTAGATTCATTAAGCTGTCATCTTTTAATAGAAGATGGTGAAAATAGCCAAGAAATATTGCAAAAAGCGATTAACCTAATCCAAACGTCATTTCACATAGAACATACAACGATTCAAATAGAAACTTCAGATATTCAACATGATACATTGAAAATATAGATGTAACTTGAAGGTGCATTTGTTCTTACAAAGAAAAAGCAGACTTTTCGAAAAAAGTCTGCTTTTTCTTTTATTCACCGAAATCAACGTTGTGATACACTTGTTGCACGTCTTCTAAGTCTTCTAATGCATCTATTAATTTTTCAAATTGTGCTTGTGCATCCTCTGGAAGTGTTACCTCGTTTTGTGCAATCATCGTTAATTCCGCTACTGTAAATTCTGTAATTCCCGCTTCTTTACAAGCTTCTTGTACCGCATGAAATTGATCTGGTTCTGCATATACAATGACAGTGTCATCTTCTTCTAAAATGTCACGTGGATCAATGTCTGCTTCCATTAGTAGTTCTAACACTTCTTCTGCTGTTTTTCCTTCGATTCCGAACACAGCAGTATGGTCAAACATGTACGCAACGGAACCACTTACTCCCATGTTTCCGCCATTTTTCCCAAATGTCGCACGTACGTCAGAAGCAGTACGGTTTACGTTATTCGTTAACGCATCCACGATAATCATCGAGCCGTTCGGGCCAAATCCTTCGTAGCGAAGTTCATCGTAGTTTTCTTCAGAACCACCTTTTGCTTTTTCAATTGCCCGTTCGATAATCGTTTTCGGTACACTATACGTTTTCGCACGTTCTAATACGACCTTTAGCGCTTGGTTGGCTTCTGGGTCTGGTTCCCCTTGCTTCGCTGCAACATAAATTTCACGTCCGAATTTTGCATAAATCCGGCTAGTATTCGCGTCTTTTGACGCCTTTTTTTCTTTAATGTTATTCCACTTACGTCCCATCAAGAACACTCTCTTTCCGTTGAAGTCTACCCCTTATTTTAGTAAAAATAAGCGATTTCATCAACTTTAATTTTTTCTAAGAGAAAAATCCCGCTTTTAAACAGCTAATTTTGACTATGGCATGTCTTTTTTCAAGAACAATCCGTACCTCACATAGCCTTTAAAACCGCGCGTAATGATGGTTAATCTATCTTTGTATCCCAATATAAAATAGCTAATTTATATATTTTGCGAAGTGTCATACTCTCTTCCCTTGATTTTTTATCTATCATCTCTTTTAACAAGTGTAAATCATCCGCTGGAATGGTAGCTTTTTTTGAATAATTAGCGAGCAATTGTTCTTTCGAAATGACCGTATCGACATAATGATCCACATATTCGATTTTCGGTTCATATCCCAACATCCATAAAATATTAAAATACGCTTGCACCGTTTCTTTGCTATTGTGTGGACCGCCTTTATATAAAGCGTCATTTCCTGAACCTTTTTGGTACTCCTCTAATACTTCATCGGTTGTTTTAATATACCGAACAATCACACCATAACGACTAGAAGCCTTGGACATTGCTTCTAGCGATTCTACCGATTGTAACGCTGGGCACATCGCTGCGAATGTGACCGTATAAGCATTTGAACCAACGTCTGCTACCCAAGGAGAATGAAGGGTTTTCACATTGGATACCCCTAAAGTCTTCACTTCATATTGTAAAAAATGCAGCATCGATTCCGACAGATCCAACGCAGTTACTTCCTTCGCATGCATCGCCATCGGAATTGTATATCTCCCACTTCCAGCGCCAATATCTAGAATCGTCGTATCACTATCGATAATGTTTTTCTCTACTAACAAGCGAGTTACCTTTTCCCCAATCGTATCCGTACTCTTTTTTTGCGTTTCATAAAACGTACGTGCTCTCCCATTCCAAAAAGCTTTTACTTCTTCTACTGGTTGTGTATTTCCATTAATCAAACGTTCAAAATCCCGTATATGCATCTTTCTTACCCCCAATTGTCATCTTAATAATCATGCTTATCCAATTTATTCACTATCAATCTAGCCTGTCCATAGTTGCTTATCAACGATAATGAATTGTCCCCGTGATTCTATGCTTATGTTTCCCAAATGAATGCATCATGTACATAAATAATAGTAGAACCATTTCTTTTCGATATTGACATAACCGTTCTAACTGTATATACTGAACATATACAGTTAGAACAAATGGTGGGATGTTAATGTGAATATTATTATTTCCAATTCATCAGATGAGCCGATTTATGCACAAATCGTCCATCAATTAAAAGAACAAATTTTAAAGGAAGAGCTTTTCGAAATGGATCCCCTTCCGTCTATCCGCAATTTAGCAAAAGAACTCGGCATTAGCGTGATGACAACAAAGCGTGCATATGACGAATTAGAAAAAGAAGGGTTTATCATCACCATTTCTAGTAAAGGTTCATACGTAGCGCCTATTAACAAAGAAATGATTCGCGAAACAAAAATGAAACATATCGAAGAACACTTAACCGAAGCGGTAGCTACAGCCAAACTAGTGGGGCTTTCACTAAAAGAATTGCAAGACTTACTAAAATTGATGTATGAGGAGTGAGTAGCATGGAAAATATGCTAGAACTAGTCAACGTATCGAAAAATTACGACGATTTTTCGTTAAAAAACATATCCTTTTCCTTAAAAAAAGGCTATATTATGGGCTTCATCGGAGCAAACGGAGCTGGGAAAAGTACGACAATGAAATTGATCATGAATTTAATAAAAAAAGATAGCGGTGACATCCGTATTTTCGGACTAAATCACGAAAAGCACACTATCCCGATTAAAGAACGAATTGGATTTGTATACGATGAAAACTATTTTTATGACGAACTAACGATTGAAGAAATGAAAAACATCATTCGTCCTTTTTATAGCAAGTGGGATGAACAAACATTCCAAACATATATCCAAGACTTCCACTTACCAAAAAACAAACCAATCAAACAGTTATCCAAAGGAATGAAAATGAAATTTTCTTTAGCCATTGCCTTATCTCATCATGCCGAACTATTAATCATGGATGAGCCCACTTCTGGATTAGATCCAATCGTCAGAAGTGAACTGTTAGATATTCTTCAAACGGTGATTAGTGATGGAAAAACATCAGTCCTTTTTTCAACACATATTACATCTGACTTAGATAAAGTAGCAGACTTCATCACGTTGATTCATAACGGAGAAATTATCATCAGTAAAACAAAAGACGAACTGCTCGAAGAATACTGCATCGTCCGCGGAAGCAAAGACAAACTAGCGGAATTAACCGAAGATATTGTCATAGGCGTGAAAGAAAACCAATTTGGATTCCTCGCCTTATGTAGCCATAAAAAAGAAGTCATCGAACTCTTTGGCAATTCCGTTATTATCGAAAAGCCAACACTAGAAGATATCATGATATTTTTTACAAAAGGGAGAGAGAACCATGTATCCACTCATTAAAAAAGATATACTCATCCAAAAAAAAGTTGTGACACTAGCTATCTTCATGATGCTCTTTTTCGCCGTTACACTTTCCCCGATGGGACCAGGGGCGACAATCGTTGGAATTTTAACGGTCACATATATGTTCGTATTAGGAGCAAGCGCAACCGAAGACAAAAATAAAAGTGACATCATCCTAGTTAGTCTACCGATAAAAAAACAAACAATCGTATTAGCAAAATACCTTTCTGTCTACGTATTTGCTACTTACGCAATACTCTTATATGCCATCATTTATTTCGGCGTCCAATTATTGCACATTCCGTTTGATATGTCCTTTACACAAAGTGGCATCATTAGCACGCTTTTTATCATAACCGTATTTTTTGCTATCTCTTTTCCGATGATTTTTAAATACGGCTATTTAAAAGCCAAAACACCAAACTTAATTCTATTTTTCATTTTAGTATTTGGTGGAACAGCTTTGGTAAATAATTTAGATCAATTATCTAACTGGACATTTATCCAAAATACCGTAACCTTTTTAAGTGAACGTACAGAAACACAGCTGCTGTTATTATTGCTTCCCATTGCTTTTGTGATTTTAGTGATTTCATACTTTATTTCGCTTCGATTTTATCAAGAAAGAGAGTTTTAACGAGAAAAAGCCACTTTGATAATGGAAAGTGGCTTTACTCTACAAAGAACTTTATAACGTGTATGAAAGTGTTCGGTTACGATTAATTATACGTTTATTTATTACATTATTTTAGTGTGATTAGGAGTATCATTTCCTATTTTCTTTACTTATTCGATAGGAAATAAAATAATTTCCCAAAGAAACCTGAGAAACATATAAAAGCCAAATAAATCAATAATAAGGTGATATCTATATG
This sequence comes from Massilibacterium senegalense, assembly GCF_001375675.1. Classification (NCBI taxonomy): domain Bacteria; kingdom Bacillati; phylum Bacillota; class Bacilli; order Caryophanales; family Bacillaceae; genus Massilibacterium; species Massilibacterium senegalense. The sequence continues at coordinate 212,921 of NZ_LN831786.1, read as the reverse complement.
TTCACTATTGCGTTTTAAAATCGCTTTTTTCTACTCATCAAAATATATTAAACATAACAAAGCACCCCATCTATCCTGTACTTGTAACAGCAGGATAGATGGGGTGCTTTAGTCAAAACTTGGTAGAAGCACTTCCTTGCTCTTCACAAGTTTAATAGATAAAGTTATGCAAAATATGGTGGGGCATACCGGGATTGAACCAGTGACCTCTTCGATGTCAACGAAGCGCTCTCCCACTGAGCTAATGCCCCATATTTAAACTTGCTGATGAATCGGGAAATAATTCTCATCTCCGCTCCCGCTAACCGAACAGCGGATCAAAAATTTATATGATACGGTAAATTGTAAAAGAGAACGTACTAAAAGTCAACTTGAAAATAAACACTCCTAAAAAGAGTCTCCCTCCGTTGAAACTTCTACTCAACCAAAATCGTCTTAATAATGAAAATCGTTTCATCCTAAAAAACTCATATGGAGGCAACTAATGAAATTTATAAAATTTATGTTGCAAATGCTTTTAGGAGCCGTTTTGGGCTTTTTTAGCATTTGGATGATGTTAGACTATTTTCAATTTAACGTTTCTTTTTTCTCTATTGTTTTGTTAGTAGTTTTCTTTATAATCAGCCACTATTTAGCCATCATCGTCCATGAATCAGGGCATGTAATAGCTGGGAAAAGGAAAGGGATGGAGTTTTACTTTTTTCTCCTTGGCCCATTGTTTATATATAAGGATGATAAACAAAAACGGCATATAACGTTTCAATCACATGGATTAAAACTAGCAGGTGCTGCTAGTTTACGTGCGGATATTCACGAAACACGAGCACCTTTAGAAAAACAAGTGTACTCCTTTATACTCGGGGGAGGATTAGCAAACATACTCGTCGGAATGATTTCTCTCATAAGTGCGTTTGCCTTTTCTTCGATGTTTCTTTTTATTTTTTCTCTTATCAATCTTTTCGTAGGACCGATGAACCTTTTGATGAAAGAAAGCCCAGATTTTATCCCAGATGGTGGCGTGCTTCATCAATTGAAACACGATCCAACAAAAAAAGAAGTACTTCTCGTCACTCACCTTATTCATGCAACAGTTAGAACATCGATTCACGAATGGCCAAAGAATTTAGTAGAACGAGCAGAAAAAGCTCTTTTATCCGAACAATATACAATCCATTCTGCTTCCTTAGCATCAGCGCTAAGTTATTACTATATCGTGAAGGAAGAAAGTCAACAAGCAAAAGCATTATTACAACCATTTGTCAAAGCGGCGCCAACGAAAAAAACACGCAGTTTTATTTGGAACCATCTAGATGTGTTATATTTAATAAGTTGCTACTTACTAAATCAAAAAACAGAAGAGTGGGATACAATCAAAGGCCGGATTGTTATTCGAGATGATTTGACTCGTGATAAATTAGCCTTTTTACAATTTGCTTGGCAATCCGATTTTAAACAAGCGGAAGAACAAGTAGATAACGCCAATCAATTATGTGAAGAATGGTCGTTTCTTTACGGAAATGGCAAATTCGAAAAAGAATTACTTGATACATTGAAAATACATCTGAAAAAACGAAAAAAGGCGCATTCGTCCTAGCATGATGCGTCTTTTATTCTCACTTTTTTCTCCATCTCACAGCAAAGTATCCAGCATGGTGCCCTTTCCATGTCTCTGCTCTTTCTTTTTCTACTTGTTCAGCCTGGCTTTTTCCTTGAAATTCACTAGAGCCAACATACAATCCATACTCTATCTTTTCAGGAGGAACGTTCGTTAATTGTTTCACACTATCTGGAGTGAAAAAGGTGGCAGATGCAAAAGCGCTGTCTGCTTTTTCTTTTCCCTTTTTTATGTACTGCTCTCCCCAGCTACTTTCTTTTCCGATAAATCCACAAACAAATCGCCCATTCTTTTTAAGCACACGGAATACTTCCGCTACTACCTTTTTCGGATCCGTCACAAATTCAAGCACAATGTTGCATACGACTAAGTCAAACGTCTCGTCTTCAAAAGGTAATGCGTGAATGTCGCTACAAATAAATGTCGCTTGTGGATTTTTTATCTTTGCTTTTTCCAACATTCCCATCGAAACATCTACACCTGTAACATCTAAACCTTTTTCTACTAACCATAAGGCATAAATGCCTGTACCGGTTCCTAAGTCTAACGTTTTTTCCCCTTTTACTGGGGCAGCTAATTTCTCCACTATCTTTTTTTCCAATTGGTCAACGAAAGAACCTAGTTCCATTTTACACCAATCATCATACGTTGCTGCTGATGCATCAAAAAGAGCCATGATACCCTACCTTTCTATAGATATGTTATTCATTCGTATTTTGAAAAAAGCGATGAACGTCCTCTTTGTTTGATAATGTACCATTAATGATATCTTTTTCCCACTGTTCTGGATTTTCCGCATATTCCCGCACACTTTTTCCGTAAAAAGAATCGAGTTCACTGCGAGTAATCGTACGTGTTTCTATGTCATTTTCACGTTTGATAGTAATGATTACTTCATCCACGTTTGGAATAAGTGTACAAAAAACGGTCGCATTCGTTAGCATGATTTTTTCCGTTTGTTCTCTTGTCCAATAATCAGCAAATGTTTCTATTTGTTCTTGACTGTTGGCACTATACGTCACTTCTATACCGTATGGTCGTTGTTTCGTATAAAGCGCCATCCCTTCATAATAAGTATTCCCAGGGAGCAGCACTACTATATTTCCAACAGCACTATTATCTCCTACATATGAATCTTTATAGTTGAAAAGTTTTTGTACATCGATTGGTGCATCGGTTGTTAATGCATCCTTTGTCGATTGACATGCCGCAACACTAATCATCAATAAAACAGACATCATGATGATGCTTAATCGTTTTTTCATCAAGCCTTCCCCCCCTATGGACGTTTGGATAATACTTTATTCTATCTTTTTACCCGCCGTCCTTCTTCTTTATTTGCACGAATACTTTCTACCATATGCCGACCAGTAACTCACCTATTACAAAAACGGGAAATTGATTAACAAAAATACCAATACTTGCTCCAATAATCATCCAAAGTGCAAGATACAATCCTTTGTTTTTCATTTTTTTCTCCTTTTTGTATACTAAATTCCCTTTTTCCTAAAACAGATGACTCGTTATTCGTGAACATAAGGACAAAAATATCCGTCTTACTTCTTTATAAGCAAGACGGATATTTGTTTATTTTAATCGTTTCACTCTTTCTTCTAATGGTGTAATCTGGACCACTACTGGGTGATTGTGTACCAATTCACCATTATCATGTAAGATTGGTCCTTGTACAATCCATTTCCCAAGCGATAATTCCTTTATTTTTTGTTCCCAATATTCTCGGTCACTGGTCGATTGTGCAATGTTTTTTGCTGTAGATGGTATTTCGGAATCCACTTGTGCGAAGTGAATTTTTTCGGATGCTTGTTGCAAATTAGCGAGTTGGTCTTTCGAAAATTGACTGCTTAACGTTTGAGTTGCAAACCAACCCGACCAACCAAACTTCCTACCTTCACGCAAAATTTTATACGTTGGTGAACGATCGGAATAATCTAAGTTTTGTGCTTCATCTAAAAAATTGCGAATAGTTTTCTTTCATAAAAATATCCCAAAAGTTGGTATTTAACCTTAACTTTTGGGATGCAGTACCGAAAAATAATTCGTTAGCTTTTCTACTTAAAGTTTTTCCACCAATTCAAATAATTTCGTTAGAGAAGTCACTTCATACGTAGGTTCGATTCCGTCTACTTTTTCATGATTCTCACGGTTAATCCACACGTTTTTCATGCCGATGCGGTTTGATCCTAAAATGTCTGTTTTTAAGTTATCACCGACCATGATTGCTTCGTCTTTTGAAAGTCCCATTAAAAATAAGGCATGTTCGAAAATGCTTGGATCTGGTTTGCCGCGACCGAAGTTTCCTGAAATAACAATATGTTCAAAATACGGAACTAGTTCTGGTGTGATGTCTAGTTTTTCGTTTTGTAACGTTGGAGCACCGTTTGTTAATAATAATAAACGGTATCCTTTTTCAATTAATTTATCTAGTACCGCAAATGTGTCGTCATATAAACAAGGAGATACTCTTCGGTTTGCTGGGAAGCGTTCGCCTAAATGAGCGCCGAATGCAGCATCGTCAATTCCTAATCGTTTCAGCCCGCGTGTCCATGCTTCTTTCCGATACGTTGGAACGATTTCTTTCATTTTTCTGAAATGAACGTTAATTTTATCCGTAAAATCTCCCCAAAGCCCTTCAAATGGATTGATGCCAATCATTTGAGTAAAGTCCCACGTGTCATATGATGCATATAATTCTCTTGCTTCTGCGCGCACTGCCTCTTCTAACGCTTTTGCGTCTACGTCATATTTTTCTTGCGCTTCTTTACACGTTTTATCAAACGCTAGTTGGATACTTTGTTTATCCCATAGCAACGTGTCATCTAAATCAAAAAAGACTGCTTTTACCATGTCAATACCATCCTTTTTTCGTATGTATACGTTCATTATAATATTGAATGCCAAAAAACGTAACCCTCTCTCTTCCACAAAAAAATCTCGCTTCTTTTGAAACGAGATTACTTCCCTGTTACTGGTGGGTGTAATTTTTCATTTTTCGGTTCGCCCACTTTTACGATTAAAAATGAACAATCTGTTTCTGCTGTTACGGCATGGCGTTCATGTGGATTTAATTGTAATATTTTCGATTCGGTTAGCACCACTTTTTCACCTGTAATCATAAACACTACTTCTCCTTGTTGCACGATAATATAAACCGTGACATCTTGTACATGTTCTTCGATTACTTGCCCTTTCTGTAACATCACTTGGGTAATCGTAATATCTTTACTTTCCATAATCTTTTGAATAGTTTTTGGATTTTCGCTTGCCATTTTTAATTCTAAAATGTTCATTCGCTTTCACCCTTTCCGTCCTATTCTACTAATACATAAAATTCCCTTTTCTTTCATTTTTCAAACAAAAAAAGCATTTCTATGAAAGAAATGCTTCTAGGCATACCCGTTTTCTAATGAATCACGAGTGCGATGAGCAAGTCTTGCTGCAGCACCAGATGCAATAGCTGCGACGAGATCATCTAAAAACGTATGCACTTGATGTTCATTCGTATCTAGGTTTCCGATAATATGTGGTTTCACTTTATCGAGATATCCATAGTTTGTAATAGCAATACTACCATATCCAAACACAGAACCGAGTGCGAGTGTTTCATCAATTCCGAATAAACTTTCATCTGCTTCTAGTATTTCTTGTAACGGTTCAGATAGTTTCTTTTGTTCGGTTAATTTATCTAACTCAATTCCTACTAATAATGCATACAGAAGCTCGCGCTTATCTAATACCGCATAAACATTTTCAATGCACTGCTCCATCGTAATGTCGTTATACTTTTTTTGTAAATCGTACACTATTTTTGCGATATCTTCTACTTCAACACCTCGTTCTTCTAGTAATTCAATTGCTAATGACTTAATGTGTGAAGTTGGAATAAATACTTTTGTTTTTGGCATGAAAATCCCTCCTTATATGTAGCGGTATTGGTACACAATTTTTACATTATATCGAACTTTTAATGTATTTACTACTAAAAAGAACCATTGTATAATGAGAAAAACAAGGAGGAATCAACAATGATTACCAAAGTTGTACAAACACCAAAAGAACAAGAAGATGCTTTTTTCATTCGAAAAGTCGTTTTTATAAAAGAACAGCACGTTCCTACAGATTTAGAATATGATGAATTTGAACAAACCGCTGTTCATTTTGTCACCTATGATGGAGACAAACCAGTCGGTGCTGGACGACTTCGCTTTGTCGACGGGATGGCAAAGGTGGAACGAATTTGTATTTTGCCATCGTATCGTGGGAAAAATGTTGGTCGTCACTTAATGGAAACAATCGAACAAGAAGCACAACAAAAAGGATATAACACCTTTAAATTGAATGCACAAGTACAAGCCATGCCGTTTTACGAAAAGCTTGGATACACGAACATTTCAAAAGAAACATTCATGGATGCAGGAATTCCTCATGTGGAAATGAGAAAATCTGTATAACTATTATGCATTTGCACATACTACTACGGGAGGTATGGTCAAATGCAATTTTTACATTTATCACTAGAATTAATTATTGGTTTTTTTGCGTTAATGCTTGTCACAAAGGCATTAGGAAAAACGCAAATCACCCAAATTACCCCATTTGATTTTATTTCAGCACTCGTATTGGGGGAACTTGTTGGGAATGCCATTTACGATAAGGATATTCATATATGGTACATACTATATGCGGTACTTTTGTGGGGAGTGCTCGTCGCTTCCATTGAGTTCATCACACAAAAACTCCGCAAAACACGCACTTGGCTAGAAGGAGAACCGTCCATTGTTATTTATAAAGGACAAGTGAATTTTCAAGCGTTAAAGAAAAATCGGTTAGACCTAAACCAACTACAACATTTGCTCCGGGATAAAGATGTGTTTTCCATGAAAGACGTTGAATATGCGGTGTTAGAAACGAATGGAGTCGTCAATGTGTTAAAAAAATCACTGCAACAAAACGCTACGCGAAAAGATGTGCAAGCACAAGAGGAAAAAGTCGTACTACCTGTTATGTTCATTAGCGATGGGGACATTATTTGGGAAAATATTCGTGAACAAAATCTAACGAAAGAATGGTTAGATGGGCAATTAAAAGTACATGGGATTCACAATATAAAAGAAGTACTTTTTGCGGAATGGACAGAAGGGGAAGGACTATACGTGCAAAAAAAATAATCCCCGTTTCTTATGGCTCTTTCTACATAAGAAACAGGGATTAATCTGTCTGTTGTTCAATCATGTTTGCTTCCTTTCTACACTACTTCATTAATGACTAAACCTTTTTGTGTCACTTCTTGAATCATGTGTTCGACTTGTTCATTTCGTTCTTTTCGTTTAAAAATCACTTGTCTTCTTCGGAGATTCTTTGCTGGATGAAGCGGGATGATTCCTTGTCTTTTCCACCTTTCTTCCTCTGGATTAAGCGTAATCTTTCTTACTTTGGTCGTTTCTAAGGCAGTTGGACCTTTTCGCTCGGTTCGCTTTACGTATTGCACATATTGATCTTGTATCATCGGAGGAGCATATACCATTGTTATTCCCTCCCTTCTACTTTATAGTATACTATACATCAAGAGAAAACAGAAGATTTTTGTATGTATAGAAAGGATGGGGATACCTCTTGTTCAGTGCCCATTTCCATCAGCAACTAATTGAATTATCCACATTTCCAAGAAAAGATTGGTATAAACTTCGCGATGCTTCAAACACACATCAACTGTTATGCCCAACTTGCTCGAAACCAGTTGTGTTTGTTCATACCATTTTCAAAACTCCATCTTTCATTCATCTCGTACCGTCCGATTGTCCTGATGAAACAGATGAACCATCGCCATCATATTACCAGGCCAAGCGATTAAAAGTAACCGAACCTTTTGAAAATATGCAGCCAGCACAACCAACAAATCATCCGCTTTATCATCATTTAAAAGCATGCGGCTATCCACTTAATACCGAACAATGGAAAGGAGTAACAACGATTGATACACCGTTACTAATTGCCGCTGGTCCTGGAAGTGGAAAAACACGCGTATTAACCGCTCGGGTTGCATACATTTTACAAGAAACGAACACGAATCCAAATGAATTAATGCTCATATCCTTTACAAAAAAAGCAGCGACAGAATTAAAAGAACGACTACAATCGTATCAATTATTTCCTTCTAACATCCTGAATCGCATCGTGTGCGGGACATTTCATAGTGTGTTTTACCGGATTTTACGTTATCACGAACCGATACGCTGGGATGCGGCAAAGCTACTTTCCCATGAATGGAAAAAAGAAGTACTTCTTAGACAAGCAGCTAAATCACTTGGAATTAGTGAACAAGAAATCGTATTTGATGAAATGTTACAAACGTTTAGTTTTTATAAAAACCAAGGAAAAACACCAGATGATATCTTAAAAACAGAGCCAAATGGAATGACGGAGCAATTATTTCAAGCCTATGAAACGTTGAAACGAGACGAAGGGCTATTTGATTTTGATGATATGTTGCTCGGTTGTTTACAATTTTTCCGTGAAAACCTTCCTATTCTAGCAAACTATCAACAACGTTTTCGTTATATTATGATTGATGAGTTTCAAGATATTAACTGGGTACAATACGAATTAATCCAATTGCTAAGTACATCTAGTAATCTATGTGTCGTTGGCGATGACGATCAGACTATTTATTCCTTTCGTGGGAGCAGCCCATCATTTTTACTAGAAATGAAAGAAAAAGTAGCTGGATTAGAAACGATTGTATTATCGACTAATTATAGGTCTAGTCACGAAATTGTCGAAGCATCAAAACGTCTTATTCAACACAACTATAAACGAGTGCCCAAAAAGCTACATGCGACGTTTTCTACGAAAAAAGGGCCAATTCTCTTTTTTCCTTTTGATGAAGAAGAGGAAGCATTTTTTATTGCAAATTATGTAGAAAAAGCGAAACGGTTACATCCGGACAAAACGATTGCGATTTTATGTCGAACACATGCGCAATCAAGAGCCTTACTCGAACAATCGCTCCATCACAATTGCTCGCTCGCTGCAGCGAAAACGGTGGAACAATATTACAATCGACCGATTCCGAAAATTGTCCGTAGCTATTTTGCATTAGCTGTGAATCCAGATGATGAAACCGCATTAAAAGGAATTCTTCCAAGTTTATTTATTAAACAATCGTTTGTGAATGAAATTCGCGCACAAAGTGTATTACACGATGTATCGTTAATTGAAGCACTTCGATTTGCAGAAGGACTTCCAGCATTTCAAAAAAAACGATTAGAAACAATCGCCACGTTATTACCAAAAATCAAAGACATCACACCAAAACGAGCACTCGTGTATCTCGAACATGATGTAGGGTTAAACGATTACATAAAAAAACGTAGCGATGAGAACAATCGATTTGACGGAGCAAAAGATGATTTAAAACAGTTACATGTTGCGTTCCGACCTTTTACATCTATTCGAGAATGGTTAGATTATCTAGAGGAATTAATCATTCGCGAAAAAATGTTAAAAAACGAACCATCGAATGTCCATGTGTTATCGATTCATCAATCAAAAGGGTTAGAATTTGATGAAGTGTTCGTGCTCGGTGTCAATCAAGGCCTGCTTCCGCATGATTTTGCCTTAGACCTATATAAAAAAGACAAAGATGCTTCGTTTATCGAAGAAGAACGTCGATTGCTCTATGTTGCAATGACTCGTGCCCGGACAAAACTATTTTTATCGGTGCTGTCCCATTATCAAACAGAAGCAGCACAACGAAGCTTGTTTATCTCCCAATTGAAAAAATAGAGCCTAAAAAAGGCTCTATTTTAAATCCATGAAAATGGAGGACGAGGGCGTTCATCGTTATCTTCTTTTCCTTCTGCTTGTTGCTGTTCTTCGCGCGTAGCCATTTCTTCCTCTACTGGTGGTGGTGAAAACATACCAAACGGGGATCTCGGACGATTCCACTCTCTTCCTTCTGCATCAACAAGACGAACTTCTTTTGCATGAATGACTAATTGATCGACATGAATTTCACGTGACTTTTTTTCGTTTGTCATCGTTCACACTCCTTTGTTTCTTTCTATCCTCACTATAATGTATGCCGTGATTTAAAAAGTGTCTAGGTCATTATCACGGAATCGATAAGCGAATTTGGTTTTCTGCCTTCCTTGCTATTTTTTGCTGTTCATCGAACACAAACGCTTCTATTTGAATAAATCCATCTGCTTCTTGTGGAATCGTGATTTCAACATCATCTATGGAGACGTGCATTTTGGGTGCTAATTGTAACGTGTAAAGCGGCATCAACCAGCGCTCCCCTTCTTTTCCTTCTTCGGACGGTACGATAAGCCATTGCCCATCTTTTGCGTCCACGGTATTTTTTTCATAAATAAGTTGCTTCCCACGTAAAGAAAAAATATGGCCTGGTTGCATGCGAAAACAAATAATCGGATTTTGAATAACTGTCTCTCCATCATTTTCCAAATAAAAATTTCCCTTTATAATTGGCGCTTTTCGTAAAATAATCGTGTAATCAAAATAACTCCGGACCGGGAATTCATCCTTTTGATGCAACCGTTTTGTTTGAATTAACGTTTTTTGCTGGACTTGTTCTTGCAACGTTTGAATTTTTCTTCTATAAAATTCTAATTTCGATTCTTTTTCGTTTAGTTCTTCTCCCATCCGCTTTAATAACGATTCGTACTGTTCAAACTTGGCTGGTTCCGTTCGTGGTTCTTTCATTTTTTCTTGCAATGCTTTTATTTCTAATTGCAATTTTTTTTCTCGTTGTAAAAATTGAGCGAATCTTTGTTCGTTGTGTTCTATTTCTTTTATTCGTTCTTCTGCAAACAACAGTTTTCGTTCTAGCTTTAACGCCTTTTGTTGATAATAATCCTTTTTTTCTTTTAACGTCTCATACAATTCTTCTATTTGTTCACTCATTTTCTTCACCTTCCTTTTTCTTCATTCATATGAAAGAAGAAAACAAAAAAGAAGCAAGGCACTCCCTGCTTCTTACGGTGATTTCTTTAATTTGATATCTTCAAAAGTAACACAATCTTCTATTGTAAAGGAACCTGACGTCACATTCACTCGCCCAGTTGTGAAGATTGGATTTTGTTGCGCATGAAAACGTGTAAGTGTAATTTCGAATTGTTGACCGCCGCCACCTTTTCGTTCCCAAAGTGTTAGCGTAAAATTCGCTAATTTTCCGTTTGTAAATTCCCCTGTTCCACTGACTGTTAATCGTAAGCCACCTTGTGATTTTTCACATTTTAAAGTGCTTTGATCAAACGATGTTGCTTGGAATGTAAAATCTTTTGCTCCATCTGAAAAATCTTCATCTTTAAATGTAAAGAGTAAACGGCTATTTTTAATATGGCAATTTGGACAAATATCAAAGTCAACAGATGCGATGCCAATTTCTGTTGCTTGTTGCGATGTTTGGCCAGTGACATTTCCACTTGCTTGGCAATCACAATTTGGACGCGGGAAAATGGCTGGACATTGTGGTGGAAACTCTGGTTCTGGACATACTTCTGTTACAATTGGTACTTCAATATCATTTTCACGAGGTGCACAGAATTTAGCTAACACTTCTAATTTTACTTCCGCTTCTACTTGGATATCGACACAGAAAATAACTTCTAATTGAATCGATTCTGAAACCGGATTATTCACTAAAACCGTACCACTCGGAATACGACAAATGACTTTCGTTACTTTACAAAATAAATCGGTTCCATCCGGATAACAAAGAACGAACGACTGAAAAGCAGTAACATTTAACGGAATACTCGTCACAACATTTCCTAAACGATCGAGCACTTTTAAGACAACGTCTGTTTTAAACACTAAATCGACTAATTGTGCTTCTACTAACTTCCCGCCAACAGGCACCGTTACCGTTTGTTTTTCTCCGACTTGGTCACACGTTGTTCCTTGGTTTTGGCATGCGACTCCTTCTTCTATCCGAAATGTTTCCCGCACTTGTTGTGTCTGACAAACAAAACGAAGCGGTCGACGATTTGGATCATTCATCGCATTGCGAATTGCTTCTAATTGTTGGCTTGTAAATCGAACTTCCCGAGTAACGGAAAGCGCGTCTGTTACCCAATCATACACTTTTTGCACACGAATACACTCTTCTTGTAAACTATTCGTCGCTTTTTTGATCGATTGATGACAGTTTGAACAAGACATGACTGTTTCCCTTCTTTCTTTCATAGAGTTTCGGTTCACTACATACTATGAAAGTAAGGAATAAATGTCACGACGATAAAAGCCTATTTCACTTTTTTACAAGCATTTGCTCTAAAAAGGACCACCCTCGCCATTGTTCCGGCTTTTCCTTCACATATGCCTCTGCTTTCGCAAAAAGAAATTTATTTTTCTCTTCTATTTCACTTTTTTGCCCTACATACACTGGAGGATCAAAATAAATATGAAGATGATCTTCTTCGCTTTCCACTCGTACCATGATAATAGGTGCTTTTGAAAGGTGCGCCATTGCACACGCTCCCTCTGGTGCATACACTTTTTCTCCTAAAAAAGAGACAACTTGCTTCGGTTTTATATCAGAACCACTTACTTCGAGCGGAATAGAAACGAGTTCATTACGTTTTAATGCTTTAATTGCCTTAAACAAAAATCCATTTTCCGGTACGGTTACTGTTTTAAATGCTTTGCTTTGTTCTTCAGGAAAATAAACGGAAACTAAATTTCTCATTAATTTTTCTGCATTTTTTTCGCCGAAAAATTGAAACACCGAGTATCCTTTATATAACATAGCTGGTGCCAACAATTGAAAAGGGCCCCAATGTAATTGGCCTAATATGACACCATTTCCTTCTTCGAGTGCTTTTATTACTCGTTCTTCATGATGGAACGAAAGGTGATTTTGAACAAATGATTCATTTTGTATTTGGATAGCTAAAAAAAGAACCCAAATGTTACAATCGACAAATAAATATTTCATCAAATCATCTATCTCATGCTCCGTAAAAAGTGATTCTGCTTGGACAAAAGATACGTTTTGTTGAATAATTTGTCGATGATGTTTCCAAAAATCAGTTTCTAACAGTTGTTCCATTTCTTTTGTACGCACGGCCTTCATAAAAGAAAAAAGTTGCGTTGGCGGTAGCAATGCCATATTTTTAAATGTTTCATGTACTTCAAGTGGTGCTAATACATTAAAAAATCCTTCTAAATACCTTGTCATCTCTTTATTCATTTTCGTCACCCTTTTTCCGGCAATACGGACAATTTTGTTGTGCCTTGTATTCCCGTAATACAAATTGATTATGTAAAAAGTCAAATTCTCCTTTTTTATTCAGCATCGCTGGCTCAGAAATATGAGTTAACACGCGAATAGCTTCAAATGCATGTAGATTGGCAATTACCGCTGACAATGCACCGATTGTTCCTACTTTTCCCGCTGGTTTTAGAAGTTTCCAATCTCGGTATTCCTCTTCAATTGCTTTTACGATACATTCATAACAAACGGATTTACCAGGAATAATGGTAGGTCCAATCAACCCTAAATGACCACGGTATCCACCACTAATCATATGCGGAATATGTAATGTATGCCCCACTTGATGAATCCAACGACCAGGTATTACAGAATTTGGTTCATCCATACAACTAATGATTAAATCTTTCCCTTCACAAATGCTAATAAAATCAGTAGTCTCCTTACAATGAATAGCATGTGTTTGAAGCGATATGGTTGGGTTTATTTGTTGTAGAAAGTCTGCTAATGCATCTACTTTTAATCGTCCAATATCTTGTACACGATATCCAGCTTGCCGCGTTAAATTACTTTCTTCTACCCTATCTCCATCCACTAGCGTAAGTTGTCTGACTCCGGATTGAACAAGAGAGTAAGCAATCCACGACCCAATTCCACCTAATCCCAAAATAACAACCTTTGCATCATGAAGTCTTTGTTGAAATTGTGTCGCACTTTTCTGTCCATCTGTAAACTCTTCAAAAAAATCAAGTTGTCGGTTGTAAATAGTAGACATTGTAGCTGCGTTATTGTCTGAATTAACTATTTTTAAAATCGAATCACTAAATAATAAAAAAATAGCTTGCTTAACCTCTTCTTCATTGACATGAAAATGTTGTTTTTGTAATTCCTCTACCGTTTCTTGCACTGTATGAGGTTTGGATAAAAATAAAGCTAGTTGTAAAAACGCTGGATCATATTCATAGGTAATATGTCGATTTTGATTTCCAAGTAAAAAGTGAATCACTTTTTCTTTTTCACTATAAATTTCTACTGAAGTATGAACAACAAATTGGTTGTTACCCAAATTCTTTCACTCCCGTCTATTTCGTTATACTATGAATGTTTTTTCTTGTTATACATTTCATAGAAATACAGGAAAAAATCATAAATAAGGGAAAGCCTATGAAAAAACATAGGCTTTCGTTAATGGGTAAAACATTACATGAAAATATTCGCTGTGCAAGATTGAGAACGAACTTGTTCACCTTTTTTAACTACTTTCATCCTGTAACACCTCCTTCTTTTTGAGCTCATGATTCATTATACACGAAAGGTTATATTTAACAATATTTCTAGTTAAAAACAAGTCTTTTTCTCTATAGAATTTACTATATGAGGAGGTTTTTAGTATCTTTGTTTCTAGTTGTTTTTTCTTCCCTCAAGAAAAATAGGTATTTAATCATGGTATTTTTATCACTATTATTTTTTTGAATTTTTAAAAATAGTAAATTTATAATTTATTTTTCATATTATATTAGTACTATTATTATGGTGGATAATAGAATAGTAGAAGATTACTACTTCCTTTTAAGTTAACTTTTTATTAAGACTATGGGCGGTATGAATGGAAAAAATCATCTTTTATTTGAGAAAAAATGTACCTTCATCATAAGACGTTCTGATTTTTAGAGTATTTTGAAGTACAAGCTGATTATTTTGATGCTTTTGCATGGGAAAAAAGCGACATTCTCCTAAAATGAATGGGACCTGAATAGAAAAAAACACTAGAAGTTTAACAAAATAATGAATACTAGAAGGGCCATCGGATATTATATGTCTGATGGATCTGGTACCCTTTTATGCTTCCAAAAGAATGACTGTATGGAGAAAAATATAATGAACCCGTTTAAATGCCTGAGGAACAAATGCAAGAAAAATCATTCTACTAAAACCGGTTATTATCTAGTATGAGAACAGTAATAAAATAATTAGCCTACTTAATAGCACTCAAAAAAAATAGGCTTACATAGAGGATCAGACGTGATGGCTCATTCTCTAAACAAAGAACCTTGTCCGTCTTTTCTCTATGTAAAGCCTATTTATCCATCATTAACGTACAGAAAGACCGCCACTTCAAAATGAGGAAGTAGCGCTAAAAAACAGTTAAGTAGCGGAATGACAGGCTTTAAGCGGAGATGAAAACCGAGTAACGAATGATATATGTTCGTTACTCGGCTTTTTAACCTACATTTATAATATTTGAGACTTTCTTGAAGGAATAAAATTCTCATTTAACAATTGCGCTTCTTTAGTAACCTTGTTTAACTGTTTATCAAAATCTACTAGAATTAGTTTGTCCAAGTCAACTCTTAATCTTAAAATTGTACCCTTTATATAACAATCATACCATTCTTCAGTTTAATTATAGGTAATGGCTTTATCAGATGTAGCTATGCTAAGAGTACCATCTGCTGCTGATACAAGACTTTTTACCATAGCCAACCCAAATCCTGAATTCCAATAATCCTGTGGTGCATAGCTGTGATTACTTGCAGCGGTTACTCCTGGTGTAAATGCCTTTTGTATTGCATTTTCAGTAGTATCTAAATCAAGCCATTTTTCTTCTGTATCAAATGGAATTGTATTTTTTAAACCAACACCTCTATCCGATATTACCAGTTCTACAATCTTTTTGTTTGGTAAGTATTGTGAACCATAGTAAAAATATTCACTTTTAGAATGATCAAATATGTTTCTTATTAATTCTCTAACAACATAACTGAAAAGACTTGTTAATTTATCATTCGTCATATTTGACTGCCTAATAACTTTATTAGTGATTTTTTCTGATAGGATATCAAAAAAGTTTTCCATACTATAGTCATGATTTTTTATATAATCATAAACTTCATTTTTATAAACTTTTTTTGGCGCTAAATAAGTCAACCCTTCTTCATTACTACCTAATTCCGAAATCCCCAACTCTTGGAATATTTCTATGTTCAAACCGTATTGTACAGGGGAAGATGTCAAATCTAAGTCAATATATTCTAGTTTAATATTTTCTTCTTCTAAATTTTTAATCGTTTCCAAAAAAATAACTGCACCCGATGGGTCAATCCATTTCAAATTATTAAAATCAAAAGTAAATGAAAGATTATTTTTGTGTTCTTTTATAAATGAATGCAATGTATTGTTCATATCAATCATTTGTGGATATTTCATATCTCTAATTGTGATAGGTATAGTTTTCATGCCTTCCCCCTAATTTTTTAGATATTTGATTGATAAATCTGGTCTTTAAATATTATTGTTAATACCTTAGTCATTGTTATCCCGCAAAACCTCTTTAATTATCTGCGCCATTTGTTTATTGTTTAATTGATCATGGAAGTAAACTTTATAACCATCTTCAGATAACACATTGAAAAATACCTTTGCACATTCTATTTTTGCATTTTCTGTGCCACGTATATTGGTCTTATCTTCAACATCTTTTGTTTCAACGACTATATTTAATTCTTTTTCACCTGTTGCTCGTCTTACAACATACATAAAGTCAGGGCTATACATTCCACCTGTAATCGTTGGAATTGCGATACTATTTCTTGGTATTTTTCCGTACACAATTACTTCTTCTATATCAGTAGAAATATTCTTCTGTTCCAGCGGTGAATCATAAGCAAAAGCGTCATACAAATATTTATCGCTCGGTGTACCAGGAGCAATTTTTGTTCCAATTCTACCTTGTGAGATTGTTTCTCGTGGACTTCCATCTTCGTATGAAAGTGCTGTTGATGTAACTGGTGTTTCACTTTTAGCATAATGGAAACGTCCTTGTAAATTTGTGTTCTTCCATTCGTTAAACTTTTGAATAATGACACTAACAGAACTTTCATTTATATATTTCGAATCAATGTCCCCATTTTTTTCAACGTATTCACACATCGACTGATGCATCGTTTCAATTGGAATATTTGTACCTCTCATAATTCTTAATAAAAATTCATTATACGGAATCGTTCTAGAAACAACATATTGTAAACCTGTTTTATCTGCAATGGTCATGGACGTTCCATCACTTTGAATAATTTCACGTGAGCTTGTCATTACAACATCTGTAAACACACCTGGTTCTTCCAAGATGGACAAAACAACATCCTTCATATCTTTATCTAAATCTCTATCATAAAAGAGTAGGTAACGTTGATTTATTTTTTCCCATAACTCACGTATTTCATTATAAGCACCTTTACGAATTCTAACTGGTTTTGGTTTGTTTTTATTTCTATCTTTAACTTTTCCTGATGATAAGCCCAGTTCAAAATCCGGGAATTCAGCAAAGAACTCATCTCGTGTTTCTATATTAATATTCATTTTGCGATCGATATACTTTTTATCATATAAAATATCAAATAAATCATCGGAAGTTATGCCAAGTTTAGATGCAACTTTAGCAAGTTGTTCTTCTGTAATGACTGCAGCTTGTGGAATTTCCCCATTAATTTGTTCAACAAGTCGTTCTGCAAAGTCTGCCTCAGTAAAATCAACTATGTAATTAAGTTGAAATTCCTCATTTGAAATTCGGTTACCATGTTCATCAACTGGGAGTCTGAGTCCACGTCCTACTTCTTGAAGTTTACTATTTTCACTACCACTTGAACGTAGTTTAGCGATTGTAAATACGTTAGGGTTGTCCCATCCTTCTTTTAAGGTCCATTTTGAAAATAAGAATCGTAATGTGTTTGGTGTACCGTCTTTTTTCTTAAACGATAATAATTGTTTCTTGCCATGTAATATTGTTTCAACTTCATTTGCAATATCTTCGTCTAAATCACTGTTATCTTGTGAAAAATACCCCGCATGACATGCACTAATATCTACTAAACTGGCTTCTAGATATTCTTTATATTCCGATTCATATTCTGTTAGTGTAGATAGTTCCTTTTCAATTCGTTCTTTTAATAATTGTTCAAATGTGTTTTTCAAATAAGGAACTTTACCATCTTCACTATCCCGGTATGAAGCAATATCATCAATGAAAAATAATGCTAATGTTTTTATTTTAAAGTTACGTTCTGTAAAATTTTCTCGCTCAGTTTCAAAATGTCTTTCTAATGCTAAGCGCATCATTTGTTCTTGGTATGAAGTCATATAAATATCCACATCAAGCTCTTCGCCTGTTTGTTTCTCTATTCCATTGGAAAATACGACAAATGATCCTTCGATTGCATCAATCGTAATTCCTTCAAATGCTTGATGGATAACGGAGAGTGAATCATCCTTTTTAAGTGTAAATGTTTTATTCGGTTCATCTTTCTTTTTATATTGAAAGTTTACATAGTCATTTCTTTTTATCGTTGTTATTTTAACTTTTTCTGCTTGTTTAGAGATTGGTTCAAAATGCTCTTTTGCAACACCTTTAATTAAATTTAAATTAAAAGAATAGCATGCGTTTAAATCATATAATAAATTTTGATAATCTTTTCTCGTAGTTTTGTTCTTTCCACGACCACTTGTAATGTCGGAATATGTAGCTCCAAAACGAATAATACTTTGTGGTTGTATTTCTTCCTCAATAACCTGATATGCCTTCTGATCACGTGAGAAACGATGTGGTTCATCAATAATGACAAACGGTTTTGTAGCTTTTAAGGCATCAAACGGACGATAAAATCCTTCTGCACCGTAATCATAATCATCACGACTAAGAAGACCGTTTTTACGAACTGCTAGTAGTTGCATATTAACAAGTAATACATGAATTTTCTTTGTGTTTTGTGAAGAACCCCGAACAAAATCGCTTACAACACTAGGAAAGTATGTTCTTCCTTTTTTACAACTTTTTAGAGACTCTAGCACACCAACTTCTATTTCCGTTCCATATCCACATACATCGGTGAAATGTTTTTTCACATATTCATCTTGAAGAAAATGAGCAGTCCCAGCCTTTATTGCCAAGGAAGGTACTGCAATAATAAATTTATTAATGCCATATCTTTTATGCAGTTCATACATCATGTGTGTATAAACATAGGTTTTACCTGTTCCTGTTTCCATCTTAATATCTATACTTAAATGGTTAGTCGGAGGTGTAAAGCCACGATATTCAGTTGGTAAATCAGCTTGAATATTTGTGATATTATGTTTAATTTTCTCATCTGTTAAATTGATTGATGGGTTTTCAAAATACTGCTTAGGAGGCTCAATTTGAACACCATTAAAAACAGCATTTACAGCATCAACTGCTTTCTGTTGATGAGGCAAATTACGTTGTAATATTAGTTCCAATGATATCCCTCTTTTTAATAACGTACATCAAAATTAATACGTAAATTTTTCTCTGTATCTTGTAGGCGCTTTAAGTTTGTTTTCAGTGATTCTAGTTCTGTCCATGTAAAACTGTAGCCAAATAACACAATATTTTCTGGATTAAAGTTCCCATCTGTTTCATATTTTACAACAATTTCTTCAATGGATTCATTTGGTAATTCAGGGTGGACTAAATATAAATGCTTATCTTTGTAATACGTGTCATAACCTGCAAATACCAATTTTTCTGCTTCAGTCGTCAACCCATAACCATCATTGTTTAACCATGTGGTGATAACTGTTGGAACACCAAATTCGTCTAGCAATGTTTTATCGGAAAATAATTTATTTTCATCCGGATTAAATTCTACCAATTTATTTACAGTTTCGTTTGTAGGCTCTTTTAAAGTAATATGTTTAAACCCTAAATCAATGTTAGTGTCGGGATTTTCTTCCTTAATTTTGTTTGCAGCTTTAATAATACGTTCTCGACCAATTTCATCAATTGTTGAAAAACCTTCATTATAACCAACACTGCCTTTATTAATTTTTTCGGGCAATTGAACCATAATAAAATTTCTATTAATTTTATCCTCTACATTTAGTTCTAATAATGCATGTGCCGCTGTTCCTGAACCAGAGAAGAAATCCAAAACTATATCATTATTTTCTTTACAGCAGGTTTTTATAACCTGCTTAATTAATTCTACAGCTTTTGGAAATTCGAATACTTTTAATTTAGTATTAAATAATTTTGATACTGCAGCTTGACCTTTATCTGTATAAAATGATTTATCATCAAAGATTGTTTTAAGCATTTTCATGGAACCCTTACCATAGTTTTTTCTATAAACTTTCCACGCCCCGTTAACCTCCTTAACTTGCAAGTGTTCCAAATCTTTCTCTGCTTTTTTTATATCCCATGTCCAACAACCCTCAAATCCATCATTCCAATTAGGGAAAATTGGGAAAAAGCCCTCTTTCTCTTTCAAGGATATCAAATCTTCTTTTTTATTATAATAAATTGGATAGTATAAATTTGAACGATTATGTTTGCCGAACTCTCTATGGGTATTCCTTAATTCAATTAATCTATACCTTCTATTTTCATGATCAATTTCAGGGTATTCTTTTTCAATTTGATTGTTTTCTTTTGCAATAGATAAAGCCCTATTAGGTAATTCTGTTTTTGAATATACTAGAATGTATTCATGATTGGTTGCAAAGTATTTATCTTGAGATCGTCCCCTAGGATTATTCAAGGTTGTAATCTGTGCAATAAAATGCTCCTCGCCAAAAATATCATCACTTAAAAGTTTTAAGTTTGATAATTCATTATCATCAATCGAAATAAAAATCACACCATCATTAGACAATAAATCTCTAGCAAGTTGTAATCTAGGATACATAAACATTAACCAAGCAGAATGTGAAGCTGAGCCTCGTTTTGTTAAATCTAAAATCCTTTTTGCCTGTTCCTCACCTATACTTAATTTTTCAGTTAAATCTTCAATTGTAAAATTAAAGTTGTCATTATAAACAAAGCCATCTGATCCCGTGTTATATGGCGGGTCAATGTATATACACTTCACCTTACCAGCATAAGATTTTAATAAATGCTTTAATCCATCTAAATTATCTCCAGTAATATATATGTTTTCACTATCTTTATTTTCTTCTTTTTGATTATGTTCTTCATTAGGCACAATGACTGTTTCGGTTTCTAATGTTACTAGTAACCTCGCATAATTTTTCCCAAGAAATTTCAATTCATAACCTTCATTTACTACATTAATATCTTCGCTTAAATATTCTTTAAATCTTTCTAAATCAAACGATCCATCTTCTTTAAAACAAGCTGGAAAATGTTCTTTTAATACAGTTATTTCTTTTTTGTTTGTCGTTGCATTTTCATTCTTTTCCCATGTATCCTTAATCATTTCTTTATTTCATCCTTTCTATTTATCGGATGTAAATTCTAGAATATCATCCATTTTACAATCTAAAACGTTACATATCTTTTCAACACTTTCTAATGAAATGTACTGCTCTCGTTTCATTCGAGTCATTATATTTCCTGAAAAACCAGCCATCTTTTGTAATTCACTATTTGAAATATTTCTATCCACTAGTAAATGAAAAAATTTTTTATAGGAAACAGCCATTTAACATTCCTCCCTCAAAGATAAATGACATTTCTATTTTATCATTTAATCGTGATATTTTCACTTGTTTCATAGTAAAAGGTTCGGTTTTAGACTTTTATTCGCTTATGAGTAAGAGAGTTATTCCTCATCTTTTATTTCTTAAAGATAAATTCAACCATTTTTTATTATAAGGGGTTCGAATCAGTCGGATTTTTCGCATATAGGTGAGGGGCTGAATACAACTGTGAAAATTGTTGTAACTGTTCATAAGTGAAAAGCACATAAAACAAATACACAGATTGATATTCTCTCTCTTTGTTCTTTGACAACTGAATAGCTTTAAAAATTTGCTGCCAAAGGAGGTGTATATTTTCTGTGAGTGACATTGAAAACATTCCAGTGGAAATGAAACAGCACGATATATTTTGTTGCTGGAAAGAAGAAAGACGAAATGGAAAGAAAACAAAAGCACCATATAACGCTAGGACAGGAAGTTATGCTAGACCGAATGATTTAAGCACCTTTTGTTCTTATCATGAAGCGGTAAAAGTCATGCATCAATATGATGGGATTGGTTTTATCGTCAGCCATGTCATTTGCGCAATTGACTTAGATGATTGTGTAAATGAAGTGGGTGAGTTAAATGAAATTGCACAAAATGTGATCGATTATTTTTCAAACTGCTATATCGAGAAAAGTCCATCTGGAAGAGGCCTTCATATTTACTTTAAAGCATCTAATTATACGTACGATACAGCCACCTACTATATCAATAACCGAAAACTTGATATTGAAGTCTATATTGCTGGGGTGACAAAACATTTTCTAACACTGACAGGCGATGTGTTTCAAGATGAAAAGCTAGAAGATATGACGGATACATTACCACAGTTTTTAGAAACCTTTATGAAACGTCCGTCGATCGTGACTCAAAATGATTTAGATAAAGCGGTGTCGTATTTATCGGAAGAATCGGTCATTTAAAAGGCGAGCAACTCATCAAATGGTGAGAAATTTAAAAAGCTGTGGAATGGTGATATTTCCGATTATGAATCACGAAGTGAAGTCGATTTATCACTTGCTAGTATTTTAGCTTTTTGGTGTGGTCGAGATATTAAGCAGATGGACAGACTTTTTCGCCAGAGTGGTTTAATGCGGGATAAATGGGATCGTAAACAGAGTGGTACAACTTACGGTCAAATCACCTTAGAAACCGCAAGACGAAATGTGTTTACAACTTATAAACCATATGGCATTAGTTCAGCGCAAGATGATTTTACAGAAGATGAACTCGAACGACTTCAAGCCATGCAACCATTTAAAAACAATCATTACACTTGTACAGATATTGGTAATAGTAATCTGTTTGCTGACTACTACAAGTCGGTTGCCCGCTATATTCCTGAACGAAAGAAATGGTTCGTCTACAACGGGCGAGGAA
The DNA here is from genome assembly GCF_001375675.1 of Massilibacterium senegalense. Taxonomy (NCBI): domain Bacteria; kingdom Bacillati; phylum Bacillota; class Bacilli; order Caryophanales; family Bacillaceae; genus Massilibacterium; species Massilibacterium senegalense. Next base: position 190,170 of record NZ_LN831786.1, on the reverse strand, counting down.
CGTCATACAAAAAGTCGCGATTTCAAACAGGGTATATAGGTGGGGTGGGTATATGGGTGTCGTTTTAATCGACACCCTTCCGATAAAGGCATACTTATCTGTTGCTTATCCCTATCAAATAAATAATTAAAATTATTAGGAGGAAAATAAACTATGTTTACATTAGAAAATGAAATATACACAAACTTTTGGAATGCCATGAAAGGAAAAGAAAACGATTGAAGTGTGTTAGCATCTATCACTGAAAATGGAAGTTCAGCTTTACCGTCACCATCACTAAAATAAGTCAATGAAACAATGAAAGAAGAAAACATCTTTCGTCAATTAGAAACAGTTATTCAAACAGAAAGTCAAGATGGTGTCATTCATGCGGTCACTTCAACGGGTGAAGCAGAAATTGTTGCGGAAGGTGAAAGTATCTCAGAAAATAATGACACGATTCACCCCTTTAAAATCAATACCTTTAAATTTGCTAATATTACAAGACTGAAAAAGTCATTTATTCTAGACACGCAATTCGATTTAGAGAAATATTTATGCACGGACTTTGCGAAACGATTCGGACGAGCAGAAGAAAATAAGTTCTTAAATGGAAATGGTCTGACAGAGCCGCAAGGTCTTTTACAAAAGGATGCATCTGTTACTACAAATGACGCTGGAACAATTAGTTATGACGATTTGGTCGATTTATATTTTAGTGTAGATGTACACTATCGTAAAAAATCTGTGTTTATCATGAGCGATGAAACAGCCATGAACTTGCGCAAGTTAAAAGACGAAAATGGACTTCCTCTTTTCAACGATAGTAATAATACCATCTTCGGTAAGCCTGTACACATTTCAGCTTATATGCCAACGGTGGAGACAGGAAAGAAAGCCATTCTGTTTGGTGACTTGTCATACTTTTGGGTAGTTGAACGTCAACCAATCGCTATGAAAGCTTTAACGGAATTATATAGCCGAACAAATGAATTTGGATATCTAGCGCATGAACGAGTAGATGGACAGCTGATTCATCCAGACGCCATTCAACTATTACAGATAAAATAAACAACTATTGCTGACCCCACTTTTGGGGTCTGTGCATCAATACTATTCGCTTAGTCCAATATTGGGCTTAGTGGAGTGAATTTACTCAGCGAAAAAAGGAGCAAATATTATGGTAGAAAAACCACCTATTCGATTCATAGAAAAGAAGATTGATAAAATCACGTATTTAATAGAAGTAAAAGAAAGTGATACAGCAAGAGAAACCGTTTTTCAAAAACTGAAAAGGCGCATAGAAAACGATGCTAAACAAGCATCACATCAAGCTTTATATTGTGTTAATTATAGCGAGAATAAGTCGACTTCTTCAAGGTAGTACGGTAATATACACAGTACGAAACCGCTTGAAGACTGTCGGAAAGGAAGGTAAAAATGTTTAGACAGTCCATGATGAAACAACCAATCAATCATTATTCAGCGATTCGTACTGATTCAGAAAAGGTAACAGCACTTTATTGTAGATTATCAAGAGATGATGAACTTGCGGGTGATTCAAATAGTATTGTGAATCAAAAGGCTATCTTACAGAAATATGCAGAAGAAAATGGGTTTTATCCGACGCAGTTTTATGTCGATGATGGCTTTAGTGGAACAACATTTGATCGTCCCGACTTTAATCGTATGATTGCTGATGTACAAGCAGGTGTTGTCGATACTGTCATTATTAAAGATATGTCACGATTCGGGAGAGATTATTTGAAAGTTGGTTATTATACAGAAGTTGTATTTCCTGAAGCAGACGTAAGATTTATTGCCATTAATAACGGAATCGACAGCACCAATCAGCAAGACAGTGATTTCACACCATTCTTAAATATAATCAATAAATGGTATGCCAAAGACACAAGTAAGAAGATTAGAGCAAGCTTTCAATCAAAAGGACAATCAGGCAAATCTTTATCTACAACTGCACCTTACGGGTATTTAAAACATCCCGATGATAATACGAAATGGATTGTCGATGAAGAAGCAGCGAAAGTTGTTCGCTTAATTTTCAAACTGTGTATTTCTGGACTTGGTCCAACGCAAATTGCAAGGGAACTTAAGAAAAAAGAAATTATCGTGCCAAGTGTTCACTTTCGGAATAAAGGCATTAATATTGCTGCACGAAAACCAAGTAATCCCTTTGCCTGGCAAGGACGATCAGTTGCAAACATTTTAGAAAAACAGGAATATTTAGGGCATACGATAAACTTTAAAACACGCAAACAATCCTATAAAACGAATAAGAAGATATGGAATGACCCTGAAGATTGGGTAGTATTCAAAAATACCCATGAAGCAATCATTGATGAAGAAACATGGAAAGTCGTGCAAAAGATACGAGAAGGAAAACGGAGACCAGCAAAACTGGGACCGATGAGTGTATTATCTGGGATGATGTTTTGTGCAGATTGCGGAGCAAAACTTTATCAAGTACGCGGGAAGCGAATTCCTAAGCACTTAGAATACTTTGTCTGTGCAACCTACCGAAAACAAAAAGGAATGTGTACTTCACATCGCATTCGAAATGAAGTCGTAGAACAACTGTTACTGGAAGATTTAAAACGCATTACAGCTTTTGCGAGAAATCACGAAGAAGAATTTACACAAGTTGTTCTTCAGCAATTTGAACGTGACTTATCTCAAAAACAACGGAAAGATGAACGAACATTTGAGGAAGTGAAAGCAAGAATGAAATCACTCGATACGATTATTGAAAAACTGTATGAAGATAATGTATTCGGTAAAATATCTGATGGCAGCTTCCATAAAATATCTGAAGGTTATGAGGCAGAGCAATCTGAATTAAAAGTTAAAATGCATCAATTACAGGCTGAGTTAAATAAAGCGAGAGAAAACATCATCAACACAAAACAATTTCTACAATTAGTGAAAGGGCATACGGAAATCAGTACAATCAGTCCTGAATTAATACGAGAGTTTGTCGATAAAATTATTGTTTATCAAGCTGAAAAGGTAAATGGAAAACAAGAGCAACGCATTAAAATTTACTACAACTGTATAGGAGCAATTGAAACCATACCAAGTAAGTAGATGTAACCTAGTTGATTGGAACGTAAGGTGGCGACTCCAGCGGGAAAAGCATGAGTCTTGAGACCCCGCAGGAAGTGAACTTCTTCCGAGGAGGCTCAAGCCATGCCCGCGGAAAGCGTCCACCTGAAGTGGAAATAAATGGATGTAGAAAGCAAGGTAAAAGGCATAGCCTAAAGCATTTAGACTATGCCAATTTTTAAAAACCTATTCATCACTACTAGCACCACACTAATGAAAGATTTCTTTATCATGCACATGCATTATCCTAAAATGTTAAATCCATTATCTACGTGAATGATTTCTCCCGTAATACCACGTGATAAGTGGCTCATTAAAAATAACGCTGTATCTCCGACTTCTTCTGGTGTTGTATTTTTACGAAGCGGTGCTTTTTTTTCAATTTCATTTAAAATGGAATTGAATCCTGAAATTCCCTTTGCGGCTAGTGTACGAATTGGACCTGCAGAAATTGCATTGACACGAATTCCTTGTTTTCCCAAATCAGCTGCTAAGTAACGAACACTTGCGTCAAGTGATGCTTTTGCTACACCCATTACGTTATAGTTTTCAACGACACGTTCTCCACCTAAATATGTCATCGAAACAATGCTGCCACCTTCTGTCATTAGTGGTCGAGCTTCTTTTACAACTGCTGTTAATGAGTAACTACTAATATTTTGTGCTAATAAAAAGCCATCGCGAGTTGTATTTAAATATTCTCCTTCCAATTCCTCTTTTTTTGCAAACGCAATACAATGTGCTAAGCCGTGAATAACGCCTACTTCTTCTTTGATTTTTTGGAATGTTTCTTTCATCTCTTCATCATTCGTAATATCACACGGTAAAATAATCGAATCATCTCGATCTAATGTAGCTGCTAAATCACGAACATTTTTTTCTAAACGTTCCCCTGCATATGTAAAAATTAAACGAGCACCTGCATCACTTAAAGAACGGGCAATCCCCCATGCAATACTACGTTTATTTGCTACTCCCATAACGACAATCGTTTTATCTTTTAATAAATCTGTCATTTCGGTTCCTCCTCAGAAAGATTATTACTTATTATTAGTACCTGGTCATATAATTATAACATACAAAAAAATAAGACGCACTTCTTTTTTCCATCTATCATGGAGAATTCTTTTTTAACACAAAAAAAAGGAAGAGGGATACACTCTTCCTTTTGCAGATATTTTCATAATAAATATTCCATAAATACAGTTGCCATTCCAAAATAAATTAAAATACTAATTAAATCATTGATAGTAGAAATAAACGGGCCACTTGCTACTGCTGGGTCCACATTCAATTTTTCCATCACAAGTGGAATAAAGGCTCCTGCAATCGTAGCGACGATTAACGTACAAAATAACGAAAACCCAATTAATAACCCTAAAAAGAATTGCTGTTTCCAAATAAATACGATAGCTGTTACTAAACTTCCACATACGCCACCAATTAGAAGACCAGTACCTGCTTCTTTTACTAGCATTGAAAAATGACTTTGTTTATCTAATTCCCCCGTAGCAATTCCGCGAACACTTACAGCTAATGCTTGCGTCCCTGTATTACCAGCCATCCCTGCAATTAATGGAATAAACATCGCCAAAATAGAGATTTTAGTTAACGTATCCTCAAATACACTAATTAAACTAGCTGTCGCCATTCCCATAAACAGCAATACGATAAGCCATGGTAATCGTTTTTTTGCTGCCTGCCAAGCGCTTGGATTTGTCTCCATATCCGTTACCCCGGCTAATTTCGAATAATCATCGGAAGCCTCTTCTTCTAATACGTCGATAATATCATCAACGGTAATAATCCCTAATAAATGATTTTGATGATCGACAACCGGAAGAGCTACAAAGTCATAATCACTCATTTTTTTAGCTACTTCTTCTTGGTTTTCTTCCACATATACGGAAACGACTCGGTCTACCATATAATCTTTTACATATCCATCATCCGGGGCTACAATCAATTCTCTAAGCGAAATAATTCCCGATAATTTTTGATTAGCATCAGTAATAAAAATATAGTAAATCGTTTCCGCTTCTTTTGCTTCTTTTTTTAACACTTGGATTGCTTCACCAATGGTTAAATGGTCTTTAACTTCTACATACTCCGTCGTCATAATACTTCCGGCTGTTTTTTCTTCATAATGAAGAAGTGATTTAATTTCATCTGCCGTTTCTTTATCCATAAGCGCTAAAAAACTAGCAATTTGTTCAGAAGGAAGTTCATTTAATACATCGACAGCATCATCAACGAACATGTTTGATAACATCATCGCTGCATAGCTAGGATACATTTCAGTAATAAAGTCGGTTTGTTCTTCTTTTTCGAGATTTTCAAAAATACTAGACATTTCATCGGGAGACAAAAAAGAATAGATAATCCGACGTAATTCTTCATTTTGAGTGACAAAAAAGGTGGCTTGTTCATACGGATGAAGATTCGTAAATTCCCTACGAAACGTATCGATATCTTCTGTTTGAACCGCTTTTCGAATCGTGTAAAAAATAGTGGCTAATTTATAATCCTTTCCTTTTTCCACGTTCGTCTCCCCCCCGTTTCCTAAAATATAATACGAATATCTATCATGGACTTTCCTTATTGTAACATGATAAAACAATTGGAAGAAATATTTCTTATGAACGAAACATTAAATTATTCCCATACGCTCTCATTTTTTGCTAAGATAAGAATAGTGTTTTTTATATACAGTTCATTTTAAATGAGGTAGATAAATCAATGGATAAAAATCAACAACGAAGTAAAATTGATTATACAATTGTGTTCGTTTTAATTTTACTGATGATTATCAGCGCGGTTGCTATTTATAGTGCACCATTACCTGCTCACTTTAAAACAGCTAATTTCCACATTAAACAAATTATGTGGTATGCAGTTGGTGCGTTAGGAATTGTCGCGGTAATGATTATCGATTATGACCGCTTGCGACACGTAACATGGTACATTTATGGAATTGGAGTTGCCCTGTTACTCGGACTTTCACTAGGTGTGCCGGGAACGGTAACGAGAAAAGGGGCTACAAGTTGGTATAATATCCCTGGCTTCGGTGAATTTCAACCGTCAGAATTAATGAAATTATTTTTAATTATTACGTTAAGTCATATTATTGCAAAACATAATGAAACGTATCCGATTCGAACGATTCGGGAAGACTTGTTATTAGTAGGGAAAATTGCACTAGCTTCTCTCTTACCACTTGCACTAATTTTAAAACAACCAGATTTAGGAACAACATTAGTGTTAGTAGCGATTATTTTCACACTTATTTTGGTGTCTGGAGTGAATTGGAAGATCATTATAACGATGGTATTATCCGCAATTTTATTCATTGCAGTGCTTACCTATATCTATTTTGTTTTTCCACAATTTTTTCCATTGGAAAAATACCAATCAAATCGGATTATTAGCTGGTTTGATCCATACGAATACGAAGGAACAATCGGGTTTCAACTCGTAAAATCATTGCAAGCTGTCGGGTCAGGTGGCTTATATGGACGAGGTTATGAAGCTGGAATTGTTGGGTTACCAGAAGCACATACAGACTTTATTTTTGGTGTGATTGCCGAAGAATTTGGCTTTATCGGAGCTAGTTTGGTTATTTCGTTATTTTTCATTTTAATTTATCGCATGATTCACATTGCAATTGAAAGTAATGACCCTTTTGGTAGTTACTTATCTGCTGGTATTGTCGGAATGATTACATTCCAAATTTTTGAAAACATCGGAATGGGTATACAATTATTACCGATAACTGGAATACCACTTCCATTTTTAAGTTACGGTGGGTCTTCTTTGCTTACTTCAATGTTAGCTATCGGACTAGTATTAAATGTTCGATCGAGAACCCGAAAATTTATGTTTGATTAAAGGGTGTGACCATTATGTCTTATGATATTATCGGGGATGTTCATGGGTGCTATGATGAATGTCTTCATTTGTTAAACAAATTAGGATACGATATATCAAAAGAAGTGCCAACTCATCCAGAAAATCGAACGGTTGTATTTGTTGGTGACATTACAGACCGCGGCCCAGATTCATTAAAGATGATCACCCTTGTATCGAACATGGTCCGTCAAAACGTTGCAAAATATGTTCCAGGAAATCATTGCAATAAATTGTATCGATTCTTCCGCGGACGGAACGTCAAACAAACACACGGTCTAGAAACAACGGTTGCAGAATACAAGGCGTTACCGGAAATAGAACAACAAACAATACACCGTACATTTATGTCTTTATACGAACAAGCTCCCTTATACTTACGATTAGATGAAGATCAGTTAATTGTCTGTCATGCAGGTATTCGGGAAGAATGGATTGGTCGGTACGATAAACGAGTAGAAACATTTGTTTTTTATGGGGATATTACAGGAAAATTTGATGAAAAAGGAAACCCTGTTCGTAGAAATTGGGCAAAACAGTATACTGGAAAACGAACCATTGTCTATGGTCATACACCTATGCTAGAACCTTATGTGATAAATAACACGTACAACATTGATACAGGTTGTGTGTTTGGCGGGAAATTAACAGCATTACGTTATCCAGAAAAGACACTCGTCTCTGTTCCGTCTTCGATGCCACTCGTACAAAAAAAGTTACGAACGTTAGAATAAAAAACAGGTAATGCGTAAAAAAAGCATTACCTGTTTTTTATCATTTGTTGCATATCTTCCGGCAACGGCGCAACGAACGTCATTTTTTGTTGCGTTAATGGATGAATCAATGTCGCTCCCTGACTATGTAACGCTTGACGCTTCATATACGTTGTTTTTCCGCCATACAGTTCGTCTCCCAAAAGCGGATGACCAACCGCTTGCATATGCACGCGAATTTGATGGGTTCGTCCTGTTTCGAGTGAAAAGCGCATATGGGTAAAATCATCATATCGTTTGACGACTTGAAAATGCGTAATGGCCCGTCGACCAGAAGGATCAACCGTACGCTCGATAATACTAGATTCTTTTCTTGCGATTGGTAAGTCGATCGTTCCATTGTCTTTTGTTACATTTCCTTCCACAAATGCTTCGTACGTTCGTTGAAGTTCATTGTTTTTTTGTTGTTCCGATAAAATAGAATGAATAAAGCGATGTTTTGCTATTAACACGAGACCAGTTGTATCCCGATCTAATCGATTCACAATATGAATCGTCGATGGGATTCTTTTTGTTTCATAATAAAATAACAGTCCATTTGCTAATGAATGAGAGGGATGAAGTCTTGATGGAATCGTTGGCATTCCAGCAGGTTTATCGACAACGATAAGCGCTTCATCCTCATATAAAATCGACAAGTCCATTTCCGTACTTTGCATCATACCGCTTTTTATTTCATTCGGAAAAACAATGGTAATCATATCTCCTTCTTGAAGGAGATAACGAACGTTTACTTCTTGTTGATTACAAAAAATCGCTCCACCTGAAAATTTGATATCGGTCAATAGTCGCCTAGAAATTTGTTTTTCTGTTCGTAAATAATCACGAAGTAGCATTCCCTTTTGCTCTTTTTCTACTTTCCATGTTAATTGAAAAGCCACGTTTCATCCCGCCTTATTCCACGATGAATGATTCACGCACACGTTTCCAAAACGGAAATGGGCGAAAACGAGCAAAGCGAACTTTTTGTTCTGCTACTCGGCACTGAATAGATTTCACTTTTTTATGCACTAAAAACAAATGATCAATCGTAATTTTAAAATCTACATCATTCACTGGCTTTAATAAACACGTATGATGTTTTGGTAACACTAAAGGCGAACCAATCGTACGGAATACACGGTTATTAATCGATGCCATTTCCGAAATTTGAATAGATTCTAAACTTGGGTGTAAAATAGCTCCCCCCAGCGCCTTATTATAAGCTGTACTTCCAGATGGGGTAGAAATACAAAGACCGTCTCCGCGGAATGTTTCAAATGGCTCCCCTTTAATCTCCACATCCATCACTAACGAGCCTTCCATACTTTTTACCGTACATTCGTTTAACGCTAAGTATTGTGCTGATTTTTCTCCATCAAAATGACGTACCGTTACTTCTAATAAGGGGTATTCCACAATTCGAAATGGTGTTTTGGCAATATGAATGACTAGTTTTTCTACTTCACTTGGTACCCAGTCTGCATAGAAACCTAAATGTCCAGTATGTATCCCAACGAATGCAGTTTCTTCTAAACGATGTTGGTATTTATGAAAAGCATGGAGAAGCGTTCCGTCTCCCCCAACCGAAATCACAATATCCGGTTGTTCTTCATCATGCTCTAATTCGAATTCTAACAAATATGTTCGAATTTTTTCTTGTAATGAATTTGAAAGTTCATCTCCTCGAGATGTAGTAGCAAATTTCATCTTTTTGCACCTCTTTATTTTGTCGTGTGTTTTTCTTCACTTTTTCGGTGGAATGCTTCTTGCGCTTCCCGAATCTCCTCGCGAATTTGCGACATTTCTTCATCTAATTGAAAAGCCGCTTCACTTGCCCTTAATAAGCGTTCTTGTATATCCGTTGGAATTTTATCATGGTATTTATACCGGAGAGAATGTTCAATCGTTGCCCAAAAGTTCATCGCCAATGTTCGAATTTGAATTTCAGATAAAATAATTTTTTCTCCTGCAATCGTTTGCACTGGATATTCAATGACAACATGATAGGAACGATATCCACTTGGTTTTGTCCGATTGACATAATCCCTTTCTTCGACAATTCGAAAATCATTCCGGTTACGAAGTAAATGTAATACCATTTGAATATCTTCTACAAATTGACACATTACTCGAATACCAGCAATATCTTGAATAGAAGTTTCGATCTGTTCAAGTGAAATTCCTTTTCGCGTTGCTTTTGCAATAATACTATTCACTGGTTTCACTCGACCAGTAACAAATTCTATCGGTGAATGTTGGGCGACTTGTTCATATTGTTCCCTAATTCCTTTTAACTTGATTTTTAATTCATTCACTGCTTGCTTATATGGAGCTAAAAACACATCCCAATTTTCCATTTTCCTCACCACCGACCATATTACTTAATAAGCTCAAATGATATCCCCACTTTTTTGGGCATGACACCTTTAAGCTTTTTACGATTAAAAAGACCACGTTCAACAATCTATTCCGCTCATGATTGTTTTTTTACTATCTCTTCTACACCTATAGTTTATCACATAATTTTGTCTTTTGCGGATATCACTTTTCATAATTTACCTTGTAGAGTTTTCTTTGTTTTGTCATAATAAGAAGAAGAAAATAAAGAAATATGGGGAAACGATGCAAGAATATGAAATTGAATTTAAAAATTTACTAACGAAAACGGAATTTTACAAGCTCCTTCACCATTTCCAATTAACGGGAAAGGATTTTTTCATTCAACAAAACGCTTATTTTGATACAAGACAATTTCATTTAAAAGACCATACATGTGCACTACGAATTCGCCGAAAACATGGAAAACAGGTGTTGACATTAAAAGAACCATATAAAGAAGGACTGTTAGAAACACACCAACTCCTAAACGAACAAGAAGCACAAACGCTACGTGTAGAAGGCAAGCTGCCAGAAGGATCAGTGAAAAAAGGTATTTTTCCAATCACTCAACAAAATCCGCTTGTCCTATTAGGAGAACTGTCAACGAAAAGAGCGCACATTCCTTTTAAAGACGGACTGCTCGTCTTAGATGTAAGTACATACCTACAATGTGAAGATTATGAGGTCGAATATGAGGTTTCTGATTTTCAAAAAGGGGAATCTATCTTTTTAGACTTATTGTCGCAATTTAACATACCGAAACGAACGACGAAAAATAAAATCCAACGGTTTTTTGAAGAAAAAATGCGGATTACCGAACAGAACAAAAAGGAGTTATAATTTATGCGAGTTGATCTCATGAACTATTTTTATGAATTAACAGCTTTACAACAATTAAATCAATCATCCCCTCCCCCTTCCCCGTTAGCCGAAGGAGATGGGAAATCGTTATTTTCTACTCTACTAAAAGAACAACTAAATGATATTCTGAATCAACAGAAACCTTCTGCACCTGTATTAGCAAAACAAGGGTTATACCAATTTGCTTTCTTAGACCCTAGCAAGTCAACACTTCTTTCATCCTTCCCTGCTAGCGTAAGTCAAATAAAAGCAAAGCAACCACCAGTAGCCACTGCTTCATCTGGTGCGTTATCGAGCCCTTTTGATGCTTTCATTAAAGAAGCAAGTAGTAAGTTTGGAGTCGATGTGAATCTCATTAAATCCGTCATTAAACAAGAATCAAACTTTAATCCTTTTGCAAAAAGTGGAAGTGGTGCTTCTGGTCTCATGCAGTTAATGCCGGCAACAGCACGGAGTTTAGGTGTGACAGATCCTTTTGATCCGAAACAAAATATTGAAGCGGGAACGAAATATTTACGACAAATGCTAGACCGTTTTCAAGGAAATATGGAGTTAGCTCTTGCTGCTTATAATGCTGGTCCTGGCAATGTAAAAAAATATGGTGGCATTCCACCTTTTAAAGAAACACAAAATTACATTACAAAAATTTTAACTACTTTACGTTCGTTATAAAAACTATCGATACCTTCTCGGTAGTTTTTTCTATTGGTTACAAGAAAACAGAATGTTTGCGGGAATGTATGAACTTAGTTACAATAAAACTACATTTTAGTTTAGAGAATAAAGGAGTTTGAAAATGGAACAGAAGACGCCTTACGAAATGATTGGAAAAGAGAAATTATGGGAGTTAGTAAACGCCTTTTATAAAAGGGTCCATATGCATCCGGATTTAAAACCAATTTTTCCAGATGACTTAACCGAAACAGCTAGAAAACAAAATCAATTTTTAACGCAATTTTTAGGGGGGCCTCCTATTTATTCAGAAGAACATGGGCATCCAATGTTACGTGCTCGTCATCTCCCATTTGAAATAACTCCAAAGCGTGCAACTGCATGGCTTTCTTGTATGCGAGAAGCAATGGAAGAAGTAAAATTAGAGGAGCCAATGAAAACTTTCTTCTATGGACATCTTGAAAAAGTCGCTCATCATATGATTAACACCTATCAAGAGACCGATATACAGAAAGGGGAATAGCATTGAAATCTTTTCAGTCTGAGGCAAATTGTGATGGACAGAAGGGGTTTTGCGGGCCAGATCACGAAAAAGATTCCTATCAGCATGTCAATAAGCCCATTGAAATATATCTTTTTATCGATCCGCTCAGCTATGAAAGTTGGGCGTTTGAACCAATTATCAAAAAATTGTACATGGAATATGGGCATTATTTTATGATTCGCTACGTCATTGGAGGACGTTTAGAATCATGGAATGCTTATAAACAACGTGTACATGGCACACAAAATAATAAAGGAACTTTTCATTCCTTTTCTAAAACCATTAGCCGTAACAGTATACAATGTGATGGGGAATTATACCACCCTCCAATCATCGAACCACCTTATTTAGCCTTTATTGCGATTAAAGCAGCAGAATTACAAGGAAAACGAGTTGGGATACGATATTTACAAAAGTTGCGCGAACACCTCTTTTTAAACAATGTATCACTAACGTCTGAACTCATCTATCAATGTGCGAAAGAAGTAAATTTAGATTTTAGAGAATTTGAACGAGACGTTTACTCTCAAAGTGCACATAAAGCATTTCAATGTGATGTTCGTTTCAATTTTGAAATGGAAGTAGATCAATATCCAACCATTATTTTATTTAATGCAAATATAGAAGAAGAAGGAATTAAAATACCCGGTCAATATGCGTACGAGATTTACACACAAATTTTAGAAGAAATGATTGGGGAGCCAATTAAAAAACGTCCTGTCGGTCATTTACTTCAGTTTGTACAACATTTTGAAATTGTTAGCATGAAAGAAATCAGTACTATTTTTAATCTCCAACAACAAGAAGTAGAACGGATTATGAAACAAATGCAACTACAACAACTCGTACAACGGATTGAAAGTGTGCACGGTGTTTTTTGGCGTTATTTAAAAAACACTTCCATACGAAGAATAGAAAAATCGTAACACAAAAAAAGATAGGACGAATCATCGTCCTATCTTTTTTTGTCGCTTCATCTATTTTTTTCGACAAGGGGTATGGGAGAAAGATTACGCTTTTATAAAGGGGCACTGCTTTGTGAAATCTTTCACGATTTAATTGTATCAACTGTGTTATCATTTTACAAGGGACTTGTATAAGTTTTCACAAATTATTCATATTCTTTTCCTTCATACATAGGGTTAATAAGGAAAGGAGGGTATGATGATTCGTTTTCTATTTGTGTTAAGTGTTATTTTTGTGTGTACTAGTTTTTCTTTTTATTTTATCTCCTTAATGAATATGGGTCCAAAATTAATAAATGGTTTTTTATTCTTCTTGTCCCTCTTATTTCTAATAACCTGTTATAATGAACGGTATCGTTTTCAAAGACATAAATAAAACAGGGACAATAAATTTCCCTGTTTTATTTTCATTGTCCTAAAAGCTGTTCCATTTCATTTAATCGTTGTTCAAACACATCAAGTGCTTGTTGAATCGGTTCTTTTGCTGTCATATCGACGCCAGCTCGTTTTAACACTTCAATCGGATAATCCGAACTACCCGCTTTTAAGAAGTGATTAATATAACGGTGAACAGCCGGTTCTCCTTCTGTTAAAATTTGATTTGATAAAGCCGTAGCTGCGCTAAAACCTGTCGCATATTGGTATACGTAATAATTGTAATAAAAATGCGGAATACGTGCCCATTCTAAACCAATTTCTTTGTCAATCACAATATCTTTTCCAAAATACGATTTATTTAAATCGTAGTACATCTCTGTTAACTTTTCAGCTGTTAACGGTGTACCATTTGCCGCTTGTTCATGCATCAAATGCTCAAACTCTGCAAACATTGTTTGCCGATAAACAGTCGCTCTAAATGTTTCTAAATAGTGGTTTAATAAATATAATTTTTTCTTTTTATCTGTTTCTGTTTTTAATAAGTAGTCATTTAAAAGCGCTTCGTTACATGTCGATGCTACTTCGGCAACAAAAATACTATAATCTCCGTACGGATACGGCTGGAATTTTCTCGTATAATAGCTATGAACAGAATGCCCTAATTCATGTGCCAACGTAAATAAATTATTTACATTATCTTGCCAGTTTAGTAAAATATATGGGTTTGTTCCGTATGTGCCAGAAGAATAAGCACCACTTCGTTTCCCTACATTCTCAACAACGTCTATCCAACCGTTTTCAAATGCTTCGGTTAAAATTTGACGGTATTCTTCCCCTAGTGGGTGTAATCCTTTTAAAATAATCTCTTTCGCTTCTTCGTATGTTACTTTATACTCCACTTCTTTTACCATCGGTGTATATAAATCATACATATGCAGTTCATCTAGCCCTAATGCTTTTTTACGAAGCGCCACATAACGATACATTAAATCCATTCGTTCATGAATGACTTCGATTAATTGATCGTACACTTTTTCTGGAATATGATTATTGGATAATGCAGCATGGCGTGCAGAATGATATTTCCGTACTTTTGCATAAAAGTTATCTTTTTTTATAGTTCCGCTTAACGTGCTAGAAAACGTATTTTTAAACGCTCCATATGTGTCATACATTGCTTTAAACGCATCATGGCGTACACGACGGTCTTCGCTTTCCATTAATCGAGTATAGCGACCGTGTGTCACCTCTACTTCTTCCCCGTCCACATCTTTAATGGTCGGGAATGTAAGATCTGCATTATTTAACATTCCAAACGTATTACTAGAAGAACGAATCACATCTCCTGCTTCTGCTAAGATTTTTTCTTGTTTTGCTTCTAACACGTGCGGTCTTTGTTCATTGATTTCCTTAAAAGCTTGACGATATAATTGTAATCCTTCGTGACTTTCTACATATGTAGCCAACGTTTCTTCTGGAATCGCTAATAATTCTGGTAGAAAGAAACTTAATTTACTACTGATTTCTGTTGCAAGTAATGCCGCACGATCATGCAATGCTTGGTAGTAATTGTTCCCTGTATCTTCGTCATTACGCATATGGGAATACACATATAATTTGCCAAGTCGCATCGAAAGTTCATCTTTTGTTTGTAATGCACGATATAACGTCTCAGCAGATTCTCCTAATTTTTGTTGAAATTGTTCTACTTGTGGGATAAATTGTTGGATTGCTTCAAATTCTTTTTCCCAATCGTCATCTGATGAAAAAATGTCTTCTAACCGCCATTTATATTTTTCTTCTACTTCTTGTCGTTTTGGTAATGATTTTTGCATATTACCCCTCCTCAAATGATTTAGTGATACTATTGTATCGCTTTCAAAATAAATTATCCATTTTTAACAATTGATCCAATGATTTTGGCCAAAGAATAGACGGTAGCGTTTGAAAAACTTGTTCTTCTCTCTGAATGATAACTCCTTTTTTTTTCAAATAATTTAAATAGCCAATAATCGCCCGTTGACTATGCTCTTTTTCAAAGCGAATACGAAAAATACGATTGGACACTAGTTTGTTAAACTCCCGAATTACTTGTGCACGCATCACCCAAACATCTGGTTTCGGATGAGATAAAAATTTTATAAATAGCCAAGATTGCCATAGGATAGGAGCTGTTTGAATAGATACATTCGTAGGTAAAGGAATTCCACAAAAGGACGGGGTAAACTGGAGCGTGGTAGAAGCTTGAAGAAATAATTGATGAACATACGACTGTTCGATACTTTGATAATGAATAGATTTCAAGCGCCAATTTTTTTTAAGCTTTTGCCATTCTTTATGGTGAGAAGCAGAGAATTGTGGTCTCAGTTGTTGCAACAGGTGAAAAGAAAATTCTTTTTCTTTTATAAAAGTAAAAGAAACAAGGCAAGTAGACGTGTAAAAAGGGGAAATAATAGAAACAATACAAAATAATCGAGAAATGGGGCAATAAAATAACAGATAAGGAGACGTATGTTTTTTCCTTAAAGATAACCATTCTAATTGCTTCATTCGAATCGTATGTTTAGATAGACGGTTCATTCGATTACCACCTAAAATCCAAAATGGTTGCAGCTGAACCGTTTTGAATCCATTTGTGCGTAATTTCCATGTTTCGGCATGTAAATCTGCACATTGATATTCTAATGCGATAGTATGAGTGTTTGTTTGAATGAGAACATCAGGGATTTGATTAATCGAAGATAAACGGGGTTCTAATTGACACAGATAAGAAGTGTTAAATAGCTCATGAAGACGTTTTTTTCCATAAAAATGATACATGGATTCTCCTATTTGATCGGCACACGTCGTTTTTTTGCGATGGGCGAAATGATATGGACGCATCGTTCCTTTTCGTAGGATGACTTCTTGTCGACAAACAGGACAAAAAAATTGCTTACCATGAATGATTCTATCCAAGATTCGCTTTGAGACACGTTTCGATAAAATAACGGGATTACCATCTTGATCAACTGCCCAAAACAATCGCATCACCTATCTTTTTGTCGTTTCATATCATTTCAACAAAAAAAATAACTTTCCTGCAAAAAAAAGCGAAGGGCGCTCGTTCAGTGGCGACAGGCATAAGATGGATGGTAGAATGAGGCTTTTTTTCCTCATGGGACCGTCATCTTATGACGCGAGCCACTAGCGCCCGGAGCTGGACTGGCAAAAAAAACGGAGGGTGCTCGTTCAACGACGGAGCTATAAGGTGAAGACCCGAAGAAACGTTTTTTTTGCTTCTGTAGGGCTTTTATTTATAGTAGAAGTCGTTAGAAGCTAGATTCGGTCAGTTTGATTCCCACTTACCGTTTTACAGACCTACCTTAACATTTTGAAACGAGGGGCTCCCTGCTTGTTAATGAGGGATAAAAAAAGGTGACCCCTTCTTGGAGTCAACCTCTTTTGTTAAACATTGTTTTCAATTGTGCCAAAGCATCTGTCACAATGAATTTTCCATATTCCTCTAAGCGATAAATTGTGACATCTGTTTGTTTTCCGTATTCCAAAAATTGACTGAGTGTATTTTTTTGCTCGGTTTGTGTCGTATAATCTTTAAATACAACGTACAAATAGTATTTATCTTCAAAGGCATATAATGTGGTATCAAACATCGTCGAAGATGCTACTCCATGACTGAGAGAAATAACATTTTCAAAATCGTCAAATACTAACACATAATCCGTATCTGTTGTTGGCCCGTCATCTTCTAAATAATCGTTAAACTCGTCATCATCATCTATTTCTTCTTTTCGTTTAAAATGTTTATCTAATAATGATTCAATTTTATCTTCATCAACCGAAATCTCAAGCGCTTTTTGATCACCATTAGGGATTTTTAATTTATCTCCATCTTTTGAAAATTGCGCTTTTGTCACGACAATTTCTAAACCAGAATTTAGTGCTTGTACTTGAATCCATAGTGGGCCTTCGAGTGGAAATTCCTGTGAATGATTGGCTTCATCCATCAATTCCCAAAATAAGTCTTCCCCACGTTCGCGATTATACCAAATTTCATCACGCGTATATCCTCTAGCTTCAATATCTTTATAAGAGATAAAAAACTTAATTGTAAATTCATTCACTCTTTCAATATCCATTTCGACAACTCCCTTCTTTTTCACTAGAAAGGAAGGGCATCTTCCTAACTAATCTACATGATGGTGTACAAAATTATATCTTACCATCATAATATTGCAACCAATTTAAATAAAATTGATTGTATTCTTATTTTATGATAAATATACGGAGAATGGAAATAAAAAAGCGTCTATTTTTTTGAAATATTGATTTTTTTATTGAACTATCCCCTTTATCCTTTCATAATAGAATATACATATAGCGAATCGCTAATGTGTGAGGAGGCATTTATTTTCATGGAATTTATTACAGGATTATTAGTGATCATTGCGTTAGATATTCTACTTGGTGGCGATAACGCTGTTGTTATTGCACTTGCAAGCCGTAATCTTCCAGAAAAACAACGCAATAAAGCAATTTTTATCGGAACAGGGTTAGCCATTGTGATTCGGATTTTACTAACAGTAGTAGCCGTTTATTTATTAATGATTCCGTACTTACAATTTATCGGTGGTTTATTTCTTGTTTATATTGCATACAGTTTACTCGTGGAGAAGAAAAGTGAACACGGTGACATTAAAGCAGCAAAAAGCTTAGGACAAGCCATTCGAACTATTGTATTAGCGGATGTCGTCATGGCGTTAGATAACGTGTTAGCCATCGCTGGTGCTGCAAACGGAAATATTTACTTAGTCGTTATTGGATTACTCGTATCTGTACCAATTATCGTCTGGGGTAGTAAAATTATTTTAAAATGGATGGAGCGTTTTCCAATTATTATTTATATCGGTTCTGCTATTTTAGGTTTTACCGCTTCTAAAATGATGTGGAATGATGAAAAAATTCATCCATATCTCGAACCATACGATTCCTATCATTGGTTTTTCAACTTATTAATCATTGTATTAATTATTGTCATCGGAAAATATGTGAATGATAAACAAAATAAAACAGCATAAGAGAAAGGTTTCTACTAAGAAAAGTAGGAACCTTTTCTTATTTTAGATACGAAAAAAACCTCCGTTACTGGAGGTTCCTCTTTATTAGTTAACCATTTTTTGTGCTTCAAGTAATTGGAATGTACGTACTTTTCTTGGTAAGAAACGACGAATTTCATCTTCATTATAACCAACTTGTAAACGTTTTTCATCGATAATAATTGGTCTACGAAGCAAACCTGGATTTTCAATAATCACATTATAAAGATCTTGAAGTGGCATCGTATCTAAATTAACATTTAACTCTTGAAATGCTTTCGAACGAGTAGAAATAATTTCATCTGTTCCATCCTCTGTCATCCGTAAAATTTGTTTCACTTCTTCCATCGTTAAAGGCTCTGAAAAAATATTTCGCTCTGCAAAAGAAATCTCATGTTCTTCTAACCAAGCTTTTGCCTTTCTACAAGATGTACAACTAGGTGATGTATATAAAGTAACCATAAAGGATTCAGCTCCTCCCAAAAGTAAAGAAATTTGTTTTCTTTATCTATTTATTATTATAAACCATAACCTAAAAATAGTGTACCCTTTTTTATAATTTTTTTAAATTAATAATTTTTGTAAAGGGTAGGTAAATAGGTTGTTACACCTGCCTTTCTTTTCATGATAAGGCTTTCATTTAAAATCACATTTGTTCTTTTTCTCAATGTAATCCCTTTCAATTGAAAAAAATAAGAAAGCACCCGTTCGGTATCTAGATAGTTATTCGTTTATATTTACCCCTTTATGTTCAGAGAATAACAAAAAATTGAATTTTTTCTATCGTTCCCTTGTACAACTTTTGCACAAACAAAAAGAGCTACCTTATTGTAGCTCTCACTCGTGTTCATATTTCATATTTGCTGGTGAATTCGGTTCTCGATTTGGTACTGGATTTAATTGTTTTAATTGTTTCTGAATAAGTTCTTTTAAACGTGCTCTCTTTTTTTTCTTTTTTTGTCTACCTTTCATACATCATCATCCTCACAGAATGAAATAGATACCATTATCTCCAACCAAGAATCATTCTTTCATTTTAGTATAGCACGAATCGATTTGTTATCCTATCATACATTAGACAAACTATCTGTCCTTGTCTGTATTCATAAATGACAAAGAATTGGTGTTATACGTAAACGTAAATACATCTTTCACATCATCAAAGCCACTTCCGTAAATTTCTTGATCTTTATATTGATAAATTTCTTGATACATTTTTCTCATTTTGTCATAAATGAATTGATCGGAATACTTTTCAGGTGCCCAATACATAATATTCATATATTGTTTTTGCGGTGAATATGGAGAACGTAAATAATATTGAATAGAAGGCACCGTTTCAAAATGATGGCGAGTATAAAAACGCATCCGTTTTAACGTATCTGGATTTTCTTCTGTCGGTGGCTCTACTTCAATCAATATTGGCTTTCCGTATTTTTTAAATTTATTAATAATTGTTTTCCCTAATCCTTTTCCACGAGCTTGTTCTTTTATGATTAAATAGTCAATAAATAAAAAATCAGGAAACTCAGCATATAGCACAACGTAATCATCTTTTTCTAATTTTTTATAAATATCACCTTTTTCGTGTAACAGCACTTCAAAATGACGTTTATCTTTCATTTCTTCAGCAGGAAAATAACTATTTAGTAAGTCATACCAACTCACATTAAAACCTCTTTTCTTTTACTCATCTTGTACGAATATTATAGCATACTTGCCTTCTCTTTGCCTTTCCCCTACTATTTGCTACTAAATCACCTTTCTTTTTCAAAAGAAATCGCTTACAATAAGAGTAATGTACAACTTATAATGTATTCTTTTTTCATCAACATGAAACTTCTACTTATGGAATTTTTATTCGTTTATGATAAGTTGTACCAATCGGAATTGAATGAATAGTTTCTTCTTTTTTCCTTTTTTCTGTTCTAAGTGCTGTTGGTTCATTCATAATACACTATTATTTCAAGGAGGTTTTCGTATGGCAAGCTACATTATTGACCTTATTCTTTTTGCAGTTGTATTAATTGGTATTTCTGCTTTTATGGGACCGATTGGTACAGGAATCGGATATTTATTTAGTGGAAAACGAAAAATGTATCAAGTACATCAGTCTGAAGCAACACAAGTGGGTTGGAAGCCGGTTGGTGGAAAAAAACAATAAAGAAATCTTCCGTCAGTGAAGATTTTCTTCCTTCCCTCATTGACGGACAAAAGATACGAAACATTTTACCCTTTGCAAAAGCAAAGGGATTTTCTATGCATTTTTCTTCTACATTCTTTATAATGAAGAAGAGAATACTTATAATGAGGTGTCTTCATGCATACAAACTTACGATCGTTTTTGGAAACATTAAAAAAAGAAAATGAGATTATTGAAATATCAGCACCAGTTTCACCGTATTTAGAAATTCCTGAAATTCATCGTCGCGTCATCGATGAAGGTGGACCAGCAATATTATTTACGAATGTAGAAGGCAGCGACATTCCGGTTGTAACGAATCTTTTCGGTACAGAACGTCGCGTTGATTTGACATTTGGTCCAAAGCCCGAACAACTCGTTCAAAATTTAGTACATATGCTTGATGAACTCATGCCGCCACAACTTCCTTCTTTATGGAAAAGAAGAGATATAATCAAACAAGTACTATCTTTAGGTACAAAAGAAGTTTCAAAATCAAAAGCACCAATTTTACAAAAACATACGAAAAAAGTAGATATTACGCAACTCCCTGCATTAACTAGCTACCATCTAGACAGCAATCCTTTTATTACACTTCCGCTTGTGTATACGGAAAATCCTGAAACAGGAGAGCAAAATGTCGGGATGTATCGAATCGAAGTTCGGGAACCTGCAAAAACAGGTATCCATTGGCAAATTCATAAAGGTGGCGGCTATCACCATTATTTAGCAGAGCAACGAAATGAAAAATTACCTGTAACATTAACGATTGGCGGACCACCAGCTTTAACGATTTCAGCGATTGCTCCGCTTCCAGAACAAGTGCCGGAATTATTATTTACATCCCTTCTGATGCAAGATAAAGTACATTTAACACGTGTAAAAGGATATCCACATCCGTTAATTGCAGAAGCCGAATTTGCTTTTGGTGGATACGTTCCTCCGCACGTTCGGGAACCAGAAGGCCCATTTGGCGATCACTTTGGTTATTATTCGTTACAACATGACTTCCCAGTATATCAATTACAACATATGTGGAAACGAAAAGATGCTATTTACCCTGCAACAGTTGTCGGAAAACCACGCCAAGAAGACTATTTTATCGGGGAATATTTGCAACGTTTAATGGGACCTATTTTCCCTGTGGTACTAAACGGTGTGCATAGTTTATGGACATACGGAGAAAGTGGATTTCATGCATTAGCTGGAGCGGTAGTTCGGGAAAGTTATTATAAAGAAGGACTATCGTATGCACTTCGCATTATGGGTGAAGGACAACTTACCTTAACGAAATTTTTAATTGTAACAAGTAAAGTGGTGAATTTATATAACTTTAAAGAGTTACTTGAAGCGACGTTAGAACGTTTTATTCCAGAGCGTGACTTATTAATTTTAAACGACACTTCCATGGATACATTAGATTATACAGGTCGTAAGTTTAATGTAGGAAGTAAAGCGATTATGACTGGTTTAGGGGAACCAGTGCGTAAACTCACATACAGTTATAACAGCGGAGATATTCGACATGTCGATAAAATTCGTCCTTACTGCGGGGGGTGTTTATGTATTAGTGGTCCTTCTTTTGAAGATGAACCTGAATTCGCTCAAGCACTTGTCGACCATTCACAAGAACAATTGAAAGATTTTCAACTTGTCTTTTTAGTCGATGATGCGGATATTGTGATGTCCCAACAATCATTTTTATGGTCTACATTTACGCGCTTTGACCCGTCTTACGATTTATATGCACAAAGAGAAATCGTCCGAAATAATATCCGTTATCAAGGTCCAATCGTCATTGACGCGAGAATGAAACCCTTTTATCCAGATGCTGTCGAACCACGAGAAGATATTGTAAAATTGGTAGATAACCGCTGGAAAGAATACTTCCCAAAGGGATTCTAACTTGTAGGAGGAACTAATGTTTATTCGTATATTACTATCTATTTTAGCTATTTTATTAATTGTATTTTCCCTTTTAAACTTTTTTGATGTGTACCAAAACGATATCGTACTAAAGGGAATTCTTGGAGCAACAATTGTTGTATACATTATTCATGTTATTCAATTAGTAAAAAAGAAACGCATACCAAACTCGTAAAAAACTTTTTACAAAAGAAAGAAAAAATGCTTAACCACCCAAGTTTTATGGTGATTAAGCATTTTTTTATTCATCGTATAAATGACAAGCTGTAAAATGTCCTTCTTTTACTTCTTTAAAAACAGGTTCTTCTTGTGCACATTTTTCGGTTGCAAATGCACATCTCGTTCTAAATCGGCATCCGCTTGGTGGGTCAATCGGACTTGGCACGTCCCCTTCTAACACAATTCGTTCCCGTTGTTTTTCAATTTCTGGATCAGGAATTGGAATAGCGGATAATAACGCCTTTGTATAAGGATGTAATGGATCTTCATATAGCTTATCACTCGTCGTAATTTCTACTACTTTTCCTAAATACATTACCGCTACACGGTCGCTAATATACTTCACCATCGATAAATCGTGGGCAATAAATAGATATGTTAGTCCCATTTTTTCTTGCAATTCTTTTAGTAAATTCACAACTTGCGCTTGAACTGAAACGTCTAATGCAGAAATTGGTTCATCCGCAATGATAAATTTAGGCTCTACCGCTAATGCTCGAGCAATCCCAATCCGTTGTCTTTGTCCACCACTAAACTCATGGGCAAATCTTGTCATATAACTTGGGTTTAGACCAACTAGCTCTAATAATTCCGCAATTCTTTCTTTCCGTTTTGCTCCTTTTGCTAAGCCATGAATATCTAACGCTTCCCCAATAATGTCTTCTATCGTCATCCGGGGGTTTAAAGAAGCATAAGGGTCTTGGAAAATCATTTGTATATCCCGACGTAATGATTTGAGCTCTTTTGTAGATATATCGTAAATATTTTTTCCTTCAAATCGTACTTCTCCATCGGTGGGCTCATATAGGCGAAGAATCGTACGGCCAGCTGTTGATTTCCCGCATCCTGACTCTCCAACAACGCCTAATGTTTCTCCTTTAAAAATATCAAATGAAATATCATCGACTGCTTTTAACGTTCCGCCACCAGTATTAAAATATTTCTTTAAATGTTTAATTTCTACTAACTTCTCTTTTTGTCCACTCATGAAACATCCCTCCTTTCTAGAACGATTTATCTGCTAAAAACTTTTTCAAATACGGTTCTGCATCTTGATGATGTAACCAACATGCTGCTTGATGATTATTTTCTCCCACTACTTGTAGCTCTGGGTCATGGTCTTTACATACCTTTAATGCGTATTTACAGCGATTACAGAAGCCACATCCTTTTGGCGGAGCTACTAAATCAGGTGGTGCACCTAAAATTGGTTGCAACGGTTCGTCATGTTGTAAATCTAATCGAGGTACAGAATCTAGTAATCCTTTTGTATATGGATGCTTTGGTTGTTTGAAAATTTCTTTTAACGTTCCTGATTCGACCACTTTTCCTGCATACATCACTACTACTCGGTCACACATTTGTGCCACTACCCCTAAATCATGAGTAATCATAATAATCGATGTACCAGTTTTTTCTTTTAATTCTTTCATTAAATCTAAGATTTGCGCTTGAATCGTAACGTCTAATGCCGTTGTTGGCTCATCGGCAATTAACAACTTCGGATCACAAGCTAACGCAATGGCAATCATCGCCCGTTGTCGCATTCCTCCACTAAATTCATGCGGATATTGTAACGCACGTTTTTCTGGATTCGGAATGCCTACTAACCGTAGCATTTCAATTGCTTTTGTATGTGCCTCATTTTTAGATAATCCTTGGTGCTTCACTAATCCTTCCACAATTTGCATCCCAATTTTCATCGTAGGATTTAAACTAGTCATTGGGTCTTGGAAAATCATACTAATTTCTTTTCCGCGGATTCCTTGCATTTCTGCTTCTGATTTTTGTACTAAATCTTCTCCACAAAATTCAATCAATCCATTTTTATATTCCCCTGGTGGAATTGGAATTAGTTTCATAATAGATTGTGCCGTTACGGATTTCCCGCATCCAGATTCCCCAACGATGGCTACTGCTTCTCCTTTATTGACATGAAAATTCACACCACGAACCGCCTTTACTTCCCCTGCATACGTATGAAATGAAATTTCCAAATCTTTTATTTCTAATAATTTCTCCATGCCTTTCACCCCTATTTACGTAATTTTGGATCAAGTGCATCACGTAATCCGTCCCCAATAACATTGAATGCAAAAATTGCAACAGAAATAAAAATAGCTGGGAATAGTAAACGCCATGGATAATATGTTAAAGCTGGTACACCGTCACTTGCCATTGTCCCCCAACTAGCTAGCGGTGCTTTTACCCCTAATCCTAAATAACTTAAAAATGCTTCCGTAAAAATAGCATTTGGAATCGTTAATGTTAAGGTTACTAAAATAGGCCCCATCATGTTGGGAATTAAATGTTTAAACATAATTCGTTTTGTGCTAGCACCTAAACTTTTCGCTGCTAATACAAATTCTTGTGATTTTAATTGCATCACTTGTCCACGAACGATACGTGCCATGTTAATCCAACCGGTAAGGGTCATCGCAAGAATCATCGTAAATAATCCTTGTCCAAGCGCAACTAATAATAAAATAACCATTAATAAATAAGGTACTGCTGCTAATACGTCAGCAATTCGCATCATCACTTCATCGACACGTTTTCCGTAATAACCAGCAATGCCTCCCCAAAGAACACCAATGACTAAATCAATTAGCGCAGCTGTAATTCCGATAAATAATGAAATTCGTGCCCCGTACCAAACACGTTCAAATATGTCACGCCCTAAATCATCCGTCCCAAACCAATGTTCTCCAGACGGCGTTTCATTTACTTTTGCTAAATCATTCGTATGATAATCATACGGGGTCATTAGCGGACCAAAAATTGCAAAAATAGAAAGAAAAACAAGGAGAACAACTCCAAACATTGCTAACTTATTTTTTCGAAAGCGACGCCAAGCATCTTTCCAAAAGGACAAGCTTGGTCGTGATAAAGGTTCGGATTGTTCTAGTGATGTATCCAAAGGCTCAAACAGTTTTTTATCTAGTTGTTGTGCCATCCTTAATTCTCCTTCCTATCTGCAATTTTAATACGCGGATCAATCAGTCCATAAATTAAGTCCACGATTAAAATAGATAATAATAATAAAATACTATAAAAGACAGTAACACCCATAATTGTTGTATAGTCACGATTCGTAATACTTGTTACGAACGATTGCCCAAGCCCAGGAATACCGAAGATTTTTTCAATTACAAAACTTCCAGTTAAAATCCCTGCTACTAATGGTCCCATAAAAGAAACAACTGGTAATAACGCATTGCGCAGTCCATGTTTATACACAATAACCCGACCTGATAATCCTTTTGCTTTTGCTGTTTTCATATAATCTTGATTCATTACTTCTAACATTGTAGAACGCATTAACCGTGCGATAAAAGCTAACGGCGCAGCACTTAATGCAATGGCAGGTAAAATCGTATGTGCAAATGTATCCCAACCTGCAACTGGCGTCCATTGTAATTGAATCGAGAAAATATACTGTAACACCGAAGCAATTATGAAGCTAGGTACCGAAATTCCTAAAACCGCGATCATCATTGCCATATAATCTTGCCATTTATTATGACGAAGTGCAGCTATTACTCCTAAAATAATCCCAATTGCAACTGCTAGAAAGATAGATTCTAACCCTAATACTAAAGAAACGGGGAAACCTTGATTGATCATATCATTCACACTTTGATCTTGATATTTCATCGATGTACCAAAGTCCCACTTTAAAATGTTTGTTAAGTATGTTGCATATTGCTCATACCACGGATCATTTAATCCGTATTGTTCTGCTAACTGCGCTTCAATTTTTGGTGGCAACTTTTTCTCATCAGAAAGTGGGCTTCCCGGCGCAGCTCGCATCATAAAAAAGGTGATCGAAATAATTAACCATAAAGAAATGAAAATATAAAAAAGTCGTTTTCCTATATATTTCGCCACCAGCTTCACCTCCTACATCCTATTCAGAAGATAAGGTATATAGACGATATCCGCCTATATACCTTACTTCATTCCTAGATTCCATTATTTTTTAAAATATGCTTCTTTTAAATCAATAGCACCTAAACCAGTAAGGAAATAACCATCCAATTTATCATTTTTTACATATACATTTGTATAGAAATAAAGTGGAACGATTGGCATTTCATCTGTAATAATTTGATCAGCTTGTTTTAATAAAGCTAAACGTTTTCCGTGGTCAAGTTCTGTTTGTGATTGATCAAGTAACGATTTAAATTCTTCGTTCTCC
The DNA here is from genome assembly GCF_001375675.1 of Massilibacterium senegalense. NCBI lineage: Bacteria > Bacillati > Bacillota > Bacilli > Caryophanales > Bacillaceae > Massilibacterium > Massilibacterium senegalense. Next base: position 162,984 of record NZ_LN831786.1, on the reverse strand, counting down.
CATTTCGTATCGTTATTTCCGCCTTCCTTTTCTTTAAATTGGTCTAAGAAGTTAATTGGATCGTTAAAGTCTCCAACCCATCCCATACGACCGATTTGATAGTTACCAGAATGTAGTTTTTCGATATATACTTTCCATTCTTCATTTTTAAGTTCGGTTTTAATGCCTAATTCTTTACTCCAAACATCTTGGATTGCTTGCATTAATTTTTTATGGTCGCCTTCTGAATTAAATGCAAGTTCAAATGTTGGTAAGTTGGGATCATCGACACCTGTAAATCCTTCTTCTTTTAATCCTTCTTCAAGCAATTGTTTTGCTTTTTTTACATCGCCATCTTTAAAGTAACCTTTTTCACTATCTTTAATCATGGTTGGCGGTACGTTTGCCATTGCTGGTTGTTGTCCACCTTGAAGAACGTTGTCGATAATATCTTGCCGATTGATTGCATAGCCTAATGCTTGACGAACTTTTTTGTTGTTAAACGGTTTTACTTCTGTGTTGAATTTTAACCAATACACACCAGCGATTGGTTTGATATTCAATTTACCTTCTTTGTCTAAACTTTTAATTGCTTCTGATGGAATGGAGTTACCGTTAGGCGTACCTGCCCAATCGATTTCACCAGAGTTAAATTTGTTTAATTCTGTATTTGCATCGCCAATCATTGTAAAGTTAATTTCATCTAATTTTACTTTATCTTTATCAAAGTAGCTTTCATTCTTTTTAAGAATTAATTGATCGCTATGTTTCCAAGTATCTAATACAAATGGTCCATTTGATGTGTAGTTTTTACCAGCATCACTTGCCCATTTCGGATTTTTCTCTGCAATTTTACTGTTTATTGGATAATAAGTATAGAAAGCTAATAATTCTTCAAAGAATGGTGTTGATTGTTCAAGCTCTACTTCTAACGTATAGTCATCTGTTGCTTTTATTCCAACTTCTTCTTTGCCGACTTCCCCGTTATAATATTTTTCCCCGTTTTTAATGTAATACAATTGATAGGCATATTTTGCTTCGTTTTCAGGAGTAAGTACCCATTCCCATGCATATTCGAAGTCTTTTGCAGTAACAGGGTCTCCATTCGACCATTTTGCATCTTTACGTAATGTAATTGTATATTTTGTTGCATCATCTGATTTTTCTATTTTTTCTGCTATTGCGTTGTGAGGTTTTCCATCTTTCCCGATACGTGTTAATCCTTCAAATGTTTGTGTTAATATGGTATGTGCGATATTATCATTCGCTAAACCAGGATGGAGTGTTGGTGGTTCAGATCCAAGATTTAAACGAAGAACTTTACTGTCTTCACTCGTTTTAGAACCGCCGCCACATGCTGCTAGTACTAAACTTAGTGACATTACTAAAGCAACTAATACTGTTAAACTTTTTTTCATCATATTGCCCCCTTCATTTTTTCAATTCATAGTTGGAATTATAGCAACCCTCTTCCTTCAATCATCACCCCCTAAAAGTAATAACATACGTAATATAGAAGATTCTGAAAATTTATGGAGAGAAAAAAGAAATTGCTATTCCAAACTTCTTTTATACAACAGCTTGTATGCGTTTTATAACATTTTATATTATATCAGAAAAATTCATTTATCCAACTAAAAAAATTGGACGTTATATTTAAAAATTAAAAAAATTTCATTTTTTTAATTTTTTGATCATGATGATATTTATCAATTTACTATATAGGGTATTTAATGATGATAGCATGAAGGAGAAAATCAAACAATAAAAACGCTTATATTCTATATTTTCTAAAAATCAAAACATTTATGATTAATTAGAAAATTTTTTCTAATATTTTATTTATCCATATAAGTATATCGCTTAGTATATTTTAAAATTTTATTACTTTAAAGCATTAATTATTTAAAAATAATTTTCATTCATTGTACACTATGGATTTTACTTGAAATTGTATGGCAAATAAAAATCTTTTACACAAAAAGATAACCTCTGATTTTTTTTTTTGCGTAATATCACGGTTTGTGTTATTCTTTTTCCAGAAGCAAAAGTGAATTCATGTTGCGATGATAAAGAAAAGTACATGCTATTTTCTTTTTAGAGAGCTTGTGGGTGGTGCAAACAAGTAAGCAAATAGTATGGAATGGGCTTTGGAGCATTCATTTCTGAACATGTCCAGTAGGAAATGACGGGTTTTTGTTCTCCCGTTACACAGAACACCGTATGTTTGTACGGACTGAGCGATTCTATTTCGATAGAATAACTAGGGTGGTACCGCGATTCTTTCGTCCCTTTTTAGGGAAAAGAGTCGCTTTTTTTATGTTTAATTATTCGAAGGAGTGAAAAAAATGACTGTTATTTTTTCTGGCATTCAACCGAGTGGAACATTAACACTTGGAAATTATTTAGGAGCATTAAAACATTTTGTTGATTTACAAGACGATAATGATTGTTACTTTTGCGTGGTCAACCAACATGCGATTACCGTTCCACAAGATCCGATTACCTTACGAAAAAACATTCGTTCCTTAGCTTCCCTTTATTTAGCAGCAGGCATCGATCCAACTAAATCAACGTTATTCATTCAATCAGAAGTTCCCGCGCACGCACAACTAGGATGGATTTTACAATGTATTTCGTATATCGGGGAACTAGAAAGAATGACACAATTTAAAGATAAGTCAAATGGAAAAGAAGCAGTTTCTGCGGGGCTACTTACCTATCCACCATTAATGGCAGCTGATATTTTGCTCTATCAGGCCGATCTTGTACCTGTTGGAGAAGACCAAAAACAACATTTAGAACTAACACGTGATTTAGCAGAACGTTTTAATAACCGTTATCGGGAAGTATTTACAATTCCAGAAGTATCGATTCCTAAGGTTGGGGCACGGATTATGTCCCTACAAGAACCGATGAAAAAAATGAGTAAATCGGATGAAAACCAAAATGGATTTATTTCTTTACTCGATGATGCAAAAACGATTGAACGAAAAATTAAACGGGCACAAACGGATTCCGATGGATTGATTCGTTTTGACAAAGAAAATAAGCCTGGTGTATCTAACTTAATGAGCATTTATTCTCTTTGCAGCGGAAAATCATTACAACAAATAGAAGAAGAATATGCGAATAAAGGATACGGTGAATTTAAAACAGACGTTGCACAATCAGTAGTAGAAGTATTACAACCACTTCAAGACCGTTATTATGACTATATCGACTCCACCAAGTTAGATGATATTTTAGATGCTGGAGCAGAACAAGCAAATAAAGTAGCTCTTAAAACATTACGTAAAGTCGAACGGGCAATGGGGCTTTCTCGAAACAGAAAAAAATAAAGTAATCCACATACAAAAGATGTCTCTTATAAAAAAGAGACATCTTTTGACTCTGTTTCTTGCATATACACTTGTTCAAAATAGGCTTGATTTTTCGCAAGTCGTTCACATAAATATTCATGTTTTGTTGACCAATTTTCTTGTACTTCTGCATATAATCCTTTCCATGCTGATTCAAACGTCATTTTCTGAATGATTTCATACTTTTCTGGTGACCATTCTGTGTACCAATATTTCACTTCCGCTTCATTGCGTGCTGCATATAAATGATCTAGTTGCATAAATAGTAATTGTTTTAGTTGTTTTTCTTTTCGCGTTAACCCAATCATATATTTTGGATGTGGAGATAAAATGTGAAATTCTTTTTCCTCATATCCTTTTGGTACTGCGTACTTTTTGATAGATGTACCATGAACAATTTCTAACGCTAACTGTTCTTGTCTTGGAATTAACCGGCTTTTTTTCATAGGCGTCATATACCCAATCGTATCGACTGCCAATACATTTTTTCCATCTGTTGCAATAAACGCATTTTCTAATGGTAACCGCTCATGATTTTTTCGTAAAATGGCTTGATTGCTCACATCATTTAATAATTCTTGAGGTAAATCATACAGCTGATTTTCAATATACATGTATAGATCGTCTGAAAGATGCAGCAAAGGAACTTTTTCTAACAATTCAATCGTGTCACTTTTTCTCCACTCATGAAAGGAATGGATGTTGTATCCATTTTCTTCTCCTTCACACCAATTCACCCAAACATCATGCATAAAAAACATGGACATACCCCTCACTTTTTTTATTTAGCAATCAGTATAGGCATTCGTTTATTATTTTATTCTAAAAAGAGAAAAAATTACCTCTCACTTTTTTGGAAACATCGACCAAAGCGATAAAAAAATCGTAAAAAACCCGATGGAAAATAAATACGTATCTTTCCGTTTAATAAACTCATAAAAGAAAAACGACAAATTGTTTTGTGCACTCGCTACACTTAAATACGCCAAAATACTTATTGCACTGCTCACACTAATATAAAATCCTACTAACAAAAGAAGAAAACGAATCATCGCAATCATCACCTATTGGTCAAGCCATTGTTGTTCATATATATGTCGTAGTTTTGTAAAATTGAACAAAAAAAAACAGAAGGGAAATCCTTCTGTTTCTTTTACCCGTTATATTTTCTAAATAGTAACGTAGCGTTATGGCCACCAAATCCTAATGAATTGCTCATGGCAACTTGAATTTCTGTTGAACGCGCTTCATTTGGAACATAATCAAGATCACAATCCTCGTCTTTTTCTTGATAGTTAATCGTTGGTGGTAAGATTCCTTCTTCTAATGCTTTTACGGAGAAAATCGTTTCTACCCCACCAGCGGCTCCTAGTAGATGACCTGTCATTGATTTTGTGGAACTAACCGCTAATTTATATGCATGATCACCAAATACCGTTTTAATCGCTTGTGTTTCAAATTTATCGTTATACGGTGTACTTGTACCATGTGCATTAATATAATTGACTTCGGATGGGGCAATCCCAGCTTTATCGATGGCCATTTTCATCGCACGTGCAGCACCTTCTCCATCTGGTGCTGGTGCTGTAATATGATACGCATCTCCAGTTGAACCGTATCCAATCACTTCTGCATAAATATGGGCGCTGCGGGCTTTTGCCGATTCTAACGTTTCTAATACGACGATTCCAGCACCTTCTCCCATCACAAATCCGTCTCTATTTTTATCAAATGGACGACTTGCTGTTGTAGGGTCATCGTTAAATGTTAATGCTTTTGCTGTGGAAAATCCTGAAAATGCCATATTTGTAATTGGTGCTTCCGTTCCACCCGCAATCATAATATCCGCATCCCCGCGCCGAACGGCTTCAAATGCATCTCCAATTGAATTTGTCCCTGTAGCACAAGCAGTAACTGTACAAGAGTTTGGTCCTTTTGCTCCTAAAGCAATCGAAATTTGTCCTGCTGCCATATCTGGAATCATCATTGGAACAAAAAAAGGACTTACACGTCGATATCCACGTTTTAAAAACTGAAGATGCTGTTGTTCATATGTTTCTAATCCACCAATACCAGATCCTACCCATACCCCAACACGCGAAGCATTTTCTTCTGTAATCGTTAAGTTAGCATCTGCTACAGCCATTTTACTCGCAATTACCCCAAATTGTGTAAAACGATCCATCCGATTTAATTCTTTTCGATCTAAAAATTCCTCCATCTTTACATCTCTTACTTCAGCTGCTACTTTTGCTGGAAAGTCTTCTGGATTTACGCGTGAAACAATGTCAATACCAGATACACCTTTAATAGCATTTTCCCACATTGTGTGTGCATCGTTACCAATTGGTGAAACTGCTCCAATTCCTGTAATTACAACACGTCTATTTTCCATAACCGTTACTCTCCTTTTTATTTTCCCCATTTTAGTATAGTGGCACCCCAAGTCAATCCGCCACCAAATCCTACCATAACAATTACATCTCCATCTTTTATCTTCCCATTTTCTAATTCTTCAACCATAGCAATTGGAATGGAAGATGCCGAAGTATTACCATATTTAGTTATTGTAGTCGACATTTTCTCTTCAGGCAAATTTAATCGTTGACGAGAAGCTTCCATAATGCGAATATTTGCTTGATGCGGAATTAAAAATTGCACATCTTCTTGCGTTAATCCTGCTTTTTCAATAATTTTCGTTGATGCTTCTCCCATTTTGCGGACAGCAAATTTAAATACTTCCCGTCCATTCATCCAAATTTTAGGTTTACCATGCAAATATTTTCCTCCGCTACCATCAGCTCCTAAGTCAACAGCTAAAATACCTTTCCCTTCTTCCACTGGTCCTAACACAGCAGCTCCTGCTCCATCTCCGAACAACACAGCCGTATTCCGGTCTTCCCAATTTGTGATATTCGATAATTTATCCCCAGCAACGACTAAGATATGCTTATATTCTCCATTTTCAATATATTGCTTTGCTACCGATAATCCATAAATAAAACCAGAACATGCTGCACTAATATCCATAGCTGCAGCATTTATTGCACCAATACGATCTTGTACAATACAAGAAACAGTTGGAAATACATAATCTGGAGTAATAGTAGCCACAACGATTAATTCAATTTCTTCTGGTTTAATGCCCGACATCTTTAATGCCTTTTCTGCAGCAAAAGTAGCCATGTCTGCAGTTGTTGTATCATCATTTGCAATACGACGTTCTTCAATCCCTGTTCTTGTCCGGATCCATTCATCCGATGTATCTATTCGTTTTTCTAAATCTTTATTTGTTAAAATTTTTTCTCCTACATAGCGACCGATACCTAAAATACCTGCGTTCATTTTTATCGCTCCTTAATATTTATTATCAATTATTAGTACTTGGTACTAATTTTAATAGAAAAATAATGATTTGTCTATTATAAAAAATGGTACTTCTTCTTTTTCTTTTTTTACCTACGGCTCCTTTTACTACAAATCATGCACGAAAAACATGGATTTATGTAAAAAATAAAACAATCAGCGACTTCCGGCAGAAATCTCATTGATTTTATGCATCATTCGTTTTAAAATTATGTTAGAATGTAGATAATATGTGTACATAATGAGGTGAAAAAGATGAAATACTTCTGGGCTTTATTTTGGTCATTTTTACTTAGCAATATGATGGTTTACGTTATTGCAAATATGACTACAACAGCTGAACATCCTATCGAGTATAGCTTTAATACTGCGTTAATTCTAACAGTAATCTTCACTATTTTCGTTGGTATTTTAGGCGACGGCGTTTTAAACAAAAAAATTACTGATTAATGACAAATGGAGAACACCCAAGTGGGATGTTCTCCATTTGCTTTATGCATGCACAACCAATTGCCCCTCTTTCATTTCTACCGTAATCGTCGCACCATCAGTAATATGACCAGCGATGATTTCACGAGCTAACTGCGTTTCAATAGTTCTTTGAATAAATCGTTTTAATGGACGTGCACCATAGACAGGGTCAAATCCTTCGTTCGCAATAAAGTTTTGCGCCTCGTCTGTAATGGTTAAAGTCATGTGTCGATCTTTTAATCGTTCGCTTAATTGTGCTGTTAATTTTAAAACAATTCCTTTTATTTCTTCGATTGTTAACGGTTTAAACAACACAATATCATCAACACGGTTTAAAAACTCTGGGCGGAAGTGACCTTTTAACATATTCATCACATTTGTACGTGCTTCTTCTTTAATTGCCCCATCATCTGTTACACCGTCTAATAAAAACTGACTGCCGATGTTAGATGTCATAATAATCACTGTATTTTTAAAATCCACTACTCGTCCTTGTGAATCGGTTAATCGCCCATCATCCAAAATTTGCAATAAAATATTAAAGACATCTGGGTGTGCTTTTTCTACTTCATCTAATAAAATAACCGAATACGGACTACGACGTACCGCCTCTGTTAATTGGCCACCTTCTTCGTATCCAACATATCCTGGAGGTGCACCGATTAATCGTGCAACTGTATGTTTTTCCATATACTCTGTCATATCAATCCGAATCATATGCTCTTCGCTATCAAATAATGATTCTGCTAGTGCTTTCGCAAGTTCTGTTTTCCCAACCCCTGTAGGCCCTAAGAAAATGAACGAACCAATTGGTCGATTCGGATCTTTAATCCCAGCACGAGCTCGAAGTACCGCATCGCTTACTAATTGAATGGCTTCATCTTGCCCTACAACACGGCGATGTAAAATTTCTTCTAGTCGTAATAATTTTTCTCGTTCCCCTTCTACGAGTCGGGAGACGGGAATCCCTGTCCATTTTGAAACAATATCTGAAATTTCTTCTTCGGTAACTTCTTCTCGTAATAATCGATTTGTATCTCCATTTAAAATAGTTGCTTCTGCTTCTTCTAATTCATGTTGTAATTGTGGAATAATGCCGTGACGTAATTCCGCTGCTTTATTTAAATCATACTTATTTTCCGCTTGTTCTAATTCACGTTTTCTTTGTTCTAATTGTTCACGTAATTGTTGAACTCCTTGGATCGAATGTTTCTCTTTTTCCCACTGTGCTTTCATTACTTGTAATTTTTCTTTTTGGTCCGCTAATTCTTTTCGAAGCACAGTTAACCGTTCTTTACTAGCGCGGTCGTCTTCTTTACTTAAAGCAGCTTCTTCAATTTCAAGTTGCATCACTTTCCGGTTTACTTCATCTAATTCACTCGGCATCGAATCAATTTCTGTCCGAATCATCGCACACGCTTCGTCTACTAAGTCAATCGCTTTATCTGGTAAAAAACGTTCTGTAATGTAACGATTGGAAAGGGTTGTTGCTGCTACTAAGGCGTTATCGTGAATTTTTACCCCGTGGTGAATTTCAAAACGTTCTTTTAATCCCCTTAGAATAGAGATTGTATCTTCTACATCTGGTTCTTTCACGAGCACTTGTTGGAAACGACGTTCTAGCGCTGGATCTTTTTCAATATATTGACGATATTCATCTAACGTTGTTGCCCCAATACAATGCAATTCACCACGAGCAAGCATTGGTTTTAACATATTGCCGGCATCCATCGAACCCTCTGCTTTTCCTGCTCCGACAATTGTATGAAGCTCATCGATAAATAAAATTATTCGTCCTTCACTTTTTTTCACTTCTTGTAGCACAGCTTTTAAACGTTCTTCGAATTCCCCACGGAATTTAGCTCCTGCCACAAGTGCACCCATATCTAAAGAAAAGATTGTTTTATCTTTCAATCCTTCTGGAACGTCTTTTCGTACGATACGCCATGCAAGTCCTTCTACAATTGCTGTTTTCCCAACCCCTGGTTCTCCGATTAACACCGGGTTATTTTTTGTTTTTCTTGATAAAATTCGAATAACACGGCGAATTTCACTATCCCGCCCAATAACAGGATCTACTTTTCCTGATTCTACTTCTTTCACTAAGTCTCGTCCATATTTTTCTAATACCTCGTATGTTGCTTCTGGGTTATCTGTTACCACGCGTTGTGCCCCCCTGATTTCTTTTATTACCGTTAATAAACGTTTTTTTGTTAATTGATACGCGCCAAACAACTGCTTGATCGAAGAAGGTAATGAAAGATCTGTATATGCTAGCAATAAATGCTCAATCGAAATATATTCGTCTTGCATTTCTTTCATTTCTTCTTCCGCTTTGACAAATAATCGTTGCATAGTAGAAGTAATATAAATATTACCAGATGCCCCCGGACCATCTACTTGTGGTTTTTTCTGAATAATCGTATCTACTTCACGTAAAAATACTTCCGTATCAATCGTTAATTTCGAAAAAATATGAGCACCTAGCCCATCCGTTTGTGAAACAATGGCATACAGCAAATGATCAACATCGACTTCTTGGTTTTTATATTTGATTGCGTTATTTTGTGCTTCTAACACAGCTTGTTGCGATTTTTGCGTTAATTTATTCATATCCATTTGGGAAACCCCCTTATGATTTTAAATATGGCGTAAACGAACGTTCCTGTTGTAACTGTTCGTATAATGCTACTTCTTTTTTGGTTAATGGTGTCGGAATATCAATGATGATTTGTAAAAAGAGATGTCCTTTTTCTGTTAACCCTTTATTGCGAATCCGTAACTTTTGGTTTGTTCGCGTTCCTTTTGGTATTTTTACTTCGATACTTTGTCCATTTAGCAATGGAACAGATCCTTGTGCTCCTAAAGCTGCTTGATGCGGAGCAATGACTAAATGAGCGGTTAAATTGTCACCGTCTACTTGAAAGTATGGATGTGGTTGATACACAATTTTTAAATAGACATCTTGTCCACGTGTTCCTTTGTTTGGAATACGAATTTTTTTCCCTTCCTTGATTCCCTTTGGAATCTTAACATGTAAACGTTCCCCATTTGGCATCCGAACCATCACTTTATCGCCGCGATACACTTGTTCAAGTGTGAGAAATAAAGTTAATTGCTCATCTGCTAAGTTTTCTTGATAAGAAGAGCGTGATTCAAATTCTTCAAAAGGGTTTGTTTGACTACTGGAAAAAACATCTTTAAAAAATGTATCAAAAAAATCACTAAACGATGAATCTCCCGTTGAATATGTCCGATACGAATTGCCAAAAGGAGAGGAGTTGTATCCTTGGTAATTTCCCCAATTATCTCCTAATTCGTCGTACCGTTTCCGTTTCTCTTCATCGCTTAACACTTCATATGCTTCGTTTATTTGTTTAAACTTTTCACTTGCACCTGGTTCTTTGTTCAAATCAGGATGATATTTTTTCGCTAATTTTCGGTATGCTTTTTTAATTTCTTGTGTCGTTGCCTGTTTCGAAACACCTAAGATAGCGTAATAATCTTGAAACTCCACGTTTCCCCCTCCTTTGACCATCTTTGACCTTGTATCATTATTATGAAAAAAACGTATGGTTTTATCAATAGTCAAAATTGGTCAAAAAATAATTTTACCTCTCTTATACTCTTAATATCTATTATTTTCTTTGTTTTTCACCTATTTTTGACTTTCTTTTACCTTCATTTATTCCTTTCATCTTTCTTTTCCCTTCCATGATTAAAGGAAAACTCCTTACTTTTTTACAAAAACCCCCTTAAACTTTTACTATATAACAAGTAATATAGATAGTGTGATTGGTTATTCAAGGAGGTACATATGTTAGAGAATATTTTGATTTACTTATTTTTAGGTCTATTACAAGGTTTTACAGAACCGATTCCGATTTCTTCTAGCGGGCATTTAGTCATTGCCCAAGAGATTTTTCAAATCGAAAATCCAGGACTGAGCTTTGAAGTGCTCGTTAATACAGCGTCTCTTATTGCTATTTTAATTATTTATCGAAGTGATCTACTTCGATTAATCATCAATGGTTGGAATCATTTCATGAATAAAAAACGTACAGAAGAAACGAAAGCTGATTTTATGTTCATTGTATATTTAATTATTGCTACGATTCCAGCAGCTGTGATTGGGTTATTATTCAATGATTTTATTTCAGGAAAACTAAAAGGTATTCACATTATTGGAGTAACCTTAATGATTACGGGACTTGCGTTGTGGCTCATTCGAAACTTACGTGGACGAAAAGGCGACCAAAATTTATCCGTCAAAGATGCTATTATTGTCGGATTTGCCCAAGCAATCGCATTAATTCCAGGTATTAGCCGTTCTGGTGCGACAATCGTTGCTTCAATGGCACTAGGAATGAAACAAGAAACAGCGCTTCGCTTTTCATTTTTACTCTATATCCCTGTTAGCGTGGGGGCGATGATTTTAGAAGGAAAAGATATGATCACAGACCCTCAATTAAGTACATTAGCTATTCCTTATCTTATCGCATTTGTCGCTTCTTTAATCGCTTCTTACTTCTCATTAAAATGGTTTATGGGGATTATGGAACGTGGTAATTTGAAATATTTTGCAATCTATTGTTTTATCGTGGGTCCGCTCGTTCTTATTTTCTTATAATACACATAAAAAAACGACCATTTCCCTCTTTTCGAGTGGAATGGTCGTTTTTATTTTATTTACGCTAGTAACGCTAATAACAATGCTTTTTGTGCATGTAGACGGTTTCCTGCTTCTTGGAACACAACTGAATGTTTTTCGTCATCAATTACATCCGCCGTTACTTCTTCGCCGCGATGAGCTGGCAAGCAGTGTAAAAATAAATAATCGTCTTTTGCATGCGATACTAATTCCGTATTCACTTGATATGGCATTAATTTTTCTAAACGAACTTTTGCTTCGTCTTCAAAGCCCATACTCGTCCACACGTCTGTATAAATAAAATCAGCATCTTTTACGCCTTCTACAGGGTCATTTACCACTTTTAACACAGCGCCTGTTTCTGCTGCAATCGCTTGAGCAGTTTCAAGCACAAATGCTTCTGGCTCATATTTTGGATGCGTTACAATCGTGCAATTTATCCCCACTTTTGCAGCACCTACTAACAACGAGTTCGCCATATTATTATTGCCGTCTCCTACGTATGCAAGTGTTATATTTTCAAACGTTCCTTTATGTTCATAAATGGTTTGTAAATCAGCTAACACTTGGCAAGGATGTGAAAGGTCTGTTAAGCCGTTAATAACAGGAATAGAAGCGTGTTCTGCTATTTCTTCCACTGTTTCGTGTTTAAATGTACGAATCATAATCGCATCAATAAATTCACTTAATACGTGTGCTGTATCAGCAATCGTTTCACCGCGACCAATTTGTAAATCATTCGAACTTAAAAATAGTGCATGGCCACCTAATTGCGTCATACCTGCTTCGAAAGAAACACGCGTTCTTGTTGATGATTTTTCAAAAATCATGCCTAATGTTTTCCCTTTTAAAGGCTCTATTACTTCCCCAGAAGCCTTGATTTTTTTTAAGTCTATTGCTAATTCTACAAGTTGAATAATTTGTTCTTTCGATAAATCTGTCATCGCTAAACAATCTTTATTTGTTAATCCAATTTTTTTCGCTTTTTCTACATAACTCATTGTTTAATCACTTCTTTCTTTGATTCATTTAACCATTCTTGAATTGGTGTAACCGTTTGATGCTGTACACGTGCGCCAGTGATGGCTGCTAGTAACGTTGGCCATTCTGTAAAGACAGACTTATTTAAACTTAGGGCTTTTACACGTTGCTTTTTACTAGACTCCGTATTTGCAATACTAAAGACTGCTAATGCCTGCTCGCTATTTACCCATTGTACAAAAGATTCTACCCGTTTTACCGGTATTTCTAACGCAATTGATTCCGTCACTACTGGTGTAATATGTGCTTTTATACATACCTCGATTATTTCTTTCAGTTGCGCTGTTTCTATTGATGTTGGATCAATCAACAATTCCCCGCTTTTTTCATAAAGGGATAGCTTTTGTTGCTCGCTCCAAGAAAATACTTTATGCAATGCTTCTTCTTTCGTTTTGGCCATCGCCATTAATTCCCCAGTAGATTTCATTTCTGGTCCAAGCAATGGATCGAGCCCTTTTAATTTTAAGGTAGAAAAAATGGGCGCTTTTACAGTAATCATGTTACATTCAACTTGTTCTACTGGTTGTAATGGTCTATTTAATAAACAATTGATGGCCCATTTTACAAGTGGTTGGCCGGTTATTTTACTAAGGACAGGAACCGTTCTTGATGCCCGTGGATTAATTTCTAATACGTATAATTCCTCTTGATAAATGACGAATTGAATATTAAATAAGCCTTTAAAATCCATGTTGTGTGCAATTTTTTTCGTGTAAGCATATACTTTTCGTTTCTCTTTTTCTGTTAATGTTTGCGCTGGAATAAACGCCATACTGTCCCCAGAATGCACCCCAGCACGTTCAATGTGTTCAATAAGCGCTGGAATATGAATCGTTTGTCCGTCGGTAATACAATCTACTTCGATTTCTTTTCCAGGATAATATGCATCAATTAAGATAGGGAATAATCCATCATGCTGTTGCTTATGCAAATAATTTTTTATCGCAGCTGCATCTTTTAATACTGCCATTCCTTGCCCACCAATTACAAACGATGGACGGACAAGTACTGGATACCCGATTTCTTCTGCTTTTATGAATACATCTTGTTCATCTAATCCGATTTTTCCTGGAATATGCGGCAAATTGATTTTATTTAAAAATTGATAAAATAAATCTCGGTCTTCTAACATATCAATGGTCGCACTTTTTGTTCCAAATAATGCTACTCCACGCTTTTCTAATTGTTCTGCTAAAGAAATAGCGGTTTGACCACCAAATTGAACGATGACGCCTTCTGGCTGTTCTAATGCAATAATCGCCATCACATCTTCAATCGTTAATGGTTCAAAATATAATCGGTCGCTAATCACGTAATCCGTACTTACGGTTTCTGGATTATTATTAATCATAATGGTTTCATATCCTGCTTGTTTTAACGCAAAAACGCCATGAACAGAACAATAATCAAATTCAATTCCTTGCCCGATACGGATCGGACCGCTTCCTAAAATCACTACTTTTTTCTTATTACTTGGAATCGCTTCATTTTCTCCACTCCAAGTAGAGTAAAAATAAGGTGTTTCTGCTGTAAATTCTCCCGCACAAGTGTCCACCATTTTATAGGAAGGGATAATGCCGAGAGATTTTCGTTTTTTTGTCACTTCTTGCTCCGTTACTCCCCATAAGTTTGCTAATTGCACATCAGTAAATCCATTTTCTTTATACGACTGAAATACTTCTTTTGAAATCGTTTGCCAGTCTTTCGTCTGAATTTCTGTTTCTAATTGAACAAGGTGATGCAACGCATCTAAATATAAATAATTAATTTTCGTTTCTTGATGAATATTTCCAGTTGTTTCGCCTCGTTTTAACAATTCTAAAATGGCAAAGAAACGACGATCATCAATATGTTTTACCGCTGTCCAAAGTGCTTCATACGACCAATCTTGCAATTCTTTTAAATAAAAACTCTCGGTTTTTAGTTCTAAAGAACGGATTGCTTTTTGAAATGCTCCCGTTAAATTAGACCCAATAGCCATCACTTCACCGGTAGCTTTCATTTGCGTACCGAGTGTTCGGTCTGCTTCTCGGAATTTATCAAATGGGAAGCGTGGAAACTTGACCACAATATAATCAATCGCTGGTTCAAAAGCAGCATACGTATAACCTGTTACAGGGTTTACGACTTCATCTAATCGATAGCCAAGCGCTAATTTTGTTGTCATTTTTGCAATTGGATAACCGGTTGCTTTCGAAGCTAACGCACTCGAACGGCTAACACGAGGATTTACTTCAATTAAATAATATTGTTTACTTTCTGGATGAAGAGCAAATTGGATATTACATCCACCAATAATCCCCAATGCTCGAATAATTTTGACGGATGCTTCATGAAGCATCTTATTTTCTTCGTGTGTTAACGTCATGGTCGGAGCTACAACGATGGAATCACCTGTATGTACTCCTACTGGATCGACGTTTTCCATATTACAAATCGCAATACACGTATCGTTTGCATCTCGCATCATTTCATATTCAATTTCTTTATATCCAGCGATGCTCATTTCAATTAAACATTGATGAATCGGACTTAATTCTAAACCGAATTTTACGGTTGCCATCAACTCATCTTTCGAATACACGATTCCACCGCCAGAACCACCTAGCGTGTACGCCGGTCGAATAATAATAGGGAACCCAACCCGTTCACTAAAAGCTACTGCTTCTTCTACAGATGAGACAATTTCACTTTCCGGAACTGGTTCATTCAATTCATACATTAACGAACGAAACACTTCACGGTCTTCCCCTTTAATAATGGCCTCAATCGACGTTCCTAATAAACGCACGCCATATTTATCTAAAATACCTTGCTTATCTAGTGCTAATGCTAAATTTAATCCTGTCTGTCCGCCTAAAGATGCTAATAGACCATCAGGACGCTCTTTTTGAATAATTTTTTCAATATTTTCAACCGTCAACGGTTCAAAATACACAACATCACTAAATGTGTCGTCTGTCATGATTGTTGCCGGATTATTATTAATTAAAATGACACGAATTCCTTCTTCTTTTAATGTCATACATGCTTGCGTTCCCGCATAATCAAACTCTGCTGCTTGCCCGATTACGATAGGGCCACTTCCAATCACAAGGACAGATTGTATCCGATTATCTTTTGGCATCGTGTCATTCCTCCTCTTTCGCCTGTAACGATAAAATAAATGATTGAATCACAGAAAGGATAGATGACTGAATAGGACATTGTAATCCTAGAAAAGAATACATATCATGCTCTACCCCTTCTATCGATTGATCGTTTCCATTTCGAAAACGTACCGTAAATGATTCTGGTAATGTTGATTCATCTAACGTGTATAAATGGTGTTGAGATGTTATATACACTTTTTCTGTTTTTTCATCAATCATCGGGTAATTATTTCCGAAGTGCCCAAAAGGAAGCGGATGAA
This sequence comes from Massilibacterium senegalense, assembly GCF_001375675.1. NCBI lineage: Bacteria > Bacillati > Bacillota > Bacilli > Caryophanales > Bacillaceae > Massilibacterium > Massilibacterium senegalense. The sequence continues at coordinate 146,702 of NZ_LN831786.1, read as the reverse complement.
ACGAACTGCCGAATGCTTCAAGAATGACTTGTAGCCCTAATCCTAACGCTAAAGTCGGATACGCTTGCACCAACTGTTTGATTTCTTCTTTTTGAATGGTAGGATGTATTCTTTCGCTACTTCCGTTCGTAAACATAACACCATCAATTGGTAAACGTTGAATTGTTTGTAGGGCATTGTTTGCTTTTACAAATGTTAACGTCACGTTTTCTTGTTGTAAAAGTTGTAAAGACGAACGGGAAATACCAAAATCAATAACCGCTAGATGAATAGAACCATCCCCAATTTGCGTATATGGTGTGGAAAAATGCTTCTTTTCTTTTTGTATGAGCGGTGGATTTTTCCTTTCACTCATTGATGCCGTTTGAACCCCTGTTTTGGTCATTGTTTTGACGATAGAGCGTGTATCTACATTTGTCATATATGGAATTTGATTTTCTTCTAAATAATCGCGCACTGTTTTCGTTGCTTCATAATGGTATGCATTTTCACTTACTTCGTGCATAATAACGCCATCTACTTGAATCTCATCGCTTTCACCGCTTACTTCATTAATCCCGCATCGTCCGATGAAAGGATATGAAAAAACGACCAATTTACCTGCATAAGCAGGATTCGTCATCACTTCTTGGAACCCACTCATACCTGTATAAACGACTAATTCACCCGTTTGCTCTTCTTTTAAGTGATGGATGGTTCCCTCAAACGTTTCTCCTGATGCTAATGATAAAAATCCTTTCATCTTTCCACTCCCCATTAATAATCTGTATATTTATTCTTATCTTCCGTCAATAATACCCCCCACTTTCCATTCATAGATATGATTTACATCGTTCAGTGGAGGGTATCATTAGGCTAAAAAGGCCTTATCATTCGTAGCGGTGATCGTAAAAAAGCCGCCGAAGGAAGATTTATTTTTTAGAGTGTATTTTTATGCTCTCTTTCGTATATTATCTCGTTATTTTAAAACATTTGCAAGTTTTTTTACAGCAATTTCAATTTCTTCTTTTGAAACAATTAATGGTGGCAATAACCGGATAACATTTGGTCCTGCTACTAATACGAGCAACCCTTCTTTTTGTAGTTGTAAAATAACATCACCCACTGCATCTTCACATTCAATACCTAAAATAAGTCCTTTTCCACGAACTTCTTTTACTCTACTAGAAGATACAAGTGCTGTTTGTAGTTGTTCTTTAAAAAAATGTCCTTTTTCTTCTACATCTTGTAAAAATGCTGGCTGAAAAATTTCTTCTAACGTTGCTTTTGCTGCTGCCATTGCAACGGGGTTTCCACCAAAAGTCGATCCGTGGCTTCCTGCTCCAAATGCTTCTTTTAAATGAGCTTTCCCAATCATCGCTCCTACCGGAAGACCATTTCCAAGCCCTTTTGCGGTTGTAAAAATGTCTGGTTCTATCCCGAAATGTTGATGTGCAAATGGTTTTCCTGTCCGTCCGATTCCTGTTTGTACTTCATCCACCATTAATAAACAATCATTGTTCTCACAAACTTCTTTCACTTGCTCGATAAAGGATTCGGTTGCTGGATGAACGCCACCTTCTCCTTGAATCACTTCTAACATAATAGCCGCTACATCTGATAAATCAGCATTTTGAAGTGCTTCGATATCGTTATATGGCAAATATTCAAATTTCTCTAATAGCGGTCCGAACCCTTTTTGAATCTTTTCTTGACCTGTTGCAGCCATTGTCGCAAATGTTCGACCGTGAAATGATTGATAGAAGGTAATAATTTTTGTTTTTTGTGTATGTTTACGAGCTAATTTAATTGCAGCTTCATTCGCTTCTGCTCCACTATTACAGAAAAATACATAGTCACCAGCACTATTTTGTACGAGTAGTTGTGCAACTTCTTCTTGAATTGGCACATGAAATAAGTTAGATGCATGCCAAATTTTATGCAGTTGTTCTTCAACTGCTTTTGTTACTTTTGGATGACAGTGTCCTAAATTACAAACTGCAATCCCACTAACAAAATCTAAATATTCCTTTCCGTCTGTATCATACAATTTTGTACCTTTCGCATGGCTTACTTCAATATTCCACCGGTTATATGTTGGGAATAATGCACTCACGTTAAATAACCTCCATTACTTTTTTAATTTTTGTTCCTGATAATTGTCCGTCTTGTACACTGTTCGTTTGCTTTCCATCTACAATCATTACTTCTTGTACGTCTTCTTCTAAACTACGTAAAGCAGCTTCTACTTTTGGAATCATTCCACCTGTAATCGTTTCGTCTTCTATTAAACTTTTTACTTCTTGTTCTGTTAATTCTTCTAGTAACATTCCATCTTTTAAAATCCCTGGTACATCTGTCACAAAAATAAGTCTCTGTGCTTTTAATGCGTTCGCTACGGCACTTGCTGCACTATCTGCATTAATATTAAAACGTTCCCCATTTTTATTAATGCCTATTGGCGCGATGACTGGGATATACCCTGCTTCAATTACGTCGGTAATGACGCGAGTATGAACTTTTTTTACTTCCCCAACGTACCCAAATAATCCCATGTTTTTTGCTTCCGTTTCTAAAAGAAACCCATCCACTCCACTTAATCCAATCGCCTTAGAACCTGCTTGTTGTAATTGAAACACAAGTGATGTATTCACTTTCCCACCGAGTACCATCTCTACAACGTCCATCATTTCTTTTGTTGTTTTGCGAAGCCCATTAATAAATTTTGAGTGAATGTGTAGCGTATCTAACATTCTTTTAATAGCCGGACCTCCACCATGGACGATAATTGGTTGGTACCCTTGTTCTTTTAATAGATGGATTCCTTTGAAAAAGGAAGGTGAAAGCTCATCTAATGTACTTCCACCACATTTTACAACGATCATTTTATTCATTTTCTTTCTTCACCTTTCATCATGTACGATAACTTGCGTTGATTTTAACGTAATCATAAGTCAAATCGCATCCCCAAGCTTTTTGACTTCCGTCTCCAACATGTAAGTCGACAAAAATTTCAATCTTTTCATTTTTCTCAAAATATTCAGAAGCTTTTTCTTCATCAAATACAACCGGCTGTGATTGTGCTAACATGTTAATCGGTCCAATCGCGATATCGACAGTATCCGGATTAATCGGTTGTTCACTATGACCAATTGCACAAATAATTCTTCCCCAGTTAGCATCTTTTCCATAAACAGCTGTTTTCACTAAATCAGAACCAGCAATTTTTTTCGCAATAATTCCTGCTTCTTTGTTTGTTTTAGCACCTTTTACGGTTACTTCGATTAGTTTTGTTGCTCCTTCACCGTCACGAGCAATTTTTTTCGCTAAATCTTCACTTACTAATCGTAATGCTTCTACGAACAATGAATAGTTTTCATCTGTTTCCGTTAAAGTATGTGTGGATGCTAATCCATTTGCTAACACTAATACCATGTCATTTGTAGATGTTTCTCCATCTACGGTAATACAGTTAAACGTTTGATTCGTTACTTCACTAAGCGCCTTTTTTAAAGCCGCAGCTTCAATGTTCGCATCCGTTGTAATGAATGCAAGCATCGTTGCCATGTTTGGATGAATCATCCCTGATCCTTTACATACACCTGCGATAGTAATCGTTTCTCCATTTAATTCTAGTTGATATGCAGATGTTTTGGTATATGTGTCTGTCGTTAAAATAGCCGTAGCAAAGTTTTTTCCTCCATCTTCTTCTTGTAACGTTACGTTTTGTATTCCTTTTTGCACTACGTCCATCGGCATTAATTGACCAATGACACCTGTCGAAGAAACCGCCACATAATGACTAGGAATGTGAAATAATTCCGCCGTCAATTGTTGCATTTCTTTTGCATCTTTTATTCCTTGTGTACCTGTACAAGCATTCGCATTTCCACTATTAATAACAACAGCTTGAATCTTTTCTTCTTTTGCAATCGCTTCTTTTGTCACTGCAATAGGAGCTGCTTGCACTTGATTTAATGTATAGACAGCAGCTGCCGTAGCTGGTGCTTCACTATAAAGAACGGCTAAATCTAATTTTTTCTTTTTTAGTCCAATATGTGTTCCACTTGCTGAAAATCCCTTAGGAGATGTGATAGTTCCTTTTTCTAGTTTTTTTATCTTTGATGTTGTCATTTCTAACGATCCTTTCCGAACAATTTATGGATAAATAGGCATAAAATCAAGCCCTGCTTTTTCATCAAATCCAAACATCAGATTAAAGTTTTGAACGGCCTGACCAGCAGCACCTTTCATTAAATTATCAATGACAGATACGACTGTAATTCTTCCTGTACGTTCATCATATGTAACCCCAATATCACAGAAGTTTGAGCCATACACTTCTTTTGTCGTTGGAAATACTCCTTCCGGTCGAATACCAACGAAATAATGATGATCATATTTTTCTTTATAAATGGCACGTAATTGTTTTTCTGTTAGTGCTTTTTTTGCTTTTGCGTATGTTGTTACCATAATTCCTCTAGTCATTGGAACTAAATGCGTACTAAACGTAATGGGTGTCACATCCGGATTCCAACGACGTAACATTTGCTCGATTTCTGGGATGTGCTGATGATGATTTAATTTATATACCGCTAAATTTTCATTTGTTTCTCCGAAATGTGATTTGATGGTTAATGAACGACCAGCACCACTTACTCCGGTTTTTGCATCAATAATAATAGAATCGACATCGATTAAATCATTTTTCAAAAGTGGCCCTAACCCTAATAACGTTGCAGTTGGGAAACAGCCAGGATTCGAAATAAAACGTACACCTTTCAAATCTTCTTCTACCCACTCTGTTAATCCATAAATTGCTTTATCTAAATAATTTTGTGGTACTGGGTCTTTTTTATACCATTCTTTATACTGTGTACGATCTTTTAAACGAAAATCTCCTGATAAATCAATCACTGGCACACCCGCCTTGATTAATTCCGGTACAATTTTAGCAGATACACCAGATGGAGTAGCACAAAAAACAACGTCTACATCTTTTGCGATTTTTTCCGGGTCAATTGGTTGTAACGTTAATGGCATTCCGTAAAAATGCGGATAGCTTTCATCTATTTTTTTTCCTTCCATCGACGAAGAATATACAGAAAACGATGAAACATTTGGATGTAAATAAAGAATACGAATTAATTCTACTCCTCCGTATCCTGTTGCTCCGATAATTCCTACTTTCATTTTTAAGTCGTCCCCTTTGTAATGGAATAATTAAGTAACATTATAAAGATGAATAAAAATAAAATCAATAGTATAAATATTATTTTATTACAATTTCAATTATTTTCACTTTTTAAAATAAAAAAAGAAGATTCCTATACTACGAATCTTCTTTTACTTTCATTTATTCATGAACCCCTAATGCAATTTTTGCATAACGACTCATTTTATCTTTTGTCCAAGGTGGGCTCCAAACAATATTTGCTTCTGCTTTTTCCACTCCTGGGATAACTTCTAGATGTACCTTTAGTTGAGCGATAATGTCACCCACACTTGGGCATCCCATCGACGTTAATGTCATTGTGACTAAAGCTACGCCGTCGTCGGAAACGTCCACATCGTACACTAATCCAAGATTGACAATATCCACTCCTAATTCCGGATCCATGACATATTCTAATTGGGACATCATATGACCTTTTATTGTTTCTTTTTCTTCAGGTGTCATGCTTCTGTATTACTCCTTCTATATGTTTAATCGTTGTTTATAAAAATCTTTCAAACCATGCTACTGTTTGTAATACCCCTTGACGTGAAACTTTATGCCCCGCTTTTTCATCTGCAATAAATTGCAACTTTTCTATATCTCCACCGTAATGCGATTTTGCTTCTTCATAAAAAATATATGCATTTTGAAACGGAACGACGGTATCTTGTTTTCCGTGCCAAAACAAAAGCGGACGTTTTTGCAATGCATGCATATGTATCGATAAATCATATTTTTTTAAACGCCCTAATTGTTCATCTATATCAATATTGTCAAAATGATCTGCATAATGATGCTTCATTGCCTCGACTTGCGCTTCTGCTAACGCTACATATGCAGGAGCTCCCATTAACGAAACGGCCGCTTTAACCCAGTCATATTGCGTTAAAGCTCCAAGTGTCGTAATCGCCCCCATTGACGTTCCAGCAACCCCGATACGATTCGGATCTATATATCCTTTTTCTTCATAATGTTCCTTAATGGTCTTTACATCTTGAATATTTTGAATCACAATTTCCCAAAACGAAAGAAGGAATGTTGCGTAAGGCACTTCTTCCGCACGCTCTCCATGAAATTTTGCTTCTGGTAATAATACACGAAAGCCTTTTTCTGCCAAGTAATAAGCATAATGCAAATTATGTTCTTTTGCACTTGTAAAACCGTGTATAAATATAACAGTCGGAAGTTGTTCGTCTTTCTTTGTTCCCTTTACAATATGTAAAACCGGAATGTCGTGTACCCATTCATGGAAAATTCCAATCATTTACTCTTCACCTCATAATAGTTTGATTATTCTTATCGTACTTTATTTGAAACCAAAAAGCACAAATTTAACATTTTAAAAAAGATACCCTTATGATATAATTTAAAACAAATGTCATTATACCTATAATATTTACTAGAGAGGGAATTTGAGGAGGTATTTTATGCGCAGAGCTACCTTTTACTTAACAATGATTTTATTTTTAGCAGCAGTCATTGGTACTGGAGTGTTTGCTGTGTACGGATTTGTTAACAAATAAGGAAGAAATAAAAAGACTGGGGTGTGGTAACCTAGTCTTTTTTACATTAAATTTGAATATACTTAACATAATACTTACATTCGATTGATACAATATAAGTATTCAAAAAAAAAAGATAAAAAGGTGAATTGTATGCATAATCCAAATCCTTATCTCATTGCTTTAGATTTAGATGGTACGCTTCTCCAAGATGATAAAACAATTTCAACAAAAACAAAAAATGTGATCCATCGCCTTCAAAACGAAGGAAATATCGTTGTCATTGCTACCGGTCGTCCTTACCGAGCGAGTGCGACGTACTATCACGAACTTGGGTTAAAAACACCAATTGTGAACTTTAACGGTGCATTTACGCACGATCCAACTGGAAGTTTCGGAACCTATCACACACCTGTTGATCTTCCCATTGCAAAAGATGTATTTGAAATTTGCGACCATTATTCTGTCCCTAACTACTTAGCCGAAGTAAAAGACCAAGTTTATTTACGCCACCCCGATCGAACAATTGTTGATGTCTTTTCCAAAGGAAATCCTTCTATTTACACAGGAGATTTAAAAAATATTATGAACGTCTCACCAACCTCTTTATTAATTCAGCCAAAAGATGAACAAATGGGAACGATTAACGAAAAATTAAAAGAAGCACATGCCGAAGTGATTAATCATCGCACATGGGCACCTCCTTGGAACATGATTGAAATCGTGAAAGCCGGCATGAACAAAGCCGTCGGACTTGAAAAAATCGCGAATTACTACCAAATTCCAAGAGAACGCATCATTGCCTTTGGAGATGAAGATAATGATATCGAAATGTTAACATATGCTGGTCATGGAATTGCAATGGGAAATGCAATTGATGAACTAAAAGAAGTAGCGAACGACATTACAAAAACAAATATGGAAAATGGCATTGCTCATTATTTAGAAGAAGTCATGTCTTTATAAGTAGCTTTCTAAACAAAAAAACGCCTCTCTCTTCCTAGAGTTAAGGCGATTTTTTATGATTAATGCGTAGTTACTTCTAAAGGAACCGTGTCAAATAATCCATTTTCATCTATTTCTATATTTTCTGTTTTATTTACTAATATTCCACCTGTCACTTCATACGTACCATTGGATATTTTAGCACCATTTACCGTTCCATCCCACATTGCTTCAAAAGCTAATGCTTCTCCTTGCTTCACTTTTAATTCTCGCACATAATTATTTTCTTTATTCCTTCCAATACTATCATACAAAACGTCTCCAACTTCTGTTTTCACTTGAAAATAATATAAGTTCTCTGTTAAAAAAATAAATGTTGCATCTTGTTTTGTTTGATTTGTAACAGATACTTTCAATTTTATCGTTTGATCCGCTTGCTCTTTTGCCGTTACTCGTACCGGAAATCCTTCTACTAATTCTTTTTGTGCATTCTCTTTTTCATCCATCCATTTTTCTTCTGTTTTTACTTCTGGAATAGTCGAAGCACATCCAAAGCTAAACAAAATACCACAAAAACAAATTAGCAATAACAACTGTTTTTTCACTCATTCAACGCCTTTCTTATTCGAAATCTTTTCTGAAAAAACCATACACTTTTGTTGTTTGTACGATGTTTACAAACGCATTTTCATCCACTTCTTTAATAATCTTTTCTAAATAATATAATTCATAACGAGTTAATACCATGACAAGCATTTCTAAATTTTCTTTTGTATATCCACCTGTAGCAGGAACAACTGTAATCCCTCGTATTAACTTTTGCTGAATAGCGCTCACTAATTCATCTCCATGTTTCGTCATAATCATGGCAGTTAACTTCACATTACTCGTATGAATGGCATCAATGACCCTAGAGGAAACATACAATGTTACTAACGTATATAACGCTAATTCCCATCCAAATAAAACTCCTGTTACAGAAACGATTAACCCATTTAAAATAAAAAAGTAATTCCCAACCGATTGGTTACTAATCCGGGATAATACCATCGCTATAATATCTAATCCACCTGTAGAAGCTCCGTACTTTAATGTTAGCCCAGTACCGATTGCACCGATTACACCACCAAACACAGCATTCAATAAAACATTACCTGAAATGGCTTCAACCGGAATAACTTCTAAAAATAGAGATAGCAAAAAAATGCTAATAATACTAAAAATCGTAAAAAAACGCCCTACTCGTACCCACGCTAAAATAACGACTGGAATATTTAAAAGTGCTAACAGAATTCCTGTGGATAAGGGAAGAAAATTTGTTAACAATTGGGCAATCCCTGTAAAACCACTTGCATAGACGTTCGCTGGAATTAAAAAAAAATTTAACGCTACTGCATTTAAGAGCGCGCCTAAAATAATCACTACCATTTTTATAAACTTTTCAAACATCTGTATCGCCCCTTTTTACCCTTTTCCCTATTATTAGCATAACCAAAGGAGGGAAAAGTAAAATGATTGTAAAAGTTTCATTGATTTTTATCTCGGGAATTTCTAAACTGTATAAGTAAGTAAAAGATGAAAGGTTGTGTGTATATGGCACTCCAAATAATTACAGACACAGGTTGTGACTTACCACCTCATATTATAGAACAATATGAAATTGATGTGTTACCGCTTATGGTAGATCTAAATAATCACCAATATGAAGACGGGAAAACGTTGCATCCAAAAAAACTATATGAAGCTATGCGAGAAGGAGCTGTTGCTAAAACATCACAAGTTCCCCCACTACTATTAAAGGAAACTTTCGAGAAATATGCAAAACAAAAGAAAGATTGCCTATATATAACATTTTCATCCAAACTGTCAGGAACGTATCAAACTGCGCAACTAATGAAAAACGAAATAGTTGAAGAATATCCTGATTTCAAATGTGAAATGGTGGATTCTAAATGTGCATCCTTAGGACAAGGATTAGCCGTTTACTTAACAGCTAATGAACAAAAAAATGGAAAAAGCGATGAAGAAGTGATTGAAGCTGCACATTTTTATACTAGTCATATGGAACATTTATTTACCGTAGATGATTTGGAATATTTATTACGCGGTGGCCGGGTAAGTCGTACTTCTGCTTTTGTAGGTAGCTTGTTAAAAATCAAGCCACTTTTACATGTAGAAGATGGATCTTTAGTTCCACTTGAAAAAATTCGCGGTCGAAAAAAAGTATTAAAGCGGATGGCGGATGTAATGGTAGAGCGTGGCGTTCAATTAGAAAATCAAACGATCGCCATTAGTCACGGGGATGATATGGAAGGTGTGGAAGAACTAAAATCTTATATCGAGCAACATTTCCCGATTAAAGAATGTATTGTCTACTATGTCGGTTGTGCCATTGGTGCACATTCAGGTCCAGGTACCATTGCTTTATTCTTTTTAAATAAAACAAAATAGAGGGGCATGTGATGCACCCTCTATTTTTCATGTTCACGACATCTCGGTAATTGAATCAAAAAACCCGTTTTTTCTTCCGAAGAATACACTTCCACTCGTCCGTCATGTAAATCAATAATTTTTTTACATACCGATAAACCAATTCCAGTCCCTAATTGTTTTGTACTGACAAAAGGAGAGAAAATGTTGTCAATAATATGTTGCGGAATCTGAGGGCCATTATTAGAAATGCACAATTCCACGCATTCGTCTTTCGATGTTGCCGTAATATGAATATTCTTTTCTTGCTTTTTTGTCATTTTCAATTCATCTACTGCATTGTTTAAAATATTTAAAATCACTTGTTTTAATTGTTCTTCTACACCGCATACATAAAGGTCTTGTTCCATTTGTTTTGTTACAACAATTTTTTCTTCTACAATTCGCGGGTAAAGTAAATCAATCATTTCCTTAATGGCTGGTTCTAATTGAAAACTTTTCTTTTCTTCCGTAATTCCTTCTATTTTTGAAAAATATAAAAATTGATTAATTTTCCCCTGTAGCTTATCTAGTTCTCGGTTAATGATTTCAAAATATTTTTCGGTTGTTTCGTCTGTTACTTGTTGCTCAAGCAACTGAACAAATCCTTTCACAGCTGTTAAAGGATTACGGAATTCATGGGCAAATCCAGCCGATAGTTGTCCAAGTAAAGATAAACGATCTTGATGCATTTCTTGGATAAACAAACTTTTATTTAAAATAATTTGATCTTTAATTTTTGTATATTCCCGAACAGCTAGGTACGCATAATCATCAAATAACCGATTCGTTACCAAAATAGTGTATATTTTTTCATCAAACGAAAAACTATCTTCGCTTAACACTTTATCAATCACAATTTTTCGACCAACGTTAATATTGTAAACAAACTCACTAATATTAACATTAGCTTGAATCCGTTCATTCGCTACTTTTTTCATTAATTTTTCCACTACGTTTGTATAAGAACCTGTTAAAGATTTAATGACAAGACGGACTGTCATAATCCCATTTTTTTTCACTTCTTCATAAAAGGGATCGTCTTTTATAATTTTCGAAACCTTTAACCATTCTTCTAGAAAATAGAAAATGTGGTCATCTAAAAATGTAGAAATTCTTTCTATACTTGAAGGGGACATTATTTTTTCTTCTGTCATATACTGTCTCTCCTAACTCACGAAACAAAACTAGTTGTTTTTATTCTAACATGAACACTCAAAAAAAATCATTGATTTTCTAAAAAATGCGTCAAAACTCCTTAAAAATCAACAAATTTTACTTTTATTTGTGTGAAAGAATAATAAAAACAAACAGCCTTACTCCATTTAGGAGTAAGGCTGTCATTCTTTTTTCAGGTAAAATCACGCGGTAATAAAATTTCTTTCGGTAATTCTGTTCCAGTTGTTCCTCGTTCATCGATATTTTCTTCTTCTTTCGGATAAAAAATAACGAAGTTTTCGGAAACTTTCTCTGCTAATTGACTTGGTATTTCTTCTAGTTGTGGTCGGTAAGCTGTGGTCCCTTTTCTCGCACTCAAAAGAATCGTTAAATCATTTTCTTTAATATTAGGAAATACTTCTTCATACAACTTTTCGTAACTTTCAACAAACTCATATGTTGTTATGGGTTTCGGTTCTAATTCATCCATTATTTCTTTATATAAAGGAAGATTTTTCTCATCACGCAAAATAATTAAGTGCAACGTTGCTCCTAAACGACTAACAATTGTTTTTAACCGTTTCATTGTAGCTTTAAATGAACGTTTCAATAAACTATTTTTCGGGATAATCATTACCACACGTCGTGTTGTATTTAATGGTTTCACAAGGTTGGTAACAAAAATAGGATGATACGTTTGATCTAAAAGCTGGTCAAGAATCGAACCAAAAATTTTATCTTTTCCTGTCATTTTCGGATTCCATCCAACAACTACCGTTGAAATTTGTTCTTCGGCAATGGCACGTAAAATCCCATTTGACACACTTTGATCAATCCTTGTTAACACTCGAACTGGCACTTCTGCTCCCGCTGCATATAATACAGCATGACCGAGCATTTTTTCCGCTTGCGCCACTTGTGGTACATTGGACGTCAAGTCTTCTCTTACAATCGTCAGTGGATAAAGCGATTCGGTAGAATGTTCTCTTCTTAAAATCATTGAAAAGTCTAAAAGTGCTTCCATATTTTTCGGGTTGGCGATTGGAATTAAAATTCGTTGTGGACGTTCATTTTCAGCATACGGCACTTGTCCTTCATGCGTAGCAATTTCTCGCCCTGATTTTTCTACATAATATGGACCGATAATACAAGTAAATAAAATCATTAAAATAATCGCATTTACCATAGTTTGATCTAATATCCCAATTTCGTACCCAACTAATGTAGCGGCAAGTGTAGCAGACGCATGCGAAATCGAAAGTCCAAAAATCATAATAATTTCGTTTTTCGTATAATGATAAATTTTTCCTGTTAAAATAGCAGGTATCGATTTACCAATAGCAACAAAAATAATGAACACTGCTGCTAACAAAATCGATTCCATGCTACCAATTAAAGAGGGTAAATCAACGAGCATCCCAACAGAAAGTAAGAAGAATGGAACAAAAATAGCATTGGACGTAAAGTTTATTCGGTTCATTAATGTTCCATGTTCCACAATAAATCGATTTAAAGCAAGGCCAGCAAATAAAGCACCAATAATGGCTTCTACTCCGGCAATTTCTGCAAGAAGTGCCGAAGCAAATAACGTACTCATCACAAAAATAAATTGAACGACTCCTTCCTCGCTTACATTTCTAAAAAAAGAACGAGCGATAATCGGAATCCCTTTTAAAATAATTAATGCAACAATCGCTAAATTTACTAACAATTTAAAAAGAAAGAAAAACGAAAATTCTCCCTTAGATGCCCCGGCTACAATTGCTAACACGACCAAAGCTATGACATCTGTAATAATCGTTCCTCCAACAGCCATCGTAATGGCTTTATTTTTCACTATGCCTAACCTACTTGCAATTGGGTATCCTAACAGCGTATGCGAAGCTAAAATAGCCCCCAGTAGGATCGAAGCAGCGATACTATATCCAAAAATAATACCCGAAAGAATCCCTAAAATAAACGGAATAACATTCGACGTTAACCCAAATAAAATACTACGATTTTTATAACGTGCAAACCCATCTAAGTCAATTTCAAGACCTGCTAAAAACATAATCAATAATAATCCTACTGTTCCTAATAAGATAATCGTTTGATCTCGATCAATTAGTCCAAAGCCATGGGGACCAATAATAATACCTGCGATTAAATATCCAATTAAATCTGGCATTTTGAATCTTTTAACAATCGGCGGCATAAGTAAAAATAATCCCATTGTTATCGCTAAAATCATGATAGGATCTTTCATCATGTATAATCCCCAACCTCTCACACCACCATACGTACGGTTCCGTATACGGCGGTTCAACCTTTTAAGTATCCTAACTCATAAAGTTGGGAAATGTCTTTTAATCCCCACTTTGCGAGTTTTTTTTGTTATCGCTTGATGGGCATTCCTTCCTTTGCGAAAGCCAAAGCTATTCTCAGAAAAGTATGGGTCTATGATTGGTTCAATTACTTGGAGAATGGCTTGCTGTACCACTCTCTCCAACACACATCGTATCCCTAGATATCTGGAACCATCTGACTTTGTAATAGCAACACTTTTAACAGGCTGAGGCTCGTAAGTCCCCCCATAAGTTTCTGTCTGAGAGGTTAAAAGTGCTTTTTCATATGTGATTTCAATTGATATACGGTAATTCCATCTATCCCGTGAGCACCTTTGTTACTATAAAGATTCTCGTTTGCGATAACTTTATTGATTAGATTGATATTGTTGATACCATCTTTTTTTTCATATCCATGTCTGCATCTCTACGCACTCCTATGTACCTTTTGGTTTCCAACCTATTCTTCATAGGTAGCCTATCTTTTGGTTCATACCACGATGTATTCTGTGCTTAGGCGAGATGCTTACACCCCTTGTTTTCCAAGATTTAAGATTGTTCATTCCTTCATTTCCAGTGGAAACTACTATGACCTCTGCTGACTTCTCACGATAAATCTTGTTTCAAACGAGCATGTTTTGCCTCCCAGGGTAAGAGCGATAACCTTCTTCTCATGTAACTGCTATATTTACTGTATGGGATTCAGGCAGTAGTGGACTTTATCTTGATATGCAGACTCGTCCGTCCCACTGCAGCCTTATATATAGTTTCTGAGAATTTACCTCCAGTTTCCTTCAGAGTCCACCTCACGGTGGACTCCCTTGCTATTGGCTAACAGTTCCTACTGCCAAGCCTGTAGTGGACTTTCACCACCGAGTTATCGCCCATGCTGGGCTCACATAATAAAAGCCTACAAACGATTTTATCCGTTTGCAGGCTCACTTATCAAAGAAGGATTCCCTATCATTTGTTCGTTAGAAACCTGTTCTTTTTGCACTTCTACTCTTACTTTACGGATTCTTCGTTTTTCAACTTCTGTCACGGTGATAAATAAAGGACCGAAGTGCAATTGTTCTCCTTGCAAAGGAATATGCTCTAACATTTCAACAATGAAACCACCTAACGTATGATAGTTTCCCTCTGGAATTTCTACTTGTAACACTTGTTTAAAATCATCAATTGGAAAATCCGCAAAAAACAAATAATGATTCTCGTTTAATTGTGTCATCACTTTTATCGTTTCATCATGTTCATCCCAAATATCTCCTACTAACTGCTCGAGGATGTCTTCCATTGTGACAATACCTTCCGTTCCACCAAATTCATCAATCACAATTGCCATGTGCGTTTTACGTCTTTGAAGTTCTGGCAGTAATACAGAAATTTTTTGTGAACCGACAACAAAAAGTGGCTGCATTAAAAGCGAACGAATATCCACTTCTTTTTGTTGAATAATGGCGGAAAAAAAGTCTCGTTCTGATAATACCCCAATAATATGGTCAATATCCCCTTCATACACAGGTAAACGGGAAAAACGTTCTTTTAAAAACACTTCTTTTATTTCTTCAACAGATTGGTTTGCATCGATTGCTACAACATCAATCCGTGGTTTAATAATTTCTTGTACAATGATGTCATTAAATTCTAACGCACTTTGGACAAGTTCTTTTTCTTGTTCGTTAATGATTCCTTCTTCTTCACTCATATCAATCATTTCTTTCAATTCTTCTTCTGTCACAGAAGGATTCGGATCTTTTTGTGCTCTCATTCGTTCATTTATTCGTATAAACGGTAGAAGCATCGGCCGCATGAATTGTGTCATCCAGTAGATTAGTGTACTCGTTTTTAATACAATCGTTTCCGCATGATTTTTAACCATTATTTTAGGAATGAACTCGGTAAATACTAACACCATAAATACCGCAAAAATCAAACTAAAAATAAATGCTTTTGTGTGGAAAAAAAGTTGCAACATAAAAAATACAAATAATGTAGTAGCAATCGTATTACAGATTGTTTTTAGCATTACGATAGCCATATTGGTCACATCTTGATGTTCCATTATCCAATTTGCTTTTTCATTAAACTTTCCTTTTTCATCCCTATTTCTGATTCGAATACGATTTGCGTGTGTAATCGCAACTTCAACGATTGAAAAAAAAGTAGCAAATAAAACAAACACACCAATCATCATTATAAACAAACTCAGTGGCAAATCATCCAACGTACATTCACACCCCTATATTTTAGTTAAAAAAGATATTTTTATTTTACCATATTCTTTCGGCAAAATAGAAAAAAATACGGTTCGTTTTTTTCGAAGTAAATCTATTACCCGAAATAAAACGACCAACGGTGTGTTCCGTCCTTTTATTTTTATTATTAGGTCATCTCGTCTTATGAATTTTTCTCTCTATTATTTACCCATTTTTTTTTACAACTACACACTATTTTCGAATATTTCATTGCATTTTTATATTTTTTGTAAATTTTAAAATAATCTTTGTCATATTAGTTGAAAAAAATTTGTTTCTTTTTTATGATGAAATGGAAACCTTTTTATCAACTTATACGTCTGTATAAGTGAACTCTTCTATTTTCTCAAATATCAAACCCTTGATTTGACTCTTTTATGAGGCAAGGCCAGAGGACTGCTCTGGTTCTTTTTTTATACTAAAATGGTAAAATATTGAATAAAAGACAGCACCAAACGTGTTTCGATGGTGCTGTCTTTTATTAAAATGTTAAAGGTAAGACGTTGTATCCTAAATATAAAATGACCCCAAAAATAACAAATGATAATACCCAGAATAAACCGGTATTTTCCCCGCGTTTCATTTTTGGAATTGTCATTTCCATTAAGCCGATTAAAACAATCGCTAACACAATTTTTGTCGTTAATGGAGCTATTAAGCTACCGTAATTAGCTGAAAAAATAATTCCAACTCCTGTTGCGATAACGACTAAATAGAGCACACGCATAATCATTTGCACAACTTTTGTTCCTTTTTCATTTCCTTTTTTCGCTAAAATACCAGCGACAATAAATAAAATGATTAATAATGCCCAACCTGTAACGTGACCATGTAACATGTTATCATCCTCCTTTTCGTCTTTTCTATATTATCATGATTTAAATAGTAGATAAAGAAATCTCCCATCAGTGGGGATTATTGCACATCCCTACTCTTATTTCTATGATGTGGAATTTTTTCTTACTATTCATGAGAGCGCTTTATTTCACTTCGTTACGTAACGTTCCAATCCCTTCTATTATCACTTCTATAACATCTCCTTCTTGTAAGAACACAGGAGGATTCATTCCTTTTCCAACTCCAGCAGGCGTTCCAGTTGCGATAATATCCCCTGGTTCTAATGTCATTCCTTTAGATAATGTGGAAATGATAGTTGGAATCGAAAAAATAAATTGTCCCGTATTCGCATCTTGACGAAGCTCCCCGTTTACTTTTGTTTGAATCGAGAGATGATGTGGGTCTTTTATTTCATCTTTTGTTACAATCACTGGTCCCATTGGTGCCGTTCCATCTAAACTTTTTCCGATAAAAAATTGTTTATGACGTTGTTGTAAATCTCTTGCTGTTAAGTCATTTACGATAGTATACCCAAAGACAGCGTCCATTGCTTCCGCTTCTGACACGTTCCGTACTGTTTTTCCGATGATAACCGCTAATTCTCCTTCATAATCTAACATGTTCGTCACATTTTCATGTAATGGTACGACTGCATTATGCGCATTGACAGCGGTCGGCGCTTTTGTAAACATCATAATATGTTCTGGAATGTCGTCTTTACTTCCTAGTTCAATCGCATGAAGTGCATAATTTTTTCCGACACACATCATATTTTTCTTCCACTTCGGTATAGGAGCTAAAAAGGTAATAGCTGACACAGGATATGTCACTCCACCTTTTGCTTCCACTTCTTTTAGCAATTGAGTAACATGCTTAATAAAAACAGCTCCCGCTTCTATTCCTTCTAATAACGTGTCATAAGGAAACGCACAGTGTACTATTTCGCTAGATTTTTGTAAATCAATCACGTGTTCCTCAACTAACGCACCAATGATGGTTTCTCCTTTATATTGCACTGTTAATAATTTCATTCTTTTCCTCCTTTAAAAATAGATGACAAACAAATGTTTGCATCCGTCAATGTTTTTCACTATTATGATACAATGATAGCAAAAAATAATCATAGAAAGGACTTATTTAAAATGAAAACGGTCGTTACGACATTAAATGCCAAATATATCCACACTTGTTTGGCGCTTCGTTATTTAAAAGCTTACGCAGCTCCTGAATTTGACGTAGAAATGGCTGAATATACAATTAAAGACCCCGTGATGAATATCGTATCGGATTTATACAATAAAAATCCAGATGTAATCGGCTTTAGTTGTTACATATGGAACATTGAACAAACGATTCCAATCATAGAAATGTTAAAAAAAATAAAACCAGAGCTTACCATTATTCTAGGAGGACCGGAAGTTTCTTATGATAGCGATGATTGGATGAAACGTATTCCAGAAGTTGACTATATCGTTGTTGGAGAAGGGGAAAAAACGTTTAAAGATTTACTAACGGAAATACAGACGGAAAAAAATATGCAAAAAGTAAACGGAATCTATTACCGCGACGGTGAAAATGTGATCATGCGCCCCCCACAAGAAAAATTAGATTTAAACACCATTCCTTCCCCGTTTCGATTTGAAGAAGATGTAACGGCTATCCCAAAAAGAATCCAATATATTGAAACGAGTCGTGGTTGTCCGTTTAGTTGTCAGTTTTGCTTATCTTCTATTGAAGTTGGGGTACGGTACTTTGATAAAGAACGGATGAAAGAAGAACTATTATTTTTAATGGACCACGGTGCAAAAACGATTAAATTCGTCGACCGAACGTTTAACATTAAACGAGATTATGCGCTTGAAATGTTTCAATTCATTATTGAAAATCATCGTCCTGGTGTCGTTTTTCAATTTGAAATTACAGCAGATATTATGCGTCCTGAAGTCCTAGATTATTTAAATACACACGCACCAGCTGGATTAATTCGCTTTGAAATCGGAGTACAATCTACCAATGATCATACGAATGAACTTGTTCACCGAAAACAAAACTTTACAAAGTTAGCTCGGACAGTAAATATGGTGAAAGAAGGTGGTAAAATTACCCAACACCTTGATTTAATTGCCGGTTTACCGGAAGAAGATTATACAAGTTTCAGAAAAACATTTAATGATGTATTTGCCTTTTATCCAGAAGAATTACAACTTGGCTTTTTAAAAATGCTACGTGGGACTGGCTTACGACTTCGGTCAAAAGACCATGATTACACATTTATGAACCATGCACCTTATGAAATATTAGGGAATAACGTCCTATCTTTTGCTGATATTATTAAAATTAAACAAGTAGAAGATGTGTTAGAAAAATATTGGAATGATCACAGAATGGATGAAACCATTTTGTATTTAACCGAATTCGGATTTGACACAGCATTTGATTTCTTCCAATCATTCGGAGCATATTGGGAGAAGCAAGGTTGGGCAAAAATTGGGCATCAATTAGAGGATTTATTTACAAGACTACTTGCTTTTTTAAATAACGAGTCATTTGCAAACCTTGACCTTGTAATAGGGTTAATGAAATATGATTATTTCATACGTCAAAACTACAAACCACGAAAACCATGGTGGACATTTAGCTTAACAAGACATGAACAAAGTAATATTTTACGACAATTAGCAGAACAACCAGCCTTATTAGGAAAAGCGTTCGAAAATTTACATTTAACCGAAAAAGAATTGCATAAACATACGATGATTGAAGTTCTTCCATTTGATTTATCTCATTATTTAGAAACAAAAGAAATGAAACGAGAACAACATTTAATCGTTAGCTACTTTTCACCAAAACAAAATGGAACACAAGTCTTTGTTACGAACATGAAAAATTTGCTACCAATCTAATCAAAAAAGAAGCTACCTCCTCCTTAGTAAACATCCTTCACAAGAAGAACTGTTTACTAATAGAATCGTAGCTTCTTTTCGTTTATTCATAACGAAGAGCATCAATTGGATTTAATTTTGCAGCTTTATTGGCTGGAATAACACCAAAAACAATTCCAACGAACATCGAAAATAATACACCAACGATAATGACCGGGATGGAAATTACCGGTGTAAACGGAGCAAAAATGGCAATAAGTGCACAAACTCCTGCAGCAAAAAGAATACCGATTATTCCACCAATTGTTGTTAAGGTGGCAGATTCAATTAAAAATTGTAATAAAATCTTTCCACGCGTTGCTCCGAGTGCTTTACGCAACCCGATTTCTCGTGTCCGTTCTGTAACGGAAACGAGCATAATATTCATGACACCAATTCCACCTACTAGTAAAGAAATACCTGCAATTCCTCCAATAAGCATCGTCATTGTCCGTGTAACACTTTGAATACCTGCTTCAATTTCACCCATATCAAACGGTTCGAAATACCCACCTTCGATTTCTTTTGTTCGATTTAAAAGATCAGCAGCTTGTTGACCAGCAGTCATCATATCATCTGGATTTTTCGCTTGTATAGATAATGTATTAATTTCAGGAATATTATACACTGCTGATAATAATTCGTTACTCATTAAAAATTGTCCTTGGTTAAAACGAAATGTTTCAGGAACAATCGATTTATATACACCTACCACGCGAAATGGTTCTCCCATTAATTCGATGACTTGTCCGAGCACTTCTTCTTCATTTTTAAATAATTTTTCTTGTGTATATTCATCGATGATTACTGTTCTGTTCGTACTTGTAAGATCTTTTTCTGTTAATGGACGTCCGTAAATCATTTGCACATTTTGTGCTTCCATATATCCGGGTGTAATCCCAAGAGCTTGCACGTCCATTTTATTTTCTTGAAAGGTAGCTTCTCCCCACATATCATTTGAACCGAAAACATTTTTCACAAGTGGACCCTTCTTTAAAAGATTAATTTCATCTTGTGTTAGTGTGGGCATTTCTACATACATTCCTCCAAAAGAATCTTCTGATTCTTCTTGTGTAAATTGAAGATCGACTACATTTTTTCCATTTACAACGACAGATTCTTTGATTTCATTTTCTGCACCTTGTCCTAATGCAACAACGATAATGACAGAACCAACACCTATAATAATCCCTAACATCGTTAAAAAAGAGCGTAATTTATGGCTTAAAATAGAGGATAACGACATTTTAAAACTTTCCCATATGTTCATTCGTCATTCCTCCTATCTTCTGTGACTTTTCCGTCTCGAATCACGACAATTCGTTTTGCATATTCGGCAATTTCATATTCATGGGTAACGATCACAATCGTCTTCCCTTCTTCATTTAAAGCAGTAAAAAGGTCCATAATTTGTGCACTAGTTTTCGTATCTAGCGCCCCAGTCGGTTCATCTGCCAAAATGATGGATGGCTGGTTGACCATCGCTCTCGCAATCGCAACACGTTGCTTTTGTCCACCAGATAATTGATTCGGTAAATGATTCATCCGCTCACGTAGCCCTACTTTTTCCAACATTTCCTTTGCTCGCTCCACACGCTCACTTTTACTCACTCCTGCATACGTAAGCGGTAATTCTACGTTTTGTAACGCTGTTAATTTGGGAAGCAAATGGAACTGCTGAAACACAAAACCTATATGTTCATTACGTAACTTTGCTAACGTATTTTCCGATTCAGCCGTAATCTCTTTTTCATCTAGTACATACGTTCCAGCTGTTGGTGTATCTAAAAATCCAATGATATTCATTAGCGTTGATTTCCCGGACCCAGATGGTCCCATAATAGCGAGAAATTCTCCGTCGTCAATGGATAAATCAATACCATGGAGAACTGGAACTTCTAACGGTCCATTTTTATACACCTTCGTAATATTACTTAACTTCATCAACCGTCTTCACTTCCATTCCATCGGACATTTCTGGCGCTGGGTTCATTACTACGCGTTCCCCTTCTTTAACCCCCTTGATTATTTCTACAAATTTGTCGCCCATCACTCCGGATTTTATAGCACGTTTTTCCAACTTTTTATTTTTCTCAACAAAAACAAATTGTTCCTCTTCTTCATATAAAATCGATTCGCTTGGAATAGCAAGTACTTTTTGTTTTCCATTTACTTTTACATTCATCGTAACGTGGAAACCTTGCCGTAATTCTGATGTATCATCCGTCATCGCTACTGTAAATGGATATTTGGTTGCTCCTTGTCCTTCTGTCATTTGCTCTCCTGATTCTTCTGGAAACTGAGAAATCGATTCTACTTTTCCATTCCACTTTTTATCTTTTTGTGATTTTGTTGTAATCTCTACGAATTGCTCTGGTTGAATTCTAGTTGTATCAGATTCTGATACAGTTCCTTTTACTTTAAAAGGTTTATTCGAAACGATATGAATAACTGGTTCTTGCCCTGCTCCGTCTGTTTTTGCTACATCTTTCGTTATTTTTACAACTACTCCATCGATTTTACTTTTTACTGTTAAGTCTGCAACTTTACTATTTGCTACATTAATTTGCTCTTGAGTCGTTGTAATTTCATTTTTTGTTTGTTGATGTTGGCGTTCTATTTCACGCTTTTGGTTCATTAATTCATTGATGATTTCTTGTGGTTGTCCTTCATTTTTTGTTTGCGTAATTTGGCTCGCAATTTGATTGATTTGATCTTGCTCTGATTTATTCTGTGATTGTAATAGTTCTTTTGAGCGCACTGCTTGGTTTAATTCGGATTGAGCAGCTTTTCCGTCATAGACAAACAGTGGATCTCCCGCCGATACCGTTTGGTTTAATTGCACCTTAAATTCCTTAATATCGCCCTTTTCTGGATCTAAATATACTTTTTGTTCATCTTCTGGTACCACGACACCCGTTACTAAAATAGATTCAGACACATCTTCATTTTTTACCTTTGCTACTTCAACATGACTAATATCGCCTGCGGCCGTATTTCCACCACGCATCGCTTTTGTAGCAACTAATCCTACAATTACAATAAATACAACAACCCCAATTGTAATCCACAACCATTTTTTCTTTTTCATTTTTTTCCCTCCATTTTATGCTTTCATTGTCATTAAATCTAATTGCGTCATCATAAAAAAGACAGAAACATACATCACAATAATAAAAACAATAATCGTTCCTGTACGTTTCGTTGAAAATTCTCGTAATCCAAAAAATAAAATAACAGCTTCCCAAATGGTAAAAATAGAAAAATAATTAGCAAATATATTAATTCCTATGGAATCTGTAAACTGCCTAGTAATGACAGATGTACTGTACACGGTGTAATCTAGCGGATTGTAATCAAATAAAAGAATGAGTGGGATTTCAAATAATAATTGCACACTTGAAATAGTTAGTGCGAAAAGAATAATAATGAAACTATACACGGTCTTGATTTCTCTAAAAAAAACAAACAATGTTAGAAAAAAAAGCCCAAAAACAAAAAGACTAGCTACGATTGATATAATCATAAAAACAAAAGACAAAAATAAAATAGTCTCATGTACATTAATATCCCCAAATCCCATTGCATCCAACTCAGCTTGTGTAGTATTCGTACTCCATAACACTAAGTAAAAATTAACTGCCGCTAACAAACTAACCCATAACACAAGACCGATGAAACGACTTACATATCCTTTTACTTCATCTGCTTGATGGATTTGACGAATTTCTTTTCTCGGTGTCAAAAATACTTTCCATACGTGCACATTATGTACCAATCGCTTGCCCCCTTTTCAACTACTTCACTATCTTAAACGTTCCTAAAAGAGAAAACGTTCATTTTTTTCGACTCTTTACAAAAAAAAGTCGTATCAAGCACATTTGATACGACTTTTTTCTATTTACTTAATTTACACGGCGACCCCTTTTACTCCAAAATTCATTACGCAAATGAACTTTTTGAATTTTTCCGGACGCTGTTTTTGGTAATTCATTCACAAAGGTAACAGATGTAGGTGCTTTAAAATGAGCTAGCTTCGTTCGTGAAAAAGCAATTACTTCTTCTTCTGTTAATAAGTGACCTTCCCGAAGCACTACAACCGCATGAGGTGTTTCTCCCCACTTTTCATGTGGAACCGCTACTACTGCCGCCTCTAAAATGGACGGATGCTCATATAATACCCCTTCTACTTCAATGGAAGAAATATTTTCTCCTCCACTAATAATCACATCTTTTTTCCGGTCGACAATATCAAGATTACCATCTTCATCAATCGTAGCCATATCTCCTGTATGCAACCAGCCATTTCGAATTGTTTCCATCGTCGCTTCAGGGTTTTTCCAATATCCTTCCATGACACAATTGCTTCGTGTAATTACTTCTCCAACTTCTTTCCCGTTGTGTGCTACCTCTTCGCCAAAATCATTGACTACTTTTACGAGAGAAGTAATGCCTGGATGACCTGCTTTTGCTTTAATTTTTGCTTTTTCTTCTTTCGAACGATCTGCTTGTGTAGAGCGCACTCGCGAAATCGTAATGATTGGTGCTGTTTCCGTCATTCCGTACACTTGAATAAATTCCCATCCTAATTCTTCTTCCACTCTCGTTACAAAAGAAGGAGGCGGAGCAGAACCTGCGATTACGACCCGCACATTTTGTTCGATTTGCTGCTGATGCTTTTCGTGATGTTGTAATAAACTATTTAAAACAGTTGGTGCCATATGCATCACTGTTACTTTATGATTGATGATTTTTTCAAAAATAAGTTCAGCTGATGCTTTTCGTAAACAAACGTGAGTTGCGCCGTTTGCTGTATAGTAAAAAGGAGAACCCCAACCGTTTACATGAAACATTGGTAAAACGTGAAGTATGACGTCTTCATCCGTCACACGTAAATGGTGCATCGCTTGCAACGCATGAATATAATTCGTACGATGAGATAACAGAACCCCTTTTGGATTTCCTGTTGTCCCACTTGTATATAAAAGAGAAGCGATATCTCTTTCGTCTATCTCTACACGGTCAAACGGAGTTTTCGGAAATTGACTTAACCATTCTTCATAAGCTAATCCTTGGGCATCTGATTCTTCTTTATAATGAACGATAATTTTTTCAACAGTCGTTAATTGATTGCGAATCGGATCAATTAACGACACTAATTCGTCATCTACAAATAATACTTTACTTTCACTGTGATTTAAAATGAACAGATAATCTTCTGGTTTAAGACGAATATTTAACGGAGTCATAATTGCTCCAAGCTGAAAAACACCGTAAAAACCTTCTAACATTTCTACTGTATTCGGTGTTAAGTAAGCTATACGATCTCCTTTTTGTACCCCAAACGCTTGTAAACCATGTGATAATTGATTCACGCGTTCATTTAATTCATGATACGTAAAAACTCTTTCATCATCAATTGTCGCAACCTTATCACCATACAAACTGACAGCTCGATCTAAAAATTGAGTTAAAACTAATGGTACGTACATCCTTCTCTCCTCCTTACAAAAATGCTTCACGCTGTTATAAAATACAAAATTAATTATTGCCTGTATTATAACAAAAGAAAGTTGAAAAAAGAACTATTTTTTAGGATTTTTTAGTTTATTGTAGAAAAAATAAAGTAGAAGTAGAAAATTTTAATATAATCATACTTCTTTTTGCCATACAGACTCTTTTTTTATTATTCGTGTTATCCGTATTTTTTCCTTCTTTTTCAAAAAAAATAAAGAGTGTAGCACCACGCACTACACCCTTTATTTTCCTACCTATCGTCTCGACGAAGGAAAAATATTATAGATTTTCAATGTTTACTAAATAGCCCCCATCAAAAAAGTAAAGATAACTTTCGTTTATTTTTACTTGCACAATTTTCTCTACTGCTTCTCGGTACATTCGAACTTGCGTTTCGTATCGTTTTTTCAATACTGGTAAGGCAGCTTGAAAATCACCTTTAAATCGGTCCGAAATGTTATCCGTTTTATAATCCACCATAATATATTGACCATTTTCTTCAAAAATAGCATCAATTACCCCTTGGATTAACACTTTTTCTTCCGAATGAATATCTTTATAAATTTCCTTTGCCTTTACGGTATAACTAAATGGTAACTCTCGTTTCATCGTATGAACATTTTGACGCATCCTTTTTCCTAAATCACTTTCGAGAAACGTCATCATGTACGTACGATTAATCCATTGCTCCTGTTCTAGCGTAATGACTTCTTTTTCAATTAATTGTTGAATAAATTGTTCTAAATCTTCCTTTGTATTTATGTTTTCAATTGGAAGATGTTGCATCACTAAATGCATTAACGTTCCTTTTTCCGTAGATGTCAACATTTTTTGTTGCATAAACAACGGTCGGTCAACGATAGGAGCAAATGGTGGTTTCACGAACTCATCGCCACCATCATGGCCGATAAATGCTTGGTTTCTCTTTAATTCGGTTACCGATTGTTTCGCTAAAAATTGTGTATCTTCTACATAAGGATAACGATAGGATAACTGCTTCGTAATTTCTTCCTTCCATTTTTTACTCGATACGAGACGTTCTTTTTTCTGAATCTTTTCTAACCAGTCATCTTGTACACTTTTTTCTCGTTTTGCTTCAAACAGTTCTTCTTGAGGCACAATTTCAATGTTCCATTTCGGTTCGTCATATTTTTGAAAAGACGGATCTATTTCAAATGTTTCAATACCGGACGGATGACGCATCATAGACGGGGCAATCCAATCTAAATAACTTTTCGCACTTTGTCGCTTTCCCTTTGCTAAAAACTGCTCTGTCGTCAAAGTTTCTTTCCATTTCTCTGTTTCATTGTCTACTTTTTTTACCGCACCAACTAAATAGAGTTTCTCCCTTGCTCGCGTTAATGCAACGTATAAAATTCGCATTTCTTCGGCAATCATTTCTTTTCTCATCGCCTTTTTCACTAATTGGAAAGGCAACGTTTCATACTTCATCCGTTTTTCGGGATCGATGACATACGTACCGATACCGAGATTTTTATGAAGAAGTACAGCTTTCCGCGTATCCATTTCATTAAATTGTTTCGTTAGTCCATGGATAAAAACAACCGGAAACTCTAATCCTTTACTTTTATGAATCGTTAAAATTCGAACAACATCCTCTTGCTCTCCTAATGCACGAGCAACCCCTAGATCAGAACCTTTTTCTTTTAAACGTTCGATAAAGCGTAAAAAGCGAAATAATCCACGGAAACTCGTTTGTTCATAATGACGAGCTCTGTCATATAATAAACGTAAATTTGCTTGACGTTGTACGCCATTTGGCATTCCTCCGACAAAATCGTAATAGCCGGTATCTTGATAAATAAACCAAATTAATTCTGATAGGGACATTTGTTGCGTTAAGTCGCGATAATGATCTATTTTCTTCATAAACGCATCTAGTTTTGTATACAATTCGCTACCGGAACGACGAATTTTTAAATATGTTTTTACTGCTTCGTAATAAGAAGTACGCTCTTTTCCTTCAATACGAATAAGTGCCAACTCTTCTCCCGTTAACCCAACAATAGGAGAACGAAGCACACTAGCTAATGGAATATCTTGATACGGATTATCAATGATTGTTAACACATTCAACATAATGGCCACTTCCATTGCTTCGAAATAACCAGACGATAAATCTGCATATGCTGGAATCCCAAATTGCTTTAGCTCTTCTATTACAATAGGAGAATTCACTTGTCCTGAACGAGATAAAATGACAATATCGCGAAATTTAATAGGTCGCATCGCTTTTAACGATTTATCAAATACTTTTTCTTGTTTTTCCATTAATTCACTAATTTTTTTAGCAATCATCCGAGCTTCTAATTGGATTTTTGTTAAATCTTCCTCCTCTTCATCTTCTACCGTTACTTTTTCTTCATCCATATCAATCAGCAACAGCTCGTTGGTTATTTCTTTTTCTTCGTAATAGGAAGCGCCAAAATAAAGAGCAGCTTGTTTATCGTACGGCATTTCCCCGACGTCTTCATCCATGATTTGTTCAAAAATCATATTCGTACTAGATAAAATTTCTTTGCGGCTTCGGAAGTTTTGATTTAAATCGATAACAAGACCCGTGTCATTTCTTGACGTATACCGTTTGTATTTAGAAATAAAAAGCGTCGGTTCCGCTAATCGAAACCGGTAAATACTTTGCTTAATATCCCCAACCATAAATAAATTTCCTGCTTTTTCGTCCGGTTTCGAAACGAGACGAATAATGGCTTCTTGCACTAAATTCGATATGGATAGGTCAACTTTTGAGTAAAAAACCCGCTAGCTTTTCCCCCCATTCACACCGTACGTGCGAGTTTCCCAGCATACGGCGTTCCATCCTTTTACAAAAAGAACAAGTTACATCACCACATTGTTTCCTTTTGTAAAAAGACTAGTGGCTATCCCTCCACAACTTATTATCATTGCTTCATTAGTACGATGCCACCACTCTCACTAACATAAAGCAAAGTTATGTTTTCCCTTGCACCGTTTCATTAGAAAGTAAGTCTTCCACGTTGTCAGCTTTCCACGTTCCAATAGCTTTATCTATCCATGTATCCCCTTAGGTGGTTCCTCTAGCCCTGTTAGCTTGATAATGCCTGTAACATTATAAGGTATTTCATAAAGACAAGTTTTACTTTACCTCACTAACTTCGTACATCATTTCTAATGTATATACCTATAGAGCCGTACATTCAGAACTTCGTCAGATATCACGCATCATTCTCACCATAGAGATTTTATAGACCCCCGGTTTATAGGTTGCATCTTTTACCTCTAAAAGACTTTCGACGGCATGACCGTTTCGGCAACTCTCAACCGACTTCACCGAGCTTATAACCATTTACTACTTACTTAATAAACAGCTATTCGGAGTATTAGAGAGAGCCTTTCAAGGCGTTACCCTTTCATTCGACTCTTCAAGCTATTAGTTCTCCTAGCATGTTTGCTAGTGACTAACCTTTTTCGTTAGTAACGTGTCGCACTGTCTTGGTATTCATCTACTAGTACTTCTTCTAAATAATCCCGATACGTAAGCGCAATATCCGATGGAACGAGATGGTCGATTGTTGATTCTTGTTTGGCTAAAATTTTTAGCGCATAATGTTCTAAATCTTCAAATTCATACATGTTTTTCTCGCGCTTTTGTATTTGTAATCGTTCATCAAATTGTTTCACGAGCGTAACCAACGTCCGAATGACTGGTTGTAACGTAGCCAAATCGTTTAAATAATCGCTTTCTTTTCTTAAAAAATAATCTGCTAGCAAAGACTTTTTAATGTCTTCTGCTGTTGTTCGATACATTTTAAACTGCTCTTGTGCCTGTTTGTTTTCACATTTTCGAATCGTCGGGAAACGGCCGAATGAACGTTGCAACGCTTCTCGATACTGATCCCAACTTGTACTAGCTTTTGCTTCCTCTAAAGCATCTAGTAATTGTTCTCCGTATTGTTGATATTTTTCAAATGTGTCATCACCCTGAATTACTTGTAATCCTTTTTTCATAACATCAATCGCTTGCTCTAATTGATTCCCAATATCCTCCTTTATAAGAGGGTAGTAAGGCAAATCTTGAAGCGATGTATATTCTTTTTCATAACCTTGTATTTGCTCTTCTAACCATTGATCAGGAAACGGATGGCTTTTTGAAAACGTATGAATCATGAACAAAATAGAGCGAAGCAAATCATCCCCGCGGTCACTACTATACATATCGACCACTCGGAAAAAATCGTCGTTTTCCTCTTTTCCGTAATATTCTTCTAACAATTCCTCTAATACTTCTTCTTTCAATAACGCAATCTCTACTTCATCCCCGAGACGAAATTTCGGATCTAAATCAATAACATAATAATATTTTCGTAGTACGTGTAAACAAAAAGAATGAAGTGTTGAAATAAGTGCTTTATTTAATAATGCTTGTTGCCTTCTTAAATGATAGTTACCAGGTTGTTGTTGTACCGCATCTTCAATTGCTTTTGCAATCCGTTGCCGCATTTCTTGCGCAGCAGCATTTGTAAACGTCACAATTAATAAACGGTCTAAATCAACAGGAGGGTCTGCTTTTGTAATTTTATGAATAATCCGTTCTACAAGTACTGCTGTCTTTCCACTACCAGCTGCAGCGGCAACTAATATGTTGCTCCCTTTTTGTTCAATCGCAGCTGTTTGTTCTTTTGTCCACATTACCTTCGCTTCATGACTCATGTGATTCACCTTCCTCTATCTTTTCTTTCATTCGATGCAACACTTGATCGTCTGACTTGATGGTTCTTAACGTCCGGTACTCATTATGATCCATACCACTATCAAACTGGCACACAGAGCGGAAGGAACAAAACGTACAAGGTGTTTTTGTTTTTAAGCGGTAAGGTGCAATATCAATACAGCCATCAGTAATTCCTTCTGCATATTCTAAAATGATTTGCTCGGTATATTGTTTTAAAACTTGATAATCATGCAACGTCATCGTTGCTGAATTTTTCGTTAATTCCCCCGTCTTTTTTATTCCTACTGGCACGATAAAGGATTGTTGTCCCGCTTCTAACCCTTCATCCATTAATTGAATCACCGCTTCCTCTTCAATCATCATTCCTTTTAACTTAAACTCTTTTAAAAGCTCTTCTTGTAGTTTTTCATTGTTCACAGGCGGGGATAGTTTAATCATCGGGTTGTGTAAACGGAAATAAAACCATCCAGCTGGAAGTGCCGAGTGACCGATTAATTTTTCGGCATGTGTGACCACTACGTCTAAATAAACGAGCATCTGTAACGCCAGACCATAATATACTTCTACTAAATCAAAAGATCGATTCCCGGATTTATAATCAATGATTCGCATATAATATTGATCATTGAGCTGTGCAACATCTACCCGATCAATTCGTCCAGAAAGCTCCACTTTCGCCCCATTTTTTAACGGATAGGCTAATTCTGGCACACGTTCATTTTTTCCAAAAGGTAATTCTAATGCTTGCGGGATAAATCCTGTTTTCATTCCTTGTTGTCGCAATACATTTGTTGCTCGGCCGACAATTTGTTGTAATTTTCGTTTAATATATTTATAGCGATTCGAGCTATATAAAATTTGATGCTGTAGTTTTTCTGCATTTTTTTCTACTACTTCTTGCGCTAATTCCATACACTTTTTTTCTGTTAATTGGTCTAATTTTTCTTCTTTCACTTGCCATACTTCTAAAATATCTTTTAACGAATCGTGGAATAACGATCCCATATCCATCGATTCTAATTTATACATTTTTCGTTCCTTTAATTGTAAACCGTAATTTGCAAATTGTTGAAATGAACATCTTCCATACATCTCTAATCGTGTTACACTTGCTTGCAAATGCTTTCCATATAAATGTTCACTAGTTGATTTAGATAACGGTTTTTCCTTATTTTCAAAAAATAAACTGCTTAAAATGGCATATGTTTGCGCTGGAATTCGTTCGAGCATTTCATTATACACATCTAGCCAAATCTCCGAAATCGGGTACCCTTTTTTCTTCTGACTTAATCGTGAAGCAAGCGTAGATAACGCTTTTCGTTCATTTACGAGCGTAAGTAATTCTTCTCGTTCTTTTTCTAACTCTGGGTCATCTAGTTTTATTTCTTCTGTTAACGCTTCAAACATCTCCATTAATTGGCCAACGAGTAAAGAGGGCAACATCGCCTTTCCTTCTTCATTAGCTAACGGATACGTTAGATACAACTTAGCTTTCGGGGTAGTGAGTGTTTGATAGATAACGAATGATTCTGTTAATAATTCTTCAGAACGCGGCGGGGCTAGTTGGATATTTTCTTCCGTTAACATTACTCGTTCTTCATCACTTAATATGCCTTCCCCATCTATTTTTTTCGGTAACACACCATCGTTTACACCTAAAATAAACAACGCTTTCACATTAGCAAATTTAGAACGATCGATATTGCCGACTAGCACTTGGTCGATTGCTGGTGGTACTAATGCAAATCGAAGCGACTCAAATCCAGCTTCCATTACTTTTTCAAAAAATGAAACGGTCATTTTTTGTTCTGGTAGTACGAGTACAAGTTGTTCAAATAAATCCATTAGTTGTTTAAATACTTGGTCGTGTTCACGGACGAGCTCGATTTCGCCTTGGTCATATGCTTCTTTCCGAATCATATTTATTTTTTTCACGATATCTAACTCATTCATATAATCATAAATCGCTTCACACATTTCTATCGCATTCGTTGCTTTTTTTACCTTTTTCTCTAAATATCGCAATGATTGAACGATGTAAGAACGGTATTCTTCTACTTCTTGTTGCCCACTAAAAGATAATTTCCATTTCTCATCATTTTGCCAATGCTTTCCGTAAATTCCTCGTTCTAATACGAAGTTTTCCAATTGATTAAATTTTTCGCGAAAATATTTTCGCTTTCCAAACTGTTCGACTGGTACAAAAAAGTCTGTTTTCACAGCACGAAAAACCGAGTCATAACGCCATTGATGTAAAACTGCTTCTAAGGACGAGCGGATGAATTCAATAAGCGGATGATGGAGCATCGACCGAGTTTGGTCAATAAAAACAGGAATATCGTATTCTTTAAAAATTGCTTCAATTAAATCAAAGTACGCATTGTCTTCCCGTACTAATAACGCGATATCTCGAAAGCGATAGTTTTCTTCCCGAATACAACGCTGTATTTCTTTTGCAATCGACTCTATTTCTATGCGGCGATTGACACATCCCCAAACCGAAATCGCTGGTGTCTCTCCGTACTTTTCCAGCGGAATTTGATACACATTTTGTTCTAAATGTTGTAAAGACGGCGTTTTACTATGACGGTAATTAGTCGTAAAAGATAGCGTTTCATCCACTTCTATATTCGTTTGTTCGGCTAAGTTCAAAAGCGTAGTATATGTTTTTTTAGAACGATAAAAAAGTTCTAATTTACTTGGTACTCCTCCTAATTCATTCATATCTAACGTAAGGGCGACATGTATTTTTCGTGCGTGTTTCATGAATGCTTCAATCACAAGTATTTCTTGTGGAGTAAACGTATCAAAACCATCTAAAAAAATAGTAGCTTCTTTCAGCCATGCAGAGTGATATAATTTACTCGCTAATAATTGCAAATAGTTTTCTGTATCTAAATAGGTGTGGTCGATTTCTTTTTCAAATGCATCATAAATGATTTGTAAATCGTGTAATTTTTCAATCATTGTTTGATATTTTGCTTCCGGACGTTGTTCAAATTGCTGCATCGTTTGCGATAAGGTATCTTGATCTACGCAATATCGTTTCAATTCCACGACCATTTCCGATAATTGATCGTAAAATCCAAGCTGATCTGATACATTTCGATACACTTTTAATTCATTGTGATGTTGCTCCACTATTTTTCGAAGAAGCATTTTTACACCTAAAGGAGATAAATGTGGATAATTCAATCCTCCAGTTTCCTGTAATATTTTCCATGATAATCGTTTAAAGCTATATACTTGTGCACGAATCATCCCATGTTCTAAACGATTCGCTAATTCATATTCCATTTGAAACGTCATTTGATCCGGAACGATGAAAATAATCGGTGGTCCAAGTGGATTTTCTTTTAATTTTTTCGCTATTTCATCTAAACAATAGGTCGTTTTTCCGGTACCAGCACGACCTAAAATAAATTGCAAGCTCACCCTACTCCCTCCTTCTTTTTCAGGCAAAAGTTCTATGATTCTTTTTCCTGTGTAAATAATACCCTAACTTCCTTCCATTTAACAGGAAAAGACTGTCTTCCATCATTTTTATCCGTTATGAGCAAAAAAACACATGTACAGTGGTTTTGTACATGTGTCGTCTATTTTTTTATTTAACTTTTTGGAGTAGCAATCGTTTTTGCTACTTCTTCAATGGTCATTTTACTATTTAATTCGTATGTTCCTAATTGTAAATACTTTTCCAATCCATTAGTTTGTAAATAATCAATTA
The DNA here is from genome assembly GCF_001375675.1 of Massilibacterium senegalense. Taxonomy (NCBI): domain Bacteria; kingdom Bacillati; phylum Bacillota; class Bacilli; order Caryophanales; family Bacillaceae; genus Massilibacterium; species Massilibacterium senegalense. The sequence goes on along the minus strand of NZ_LN831786.1, from coordinate 113,115 downwards.
ATTCTTTTCGATCCGCGATAATTTTTTCACTCTCTAACCGCTCCGCAACATCATAAATAGATGTCCCTTCCGATACCGTTAACACAGTTGAATAAAGTTGTTCTTCTGCTGGTTGTTCAGGTTGAGCTGGTTCTTTTGCAGGTGCTGGTTCTGCAGCTGGTTTGTTTGCTTCAGGTTGTGGTGTTGCTGGTTCGTTCGTCAATGTAACACGCTTTGCATCTAACAAACTTTCATACTCTTTACTACTAACTGCAACTTTATCGTTTGCCGCTAAATACGTTTTTACATCTTCTTCTGTCACATCACGTTTCGCGCTATCAGTAAAATAAAAAAAGTATGCCAACAGACTAGTTGCAACTAAAATACCTATTGCAATTCCTCTCAGTTCTTTTTTTGACATGTTTAGACCCTCTCTTCATCTGAACCTAATACTTCATTTTCTAATGTTTTGACACGTTTTTTCAACTGATAAATCTCTTGGAATGTTTGAATCGACACATTGTCAATTTCATTATGAATTTCTGATAAATCTTCCTTTTTGAAAAAAGATAATACTAGTAAGACGATGGCTACGATAAATAATAACACAATCGCAACTTGCATATTAGTCACTCCTTTTATGTATCGTTATCTATTACATTTTCAATTTACAAAATCACACAATTTTTATTGTACAATGTTTACGCAGGAAAAGCTACTTTTCATTGATATTATTCGACATTGTTTTTATTTTTCTTGGTAAGTCTTTTAGCATATTTTTGTTCAATTTTCTTCCCTATATACCATAAAAATAAGATAAAAATAGTCATCATAATCAATTCTACTGGTTGTTTGACTAATGAACGGATGTCGTGTCCGATAAAGGAAATCGTAAAAATCATGACCATTTTCCCCAACATCACAGCTAGAATAAATTGATAGATGCTTACTTTTGATAATGCCGCGACAATATTAATAATGGAAGAAGGAGTAAACGGAAAACATAGTAATAAAAAAAGCGGGCCAAATCCGTGTTCCTCTATCCATTGTAAAAAGTGTTGAGTTTTCGGTTGTTTTTGTAACCAACGAAAAATTCGGATATGTTGCAACGAACGAATCGTAAAAAAAACAAGTAGCGCTCCACTAACCGCTCCCATCCACGACCACAAAAATCCTACAAATAATCCGTATACATTTGCGTTCCAAGCAACAAATAAAAACAAAGGTAAAAATGGGAAAAACGCTTCCGCCATCGGTAATAATATGCCAGGAAGCGGTCCGAAAGAACGATATTTTTCCATCCAATTATATATATTTTCTGGTGAAAAAAACTCTGTCAACGTCTGCATGTCCATCCAAAAAATCTCCCTCATTTGAAGAGTATCTTATAATTATTCGTTATTATCTCCACATTTACTACTATTCATTTGAAGTTTCCATGTTTTTTTCGTAAAAAAAAGACCTAGACAATAGCCTAAGTCTTCCCTCTTACAATCATAATATTATCTTCCACTGATAGGAGACCTTTTATTTTAACAATGCTGCGTATACTTCTCCGTCTAATTTCTTCGCTGCATCAGGATTATATGTTTTCACATACGTAGGATTTTGATCGATTTTTGCTCCCCAGAACATACTTTCAAAAATTCGATCAATTTCTACTTCGATTTTAGCTAATTTTAAGGAAACGTTCCCCATTGTTTCTTCTACAATCGTTGCCTTTCCGTAAATCGCAAACACATTTTCTAATCCGATTACTGTAAATACAACCGTTGGATTCGCTTTTATATTTGTCACGATTCGTGAATTATTTGTTACTGCAAATCGAATATGTTTTTCATCGGTCGGTTTTACCCAAGAAATTGCAGCAATATTTGGTGCTTTAGACTCCGCTTCCATTGTTGTTAAAATAATTAATGGTTCTTCGTTTATATAATCTTTCAATTCATTCGATAGTCTCGTAATTAATTCTTTTTCTGCCATTTACAATCAACCCTTTCTTTTTTATTATTTCTACCTTATTAAGAAATATATTTAACAATGCTGATAAAGTGATTTTTTTATCGTAAACATGTCTGTTACTTGGCTAAAGTGTTCCCCATCTAAACGACAAATTGGTTTTACTCGTTCTGGAACAATTCGATCACCCTCTAATAAAGAGTTATCAACATTAAATCCTTTTACACGACCTAAAAGCATTTCCCCAGATGCTTTCCCGTCGTCATTTTTTAATGGAATCATATCATATAGTTCACATTCTAATTTAATTTTAGCATTTTTTAAAGAAGGAACGGAAACAAAGTGACTTTCTTCTAGATGTAGTCCAACTTCTTCTATTTCACTCACATCATACGAATATTCCTTCGAACAAGCGACTAAATCGTGTAAATGGATATCATCAACAATATGTACGACGAATTCTCCTTGTTTCCAAATATTATAAGCTGTATCTTTCATTTGCCCATCTCTTTTACGCATACAAGAAATACTTAATATGGGCGGGTCAATACTTACAATGCTAAAAAAACAAAATGGTGCAGCATTGACTCTTCCTGCATGATTTAAAGTTGTTACGAAAGCTATAGGCCTAGGAACTACACACCCTGTAATCAGTTCAGCATTTTTATCTCTAGTTAGTTCATTCGAATCAAATATCATCATTTTCCCCCTGTTCTCCCAACACACTTATAGTCCTATTATAGCGTACTATGTCAAGAATTGTTATTAGATACTTAAAATTTACCGGACCGATAAATAGACCAGAGTAATCCTAAAAACATGATAAAGGAAACAACAAAACTAATTTCAACAGCAGGAAGTTTCGTTAAAAAGGAAGATGTATTTCCGAACGTAGAGCCAATAATGAGTGCAACCATCACAATACTAAAGGCCAATAACGTCACACTAAACGAAATTCGATTACTAATTCGATCTAACTTCATTAATATTTTTTCTGTATCTGATACGTGCATATTTACTTTTAATTTTCCACGCTGTATTTCTGTTAACAATCCTTTCATTTGTTTTGGTAAGCTAAACAGAAGCTCACTATATGCGACACTTTCATCCCATAATGTTTTCATTCGATTTTTTGGATGTAATCTTTCTCTAAGAAGCTCTCTTCCAAACGGTTCTGCTAATTCTAAAATACTCAATTCTGGATTTAATTTTTCCGCTGTCCCTTCAATTAATACTAATGCTTTTGCTAAAATAGTAAAATCTTTTGGGATTTTTATGTCATGCTTTTGCGCAGCTACTAATAAATCATTAATAGCTTCCCCGAGTCGTAAATCTTTAAAAGGAATATCGTAATATTTATCTCGTAAATCATCGATATCCATCCGTAAATCATCAAAATTAATCGTAATAGGAAATAACACAATCCCCTCTAATGCATTGATGATGGCATCAGTCGAACGTTGCATTAATCCAATCACAAGTGAAGAAAAACCGTACCGCATCCGCTCATTTAAACGACCGACTTGTCCAAAATCAATAAAAATCACCTTATTTTCAGGAAGAAAAAATAAATTTCCTGGATGTGGATCCCCGTGAAAAAATCCATCATACAATACATTTTTCAAAAAAGAATTAACGAGTACGTCTGACAATACTTTTCGGTCATAAATATTTTCTTTATTTTCCATTACTTCCTTCAATTTCGCACCAGATACTTTTTCCATCGTCAATACTTTTTTCGTTGTATAATCCCAATAAATTTTAGGAATCTTCACGTGTTCATCGTTACTCATTAAATGAAACATTTTATCTGTATATCTTGCTTCAACTAAATAATTCAGTTCTTCATGAATAGATCGGTCAAATTCATCTAACATATCTTGTAATTGATATCGTTTTGCCCAATCAAACCGTTTTTCTGCTAGGCGAATTAGTTCATGTAAAATATCGATATCCGTGTCTACTTTTTGTTTAATATCCGGTCGTTGTACTTTTACAGCTACTTCTTCACCCGTCGGTAAAGTAGCTAGATGAACTTGTCCGATAGACGCTGCAGCAAGAGGTTCTTTTTGAAAAGAAGCAAAAAGTTCTTCTACTGAAACACCAAATTCTACTTCCATCGTTTCTTTTATTTGTTCATATGAAAAAGATTGTACATCATCTTGTAATTTTTTAAATTCTTCAATAAAGTGTTGGGGTAACATTTCTGGATGTGTGCTTAAAATTTGACCGAATTTAATAAACGTAGGACCGAGTTCTTCCATTAACAACCGCAGTCTAACTGCCGCTGATTCTAACTCTTTAGCACTATATTGTTTCGAAAGTATTTTTTTTGGAAAAGATAGCATGTTAAAAAGACCGACTTCCTCAATAAAATAGCCAAAGCCATGCTTTACACAGGCTCCAGCTATTTCTCGAAATCGTTGGAGATGACGAATTCGTTTTATTCTATCCAATGTTTATTCTCCTTTTGTTGCTGATTGCTCACTTAGTTTCTTTTCTACTTGCTCCACCCGTGCTTGTAATGCATCAAATTCTTCTTTTGATACAAAACCAAATTCTTTCGCCCAAGCACCCATGTCCATTTGCATACGATTTTTCCATTCTGTTTGCGTTTCTTCGCCTTTTTTTACGTAAGCATCCATTAATTCTTGCGCTTCTTTCGGAGCAATTTGCCCTTTCACCACTAAGTCTTCCATATAACGTTCCATTTTTTCTTTACTCATTGCGGCAAAACCTAGCCCCATTAAAAAGCCTTTTCTTAAAAATTCATTAACCATTCCGATTCCTCCCTTTTTCGTATAACCATTATTACCTTTATTATAGCTACTTCCTATTAAAATTCCCAATTATATACTTTGTTAATCCATGATTATTTGTCTAATTGATGTATACATCAATCTTACTTCTTATTTTTTAACGTATAATAAATATAGGAAGCACAAAGGTATGTTTGTAAATATAAATGTGTGTAATAAAAAAAACGGATTCTATCATCTCGAAACATAACAATACCAAAACAAAGAGCAGCACCATACTCTTTTCGTTTCATTAACTTTATCATAATTTCAAAAATGTGTTGTTGATCTTCCTTTGACACAAATGGTGCCTCCTTCTTTTAGGCGCGACTAGATGAAAATGAACCCTTGACATTCTTACCCAATTTTATCATTATTCAAGCAAAATGCCCAACCGTATTTTAAAAATGGTTGGGCATTTTCATTAAAATGTTTTTGCAACTTCTTCTACTTTTTGTTTGCTTGCTGCAACAATTTCGTCTACTTTATCAGCAAAAGCATTCATTCCTTCTACACGAACAACAGAGTAATCTGTAATCCCGATAAAAGCTAAGATGCTTTGTAAAAATGGATTTGTAAAGTCCCAAGACTGCGCTGGTCCTTCTGAATACACACCACCAGAAGAGAAAATATGAAGAACTTTTTTATTCTCTACTAATCCAACTGGTTGTCCTTGTTCATTATATTTAAATGTTTTTCCTGCAATGACTAAATTATCGATATACGCTTTTAACATAGGTGGGAAACTTAAATTCCACATTGGTGTTGCAAAAACTACTTTATCTGCACTTAAAAATTGTTCTAAAATTTCATTCATTCTTCCTACTGCTTTTGCTTCTTCTTCTGTAAGTTCTGCTTGTGCTGCTAATTTCCCCCATGCGCTAAGAACTGTTCCGTCGATCAATGGTACATTTTCATTGTAAATATCAAACGTTTCTACTGTATCATTTGGATTTACTTTTTTATATTCATTTATAAAGTACTCCCCAACTTGTAATCCATAAGATAGTTCCATTGGTTTTGGATTTGCTGTTACATATAATAATTTTGCCATCTTTTCAATTCCTCCCAAAAATATATTAACTTACTTTTCGTTAGTTATTATAATTTAGTTACCCATGCAAGTCAACTATTTTATTATTACCACCGTTGAAACATTTTTTTTAGGCTGCTTCTCTTTATTCAGCACATCTCTTAATACTGTTGCTAATTATCCTCAGTCTATCCTTCTTCTCTTTTATACACAAATGGTTTGTTTTTTTAAAGTCAATAATTCATATTATTTTTATATGAATTATTGACTTTAAAAATAGACTATCTTATAATGACATTACCAACTAACAGAACATTTATTTCACTACTGTGAAGGGGTGAGTATTTAGATGGAAAAATTCATTCAAATAAAAACAGCGAACGGGCATATTGCTACTACTATCCATCAGCAAAAAGGAGATTTTACGAATAAACGTGTCATTTTAATTTGCCATGGATTTATCGGAAATCGAGTTGGCGTCGATCGATTATTCGTAAAAGCAGCTCGTTTTTTTGAATCATATGACTATACAATTGTTCGTTTTGATTACCTCGGTTGTGGAGAAAGTGAAGGAGTATACGTAAAAAATGGATTTGATGATTTATTAGATCAAACTAAAGAAGTGTATCAATTTATCCAAAAAACATTGAATCCTGTTTCGATTCATATGATTGGTCATAGTTTAGGAGGTGCTGTGACGAGTATATTGGCACCTCTTTTAAATCCAGATACGATTACACTTTGGGCACCGGTAGCTTATCCATTTTCCAACATTATTTCCATCGTCGGAGAACAACGTTACGTAGAAGCACTAAAAAGCGGTGAAACGGATTACTTTGGTTTTTCCTTACCCACGATTTTTTTCCAAAGCTTAGCTAACTATCATCCGCTCGAAACGGTAAAAACGTATCAAAATAAAGCCTTTCTAATTCATGGAAGTGACGATGAAGATATCCCACTTCTTCATGGGTTACAATACGGAAAAGAAAAAGTAGAGACTGTTGTTTTAGAAAATGCCAATCATACATTTTCTAATGGTTTTCATCAACAATACTTATATGAACGAACCATAAAATGGTTATCATCTGTCAAAGCTATAGCTTGAATTAGGTATTACGCCTTCTTCCCTTAAAAAAACAAACGCTGTCACCACACATTGTGACAGCGTTTCTTATGTTAGGAACGAATTTGTCCATTTCCTTCTACAATATATTTTGTTGATGTTAATGCTTTTAATCCCATTGGACCACGAGCATGCAATTTTTGCGTACTAATTCCTATTTCTGCACCAAATCCGAACTCAAAACCATCAGTAAATCGTGTCGATGCGTTATGATATACGGTAGAAGCATCCACATAATTAAAGAATTTCGCAACGTTTTCTGCTGTTTCAGAAACGATTGCTTCAGAATGTTTTGTTCCATACATTTTAATATGTTTTATTGCCCCATCTACATCGTCGACTGTTTTGAAAGCAACGATTAAATCTAAAAATTCTTCCGCAAAATCTTCTTCCGTGGCAACGTTTAATTCTGGCACAAGTTGACGACTTTGTTCGTCTCCACGAATTTCTACCCCTTTTTCTTGCAAACTTGCCACAAGTTCTAGAAGATGTTCTTTTGCCCAATCTTTTTGTACGATGATAGTTTCTGCTGCGTTACATACGCTCGGACGTTGTGTTTTAGCATTTACTGCAATAGCGATGGCCATCTCTTTTTGCGCTGATTGATCGATATACACGTGGCAATTTCCAGATCCTGTTTCAAGAACAGGAATCGATGAATTGTGTACGACGGATTTAATTAAACCAGCACCACCTCGTGGAATTAATACATCTAGGTAATCATTTAATTTAAACATTTCATTTGCCATTTCACGACTAGTATCTTCTAATAATTGCACCGCATCTACTGGAACATCTGTTTTTTCTAGTGCTTGGTGAATTACTTTTACTAATACTTTATTTGAATAAATAGCAGAAGAACTACCGCGCAATAATACAGCATTACCTGTTTTTAAAGAAAGACTAGCTGCATCAATTGTTACATTCGGACGAGCCTCATAAATCATCCCAATTACACCAAGTGGTACACGCACTTGTTTTAGCGATAAACCATTTGATCGATTCCACGCTTCTAACACTTCCCCGATTGGATCATCTAGTTTACATAAATCTTCCATTGCACTAGCCATCGCTTCAATGCGTTCTTCTGTTAGCGCCAGCCGGTCAAGCAACGCTTTTGTCGAACCTTTTTCTTTTCCAGCTGTTACATCTTTTTCATTTTCTGTTAAAATCAATGCTTTTTCGTTTCTTAATTCATCGGCAATCGCTTGTAATGCTTCATTTTTTTGTTCTGTAGTTAATACAGCAAGCTGTTGCGTCACATCTTTTAATTTTTTTGCTTTTGTCAGTAATTCTCCCATATTCATTCCCCTTTCAAAATAATTAATCCATCCCGGTGGATTGCGACTGTTTCCGTACGATTTGTCATACTTTTCGCTTCTTCACTTTTTAATCCTTTAATCATATTTAATTCGGTGGAAGAATAATGAACTTCTCCTTTTCCGATTACTTCCCCTTTTTGATTGATAATTTCGACAACTTCACCAGCAAGAAAATCACCATCTACTTGGATAATTCCTGCAGGTAATAAACTTTTCCCATGTCCAAGAATCGCTTCTTCTGCACCTTTGTCAATCACTACTTGCCCAGAAACGACCGAATGTAACGAAATCCATTGCTTTTTATTCGTAATTGATGTTTGATTCGGATACCCGATATATGTGCCATCTCCTTTACCGAGTAAAATATCTACTAGCTTATTTTCCCCTTCCCCGCGTCCAATAAATAAATTCACACCAAGGGAAAGAGCCGTTTTAGCGGCTTCAATTTTTGATCGCATTCCACCAGTACCGACTTTACTTCCAGCACCGGAAGCTTGTTGTTCTAATTGTTTTGTAATCCGAGGTAAAAAGTGATATTTTTTCGCTTGTTCATTTTTACGTGGATCTCCGTCATAAATGCCATTAATATCGGTTAAAATGACTAAAAAGTCTGCATGAATTAATCCCGCAACTAAACTGGATAACATATCATTATCTCCAAACGTTAATTCGTCGATGGAAACACAATCATTTTCATTAATAATCGGAATAGCTCCGCGACTAAGAAGCTCTGATAATGTTTGATGAATATGAGAATACCGTTTTTTATCGGCAAAATCATCTCTCGTTACGAGTAATTGTCCTACGACAATATGGAAAGAGCGAAACTTTTCCGCATATGCTTGTATTAATAATCCTTGCCCAACGGCAGCAGCAGATTGTCTTCCTGAAATAGTCACAGGTCTATTCAGATATCCAAGTTCCCCAAAACCAGCAGCAACTGCCCCTGATGAAATAAGGACTACTTCATGCCCATATTCTCTTAACTTCGCTATAGCTTTCACATGCTCTGTTATTTTTTCTTTACTTAATTCACCTTGTGGCGTTGTCAATGAACTACTTCCTATTTTAACTACAATCCGTCGTTTTAAAATCATCATCATTCCCTTTTTATAAAATAAAAAAAGCCTTGCCATCCTTCTAAAAAGGACGGAAGACTTTATACTCCGCGGTACCACCTTTGTTGATGTAAAAACATCCACTCTTATGTCTGTAACGTAGACATACGGTTAAGTTTCCTTAACTTGCTCTAGGGTAGGTTCAAAAATAGTAGAATGAGAAACCTTTCAGCCGATGAGTTTCCTCTCTAACATTCTATGTCTATTATTTACTTGGCCCTTTCCTCGCAATTTTATTAACTTACTTGCTATTATTTTAAAAAAAGACGAATTTGTCAAGGGACTTAAGAGAGTATCGATGCTAGGAAAAAGGCAGCACCAGCCGCAAGCCCACCTACAAGCATAGTTTCAATTCCACTTTTCCACATTTTTGCACCCGTAAACTTTCCTTTTATGAAACCGAAAATAAACAATACAATTAATGTTAGAATCACAGAAACACCTAGTGCTTCTTTAGGCGTCGGCATAAAGAAATATGGCAATAAAGGAACCATTCCTCCGAAAGCATAAGAAAGAGCAATCGTTAACGCACTTTTTAATCCTCGTTTCGGGTCCGGCTTTTCTAAACCTAATTCATATTTCATCATAAAATCAGCATATTTATCTGGCTTTTGTTGTAGTTTTTGAATAATTGGTTCAATATGTTGCTCTTCTATCTCATACTCACGGAATATTTCTCGGATTTCCTCTGCTTCTCGTTCAGGAAGATTCACAATTTCTTCATGCTCACGTTTTAACTCCGCTTCATAATGTTCCGCATCTGTTTTAGCAGCTAAGTAACCGCCTAGTCCCATTGCGATAGCACCTGCTACGATTTCTGCTCCCCCTGCTGTTAAAATAATCGTTGTAGCATCTTGTGTATTCGCAAGACCCGCAGATAACCCTGCAGCAAGCGCAAATGGAACCGTTAAACCATCGGCCATTCCGATTACTACGTCTCGAACAGAATCAGAAGCTTGGAAATGTTTTTCAATATGTGGTGTTTGAGGCATTTTTCATCCACCTCTTTCATATAATTAACTTATAATCAAATATACCCAAAATTTGCGTGATGAAACATACATTTTGAATAAAACGTTTTCATAATGTATAATTGAATTCAAGGAGTAACGTATGGTATGATGAAACTTATCTTTAAAAATGATATGGGGGGATGTAATTTTGAATCGTGTGTATAATCTTTCTCGTAAAAAAGCTAAGTCATTGATGACTTTATGGTTAGAATATGAAAATTGCACGACTCCTCACGAAGCAATTAAACTACGTAAAGAAATGTTAGAACAATATGAACAATTAAAAACAATGAGTCGAGTAAAATCATAATAACCCTCAACGATGGAAGCATGCTTATTCTGTCGTTGCCTACATATATAAAAAAACAAAATAAAAAGTTGCGAAATCCCTTCCGCAACTTTTTATTTTGTTTTTTTTGTATCTTCATCATCAGATATAATCCCATGCGTCGCTTGTTTAAATTCCCGCAATGTCTGTCCTGCAGCACGACCTAACTCCGGCAATTTTTTTGGTCCAAAAATTAATAATGCTACCATTACAATTAAAAAGATTTCACCAAATCCTAATGACACGTTGGATTCACCTCTTTTTTTCTTAAACTTTTATCATTATATCATGCAATTCATTTTATGGGCAAACAATAATCAGAAAATATTTGACGTACTATTTTAAAATAAAGTAAAATATAACTTATATAATCTTTTTTATGAGGTGAAAAATGAACTACGACAGGCTCATTTTTGACAGATGTTTTCAGTTAAAATTGTTACTTCAGTCTAGACTATTATGTTAGTAGCACTCTGCTTTATTCCATTATATTATTTATTCCATATGGGAGGTGAATTCCTTACTATCATGAGTAAGGAAATAAAATAGTGCTTATTACTAATATATTAATTATTATTATCTTGATCATTTTAACGGCTTTTTTCGTTGCAACCGAATTCGCAATTGTGAAAGTCCGAAAATCAAGAATTGATCAACTGGCTGAAGACGGAAATACAAATGTTCAAGCAGTACAACGAGTTTTAGAAAATCTTGACGGATATTTATCTGCTTGTCAATTAGGAATTACGGTAACAGCTCTAGGGCTTGGGTGGTTAGGTGAACCTACTGTTGAACGATTACTTCATCCTTTATTCGAATGGATGAACTTACCGGAAGGTGTAAATAAAACATTATCTTTTGCTGTTGCTTTCTTTTTAGTTACCTTTTTACATGTCGTTTTAGGTGAATTAGCTCCGAAAACTTTTGCGATTCAAAAAGCAGAAGCTATTAGTTTAATCGTAGCAAAACCGATTATTTTTTTCGCTAAAGTAATGTATCCATTTATCTGGTTATTAAATGGTTCCGCCATTTTATTAACAAGGATGTTGGGATTAAAATCAGCGAAAGAACACGAAGCGGTTCATTCAGAAGATGAATTGCGATTACTTTTATCTGACAGTCTAGAAGGCGGGGAAATTAATCAATCAGAATATAAATATGTAACAAATATTTTTGAATTTGATAATCGTATTGCAAAAGAAATCATGGTTCCGCGTACAGAAATTACAGCATTTTATGAAGGCACATCGCTTGATGAATGTTTTGAAATCATGAAAAATGAAAAATATACACGTTATCCTATTGCAAAAGGAGATAAAGATAACATTATCGGCTTAGTGAACTTTAAAGAAGTACTTACCGGGTATATTTCGAATAAAAATGCTTCATTACATGACTTCATCCGTCCAATTATTCAAGTAATTGAAACGATTCCTATTCAGGATTTACTTGTTCAAATGCAACGAGAACGGATTCATATGGCTATTTTAGTTGATGAATACGGTGGAACAGCTGGGCTTGTAACAGTAGAAGATATTTTAGAAGAAATTGTTGGAGAAATTCGTGATGAATTTGATTTTGACGAACAACCGATGATTCAAAAGTTTGATTCTTCCACAACCGTTTTAGATGGAAAAGTTCTTATTTCTGAAGTAAACGATTTATTCGGTTTAGATTTGGACGACTCCGAACTTGATACAATCGGTGGTTGGGTATTGGCAGAAGACGTTGATGCAGATGTCGGTTCAGTGCTTCCATACGAAAATGTTACATTTGAGGTAATGGAAACAGAAGGGCATCAAATAAAAAAAGTAAAAGTAACAAAAAAAATCATCCCTCAACCTTGAAAGGGATGATTTTTTATCCAGTAAAGATATCCCCTTCTGGATAATGAATATTCGCTTTGTTCCTGTCGTCTTGTTTTGTTAACGAATAGATTAGCGTCAATGGTCCAATTTTTCCAATATACATCAGAAATATAATAATAATCCGTCCAATAGACGATAATTCTGGCGTTACGTTCATAGATAATCCGACCGTCCCAAAGGCAGATACCACTTCAAATAAAATGCGTAAATAACTTACCTTCTCTGTTATTCCTAAAATAAATTGTGCGATAAAAATAAACATCATACTAACAGCACTTATGGCTAACGAACGATATATCACACTTTCTTTAATCGAACGTTGAAAAATCACAGGCTCTTTTTTTCCTTTAATAAAAGTAATCACACTTAACAAAATAACGATAAACGTCGTGAGCTTAATCCCCCCGCCCGTAGATGTACTACCAGCACCGATAAACATAAGCGCAATCATCAAAATTGCAGAAGATTCTGTCACACTTTGAATGTCAATTGTATTAAATCCAGCTGTCCGCAACGTTACCGATTGAAAATAAGCAGCCCATAATTTATCACTTAAAGAATGAAGTGATTGTAACGTTTGTGGATTCGTATATTCTAAAAAAAACAATGTAATCATCGCAAACAAATTAAGAAATATTGTACCAATAATCATTAACTTAGAATGAATCATTAATTTTCTAAACTTTCTTTTTTCCAACATATCCATTACAACCGGAAAACCAAGTCCTCCTAAAATAATCGCAGTCGTAATGGCTATCATTACAATAGGATCCCCTACATAGCTTACTAGATTGGTTGGAAAAGGGGAAAATCCTGCATTATTAAAAGCAGAAATGCTATGAAAGATGCTATAATAACTCCCTTTTATCCAACCATAATCCGGAACAAAGCGAAAAAGTAGTACTACCGCTACACTACATTCAACAATCATAGAAAACCAAAATAAACTTTTTACTAACGGTAAAATCGTTTGAAAAGACGTTTGATTTAGTGCTTCACGAAAAATAATCGTTTGCTTTACCCCTATCTTTCTTCCTAACGTGATAAAAATTAATAAAGCAAACGACATAATTCCTAAACCACCAACTTGAATCAGTGCTAAAATAACGAACTGTCCGAAGTAAGTATATGTTGTTCCGGTATCTACTACATTTAATCCTGTCACCGTCGCTGCACTCATAGCCGTAAATAATGCATCTAACCAGGAAACAGGCATTTTCGTTGCAAACGGTAATTTTAATACCATCGTTCCTATCATCACTAACAAGAAAAAACTTAACGCTAAAACTTGCGGTGGACTAAATGGTAATGTTTTATTTTGTACATGTTTTACAGTTTGTTGTCGTCTCATGATTCTCTTATCCTTCTCGACGTAATCGTGCAATATCTTTATTTGCTCCTATGACGACTAACAGATCATCCTCTTTGATTACTTCATCCGCTGTTGGTGAAACAATCATTTTATCATTTCGTTTAATGGCAATAATATTGCATCCATATTTAGCCCGAAAATCTAATGTTGCTAGGGTTTTTCCTATTACACGTTTCATTGCAACTACTTCTACAATGCTATATTCAGGGGAAAGTTCAATAAAATCCATAATGTTATCAGATAAAATATACTGCGCAATTTTTTCTCCCATATCCCGTTCAGGATGGATAATCCTATCTGCACCAATTTTACGCAAGACTCTATCATGGTAATCATTTTTTGCTTTTACCCAAACTTCTTTCACCCCTTGCTCTTTTAATAATAAAGTTGTTAAAATACTAGCTTGCAAATCATCTCCAATTGCGACAATGACACAATCAAAATTGCGAATACCTAATGCTTCTAACGCTTTTTCGTCTGTTCCTTGCGCCGTAACAGCATGCGTAGCAATCGAAACATATTCATTTACTTTTTGTTCATTGGTATCAACCGCTAATACTTCTACGCCTAATTTTTGTAGTTCCTCGCACACGGTCCCGCCAAAACGACCTAAACCGATGACTGCAATTTGCTTTTTCATGTTATCCAATCTCCTCACATTTGAAGTAAGCCAACCATTGTTGCCTTATGAGGGACAAAAAAAGACCGATTCAAAGAAACGGTCCTTTTTTTCAGAAACCTTCTCTCTTTATAACGCTTACGAGGTTAGCTGTCGGATTAGGGAATGAGAGTTTCCCCTTTATACAAATGATAAATTCACCCCAAAAATTGGTTCCCCCGCTCACTCTGAAATGATTCAGCGATTTAAGGCAATATACTATTTTTGTAGCTATACTTTACTCTTGTATTTTTTGCTTGTCAACCTATTCATAAAAACTTTTTCTTTTTAAAGAAACGATACATCATCCACGTCAGAGCTCCTAATATCGTAAAAATAACGACTGTCATCCATGGAGAATCTTGGTATGGGAGAGGAACGTTCATCCCAAAAAATCCTGTTATAAACGTTAACGGTAACATAATCGTGGAAATCATCGTTAAAATATTTAACTTCTCTGTTTGATTTGCACTAACGATAGAATAGTACGTATCTAGGGCACTATTCACGAGATCACGACATGTTTCTGTCGAATCAACAATTCGTTCTAAATGATCAATTAAATCGATAAAAAACGGAACGTTCGATTCTGTCATTTCAAATTGCCACTTTCCATTACTATTCGAAAAAATCCGTCGTTGTGGCAAAATCACCCGACGAATTAAAATAATCGTTCGTTTTAACGCTAAAAATTCTTCGGTTACTTCTTTGTTTTTACGTTCGTACATTTCATCTTCTAATTCATCAATCCGTGTATTAATGCGATCTAAGATTGGAAAATATTCATCCGTAATACTATCAATCATCGCATAAAGAAGATAATCTGCTCCTTTTTCTAAAAAACGAGGATGATGCAAACTAACCGCTGCAATTTTCCCTAAACCGAATAACTTTTTCTTATGTATCGTGACAACATAATTTGGTCCTAAAAAAACATTTAGTTCCACAGTTGAAATTTCTTCATCACTTTCTTCATTATATCGGAGTGCATGAAACACAAAGAAATAATACTCTTCGTAATCATCCATTTTAGCTCTTGGACTATCGTGAAGGCAATCTTCAATCGCTAATGGGTGAAAGTTAAAAATCTTCGCTATTCGTTTTAATTCTTCTAGTTTTACGTCGTATAAGTCAATCCAAAGTAAATCACTTTTGGAATGTAAATAGTCAGGAATATCTTGCAAATCAATATCATGATGCATACGATTCGTTTCCTGCTCATAAAAATAAGATTTGATCATCCTTTCACCCCTTTTTCATTTCTACTACAAGTATAACACTCTCCCTTCTTGCAGATAAATATCCTTTAGAGAAACTTTATTATTTTTCTTTTATATCCTTTTTCTATATTCAAAAGCAAAAAAAATCCCTAGCAAACGGTGCTAGGGAAAAAATATATATTAAGCTCTTATCCATACCATACCACTTTTCCTACATAGAGAAGATGAAGCGACAAACAAGAAGATTCATATTCAATAAAATTTTAAAAACTTGACCAATGAAAAATTGTTACGATTAAAATTGTTCAGCTTCAGTAGAACCTTTTAAAGCTGTTGTAGATGAAGTTCCACCTGTTACTACTTGTGCTACTTCGTCAAAGTAACCTGTTCCAACTTCACGTTGGTGACGAGTTGCTGAATATCCATCTTGCTCCATAGCAAATTCAGCTTGTTGTAATTCAGAGTAAGCACCCATACCACGATCGCGGTAACCACGAGCAAGTTTGAACATGCTGTAGTTAAGCGCATGGAATCCTGCAAGTGTAACGAATTGGAATTTGTATCCCATTTTCGCGATTTCTTGTTGATATGTTTCGATTGTTTCTTTGTCCAGATTTGCTTCCCAGTTAAATGAAGGTGAGCAGTTATATGCTAACATTTTACCTGGGTATTTTGCATGAATTGCTTCCGCAAATTGACGCGCTTCTTCAAGAGATGGTTTAGAAGTTTCGCACCAGATTAAGTCAGCATATGGAGCGTACGCTAAACCACGAGCAATCGCTTGATCGATACCAGCATTTGTACGGAAAAATCCTTCCGAAGTACGTTCGCCTGTGATGAATTCACGATCTCTTTCGTCAATATCACTTGTAATTAAGTCAGCTGCATCAGCGTCTGTACGAGCAACCACGATTGTTGGTACACCTAAAACGTCTGCTGCAAGACGAGCTGCTGTTAAATTACGGATTGCGTTTTGCGTTGGAATTAATACTTTCCCACCTAAGTGACCACATTTTTTCTCAGAAGCTAATTGGTCTTCAAAGTGAACACCTGCAGCTCCAGCTTCGATCATACCTTTCATTAATTCAAATACGTTTAATTGACCACCGAAACCAGCTTCCGCATCTGCAACGATTGGTAAGAAGTAATCCGTATCTCCTTCTTTTTCTAACCATTGGATTTGGTCTGCACGCTGTAACGCTTGGTTAATACGTTTTACGACAGCTGGAACGCTGTTTGCTGGATATAAACTTTGATCAGGATACATTTGTCCTGCTAAGTTTGCATCAGCAGCAACTTGCCAACCAGAAAGGTATACTGCTTTTAAACCTGCTTTTGCTTGTTGAACTGCTTGGTTACCAGTTAATGCACCTAAAGCGTTAATGTAGTCTTCTGTATGAAGTAAGTTCCAAAGTTTTTCAGAACCGCGGCGAGCTAATGTGTGCTCTACCGTTAAAGATCCACGTAAGTTTACTACATCTTCTGCTGAATACGTACGTTCAATCCCTTTCCAGCGCTCATCATTTTCCCAGCTTTCTTCTAATTGACGAATTTGTTCTTCACGTGATAATTGTGTCATTATGAATTGTCCCCTTTCGTATATGCGTAACCTATCACCGATGTTTAATCGATGTATTCATACCCCGGAATTGTTAAGAATTCGATGAAATCGTCACTAACAATTAATTTTTCGAAAATTTCAGACGCTTCTTTCAAACGGCTTTGAGCAGTTAATTCAGGACCAAATTGTTCCTTAATTTTTTCAAGCTCTTCACCTAGATATTTTTGGAACATTTCCATCGTTACTTTGCGTCCATCATCTAAAATACCTTTTTTATGACGAATCCATTGCCATACTTGTGCACGAGAAATTTCAGCAGTTGCTGCATCTTCCATTAAGTTGTTGATTGGAGCCGCCCCTTGCCCCCGAAGCCAAGATTCAATGTACTGAATCCCAACGTTAATATTGGTACGCAACCCTTTTTCTGTAATCGTTCCGTCTGGTACTTGCAATAAATCTTTTGCAGTAACCTGAACATCTTCGCGTTTGCGATCAATTTGATTTGGTGTTGACATATGCTCATCAAATTGCTCTTTTGCAACAGGTACGAGTCCTGGATGTGCTACCCATGTACCATCATGCCCATCTGTTGCTTCACGCTTTTTATCTGCTCTTACTTTAGCAAATGCTTCTTCATTTGCTTTTTCATCACCTTTAACTGGAATTTGCGCAGCCATTCCACCGATTGCTGGTGCATTTCGTTTATGACATGTTTTAATACATAAAAGCGAATAGCTTCTCATGAAGTGAACTGTCATTGTCACTTGATCGCGATCAGGTAAAATGACTTCTGGTTGATTGCGTAAACGCTTCAGATAACTAAATATATAATCCCAGCGTCCGCAGTTTAATCCCGCAGAGTGTTCACGTAATTCATATAAAATCTCATCCATTTCAAAAGCAGCCATAATCGTTTCGATTAATACTGTCGCTTTAATCGTACCTTGTGGAATACCTAGTGCATCTTGTGCAAAAACAAATGCTTCATTCCAAAGTCTAGCTTCAAGATGACTTTCCATTTTCGGAAGATAGAAATATGGACCTGTTCCTTTTTTCGATAGATTGTTAACATTGTGGAAAAAGTATAATCCAAAATCAAAAAGTCCTGCTGAGATTGGTTTACCATCCACTAATACTTTCTTTTCAAGAAGGTGCCACCCACGTGGTCGAACAACAAGTGTTGCAATTTCATCGTTTAAACGATATTCTTTTCCGTTACTTTCATTTGTGTAAGTAATCGTACGATTTACTGCATCACGTAAGTTAATTTGCCCCTGAATGTTGTTATTCCAGTTTGGAGAGTTTGCATCTTCGAAATCTGCCATAAATACTTTTGCCCCTGAATTCAAAGCATTTATAATCATTTTTCGATCGACTGGTCCGGTAATTTCTACACGGCGATCTTGTAAGTCTTTCGGTAACGGAGCAATTGTCCAATCTCCATTACGGATAGGCTCTGTTTCTGGTAAAAAGTCTGGTAGTTTCCCTTGATTAATTTCTTGTTGACGTTTTTGACGACGTTCAAGAAGTTGTTCACGTGTACCATTAAACTTTCTTTGAAGCGAAGCGACAAACTGAAGTGCATCTTCTGTTAAAATTTCTTCAAATCCTGGTTTAATAGAACCAAGTACTTCAATACCGTCTAATTTCACGCTCATCCTCCTCACCCTTTCTTTTTTTACCCCTTCTGTTATAAAACAATGTTGTATTATTACATTTAATATATAACAGTTTATTGTGTTATGCAACAACTTTTTTCTAAAAATTTTAAATCTTTAGAAAATATAATGTACACATTGATTTAACAACATTTAAATCACACTGATGCATAACAATATAGATTAGAAGTGTTATAGAACATCCTCTGTTATACAACATATCATACATTTTTTTATTTGTGAACCATTTAATACAAATTAATACAAAAAAATTGTTTTTATCTATTATTTTAATAGAAATGGCGCAGTCTTTTATACAAAAAAACTGCGCCATTCCGTTGCGAAAACTATTTATTCTTTTTTATCATTTTCCAGCCAAAATAAAATACTAATCCAACAATCACGATGGTAGCAAGCACATTTACATAAGGAGCAGCAATGGTTTTTACATTTTCCCAGTTTTCCCCGAGGGTCAGTCCTAAATAAATAAAAAAGATAGACCACGGAATAACGGCAAGTGTCGTATAAAGCGTAAATTTTCCAAACGGCATTTTGGCAATCCCTGCCGGAATCGAAATCGCATGTCTTACAACTGGTACAAACCGAGCTGTAAAAATAACACCTACTCCATAACGTTGAAACCACGTTTCTGCTACATTAATATGTTCTTCTTTAATAAATATGTATTTTCCATATTTCAATAAAAAAGGTCTCCCTCCGTAATACCCCATCCAATAAATAAACCATTGGGCAATCACGCCCCCAATCGTTCCAGCGATGACTGCCCCAATGAAATTTATTTTACCAATGGAAACCATATATCCACCAAATGCTAATACAATTTCACTCGGAATGATTTCGATCATTAGTCCAATAGCTATTCCAAAATATTCTAAATCAGCAAGCCACATCAAAACCGTCATAATAAATTCTTTCATATCAAAACCCAGCCTTCACTCTTGATATTCTTGGTCTATTATACATCTATTAACCAAAAATTAGTACTAGTTGTCCTGCACTTCTTTTTGTTCTTTTGAAAATAACCAACCGAATACTGCCATACCAATTAATACACCCCAGAAAATGATTTTCCAAATTGCAGAATGTGGAAAGTGTACATGTAACATCGCAATTTCAGGATGCGCCAACGTAATCACTAATAATTTAACCCCAACCCAACCAACGATTAAATAGGCTACTGTTTCTAATCCAGGTTTACGATTTAATAAATTAACGAAAAATGTTGCTGCAAATCGAATTAAAATAACCCCAATAAATCCACCAAGAAATACGACAATAAATTGTGCACCGTCCATTCCACCGATCGAAGGAAGAGACGTTTTTGGTAAGGTAATAGCAAGAGCAACCGCAGCTAAAATAGAGTCAATTGCAAATGCAATATCAGCTACTTCTACTTTTAAAACTGTCATCCAAAAACCGGAGCCTTTGCTTGGTTTCACTTCTTGGTGCGCTTGTTTTTTAAGTACAAACTTTTTCACGAGATGATTTAGCGATAAAAAGATTAAATAAATCGCTCCAATTGCTTGTACTTGCCATACGTCTACTAATAACGAAATGATAAAGAGCGATCCAATTCGAAAAATAAATGCACCAGCTAATCCATAAAACAATGCTTTCTTTCTCTCTTTTGGTGGTAAATGTCTCACCATCATCGCCATCACTAATGCATTATCAGCAGCTAAAATCCCTTCTAATGCAACGAGAATTAAAAATACCCAACCATACTCTAAAAATAAAGATAATTCCATTATGGTCCTCCTTTGTTTGAAAAACCTTTACTTGCCGTTCACACGTAAACGTCTTTTTCCAAACAAAAAGACCTTTACCGTCTAGTGAACGGCAAAGGTCTTGCTTACAACATTCGTTGCCAATAAAGCCGAGGATGTTACTCCCGTAATGACGACTTTATCGTGTTAAGCTACTCCCCTTTGATATGTAAAGGTAGTATTTTATTGTTAGTATTAGAATAATCGATAAAAGGACGATTCGTCAACATTTTTTTCCTTTGTTTTTTTCTTTTTTCACATCGTTGTTTCTTTTTTTCCTTCAAATAGCTTCAATGCAAAGGATAATAAAATACCAATGATCATAAAACTACTAATCATCGTAATAACCCCAATCCAACCAAAATGAATCCAGCAATATCCTCCGACAAATCCACCAATACTAGAACCAAAATAATAAAAAAATAAGTATAGGGAACTAGATTGCGCTTTTTCTTGGCTTGTCCGTTTTCCTACCCAGCTACTTGCGACCGAATGTGCAGCAAAGAATCCATATGTAAAAATGGCAAGACCAATCAAAATCCAAATAAGCGGAGAAATCATTGTTAAAATAGCCCCTAAAAACATGATGACAATGCTAATAATTAATGTTTTAAAAACACCAATTTTATCCGATAATTTTCCCATCCATGTCGAACTAAATGTTCCAACAATATAAACGATAAATAACCACCCAATTAAACTAGGGCTTAAATGGTATGGAGGTTCAATCAATTTATAACCAATATAGTTATACATGGTGACAAAGCTTCCCATTAAAATAAAACCAGTGCAATATAACATAAATAAAGCTGGGTCTTTTAAATGATGTACTAATGTTTTCGTCAAGTGATGAATTCGAAACGCCTGTGGCTTAAAGTTTTCAGATGGCGGTAATCCTTTTAAAAAAACAACACTTAACACTAGACTGATTAATCCGATACCAAACATCGCTACTCGCCAAGAAAAGAAATCACTTAACATTCCTGAAATAATCCGTCCACTCATCCCACCAATCGAGTTCCCACTAATATATAACCCCATGACAAGCCCTAAACTAGCAGGATGGAACTCTTCATTAATATAAGCCATTGCAATTGCTGGGAGACCAGCTAATACAATTCCTTGAATCGTTCGTAATATTAACAATGTTCCATAATTCGGGCTAAAAGCAGTAAGCATCACAAACAAAGACGATAATAATAACGAAATAACCATCATTTTTTTCCGCCCATATACTTCAGAAATGGAGGCAAAAATAATCATCGAAATCGCCAATGCTCCTGTTGAAACGGATAGCGATAAACTGGCAATAGCAGGCGAGATATGAAATTCATTTGATAATAACGGTAATATTGGTTGGGTACTATACAAAATCGCAAACGTGACAAAACCACCAAAAAATAACATCCAAATTGCCGTATTGAAAGTTTTTGATCCTTTTTCTATATAACGCATGCATCATGCTCCTTCCCTTTCAAACGGTCACTTTGTCTATTATACTATGTATCCTTCTTTTCTTTGAAGTGGTCTTATTGTCAGGTGAATGATTAAAATAAAATAGAATAACAAAAAACAGCCAAAACAGCACTTAAAATAACAACTATTAACGTACCACCAAAGTAAGACACAAAGGAAGCAACAACTAATCCGATAATACCAAACCAAATATCTTCATTTTCTAAAAAAATACCAGGTATAATCAATGCACCTAACATAGCATACGGAACATTTTCTAATACTCCTTCTACAAAAGGTGGCAACTTTAAATGACTCAAAAAAACAAGAGGAACCATCCGTGGGATATACGTCACAACTGCCATCCCGATAATGATAAGTAATAAATTAAGATCCATATTTTCCTCTTCCTTTCTTCATCATTTCCACTATTACCGCAGCGATAATCGTTGAGATAATGACAGACCATCCCATAGAAACATGTAACACTAACATAAAAAAGGCGTTAAAGGCACCTGCAATTAGCGGTAAAATAATAATGGATAACTTTCTTCGAATTGATGGAACTAATAATCCGATAAACATACAGTAAAGTGCAATACCGAGACTTTCTTGTAAAGTAGCTGGTAAACTTTGACCGATAACGTGTCCTACTCCAGAAGAGATAACCCAACTAGAATACGAAATAAACGTTAAGCCGAACATATAAAAAGCACCAACAGAGCCTTTTTTCAAACTAGACACAGCAAATGTTTCATCTGTTAACCCAAACGAATAGATAGCCTTCATCCATTTTGGGTCATCGTCTGCTTTTTTACTTAAGGAAGCACTCATTAACAAGTGACGAATATTTACAACAAATTCTGTAAAGATTAATTCAAATGCACCAGCACCTATTCCAATTAAACTAATAGCAATAAATTGACCGGCACCTGCAAAAATAAACAAACTCATCGCAACCGTTTCAAAAAAATTAAGACCTGTTGTTTTTGCAAGCAATCCAAAAGTCATCGCAACTGGTGCATATCCCAGTGCAATCGGAACTCCGTCATGGAGCCCTTTTCGGATTTGTGATTGTTTCATCGTAGTTGTTAGCTCCATGTTTTCCTCCTTTCGTTGTATGCTAAATAATACAATAAGTATGTTATAATAAACATATTGTATGTGAATAAATTGGGAGTTGCAAGGAGAATTTGAAATGGAGTCAAAAAATTTAACGAAAATGATTGGAAAAAAGTTAAAACAAATCAGAACGACCCGAGGCCTTTCCTTAGAGCAAACAAGTAAAATTACTAGTGTAAGCAAACCAATGTTAGCGCAAATAGAACGCGGAGAATCGAATCCTACTGTCAATACATTATGGAAAATTGCTAATGGTTTAGGCGTATCTTTTACTTCTTTTATTGATGAAGGGAAACCTGAAGTACAAATGATTCATTTTGATCAATGTGAAACGTTAGAAGAAGAAAGTGGTTTGTTTGTTGCATTACCTATTTTTCCAATCGAACGAAACAAACAATATGAAATTTTTCATATTATCATCAAACCAAACTGCAAATATGTATCTCATCCACATCCAGATGGAGTAGAAGAATACATCATTATGGAAAAAGGAACATTGCATTTAACAATTAATCATGAATCGTATAAACTAATAGAAAAAAATGCCATTAAATTTTCTGCTAATTATGAACATATTTATGAGAACCGGACGACAGAAGAAGTCCATGTAACGATGCTCATTTATTACCCATAAAGAAAGCTTTTATTGGTAAAATGATAAAAAAATGATTCCCTACTCTAAACTAGGAGTAGGGACTGTAGTTAAAAAGCATGTATAATTGCTTGAATATGTTCTTCCGTATGCGTTGCCATCAAAGCACATCGAAGACGACTCGTTCCCTCTGGTACCGTCGGTGGACGAATAGCTGGGATAAACACACCGTTTTCCTCTAATTGTTTTTGCTTATTCGTTGCCTCTTTCGCATCTCCTATTACAATCGGAATAATTGGGGTAATCCCTTCTAGAACATCATACCCTTTTTCTCTTAACTCTTTTCTTACTAAAGCAGCCATCGCCAAAAGATGTTTTCGTCTTTCTGGCTCTGATTGGATAATGTGGACACTTTCAAGCGCTGCCGCGACCGTTGCTGGTGCAAGGGCGGTTTGGAAAATAAATGGGCGGGATTTTTGAATCAAGTAATCAACAATGGAGCGATTCGCACAAACAAACCCTCCTTCACTACCAATTGCTTTACTCATCGTACCAATTGTTACATCAACCTCTACATGAAAATATTCTGCACTTCCACGACCTTTTTCCCCAACGACCCCTGTTGCATGAGCATCATCGACTACTAACAACGCATCGGATTTATTTTTTAAATACACAAGTTTATCTAAAGGAGCAAGATCACCATCCATGCTAAACACACCATCCGTCACAATCATTTTTTTCGCATGATGTTGGTAGGAAGATAATTTTTTCTCTAAATCTTCCATATCATTATGACGGTATACGATGACTTTTCCACGTCTTAATCGACACGCATCAATAATACTAGCATGGTTTAATTCATCGCTAAATATAAGGGTTTCTTTGTCACTAAGTCCGCTAATGACCCCTACATTCGCTAAAAAGCCACTCGAATAAAGTAAACTTGCTTCCGTTTGTTTAAAATGGGCTAGCTCTTTTTCTAATTGTTCATGAATAGGTAAATTACCTGTCGTTAACCTAGACCCCCCGCTTCCTGTACCGAAACGTTCAATCGCTTCTTTTGCTCGCTGTTTTACTCTCGGATCAGTTGCTAAGCCTAAATAATTATTAGAAGCAGCTAAAATTTTTCGTTGTCCATTGATCATTGTTTCTGGTTCATTTTTATCCGCCATCACTAATGTTCGATAAAGAGGTGATTGCTTCTGTTTTGCCAATTCCTTTTCTATCCAATTGTTCATTTTGAACCCCCTATCAATACAGGTGTTTTTTCTAAATAATGCATGTATGCATCCAAGTCAATAGTAGACGCATCTACAAGAAAAACACGTCCTCCGCGCGGCACACCTTTCTTTTTCATATTCGGAATTTGCACGTATGTATGTTGAAAAGTCACATAACCTGTCGTATATTCCGGGTCATCGGAACAGCAAAGTTCACAAATCGTTCCCGCTTTTGCTACTTTTGAAGCTAAGGCGACAGCTTCTAGGCGCCGTTCGTTATGAAAATCGTTCTTGTTTCGGACCCATTTTTTTCGAAAAGATTTGTCCCAATCAAAATGAGAAACGCGTACCCCGCTAAGTCCTTGGTTGTCTATTCGTTTTCCACTATGTATATCTACAATAATAGCACCCCTTGTTTGATCGTCTTCTATCATCCAATCATAAAGTGA
Source organism: Massilibacterium senegalense (assembly GCF_001375675.1). Classification (NCBI taxonomy): domain Bacteria; kingdom Bacillati; phylum Bacillota; class Bacilli; order Caryophanales; family Bacillaceae; genus Massilibacterium; species Massilibacterium senegalense. The sequence continues at coordinate 87,477 of NZ_LN831786.1, read as the reverse complement.
AAAAAGCACCTCTTCTTTTAACGACAAAGGAGCTAATAGTTTTTTCAACACTTCTTTCGTTTCAGATTGTGTTTTATTGTCTATCTTTTGCACTTGAACAGGTGAAATGATATGCATCGCTTCCTGTTCGATTTTATCTACTTTTAATGAAATGAAATCTGGTTCTCCGCGCGAATGCGTTAACGCTCTGTTTATCATGTTAGCTGCTACTTGTTCGAGTTCCTTTTCTTCGATTATCCGTTCAGCACCAGAAATGTGACATCCACCTTTCTCGTGTGGTCCACCTTCACTCGCACGCATACGAATGCTATACCACTTTTCCATATCTGCTCACCTTCGTTCTTTCATACACATTTTGAAATATTTTCATCATTGGATAGCTCATGACTGCAGTAAAAATCATCCCTGGTATAGCTGCAATAATTAGTGGTAATGCAGGAACCTGTAAAGTGTAAGCGAGGACAAGTCGCGCAGATAACGTACCGAGTGGGCCTGCGATGACAATAATAGGTAAACGTGTTCCAAAAAAGGCAACAATACCACCAGCAATTACGCGATATACCATCGCAATTTCAATATTAAACAGATTATGCATTCCTAAAATAAACAACACACTACTCGCTAAAATACCTGCAACAATATACCGTTTAAAACCAAAAACGGCACAAATGGCAACTGCAATCGGAGCGGATACTTGAAATTCGCTTCCTGGAATACCAGATGGAATTTTAATCGAACCACTAACCGCAATGAAGGCAGCGAGTAAACTAATTTCTACTAAAGAATAAACTTTTCCTTTCATTTTCTCCCTCCTAATATGTAAACTATTTTATTTTTAAAGTTAACATATAAACGAAATAAAAAAAAGCCCTTCTTTTGAAAGGCTTTTTCTGATTATCCAAGTACCGCACGATCACTTGCCATTTGTTCACCGCGAATTTCCTGGAATTTTTGTAACAATATTTCTACTGTCAATTGTTCTTTTTCGTTTCCTGAAGCTTCAAAAATAATTTGTCCCTTGTCCATCATAATAAGTCGATTCCCTAATTCAATCGCCTGTTGCATATTATGAGTGACCATTAAGGTCGTTAATTTTGACTTTTCAACAATTTCTTTTGTTAAGTTCGTAATCAATTCTGCTCGAGATGGGTCGAGAGCCGCTGTATGCTCATCTAACAATAAAATTCTTGGATTTGTAAATGTAGCCATTAACAACGATAATGCTTGACGTTCACCACCAGATAATAATCCTACTTTTGCGTTTAATCGGTTTTCAAGACCAAGGTTTAATGTTTCGAGTGCCGATTTAAACAAATCTAATCTTTTTTTTGATACTCCAAAACGTAATCCTCGACGATTTACTCGACCGTAAGCAATGGCAAGATTTTCTTCAATCGTCATCGTCGGAGCTGTACCTGCCATCGGGTCTTGGAATACACGTCCGATATATTTAGAACGTTTAAATTCCGGTAAATTCGTCACATCTTTTCCGTCGATTACTACACTTCCTAGGTCAGGTAATAATCCTCCTGAAATCATATTCATTACCGTTGACTTCCCAGCACCGTTACTACCAATTACCGTTACAAAATCACCATCTTCTAAATGTAAATTCAGATGATTAAGGGCAATTTTTTCATCGAGCGTTCCTTCATTAAACACTTTAAATATATTATTTAATTGTAGCAACGTCTTCCCCCTCTTTTCCCATAGCTAAACGATGATCTTGCATCCGTTTCTTTTTCCGCGCTTGTTCTTTTCTTACTTGTAAAATTCTCGGAATAATTAACGCAATAATAACGATAGAAGCGGTAATTAATTTCATATCTCCCGTATCGAAGAAATCAATTTGTAACGCTAACGCTAGTACAATTCGGTAAATAATCGCACCGATAATCACTGCTAACGTGGCACGAGCAATGGTTTTCGTTCCAACGATTGCTTCCCCAATAATAACAGAAGCTAACCCAATGACAATCATCCCAATTCCCATTCCGATATCAGCAAATGATGTATATTGTGCAAATAATGCGCCACTCGTTGCAACGAGCGCATTCGAGATACCAAGACCTAAAATAATAAAGTAATCCGTATTTGCTGAAAAGCTTCGAATCATTCGTTGGTTATCTCCGGTTGCTCGAAGCGCTAAACCAATTTCCGTTTTTAAAAACCAATCAACAAAAACTTTTACAAATAACGTAACGATAATCATAAAAAAGAGAACCGACCATGTTTTTGGTGTATAATTTCCAAGACCAATCATTTCTAACAAACGATTCATACCTTCATTTATTCCTAATCCATTAAACCACGCTTCTATTTTTGTAAAAATCGTTTCTTCCCCTCTTAAAGGAACATTTGATTTTTTGTCCATGATTCGTAAGTTAATAGAATACAAGGCAATCATCATTAAAATCCCTGATAATAATGGATTAATTTTCCCTTTCGTATGCAACACACCTGTTATACTCCCCGCAACAAAACCAATGCCAAGAGAGGCCAGCGTAGCGATAAAAGGATCTGTTCCTGATACAATTAACATCGCCGCTATTGCCGCTCCCGTCACAAAACTTCCATCTACAGTTAAATCCGGAAAGTCTAATATACGAAAGGTGAGGTAGACGCCAAGGGCCATAATCGCAAAGATTACTCCTGCTTCCACAGCCCCGAACATTGCTGTAAACATGCTGCCACGACCTTTCTTTTTATCTCTTACTCGATAAATTCTGCTTCTTTATCCCACTCGGCTTTATGTTCAATCTTCATTTCTTTTTCTGCTTTTTTATTGATAACTAATTTTAAGTTTGCTGGGTATTCCACTTTAATGTCTTTTGGATTTTTTCCGTTTTTCAAAATATCAGCGGCCATTTTACCAGCTTGATAACCGATATCTTCATAATTAAACCCGTATGCTGCAAATCCACCACGTTTTACAGAGTCTAGTTCTCCAACGAATAATGGAATGTCTTTTTCTTCTGCCACTTCTACAACAGATTCTAATGCAGAAACTGCTGTATTATCCGTAATAATATAATATACATCTACTTTTCCAACTAATGATTCCGCTGCTGTTTTTACTTCAGAAGATGTAGCAACACTTCTTTCCACTACTTCAATATTATATTTTTTCGCTTCTTTTTTCGCTACTTCTACTTGTGCAACAGAGTTTTGTTCACCAGCATTAAAAATCATTCCTACTTTTTTTGCACCCATTTGTTCGCTAATAAACTTCACGGTATTAGGAATAGCATCCGGATGCATATCAACGGTACCCGTCACATTTCCACCCGGTTTATCCATCGAATCCACTAATTTTGCACCGACTGCATCTGTTACTGAAGTAAATACAATAGGAATATCACTTGTTGCATTTACTGCAGCTTGCGCACTAGGTGTTGCATTTGCAAAGATTAAGTCTACTTTTTCCCCAACTAAATTCGTTGCAATGGTTTGACTATTATTCATATCGCCTTGCGCATTTTCTTCTTTATACGTAACGTTTAATCCTTCTTCTTTTATGGCTTTTTGAAAGCCTTCATATGCAGCATCTAGAGACGGATGTTCTACGAATTGTGTCACACCAATTGTATAATCGCTTTTATCCCCATTCCCTGCTTCCTTTTTATCGCCATTTCCACAGCCTGTTAAAAATAATGCACTCATTAACGTTGTAATAGATAAATACTTTAACGCTTTTTTCAACTAAAATCCCTCCTTATTAAATAATATTAATCATAATTATTCGAAAATTCAATACCTTATCCTAAAATAATTTTTTGACTATTTTTAGAACAATTGCACCAAAAAAAGACTAATTTTCTAGTAAATTAGTCTTTTTCTCTTTCTTACAAATCAGAAACTAAGAAAGACTTGTTTTTGCTAACGCTTTGTCTCGTAATGCACGTCTTAATATTTTTCCGGTAGTATTTTTTGGTAATTCTTTTAAAAATTCGATTTCATGCGGAATTTTATATTTGGCTAAATGTTCTTTACAATAAGAAAGCACTTCTTCTTTCGTTAACGATTCGCTTTTTGGAACAATATACGCTCGGATTGCTTCGCCGTAATCAATATCAGGAACACCAACGACCGCTGCTTCAACGACTAATTCATGTTTATACAACACTTCTTCTACTTCTCTTGGATAAACATTAAATCCCCCAACGACAATCATATCTTTTTTGCGGTCTACAATAAAAACGTACCCTTCTTCATCTTGATAAGCTAAATCTCCTGTATCTAAAAACCCGTTTCGAATGGCATTTTCCGTTTCTTCAGGTAGCTTATAATACCCTTTCATTACATTCGGTCCCTTTACTACTAATTCTCCAACTTCATGCGGTGGTAAGCGCTTACCTAATTCATCAAAAATATAACATTCCACATTTGTAATGCTTGTCCCAATCGATCCTGCTTTTCGTTTACGATCAATCGGATTAAACGTACAGACTGGTGACGCCTCCGATAAACCATATCCTTCATACATTTCCACATTAAATTTTTTCTCAAAGTTATCTAATAACGCTACTGGCAACGCTGCTCCGCCTGAAATACAAAGTCGAAGCGAAGCCAAATCTTCTGGCTTTGTATCTTTATATTGATATAAGAAACTAAACATCGTTGGTACACCTGCAAAAACGGTCGCTTTGTCTTCTTTTATCGAGCTAATCACTTCTTGCGGACTAAATTTAGGATGAATTAATATCGTCCCGCCGCTAATTAACGGCACATTTACTGCAATGGTAAAACAAAACACATGAAACATCGGTAATACACAAACGAAACGATCGCCTTTTCCGATTTTTAAATAATCGGAAATATCTCTAGCGTTCGAATAGATATTACGGTGCGTTAACATTGCTCCTTTCGGATGCCCCGTTGTACCAGATGTATATAAAATGACAGCTACATCTTCTTCTGTAATCGTAACATCGACGAGTGGATTGTTTGTAAAAGATAAAAGAGTAGAAAAAGGAGTTATTTTTTCATGGATGGATGGAAATTCAGGTTGCTCTTCTCCTTCATTTGATAGGAGAAAATAATGCTTCATCTTCGGTAATGTTGCATCAATAATCGCGAAGATTGGTTGGTGTTGTGTATAAGCTACACACCCCATTGCATCAGAGTCTCGTAAAATAAACTCCATTTCATCTTTCGTATACGTTGGATTCATCGGAATTACGACTACTCCAATTTGCATTGCACCATACACAGCGATGATAAACTCTGGGCTGTTTGCTACAATAACTGCCATATGATCTCCTTGCCGAAAACCTATTTGCAACAAATTTTTCGAAAATGCATCGATTTTTCGCTGTAACTCATTATACGTTACTTCTTTTCCCAAATACTTGTACGCCAATTTACCTGAATTTTCTGAACTTATTATTCGTAATTTTTCAAATAACATCGTTCCATCCTCCTTTTTTAAAAAAGAATGAGTATTCATTCATTTTTATTATAAAAAAAGAAGCAAGAAAGAACAATAGTAAAATCCTAATTTTTCTGTTTTAACTTTATATACAATCAAATACCCCTACTTTTTCTACTTTAAATCATAGGCACTATATGATTATTTTTAATAATGAACGAAGTGAATCCAATAATAGTTCTACTTGTTCTATTGGCATCGGTTTATAATAAAGGAAACCTTGTGCTGCGGAACAGCCGATTGTTTTCAAAATACTAGCTTCTTCTTCAGATTCAATTCCTTCAGCTACTGTTTCCATTTCAAAAAATTGTGCCAGTTGAATAATCGCACGAACAACAGCTTCTGTACCTTTTTCTGTTATTTTATTTGTAAAACTACAATCAATTTTGAATTCGTCGAAAGGTAGCTTTTGTACGTAACGCAATAAGAAATAGCCTACACCAAAATCGTCGACTGAAATGATAAATCCATATTTCCTTAATTCTTTCCTAATATTAATTGCTTTTTCCATATCTACAAGTCCGATATGTCAGTAATTTCGATAATAAGATTTTTCGGACTTACTTCATAAGTATTTACTGGAAATGGTAAACATTTTACAAAATTAGGTGTAAAAAAATGTTCTGGTGAAATATTCACCGCCACTCGATACAGTTTTTTTCCCCGCGCTTTGGCGTTTTCGAAGCCATGCCACTACTTTTATAATGACAACATTATCAACGTCCATAATTTTACCAATACTCTCTGCTGCTAGGAGGAAGTCTGCTGAAGACACAAATCCAAGTTCTTTTGAATGCCAACGAACTAATCCTCCACGCTCGCAATCTCTTTATCTCCACAACTCACTTTTGGTTGCAGATATACAGATAATTCATCCTATTCTAACGCCACGTTCATATGATTCATAATCCTCATTTTCTTTTTGAGTATCTCACTTCTCTCTTGCGTGTACGTAGCAGCGTAAATGACTGGTTGTTTTCGCGAAAAAGAAAAGGCCGTTTCTGCTTTACGTATTAAATCTTTCATATTTATTTGACTATTAAAAAACGCAGATAAGTAATCTTTATCTGCGTTCCTTCTGTTAACATAACATGTCCAATATGTCATCTAGCGTCACATTCCCAAAGTACTCGGGTAATGAAAATGTTTCAAGAGTGGATTGAATCTCTTCTCGTACATAGCGTTTTTTTATTAATGCCTTTTCGATATCTTGTACATTTTTCACCCCGAAAAAATCACCAAAAATTTTAGCTTCTTCAATATATCCTTTTTCTACGAATAAACGAACTTCAATTTGTCCGATAGGAAATCGTTTGGCATGTTGAACATTAAATTTTGGTGATTTACCGTAATTCCAATCCCAATTACGGTAACGTTGCTCAGAAATTTCATGCACCCGTTCCCAATCTTGTTCTGTCCATTCATAAAATGAAATATTTTCTTCCCCTTGGAAAATAGAGACAAGTAATTGTTTTTTAAATGTTTCCATCGTTAATGGTTCTTGTAAAAATTCATTAATATTTGCAACGCGTGAACGAATAGACTTAATCCCTTTAGACGCAATTTTATCGGTTTTCACATGTAATGCTTTGACAACATCATCTAAGTGAGAATCTAATAAAAGTGTTCCGTGACTAAACATACGACCTTTTGTTTTAAACTGTGCATTTCCAGAAATTTTTCGTTCCCCGACTTGGATATCATTTCTTCCGCTTAACTTTGCATCAATTCCTAAACGTTGCAGTGCCGTCACAACTGGATCGGTAAACTTTTTAAAATTATGAAAACTATCTCCATCGTCTGTTGTAATAAAACTAAAATTTAAATTACCGAAGTCATGATATACTGCCCCGCCACCTGACAATCTACGTACGACATGAATACCATTTTCTTTTACGTATGTATCATTAATCTCTTCTATCGTGTTTTGATTTTTTCCGATAATAATAGAAGGTTCATTTACATAAAATAATAAATATGTTTCATTTGGATCTAATTCAGATACAGCATATTCTTCGATTGCTAAGTTTATCGTTGGGTCGGTAATATTTTGATTATTAATAAATTTCATTATATGGCCCCCTATTAACTATTTTTATTCATTATACCAATTTTTTAAGCGATTCTAAAAAAGATAGATATCGTTATCTTATTCAACGATTATCTATCTTTTTATCTTTAATTAATCAGCGATTGTAATGGTGCCGGAATCCGTCCACCGCGATTAATCATTCGTTTAGATGAGAATGGTAATACTTCCATAACAGGAGCACGACCGAGTAATCCGCCAAATTCAACCATTTCTCCGCACGATTTTCCTGGAACCGGAATGACACGAACAGCAGTTGTTTTTTTATTAATCATCCCAATAGCAGCTTCGTCTGCGATAATACCAGCAATTGTTTCTGCCGGTGTATCACCAGGAAGTGCAATCATATCTAAACCAACCGAACAAACACACGTCATCGCTTCTAACTTTGCAAGTGAAAGTGCCCCTTGCTCTACCGATGAAATCATCCCATTATCTTCACTAACTGGAATAAAAGCTCCACTTAATCCACCAACAAAAGAAGTAGCCATCGCTCCTCCTTTTTTCACAGCATCATTCATTAATGCAAGAGCAGCAATCGTCCCGTGCGTTCCGCATTTTTCTAATCCGATTTCTTCTAATATTTCTGCCACACTATCATTCATCGCATTCGTTGGTGCTAACGATAAATCGACGATACCAAATGGAACGTTAAGTCGTTCTGCCACCACTCGACCGATTAATTCCCCTGCTCGAGTAATTTTAAAGGCAGTTTGTTTAATCACTTCCGACACTTTATCAATTGAAACATCAGGATATCGTTTTAATGCATTTAACACAACACCTGGTCCACTTACCCCAACGCTTAGCGTTACTTCTCCTTCACCTGTTCCGTGAAATGCACCTGCCATAAATGGGTTATCTTCTACTGGGTTACAAAAAACAACGAATTTGGCACATGCTAATCCTTGTGTATCTTTTGTTAATTCCGCTGCATCTTTCACAATTTCGCCCATTTTCTTTACGGCATCTAAATTAATCCCCGCACGCGTGGAACCGATAGAAACAGAACCACACACATATTTTGTTTCTGCTAACGCTCTCGGTAACGCATTTAAATATGTTTCATCACTTTTAGTCATTCCTTTATGAACCAGTGCGGAAAATCCACCGATAAAATCAACTCGTAATTCTTCTGCACAACGATCGATTACTTTTGCTAACTCTACCACTTGTTCTTCCGTTGCTTTCCCAATAATATTCGCAATCGGAGTAATACTAATTCGTTTATTTACAATCGGAATACCAAATTCACGTTCTACTTTTTCTGCTTCTTCCGTTAAGTTTTTAGCATACGTGGTGATTTTTTTATATACGTTTTCTTTTACTTTTTCAAAATCGTCACTAGCACAATCTTGCAGTGAAATCCCCATCGTTACCGTCCGAATGTCTAAATGTTCCATTTGGACCATACGAATCGTTTCTAACATTTCATTTATTTGAATTTCCATTTCAAAGCCCCCTTAAATACGATGCATCGCATGAAAAATTTCTTCTTGTTGTAGACGGATTGTTAATCCCATCTCATTTCCTACTTTTTCAAGCATCTCGCGGACTTCGTCTACGGGAACCGTAATATTTTTTAAATCAACCACCATCATCATTGTAAAAAACTCTTGCATAATTGTTTGGCTAATGTCCAACACATTTACTTTGTGATCAGCTAAAATTTTAGTAACATTTGCAATAATCCCTACTTTATCTGTTCCTATTACGCTTACTACTGCTCTTTGTTGCTTCATTCTTTTCATCTTCCTTTCTAAAATAAAAAAGACCTGAATATTTCATCAGGACTTTAGGATAAAGGAAAACACAAAAATATATAAGTAGATGATGTATTTTTGTGTCTTCTGTCCTTTTGCCTGAGATCGTGAACCCTTCGGCGCCATAATGGTCTCTCCAGAAGCTGCTCCTGCTATAGTCTTCCCATAACATTCATAGCTTTCTTATTATACACCTTTTCTTTCTTTTTTTCATCATAGAAAAATGAAGGAATTTTACTCTTTCGTTTCTGATATATCAAATAATCGCTCAATGAACGACTTTCGTTGTTTTGTTTCTTCTTCTTTTTCCGGTCGTTTGGGTACATAAATAGTTTCTTTATCAATAGCATCATCACAAGCAATGATTAAACCAATTTCTGAATTATAGTCTTGATTTGTTACCATTTTAAATCGTATCTCATGTTTATCTGCTAGACGAGTATATTTTACAAGTGGCTCATAATTCATATGACCATTTAAGTACATCTTCACTTCTTTATGTTGTTGAATCGCCTGTTCTACTTCTGGATATATTTCTTCTTCACGTACTTGCCCTTTCTTTAAAGCAATGACAATCCGTTCTCGAATCGTTCCTAAAAACTTTCTTCTCTCATCAGGCAGTGTTTCCCTAGCACCATAAATACCTTCTTGTAAATAATCATCTATATTTGGCTTATTCCTCATGATTTTTTTCTCCTCTCTTATTCAAGTCTTTTCCCTTTGCATGATAAAACTAACAACAAAGCAATTTCAAAAAAAGCTTTCTTACTCAAAATGAAGTAAGAAAGCCTTTTTGTTTTTATGCTTCTGCTGCTTCTTCTTGGGCAAAACCGCTGTAATTTAAGCGATATTGACGCATGAAGTATAAAAGCGTCAGCACTATATGAATACCGATAAAGATAAAGAGAACTCCAATATTTTGCCACATGAATGCATAGTCCCCGCTAGAGATTGCCGCTTTAAATCCAAACACAGTATATGTCATTGGTAACCAAGCGTTAAATCCTTGAACAAAGTTTGGTACAAGTTCAAGTGGGAATGTACCTGCACTCGAAATCAATTGTAAGATTAAGAGAATAATTGCAATAAAGCGACCTGGGTCTCCTAATAATGTCACTAAAAATTGAATTAATGTTGCAAAGGTAACCGCTGTTACGATACTAAATAATACGAAGTATCCGACACTTTGAACTTCTAAACCTAATCCAAATAACATAAGTACATCCACGATAAGTGCTTCCATGATTGCAATTGAGTTAATTAATAAAAATTTACTAAAGTACCATGAGAATGCAGAACGCGGTTTAGCTGCTGGTTGTTTAAACACTAATACGATAGATAAAATTAATGAACCTACGTAAATTCCTAATGAAATAAAATAAGGTGCAAATCCTGTACCATAGTTTGGCACTTCATTTAATACTTCTTCTTTTAAACTTACCGGATCTGCAAACATCGTATACGTTTCATCGTTAGCATTCACATCTCCTATTTCATCCGCTGCATCTTGAAGTTTCGTGGCTAGTTCATCTGAACCGTCCGTTAACTTCTCTGTACCTTCCGCTAACTTACCTGAACCATCAGCAAGTTGAAGCATACCATCTGATAATTTTAATGTTCCCTCATTTAAAGAACCTAATCCACTTGCTAATTTCGTAGAACCATCTTGTAATTGTCCCATTCCATTTGCTAATTGATCAGACCCTGCAGCTAGTTTCCAAGAACCGTCTGCTAATTGGCTAGAACCTGATTGCAATTGACTCATACCGCCAGCCAACTCATTAATACCACCTTGTAGTTGACCAACACCAGCATCTAATTTAGAAGCACCAGCAATCGCACCATCCCAACCAGCGACTAGCGTATTTGTTCCCGCTGCTAATGCAGGTAATCCTTTTTGTTCATCTACTAATTGATTAGAACCTTGTGCTAATTGGTTTACAGCTGGACTTACTTTTGTTTCTAAACTTGTTGCTAATTGTTCAGATCCAGCACCAAGCATTTCTGCTCCTGATACTAATTGTTGAGCACCTATTTTTAAACCTTTTTCCCCATTAATGCCAGAATTTAATCGTTGAGCTCCTTCTGATAATGCATTAACATTTGGAACTAATTTTTTCATTTTATCATTGTTCATCAGTTGTTGCATAGCTACTACCTTTTGTTCATCTGTCAAATCAGGAGAAGTTAAAATACCATTTGCCTTATCACTAAAATCTTGAACTCCTTGACTCAAAGCATTTAATCCATTATCTAATTCTTGAGCTCCTACACCAAGCGATGCTGTTCCTGATGCTAATTGTTGAGCCCCTACTTTTAAACCTTTTTCGCCATTAATACCATCATTTAGTTTTTGAGATCCAGCGACTAAGCTCGGAATGTCTTGATTTAATTGATTAAGTCCAGTATTTAGCTTTTGCGCTCCTTCACTAGCAGCTTGCGCTCCTTCGTTTAAAGCTAAAATACTTGATTTTTTATTCGTTAATTCATTCGTTAATGTATTAGTGCCTTCTTTTAATTGCCCAGCACCGTCTTGTAACTTGCTAGAGCCTGCTTTAGCTGTATTGACGCCATCTGCTAATTTCGTTTGATTTTCGGCTAAAAGATAAATATTTTTCTTTAATTCATTTGTACCGTTTGCTGCTGTGCCAATTCCGTTGCTTAAGTCATTAGCTCCTTTTTCTGCTTTTACGGCACCATCATGTAAGTCGTTTGCCCCTTTTTCAGCTGTTTGGATACCATCATTAAGCTGATTAGCACCATCGTTAAGTTGGTTTGAGCCGTCATTTAATTCTCCGGCACCATCGGCAGCTTTTTGGAATCCATCTGAAATGGTGTCGAAGTTGTCAAATAATACTTCTGCATATGATTTTGATACTTCATTTGCTACTTTTTCTTTTACTTTTTCCATTGCAGTTCCGCCAATTTGAGCCGATAAAAAGTTAGAACTTGCATTCGGAATATATTTAATTTCTAGCTGTTTGGGATGATCATCTAAAACGGTGGAGGCATTTTCAGAAAAGTTTTCTGGAATGACAACCATCATATAATATTCACGGTGTTCTAACCCATCTTTTGCTTCTTTTTCGGAAACAAAACTCCACCCAAAATCTGTATTTTTCTTAAGTTCGTCTTCTAAATCTTTTCCGATTTCCAATCGCTTATCTTCCATCTCTGCCCCAATATCTTTATTCACGACTGCTACAGGCAATTTATCTAGTTTCTCGTAAGGATTCCAAAACGCCCATAAAAATAGCCCCGCGTATAAAACTGGAACAAACATGACAGCAATGACTGGAATAAGCATTTTTTTATTCGAAAAAATGGAGACAATTTCTTCTTTCAACAATTGAAAGCCTCGCATTATTTGTTACCTCCTTATTCCCTTTAAAATATATGACCGTTTTCCTCATTCAGTCATATCATTGCTAACTAAAAGGATTATCTTGTCGACAATCCTTCCATTAAATACAGTTGAAAAATATGGGACACTTCTTCATTTGAAAACGGCTCATGATTTTTTTCCCAATCAGAGATGAGCGACACATACAGTCGAAGCAATAAGAAAGCAGTAAATTCTGGATCACATTGCTTTATTTCGCCTTTATCAATTGCTTTTTGTACGTATGTGCGAAGAAATGATAAAATTTCTTGTTCTAACCGATTCATTGCCTCTTGCACGACAACTGTCCCAATTTCACGTTGTTCTTGGAATAACTTAATCGTTAATTGATGCTTTTTTCGATATTCTAAAATACGATACAAGGCACGATGTAAATTTTTATGAAACGGTTCTTCTTTAGAAATACTATCTTCTGCAATTGTACGCGTTTCGATAATTAATGATTCAATAATTTCATTAAAAAGTTCTTCTTTGTTTTTAAAAAAATTATAAATCGTTCCTTTTCCTACATTCGCTAATTTAGCTACTTGATCCATCGTTGTTGCTTTATATCCGAATAACGTAAACGATTTTGCGGCTGCTTCTAAAATAGATTGTTTTCGATCGACGGTCATGTTCTCACCTCCCTATATGACCAAAAAACCAATTTAGTCATATATTCACATACACATATTACCACCTTTTTATATAAAAAGCAATAAAAAAATGCGCTATAACTTAGCGCATTTTTTCTAGAATCGTTTGAACTACTTTTTCTCCTTGATCGATACAATCTGGAATGCCCGCCCCGTGATAAGACGAACCTGCAATATATACGTTTGGCCAATTTTTTTCTAATTCTTTTTCTACATGTTCGATACGTGTGTTATGAGCAACCACATATTGTGGTCGTGCTTTTTTCCATCTTGTGACGATAGAAAATTCCGGTTTTTTTGTAATCGTCATTACTTTATTTAAATCACGAATAGCTGTTTGTACGATTGTATCGTCATCTTCATCGACAATCACATCATCATCTGCTCGTCCGACAAAACAACGAAGTAGCACTTTTCCTTCAGGTGTAGAATGCGGCCATTTTCTATGTGTCCAAGTACATGCCGTAATCGTATAATCAGAATTTCGTGATACGACAAATCCAGTACCATCCACATCATCTTCGACCGCGTCTTGATCAAAAGCCATCGCAATGGTTGCAACAGAACCAAGTGGCGCATACGCTAACTCTTTTTGCTTTTGGAACCCTTTTAAGATGTTTGCTGCTACATGATGTGGAACAGTTAATACAACATCGTCCGTGTCAAACGTTCTGCCATCATCTGTCGTAATTTTATATCCTTCTTCTTGTTTTTCGATAGAAGAAACAGATGTATTTAATAAAATAGATTCGGTATCTAATTGAGAACCAATAGCCTTTGCAACCGATTCTAATCCTGTTTTGACTGTATAAAAAATACCTTCTTTTTTCTTCGGTTGATCCGCTGGTGCTTTTTTAGGTTTTGGCATCGCATCTTTCATTCCGAGAATAAGACTGCGATTTTTATCTACTACCTTTTCGAATTGTGGAAAAGTAGCCCGTAAACTTAATCGGTCAATATGCCCAGAGTAAATACCTGATAGCAATGGTTCAATTAAATTTTCAACGACTTCGTTTCCTAAACGTTTTCTGAAGAAATTCCCAACTGATTGGTCTCCTTCTTCTTTTTCATGTGGCAAAATATAATCCAATCCTGCACGTAATTTTCCTTTCCAGGAAAATAAATCAGAAGCAATAAACGGTCCAGCTTGTGTTGGAATCCCCATAAAAGAGCCTTCTGGCATTTTATGAAGCTCACTTCCTACTACAACATACGATTGTCCGGTCGCATTTCGAACAAGTTCGTCCCCTAGCCCTACTTCCCGAATTAAACGGGAAGCACTTTCTTTCCGAACTAAAAAGGAGTCTGGACCACGTTCAATAACAAAACCATCTTTCACAACCGTTTGCATTTGTCCGCCAATACGATTTGTTGCTTCTACTAGCGTTACATCGATTGGTATATTTTCTTCTTTTGCTGCTTTTTGCAAATAATAAGCAGTAGTTAGTCCAGTAATACCAGCACCAATAATAAATACCTTTTTCGCCATACGATCACTTACTTTCTTCTTGTAGCTTATTTAACACAACCGTTGCCATCGCATCCACAAATAATGGATCTGCGTTTGGCATTTTTGGACGATAATAATTTGCTCCTAGTTCATCTGTTACTACTTTACATTCGTAATCATTATCATATAGCACTTCTAAATGCTCGCTTACAAATCCAACTGGACAATATACAAACGAGCGATATCCTTGTTCATATAAATCCCGTGTTAAATCTTGAACATCTGGACCAATCCATGGTTCTGGTGTTGCTCCAGCAGATTGCCAACCGATTGTATAATGAGGAATTCCTACTTCTTTCGCAATTACATCAGCTGTTTCTTTTAATTGCTCTGGATAAGGGTCTTTCATTTTAATAATTCGTTCTGGCAAACTATGTGCAGAGAAAATAACGATTGCTTTTTCTGTTTCTTCTTCGCTCATCTTTCTCATGGTGTCATTAATTTGTTCTACCCAATATTGAATAAATTTCGATTCTTTATACCAACTATCAACCGCATAAATTTTAGGGCCACTAATTTTTTCCGATTCCTCTATTGCTCGACCATTATACGACTTCACACTAAAAGTAGAATAATGAGGTGCTAAAACAATTGCCACTGCTTCTTCGATGCCATCGTCTTTCATTTGACGAACAGCATCTTCAATAAATGGATCGATATGTTTTAATCCTAAATACATTTTAAATTCCACTTCATCACTAAGCTCATTTAAACGTTTTTCTAGTTTTATCGCTTGTTCGTCGGTAATTTTTGCTAACGGAGAAACTCCCCCAATTGATTCATATCGTCTCGTTAAGTCTCCTAATTGTTCATCACTTGGGCGTCGTCCACGACGAATATGTGTATAGTAAGATTCAATCTCTTCTGTGCTGCGTGGAGTACCGTACGCCATAACAAGTAATCCAATTACTTTTTTCTCCATCGCTATCCCTCTACTTTCTATTTTTGAACGAGTATTCGTGCACGAATTCTGTTAAACGTTGAACGGTTTCTACTTTTACTTGTGGGAATAATCCATGGCCAAGGTTGAAAATAAAGCCTGGTTGTTCCATACCTTCATTTAAAATTTCAGTTGCTTTCTTTTCAATTTCAGACCAAGGTGCTAATAGCAACGCAGGATCTAAATTTCCTTGTAACGTTTTCGTTACACCCATTTCCCGTGCTTCTTTCACACTTAAACGCCAATCTAAGCCAAGTACATCTACCGGAAGCTCATTCCATTCTTTAATCAAATGACTAGCTCCTACACCAAACATAATGAGTGGCACACCTTTTCCTTTTAATTGTTCAAAGACACGGTGCATCACAGGTTTAATATATTTTGCATAATCTTCTTTACTTAACGCGCCAACCCAAGAATCAAATACTTGAATTGCTTGAGCGCCAGCATCAATTTGAGCAGATAAATAAGCCACTGTCATGTCGGCTAATTTGTCCATTAATTTTCCCCATACTTTTGGGTCGCTATGCATAAATGCTTTTGTTTTATTATAATTTTTAGAAGGTCCACCTTCAATCATGTAGCTCGCTAACGTAAACGGCGCTCCACCAAATCCGATTAAAGGAACATTTAGTTGTTCACGTAATAATTGAATCGTTTCCATAATATATGGAACGTCTTTTTCTGGTTGTAAAATTCCTAATTTGTCGATATCTTCTTCATTTTTAATTGGATTGTCAATAACAGGGCCAATTCCTGATTCAATATCTACTTGAATACCAAGTGATGGAAGTGGTGTCATAATATCCGCAAATAAAATAGCTGCATCTACTCCTAATTGCTCCACCGGAAGACGTGTTACTTCCGCAGCTACTTCTGGTTGATGGTTAACCTCAAAAAATGTATATTTTGAACGAATTTCTCTATATTCTGGTTGATAACGCCCCGCTTGCCTCATATACCATACTGGGACATAATCTGTTTGTTCTCCTCTACAAGCCTTAATAAAACGATCGTTAAATTGTTTAGTCATTGGTCCACACCTTTCTCGAAATATTCCTCTTTCCCCATTACATTGTATTAAAAACCGACAGAAAAGTCATGTTTCTACACCCTACTATATCGTTTATTCACCAATTATGTATATAGAATGAACAAATGTCGAAAATTTGCCGAGAATTCTGAAAAAAATGGTAACCTTTCCCCCTTATTATCGTTGCTTTAATAAGTGGAACAAGCGAGTACACGGATAGAAAATAATAAAACCAAATGCAAATCCCGCAAGCACGTCAGTTGGATAATGCGCATGCAAATAAATTCTTGATATACCAATTAGTAAAATGAAAAGCGCCAAAAAAACAATGGCTATATTTTTATACTTCCACTCACTTTGTTGAAAAATAAAAATAAAAAATCCATACACAACCATCGAACTTGTTGAATGACCGCTCGGAAAACTGTAACCAACCGCATCTACTAACGGATTAATCGCTGGACGCTCTCTAACAAACACTTGTTTTAACATATGATTTAACTGGGCGCTAAGGGGCACTATAATCACAAATAAAATCGTTATGAAATAAGAGCGATAAATAAACAAAAAGAATGCAGTACCCGCAAGCAAAACAAAAATAAGAAATGGCTTCCCACCAAGTTCTGTAATCCATTCCATCGCATTCGTCATCCAATTAGACTGAAACGTTTCTATGATACGTATGACTTGCTCATCGAACAACATGGGACCTTTTTTTGGTACGACGCTCGCTAGCCAAATAAGGATAACGACTGCGCTAACCCAAGCTGCAATCCCGATTACCTGTTTTCTTTTTTTCATCAAATAAACCTCCCCTTTCCTAGGCGATATTTTTTATTATACTAAAGTACCTTAAGCAACGCTTATATTATTATACGAACATAAAAAAACCTTCATTCTATATGAAATGAAGGTTTCGGCATATTATTTACTTTTAATTCTATACTCTAGGTTCTATTCCTTTATAAAGGATATCCCAAATCCACTTTGCCCATACTTCTGGATCAACAGGCAAAAAGCCAGCATCATTAATCGTATTAAACAACAACATAGAAAGAATGTCTGTTGGAATTTCAGAACGTATAACCAAGTCTTGTTTCCCTTTCTCGATTATATCTTTTACATGTTGTAAGATATCCAAATGCTCTTGTTTAAATTGTTCTTTCATTTGAATGACTGATTCTGAATTATTTTCTAATAGAGGTAATATTTTAATGATGCTATGGATTTGTGAATATTTTAACATTAAATTAATTAATGCTTGTAATTGTTCTTTTGCATCTTGCTGAAGAGAAATAGAACGTAATTCGCAATTAAAATTGTCCATTACATTTTTCATATACTCAGCAATTAACTCATCTTTTGCTGAATAATATTCATATAATGTACTTCTTCCAATCCCTAAAGCTTGTGCTAAAACGGAAAAATTAAATCCACCGTATCCTCGTTCAAGCAATAACTTTTCTGTAGCATCCATAAGCTCATTGTATTCTAATTTTTTACGGGCCATGATAATCTCACCTTATTAAACGTCTTATAACCACTATAACACAAAGCACAACCACAAACACACAAAAAAGTGGAGGAAGGCTCTGTCCGTAGCCTCTCGGAACTAGATTACATAAAAAAGCGGAGGGCGCTCGGGTTGGGGCGACAAGCATAAGATGGATTGCGGAATGAGGCGGTCTTTCCTCATGGAGCAATACAGCTTATGACTCGAGCCACTAGCGTCCAGAGCTGGATTACATAAAAAAGCGGAGGACGCTCGGGTTGGGGCGACAAGCATAAGATGGATTGCGGAATGAGGCGGTCTTTCCTCATGGAGCAATACAGCTTATGACTCGAGCCACTAGCGTCCAGAGCTGGATTACATAAAAAAGCAGAGGAGGCTCAGGTTAGGGCGACAAGCATCATACTCTAAAAAAAAAGAAAGCATCTAATAAAAGAGTTTTCTTTTTCTCTATTATCAAATGCTTTCTAGTTAAGTAGTACACGTTACAAAAACGCATGACTAACTACCTATTTTTATTTTTCTACTTTTTCTTTTGAAATTTCTAATTTTTGTGGCCATAAACTCCACTTACCAAGTTTCATCATAATCGATGGTACAAGTACGGTACGCACTAAAAATGTATCGATTAAAATTCCGATAGCAACCGTTGCCCCAAACATGTAAAGTTCCATAATTGGTTGTGTAATTAAAACGGCAAATGTTGCGGCAAGAATTAATCCTGCTGATGAAATAACCCCGCCAGTTTTCGCTAAACCAATTTCAATTGCTTCGTTAATTGGATGAGTTTTTACTTCTTCTTTAATCCGTGAGATTAACATAATATTGTAATCCACACCTAATGCCACCAAGAAGATAAAGGAATATAATGGAATTCGATAACTAATCGCGTCTAAACCAAATCCTTTATCAAAAATAAAGGAGCTAATACCAAGTGCGGCAAAGAAAGAGAAAAGAATAGTAATCATCATATAAATTGGTGCAATAAGCGATTTTGTTTGGAAACCAAGTAACAACGTGATTAAGACCGTGATTAAAATAGCAACTACCATCGTATCTCGCTCACTTGCTGCTTTTGTATCTGCTTGTGTTGCTGTTTCCCCTGCAAAATGAAGGGAAGCATCGGCTAATCCTGCTTTTTTCATGATATCTTTTTCGTTATCTCTTATTTTATCTAGTTGAGCTAACGTTCCTAAGTCGTATGGATTGTTTTCAAATGTTAATTCTATCTTCGCAACTTTATCATTGTTACGCATCGATTCTTCTTTAAAACGGGCTTCTTCCATTGGATTGGAGAACGCTGGTGTCACTGAGGCAACACCGTCTTGTTTTTCTAACTCTTTTTGTATATGTTTAATTTGGTCCATTGTTAAAGCTTCGTTTGATTCTATCACAACTTTTATCGGTGCCAAATCACCTGGTGAATAGTTTTCTTCTAACAATTCAAATCCTACCCGTGATTCCATATCGTCTGGGAATGATTTAATTAAGTTAAAAGAATAATGAATATTAAACACATTTAAAGAGAACACAACTAACAATGCGACAACGACTATTCCACTTGTAACAGGATGTTTCGTCACACCAGCTGCAAACTTGTCCCAAAATCCTTTTTTCTCAAGTTTTTGAGCGCCAACTTTTGGAATGGCTGGCCAAAATGCTTTTCTACCAAATAAAACGAATAGCGCTGGAAGTAATGTAAGACCAGCAAGCAAAATAATGACAAGTGCAACCGAGAAAATCGGCGCAAAGTTTTGATATGGTACATAGATAGCTGCAAATAAAATAAGCATTGCTGCTAAAACGGTACTTCCACTAAAGAAGATTACTTCACTTACTTCTCTCATCGCACGTTTCATCGCAACAAATTTATTTTCTTCTTTTACTAACTCTTCTTTAAAACGAGAAACGATAAATAAGGAATAATCGGTAATCACAGCAAATAATAAGATTGACATAATGGATAATGATTGACTTTCAATTAACATACCAGCTTTTCCGAAAAAGCCAAGCGTTTGTCCTACTACTTGATTAATAATACCTGCTGCAATTAATGGTACTAATGCTAAAATTGGAGAGCGATAAATGATAATTAATAAGACAAAAATTAAAACAACGGTAGATAATAATAAGACAATGTCAGCACTTGCAAATAGTGATAACATATCTGATACAATTCCTGCTGGACCAGTTGTTTTAAATGTAATATCGCTATTTTTTCCTAACTCATCTTTGACAAGTCCATTCATTTCTTTAACAGTATCTCTCATCACAGAGCGTTCTAATTCGTCTTTCAAAATAACTGGCAAAATCATCGCTTTTTTATTTTCAGACATGAATTGTCCTAATGCTTGTGGCGGAAGATTATATACAGGTACTACTTCTTTTACCGTATCAAACTTTTCATCTTCAATCGTTTTACTAATAGATGAAATTTTTTCTACATCTTCATTCGTTAGTCCTTCTTCTTTATAAAAGACTAACAATGCAGGTACACCCGTATCTTCCTTAAAATACTGGTCCACTTTTTCAGATGCAATCACTGATTTTGCATCATCGGGTAAACCAGTTGTATTCAAACCAGTTTTGTATGCTTTGGCGCCTTCTGTTACGCCACTTAGCACAACGGCAAGAATAATCCAAAAAAGAACAACTAACTTTGCTCCTTTTTTACTGCTTGAAAAGTCAGTAATTTTGTGGATTATATTAAACATATGTGTCACCTCTCCAAATCGACAAAAGTGTCGGAAATAGTAATAAAAAAATAATCTAACGTTATGGTATATGATTCCGACAAAAGTGTCAATTGATTTCTCTTCTCTGCCTTTTCATAAAAAAAGCATAAGAGGGAAAATCCCACTTATGCCTTTTTAATAAAGAATTTAAAAACGCCATCTACTTCTTCTACATTCACTAACTCATGACCAGCTGATTTTGCCCAAGCTGTTAAATCACTTTTTGAACCTTGGTCTGTTGTATGAATTTCAAGCGTTTGACCTGATTGTAATGTATCGATCCCTTTTTTCGCTTTCACTACTGGCATTGGACAACTAAGTCCTGTTGCATCTACAAAAAAATCGCTATTCATTGATAAAATGCCCCCTCATTTTAAAGTTAGAATGTTAATGTTACGTCTGCTTCTCCAGCAAATTCTAGGAATGTTACTGCTCCGCCTACTTCAATACCATCTGTAAAGTCTTCTTTTGTTAAGCCCATTACGTCCATTGTCATTTGACAAGCAATAAATGTTACACCTAGATCTTTTGCCATCTCAACTAATTCAGGAATTGCTGGTACATTCGCTTTTTCAAAACCTTCTTTAAAATGCTCTTTTCCAGCAGGCATTGGTAATTGTTGCATTCCTTGTTTATGAATTAAGTTTAATCCTTCAAACGTGAAGAAAATTGTTACCTCAGAATCTGTTGCTGCTGCCGCTGTTGCAATGTTAAATACTTTGTATGCATCAAATAATCCACCGTTTGCTGCAATAATCGCTACTTTTTTACTCATTATCATCTTCCTCCTAATTGTTTGATTCATTTATTTTTCAACATTATTCTTTGTCTGATTCTGTGGGACCATCCCATTCATTCATACCTGGAATAACGTTAAATATATGTTTAAACCCTTTTTCATCTAGTTGTTGACAAGCTAAATCGCTACGATTGCCTGTACGACAAATAACGTAAATTTCGTTTTCTTTATCTAAATCATTTGCTTTTTCTTCTAGTTCTCCTAGTGGAATAGAAACTGCATTAGGAATATGACTAAAGAAATATTCTGCTTCTTCACGTACGTCTAAAACGATAATATTTTCCCCTAATTTGCTTTTTAATTCATCGTTTTGGACAGTGTTCGCAAATTTCATTTCTTCTCGTTCCCCGTCCACATTACATTTACGAAGGTAATGTTTTAATACATCTCCTTCTTCTAATGTACCTAAATAATTATGTCCAGTACGTTTGGCCCAAGCTTGTAAGTCAGCTAAAGAACCTTTATCTGTTGCTTGTACTTCTAAGACTTCACCAACAGGCATTGCATCAATTGCTTTTTTTGTTTTAACAATTGGCATTGGACAGCTAAGTCCTTTACAATCAAGTGTTTGGTCAGCTTTTAAACTCAACACAATTCCCTCCTTATTCTACAGGTCCAGCCCACGCAACCATTCCCCCAAGCATGTTCGTTGCGTTCATACCTAAGCTGTTCAAATAATTTGTTGCCACTCCACTGCGGTTTGCACTACGGCAAATCATGATGTATGTTTTTCCAGGTTTAAATTCATCGAGATGTGCTGGTAGTTCCCCTAGTGGAATGTTTTTTACACCTGGAATTTTTACTGCTGCTAATTCAAACGGTTCACGTACGTCTACTAATTCAACGTTTTCTGGAACACCGTTCGCGATTAACTCTTCTACTTCTTGCACTGTAATTGTGTTCATGTAAATCCTCTCCCCTTACTTTTGAACAATTCTACCTGGGTATTGAATGATGCCACCTTTAACATTAATAACTTGTGCAAAATTCTTCTTTTTTAACATTTTACAAGCCGTATTACTTCTGTTCCCGCTTCGGCAAATAATGATCGTTTTTTTATTTGGATCTAATGTACTTGCTTTTGCATGCAAAGCTTGTAATGGAATATTTTTAAATCCGCGAACGTGCCCACTTTTAAATTCTTGCGGTGTACGTACGTCAAGCCATTGAACATTTTTTTCTGTTTTTAACCATTCCTCAAGCTCAGCAGCAGATATATGTTGAACTCCTCTAGCAGGCATTATTTTGTAGAGGAGAAAAATCACTACGAGCGCGATAATTCCTATTTCAAATCCCATTTTATATCTCCAACCTCCTTACTACCATTACCCCTATAGGTATATTATTATGAGTTCACAAAAATGTCAACTATTATTTTTAAAAATTAAAAAGGATTGTACTCATTTGAATTGTCCTTCCTTATTCTTCTACACGATTCGTAAAATCCGTATGGAAAGCACACTCCTTCCCTTCATAATTCAACGACTTTTTTCTTTCTTTCCTTTTAGAGTAAATTTTATTTCTGAAACAATGATTGCTAGTGTAATCAGTATAATTCCGAACCATTGTGTCATTTTAATTTGTTCCGCTAGTAATATGGAGGAAAAAATAATGGCGGCTGGTAATTCTACTGCACCTAAAATACTAGCTAGTTGACTCCCAACATTCGGAACACCAATATTAAACGCAATTAATGGAATTACTTGTCCCATTAACGTGACGATAATACCCAATAATAAAAACGTAGAAATACTAGGCTCAATATTAGAAAACACTTCTATTGGATTTTTAATTAGCATTGCAGCAATCATAATACTTACTGCAACGATTGTACTTCTTACTACTGGTGTAGAAATCGTCGATACTTTATCGGTAAAGAATAAAAAAATAGCATACGTGAAAGCAGAAAAAACACCAAATATTGCACCTTTCCAATGGAAAGATGATACGTTCATCGAAAATCCATCTACAGCTAAAAAGGTACCTAAAAAGATAAGCATAACAGCTGCTACTTGTAACAATGATAATACCGAACGATTAAATAATTTTTCAAATAAAATGATAAAAAGTAAATATTGAAATAAAAAAATAACACCTAAACTAGCTGGCAAATACGTTAATGCTAAATAATAAAAAACACTCGTCAACCCCGGACCTAAAATGGCTAATAAGGATAATTTTACAATTTCCACCCATGTTAAAGAAAAGAACGCTTTTCGCTCTTTCACCAACACGTATAGTAAAAAAATAATACTACCTAACGTATATTCTAAAAAAAGCACTTGCCACATCGTTAAACCATAGTCATATAAAATTTTGACGATAGATGATTGAGCACCATAACAAATAGCCCCTAGTAAAACTAAAAAAGCAGAAATTTTTTTCACTTTTTTGCTCCTTTCCTTCCGTAATGCAAGAAAAAACCCTTATTACAAACGTAACAAGGGATTAATCAATCCGTTTTTTTATGTATTTAAAGGCAAACCAGAAAGAAAACATCGAAGCAAAAAATAAAATATTCGCTGCATCTACCCAGCTTTTCGTAAATATCCAAACGAGGGCAGAATAAAGAATCGTTTCGATAATAAGCAACATTAAAATAAAATTAATATACGCAATTTTTTTATCTTCTTCTTTCACTGGATACAATTGTACCATCATAGAGTGATCATAATGACGATATAACGGAATTAATTGATAGCCTATTAAATAAACGGTTGCAATCAGAATACCTAATAAGAAATAAAATTGATTAGTAAATGATGCAATAATGAACGCTAATACCGTTAATCGGATATACATGCCAAAGTAATCACCGGCACGTAAAAAAGCACGTGTATACATATAAAGGTATGTATATGGTTGTTGAAATGGAACGTTTTTTAGCACCCATGTCATATATCTTCTTGGACGAACTTGCATTGCTAACTTTTGCACATCCGTAAATTGGTTTGCTGCTTTGTAAAAACGTAACATTCCTGTCTTTTGTTCTTCGATTAATAATTCCCATTTTAAAGAATGTTTTTTTACAATCATTCCATAATAACTAACGGTTAAAATAACAGCTACGATGCCCCATAACATCATCCCTTGAACAAAATTCTTTTCGATGATGACATAAAGCAATACGATATGAATCAATAAACGAAAGAAAAGTTCTATTCGGTGAAGTGTGACGTCATACACACGTTTCCATACCCACGTCCAATACACATTGAAGATTTTCATTGCTAGCAACACCGCTAATAAAAGAAAAAACTGATTTTTCGATCCAAGTTCACTTGCCAAATAGAGCGGTAACAACATAAAGCTCACAACAATGACAATAAAACTTTGGATACTTGATACAACTAGTAATGTACGATTAAAATATGGTTGCATATGATGGGATTGCGGCCACCTAAACACTAAATCCGGTTCTTTTAACATCGTATAAATAGGAGTAATGACCATAACAAGTCCTAAAATAACCGCTATCACGATGCTAGATGGAAAGCTTGGTGACATCTTATCTAATGATTGTTGATATAAATATGCACCTGCAATTAACATGAACAAAATCACAATCATAAAATGATCATTAAACATCAATCTAGCATATGAAGAAATCTCTTGTCTCGTTTCATCAAACCTTTTTTTCCATAACTCTTTTACATTTATCATTTTTATCGTTCCTTTGTTAATTCAATATATATTTCATCCAGTGTTGCCTGTTCTTTTTTAAATTTCTTTTGTAACACTTCTAACGTTCCATCTGCAATAATTTTTCCATTATGAATAATAATAAAACGATCACAATATTGTTCTGCTGTCGATAAAATGTGGGTAGACATTAAAATCGACGCCCCTTTTTCTCTGGCTTTCATCATTTCTTCTAAAAGTGAGTTAATGCCAATTGGGTCTAGTCCCATAAACGGTTCATCGACAATATATAACGACGGTTCTACTAAAAATGCACACATAATCATTACCTTTTGGCGCATTCCTTTCGAAAAACGACCTGGGTACCAATTTTTACTTTTTTCCATCCGGTATTCTTTCAATAAATGATTCGCCCGCTCTTCAAATGTTTTTCGTTCTATTCCATACGCCATTGCAGTTAACTCTAAATGTTCCCATAATGTTAGTTCATCATAAAGAATGGGCATTTCAGGAATATACGTAAAACTTTTTTTGTATGCTTCCGGATCATCTTCTAACGTTTTCCCGTTTAATTTTACTGCCCCTTTTTTCGGCTCTAGTAACCCAATAATATGTTTAATGGTTGTACTTTTCCCCGCTCCGTTTAATCCAATTAGTGCAACTAATTCTCCTTTTCCAATCGAAAAGTTCACATTGTTTAAAACAGGCTTAGACGAAGCGTAACCACCTGTAAGATGTTCCACACGTAATAAATCTTTCATATCCAATACCTACCTTTATTTATTCTACTTTTCATTTTACCAAATCCACCTATGTATTTCGAATAGATTATTCTATGCTGAGCGATTCCTTTTCTATACTACCGTATTAGACTATAGTTTGATAAAATAGGAAATAATATGATTGTAAGGAGTGGTAAACATGAATTTTGATCCAAACTGTATTTTTTGTAAAATCATTAATAGCGACATACCTAGTGCAAAAATTTACGAAGATGAACACGTATTAGCTTTTATTGACATCAGCCAAGTAACAAAAGGTCATACATTAATCATCCCAAAAGAACATCAAGCAAATGTATATGAATTAAGCGAAGAAAATGCTGCCGCTCTTTTCCGTGTCGTTCCAAAAATTGCAAACGCAATCAAAGAAACATTCCAACCAGAAGGTATGAACCTTGTGAGTAATACGGGAGAAGTAGCTAGTCAAACAGTTTTTCATTTTCATCTTCATCTTATTCCGCGTTATAACAAAACAAAGGATGGTTTTAAAGCGCAATGGGTGAATAATATGGATAAATACACTCCTGAAGAATTGCAACAACTAGCAAGCAAAATTCAAGCGAATTTATCATCATGTTAGAAAGCTGCATACCGCAGCTTTTTCTGACATTGTTCTTTTTTTCGTGAAATGAAAGCGTTTTAGAAAAAAATATCGTAATTTATGCGATAAAAACCGTACATTTAGGATAAAAACATGATAGGATATTAATAAAAGATTCGACTACATACAAAGGAGACGAACAAAATGAAACGAGCATATAATTTTAATGCAGGTCCTTCTGCACTTCCATTAGCAGTATTAGAAAAAGCTCAAAAAGAATTAGTGGATTTTCAAAATACAGGTATGAGCGTGATGGAATTAAGTCACCGTAGTAAAGAATACGAAGCTGTTCATAACCGCGCAAAAGAATTATTGTATGAATTACTACAAATACCAGAAAATTACGACATTCTTTTCTTACAAGGTGGAGCTAGCACACAATTTTCTATGATCCCGATGAATTTACTTCAAGAAGGCCAAGTTGCAAACTACGTATTAACAGGTTCTTGGAGTGAAAAAGCGTTAAAAGAAGCAAAAAAAGTAGGAGCGACACATGTAAGTGCTAGTAGTAAAGATGAAAAACATAACTTCATTCCAGCGTTAGAAAATATTCAACTATCTGAAAATGCAGCTTATCTACACATTACATCGAATAATACAATTTACGGTACGCAATGGAAAGTATTTCCTAAAGTAAATGTACCTCTTATTGCAGATATGAGTAGTGACATTTTAAGTCGCCCTCTTCCAGTTGAAAATTTCGGCATGATTTATGCTGGTGCTCAGAAAAACTTAGGTCCATCAGGTGTAACGGTTGTCATTATCCGTAAAGATTTAATTGGAAAAGAAGATGAAAATATTCCGACAATGTTAAAATACAGCACACACGCTGAGAAAAATTCTCTTTACAACACACCACCAACATTCGGTATTTATATGCTTTCACTCGTTCTAGAATGGGTAAAAGAACAAGGTGGCGTAAAAGCAATTGAAAAAGCAAATGAAGAAAAAGCTGCTATTTTATACGATGCCATTGACGCAAGCAATGGTTTCTATATTGGTCACGCAAAAGAAGATAGCCGTTCTCTAATGAACGTTACATTTAACTTAAGCGATAGCGAATTAGAAAAACAATTTTTACAAGAAGCAAAAGAAAAAGGATTTGTTGGATTAAATGGTCACCGTTCTATCGGAGGATGCCGCGCATCTATTTATAACGCAGTTCCAAAAGAAGCATGTATAGCTTTACGTGACTTTATGATAGAATTCCAAAAACAACATGGTTAATGCTTGAAAAAATCAGTTTTTTCTAGTACAGTATAAATACGTTTCTTGCAATCGACAACAGTGTACGATTGGAGTGACAAAGAATAGTAAGTAGAGATGAGGAGAGATTAGTATGAAAACAAAAGTATTAGCGTTACTTGGTGTAATGATTGGGATTGGGGCTGTGTTACACACTGTCATCCCTGGATTTGTATTTGGAATGAAACCTGACATGATGTTAACAATGATGTTTTTAAGTATTTTACTTTTTCCTAAAGTGCAATACGTATTTGTCACATCGTTAGCAACAGCAATTATTTCCGCTTTAACAACTAGTTTCCCAGGTGGACAATTAGCAAATATGATTGATAAACCGATTACAGCCTTTTGTGTTTTTGGATTATTATTAATAGCACCAAAATTTTTCAAAACAACGTTAGGAGCTATCGTATTTACGATTATTGGAACTATTATTAGCGGAACTATTTTCTTAGGTGTTGCACTTATTTTTGCAGGTTTACCAGCTGGAACTGGATTTTTAGCTTTATTCCTAACAGTAGTCCTTCCTGCTGCGGCTCTAAATGCTATTTTAATGGCTATTGTATACCCTATTGCCGTTACACTAAATCAACGTATGAAGTTTGCTTATTAATTCATAAAAAAAGAGTCGATTATTTCGGCTCTTTTTTATTTTTAAAATAGTAAATTTTCAAAATAATTCATTAATTGATATAATAAATATTCATTTTTATGATATAATAACAAATTAATAAGGTATAAAAATCCTATTTTCGGATAAGGGGGTTTTCATCTTGGCAAAAACAAAATCTTTTTTATCAGGCTTTTTGACAGGTGGAATCATTGCAGGTATTGCGGTGTTAAGTACAACAAAATATTCTGGTAAAGAACTACGCGAGAAAATTGCTAGCTCTATCGATACGTGTAAAACGAACCAAGAGTGTTTTAAATCAACTTTTTTAAATGTGAAAGATCAGCTATTAGAAACAACTCAAATCTGTTCGAATAGCATCAAAGACTTTACAACAGATATGAAAGATTCTATTACACAGTGGAAAAACTCAACAGGTGACAACTTAGATACCATTAATGAAGAAATAAATTCTATTAAAGAAGAAATGGACGAATTAGAAGAAAAATTAAGAAACCAAGAAAAATAAAGCTGCTTTTTTATTTTTATAGAAAAGAAAAAAAGAAGAAAAACAGGATTTTCTCCATTATTTTATGCATTTTTTATAACAACGATGTATTTTTATACTTTCCGAAATATTTACTAGAAGGTGAAGTGGATGACAAACGAAGAGTTTATATCAAAAAAAGACGCGATGTTATTTTGCCATCAAGTCGCTCAACTAAGCAAAGCTTTATGGAAATCAGTCGAAAAAGATTGGCAAACATGGATTAAACCATACGATTTAAATATTAACGAACATCATATTTTATGGATTGCCTATCAACTCCAAGGAACGTCTATTTCTGAAATTGCCAAATTTGGTGTCATGCACGTATCAACGGCATTTAATTTCTCTAAAAATTTAGAACGTAGAGGGTATCTAACCTTTTCTAAAAAAGAAGCAGATAAACGGAACACATATGTGGAATTGACAATGCAAGGAGAAGCATTACTTTTACAAACATTAAAAGATTTTAATCCGACTAGCTACGCTGTGTATAATAGCGTACAACCATTTCAAGAACTTTTTCATAAGTTTCCAGACTTTGACCAAGTGATGGTAATGCTTCGTAACATTTATGGTAATGATTTCATGGAGATTTTTGATACTTCTTTTCTTACAGAAGATAATAAATATAATCAAGAAAAAGTGGTAACAAAAAGCTAGGAAACTGTGGCCATCACGGTCACAGTTTCCTAGCTTTTTCTTCCTTGTGTATTAATTCAATGTTGCGCATTAATTGTGTCATAAGCGGTACGTAAAAACCTTGTTGTAAGAGACTTTCAATCGTTTCTTTTGGCGTTAAACGAGGATGTAGCATGCCGACAAACTGGACGAGAAGCGATCTAAATTCTACAAATCCCATTTGTTTTTGAATTTCAAATTCCTTCGTTAGTTCCTCACAACATGTAAATAATGTACGTACTTCGTGTTCTGTTAACCCCTTTTCAATAACCATTTTATAAAATGGATATTTATTCGGGTTCATCATTTGTAGTAATAATTTTTGATAATATTCTAAACGTTCGATCCGTTTTTCGAATGTTTCCATCATCTATCCCCGCCATTTTTCTAATCCTTCTTCTCATATTATAGCGGAAAATCCATATTATTTCTTATCTTTTTTCTATTCATAAATGTTAATTAATACTTTATCTTTTTTTAAGTCCATTTCTTTCACTTCTAATTTAAATTGTTCTTCAATTGTTAGATTCGTCACTAGAATGGTTACCCGTTCTTTTTTCGAGTCAATGTCAATCCATTTTGGCAAATTCCCTTCATTCACAACTGCTTGTAATACTCGGTCTTGTGGCAAGTTTAATAATCCTAATTGCATATGTTCTATATCTACTTGTAAATTCCCTTCTTTTGTAACCTTTGGCATACCAGTTAATTTCATATCTACTTTTCGTCCTAAAATTTTCACTTTTCCATCAATAACTAATTCTTCCCCTTTTAAATAAGGCATATATTCAATGGATTTCGTTTTACTTTTGGAAACAGCATACTCAAAAAGGTTATTCAATTCTTCTTTCGATAATTGAAAAGTTAATACTGGTTCTCCTTTGATTTCTTTTACATTAGTTGTTGGTGTTTCTTTTGCGGTTGGCAAATAAATTTGATAAAGAACGAATAAACTTCCCCACGAAAGAAGCAATAAAACGAAAAAAGTAAGGGCAAAAAATTTCCATACATGAAATATCTGTTTTTTAACACGCTGTCTTTGTTGCATTTTTTTCTCTCCTTGTGCGACATACGAAAGAAAATGTAGACTTCTTCCATTTTTCTTTTTTCTTTCATTATAAACTATGTTATAGTTAAAATGTTATTGAAATTTACGGCTATAGGAGTGTTATATCTAATGAAAAAAACAATTTTAACTATTGCTGCAGTTGGTGTCATTGCCCTTGCAGGTTGTAGTGGAAGCAATGGAACCCTTGTAAAATCAAATGCAGGATCGGTTACGACAGAAGATGTATATGAACAAATCAAACAAACCGATCAAGGAAAACAAATCGTAAAAGATTTAGTAGAGAAACAAATTTTAGGAAAAAAATATAAAGTAACGGACAAAGAAATCGATAAAGAAATAAAAGATATTCGCGACGAATTAGGATACTCGGAAGCACAATTCAAAGAAGCAATCCCTCAATTCGGGTATGGAAGTGAAAAAGAATTACGCGAAGATATGAAAAGTCGTATTTTAATGATAAAAGTAATCCGTGACGGAAAAGCATTTACAGAAGATGAACTCAAAAAAGAATACGACAACATGAAAAAGAACAATTTTAACTATAAAATTACTGCTAGCCATATTTTAGTGGAAGATGAGCAAAAAGCAAATGAATTAAAAGCCCAATTAGATGGCGGTGCTGACTTTGCTACACTTGCAACAGAAAATTCTATTGACCCTGGTTCTGCTGAAAAAGGCGGTAGTCTTGATTCTTTTACAAAAGGAACCTTAGTGAAGGAATTTGAAGATGTAGCATTTGGAATGAAAGAAGGAGAAATTTCGGCTCCAGTAAAAAGTCAATTTGGTTACCACATTATTAAATTAGAGAAGAAAGAAGAGTTATCGTACGATAAAATGAAAAACAATTTAAAAAATGAACTTCTTCTTAAAAGTGCAAAACCATATGATGACCCAATGGAAAAATACAAAAAAGAAGTAGAGAAATTAGAAAAAGAAGCGAACATTAAAGTAAAAGATGAAGATTTAAAAGAACTTTTTGAAACAAAAGAAACAAAAGAAACAAAGAAATAAAAAATAGGTCCTGAGCGATATGCTTAGGACCTTTCTTGTTCTGTCCACTCGTGTATTTTTTGTTGGTGTTCTTTTCGAACCCGATTTAAAAAAGCCTCTCCCTCTTTTTCAATAAACTTCTCTTCTATTTCTTGTTCATCTTTTGCCGTTTTAATCACCATAAATCCACTAAAAATAATGCCAAACATCACGACATAAATCCAAAGTGGCAAGTCCATATTTTCCACCTTCCTTCTATGCTTTACTATATGACTGCTTTGTTCAAAATATGAAGGTAAAAAAAGAAGGTTTCGAATTCGAAACCCTCTTTTAAACCGCTTGTTTTTTCATCCAAATCATCGTTGCAATTAAGGCAAGCATAGAAATAATCGCTCCTGTGAAATAAGGGGCATTCGCTTGAATCTCAAATAAATAACCGGCACATAACGGACCAACTACGTTACCTAAACTCATAAAAGAGTTGTTTAATCCCATAATCATTCCTTGTTTTGGTCCTGCTAATTTAGAAATTAACGTATTAACTGCAGGACGTAATAAGGAGTTGGCAATAAAGAAAATATTGACGGTTAATAATATTCCCCAATATTGTGTTGGC
This sequence comes from Massilibacterium senegalense, assembly GCF_001375675.1. NCBI lineage: Bacteria > Bacillati > Bacillota > Bacilli > Caryophanales > Bacillaceae > Massilibacterium > Massilibacterium senegalense. The sequence goes on along the minus strand of NZ_LN831786.1, from coordinate 54,846 downwards.
AATGTCATTAGGTAAAAACCGATTGCGCTAACGAGTAAAGAACCAACAATTACTTTCTTTTCCCCAAATTTTTTCGTCATTTTTCCTACAAGTGCCCCTTGTACAATAGTACCGACAATTCCAACAATCACTAAAATATTACTTACGGTGACGACATTATATCCGTATTGCTTTAACGCATAAAAACCAAAAATCGATTGAAAGTTTGCAAGTGCAAAACTTAAAACGAACACTAACATTAATAAAAATCCAACAGGTCCTTTTAATGCTCGAAACATTAAGACGAACTGATTTTGTTTTGTTTCCTTTTTATTTTCATCTCTTTGTTCTTTCGTTAACGATTCCGGAAGCTTGATAAACGTAAAAATGAAAGCTGCTGTAGACGCAATTCCTGCTACTAAAAATGGGGTAGATAAACTATTGATGGATAACCATCCACCAATTCCAGGACCAAATACCATTCCCAGTCCCATTGCAGCACCCATCATGCCCATTCCTTGCGCACGTTTTTCTTCTGTCGTTACATCACTCACATACGCCATCGCAGTAGCAATTAACGCAGATCCTAAAGCCCCTCCGATGGTACGTGCTGCGAATAATACCCATAATTCATTTGCAGAAGCAAAAAGAAACTGAGAAATAGCGAATCCTAACAATCCAATCATGATGACTGGTTTTCGCCCAATTTTATCCGATAAGTTCCCCCAAAACGGTGCAAATAAAAATTGCATAAACGCATAAACAGCCATTAACATCCCTAGTACATTGGCTGATGCACCAAAATGGTCAACGTAATACGGCAAAACTGGTATGACGATTCCAATTCCAACCATGATAATAAAAAGGTTGATCATGATTAAAACGAGTGAGCCTATCGGTTTATTTGCATGTTCCTTCTCCATGTGTATCCAACCTTTCAATCTTTTTTTTAAATTTATCTTTTAACTCAATTAATCGTTCCTTTGTATTTCGTAACACCTTCTCTTTTTTTTCAATTTCTTCAATATGCTCTTCGATGATGTTTTTAAAATGGATGAGGTGGTCAATTTTTTTACTGTCCGAACGACGATATGCTTTTGCTAAATCTGAAATATCATCTAATGATATTCCTAACATTTGGCACCGTTTTGTAAACTCGGCAATGTGTACATCCACTTCGGTAAAATAACGATAATTATTCTCTCCAGTGATTGGATCAAAAATGCCTTTTTCTTGATAATAGCGAATAGTTCGGGGGGTTAACTCCACCAATTTTGCGAATTCGCCTATTTTGTAATTTTCCATTTCCTTACTCCTCTCATCGATTGCAGAAAAATTATACTAAACATTAACATTAACGTCAACGTTAATGTTTAGGCACGCTTTTCTTTAAGATTTCTTTGTATAAAATATAAATATAGTTTACAATGTTCTTACAAAGTTGAAACTTTATTTACATTTCCTTCGTATTTATTATAATGAAAGATGTAAATCTAAAAGTAATAAGGAGGCTATCGTCTATATATGAAGAAATGGCTTATATCACTAAAAAACGAAGCTCCATTTTTTAGTTTAATTGTTTTATTATTGTGGATAAAAACATACATCACATACAAAACTAGTTTTAATATTCCAATGGACAATTTGATGCAAGAATTTATTTTATTTATAAATCCACTTAGTTTTTTGTTATTTGTATTTGGGATTAGTTTATTATTCAAAGAAACCGTTCGAAAAAAAGTTATGGTTACGATTGCCGTAACCATTAGCATCTTACTCTATGCCAACGTTGTGTATTATCGTTTTTTTAATGACTTCATTACGCTCCCTGTCTTATTCCAAACAAGTAATATGGGAGACTTAGGTAGCAGTATTCATAGTTTAATTAAACCTATTGATCTTTTTTATTTTGCTGACCTGTTTATTTTATATTTTGTTTTAAAGAAAAAGAAATTAGACGTCAAGCCATTACCAAAAAAATTACCACGGCAAATTATTATCGCTTCTATTGTTGTATTTGTCATTAATCTTGGATTGGCAGAAATTCAACGACCGCAACTATTAACACGTTCTTTTGACAGACAAATGCTCGTAAAAAATTTAGGGACATTTAATTACCATATTTATGATATCGTTATTCAAACACAGGTGAAATCAAAAAAAGTTTTCGCAGATGGTAGTGAATTAACGGACGTTGAAAACTATGTAAAAGCAAATTATACTGAACCTGACAAAGAGTTATTTGGAATTGCAAAAGGAAAAAATGTGATTTTAATTTCTTTAGAATCAACACAAAACTTTTTAATTAATTACAAATTAAATGGCGAAGAAGTAACACCATTTTTAAATGACTTAGTAAAAGACAGTTATTATTTTGATCATTTTTATCATCAAACTGGACAAGGAAAAACAAGCGATGCTGAATTTTTAATTGATAATTCGTTATATCCGTTAGCACGCGGTGCTGTTTTCTTCACGCATTCGCAAAACCAATACGAAGCGATGCCAAAAATTTTAAAAGAAAATGGATATGAAACAGCTGTATTCCATGCGAATAATAAAAGTTTCTGGAATCGTGACTTAATGTACCAAGCATTCGGATATGATCGATTTTTTGGAATGGAAGATTATTCATTAACAGAAGAGAATCAAGTTGGTTGGGGATTAAAAGATAAAGAATTTTTCGAGCAATCACTTCCATTAATGAATCAAGTACAACAACCTTTTTACGGGAAATTTTTAATGCTAACGAACCATTTCCCATTCACATTAAACCAGGAAGATCAATTGCTTTCACCAACTGATGCGTTAACAAATGATAAAATCGTCAATCAATATTTTCAAACGGTAAGATATGAAGATGAAGCAGTAAAAGAATTTTTTACGATGTTAAAAGAAAAAGGATACTATAATAATTCTATTATCGTGTTATACGGGGATCATTACGGTATTTCACAAAACCATAATGAAGCAATGGGACAATTATTAGGTAAAGAAATTACACCATTTGAAGCTGCAGAATTACAAAAAGTACCGTTCATCATTCATATCCCTGGTGAAGAAGGAAAAACAATTCATACTGTTGGTGGTCAAGTAGACATTCGTCCGACGATTCTTCATTTACTAGGCATTCAAACGAAAAATCAAATACAATTTGGACATGATTTATTATCACCTGAACGAAAAGGATTTGCTGCTTTTCGTGACGGAAGTTTTGTTACCGATGAATTCATTTATACAGAAGAAACATGCTACAACAAAGCCGACGGAACACCAGTAGAAAAAGAAAAATGCGAACCATATTTTGAGAAAATCAATACAGAATTAGATTTTTCAGACTCTATCATTTATGGCGACTTATTCCGATTTACAAATGCGAAGTAAGGAAGTATACAGGTACGAACACGAAAAGGTTCGTACCTTTTTTTTATTTTTGATATAATGGTAATATACACAAAAAAAGGATAGAGAGAAGGAGGACGCTTGCTATGCCACAATTTTATGTCACTGCTTATAGTAAAAAAGGGGAAGTACTAATCAACGAAATGTTTGAAGCAGAAAACGAAAAAGCTGCAACAGAAATTGGTCAACAAAAATTAGTTTCCCAAAATTTATCGGAAGGAACAAGTAGAATCGTTACTTCTTACGGTCGATTAATCGGTTTTCATCGTTAAAAAAGAGCTATCCTTGTTTTTAAACTGCACCCCAATCGTTAGACACACTCTAACCATTAGAGGTGCAGTTTTCTTATGATCAAATTTACAAGTAATCATAATAAGCGTCAAATAGTGTAACCGTCAAGTAGTTTTGAACACTTTCTGCTCATTAATTTTGAACACTTTTCGCTTAAAATAATGTCTGTCGATGTTTGATTCTATGACTTTCTCCATCCAAATGGAGAACTTCTGAGCGATGGAGAATGCAATCTAAGGTCACCATGGTGATACCCTGGTCTCCCAGTAACTCTCCCCATTCCTCAGGCCCTTTGTTGGATGTAAGTATAATCGAGCTTCGTTCATATAGATGATTGACAAGATGAAAAAACAGGTTGGCCTCGTTCTGATCCATCGCCATATACATCAGGTCATCAATGATAATCAGGTCGGCATCTCTGACCTTTTTCATCTGTAGCTGCGATTTACGAAGATATTCCTCCGTTTTTAGTAGAGGGATCAATTCTTCCATTGAAATGAATAAGACGCGATAACTTTTTTGTATCTTGGAGTTGAACGTATTTTGTCCAATCTACGTCAAATGGATGACATACTGGTTCTACCTAACTATTGGACTGTTTCTTTATCAATTCATAAAAACAGGCATTCATTTCTTCCATTTGATAACGGGTTAATAATGAAATAATCCACTTAATCCGTTCTTTTCGAATCTCGAGATCTAGAATTTGAAAATATTCAGAAATTCAACCTAGTAGATAAGTAGAAAAGCGAGAATAAGGAATGGCATGTGGTTTTTTTATCCATACTTTTAAAATGGATGTCCAAGGAATCTCACGATTCTTTTCCATATAAAGACGATAACCCTCACACAAAATTTCTCCGTAAGGAGAAAGTACTTTAAATCGATTCCAATACTTAATAACTTGTAATTGTGTAAAGTTAAAGCCTTTTGGTACGTATCCTTTTGCTTGATTAAGAGTGATTTCCCATATTTATTGCTTTTTTCCACTTCTTCTTTAAAAGCAGGGTATTCTTTTTCGGGCAAATCCAAAAGATACTGATATTCTTCTTCTAGAAAATCTTTAATTAGTACTTGTTTTTTTATAATGGATTCGCTCACGGTCTTTTATTCATTGTTCTTGTAGTAATTGCGATAAATGTTCGAAGTCCTTGATTACAGGAGCTGGTGTAATAAAGTTATAGCGAACATAACCCACTTTATTTTCTACATTTCCCTTTTCATAACCTGCAGCTGGATTACATGCTTGTGGTTCAAATCCATAATAATTGGCGAATCGAAAAAATTCATCACTAAATACAGCCTTTTCATTGCAATTTCTATGTTTATATATAGCCGCTTTAAATTATCAATACAAATTTTTTTAGTCGCTCCGCCTAACTGTTTAAATATTTCTTTCCATCCATGTAAAACACATTTTGATTTTCGCTTAGCAAATCCATTACATAAACTGTATTACGAAAGGGTAGTGTCATAACTAAACAATGAACGTCCACATATTTCCTTTATTTCACAGCCTCCATTATTCCAAAATCAAATTGAGCTTCAGCTAGCGGATGAATATAGTTTTCAGAATTTTTATATCATAACTACCTTCACGCCATTCTTTCACAAAGTAACATAAGGTCTGATAGACCCCCTTAAAGCCCATATCCTAATGTTCTTTTTAAAAATTTTTATTGGTTCTCCGCTGTTTTTCTTTAATTTCTGATCTCCCCACAACCAATCTGTTATAATTTCTCCCTATTTTTCTTTATATATCATCTTCTAACAAGAATGCTCCTTTGTTTATTTTCCTTTCAACTGGTAATTGATCCTCATCAGCATATTTCTTGGCGGTACGCCAATTAATACCTAATGTTTTAAGATTTTATTAATAGATAAAGATTTCTCATTTCTCATTAATTTGATACAATTAATCTCAGACTTACTAGCATTCTTTTCTACCCCTACTAATTTGATTAGTCACCAATACAGTAGAAAAAATTTAGGGGGCTGGCAAGTCTTTTTTTTTCGAAATTCTTAGTGCATTGTTATGTACCTTTTCATGTCATAACTCTGTACTTTTATTTTGCACTATACAATAGGGCAATTGACAGAATCTTCCTTACTGTAAATACAGCTTGTTATGTTATCCAAATCATCTTCTAAATAATTTGATTTATACATACTAATTTCTTCATATATTATTTCCTTCTCAGATTTAATTAAATCATTAGTAAACTTAAGATAGAACAAATCATTAGACATCCTAGTAAAAGATTCAACAAAATCACCTGAACTTATAGTAACATTAAAACTGACGTACTCTTTATTTGTTGAACAATCTACAATACCACCATTATCTTCTATATATTGAACAAATTTTTGATTATTTACAATGTGTTCAAGAAAATGTGTAATCCCATTTTCACCATAAGATTCATACATAGAACCAAAATTAAACCAAAATCCAAAAGATACTATGTTTCTTTCTTTTTGATTTTTGGTTACCACTTCAATTCCATTATTTAAGCAATATTCCCCCATCATAATCCCTCCAGTTATTACAGTTTTATATTCATATTTTTTACATAAATTTTAGTACTTATAAGATAAAGTAGCATAGAGATAGTTATAGCTACAGTTATAGTTGTAATGCCTAGCATATGATTTGTAAGTTGACGATTTATACCTACATAAAATAGAAATAAAAAAATAAAACCAACAAATAAGGAAATAAATGTTACTTTAGATTGTGGTATTTGTTCAGATACAATTGAATCGCTTATTACTTCAGTTTTAGAACTTAAATTCACTTTTACTTCTAAAGAAGAAATACTTAAAGTAGCCACACTTATAACTACTAAACAAAACGTAGCTTCCAATAAAATAAAGAATGTGCTACTTAAATTAATAGCTAAAATTAACGAGTAGATTATAATCCCTATTGCAGTGGGAATTATAAGTATAATAAATCCTAAAATAATTTTTGAACGTATGATTTTCGAGCTGTTATATGCAGTAAAAGAAAACCACGCTAAAATACCACGATCCATTTGAAAAAAGGTCAAGATTACCTCACCAAAAATTACAAAAGTTAGTATCAAATTAATATGCAATATAAACCACTCAGGTTGTTCTGACGAAAAAGGTAAAATACTAAAGAAAAAATCCAATCCTTTTTGCAAAAGAATATAAGCTAAAATCATTTGAATAGCACCCCATATGTATAACCTTAATTTTGTAATAGGGTTAGTGAGTGTTAAAATTAAATCTTTATAAAAAATAGGGTTCATAATAGAGTCAATGAAAGTTATTCTGCCCTTAGTAGTGTTATCTATTTCTACAGAATTATTATAATTATCAATACTCTGTACATATAAATAATTGAATTTTTGTTTTTTAATAATACTTAATAATAAAATACACACTGACACTAATATGTATAAAGCAATAAACAAACTAATCCAATTTAGTACCTTCCTAATATCTCCAATTTGATAATCACTATACAATAAAAGCATAATCCCTGCTAATAAAATAAACTGACTTAAAAAGGTAGTTATTATGAGCAAGTTGAACGACTTTATAAAACGTACCCATACTACAAGAAAAATCATAGCAAGTTGGAAAGAAAGTATAGATGATAGTATATAAATAATAAAATACACCGCTAGTAGATAATAGGACTCCGAAAATATAATTGATATTCCTAAGCCAATTAAGCTATTTTTATAAGTATAAACCATTGCTAATGCTAAAGTATTTGTATGTTTATCTACACCTAAAAAAGCAGGGTAAGTTAGTGTATTTAATGAAAATAAATTAGAACCAATACTTAGTAAAGTTTGAAGCCAAGTTAAAATAATCGTTTGTAATATTATTATACTTATTACTCCTCCATTGGAAATGTTATCTCCTGGTGAAACATAAGAAGATATCAATAATGTACTCAGAATTATAATTATGACCTTTAAAAAAAACACTGCTTTATTTGACTTATACCAGTCATTAAATAATTCCTTTGTATAATAATAGAAAATTGTTTGAATATGCTTCATTTACCTAATTCCCCCTATCTTTTGTATTTTAATCAGTTGCTATGATGAAAATATCTTCCAAATTCCCATCACTTTTGATTCCATATTGTAGTTTTAATTCATTAATAGTACCTGAAGCAACAAGTTCTCCTTTATTTATAATAATTATATAATCAGATAATTCCTCTATAACATCCAAAATATGACTTGTAATCAAGCATGTCACATTTTTTTCTACATTTAGCTGATGAATTAAATTCTTAACTTCTCTAGCCACTCTAGGATCTAATCCGTTAGTTAATTCATCTAAAATAAGTAAACGTGGAGAATGAATAAGAGCACAAGCAATGGATACCTTTTTTTTCATTCCGAGGGATAGATTTCTAATCAGCTTATGTTGAAATTCTTCCATTTTCAATAAAGTAATTAGCTCATTAGTACTCTCATGAATAGTACGAGCATCCATTTTGTATAACCTTCCAACAAAACTAAGCATCTCTCTTGATGTAAGCCCTTCATACAATATTGGTGTGTCTGGAACATAACCGATTTGATTCATAATAGCAGGATAGTCAGCATTATCATTTAATATTTTTTTACCAAAAATTTCAATCACACCTTTGGTTGGCAACAATTGATTCATTAACATTTTAATTATAGTAGTTTTTCCAGCACCATTTGGTCCTAAAAAGCCAACAACTTCACCTTTTTTCACAGAAAAACTAACATTCTTAATTATTAAATTCCCCCCGAAATTTTTAGAAATATTCTTCATATTTATTTCTAACAAACAAACCACTCCTTATGTATTTTCAAAATTAAAATGAAATGACAGGAAGCAACTTGCATCATCAGCTTCCTGTCACTAACTAAGTATTTAATAATTATTCAAACTAGCAAACAACTTTAAGTAAACGTGTTCCTAAACAAATAAGTCCACCTTTTTTTTCTTGCTTTAATACCTTTAGTTCACTAAGAATTAACTACCGTTTTTAAAATTACAAACTGTACAACTATGATTCACATAGCCGGTAAGATTGACTTTATAAAAATCCATTTTTATAAAATCAAATTCTACATGAGTGTTCATAATTTGAGGTTCTGAAAATACTGTCAAAAATTTCAAAGCTTCTATTACTTGTAGGTTTGCAGTTATAGTCGCAATACTTGTAATAGATCCATAGTTTATTTTTTCATCAGTTGTTATCAATGGTTTTATTCCGCTATCATTCCTGTGCTTTTTCAGCTGATCCGTACATCCTACCGTCTACGCCTATGGCTCCCTTATTTCTGACAACTTGTAGGTACGTTTTAATTGAAATTATTCCTTGAAAAAATTTTTTCCAACAAATTTACATCATTTTGATTATTCCGTTCACCGTGGAATTTACTATGCTATGCACTCCGTTATAACCTTCATATTCCACACTATCTCTCTGACGGTAGTCATGTTTTCCTATTTTCTGCGGTTGTTGCAATTTCCACACCTCGCAGTTTCCTCAAAATTTTATTGTTCAGCCCTGCACACCTGTCAGTGAACACTACTATATCCGAAAAATTGCACTGGTTCATTATCCTTTAACTTTCACTGTGTCCTCACAAGACCTCCCCTGGTAAGGGACGATACTTTCAACTACTAGATTTACTGTATAAGTTTCGGGTAATATGATACTTCATCATCCAACCTAATTCAGCCTTCTATCTAGTTTCTGTTCGTCAGTTCAGGAATTTGTGTCCAACTTTCTTCAGACACTACCTCACGATAGCCACCTTGTCTTTCGCTAACAGTTCCTACTGTTGCCAAGCCTGAGTAGACTTTCACCACCGAGTATTCGCTTATACAGACGCATATTTAAAATAAGTTTGGTACAAGATCGAACTCACTTTGAAAAGGCTGTTTAACAAAATAACCATGTCTAACTTTTAGAGGTCATTTCATGTTAGATAGCTTTTTATATCGTTGCAAATAGTTCATGTAAATGTTTCATTTTCTCTTGTGTATAATACGCACATTTTTCATTGTATACTTTCGGATCTTTTGCGTTCGCAAATCTGGTAATTTTTCTGGTAACGGGATGAACATACTTACTAGCTGCACCGCATCCTAGTCCAATAATTGATTGTTGTTCTTCCATAATGAGAATATTATAAAGGCTTTCTTTCCCTTTTAAACTATATCCGACATTTTCTAAGTTCCCTAATATATTTTTTTGTCGATATACGTAATACGGATAATACGTATGTTCCTTCATCCACTGTTCTGCTAACTTCATCATCTCTTGTACTTCTTCTCTACTTGCGACATCGTATTTTTCTTTGTTTTTTGTCATTGTAGATGCTCGTTTAAAGGATAACGTATGAACCGTCACAGACTCAGGTTTTAACTTTTCGGTTTCTTGTAAAGAATGAGCAAAAGTAGCAATCGTTTCGTTTGGTAAACCAATAATTAAATCCATGTTAATATTCGTCATTCCAAATTCTCGTGCTACCCAATATTTTTCAATTGTTTCTTCTACTGTGTGATGGCGACCAATTGCTTTTAACATTTCTTCTGTATACGATTGTGGATTAATGCTAATACGATTGATTTTCCACTTTTTTAAAATCCTTAATTTATCTTCGGTAATCGTATCCGGTCTTCCTGCATCTACAGTAATTTCCCGCACATGTTCCATCGGGATTGATCGATACATTTCTTCATACAACGCATCCATCTCTTCTGCTGTAATGCTTGTTGGCGTACCACCACCAAAGTAAATAGTCGTCACTGGTATGTGTAATTGTTTTAATGTTTTTCCAATTTCCTTTATTTCATAATGTAAACCAGATAAGAAACCGTTGACACTTCCTTGTTTCCCGCCTATTGCATATGCAGGAAACGTACAATACGCACATTTTGTTGGACAAAAAGGAATCCCGATATACAAACTAACCGATTGTTTCAAATTATATAAATCAGGAATGGCTTCTAATTGCCGTTTGGCAATCTCACTCATTAACGTGACCTTTTCTTCTTGAATGGCAAAGTCTTTTTTAATTGTTGCTTAATTAGAAGTTTTAGATTATTTTCCGATACGAAAAGCAAATCCATACCGATGTATGTCAAAGGCAACTAAGGAACACCGTACATGTCCGAACAAATTAAAGCGCAATTTCAAGCAAGGTGTAGCAGAAAAAGTGTTACAAACAGACATCACGTATGTAACGTATCAAAACGGCAAACGTACTTACTTATAAACGATGAAAGACGCCGAAACGAACGAAATTTTAGCCTATGAAGTATCGGATTCTTTGTCATTAGAAATTGCACTTAATACGCTCAAAAAGGTAAGAAAACATAAGCATTTAGCAAAAGATGCCTCTATCCATTCCAATCAAATATTCCATTATACAAGCCCCATCTACCAAGCGTTTGTGAAGAAAATGAACGCTTACCTTATTTCTAATGCTCCCGTCCAAATGCCTCTGTTTTAATATTCTCCTTATCAAGGAATTCTTCTATTTTTTTCTGTTCCTTTCCATTAACTACACCACTTTTATCAATTATTGATTCAATATCTATTTCAGAAAAACCTCCTTCACTTATGTTATCTACTTTATAATCGAGTATTTCATTTAATTCATGAAGATACTCATTTGAAGCTGTAATATAACGACTAATTCTTTCAGATTCTTCTTGATAACCTTCAGGCAAGGTATTATTTAAGATATAATTAGAGAAATTTTCATCATTTTCTTTTACAAGATTGTTAATTCTGTTAAATTTCTCTAGTTCACTTTTATTTAATTCCTGACCTTCATCTATAGTTTCCTCAAACGGATAACTAGCATTATCTAATTCTTCATCACTATCTAGATATACTTTTATACTTAGTTTCATTTCTTCTTTGTCAATTAAACTATTGTTTTTTTCGGAGGTAAAAATAGTTCTGGGAATTTCCGGGTTCTTTGTTAGAGGATTTTCATCTTCTGTAGTATCAATATTTTCTTCCTGGGAGCATGCACTCAAGATAAAAATAATTAAAAAGCTATAAAAGATTCTTCTCATATTAATTTCTCCCCCTTAAAAATAGAGATATTCCATTTCAAGTGTTTAATAAATAATCTAACAAACAATTTTCCAATATAATATCCAAATATCGCTAAAAGGGAACCTAATATAAGACCTTTTACGACCTGAAATATTTCCTTCACTCCAATTGTATTAAATCCATTAACAAATCCCATTACAATTAAGATAACTGGAGATAAAATCATGATTGGTACGCCAATTATGTAAGCTAATATAATTGGTGTACACAATAGTAGCGTAAATAAACTCACTATAGCAATGATGCAATTCGCTATACTCAATCCCATTATTGACACAAGTGCTGTAAACATACTTTTTATGCTTTTATTTTCTTCTACTTTATTCATAGCATAAACAGCGTTTAACTCTTTGGCAATCTCTTCAGGGTTTCCTAACTCTTTAGCTATTTCCTCCTCACTTTTATTCTCGTTTCCCCCAGCAACAAAATGCACAAAATATTCTTCCACAATATCTTTCTTTTCTTTTTCAGACATATATTTCAAATTACTTTTTAGCAATTTTAAAAAAATATTTTTGTTCAAGTATATCATTCTCCTTGATAAAGCAATTTATTATTAAGACAAACTCATTCCATTCAGATTTTAAAGTGTTAAGTTTATTAATCCCATTGTTTATAATTATACAGTATTTTCTAAACAGGCCTTCTTTTGATTCTTTATGATAACTAGCTAAATAAATTCCTTTGACTAATCTTCTTACTATTGGATAAATAGTCCCCTCTGATATAATAATTTTATGAGCTATTTTTTTACTAGTGAATAATCCTATTCATCATCTTTATTTGTTATTAATAAGACTATTAATTCTAGTACACTTTTGTTAAACTTTATAACAAATTATTCGTCATATTTTAATTTTGGCACACTTTTCATTGGATTTCACAGTGAATCAATTTATGAATTGTCACAACCACTTGCAACAATGAAAATTAAGAATTTAATGACACACAGAAACTCTAGACGTGATAACTTATTTAATGGCAGTAAGCTATTCATAATCAGCGTGTTCTTAATTAAAGTGTTATACTCTATTAATACGAATATTTAAAAGTATAGCCTTTGGTTTTTATCTAGATTTTCACATAACCTTTTTTATTCCTAATTCTCCTTTTCTATTCTTCATTACCTAGGTTAAACGACTTTACTATAAAATCAATAGATTAGACAAAGTATGTTAAAATCCGACAAATACATTTGGATTCACATCAAATTTATGGACACAAGAAAGTTAATTTTATAATAAGTTCCTTCATTTCCAATAATCGGAACGGCGAAATCCTTTACATGGATCTTCTACGGGCATGATTTTCCTGACGAGAAGCCAGCTATCACAACATCGGCATCATCACACAAGGCTATCATGTCCGCCACTCCATATAAAGTGGATGCACAACCTAAATTCACAGATTAAGTGACATGCCGAATACTGTCTTCAATTTCTTGTAATGTTTTGTATCCGATGCTACTATGTATTCGATTTCAATTGTACCAACCTTAAATATATTGGAATAAAGATACTTTTTCTGTCTTGTAATCAATGTAAGAATATGATGAATTTTTTTTAACATGGCATGAAAAGATTCGATACAAGTATTGTCATATAGACAACCCTTTCGACTAATTGATTGCCTTATGGTCTTTGATTTATACGAATTATAAAAGGAATAACCAGCCACTTTTTTTGAATGTAAATCTAATACAGACGATAAATTGATAGTGTCAAATAGCACCAACCATCACAATGTGTTTTAATATGCGTAAAATCAGCTACCCATTTTTGATTAATCAATGTTGTTGTGAAATCCTGTGCTAGTTATTTTGACGCTCTTCCAGTGACTTTAATGTTGATGTTAGACGATATTTCTTCGTTATCATTTTGAATGAATGCTTTTTTTCATTAGACGTTGAACCCTTTTAAAGCTTCCTTGACACCCCCTTTTCTGTAATTGGGCAAAGATTTTGGGTACGCCATATCGCCTCTTACTTTCCTTGTGAATAGCATTAATTTGCTCCAATAGCTGTTCAGCTTCTTATAAAAGAATTGATCATACGTATTTTTAGGCATCTTTAATACGCGACAAGGCTCTTGCACGGGATGATGTTCACTCTCGCTTTAGATTATCTTAATCGTCCATTTTCCCCCAAGATAGGGCCATGTTGTTTAATCCATTTATAAATTGTGACTTTAGAAACACCAACTTCTTAGTTGTATCGTTTTTGTTGTATATTCGGACACATCCTCTCGTCTTTGATATGTCCATACATCTATACTACGTCCTATCAATACAATTTCAGATTATGTGGACATTAACGATGACATAATAAACCTTAGTAAATAAAAATTCTGCTATGGTACTGCACCTCAAAAGTTAAAGTGAAAAATTAATTTTTAGGGTATTTTTATATGGATGCAAATAGTTCATGTAAATGTTTCATTTTCTCATGTGTATAATATTCAAATTTTTCATTGTATGCTTTCGGTTCTTTTGCGTTTGCAAACCTGGTAATTTTTCTGGTAACGGGATGAACATACTTACTAGCTGCGCCGCATCCTAGTCCAATAATTGATTGTTGTTCTTCCATAATGAGAATATTATAAAGGCTTTCTTTCCCTTTTAAACTATATCCGACATTTTCTAAGTTCCCTAATATATTTTTTTGTCGATATACGTAATACGGATAATACGTATGTTCCTTCATCCACTGTTCTGCTAACTTCATCATCTCTTGTACTTCTTCTCTACTTGCCACTTCATATTTTTCTCTATTTTTTGTCATCGTAGATGCTCGTTTAAAAGATAACGTATGAACCGTCACAGACTCAGGTTTTAATTTTTCAGTCTCTTGTAAAGAATGAGCAAAAGTAGCAATCGTTTCGTTTGGTAAACCAATAATTAAATCCATGTTAATATTCGTCATTCCAAATTCTCGTGCTACCCAATATTTTTCAATCGTTTCTTCTACTGTATGATGGCGCCCAATTGCTTTTAACGTTTCTTCTGTATACGATTGTGGGTTAATGCTAATACGATCGATTTTCCACTTTTTTAAAATCCTTAATTTATCTTCGGTAATCGTATCCGGTCTTCCTGCCTCTACAGTAATTTCCCGCACATGTTCCATCGGAATCGATCGATACATTTCTTCATACAACGCATCCATCTCTTCTGCTGTAATGCTTGTTGGTGTACCACCACCAAAGTAAATAGTCGTCACTGGTATGTGTAATTGTTTTAATGTTTTTCCAATTTCCTTTATTTCATAATGTAAACCAGATAAGAAACCGTTGACACTTCCTTGTTTCCCGCCTATTGCATATGCAGGAAACGTACAATAGGCACATTTTGTTGGACAAAAAGGAATCCCGATATACAAACTAACCGCTTGTTTCAAATTATATAAATCAGGAATGGCTTCTAATTGCCGTTTGGCAATCTCACTCATTAACGTGACCTTTTCTTCTTGAATGGCAAAGTCTTTTTTTAATTGTTGCTTAATTTCTTGTTCCGTTTTCTGCTCTTTCCAACGATTATGATACAATTTCATCGGTCGAATACCTGTTAACACCCCCCAACCTTGAATAACCCCCGTCATCCGTTCAAACACTTTTAACACAACGTATCGATACGCGTATTTTTCCAATCGCGCTATACTCTCTGTGTCTTTAATGGCTTCCCGTTTTTCTTCTTGAAACGTCTCGTCTTTTGTCTCAAGTGTAACCCGAGCAAGCAATTCATTTCTTTGTGTGATGCATTCAAATGTTACGCATATATCAAAGCCTTGCTCTACCCATTCCGGTCCTTCATAAAAGAGAGCAATAATATGCTGTATGGATCGTAAATAGCTATTGTCAGATATACCAGCTACTTTTATTTTCATTTTACCTTCCCCCCTGCACTCCCGTACTACTGATGGATAGAAACAACTTTTGCTCGACCTGAAGGTGCAACTAAAATGGTCGCAAACTGAATTTCTTTTTCTCCAGCTTCAAATTGTTTCGCATCCCCTTCTTTTACATAATACCGATGAATCCCATAATCTAAAAACATATCATTTTTACCATTCTCGTTATATATCTCACCCTTGTATCTTCCTTTTAGCACAACATTCGTTCCATCTACTGATTTTGGACATTTCCGCGTTATTTTCTTTACCTCATACTGGTCACCATGTTGTTCGAGTTCTGCACAAATAGCATCTCCAAATTTTAATGGAATGCCTTTATATTTGCTGAACGGCACTTGTTCTATTTCATAGGAAAGATACACATACTCCCCGTAAAACAAATCTTTTGGGTCGATTGGTCGTGTTGCTAATGTAATTTCTTTTCCATTCTGCTCCATCCAACTATTAAAGATAGAGAAACTGCCTAAAATCAACAAGTTCATCAAAACAAAGATAGCAAATCCTATTTTTTTCATTTATCGCGCCCCCTTTTCGTTTTTTCGAAATGTTTGACGCTTTTTATGTTCTAGTAAGAAACTTAGGATAAACAACATTAATCCACCTATAAAGAAAAACATTGCTTTTGATAAAAACGTCCAAGCTACCCACCAATATCCGATTGTTACACTAAGTAAAAAAAGAAAAATCCCGATATTCACCTTTTCTTTTTCTTCTGTTTTGTATCCTTTTAATAACATAATAATGGAATACACAAATAGGACAATTAATGCCGTGATATCCCCGAAAGTAGGAATCAACATATACGGGATGAACAATAAAATATCTTCCCACGTATTGCTTTTTTTCGTATAGATGAAAAAGGCATACAATCCGATAACAAGCACCCAACTGATTATCGCTCCAAGGAAAAATCGGTCACCACTTTGTTCAAATGCTTCAAATACCATTAAGATTGTAAAGAAAACAGCAGCTAACAACGTAACATAACGAATTCCAATTTGCAAAAGCTTGTTTTGTATAAATAAAGCAAGCAATCCAAATAAAAGTAAAACGACATAAATACAAATAATACTCCATTCATTTTTTAAAATGAAAGCAGCGGACATCCAAATGACCGTTAATGAAAAAAGAACATTAGACATATATTTTGGTCGATGATACGTAAAATGACCTAACCCCAATAATACGAGTAAATATAAATAAAGGTTAAAATCAGAAAAATTAGCTAAACTATATAATTGTCCTGCTGTAATAACACTAAATGTTAACAAATAAAAGAAAAAATCTTTATAAAAGAGCATTAAAAGAAGCCCCATGATTGCCCAAATAACAAAAATATTCGCATTGTATGCTTGCAGTTGATACATTTGTCCTGTTAAAAAAATTCCTGCTCCAAGTGTAATATATCCGAGACCAATCAATCCGCTTCCAAGTATTTGTTTGTTTCGTTCATAAACCATATATCCTGCACCATAAAAGGACACCATTGTAACCATTAAAATTGTTAAACGAACCATGTTATCAAAATCACGCCAATTAGAAGCAACTAATGTTAAAATACCTACGCCAATTAAAATACTAGCCAAAATCGGTAAAAAAAATGGGGTAGATTGTTCTTCATATTGTGCTAAAATTTCTTTTCGTTGTGCTTCCGTAATAATTTCTTTTTCTACCCAATGGTTCGATTCTGTCTCTATCCATTTTTTCTTCATTGTCATCCCTCTTTTCTTTTTTATTCCTAGTAGAGATCAAGATAACTAAATCACTTCTTCTTTTTATCTTTCCCGATTTAGCACTAGTTTGAACATAAAAAAAAGTAGTGATGGCTATCTGCCATCTACTACTTTGGTCGATACAGCTCTTCTAGTGGGCGAAAAATAATTTGATTAATTTCGCCAATCATCATACTTAATCGTTGTTCTTGGGCCATTAATTTTTGAATTTTTTCATTTTGTTGTGCTCGAGCCATATGTTCTTCTGCTTTTTTCATTTCGTCTTCTGAAATAGTTTCACCAATCATCTGTTTTTGTTGAATAGATGTTGATACAGAACGGAATAAATCAAACTGTTTCATCGCTTCTTCATCTGCTTGTAACTCATCCATACATTTTTGTAATTCCAAAAAATCTTGGCTTTCGCGAATAGCCTTTTCTAATTGATAAGCTGAATCATATACGTTACTCATGTTTCTCCTCCTAAATGTTTTTTCAAACATGACACATTTAATTATAAAAATAATGCAATAATCCCTTGGACGATGCCAATCAAGCCACCTAGTAATGCACCTAAGTACGTAATCATTTTAAATTCACGTCGTGAAATTTCTAAAATCATACCTTCTAATCGCTCTATTGGGAACGATAATACTTCATCACGTACAACATCAGCTAAATGAAGATGTTCTAGAAGTTCTGGTAAACGGTTCGACATTTTTTCAATTGCTTTTTCTGCCATGTTCGGTACATACTCCTCAATGATTGTATGTTCATATGGTTGAAAAAGTTCCTCTACCGTTTTATTTAACCATTGTTGAATTGGTAATTGACTTATTAGTTGTTTTTGTAAAAAAGCAATGATTTTTTTCCTGCCAATACCATCTTCTATTACCGAAACGTTTTTCTCTAACAGTTTATCATATTCTCGCTGTAATAATCGTTCAATCACTTGTTTTGTATCTTCTTGATGTAAAAGTTGCACGATTTCTCTTTGCACCTTGTCTGTCATGGAATCTATGTCCATAAACTTCCCTAACATGCCTAGCATGCCGCCACGTGAATCAAAAAATTGATCGACCATTACGGTTAAACGTGCTTTTCCTTCTTCACTTTGAAAAAAATCACTACTACTTTTTAACAAATGAAGCGTAACTGTTTCGATATATCGTTCGCCTTTTACGAGCAATTTATCTGGCATTATATCTTGGATTTTCTTTTCTCTTATTTCATCCATTTTGTGACGATACGTTTGCTCAATATAAGTATTTATTTTTTCCTTTATCCAATGTTCTATATTATCTTGTTTCATCCAACGTTCACTTAACATTCGAACTGTTTGTTTGGAGTGAATGATTTCTTTTGCTTGTTTTTGAAAAAATGTGATAATCGGCTGTTTAAATTCATCGCTATGTAATTTTTTCGCAATTCCTTCTGGTGTTAATAAATGATTGACAACCATTCGTCCTAGCTGATACGCTACATCTTTATGCCGTTTAGGAATTAAACCAGGTGTAAAAGGCAAGCGTACTTTTCCAATATAGATGGGACGATACGGACGAAATAACATTTTAATCGCAATAGAGTTTGTCACACCACCGATGATTGCCCCTATGATCGCCATCATTGCAATCGTTAAAACAATTGTCATCCTCTAACCCTCTTTCTACCATTCGACAACTTTTTACCTTATAGCTAAGAATATCAATATTTACACGGAAAGTCATCTTTTTTCATAGCATATTTTCTTCATTTTCGAACAAAATAAACATGTTTATCCCTCCTTAACAAGAAGTATAACCAACCATCATCGCCGTTAAGTAGGGGAAGATTTTTTAAAGAAGGGAGAGTTTATTCATGCCTGAAAGAGATTCACTGTATGAAGGGCGCGACAAGGTTGCTATCGACGTTGATCGTATGATTAATGAAGGGCTTGCAGGAGGAAGAGTAAATGTGAATGAAGAATATGCTCAAATAGAAGATGCACGTCCTTTAACAGAAGAAGAACCACCAAGAAGGGTGGAATAAAAAAATCATTCATCAGTGGAATTTTTAATCTTCTCCCACTGATGGATAGATGCACTTATCTCACAAAAAGGAATAAAAAAACGCCACATATTTCATTTTAAAATGAATATGTGGCGTCTATTAACGACTTTTTACAATCATTTGCACTGCTTCTTGAATCACTTTTTCTGTATCTTCTCCAGTGTCTTGTGATTGAATAATACACGACTCAAGATTTCTTGCAACAATATATCCAATCGCACGATCAACTGCTGAACGAACAGCTGACAATTGTGTGATGACATCTTTACAATCTTTTTCTTCTTCCATCATACGCAAAACACCACGAACTTGACCCTCAATTCGTTTTAAGCGATTTTTCACATCTTGTTGGTATTCCATTAACGGTCACCCCCTAATCACTGAAATAAAGCAAACATGCTAATTTGTTTATTGCCCAAATTGTCCGTAAGATTCATCACGCATGAACCACCTGGTAACTTTTACTTCGCACATGTACAGTGAAAGGTTTATGGAAGTTTAAGCGCGATAAATACCTATGAAGGTATATATTTATTATACCAAAAATTACGTAAAAAGATATAATTATATCTAGTATATCAATAATAATTTTTCTAGGAAAGAAAACTTACACAAACCTTTAGCATAAGATAAGAATATGTATTGTTTTACAAATAAAAGAGAGCAACTTTATGTTGCTCCCTTTAATCCATGTTTATTTAATTATTATTGCTGTGAGTAACCACCCATTTGTTGTTGAGCCATTTGAACTAGGCGTTTTGTAATTTCTCCACCTACAGAACCATTGGCACGTGATGTTGCATCTGGGCCAAGTTGTACACCAAACTCTGTAGCAATTTCATATTTCATTTGATCGATTGCTTGTTGTGCACCAGGTACAACTAATTGGTTTGTATTACGGTTGTTGTTGTTTGTCATTGTGTTCACCTCCTTTGTACTCTTATTGTGTGAAAAAATTGATGTCTTATGTATTTTATTGTTTTCCACAATTGGATAATAAAGAAAAAAAGCAGCATCTATCTAGATGCTGCTTTTATCCGATAATAACTCGTTCTTTCGGTAAGTGATATAAATTTTGTTTTCCTCTTCCTCGAATAATAAAAAGTAACGAAAGAATACCGATTCGACCAATAAACATTAAAAGCATTAAAATAATTTTAGAAATGATCGACAATTCAGCAGTAATGCCAGTAGAGGCACCATTAGTTCCAAAAGCAGAGCATGCTTCAAAAATTAAAGCTGCCAATGGATGATTTTCCAAAATAAGTAACGCTATGATAGAAGTAATGACAATCATTCCGCCAACGCTAGCTACTACAAATGCTCGAATAATATCTTCCCGCATAATTTCTCGTCTAAAAATTTGAATAGTTGAGCGCCCTCTAGCGAACATAAAAACGGTTAAAATAATAATCGCAAATGTCGTTGTTCGTATCCCACCACCTACGCTACTAGGCGAAGCGCCAATAAACATTAATACACTCATCCATAATTGAGATGCATCAGTAAATTGAGAAATATCGACCGTTACTAAGCCTGCACTTCGACTTGTGACCGATTGGAACATGGAATACATAAACGATTCATGCCATGACATACCACTTAAAAAGTGTCGACGTTCAAACAAGTAAATAAAAATAGCCCCTACTATCATTAAAATAAAAAAGACAGATGTCGTTAATTTTGTAAATAATGAAAAATGATATACTGGTTGCTTGCGTCCTTTTCGTATGTACTCTTTCACTTCGACTAATACAGGAAATCCGATTGCTCCAAGGACAATTAAAATCATCGTTACCGTTTGTACGTAATAATCATTGGAAAACGGAATCAAAGAAGATCCTGTAATATCAAATCCTGCATTTGTCGTTGCACTGACAGAAGCAAAAAAGGCATGATAAAGTGCTTCTATGGCAGAATCAAAATAAAAGAAATAACGGAACCATAAAAAAATCATCCCAAAAAATTCAATCCATAAAATTAACAATAAAATATCTTTCATTAATAATACCATCCCCGACAACGATAATCGGTTTTGGTCTGTCATAATTAATTGGCGTTCTTTTAACCCTATTTTTTTTCCCGCTAATAACCATATAAATGTACTTAACGTCATAATGCCAATGCCACCAATTTGAAGTTGCCCCGCTAAAATAAGTACACCAGGAACACTAAATGTGTCCGCGATGGATACTGTTGTAAGACCTGTTACACTTACCGCGCTTACTGCAACAAATAACGCATCAATAAACGTAATTTTTACTCCTTCTTTTAACGAAAAAGGCATCATTAGTAACAAAGATGAAATAAGCATTACAATAATGTACAATAATACGATTAACTGAACGGATGATAATTGTAATAAACGTAATTTATTTGACGTCTTTTCCATTGTATACCTATCCTTATTTTTTACATTTTCCATCATTTTATCATACATCTATAAAGAGCAATACTACTAGTATGAGGAAAAATACATTTTGCAAAAAAAAGACCGGCATGAATGCCGGCATATCTTTTGTCAATTACTATATTACTTTCTCGTATTATGCACTTGCATAAAACTAAATTGACCTAACGACTCTTTTAGTTCTTGTTTGCGTTCCCTACGTTTATCCCGACGAGATGGTGCTGTTTGATACAGAACCTCTTCTTCTTCTGTTTCTGGGATAACGGGTGGAACTTCTTTAGGTTTTCCATCTTCACCTACAGCTACCATCGTTAAAAAACATGTCACTGTTAAGTTTTTTTCACCGGTTAATAAATCTTCCGAAAATACTTTCACAAATACTTCCATAGAAGTACGTCCCGTCCACGTAACAAAAGCTTCTAAGTTAACTGCATCTCCAATTTTAACGGGAGATAAAAAGTCTAACGAGTCAACAGATGCTGTTACAACGTGACTTCGACAATGTCGCATTGCACAAATTGCGGCTACATCATCAATATAATACATTACTCGTCCACCAAAAATGGTATGGTGATGTTGTGTATCAGACGGTAAAACTAAGGCCGTTTTTATCGTTCTAGACTGAGAAACTGGTACAGGTTGAGCCAATTGAAGACACCTCGATTTTAGTAAAATAACATCTGATGACCTAACTTTCATTATCATTTGCTGTGTTCATTATATGATAGGGAAAATCCTCCGTCAACTTTTGCTTTTGCTCAAACAGTGAATTATTTTTTGGCTATCATGAACGGACAAATTTTTTTTGGATAGTCATTTCCTTTTCAGAAACAATTAGCTACCATTTTCCAAGTGTATAAATGGTGTATTATACGGTGACTTTTTTCTCCATAATTAAATTACTTGCTTCATATGCACTTGAAAAAGATAGTTCGGATAATTGTCCTTGCCCTACACACCAATCTCCAGCAAAGAAGACATTACGGTAATCTGGAAAATAAACTGGCATCGCTTCTTGGTTCATATTCCATTTAATTTCTTGAACAGATGCTTTTTTCGAAATACGTGGCACGACTAAATTATCACGCCATCCCGGAAAATGCTTATCGTAAAGTGCTTCAATTTTTGCTTGATATTGCTCAAGTACTTCTTTGTTCCCGATATCTTCTTGTCGTAAATAAGCAATCGCTTGTAATAATTGACCGCCTTCTGGTACACAACCAGGGTCGTAATACGAAATATCGGTAATAAAAATTTTATTTTTGGTATCATAAATATACGTAAATGGAGCATCAATTCGTTTTTTCAATCCAATATCATATACAAATACATATGTAGCTTCGTATTGTGCAAATTGTTTAACTGCATACTCAATTTTTGTACCTTCAAACACTTTCATTAATTCAGTTGGTGGGATACAGAAGATAAATTCATCTGCTTCATAAATTGTATCTTTCGTTTCTACTGCCACAACTTCTGTATCATCTACTTGCGCTTCTGTTACACGTTGTTTCTTTAAAATTTCTCCACCATTTCCTTCAATAACACGAACAAATTCATCAATTAATGCTTGCCAACCACCACCGATATAGGCAACTGGTTTGTTTGTTGTAAACAAACGGCGATAATAATCAAAATAAATATCCGATGGAATTTTTTCGGGTTCGCGTGTAAAGAAATTAGATGATGCAAGCGTTAACATTAACTCTTTTACATCTTCACTCACTTGTTTTTCTTCTAACCATTTTTTGATAGAAGTGTGCGGATGGCCTTTTTCTGCTCGTAAAAGCGTTTTAAAAATTTCAAATGTAAAACGTACTTTATCTGCACCTTTAATAATTTTTGTTCTGAATAATCCAGATACGTTTGCAGGCATATCGGATAATTCTTTTCCCATATCATATTTCGCTTTGCTAGGTGTAAAATCCCTCCAATTGATATGGATATCTAGTTCCTTTTCCAATTTACGCAAAATACTTGTATCACGGCCATAAATCGCATGTGCTCCAAAGTTAAAAGAGAAATCTTTAATTGTCAGTGTTACAGCACGACCACCAATTGCCCCTTTTTCAAGCAATGCAACTTTATACCCATTTTTCGATAATCTCGCTGCCGCTGATAATCCAGCTAAACCTGCTCCAACCACGACAACATCATATCTTTTTAATTCCTTATTTGTTTCTTCCATGATGTTCCTCCCCTATAAGCTACGCAATGATCTCTATCCTACATAATACTATCATACTGACACAGATTAGCCACAGTTTCACTCTTTAGTCATTCTAACGTATTTACGTAACCTTATCAATAAATTTACAGTCAAAATCTAAACTAACGGATAAAAGCTATAAATAAGACTTATTCTACGATTTTTTTTTTAGTTTTTTTGAATAAAATTTGCTTAATTATCTAAAAGTAACAATACAATTTCTCTAAAAATGGAGAAGCACTATTTTCTCTTTTCTGTTTATGATGCAACTTTTCTTTTACCTATATAAGGAATAACAAATTCTATTTTTGAGATATTAAACTACATTGTGGTACTTCCCATTTATAATAATCGAGGCGATAGTGATGGTATTTAAATTAGGAAATTTTTATATCTTTTTTGTTTTTATTTCAGCGATTGGATTTATGAATCATGTTATTAGCATCCCCTTGATTTTACAGGCGGCTGGTCGTGATGCTTGGTTATCTGTGATTTTGACGATTGTTCCTTTTACATTTTACTTAATTCTTCTTTATATCATCGCAAAATCAATTTATCCCATGCATTTTTTTGATTGGTGTGAAGCAAAAGTAGGACGACCTTTAACGATAGGGATTGTTAGTATTTTTGCGATTCATTTTTTCGGCCTTAGTTTCCTAACATTTTTAGATACGGTCAATTGGTCGATTATTACGTATCTCCCGCAAACTCCAAAATGGATTATCGCGCTATTTCTTGCTTGTTTATGTTTATACACTGCGAAGTCTGGTATTCGAACGATTGTAATTTTAAATGGAATTTTGCTTCCTTTTGTGCTCATTTTTGGATTTTTTGTTATGTCAGCAAATATTCCTAAAAAAGAAGCTTCTTTACTCCTTCCTATACTAGAACATGGATACAAACCTGTTTTAGCAGGGATGATGTATACTATTACACCTTTATTTGAAATGATTGTTTTACTATTTTTATTACATCATCTAAAGAAACGTGTTTCTTTTCTTTCATTACTCATTACTGGCATCATTCTTATTTACTTAACCTTTGGGCCTACAATGGGCTCGATTACAGAGTTCGGTTATGTAGAAGCTACAAAACAACGGTATCCAGCTTATGATCAATGGGGATTGCTCTCCATTGGATTATTTTTAGAACATGTTGATTTTTTATCGATTTACCAATGGTTATCTGGGGCTACTATTCGAATTTCTCTTTTTTCTTTTTTAATTCCAGAAATCTTGCACTTAAAAAAGGAACGAACGCGTTTTGTTACGTTACTACTCCTCTTTATTGCAATGGTCCTACTTGTCTTTGTTCCCATTAGTGACGTACAATTTTTACACTTTTTATCTCATTATTACTTTCCTTACGCGTTTCTGATTGTTTCACTATTCACTTTATTCTTTACGTTCCTAGCTCTTAAAGGGGGGGAAAAACATGACGTTTCAAAATAATCACTCTTCGACTTTCTTTTTTCAACAAATGAAGGTGTTGTTATCTAAATGCGCTGATATTAACCATCAAATAGTAACCATTCAAAATCGACGAGTTCATTTTGTTACGTGCATTGGTTTAAGCAACGCGACGTATATCAATGAAGTGATTATTCCTAGTTTGACCGATTATTTAACTATAAAAACTATACAACAAAAAAACGCGAACCTGTTAAATGAATGGAATTTTTTATATAAAACCACTTTCATCCAACCGGATGAATTAACGAACCAAGTATTCGATGGAAATCTTATTTTATATTTCGAAAAAGAACAAGAACTTTATACAATCCAGACGAGCGAACACCCACAAAGACAACCGCAAGAAGCAATAACAGAAACGTCTCTACGTGGAGCACGTGATGGCTTTATCGAAGAAATTGATGTAAACGTTGCCTTGATCCGGAAACGATTACGAACAGATGCTTTAACATATAAAAAATTTCTAATCGGAAAACGTTCTAAAACAAAAGTTGGTCTTTTATATATGAATGATATTGCCAATCCTTCGATGATTAGATTAGTCGAAGAAAAATTACATGCAATTGACATTGATGCTTTAATTTCGAGCACGCAATTAGAAGAACTTTTTTCTGAGCGTAAGTTTCCGCTTTTTCCTTATTTTGATTATACAGAACGTCCCGATTACGCTACACAATTACTCTTAAATGGCCGATTTATTATTGTTGTTGATCAGTCCCCTTCTGTTATTAGCGGTCCTGTTAATTTATTACTTTTGACAAAAAGTCCAGAAGATGCGCATACGTTTTATTTACTAGCCACGATGCAACGTATGTTTCGATTTCTTAGCATCGTGGTGGCCATTGCCTTACCTGCCTTTTGGGTAGCACTTACTACGTACCATCAAGACCAACTACCATTACCGCTACTTGGAACAATCATCACATCAAGACATGGAATTCCTGTTAATGCACCACTTGAAATGTTTGTATTAATGATTATTTTTGAATTAGTACGGGAAGCAGGATTACGTTTACCTTCTATCGCTGCCCAATCATTAGGAATTATCGGTGGGATTATTATTGGAGATGCAGCGATTCGAGCTGGTCTTGTTAGTCCTTCTTTTTTAGTAGTAGCTGCAACAAGTGCAGTTGCTTCTTTTACATTAATCAACCAAGCTTTGGTTGGTTCCGTAACCTTTTTACGATTTTCTTTACTATTTGCAAGTGCATTTTTAGGTCTTTTTGGATTCTTTACTTCGCTTTTTTTTATTATCACGTATACCGCTAACATTCGATCGTTTTTTTTACCTTATTTGACTCCCATTTCACCGCTTCATTTTAAAGATTTAGTTAAAGCTTTAGTTCGGATTCCAGCAGCGAAAATATCAAAACGTAGTGACTCGTTTTTACTGTTAGATAAAACGAAGAAAGGAAAAAAATAAATGCGCAAAAAAATCGTTCTACTTCTTTGTATCACTCTTTTCCTTTTAACAGGCTGTTGGAATGCCAAAGATATCGAAAAAATGTTTTATATTCAAGCACTTGGGATAGATTATAAAGATGGTAAATACTATGTCTATGCACAGATTCTTAACTTTGCGCCCATTGCAAAACAAGAAACCGTTGGTGGGGAACAAAAACAACCTGCCACTTATGTTGCTGTTGGGGTAGGAAGTACGTATGCCGAAGCAAGTCATGACTTATTTCGTTCTTCCTCGCGGCGAATTTATTGGGGACATTTACGAACAGTTGTATTTACAGAAAGGATGTTACAACATGGTGTTCGAGATATTTTAGACTTATTAAATCGATATCACGAAACACGTTATACTGCATGGATTTTTTCAACAGATGAACCATTAAAAAAAATTTTTTCCGTTCCGCCTATGTTAGAAATGTCTCCTGCTTATTCCAAACTAGGAGACCCGCTTAGTACGTATACACAGTATTCTTATTTACATCCAGTACGGTTACATCGATTTGTTTCTGTAACAAATGAAGAATCTTCCAGTGCCATTATTCCAAGAATATCTATAAAGGAACCTGGATGGGGATCTAGTAATAAAAAAGAACATCCCTCTCTACAATTTAATGGTGTTCAAATTTTACAAAAGTTTAAAACAACAGGAAAATTATCTTATGAAGATAGTATTGGATTCCGTTGGCTCACTCCCTCAATGACTCGCGGAGCACTTTCTATGGAAGATAACGGAAAAACATATGGAGTAGCCATTTTAGAATCCCCTGATATCTCCATTTTCCCTATAAAAAAAGGGAGGGATTGGCATTTTTATATAAAAATAAAAATGAAGGCTAACATTACTGAGTTTAAAAAAGATATTTCTAAAAAACAAATTGAAAAAATGTTAGAAAAAAAAGTAAAAGAACAAATTATGCATACGTATTTAAAAGGAATAGAACAAGACGAAGATGTCTATCAATTATCACGAAAGTTACAAATCAAACATTTCAAGGAGTGGAAGAAAGTACAAAAAGACGGAAAAATTCCACTATCTCCTGAATCCATTGAGTCTATCGATATTTCTATTTTTCTGAAAAGCGGTGGAAAAGATAAATTAATCACCTAAAAAACCATCTCATTTGAGATGGTTTTTTACATTAATTAAAAAATTCTTTATAAATTGCTTGAACAGCCCGGTCCACGTCTTGTTCTTTTACCCCAAACATCATACTAACTTCTGATGAACCTTGGTTAATCATTTCGATATTTACAAAAGCATCTGCTAATGCTTTTGTAACACGGTGCGCCATGCCGACTGTTTTACTCATTCCTTCTCCAACTACCATGATTAAAGCTAGTCCATGTTGTACATCAATATGATCTACTTTTAAAATTTGTTTAATATGCTCCACTACACGTTGTTCAATTTCTTCGTTTAATTGATCTTCCCTCATAATAACAGAAATATCATCAATTCCTGATGGTAAGTGTTCATAACTTACCCCGTCTTCTTCTAAAATTTGAAGTAAGCGACGACCGAAACCTACTTCACGGTTCATTAAATACTTACTTACATAAATACTACAAAAGCCTTTATCACTTGCAATTCCAACAACTGGATTGTCGTTATTTTCTTTTCGTTCCGCAACAATCATCGTACCTTTTGCTAATGGGTTGTTTGTATTTTTGATACATACTGGAATGCCAGCGCGGAAAGCAGGGATTAACGCTTCGTCATGGAAAACGGAAAAACCAGCATAAGAAAGTTCACGCATTTCACGATACGTTAATTCTTTAATTTCTTTTGGTTGATCAATAATGTTCGGATTTGCCACGTACACAGAGTCTACGTCGGTAAAGTTTTCATATAAATCCGCTTTTACAGCTGCTGCTACGATAGAGCCTGTAATATCGGATCCACCACGAGAAAAAGTAACGATTTCTCCTTCTTTCGAATAACCAAAAAAGCCTGGGAACACTAAAATTTCTTCATAATCACGAAGTTTTGCTAACGTTTCATAAGATTCTGGTAAAATACGAGCATTTCCTGGCTCATCACTAACTATTAATCCTGCTTCTTTTGGATTCATGTAACGAGCTTTTACACCCAATTTTTGCAGGTAACTAGACACTACTCTCGCACAATTATCTTCACCAGCTGATTTCATAACATCTAAAAAGCGGTCACGATTAGATGTATCTGTTTCGTATAAACGTTTATTTAAATCTTGCGTAATTTCTTCTAATGTTTTCGAATCTAGTTCTAACTCTTCCGTAATTAAACGAAATCTTTCAATAATGCGTTCTAATTCATCCTTTGCTTCTTTAAATGTTAGATAATGTTCCGCACAAGCAATAAGTAAATCTGTTACTTTCACATCATCTTTTGAACGTTTTCCTGGTGCCGATACGACAACAATACGACGTTCTGGATCAGCATTTACGATATTTGCTACTTTTTTAATTTGTGTTGCAGAAGCTAAAGAAGAGCCTCCAAATTTTGCTACTTTCACTGCTAGTCCCTCCAATAATTTAAACCAATCTATTAATAATGTTCAATGATACCATAATCATCAGCATTTTTTAACACTATTTATTCAGAATTATCTCAATTTTTAGTTGAAAATTTGGAAATCTCGCTTACGCTTTTCAAAAAATGGTCACATTTTTATGAAAAAGCTTATCGGTATGCGTGACGAAAAACTTACTAAAAATGTAAATAGATAATTATTAAGTAGTATAGCAGACATATACATTGTCTGCTATACATATTTTCGGTACACTGTTTTTCCATCATACGAAAATAAAATTGTTCGTTGAGCACTCACGGTTTCTAAGTGAACCGATCGTCCCCAAAGGCGGTAAAGATACGGTAATACTTTTTCTAAATAATGAAAATCTAGTTCTGTACCTTCAAAATGATGATTTAAATAAAGCTCTCCATTTCTTCCGTAATCACCATCTGTAATCGTTATATATGGAAATCCCCCATTTACTCTTGATTGAACAAATGTGTCTCGGATGATTTCCCAAGTATCATCTGTAATTTCATAAACGTCATTTTTATGTTGAAACGTATATAAATTTTCATCTTGAATAAATTCTTTTGTAACGTAATTACGAAGAAAAGATAGATCGCTTTCTAATTCCCGAACTTCGAATAATTTTTGTCGTCCGCTCATCGGTTGAACGCCACTTTTTTTCATTTCTTCTGTCGGTTCATTATAACGTCGTTCAATGGATTCAAATAAACGTAATCCGACATAATAAGGATTAATTCCCGTTTCATTCGGACGAGTAATGTCTGCATTTAATTTAGCAAACTCAATCGTTTCTTTTTCTGTCAATTCCAACTCCCGCATAATTCGGATATGCCAATACGTTGCCCAACCTTCATTCATGATTTTCGTTTCTAATTGTGGCCAAAAATATAACATTTCTTCCCGGACAATCGAAATAATGTCTTTTTCCCATTCTTCTAAATGTCTGCCGTTCTCACAAATAAAAAACAAGATATCTTTTTCATTTAAAGGTGTTGTCGATTCTTTTTTCGTTTCTTCCTTCTTATCTAATGACCATAAGTCTTCGTATTGTCTGTTTTTCGAAATAGCTGTTTCGATGATTTTTTCTTCTGCTTTTATTAATGATGGGTCAATATGTTCTTGTAAAGCTAATACCGCATCTAAAAATTGTTCTACCTTATCTTTTCCATACTTACTTTCATATGCATAAATTCGTTCTGCTGCTTGGCTCATCGTGTCCATCATTTTTCGATTCGTATGCATAAACCTTGTATTATTTTTAAAAAAGTCCGAATGAGCTAACACATGGGCCACAATCATTTTATTTTGGACTAGCGTATTCGTATTTAATAAAAAGGCATAACAAGGATCAGAATTAATGACAAGTTCATAAATTTTACTCAACCCTAAATCATAATGAAGTTTCATTTTATGAAAGTGTTTTCCAAAACTCCAATGAGAAAATCGTGTTGGCATACCGTATGCACCGAACGTATAAATAATTTCTGCTGGACAAATTTCATACCGCATCGGGAAAAAATCCAATCCAAATCCAGTAGCTACTTCTGTAATATCATGAATCGCTCGTTCAAGTTCTTTATGATGATTGGCCATATTCGCCTCCTATATTTTTTACTTTATATATATGAACAATTCTCTTTATGATGAACGATTATCTTTCTTGACGGTAAATACCTTTGAATGCAGTAACTTACTTTTATTAAGTAATTGTGCTATTATAAAATGGAGGAGTGATGAAAATGGAAGAATTCCATTTATGTCCACGATTTGAATCTGCATTTGAAATGCTAGGAAAACGTTGGACAGGACTCATTATTCGTGTCTTATTATCTGGTCCAAAACGATTTAAAGATATTTCCGATGTTATTCCCGGAATGAGCGATAAAATGCTTGTCAATCGATTAAAAAGTTTAGAAAAAGAAGGCATTATTACGCGTAATGTGTATCCGGAAACACCGGTACGAATTGAATATGAAATTACCGAAAAAGGAAAGGCGCTTGAACCTGCGCTCGATGAAATTCAGAAATGGGCTGAAAAGTGGGTCCATTCATGCTAAAAGCACGAAAGAATTCTTTCGTGCTTTTAGCATTCGAATGGATATTTTTTTTGTTGTGAGATACGTAATAAACGAGCTGCTTCTGTTTTTCTTTTTTCTTCATCCCAATGAAAACGATGAGCCATATAAGTAAGCAGTCCCTCTTTATAACATTCATAAAAGGATGGATAAAAAGAAAGAGCACTCGTTCTGCGGATAAGAAAATCATCTATTCTTGTAACCATCTCTTCTTCCAATCCATATACAAATTCCACAAAAATATCGGCTGGAATATCGTAAAAGATGCTTTCTTCACTTATATATTCATAGCGTCGAAAAAGCGAATCGATATTACTTCCATATCGATGAATAAGTCGAAAAAATGCATCATCACTCATCCCTAGCTTTTTCGCTACTTGATGCTTTTCTTGGATATATGATTGGAAATGCTCACTTCCTCCAATATCTCCACCAGCTAACGGTAATTTTTCCGTTTGACATTTCCCGAAGTTCTGATAGCCTTCTTTCATAAATTGTTCAACAATAAGATTGACAACTCGGTCTGCCATTTTCCGATATCCCGTTAATTTACCACCAGCAATCGTAATTAATTGTGAATCAGAAATAAAAAGTTCATCCTTTCTAGAAATTTCACCGGCTACTTCCTTTTTATCGCCTTTAATTAACGGTCGAACCCCTGCCCAACTAGAAATAATGTCCTTTAATGTTAGCGAAACTTTGGGAAACATATACATCATAGACTCTAGTAAATATAAACATTCTTTTTTAGTTGCTACTACTTCTGAAAGATCTCCATTATAAAATGTATCGGTTGTCCCGATATACACGACATCTTGAAAAGGAATCGCAAAAATCATCCGTCCATCGATTGCTTGGAAATAAATGGCTTGCCCGATTGGAAATTTCGTATAATCTACAACAATATGAATACCTTTTGTTAATACTAACACCGGTTCGTGATGCTCATTATCTTTTTTCATCATCGTATCTACCCATGGACCAGTAGCATTAACCACTTTCTTTGCTTGAATAGAAAATGATTGCCCAGTTTCTAAACAAACTGCTTGCACACCTGATACTTGTTTGTTTTCATCGTATAGAAATTCCGCTGCTTCTACATAATTCAACGCAGTTGCACCTAATTCTCCTGCTTTTTTGATAATTTCTACTGTTAAACGAGCATCATCTGTTTGATATTCTGTATATAATCCACTACCTTTTAACTGGCTTTCTTTTAACAACGGTTCTTTGTTTAACGTTCCTTTAACGGTTAACATCTTTCTTCGCTCTTGCCGCTTCACATTTGCTAAAGAATCATACATTTTTAATCCGAGAGAAAGAGCTTGTTTGGCAAATGGACTATTCGCATAAACAGGCAGTAACATCGAAATCGGCGTTGTTACGTGCGGAGCATTTTCATATACAATCGCTCGTTCACGTCCAACTTCTGCCACTAATTTCATTTCTAATTGTTTTAAATAACGAAGGCCTCCATGAATTAACTTTGTGGACCGACTGCTTGTTCCAAAAGCAAAATCATTTTGTTCAATAAGTGCTACCTTCATTCCTCGAGATGTGGCATCTAATAAAATACCTGCCCCTGTTACTCCTCCACCAATAATTAACACATCATAGTAATTACTTTTTAACTGTTGAATATATCGTGATCGTTGAATACTAGAAAAAGCTTGCGCCACCGTTACCACTCCCAGTGAAATCACATTTCACAAAATTTATCCCCCATGAAAAACTGTTTACTCACTAAATGTAATTGCTGCTAATACAGCCTTTTTCCATCCATTGTACAACTTCTCTCTCGTCTTATCATCCATTTGAACGTAAAAATTTTTTTCTACATTCCATTGTTCACTAATTTCTTGTCGACTATCCCAATACTTCACCGCTAAACCAGCAAGATATGCAGCACCTAATGCCGTTGTTTCATTAATCGCAGAGCGCTCTACAGGAACATTTAAAATATCCGATTGAAACTGCATTAAAAAATTATTTTTCACTACTCCACCATCTACTCGAAGTTTCCGTAACGGAATATTAGAATCTGCCATCATAGCGTCTACAACATCTTTCGTTTGATACGCAAGCGCTTCAAGTGTAGCGCGAATAAAATGTTCTTTTTGCGTCCCCCTTGTTAAACCAAAGACAGCCCCGCGCACATTTGGATTCCAATAAGGTGTTCCTAGTCCAACAAAAGCAGGAACGACGTACACACCATCAGTAGAATCTACTTGCGAAGCATATTTTTCACTATCTTTACTTTCTTTTATAATGCGTAACCCATCACGTAACCATTGAACCGCACTACCAGCTACAAAGATACTTCCTTCTAACGCATATTCTACCTTCCCATCAATCCCCCAAGCGATAGTTGTTAACAATCCATTTTTAGAACGAACAATTTTTTCGCCTGTATTCATTAACATGAAACAACCTGTTCCGTACGTATTTTTAGCCATTCCTTCTTCAAAACAAGCTTGGCCAAACAACGCAGCTTGTTGATCGCCAGCGATACCAGCAATCGGGATAGATTCCCCAAAAAAATGCTCCTTGCTCGTAGAAGTATAAACGTAGGAAGAAGGTAAAACCTCCGGAAGCAATGCCTTCGGAACATCAAATATGTTTAATAGTTCCTCATCCCACTGTAACGTATGAATATTTAAAAGTAGCGTTCTCGATGCATTGGAAAAATCCGTCACATGCGCTTTACCACCTGATAATTTCCAAACAATCCATGTATCAATTGTACCGAATAATAACTCTCCGCTTTCCGCCCGTTCGCGTGCATTCTCTACATGATCTAAGATCCATTTTAATTTTGTACCTGAAAAATAAGGGTCAAGTAAAAGTCCTGTTTTTTCACGAACTACTTCATCAAATCCCGCCTCTTTTAATTGGCTACAAATGTCTTCTGTTTGTCTCGACTGCCAAACAATTGCATGATAAATCGGTAACCCTGTTTTCTTATCCCAAACGACTGTCGTTTCACGTTGATTCGTAATACCGATTGCAGCGATTTGACTAGCTGTTGTATTCGAAGTAGACAATACTTCTGCAATGACAGCTAAAACCGTCCCCCAGATTTCCATCGGATCATGTTCTACCCAACCTGGTTTGGGAAAATACTGCGTAAATTCTTTTTGGGCAACGTGTTTTATGTTGCCACTATGGTCAAATAAAATAGCTCGAGAACTAGTAGTACCTTGGTCAATAGCTAAAATATAATGTTCGCTCATACTCCGCCCATCCTTTTTTTTACCCGATTTTTCTCTCAAACATGAGTCATTCTTTTCTAAACTAGATTTCTTTATTGCTATTATCATACCATGTTTTACAAAATTCTTATTTGTCATCCTTTTTGTTGATTGTTAGAATAGAAAGAAAAATTATGTTAGGAAAGGAATATTATGAATCGGATAACTGGCTTTATTTTACTTGTGACTGCTACCGCTCTATGGGGAGGAAATTTTGTCATCGGTCGTGGCTTCGTTGACACACTTCCCCCTTTTGCTTTAGCACTCTTTCGATGGATTGTTGCATTCTTCGTTCTGCTTCCATTTGGTTTCAAAGAATTAAAAAATAATCGTTCCCTTTGGAAAAAACACCGCATCGCAATTTTTTTTATGGCATTAACAGGAATTGCGATGTTTAATACGCTCGTCTATATTGCCGTGCACTACACAACGAGTATTAATGCTTCCCTCATTAATTCGAGTACACCAATTATGATTATGATTTTATCGTTTCTTTTTTTACGAGAAAAATTATCTTGGCAACAAATTAGTGGAATTGTTCTTTCTTTAATTGGGGTTCTTTGGATTATTAGTCGCGGTAATCTGTCCACTATTGTCTCGTTCAGCTTTCATAAAGGAGAGCTGTGGATGTTATTTGCGGTAGCAACTTGGGCGATTTATTCAATATTAATAAAAAAATATGGTGGGATTTTCCCGCAATACGGAAGCTTTTTATTAACAATTATTATCGGAATCATCCTACTAGTTCCATTCGCTGGATATGAGTATATGGGTGCTGCTACTTATACATTGAATTGGTTTAGTATTTTAGGAGTTTTATATATTGGAATTTTTGCATCAATTGTCGCTTTTTTATGTTGGAATAAAGCTGTCATTCACATTGGTCCTGGAAAAGCTGCACCATTTTTAAATTTAATTCCTGTTTTCGCCACGATTTTCGCGGTATTATTTTTACATGAAAAATTGATTTTAGCGCAAGTCATTGGCGGTACGTTAGTAATTTTAGGAGTGATTCTATCTTCCTTTTCCCGAAAAACGACCAATTAACAACATTTTAACGAAAAAACCGATTGGGTACTATCGATTAATAGCCAATCGGTTTTTGGTTAAAAAACAGATGTCTGTTTTTTTTCAAAAAATGTTTTTAACGCTGTATATATATCTTTTTTTTGTTTGACAATATAATGATAAAATCGTTCATGCTTAATTTGCCCAAACACACTCATTAACGAAGATTGTCGATAATATTGATTGACTTCCCCGTATCCAAACATGTTGGACTGTTCTAATAGACGGTGAAGCAACGTTACACAACGCTCATTGTCACTCGATAAGTTATCCCCATCTGAAAAATGAAAAGGATAAATATTATAACGAGATGGTGGATATTTTTTATCGATTAATTCTAGTGCCTTTTGATAAGCAGAAGAACAAATCGTTCCCCCGCTCTCTCCCTTACTAAAAAACTCTTCTCTCGTTACTACTTTTGCCTCTGTATGATGTGCAATAAATTCTACTTGTACATCATCATATTTAGACTGTAAAAAACGATTCATCCAAAAGAAAAAACTTCGTGCAACATACTTTTCAAAATTCCCCATGGACCCACTCGTATCCATCATCGCAAGGATAACTGCACTAGATTTCATTTTTTCTTCTTCGTTCCATGTTTTAAATCGTAGATCTTCTTGTAAAATTGGATGGATACTAGGTGTTCCGTACAACAAATTTCGTTTCATTGCAGCTAAAATTGTTTTCTTTTTATCAATATTACCCATTAATCCACTTTTTCTAATATCATTAAACTCGACGTTTGTTATAATTAAATCATTTTCTCTTTCTTCTAAATGTGGGAGCTCTAATTCACGAAAAAGTGTTTCTTCAATTTCTTCTAACGTCACTTCTACTTCATAATAATCCATTCCTTTTTCGTTTCCTGCACCTTTTCCTTTACCTGGTTCTTTCTTTCCATCTGTTGCAATAATATCTCCAGATTGGGCATCTCCATCCCCTTGCCCAACATGTTTTTGTTTATCAAAATTGTACCTTATTTTATATTCCTCTAGAGACCGAATTGGAATTTTAATCACTTCTTTTCCATCGGATAAAATTAAACTTTCATCACTCAAAATATTCGGTAACTGATCTTTAATCGCATCTTTTACTTTTTTCTCATGACGTTTTTTATCCAGTTCTCCTTTACGATGTAGCGACCAATTTTCTTCGCTCACAAGATAAAACGGCGAATGATTTGGATTCATAATTACCCCCTCATTCCTTTTTATCTATCATATGCAAAAGATAAAAGAGAAGTACAACTTTACAAAATAGAAAAAAAGCCATATCGTATGTTTGTACGTCTATGACTTTTCCAACTATGTTTATCCATCATGAACAGACAGTAAGATTTCTTTATTGTAATGTACCTGCTTCTTTTAAAGGAGTATAACGAAGCGACGCCTTTCCGACTACTTGATCTGTCGGAACAAGTCCAAAATGACGACTATCGGAACTTTTTCGTCGATTATCTCCCATTACAAATAAATAATCTTCTGGCACTTCATTGTATCCTGTTTTCTCAAGAAGCGTAAAATTTTCCGTTAACGGGCCATCATCGACCGCTTCTTTGTTTTGCGTTAAATACTTTTCTTCTACCGGTTTACCATTTATATATAACGTATCATCCCGATACTCGATTGTATCCCCAGGTAGTCCGATTACACGCTTAATATAATCTTCTTCTTTATTTGCATGAAAAACGATTAAATCAAAACGTTCGATATCATCCATCCGATAAATAATTTTATTAATAATTAATTTATCCCCTGGTTCCACAGTAGGGTGCATGGATTCTCCAAATACAAGATAACTTTGGAAGAAAAATGCTTTAATAATAACAACGATTATAATGGCAATAACAATAGCTTTAATCCAATCTAATACTTCTTTTGTAAATGTATTCGACATCTTTATGCCCCCACTTTAAATTTTATTCCCTACCTATCGATATATCTCGATTTTTTCTTCTATTTTATCGATATGGTACTGTAATTCATTATACCCTTTCTTTCTATTTTCAAAAGTATAATTCTTTTTATCTGTTTAATAAACTACCAACATATTGTAATAATTCGTTTGCTGAAACAGAATTATATCCATATTCATCAATTAATGTTTTTGTGACTTCATTCATTTTCTTTAATTGTTCTTCATTCGGTGTTTTGGTCGAAGTCGTAATTTTGACGATATCTTTTAAATCAACAAATAGTTTTTTCTGAATCGCTTCTTTTAAACGTTCGTGGGAACGATAGTCGAATTTTTTCCCTTTTCTCGCAAAGGAGGAAATACGAATAAGCAATTCTTCTCGAAATGCTTTTTTTGCATTTTCAGACACACCAATTTGCTCTTCAATCGAGCGCATTAATTTTTCATCTGGATGCATTTCTTCTCCTGTAATAGGATCACGTAACCTATTTTTATTACAATACGCTTCTACATTATCTAAATAATTATCCATTAATGTGCGAGCTGATTCTTCGTATGAATACACAAATGCTTTCTGCACTTCTTTTTTAGCAATATCATCATATTCTTTTCTTGCAACCGAAATAAATTGTAAGTACTTCTCTTTATTTTCTTTCGTAATCGAAGGATGTTGGTCTAACCCTTCTTTTAAGGAACGAAGCACATCTAAAGCATTGATGGAGTTTACTTCTTTCCGAATAATACTAGAAGAAATTCGATTAATGACATAACGAGGGTCAATGCCTTGCATCCCTTCATCTGGGAATTCCTGTTTTAATTCTTCTAAATCATGCCGAGAAAATCCTTCTACTATTTCCCCGTCGTATAGACGCATTTTTTTCACTAAATCAATCGTATGTTTTTTCGATTCTTTTAAACGTGTTAATATCGTAAACACCGCAGCTATTTTTAATGTATGCGGAGCGATATGAATATCTTTTAATTCACTTTCTAAAATCATCTTTCGGTAAATTTTTTCTTCTTCGCTAACTTTTAAGTTATACGGTATTGGCATAACAATCATCCGTGAATGCAGTGCTTCATTTTTCTTATTGGCGATAAACGAACGATACTCCGTTTCATTTGTATGGGCGATTATGAGTTCATCTGCACTAATGAGCGCAAAGCGGCCTGCTTTAAAATTTCCTTCCTGTGTTAAAGAAAGCAAGTGCCATAAAAACTTTTCATCGCATTTTAACATTTCTTGAAATTCCATAATACCTCGGTTCGCTTTATTTAATTCCCCATCAAACCGATATGCCCGTGGATCTGATTCGGAACCGTACGTTGCAATCGTCGAAAAATCAATACTTCCTGTTAAATCTGCAATGTCTTGACTTTTGGGATCGGAAGGGCTAAAGGTACCGATTCCAACTCGTTTATCTTCGGAGAAAAAAATTCGTTCCACTAACACATTTTCAATTTTACCATGATATTCTTCTTCTAATCTCATCGTATTTAATGGTGATAAACTTCCTTCAATACGAATCCCATATTCCTTGTAAAAATCGTCCCGTAAATGTTCTGGTATTAAATGTAGCGGGTCTTCCGCCATCGGACAGTCTTTAATGGCATACACTGCTCCTTCATCCGTATAAGAGTATTTTTCCAATCCACGTTTTAACATATGGACAATCGTGGACTTCCCGCCACTAACTGGTCCCATTAATAATAAAATCCGTTTTCTTACATCCAGTCGCTTTGCTGCTGGATGAAAGTATTCTTCTACTAATCTTTCTACCGCATCATCTAATCCAAAAATTTCTTGATTAAAAAAATGATATACTTTTTTTGAATCTTTTTCTTCGATTCCAGCGTCTTTAATCATATGATAAATTCTTGAATGAGCTGTTTGAGCAATTGAGGGTTTTTTCTTTAAAAGTGCTAAATACTCTGCAAATGTTCCTTCCCATTTTAATTCATTCTGTAGTATACGATGATTCTGTAATTTTTCAATAAAATTCATGAAGACACCCCTCCCACGCAAGGAATTTCTAAAGTGCTAATTAGTAGATAATATGCCAGACAATCGATAAAATACATTTTATTATTGAAAAATATCCATTCATTTTCAATTTGATGTTAAAATACATTATAGAAAACTCTAAAAAAGCGAGTGTGGGGAATGAGACAAACAATTGGAATTCTTTTTATTTTAACTTTTACTTTTTTAACTGGTTTTACCCTTTACAAGGTGGATAACGAAGTTAAAAGTATCGAAAGTGTTTCAGACGTTATTGACCAAAAGATTCAAATTAACAGTATTGTCTTGAAACGAAACAGTTTTATTTATGATAGGTTTGGCAATCAAATCTCTGAAGTATACGGGCCAGAAAATCGAAAATATGTACCTTTAGAAGAAATTCCAAAGGGAGTTGTCAATACATTTATCGCAGCAGAGGATCAACGTTTTTACGAACATAAAGGTTTTGACATTCGCGGCATTACTCGTGCAGCAGTAGTAAATGCACAATCAAATGATGTAAAAGAAGGCGGAAGTACGATTACCCAACAACTTGTCCGTAATGTTTATTTATCTCAAGATAGAACGTATAAACGGAAGGTAACAGAATTATTGATGAGTTATAAACTGGAGAAAAAATATTCGAAAGATGAAATCTTTGAATTTTACGCAAATGCTATTTATTTTCATAATCGCGTATACGGGATTGAAACAGCAAGTCAATATTATTTCAATAAGCATGTCAATGAATTAAGTTATGCCGAGTCTGCCTTTTTAGCTGCTATCCCAAACAATCCAACACTCTTTGATCCGATTACGAAATATGATAATACGAAAAAAAGACAACAAACTATTTTACAAAAAATGCGGAAGTTAGATTTCATTACAGAAGAACAGTATAATGAAGCGTTAAATGAAGAAATCGTCTTAAATGTGACAGAACCTGAAGTGCATTTTCCTGACTATGTTACGTACATTCACCATGAATTTGAACAACTAATCTCTCAAGCAGAAGGATTTGACGAACGTTTAAAAAATGCAAAAGCTCCGCAAGAAGAAGAAACAATTAAAACCGAATTAAAAAATCGCGTACACTCTTTATTATTTGAACAAGGAGTAAAAATTGAAACAGCGTTACATCCAACGGTTCAAGA
This sequence comes from Massilibacterium senegalense, assembly GCF_001375675.1. Taxonomy (NCBI): domain Bacteria; kingdom Bacillati; phylum Bacillota; class Bacilli; order Caryophanales; family Bacillaceae; genus Massilibacterium; species Massilibacterium senegalense. The sequence goes on along the minus strand of NZ_LN831786.1, from coordinate 13,849 downwards.
ACGAGTGACACGAACTATCAATAATTCCACGTATGGTGGAGCACTGGCATCGATGGTTGTCATTGACCATCAAACCCATCAAATTTTGGCATTATCAGGTGGAAAAAATCCAACGCTATTTGAATTTAATAACGCCTTTCAAGCATATCGACAACCCGGTTCTGCTATAAAGCCGTTACTTGTTTATGGTCCTTATTTAAATGAAAAAAAGGTGCCTATTACTACTACAGTAAATGCAAATAATTTCAAAAAAGGCATTTATTCACCTAGTAACTACGGGAAAAAAGAATACGGGATGGTTCCGATGATTGACGCCTTTAAATATTCCCATAATACGCCTGCCGTTCGTTTATTAGATGAAATTGGCGTACCACGAGGGTTCTCCTATGTGGATAAATTCCAATTTAAAGGAGTAAAAGAAAGTCATCGTACGGATCTCTCTACCGCATTAGGTTCGTTTGAAGTAACACCATTGGAACTAACCAGCGCTTATACTACGTTTGGCAATAATGGGCAATGGACACCTTCACGGGCAATTATTCGTGTAACAGACGAAACAGGTCATCCAATATATGAATGGAAAGATGAACCTGTAGAAGTATGGACGAAATCAACAAACGATAAAATGCGCGAAATGTTGACCGCAGTTGTCCAAAGTGGAACAGCAAAAGGACTAGGGATGGGTGGTGGATATATTGGTGGAAAAACAGGAACAACCAATAATTATCGTGATGTTTGGTTTGTTGGACTAACAGACCGTTACACAACCGGCGTGTGGATTGGTGGAAAAAATAAGCATACTTCCGTTCAGTCTTATGAACAAACAAAATTAAATATGTGGAGAAATGTCATGCAACCTCTCGTTGCAGAAAAGTAAAAAAAGGAAAAACGAGTCGTGCCTTTAAGGTACGACTCGTTTTCTCTTAAGAAATGACCATATTTAATACTTGATTATACGTCTTTATCACAAAATAAAAAGCTAGCAAAAAGAATGTTGTCCAAAATAATGTATTAAACAAAATAATACCAACTAATGAACCCATGCTCAAATCATCGCTTAGTTGAAAAATATAAAAGACAAAATACAAAATAACAGTAAGAATAAATACTAACAAAACAAAAACGGTAGATTTAAACAATAAAGTTGCTACTACTCCTCCAGCGAGTAAAACCCAAAATCCTGATTGCATTCGTTGAATCGTATATCCTGTTTGATCTTTAGCAAAAAGAAGGAGCGATAATCGTAACGACGTTTCCCCAAGTAATTTTAACATAGAAAATACCATAAATAATACAAGAAGTAATCCTACTAAAAGAAGACTTTGAAACTTTTGCTCTGGCATAATTTCAATAATACCTTCATAAAGTGCTGCATCTTTTAGTTCTTTCGTTGCCAACACACGTAAATTTAATGCAAAGGCAATACTAAATAATAAAACAACAAAAAATGGAAAATAACTAAATGTATGAACATTATCAAATTTTAAAAATGGTCTTTTCTCTTCGTTTTGACTTGTTCTTGTTTCTTTTAATGTGTTTGCCAAAAATATACGCCCTTTCTTCTAATTCTTTCTTGCAAAGATACGTTGTATTCTAGATTATGTATGATAGATGACTTCGTATGCATGCAATTGATTAGAAGCACTGGATTCTTTTGTTTCTTCCCTCGGTTTTTCTTCTTGATTAGAAGAAGAATGCGCTCTGCGGAAAGCTTCGCTATTTACCCATGCTTCGTAATCTTCTTTTGTTTTCCACTTAGTAAAGACGATTTGTTTTCCATCTTCGTTCTCATTATTTAAAAACAAAAACTCAAGGCAACCTTTAATTTTTTTCATATTTTCTGCACTATTCCCAAAACGCTTAATCATCATATCTTTTGCTTCCTTATTTGGAAGATACAATTCATTCATCACTACATACATAGCGGAATTCCTCCTTTTGACAAGATTTGTTCTTATTATACACGTTAATATAAAAATAGCATACTTCTAGAGCAACGAAAACATAGGATTTTACTTTTCTTTATCATTCTACTTAGTCTATAATATAGATGGAGCAATTTTTGCAAAAAGGGGGAGAATCAAATGTCACTTGCATTAATTTTACTCGTAGTTATTTCTTTCTTAACTGCTATTTTTACTGCTGGATACAACGAACGTCCAAGTGGTAACAAATAAGGTTGCTTAGCGGATAGCTGTTGACAATGTCAGCAGCTCTTTTTATCTACAAAAATACCCTACAAGAAGGACTTTTTTCAAAGTGTCCATCTTATAGGGTACATTTTATAGCAACCAAGGGCTTTTTGTTTAGTCTTCTTCCCCATCATGGGTTAATAATGTTTTTGTTCGTAGGGAACAACAATTACATGTCGTTTGATCGACCGTCGTTTCTTTTAAGGCGTTTAATAAAATATTTCCAATGCGATGAGATTCTTTATAAAAAATATCAGATAAATCTTTATGCTCCCAGTCTTTTCTAATTCCTTCTGCATAGTTCACTACCATGTATACACCTGCATAACACGCACCAATTTCTCGCGCTAAATATACTTCAGGTGTGATACTTTGTCCAATAACATCCCCGCCCCATTGTTTATACGCTTGTACTTCCGCAGGGCTTTCAAAATGTCGTCCATCTGTATTTACATAAATACCACGTTTAAATACATATCGTCCTAAAGAAGACACTTCTTTTTTAGCTGCTTCGTATAAATGGTCAGCTTGTGTTGGACAAATCGCTTCCCTCATTGCTAATAAATAAGGGCCACCTAATCCAACGTCTATCCGTTGAGATTGGTCGATATAATCATTTGGAATAACTAAATCACGTAATTCTAATAAATGATTAATACTGCCTACGCCACCTTCAGCGTATATTTTTTTAACTTCTGCTTTTTTAAATACCCAAAATACTTGTTGGCTTGCAACACCACGAGTAACGACGTTCGGACGCCATCCGTGCATTTTACATGTTAAAAATACTTTATCATCTAATTGAACAAGTTTAAAAGCGGGACTTTCGCCAAATGGCGTGTCAAATACTAAATCTGTTTCTAATACTTGAACATCATCTCGATTTAAGTCTTCCGGAAAATTAATAGAATTTGTACTTGATCCACCAATTATTGCATAATCTACTTTTGGAATTTTTGGCATGTTATCACTCCTTACGATTATTTCATCCCTGGAAATTTTTGTTGTCTTAAAGCTTCATATACAAGCATACATGCTGTATTAGAAAGGTTTAACGCTCGAACTTCATCTGCCATTGGAATCCGTAAACAACGCTTTGGAAAACGCTTGTGAACTATATCAGGAAGGCCATTTGTCTCCCTCCCAAAGATAAAGAAGTAATCTTTGCTTGAATTACTAAAATCAAATTCATGATAATATTGTTTTCCAAATTTCGTAATAAAATAAAAATTTTCTTCCGGATATGTTGCCAAAAACTCATCTAATGAATCATAATAACGAACATCGACAAATTTCCAATAATCAAGACCTGCTCGTTTTAACATTTTATCATCGGTACTAAATCCTAACGGACGAATTAAATGTAGTACAGTATTCGTTGCTGCACATGTTCTTGCAATATTTCCTGTATTAGCAGGAATTTCTGGTTGGAATAATACAACGTGTAATCCCATCTATTTTTCACCTCTAGTCTAAATTCCGTACTTTTTTATTATAACATTTCCGCCCTACTTGCCAAGAAAACGAATTTATTCAATCTGACCGAACCTTTCTTTATGAACCATCCAGGATATGAAAAAATTTATAGTTGATTTTTTCTGTCCATGCGGATGAATCTTCATATGAATAATAACGCATTCTACTATTCACAGTATGCGCATTTACAAGAGGATATCCATTATCATCTTTCCCTGTCACAATCGTTGTGTGATCAAAACGCCCATCACCATTAAAATCATAACAGATCACATCGCCATACTGAAGCGCTCTTGGCGACTGAACTTCTTTTGCACGTAATCCTGTCCTAGACCCAGCTAAATACCACCGTAAAGAGTGTGCAACCGTCCAACTATAACTATATTGATGGTCTTTATACCACCAGCCTTTCCTGCGGTCAAAAAAGCCCGTCATCGGAGCCCCACCTGCAAATAAGCATTGAGAAATATAATTGGTACAATCTACATCAAACTTTACATAAGCTGGGTTATAATCATTCCACCAACGCTCTGCATATTGGACTGCTAGTACTCGATTATAACTATAATCAATTGTTTTTCTGCTATTTGTGAAATCGAGTACATTATTTTCATTTGTTTCTTTTGGTATCCACAATCGATCTTCTATTATGCCATTTTTGATTTTCCTTTTTCGTTTTTCACATCTTTCTTCTATCCAAAATCGCTCTGTCTTTTTATGTCGTAGTACGTAACGATGATAAGCAGTGTAAAAAAATATTTTTTCCTCTCCATAATGATGAATACCTGTCACAAACGTTTTGGTGAAAATTTTAACAAGTTGTTTATGTTGGTATTTCCACATTTGTTTCTTTCGACTTAGTGCCAAATATTCTTCTTGATGTATGGATAACGGTTTAGATGTTGTTCCGAGTAGCCAACGATTTCTTTCTTCTAATAATGAATACATAACAAATCCCCCCTATTTTTAATATAGAGGGGAAGACGGAAAGTTATGTCGTTAGCTTTTTAAAAGCATTGTTTATCTCTGTTTGGACAATCTCTTCTTGTTCACTTTTTCTTGCTTCTTCTAGTACAGTTCGCATGCTATCATCTTGTATTTCTCCGATTGCCCATGCGGCTGTTGCCCTTATGACTGGACGAACATCATGCAGTAAAAGTTCTTTTAACAATGGCAAAGCACTAACATCTTTGTAATGTGCTAATGCCATAATTGCATTTCGTTGAATTGGCTTTTTCCCTCTCCAGGAACCTGACATATGACCAAATGTGTCCTTAAATTCTCGATTTGACATAGTTAATAAAAGTTTTAACAATGGCTTTACCTTTTCTGGTTCTGCTTCCATCTCTTCATGAAAATGAAAGTCGATTCCTTTATTTTTCGGGCAAACTTGCTGACATGTGTCACAGCCGTATATTCTATTTCCTAAGTGCTTTCTAAATCGGTCCGGCAGCATTTCTTTTGTTTGTGTTAAAAATGCAATACATCGGTTAGAATCGAGTTGGTGTGGTTGTATAATAGCTCCTGTCGGGCAAGCATTTATACATATTGTACAATCAAGACAACTATCTAAAATGGGATCGTCTGGAGCAAATGGAATAGTAGTAATCATTTCACCAAGGTATACATAAGATCCAAACTCTGGAGTAATAATAGATGTATTTTTACCGCTAAATCCAATGCCTGCTCTTTCAGCTACAGCTCGATCACTAAGTGCCCCTGTATCAACCATCGATAAGCATCTCGCCTCTGGAAATTTTTCTAAAAGAAATTGTTCTAATTTTTCAAGACGATTTTTTAAAATGAGATGATAATCAATCCCCCAAGAAGCGCGGCAAAATATGCCTCGGCGATTTTCCTTTGTATTCTTTGGCTTTTCTGTCATTTTAGTTGGATAAGCTAAAGCAATCGCAATAATGGACTGTGCACCTTTGAGTAGTTTACTAGGATTCACACGCTTTTCAATATCTTGTTCTTCAAATCCTGATTGATATTGTAAACGTTGTTGTTCTAATAAGCGTTCTTTTAATTCTTCAAAAGGAGCTGCCGTTGTAAAACGTATTTTATCGATTCCAATAGACTTTGCATAACTTTTTACTTCCTCTTTCAAAAGATGAAGATCGAGCATCTTATATTCCCCCTAGCACTTTAATAGGATGCACGTAAACAAAATAAAAAAACGCAACACTTCGTTCTTTTTGAAACGAAACACTGCGTTAGTATCATATGTATGGAGCGGGTGATGGGAATCGAACCCACGACATCAGCTTGGAAGGCTGAGGTTTTACCATTAAACTACACCCGCATAACTTGCAACAACACTATTTATTTTACTACATTAATCGACAATTTTCAAGCACTTTTTTATTTTTTATTGGTACCTGAGGCCGGACTTGAACCGGCACGCCTTGCGGCACCGCATTTTGAGTGCGGCGTGTCTGCCATTCCACCACTCAGGCAAAAAAGTATTTATTCGTACTTTTGAAGTAAAAAACTGATTGTGTGTGCACAACCAGTCATAAAGACTAAATGTAGAATTGGTGCCGAGGACCGGAATCGAACCGGTACGGTAGTTACCTACCGCAGGATTTTAAGTCCTGTGCGTCTGCCAGTTCCGCCACCCCGGCACTATAAGAATTTTGATGGAGGCGGCAACCGGATTTGAACCGGTGATAAAGGTTTTGCAGACCTCTGCCTTACCACTTGGCTATGCCGCCATCGTTTCTGGAGCGGAAGACGGGATTTGAACCCGCGACCCCCACCTTGGCAAGGTGGTGTTCTACCACTGAACTACTTCCGCAAATATGGTTGGGCTAGCTGGATTCGAACCAACGCATGACGGAGTCAAAGTCCGTTGCCTTACCGCTTGGCTATAGCCCAATATCTTAAATGGGGCGATTAGTGGGAATCGAACCCACGAGTGCCGGAGCCACAATCCGGTGCGTTAACCACTTCGCCATAACCGCCATTTTTTTGGCAGGGGCAGTAGGAATCGAACCCACACTGGAGGTTTTGGAGACCTCTGTTCTACCGTTAAACTATGCCCCTATCAAATGGTGGAGGGGGACGGATTCGAACCGCCGAACCCTCAGGGAGCGGATTTACAGTCCGCCGCGTTTAGCCACTTCGCTACCCCTCCAAAAGACAATATAAATTATACTTTAAATTCTCTTATATGTCAATATTTTTTTAAAATGGTGCCGGCAAGAGGACTTGAACCCCCAACCTACTGATTACAAGTCAGTTGCTCTACCAATTGAGCTACACCGGCAAAAATGGTGGCTCGAGACGGAATCGAACCGCCGACACGAGGATTTTCAGTCCTCTGCTCTACCGACTGAGCTATCGAGCCAAATAATGGCGGT